>NZ_CP155793.1:1306357-2612714 GCF_039729145.1 Microbacterium sp. SY138 | reverse complement strand
GCGATCGTCATGGTGACGGCCATGGTGAGGGCGTTCGTGCCGCCGAGGCCCGCGGCGAGGGGCGCGAGCACCGGACCGAACAGGAACGTCGCCATGCCGAGCAGGGCCGAGGCCGTGCCGGCGCGTGCGCCGTGGTGGGCGAGTGCGAGCGTCTGGCCGTTGGGGCCACCCAGCCCGGAGCACAGCATGAATCCGATGAGCGCCCCGATGACTCCGGAGACTCCGGCGTCGGTCGAGGTCAGCACGAGCAGCAGGACGGTGGCGAGCAGCGTCGCCGTGATACCGCCGAGATACACGCGCAGGGGTCCCCAGCGGCGAACCACGAGCCGGCTGGTCTGGCTGCCGACGATGCTGGCCAGCGCCCCCGCCGCGAACGCGAGGCTGAAGGCCTGCGGGCTGAGGCCGAACTGATCCTGCAGCACGAACGACGACATCGACAGGTAGGTGAAGAACGCGACACCGCCTCCCGCCGCGGCGCACAGCACCGCCACGAAGAGGCGATCGCGCACGACGGCTGCGGCGTGCGACCGGAGCGCCACGGGTCCGGCGCCGTGCCGCCTCGACGGAGGCAGCGTCTCGGGCAGGGCGAACACCACGACGAGGAGCAGGACGACCCCGACCGCGCTGAGCACGCCGAAGATGCCGCGCCAGTCCATGATCAGGGCCAGCTGGCCGCCGACGACCGGCGCGATGATCGGCGCCGTGCCGGACACGAGGAACAGCAGTGACAGCATCCGCGACAGCTCGGCACCCTCGAACTGGTCGCGGGCGATGGCCAGGCAGATCACGATGCCGGCCGAGCCCGCGAGCCCCTGCAGGAAACGGGAGATCAGCAGGAGCTCGATGTTCGGAGCGACGGCGCACACGAGGGAGAGCACCGCGAAAGCCGCTACTCCGACCATCAACGGCAGTCGTCGGCCGAGTCGATCGCTCAGCGGCCCTGCCACGAGCTGGCCGAGTCCGAGGCCGATCATGCACGCCGACATCGTCACCTGCGCGAGAGCCTCCGTCGTGCCGAGCGACGTGGCGAGCTGCGGCAGCTGCGGAAGGTACAGGTCCATCGACAGGGGCCCGAAGGCCTCCAGCATCCCCAGCACCAGCATCGCCCGCAGGGTGCTCATGCGCGGACGGACGGGCTCCTCAGGGGCGGGGAGGCTCATCCGCCGAGGCGCAGGATGCGGCGCAGCCAGCTCTCGCGGGCGGCGACGGCGGCCTTCGAGACCTCGGCATCGGGGGAGAACCCGGAGAACCCGTGATATCCGCCGGCCCATACGTGCAGTTCGGCTCGTCCCCCGGTCGCCCAGATGCGGAGAGCGTAGTCGACGGCCTCGTCGCGGAACGTCTCCGCGGCGCCCACCTCGATGAACGCGGGGGCGAGTCCTGAGAGGTCAGCGGCGCGCGCGGGCGCGGTGTACGGCGAGACGCGGTCGGTGAAGCGGTCCTCTCCGGCGATGGCGTCCCACGCGGTGTCGTTGTTGTTCCGATCCCACGCGCCGAAACCGTCGTACTGACGGCTGGATGCGGTCTCGTTGCGATCGTCGAGCATCGGACACCCGAGCAGCTGACCGGCCAGGCGTGGCCCGCCCCGATCCCGAGTGATCAGAGCGACCGCGGCCGAGAGGCCGCCACCGGCGGACATCCCCGAGGCGATGATGCGGTCGGCGTCGATGCCGAGTTCCTCGGCGTGCGCGGCCATCCACTCGAGCGCGGCGTAGCAGTCCTCCGCCTGGGCGGGGCCGGGGTGCTCGGGCGCCAGGCGATACTCGACGGCCACCCCGACGACGCCGTGCCGCTCGGCGAGGTCGATGAGCTCCGCCGTGCCGAAGAACCGGGTGCCCAGCACCATGCCACCACCGTGGATCGACAGCACGGCGGGGGCGGGGGCGGGCGCCGGCCGGGCGGGCCGTACGATCGTGATCTCGATGGCGGGAGCCCCGATGGGCCCGGGGATGGTCCGGTCCTCCCACGTGATCGCGCGGCCATCGGACTGTATGGCCATGGACGGGATGATCGTCGCGAAGTGGTCGCGATTCGCGTGGATCGTGTCGGCACGCAGCGGGATGATCTCGACCATCTCGACGAACGCATCGAGTCCGGCGACGAGCTCCGGGTCGTAGGGGACAGGCAGCGGCGCGGTCATCGCGCGGCCCGCCAGATGCGACGCAGCCACGACGCGCGGGCCGCGAGAGCGGCGCGCGAGATCTCGGCGTCGGGCATGTACATGTCGAAGCCGTGCGCGCCACCTCCCCACACATGCAGCTCGGCCTGCCCGCCGGTCGCCCAGATGCGCAGCGCGTACTCGGTGTCCTCATCGCGGAACGCTTCGGCTTCGCCGACCTCGATGAAGGCGGGTGGGAGTCCCGCCACGTCGACGGCGCGGCTGGGGGCGGCGTAGGCGGGAGCATCCGGATGGAAGGCGAGGTCGTCGCCCAGCACGCACGACCACGCGAGCAGATTCATCTCGCGCTGCCAGGTTCCGATGCCGTCGTACTGAAGACTGGCGACCGTGGTGTTGGTGTTGTCGATCATCGGGCACAGCAGCAGCTGTCCGGCCATGGCCGGACCCTGCCGGTCGCGGGCCAGGAGAGCCACGGCCGCCGTGAGACCTCCGCCCGCGCTGCCGCCGCCGACGACGATGCGCTCCGGATCGATGCCGAGCCCGGCAGCGTTCGCGTGCACCCAGACGAAGGCGGCATAGCAGTCCTCGACTCCGGCGGGGTAGGGGTTCTCGGGGGCGAGGCGGTACTCGACGTTGACCGCGACCACGCGGTGTTCGTCGACGATGTCGACCACGCGCCCCGTCTCCCACGAGCGGTGACCGACGATCATGCCCCCGCCGTGGATGTTCACGAAGGCGGGAAGCACCTCGTCGCGGGTGTCGGCCGGACGGAACACCGTGATCTCGATCTCGGGCGCTCCGGGAGGACCGGGGATGACGCGGTCCTCCCAGTCGATGTCGCGCCCGGCGATGACCGCGTCGTTGTCCGGGAACATCCGGTCGACACCGTCGCGCGGAAGGGTGTCGCGGGTGAGGGGCGGCTGCGGATTCTTCGCGAGCTCATCGAGCACGGCCTGCACCTCGGGGTCGAAGGGCACGGGGGCGACGGTCGGGTGTCCGGCGGCGGTGGCGGTCATGGTTCTCCTGGAAGCGATGGGGGCGGCGGGTCAGGGGCCTTCGGGGTCGACGACCCCGCGGTCAGCCCAGAACGGCTCGACGAGGCGGCGCAGCTCCTCGATGCCGATGCGGTCGACCAGGGCTGCGGCGTCGAGATTCGCGCGCAGCTGGTCGATGCTCGATGCGCCGAACAGCGTGGTCGCGAGTGCCGGATGGGTGAGCGTGAACGCGATCCCGAGCTGCGCGGGTGAGACGTCGAGCGACGAGGCCAGGTCGGAGAAGGCGGGTACATCCGCGATGATCCGCTCCCGGATATCGCCGGGGTCGCGGCCGATCTGCCTGTCCCCGTTGATCTTGCCTGCGAGCACACCGCCCTCCAGGCAGTCGGAGGCCTGGAGCGTCAGCCCCTGATCCCACAGGCGTGCGAAGGGCGCGCCGTCGGGGATCGAGCGCCGGGAGACGCTGTATTTGAGCTGCGCGATCTGCGGCCCGGAGACGCCCTCCGCGGCGGCGATGTCGATCAGGGTCTGGATGCTCGACGCCGACCAGTTGTTCACACCCCAGGCGCGGATGAGTCCGGCCCCCTCGAGACGGGCGAGGTCGAGGACGAGGTCGCGCAGGGCGAGGTCGTCGCGGCGCAGGTCGCCGAGGATCACCAGGTCGGCGTGCTCGACGCCGACCCGCATCAGCGCGTTCTCGAGCTGCGGGCGGAACCCGTCATCGCCGAACGCCTCGAGCCACAGCTTCGACGAGAGCAGCCATTCGTCGCGCTGGATCCCTGCGGCGCGCACCATCGCCGAGAAGATCACGTCGGTGAAGACGGGCGGCGCTCCCGGTGCGGAGTACACGCCGACGTCGAACAGGTTCACGCCGCGGTCGACGGCCTCCCGGAGCATCGTGACCGCGTCGCCGAAGTCCATCCGGTCGTAGGTGTGCCAGGAGCCGAGGGAGAACAGCGAGGCGTCGATGCCGCTGCGGCCGATCTCGCGGCGGGGCAGGAGGGGAGTGGTCACGGGGTCCTCACCGTCTCGGGTCGATGACGGCCTTGACCTCATCGAGTTGGTGCATGTGGGCGATCTTCGCGGAGGCGTCGGCCAGGCCGACCGGGGCGCTGAACAGGTCGTCCCAGGGGAAGCGGTCGGCGAACGCGGTGAAGAAGTCGATCGCGCGGGAGTAGTCCGAGATGTCGCCGTTGAGCGAGCCGACCACGGTGAGCTCCTTGCCCATGATCGTGCTGAGCGGGAAGCCGTCGCCTGCGGGACCGGTGGACCCGACGATGGCGACCGTGCCGCGCTGTGCCGCCATCGCGATCGCGTCGGGTCCGACGCTCGGCGCGCCGGCGAAATCGAACACGTGGTCGGCTCCGCGGCCTCCGGTGAGCGCCATGACCTGTTCGACGACCGGGCCGTCGCGGAAGTCGACGACCGCGTCGGCGCCGAAGCGTCCGGCGAGTTCCAGGCGCGACGCGGGGGCGCCGATCGTGATGACCTGGCCGGCTCCCGAGATCTTCGCGACGGCCGTGGCGAAGATGCCGAGCGCGCCGGCGCCCTGCACGACCACGCGTGAGCCGGGCCGGATGCGCCCGGCCCGTTCGAAGGCCCGCAGCACGGTCTTGGCCGCGCACCCGGCCATCGATGCCCAGTTGTCCTTCACCGACGCCGGGAGCAGCAGTTTCGCCGCTCCCGGGGTCACGTAGGCATACTCCGAGAGTCCAGCGGTGGCGAAGGGATGCACGTCGGCCCGCTGCAGGAACCCGTAGCCGCGGCGGGAGCACGCGACGGGTTCGCGCAGCACCACGCATCCGTGGCACTCGCCGCAGGTCGACTCGGACCAGCCGATGCGGTCGCCGGGGGAGAGCGGGCGTCCCAGGGCGTCCTTCGTGTCGGGCCCCGTAGCGACGATCTCGCCGACCATCTCGTGTCCGAGCACCATCGGGAGCATGCCGGGGAAGCTCATCCGGCCTTCCCAGATCTCGATGTCGGTGCCGCACAGCGTGGTGCACGAGATGCGCACGAGGGCGGCGCCGGGCTCGATCTCGGCGGGGAGGGGAAGGTTCTGCAGGGTGAGCGGTTCGCCGTGCGCGGTGAGCACGGCGGCGCGGGTCGAAGTCGGAAGCCCGGGGGCGGGCGGCAGGTCGAGCGTGGGGAGGGACATGGTTCTCCAGACGGCGGTGTCGGTCAGACCAGGAGCTGTCCGCCGTCGACGGCGACGGAGACTCCGGTGATGTGGCTGGCGGCGTCGCTCGCGAGGAACAGCACGAGCGGCGTGATCTGGGAGACCTCGGCGATCGAGCCGAGGGGGATGCGCGACTCCCAGGCCGCGCGCGCCTGCGGGTTGGACGCGAAGTCGGCGGTCAGGGGCGTGAGCACAGGCCCGGGGGCGACCGCGTTCACGCGCACGCCCGCCGCGGCGAGCTCGATCGCGGCCGTGCGGGTGAGGGCGTCGACCGCGGCCTTGGTCGCCTCGTAGTGGCCGAGGCCGGGGGTGGGCTGTCGGGCGCCGATCGAGGAGATGTTGACGATCGACCCGCGTCCCGCCTCGGCGAGCAGACCGCCGAAGACGCGGAGCATGAGGAAGGTGCCGCGCACGTTGACCCGCAGGGCCGCATCGACGACGTCGACCGGGACCTCCTGGAGGGTGCCGCCGCCGGCGACGATGCCCGCGTTGTTGACCAGGACGTCGAGTCCGCCGTCGGCGACGACCCGCTCGGCCGCGGCGCGCACGGAGGTCTCGTCGCTGATATCGAGCGTGAGGGCCGTCGCGCCGATCTCAGCAGCGCCGGCGGCCGCGGCATCCGCGTTCACATCGCCGATGAAGACCTCGTCTCCGGCGTCGCGGAAGGCGGCGGCGATGCCGCGGCCGAGCCCGGATGCGCCTCCGGTGACCAGGATCCGGCGGGGAGATGCGGTCATGTTCGTCCTCACTGACGGCTGTTCTGACGGGATGTCTCCGTTATATTCTACAAACATAGAAAAACACAACCCCGTGTCTCGAGAAGGCGAAGGAGCCTCCATGCCCGAAACGACATATCCCCGGAAACGCCTGGACCCCGTAGGCGTGCCCGTGC
Source organism: Microbacterium sp. SY138 (assembly GCF_039729145.1). Taxonomy (NCBI): domain Bacteria; kingdom Bacillati; phylum Actinomycetota; class Actinomycetes; order Micrococcales; family Microbacteriaceae; genus Microbacterium; species Microbacterium sp. SY138. The sequence continues at coordinate 2,606,532 of NZ_CP155793.1, read as the reverse complement.
CTCCGCTGGCGCTCGGATCGTGGAACACCTGGGACCGGATGGGGCCCGACGAGGCGGTCGCCATGATCCGCCGGGCGGTGGAGCTGGACGCCGGGTTCTTCGACGTCGCGTACTACAACATGGGCCCGCACGCCGAGAACTCGAAGACCGACGTCCTGTTCGGGCAGGCGCTGCGAGCCAGTGGCGTCGATCGTGCCGACATCGTGCTGTGCGGCAAGCTCTGGCTGTGGGACTGGCCGAACCAGGGATTCCGCGCGCAGCTCGAGGAGTCGCTGGAGCGAGCGGGACTCGACCGCTTGGACACCCTCGTGGTGGGCGACTACCTCGACGCCCCCGATATGCCGCGCCTCGTCGCCGACGTGAACGAGCTCATCGCCGAAGGGCTCGTCGACTCCTGGGGCATCAACAACTGGCGGATCGAGCACACGGGGGACGCGCTCGCCGAGGCCGCGGAGCAGAGCGTGGCAGGTCCGGTGTTCGCGCAGTTGAAGTACGGCATCGCTCGGAGGGCGATGGCGGAGGGCGATGCCTACGGCCCGCTGTTTGCCGACGGCACGCTCGCCCTGCAGGCGTCCGATGTGTTCGAGGGCGGCATCCTGGCCACGGGGCGTGTGCCCGAGCGGAAGATCGGCGCCGACGTCGGAGGCGTCCGTGAGCAGATCGTCGCCGTGTATCCCGAGGTCGCGCGCGTCGCCGCCGGGTTCGGGGTCACACCGGCCGCACTCGGCATCGCCTTCTGCCTGTCGAACCCCGCCACCGCGAATGTGCTGTTCGGCGCCTCTCGTCTCGCGCAGCTGGAGGAGAACCACGCGGCGCTCGCGCTCGCCCGCGATCACGGAGCCGAGGTGCGTGCCGCGCTCGCCGGATGCCGGGTCGACCGCGAGGTGCGGGCCGACGGCGCGTGGTGAAGGGGGGCGCCTACGCCTCGCGCTCGCGGGCGACGGTCAGAGCGCGCTCGAACGTCGAGACGATGACCTGCCGCCGGTCGACGCGGTAGTCCTCATCGGGTTCGAGCTCATCGATGTACTCGTCCCACACGCGGACGTAGCGATCCCGCCAGGCTTCGAGCGTGCTGCTCGGCGGGAACGTCGCCCCCACGCGGCCGGCGGCACCCTCTTCCTCTCGGCCGTTGCGATCGGATCCAGTGAACCACGGAGTGGGTGCGGTCTGCGTGCTCGCGTCAGTGCGCGCCGCCGAACTCGATCATCGCCGCACCGGCCGCGATGAGCACGACGCCGATCGCCATCCCGCGATCGAGCGCGACCGACAGCAGCCGCAGTGAGCCGGTGTGGCCGATCATGACAACGATGAGCCAGAGCGGATGCGTGAAACCCTCGGCTGCACGGGGCGAGCGGGTCGCGCTGACCTCCAGGGCGATCGCGATCAGAAGAGGTGGCCAGGCCGACGGGCGCGGGCGGTCTGTCATCGCGTGCCTTTCGTGGAGCGCACGAGGGAGGGAAGGGGTTTTCGCGCGCAGCGCTCGACCGGGAACGACCGTCAGAATACCGGCATCCATTCGAAGATCTGTTCGAAACTCGCGACCTGCTTCGGTAGAATCGAGTCATGTCGAAGTTGGCCGTACTGCACGAGGCGATGTCCCGCCTCGACGCGGCGTGGGCTGGCGCGGACGAGTCGGGCGAGTTGTCGCGCGAGCAGCTGATCGCGGTGAGTGCATCCCTCGGGGAGCTGCAGAGACGGTTGGATGCGGTGCACGTCGAGGTGGCCGCGTGCATCTCCCGCGAGTCCCGTCCGGAGTTGGGCGCGGAGAGCCTCGCGAAGCAGCAGGGCTTCCGGAACCCGGCGACGTTGATCGCGGCGACGGTGGGTGTGTCGCGGGGTGACGCGACGCGGCTCGTGAGGGTCGGGGAAGCCGTGGTGCCCCGCGAAGACCTCTTGGGCGCGCCCCTGCCGGCGAAACATCCGGTGGTGCGCGAGGCGCTCGGTGCGGGGGTGTTGAGTGCCCAGGCGGCGGCGGTGATCATCGCGCTGTTGGATCGGTGCCGACTGCCGGCGGGGGCGGTGCGTGTCGCCGAGGCGGAGCGGGTGCTCGTGGAGAAGGCGGCGGGGCTCGCTCTCGACGACGTGCGCAAGCTGGTGGTTCGCGCAGAAGCGTGGCTCGATCCGGATGGCGTGGAGCCGCGGCTCGAGGAGCAGCGTTCCCGCCGATCGCTCACCATTCATGAGCGCAACGGGATGCTGCATCTGAACGCGATCCTCGACGCCGAGACCGCAGCCCCCGTCGTCACGGCGATCCGCGGGTACGTGACCGCCGCATTCGCCGCTCGGAAGGATGCGACGGACGCCGATGCGCCGGACGCCGACCGCCGCACGGTGCCGATGATTCAGGCTGATGCGCTCGCCGTGTTCGCCGCGCACGTGCTCGGTTGTGCGACCAGGGTGCCGCTGGCGGGTGCCACGATCGTCGTGAGGGTGGGCCTCGACGACCTCGAGGCCGGCACCGGCTCCGCCGAGATCGACGGGATCGAGCAGCCGGTGAGCATCGGAGCTGCGAGGCGCATGGCCGCCGGCGGGGGAGTGATCCCGTGCGTGCTCGGAGCCGCGAGTGAAGTGCTCGACTGGGGGCGCGAGAAGCGCCTGTTCACACGGGCGCAGCGGTTGGCGTTGGCGGAACGGGATGGCGGCTGCGCCATGTGCGGGCTGCCGCCCGAGATGACGAAGGCGCATCACATCCGGTGGTGGAGACGCGACCACGGACCGACGGATCTCTCGAACGGCGTGCTGCTGTGCGAGACCTGTCACCACCGCATCCATGACAACGGATGGGATGTCCGCATCGACGGTGGCGGCGGGTGCGCGAGGGTGTGGTTCCTCCCGCCGGCCTCGGTCGACCCCGCCCGCACACCTCGTCCGGGTGGCAGAGCGCGCTTCGACATCGCCGCCTGAGCGCTGCGATCCGAGGGCAGGATGCGCCACGCCCGGCCATGCCTGCGCGCACGGACAAGGCCGGTGCGCCCCGAGGCATGAGTCGGCGCTCTCCGCGGAGGAAACGCTCTTGCGCTCTTTTTCCACGCATGTAGACTAACCAGCACGACACATCGAAGTGACGTCGGATCCGGCCTCCGGTCAGCGGCACCTCACCCCTTCTTCACCACCCCTGCACCCGAGAGAAGGAACCATGAAACGAATGCCCCTCGCGCTCGTCGCGGCCGTCGCCGCGACTCTCGCGCTCACCAGCTGCAGCGGCTCGACACCCTCGCCGTCCGGCGGCAGCGATGTCGAGAGTCCCGATGCTCTCAACATCGGGAACTTCCTCGACATCACCTCCTGGGATCCCTCGCTCGCCGACATCGGCTTCGACGGCCCGTACCTCTCCGCGGTCTACGACGCCCTGATCGCCCTCGACGCCGACGGCAACCCGATCCCGTCGCTCGCCACCGAGTGGAAGGTCGCCGACGACGACCTCAGCATCGACCTCGACATACGCACCGACGCCGTGTTCAGCGACGGCACCCCGGTCGATGCCGACGCCGTGATCACGAGCCTCGAATACCTCAAGGTCGGCGCTCGTTCGGGGGAGGCCTACGTCAATGCCGCCTCCTTCGAGAAGGTCGACGACGACACCGTCCGTATCGCCCTCACCCAGCGCGACGACACGATCCTGTACCTCATGGGTCTCGGCCGCAGCTACATCGCCTCCCCGGCGTCGATCGAAGCGGGCACCCTCGGCAGTGAGCCGATCGGCTCCGGGCCCTACGTCCTCGACAGCGCGACGAGCGTGGCCGGCGCCGAATATCACTTCACCAAGACCGCCGATCACTGGGATGCCGAGACCTATCCGTTCTCCGAGCTGGCGATCTTCCCGATCACCGACGCCACCGCACGCCACAACGCCATGCTCAGCGGTCAGATCAACGTGCAGTACGGCGACGTCGCCAACCTCGAGCAGGCGAAGCAGCAGGGCTGGAACACCGCCGAGCGCGTCTCCGGCTGGGCGGGGCTCGTCATCACCGACCACACCGGTGCCAAGAGCGAGCCTCTCGGCAAGCTCGAGGTGCGGCAGGCGCTCAACTACGCCTTCGACGGAGCCGCCGTCCTCGCTGCCGTCGGCAGCGGAGCCGGGGTCGCCACGAACCAGGTGTTCCCCGACGGCGGGCCGATCAACGACCCGTCGCTGAACGAGACGTACGCCTACAGCATGACCAAGGCCAAGGAGCTGCTGGCCGACGCCGGCTACCCGGACGGGTTCGCGATCTCGATGCCGATGTCGCCCATCTTCGAGATGTGGAAGCCGTCGGCCGAGCAGGCGCTCAACGAGCTCGGCGTGAAGGTCACGTGGGACAACATGCAGATGCCGGACTACCAGTTGAACGCGCCGAACTACCCGATGTTCATCTCGTTCCTCGCGATGGACGGCAACGACGTGGCCACCGTCTCCCGTCAGGTGACCAGCGTGCAGTGGTTCAACCCCGAGCCCGACTACGCGCAGAACGAGGTCATCGCTCCGCTCGTCGAGAAGGTGCAGACAGAGCGCGGCGACGCGCAGACCGACGCCGTCAAGGAGCTCAACAAGGCCCTCGTCGACCAGGCGTGGTGGTCGGTCTGGTACCAGGCGAACAACATCTACTACACGGCGCCCGGCATCCAGCTGCAGCCGGTGGTGGGGATGATGTTCCCGACGCTGCGCTACATCACTCAGGGCTGACGCCCGTCGGGGCGGCCGCGACGCCGGCCGCCCCGACACCCTTCCCCCTCCGACCCCCACCTTCCGAGAGGTCCCCATGCTCCTGTTCACGGCGAAGCGGTTGCTGTCCGGCATCCTTCTGCTCGTCGCGGTCTCGATCGGCACCTTCTTCCTGGCGCACCTCGCCATCAGCGACCCGACCGCTTCGCTCCTGGGGACCACGGCGAGTCCCGCCCAGCAAGCGGCCCTGGCCGAGAAGATCGGTCTGGACCGTCCGCTCCTGGTGCAGTTCTGGGACTGGCTCTCGCATGCCGCGCTGCTCGACTTCGGCGTCTCCTGGCGCAACTTCCAGCCTGTCAGCGCACAGCTCGCGATCAAGGTGCCCGTGACGCTGTCGGTCGTGACGTTCGCGACGCTGATCACCGCTGTCATCGGCATCGCCTTCGGGATGATCACGGGGTTGCGGCCGGGAACCTGGTTCGACCGGATCATCAAGGGCATCTCCGTCGTCCTGTTCGCGCTCCCCGGCTTCTGGGTGAGCCTCGTGCTCGTCATGTGGCTCGCGGTGCAGCTGAAGTGGTTCCCCGCCGTCGGCTACGTGCCGCCCACGCAGTCGGTGGACGGATGGCTGCGTTCCATCACCCTCCCGGCGATCTCGCTCGCCCTCGGCGGCATCGTCGCCGTCTCCGAGCAGTTGCGCAATGCCGTCATCACCCAGAGCCGCCAGGACTGGGTGCGCACTCTCCGCAGCCGCGGTCTCTCGGCGACCAGGGTCAACCTGCACATCCTCCGCAACGCCTCACCGGCCGCCCTCACCGTCATCGCCCTGATGTTCGTGGGGTTGCTCTCCGGAGCCATCGTGGTCGAGCAGATCTTCAGCCTCCCCGGCCTCGGACAGCTCACCAACCAGTCCTCGCAGAACGGCGACATCCCGATGCTCCTCGGCATCACGGTCGTCTCCATCGTCTTCGTCGTCCTCATCAACCTCCTGCTCGATCTCGTGCTCGGCTGGATCAACCCGAAGGTGCGCGTCGCATGACCACCACAGACATCCGGGTCGCCTTCGACCGGGCGGCGCAGAAGCGACGTTCCAGCCTGTTCCGTCGCTTCCTCCGGCACCCCGGCGGGTACATCCCGCTGGCGATCTTCGTCCTCATCGTGCTCGTGGGGGTTTTCGCGCCGCTGCTCGCGCCGATGGACCCCAACTTCGTCGACCTCGCCGCAGCCAAGGCGCCTCCGGGGCCCGAACACCTCCTCGGCGGCGACTCGACCGGCCGTGACATCCTGAGTCGTCTCATCTACGGCACCCGCACGACCCTGTGGGGCGCGCTCATCACGATCGTCACCGCGCTCGTGATCGGCGTGCCGTCCGGCGTCGCGGCCGGCTACTTCGGGGGCACGTTCGACCGGGTCGCCACCTGGATCAGCGACGCACTCCAGTCGATCCCCGGCATGATCATCCTGCTCGTGGTGGCCGCGGGCAGCCGCAACAACTTCGAGCTGCTGATGGCGACGGTCGGCGTGTTCATGGTGCCCGGCTACTTCCGCATCGCGCGGTCGCAGACGCTCGCCGTCCGCAACGAGCCCTACATCGACGCGGCCCGTGTCTCCGGGCTGTCGGACGGGCGCATCATCTTCCGGCACGTCATCAGGGCCGTCTACCCGCCGGTCATCATCCAGACGGCGCTCACTGCGGGCATCGCGATGGGCATGCAGGCCGGACTCCAGTTCCTCGGCATCGGCGACTCCAACGTTCCCAGCTGGGGGGCGATGATGCTCGAGGGCTTCCGTCTCATGCTCACCTATCCGCTCATGCTGCTGTGGCCTTCGGCGGCCCTCGGGCTCACGATCGCGGTGCTCGCGATCATGGGATCCACGCTCGCCGAACTCGTGCAGGTGCGCACGCCGCGGGTCTCCCGACGGCGTGCCGACGCCGAGGCCACCCCGACGGCACCGCGGCACGCCGCCACCGGTCACGCACAGCACGCGCCAGAGGATTCGGCGCTGCGGGTCGAGAACCTCCGGGTCGTGCACGCCACGCCGACCGGTGAGACCGAGGTCGTGCACGGTGTCACCCTCGACGTGGCCCCCGGCGAGGTCGTCGGCATCGTGGGAGAGTCGGGCTCCGGCAAATCGCAGACCGTGTTCTCGGTGCTCGACCTGCTGCCCGCCACCGGGCGGGCGGTCGCCGATGCCATCTGGGTGCGCGGAACCGACGTGACGAAGGCGACGCCGAAGCAGCGACAGGCGCTGCTCGGCCGCGAGATCGGCTACGTGCCGCAGGAGCCGATGAGCAATCTCGACCCCTCGTACACGATCGGCAGCCAGCTCGTCGAGCCGCTGCGGCGCACCCACGGTCTCCGCAGGTCGGAGGCCGAGGCGCAGGCACGGGCGATGCTCGTGCGTGTCGGCCTCACCGACCCCGATCGGGTGATGCGCAGCTACCCGCACCAGGTGTCGGGCGGCATGGCGCAGCGGGTGCTGATCGCCGGCGCGATCGCGGGCAAGCCGTCGCTGCTCGTGGCCGACGAGCCCACCACGGCGCTCGACGTGACCGTGCAGGCCGAGGTGCTCGAGCTCCTGCGCGAACTCCAGGCCGAGTACGGCATGGCGATGCTCATCGTCACCCACAACTTCGGCGTCGTCGCCGACATCTGCGACCGCGTGATAGTGATGCGCGGCGGCGACATCGTGGAATCGGGACCGGTCGATTCGCTGTTCGCCGCGCCGACCGAGGAGTACACGCGTCAACTGATCGCCGCCTCGCTCGACGACGCCGAAGGTCGCGCCGCGCTCGACCGCACCAGGATCGAGGCGAACGCATGAGTGCGCTGCTCGAAGTGAACGATCTGGTCGTGGAATACGGCCGAGGGCGGACCTCCTTCCGTGCCCTGCACGGTGTCTCCCTCGACATCGCGCCGGGCGAATGTCTCGGCCTGGTCGGCGAATCCGGCTCGGGCAAGTCGACGCTCGGCAAGGCGATCCTCGGCCTCGCGCCCGTGACCGACGGGAGCATCCGCTTCGACGGGAAGGAGATCAGCAGACTCGGCGGCCGTGCCCGACGCGCTCTCGCGGATGACGTCCAGGTCGTCTTCCAGGACCCGTACGGCTCGCTGAACCCGGCCATGACGATCGGCGACATCCTCGCCGAACCGCTGCTCACCAGCGGCATCGGGACGAGGTCTGCCGAGACGAAGGTGCGCGAGATGCTCGACCGCGTCCGTCTGCCCGAATCGGCCATGGACCGCTACCCGAGCGAGTTCTCCGGAGGGCAGCGTCAGCGCATCGCGATCGCCCGTGCCCTCGTGCGCGGACCGCGGCTCATCGTGTGCGACGAGCCCGTCAGCGCCCTCGACCTGACCACGCAGGCGACGATCCTCGATCTGTTCATCGAGCTGCAGCGAGACACCGGGGTGGCGTACCTCTTCGTCTCGCACGACCTGGGCGTCGTCCGCCGCGTCTGCCACCGCGTCGCCGTCATGTACCGCGGCGAACTCGTGGAGGTCGGCGAGGGTGAGCAGGTCACCCGAGCCCCGGAGCATCCGTACTCCGAGCGGCTGCGCCTGGCCTCGCCCGTCGCCGACCCCGTCGCGCAGCGGGAGCGGCGTGCACAGTGGCTCGCTCTGCGGGAGGTGCGCGATGCGGCGGTACGGTAGCTCCAGGCCCGATCACTCCACGCACCGGAATCGGCCGGAAGGACCTCATGCCGAAGATCATCGATCACGACCAGCGTCGACGGGACATCGTCGAGGTGGCCAAGAGCATCATCCTGAAGGGGGGCTTCGAGGCGGCGACGATGCGCAGCATCGCGGCGGAGGCCGGCTTCGCGAACGGCGCACTGAAGCACTACTTCCCCGGCAAGGAGAGCATCGTCGCGGCGACGTTCGAGACGATCCTGCAGCAGATGTCCGAAGGGGTGCAGGCCGCGGGCGAGGAGCCGGCGTCGGCGGACGCCGCGTTGCGGGGGTTCCTGCGGGCGACGATTCCTCGCGACCAGGAGCAGATCGCGGCGGGGCGGGTGCTGCTCGCGCTGTGGGAGTACGCGATGGCCAACGAGGCCCTCGCCGAGCTGTATCGCGGACACCTGGCGTCCTGGCGCACCTCGCTCATCGAGCGGATGGAGGCGGCGCGCGACGAGGGGTCGATCCGCGACCAGGACTACGGGCCCCTCGCGAACGAGTACATCTCGGCGGCGGTCGGCGCGACGGTGATCAACCTCATGTATCCCGATGGCGAGCGGATCGCCGACTACGAGACCTATATCGACCAGTTCCTGGCGCGGCTCCGCTGACGGCGACGCGCCTGATCCGAGAGGACCGCGCGTCATGACCTCACCCCTTTTCGTCGAGCGGCACCCGGGTACCGGGCGTCCGGTGGTGTTCCTGCACGGCCTCGCCTCGCAGGGCGCGCAGGACTGGCCGGAAGCCGAGTGGGGCGGATCCTTCGGCGACCGTCCCCGCGTCGTGGTCGATCTCCCGGCACACGGAGCGAGTCCGACGCTCGGCACGGCCCCGACCTCGGTGGTGCTCGACGCGCTCGCGGACGCCGTCGGTGCGGATGAGATCGACCTGGTGGGGTACTCGCTGGGGGCCCGGCTCGCCTGGGACCTGGTGCGGCATCCCGCGGTCGCGGTGCGCCGGGCAGTGCTCGGCGGACTCAGCGCGGGGGAGCCCTTCACCCTGGTCGACCTCCCGGTCGCGCGCGCGGCCGTCTCCGGCGGCGCCGCCCCGGCGGATCCACTCACGGGAATGATCGTGCACATGGCCTCACTGCCCGGCAACAGACCGGGCGACGTGATCGACCTCATCGAGGGCCTGGCCGCGGAGCCGTTCGCCCCGCGGCCCGATGGGCTCACGCTGCCCGTACTGCTGATCGGCGGCACGGACGATGCGATGGCTGCCGGGATCGACGAGCTCGCACAGCTGCTCCCGGCGGCGCGCGCCCACCGCGTCCCCGGTGATCACCTCTCCGCGCTGCACACGGCGGAGTTCCGCACCGCTGTGCAGGACTTCCTGGCGGACTGACCCGGTTGGCCGCCCATCGGTCTCCTCATGCCCTTTAATTCCAACATTCGTAGATAAACATCGAAAGGCCACTCATGACCGACACTCCCACCGCGGACGCGGCCCGGATCCTCGACATCGCCACCGGATACATGGCATCGAAGCAGCTCTTCCACGCCCGTCGCATCGGCCTCTTCGCTGCCGTCGACGGCGGAGCCGACACGGTGCCGGCGATCGCCGAGAGATGCGGGGTGAGTGAGCGCATCGCGCACCTGCTCGCCGACGCGATGGCGGCCCAGGGGCTGCTGGTCCGCACGGACGGCAACTACGTCGTGGCCCCGGATGCGGCCGCCTACCTCACCGGTGCCGATGCGGCGATCGACCTCGGCCCGTTCCTCACGTTCCTCGACGAGATCAGCTACCCGCACTGGCTGCAGTTCGCCCATACGGTCGACACCACCGAACCGGGTGACCTGCAGATGGACGACGCCCGCTGGGCGACCTTCATGGCCGGCGTCATGACGTACAACCGCCTGCACGCCCAGGAGTTCGGCCGACACATCGACCTCGCCGGTGCCACGAAAGCCCTCGATTTCGGCGGGCTCTCGGCGGATTTCGCGCTGTCGGTCATGGCGCAGAACCCGGCGTTGCACACCACGTTCGTATACGCTCCCGGCTTCGAGGACGGCATCGCCGAAGCCGTGGCGGCGGCGGGCGTCGCCGACCGTGTCGTCGTCGAGATCGCCGACACCGCGACTGCCGCACCCGAGGGGGCATACGACGCCGTCTTCGCCAATCACGTCATCCATCGCTTCACCGCCGAGGAGAACGCCCGGATCTTCCGAAACCTGCGGGCGGCAGCGACTCCGGGAGCGACCCTGACCGTGCTCGACTTCTTCCTCGACGACGACGCGGAGCAGCGCGGGATCGACGCCCGGCACGCCGGGGAGTACCTCGTCATCGACGGGACCCTCGTGTATCCGGAATCTCAGGTGCGCGGCTGGCTGAACGATGCGGGCTGGGAGGTGCGGGATAAGGTCGCCCTGCCCGGAAGCCCGCGGGTGCTGGTCGCGACGGCGGTGTGAGACTTCCCCGGCGTCGGGTGCCCGACGACGGGGGCGCGGACTGGTCCGAGGGGGATCAGAGGCGGGCGGCATGCGTGAACATGCCGCCCGCCGTTTTCGTGCGCGGGCGGGCTCAGTCGCGGGAGAAGACCGTACGGCCGTCGACGATCGTGCGCACCACCTCGAGCGAGGAGAACGGGCGGATGGGCGTCAGCGGGTCCTCGTCGAGGATCGTCAGGTCGGCGACGTGCCCGACCTCGAGCGACCCCTTCCAGTCCGATGCGCCGTCCTGTCGCGCGGCCTCCACGGTCATCGATCGCAGGAGCAGGTGGCGGGTCGCTGCGTCGTCGATGAAGCCCGCGTCGGTGAGCAGGGCGAGCGCGGCGTCGAGCCCGAGCCGCCAATCCGGACTCGCGATCGGCGCGTCGCTGGTCACGGTCGTGAGGGCGCCGGAGGCGAGCATCGCGGCCAGCGGCCAGGCCGTGGCGATGCGCGCCTCGCCGAGCTGCGCCGCCGCCCAGGAATGGGTGTGCGCAGCGATCAGGGGCTGCACGGCGAATCCGGCATCGACCCGTCGCATGCGCGCGATCTGCTCGGGCGTGGCCAGGTCTCCGTGGACGACGTAGTGCGGAGCGGCCGGTGCGGGCGCATCGGAGAGGCGCTCCAGGACCGCGAGGAACTCGGCGATCGACCGGTCGCCGGTCGCATGCACGGCGATCTGCATCCCGCGGGATGCGGCCAGTTCGACCATCTGCTGGAATGCGGAGAGCGGGTCGCTCCCTCCTCGGGTGAGCAGTGCTCCGGTGGTGCCGTCCGCATACGGCTCCTCGACCCAGGCGGTCGCCATCGGGGGGATGCCGTCGGCGAAGATCTTCACTCCGGGGATCGCAAGCCATCGCGGGTCGTGGGTGGGTGGCGGGGTGCGGATGCCGTGCGCGAAGTCCTCGAGCGTGCTCTCGCCGTCGATCGTGCCGAAGAGCCGCAGCAGAGTCACCCGCGATGTCTGGGCGCCTTCGCGGTGCAGTTCGCCGTAGGTGTCGAGCATGTCGGCGCCGAAGCATCCGGTCTCCCCGGCGTCCTCTCCCGGACCGATGCCCGGTTCGGTGTAGCTCGTGATGCCGTGTTCGGCGAGGAGGCGCCACGCGCGGCGCAGGGCGGATCGTCGCTCGCTCGCGGTCGACACGAGTCTTCCGGGCGGCTGCTCCTCCGGGGGAGTGTCCGAGAAGAACAGGTGCGGCCAGCGCGCACCGAGCCATGCGGCATGCAGGTGTGCATCGTTGATGCCGGGGACCGCGGTGCGTCCGTCGAGTTCGAGGACGTTCCGTGCGTGGAGTCGGGTGGCGGCGGCATCGGTGGCGACGATCACGCCGTCGCGCACGGCGAGGGCGTGAGCGATATCGCCCGTCCCGTCGAAGGTGTGGATACGGCCGCCGCGGATGATCAGGTCGGCGTCGTCGCCGGGAAATGTCTGGCTCATTATTCCACCAGTGTAGACGTAAAACCCGGCCGAATGCGGGGCGGGGACGCACCGATTCGGCGCGCGGTTCTGCGGCTTGTACGCTGGAGACATCCCCCGATTCACCCGGCAACTCGCGCGCCGGCGACCTCGGCGCGCGCTCACACATGCAAGGACGCAGATGAACGATTCCGCGGCACACCGCGACGACTGGACTGAGAGCGAAGAGCTGGCGGAGCGGATGATCCCGCTCATCGGGGCGCTCCGACGCGAACACGACGTCGTCACCTCGCTCCACGGGCACCGCCTGCTCGGTCTGTCGGCAACCGGCCTCGTCGAGGTGCACGAGCGCGTCGCGCAGCTCGGGCACGAGAGGCTCCCCATCGAGGACAGCCTGGCCGTGCTGGAGGCGATCCATGCGCTCGCCCCCGGTGCATCCTCCCTCGATGTCGCCCGCCTCGTCGCCGGCCATGCCGAGAGCGGTCAGCCGCTGGAGACGTACCTCGCAGACGTGCTCGCCCCTGCGATGGGAGCCGTCGCCGCCGAACCCACCGACGTCGTGCTCTACGGCTTCGGGCGCATCGGCCGCCTGCTCGCCCGCATCCTCATCGCCCACACCGGGGGAGGAAGCGGACTGCGCCTGCGCGCCATCGTCGTCCGCCGCGGCGCCGAGAACGACCTCGTCAAGCGCGCATCCCTGCTCCTGCGCGACTCCGTGCACGGCCGCTTCGCCGGCTCGGTCACCGTCGACGAAGACGCCGAGCAGATCATCGCCAACGGCACCCGCATCCAGGTGATCTACTCCGACGACCCGGCGACCATCGACTACACCGCCTACGGCATCCACGACGCGATCGTCGTCGACAACACCGGGCGCTGGCGCGACGAGGCCGGTCTGTCGCAGCACCTGCGCTCGACCGGCGTCGCCCGCGTGCTGCTGACCGCGCCGGGGAAGAGTCCGCTCAAGAACATCGTCCACGGCATCAACGACGACACGATCGTCGAGACCGACCGCATCCTCTCGGCCGCCTCCTGCACGACCAACGCCATCACGCCCGTGCTCGCGGCGATCGACGAGGCCTACGGCGTCGTCAAGGGGCACGTCGAGACCGTGCACTCGTTCACGAACGACCAGAACCTGATCGACAACTTCCACAAGGGCGATCGGCGCGGACGCTCGGCGGTGCTCAACATGGTCATCACCGAGACCGGTGCCGCCAAGGCCGTCGCCAAGGCGCTGCCGCAGTTGGAGGGCAAGCTCACGGGCAGCTCGATCCGCGTGCCCACCCCCGACGTCTCGCTCGCGGTGCTGCACCTGACGATCGAGCGGCCCGCGACGAAGGATCAGGTCAACGACTACCTGCGTCGGGTCTCGCTGCACTCGAAGCTGCGCCAGCAGATCGACTACGTGGAGAGCCCGGACGTCGTCTCCACCGACTTCGTCGGGTCGCACCGTGCCGGCATCGTCGACGGTCTCGCCACGATCGCCGATGAGGACACCCTCATCCTGTACGTCTGGTACGACAACGAGTTCGGCTACTCGTGCCAGGTGATCCGCGTGCTCGAGGTCATGGCGGGCTCGCACCCGATCGTGCTCCCCGAGCGCCGAGAGGTGACGCTGCAGAGCTGAGGTTCCTCGTGCGCCGCGTCGGCGGCACCCGGCATGATGAGGTCATGAAGACCGCGACCCTGCGTGCCGAGCGCCTCCGATCGCACCGCCTCATCTCGCCGGCTCCCACGGTGACGGATGCGGCGCGCCACATGCTCGCGGTACAGAGCCAGGACTTCACCGCGGGTCGCTGGGCTCTGGCCGTCCGCACCCGAGGGGAGACCACGGTGCGCGACGTCGACCGCGCCTTCGACCGCGGTGACATCGTGCGCGGGTGGACCATGCGCGGCACCCTGCACACCGTCCCGGCGCGCGACCTCGGCTGGATGCTGCAGGTCACCGCGGGGCGGCAGCGACAGCAGGCGGCCTCGCGCCACCGCGATCTCGGCATCGATGACGACATGGTCGCCGCGAGCGTCCGGGCGCTGACGCCGGCGCTCCGCGACGGCGGGTGCACCCGCGCCGAGGTGTTCGACATCCTCCAGGTCGTCGGCATCGATCCCTCGGGCCAGCGCGGCATCCATCTGCTGTTCACCCTCACGATCGACGGTCTGATCTGCCAGGGGCCGGTCGTCGCCAGGGCCGGCTTCGCCCGCGAGCAGCGCTTCGTGCTCGTGGAAGATCACATCCGCGAGCACGTCACGCCCGATGACCCGCTCGCCGAGCTGTTCGTCCGCTACATCGACGGACACGGCCCCGCCGGTATCGCCGATTTCGCCTGGTGGGCGGGCCTCACCCTCGGTCAGGCGCGCGAGGCGGCCGAGCGGGCGGGAGCGGGAACGGACGGTGGCAGGCTCGACGAGATCGACGAGGGTCTCTTCGCCGCGCGCCGACGTCCGCGAAGAGCATCGGGTGCGGCCTCCGTCCACGCCCTCGGCGCGTTCGACGAGTACTACATCTCCTACGCCGATCGCACGACCGTCTGCGCCCCGGAGCATCTCGCGGCCGTCGGCCCCGGAAAGAACGGCATGGTGCGTCCGACCCTCGTCGAGCAGGGGCGCGTGATCGGGACCTGGTCCCACGCGACCGCGACCAGGGGTACGCCGCCTGAGCTGTTCGAGGAGCCGGAGGATCCCGCCGCCGTGGCTGCGGCCCTCGCCCGGTTCGCCCGGTTCGCCGACGACTGAGCCGCAGGGATCACCGACCCCGCCGCGACTACTCGCTCGCGTGACGCGCGAGGAAGTTGTAGACCTCGTTGTCGTCGACGCCGGGGAAAGCGCCGCGGGGGAGCGGCGAGAACATGTGCGTGTGCACCCGCGCGCTCGGCCACGCCCGTCCGCTCCAGCGATCGCTCAGTTCGGCGGAGGGGCGACGGCAGCACGACTCGTCGGGGCAGGTCGACACCGCTCTGTCGTTGGTCTCGCGTCCGCGCCACCAGCGGGCGTCGTCGAACGGCACGCCGACCGTCACCGAGAACTCGCCGTCGCTCGACGATCCGGTCTGGGTCGAGCACCAGAACGTGCCAGAGGGGGTGTCGGTGTACTGGTGGTGCTCCACCGTGCGGTTCTGCTGCGTGAACGCCGCGCGTGCCTGGAACTTGCGGCACACCCGCTGTCCCTCGACCGCGCCGGTCACGTCCATCGGCAGCGGCAGGTCGTCGTTCTCGTACACGCGGGTGATCGCGCCGGTGGAATCCACGCGCAGGAAGTGCAGCGCCATGCCGAGGTGCTGCGTCAACAGGTTCGTCATGCGCATGCCGGCGGCTTCGTGCGTCACGCCGAAGCCGTCGCGGAAGTCCTCGACCGCGAGGTTGCGGTCTTTCTTCGCCTGCTGCAGGAACGCGACCGATGCGGTCTCCGGCATCAGGCAGCACGCGGCGAAGTAGTTGATCTCCAGGCGCTGCTGCAGGAAGTCGGCGTAATCGGTCGGCGGTGTGTGCCCGAGCAGTCGGTGCGCCATCGCCTGCAGCGCCATCGAGCGCAGACCGTGGCCACCCGGGATCGACGCCGGCGGCAGGTAGATGCGTCCGTTCTCGAGGTCGGTGACCGAGCGGGTCGAGTGGGGAAGGTCGTTGACGTAGATCAGCTCGAAGCCGAGCTTCTCCGCCATGATGCTCACCGTGCGGTGGGTGAGCGCCCCCTGTACGTGCCCCGCGGCCTTGAGGTGCTTCTCGGCGAGCTTCTCGATCTCGGGGAGGTAGTTGTTCTGCGCGCGCATCCGCAGCCGCAGCTCGGTGTTCGCGCGCCGCGCCTCCTCCGGCGTCGCGATGGCCTCGCGTTCACGACGCTCGAGCTCGCGGTGCAGCCCCAGGACCGATTCGATCGTCTCGTCGCTCATGCCCTTGGTCACGCGCACGGGCGCGACGCCGAGCTGCCGGAAGACCGGGCTCTCCTGCGCGCGCTCCAGGGCGATCTCGAGGGCGGCCCGACGGTTCGGCGGTTCACCGGAGATCAGGTCGGTCACCTCGGTCTTGGTCGCCTGTGCGATCGCCTGCAGCAGCGAGAGCTTGGGCTCGCGCTTGCCGTTCTCGATCAGGCTCAGTTGAGAGCCGGCGACGCCCACCAGAGCACCGAGCTCGTCGAGCGTGAACCCGTTCTCCAATCGGTGGTGACGGATGCGGTGGCCGAGAGTCGTGAGGTGGATGCCGGAGGACGCCATTCCTTGAGTCTAGCGAAAGAATTGAAGTTCTTATCGCTCGAATTGTCCGAAAGTCGCGCTCAAACCGGAAGAAGATAGGTGCAACGCCCCACACTTCAAAGGAGCACACGTCATGGCTATCGCCGAAGTCTTCACCCCCCGCACGTCTCCCGTCGCACCGACGCGTACGTTCGGCGCGGCTCCGACGTATGACACCCCCGCCATGGCGGAGCTGGCCGCGTGGGTCGAGGAGATCCGCGCTCTCACCCAGCCCGACGCCGTGCACTGGGTCGACGGCTCGCGCGCCGAGAACGACTGGCTGCTGCGCGGACTCGTCGATGAGGGCAAGCTCATCAAGCTCAACCCCGAATGGCGTCCCGGTTCGTACCTCGCACGCTCGCACCCCAGCGACGTCGCCCGCACCGAGGGGCGCACGTTCATCGCCTCCGAGCGCGAGGAGGACGCCGGCCCCACGAACAACTGGGCGGCACCTGCCGACATGCACGCCAAGATGGACGAGATCTTCGAGGGCTCGATGCGCGGCCGCACGATGTACGTCGTGCCGTTCTCGATGGGCCGCGTCGGCGGCCCGCTCTCGCACATCGGCGTGCAGATCACCGACAGCGCCTACGCGGTCGCCTCGATCGGCATCATGACCCGTGTCGGCGATGCCGTCACGCGGCAGATCGCCGAGGGTGCGCCGTGGGTCAAGACCGTGCACACGGTCGGCGCCCCGCTCGCCCCGGGGGAGCAGGACGTCGAGTGGCCCTGCAACGACGACAAGTACATCGTGCACTTCCCCGAGACGCTCGAGGTCTACTCGTACGGTTCGGGCTACGGCGGCAACGCGATCCTCGCCAAGAAGTGCTTCGCGCTGCGCATCGCCTCGGTGATCGCCCGCGATGAGGGGTGGCTCGCCGAGCACATGCTGCTCATCCGCGTGATCGACCCGCAGGGCAAGGCGTACCACGTGGCCGCGGCGTTCCCCTCTGCCTGCGGCAAGACGAACCTCGCGATGCTGCGTCCGACCATCCCCGGATGGCGGGTGGAGACCCTCGGCGACGACATCGCCTGGATCCGTCCCGGCGAAGACGGCCGCATGTGGGCGATCAACCCGGAGGCGGGCTTCTTCGGCGTCGCACCCGGAACCGGCGAATCGACCAACGTCACGGCGGTCGAGACGCTGTGGGGCAACACCATCTTCACGAACGTCGCTCTCCGTCCGGACGGCGACGTGTGGTGGGAGGGGCTGACCGATGAGGCGCCCGCGAACCTGATCGACTGGGAGGGCAACGACTGGACTCCCGAGTCGGGACGGCCGGCAGCGCACCCCAACTCCCGCTTCACGGTGTCGGCGGCGCAGTGCCCGCAGATCTCCGAGGACTGGGAAGAGGCCGTTCCGCTCGACGTCATCCTGTTCGGTGGACGCCGCGCCAGCAACGTCCCGCTCGTGGTCGAGGCCACCGACTGGACGCACGGCGTCTTCCTGGGCTCGAACATCTCGTCAGAGCGCACGGCTGCCGCCGAGGGCACGGTCGGGGAGTTGCGCCGCGACCCGTTCGCGATGCTGCCGTTCTGCGGCTACAACATGGCCGACTACTTCGGGCACTGGCTCAAGGTCGGGCGCGGTCTGCGCTTCGACAGGGCGCCGCGCATCTTCCAGGTGAACTGGTTCCGACGTGGCGACGACGGCCGGTTCCTGTGGCCGGGCTTCGGCGACAACTCGCGTGTGGTCGACTGGATCATCCGCCGCATCGCGGGTGACGTTCCTGCGGTCGACAGCCCGATCGGTCGCCTGCCGCGCGTGGAGGACCTGAACCTCGACGGGCTCGACATGCCCGCCGCCGACCTCGACGAGCTGTTCTCGGTCGATGCCGAGGCATGGAAGACCGAGGCCGACCTGACCGAGGAGTTCTACGACACCTTCGGCGACAAGGTCCCCGCAGCGCTGCGCGCCGAGCTGGCGTCGCTGCGCTACCGCCTCGACAAGGCGTAGTTCCCCCAGACCGGTGCCGGTTCGGGGGAGCCGGCACCCTCGGGGCTTCGTGCCCCGCAAACCCGCGAAGGCGGGACATCAGAGACGAACCCATGGCTGAGTGGTCTCCGACGTCCCGCCTTCGTGTTGTCGTGCGTCAGGTGAGCAGCTGGTGTCGCGCGAGGTCGCGGTACAGCGGCGTCGACTCCACGAGCTCGGCGTGCGTGCCCTGGCCGACGACGACGCCGTCCTGCAGCACCACGATGAGATCGCTGTCGACGACCGTCGAGAGGCGGTGCGCGATCACGATGAGCGTGCGGTCGGTCGACACGGCATCGATGGCTTCCCGCATGCGCTGCTCGTTCACGCCGTCGAGCGATGACGTCGACTCGTCGAGCAGCAGGATCGGGGCGTCCGTGAGCAGGGCGCGCGCGATCGCGAGACGCTGACGCTCACCGCCCGACAGCATCACGCCGTCTTCGCCGACGGGGGCTTCGATGCCGAGCGGATCGCGCTCGAGCACGTCGCCGAGGTTCACGGCGCGCAGCACCCGTTCGCAGTCGGTGTCCGTCGCTTCGGGAGAGGCGAGCCGCAGGTTCTCGGCGAGCGTGCCGGCCAGCGTCGGCGCATCCTGCTCGACGTAACCGAAGTGGGCGCGCAGCTCGTCGCGCGGGTAGGTGCGCGCGTCGTGGCCGTGCAGGCGGATCGAGCCGCCGGTCGGGTCGTAGAAGCGCTCGATCAGCGAGAGGATCGTGCTCTTCCCCGCGCCGCTGGGGCCGACCAGGGCGACGCGGGAGCCCTGCGGCACGGCGAACGACACGCCGCGGAGCACCTCGTGGTCCTGCACGGCGGGGGCGGCGTCCTCCGCGGTTTCCAGGTGCGCATCGGCGAGCAGCGTGCGCGCCTCCTTGGCCGCGGCCTGACGGGCGGCGACGACGTTCGCAGGGTAGTGGAAGCGCACGTCGCGGAACTCGATGGCCGGTGCGTCCGCCGCAGCGGTCTCGCGCGGCAGCGAGGCCGCGATCTTCTCGTCGTCCTGCGACTCGGTGGGCAGGTCGAGAACCTCCTGGATGCGGCCGAGCGCACCGAGAGCCTGGTTGACCGAGGTGATCGCGCCGAATGTCGTGGCCAGCGGCATCACGAGCAGGAACAGGAACATGATGAACGAGATCAGCGAGGCGATCGTGATCGCTCCCGCGGCCACCCGGAATCCGCCCACCCCGAGCACCACGAGCAGCGACAGCTGCAGGGCGATGCCGGAGACGGGAACGACCATCGAGGAGATCTTGGCGATGCGCACGCCGATGCCGTAGGCGTCGGAGGCGAGGCCCGACACGGCGGTGGTCTCCCGTTCGGTGGCTCCCGAGGCACGGATGGTGCGGATCGAGCCGACCGCGCGCTCCACGCCGGAAGCCAGCTCGCCGACCTTCTCCTGCTGCGCGGTCGACGCGGCGCGGATGCGTCCGCTCAGCAGCACGACGACGGCGACCGAGATGCCGATCACCACGACGATGAGCAGCAGCAGGATCGGGTCGATCACGAGCATCGCGATGAGCGCGCCGAGGAAGAGCACGGCGCTGCCGACGGCATCGGCGAGGCCCTGGGTGAGCACGGCGTAGAGCAGCGTCGTGTCGGTGCCGACGCGGGAGACGAGGTCGCCGGTGCGGCGGGCATCGAACTCCGAGGTCGGCAGGTGCAGGATGCGGGCGATCAGCTTGCGGCGGCTCGAGTACACGACCGCGGTGCCGGTGCGCTGGAGCAGGTAGTGCTGGAAGCCGGAGATGACCGATGACACGATCACGAAGCCGACGAGCAGCCACACCAGGATCCCGATACCGGTGTCGGACTGCACGGCCTCGATGACCTGGCCCACGAGCAACGGCTGCACGAGCGAGGTCGCGGCGCCGATGACGCTGAGCACCGCGACCACGATGAGGGTGCGCTTGTGTTCGAAGAGGAAGGGGAGGAGCTGACGGAAGGTGGCGCGGGGGCCTTCGGGCTGTGCGCCACGTCCGCGGCGGCGTGCTGTCGCCGAACCGGACATGCGGGACCTCTATCTGGAGATGGTACTTCGACCGTACTTCGTTCGCGGTCGAATCCTATGGAGCGGCTGTATGCGGCATATCGCGGGTTCAGGACCGGCCGAATCGCCGATGAGCCGCCTGCTTGCTCACGCCGAGGGCGCTGGCTATCGCCTGCCAGGAGTACCCGAGGTTCCGCGCGCGACGCACGTTCGCCTCCTCGGCACGGGCCACCTCCTTGCGCACCTCGGCGAGCCGGTGCAGCGCGGCCAGGGGCTCGCTGCCGTCGTCCTGTGCGATCGCGGTCGGCATTGTCATGATGGACCTCCTGCGTCAATCATCGTTGACGTGTCCGCGAATGTCAATACATGTTGACGTGGCAGTCTGGGGGGATGCCGACGAAGAAGTGGATCCTGTTCGACATCGGGGGAGTGCTGGAGGTCGTCGACGACGATGCCTGGCAGCAGCAGTGGTGGGAGCGCTGGCGTGCGGTGGTCGGTCTCGAACCCTCCGCTTTCGAGGTGCGCATCGCAGAGGCCGATCTTCCGCCGATCGATGTCACCGTCGGCACAGAACCCGCTTTCTGGACGGCGGTGGGCACGGCGCTCGGTCTCGACGAGGTCCAGCGCCGCGCGATGCGCGCAGACTTCTGGGATGCCTACTGCAGCACCGGCAACCACGACCTGATCGCGTACGCGCGCACGCTCTCGGCGCGGGCGGGAACAGCGATCCTCTCCAACTCCGCCGATGGCGCGCGCGAGGAGGAGGAGCGCCGCTTCGGCTTCTCCGAGGTGTTCGACCCGATCTGCTACAGCCACGAGCAGGGCGTGAACAAGCCGGATCCCGAGGCCTACCGACGAGCACTCCAGCGCATGGGCGCCGACCCGGGCGACGTGCTGTTCATCGACGACCATCAGGTATCGGTCGACGGTGCCGAGGCGGTGGGGATCCGCGCCGTGCGACACCTCGACAACGCGACCACCATCGCCGCGATCGAGGAGTTCCTGCGGCCGTGACGTGAATCGTCACGGCCGCAGGATCACAGCTCGACGGCCGCCGCGACGCCGAGGTCGTCGTCGTAGTCGTGGTCCTTGGTCTCGGGGGAGAGGATCAGCGCGATGAACGTGAGCACACCCATCGCGGACAGGTACAGACCCACCAGCCACGGAGCGCCGCCGGCCACCTCCCACAGCTTCAGCGCGATGAGCGGGGCCACCGCGGCGCCGAGGATCGACGAGACGTTGTAGGCGATCGCCGACCCCGTGTAGCGCACGTTGGTCGGGAACAGCTCGGGAAGCAGAGCGCCCATCGGGCCGAACGTCGCGCCCATCAGCATGAACCCGAACACGAGGAACGCCTGGGTGAGCGCACCCGTGAACTTCGGGTCGACCGCGGGCAGGAGGAAGGCGTTGAACGTGAGACCGAACACGATGATGGTCCCGGTGACCCACAGCAGCAGCTTCCGTCGGCCGACCGCATCGGCGATCGGACCGGAGAGCAGCGTGAAGATGCCGAAGAACACCACGCCGATGATCTGCATCAGCACGAAGTCGGTGTAGCCGAAGCCGAGACCGGGATAGAACTGGGCCGCGAACTTGATCGGGTCGAACGGGGCGCCGGTCGCCTCGGCAGCGGCCTTCGCGGCGGCGGTGGCGGTCTCGAGCGAGGCGGCCTTGGTTCCGTAGGCGAGGGTGAAGTTCGTCATCAGGTAGAACAGCACGTACGTCGCCAGCATGATGAACGTGCCGAGGATGAGCTGCTTCCAGTGGTGACGGAACACGGTCGCGAGCGGGAGCTTGCGGATCACGCCCTTCGTCTCCGCCTTCTTGAAGGTGTCGGACTCGACGAGCTTGAGCCGCACCCACAGGCCGATGATGACCATCACTGCGGAGAACAGGAACGGGATGCGCCAGCCCCAGGAGAGAAACGCCTCGGACTTCAGGACCGGGTTCTCGGCGTGCGGCAGCAGCCAGTTGATCGCGAGGAAGAGGAAGTTGGCGATGATGAAGCCCAGCGGCGCGCCCAGCTGCGGGAAGGTGCCGTACCAGGCGCGCTTGCCCTTCGGCGCATTCTCGGTGGCGACCAGTGCCGCGCCCGACCACTCGCCGCCGAGCGCGAAGCCCTGAGCGAGTCGCAGGATCAGCAGCAGCAGGGCGGCCCACCACCCGATGTCCTGGTAGGTCGGCAACAGGCCGATCACGAAGGTCGCGATGCCCATCGTCAGCAGTGATGCCACGAGCGTGGCCTTGCGCCCGAACTTGTCGCCGAAGTGGCCGAAGACCACCGCGCCGATCGGACGGGCGACCATCGCCGCACCGAACACCGCGAACGAGGAGAGGAGCGAGGTGGTGTCGTCGCCGGTGGGGAAGAACAGCACCGGGAACACGAGCACGGCCGCCGTCGCGTACGCGTAGAAGTCGTAGAACTCGATCGTGGTGCCGACCAGGCTCGCGGTGATGACGCGCGAGCGAGGATTCGCGGGCGCAGTGGCAGTACTCATGAAGCTCCTCCGATCGAGTCCCCGGTATACCGGGGGACCCGGGCGAGTTTACGCCTTCCTGAGTGTTTGCTGTGCGCGTGTTTCGCGTGTCATCTCGCAGCGGGACCCGGCCCCGGGTCTCCCACGGATCGGCGACGGCAGCCCGTCTGCACGATGATGCGGGTCGGGATCGAGGGGACGATGGTGGACGCGACACCGGTGCCGCTGACGTGAGCGGTCCGCCCGCCTCCCGCGCGGGGACTATTCCTCCGTGTCGCCGAGCGCGGGGGCTCCGACGAAGACGGCGCGCGGCTGCAGCACGTCTTCGAGCTCCAGCACGACGAGGTGATTGGCGCCCGCTCGGGTGACGGGTGCGGGCACGGCGAGCGTGCGCTGCGGGCCGTTGCGCCAATATCGACCGAGGAAGAATCCGTTCACGAACGCGTAGCCCTTGCTCCACGATGCGGTGTCGACGAAGAGATCCGCAGGGGCATCCAGGGAGAACTCGGCCGTCCACGCGGCGGGACCGACCTCCCGGCCGCGCTCGCGGCCGCCGTCCGCATCGATCTCCGCGGCGATCTCCGCGACATCCAGGGTCGTCGCTCGCCAGCCCGTCACGGGCGCACCGTCGAGGGTGATCTCGCCGATCAGCCCCTTCTCCTCGCCCAGACGACGGTCGTAGTTCACGCGCCCCTGATCCTCGACGAGAATGCGGAGGCTGCGGCCATCCGGGATCCGGATCGCGCGGTCGTGCCGAGTGCGGGCGAGTGTGCCGACCGGGTGACCGTCGACGCTCACCCAAGCCAGGTCGCGCACGTCGTCGACGACGAGGAGCCCGCCCGCTCCTGCCGGCAGCTCGGTGTCGTAACGTACGAGGGCGCTCAGATGTCCGAGCTCGTCGAAGGTCTGCGGCAGGGCGGTGGTCGGCGCAGCCCCCGCGACATCGGTCCACGGTCCCGCCGCTCGAAGCGGAACCTCGAACGCGGGGGACGCCTCGGCCGCCGCGGGCACCTCGTCGGGCACCGGCGCGTAGCGGGCGATCACCTCGCGGAAGGCGAAGAACTTCTCCGTCGGGTTCCCCGTCTCATCGAGCGGGGCGTCGTAGTCGTAGGAGGTCACCAGGGGCAGGTAGCGCCCCTTGTCGTTCGCGCCGTTGGTCAGCCCGAAGTTGGTGCCGCCGTGGAACATGTAGATGTTGACCGAGGCGCCGGCCGCCAGCAGCTCGTCGAGGTCGGCGGCGGCCGCGGCGACATCGGTCGTGTGATGCACGCCGCCCCACCAGTCGAACCATCCGTCCCAGAACTCCGCGCACATCAGCGGACCCGTGGGCTGATGGCGGCGCAGGGTGGCGAGCCGTTCGGTGCTCCGGGAGCCGAAGGATCCGGTCTTGTGCAGCCCGGGGAGGCTTCCGTCGCTCAGCATCCGATCGACGGGCTGATCCACGGTCGTCAGCGGAACGGTGATCCCGGCATCGCGAGTCGTGGTCACCAGCGACTCGAGATAGGCGCGGTCGGCGCCGTAGGCGCCGTACTCGTTCTCGATCTGCACCAGGATCACCGGCCCACCGTGGTCGATCTGCCGCGGTGCGACGATGTCGTACACGCGGCGCAGGTAGGCGGTTACCTCGGCGAGGAAGGCCGGAGCGGAGGAGCGCAGTCCTTCGACGCTGCCCGTGAGCCACACCGGCAGTCCGCCGTTGTGCCACTCGGCGCAGATGTAGGGGCCGGGGCGCACGATCGCGTCGAGGCCCTCGGCGTGCACCAGGTCGAGGAAGCGCCCCAGATCGTTCCATCCACTAGCGTCCCACTCTCCGCGCCGAGGTTCGTGCGCGTTCCAGGCGACGTAGGTCTCGATCGTGTTCAGTCCCATCAGTCGGGCTTTGCGGATGCGGTCGCGCCACTGGTCGGGGTGCACGCGGAAGTAGTGGATGGCGCCGGAGATCACCTGGTGCGGCTGTCCGTCGCGGAGGAAGTCGGTGTCGCCGAGGGAGAAGGAGGTCACGTGTCGTGGTGCTTTCGATGAGGCGGGCGGAGCCGGCCCGGCGGGGACCGGGCCGGCTCAGCCGCGGGGTCACTTGTTGACGCTGAAGCCCTGGGAGTTGCCGTACTCGACCAGCGCGTCCTGCCAGGCGGTGAGGCCCTCGTTCAGGTCGGTGCCGTTCTGGTACGACTGGCCGACGGTGTCGCCGAAGATGCTGTTCCCGTACACCTGGTAGGGCAGGTAGCTCCAGCCCTCGACCACGTCATCGGCCGCGGCCGCGAGGACCTCGTTGATCTTCTGGCCGCCGAAGTACTCCGGCGCCTCGGCGAGGAACTCCGTGCTGGACAGCTCCGCGGTCGTCGACGGGAATCCGCCGGACTCGAGGGCGATTGAGATGCTCTCCTCGGAGTTGTTCAGCCACCACAGGAAGCCCGCCGCCAGCTCCGGGTTCTTGCTCTGCTTCGTGACGGCCTGCCCGCCCCCGCCGTTCTCCGCGCTCGCCGGGGAACCGTCGTACGTCGGCATCGGCGCGACGCGCCAGTCTCCGGCGCCGTCAGGGGCACCGGAGATGAGGTTCGCGGGCATCCACGCGCCGATCACGAGGCTCGCCAGGCTGCCGTCGCCGAGGGCGCGGAACCATTCGTCGCTCCAGCTGCCGTACGGGGCCAGCAGGTCCTCCTCGACGAGGCGGTTCCAGTTCTCGGTCCACTTCTTCGAGCCGGTGTCCTGCAGGTCGATCGTGACGTCGGTGCCGGAGGTCTCGAACGGCTTTCCCCCGGCCTGCCAGATCATCGAGGTCGCGAAGCCCGCATCTCCCGTGTCGTTGGTGATGTACGCGTCGGGGTTCGCCGCGTGGATCGCCTTGGCGGCCTCGTAGTACTCGTCCCAGGTGGTGGGGACGGCGACACCGGCCGCATCGAACACGGTCTTGTTGTAGAACAGGGCCATGGGGCCGGAATCCTGCGGCAGACCGTAGATCGCGTCGCCGTCGGTGACGGAGTTCCAGGTGGAGGCGGTGTAGTCGTCCTCGAAGTCGGCGAACCCGTACTGCGACAAGTCGGTGAAGGCGTCCGTCAGCGCGAACTGCGGGAACGCGTAGTACTCGATCTGCACGACGTCCGGAGCGCCGGAGCCCGCCTTGATGGCGTTCTGCAGCTTGGTGTACTCCTCGTTGTTGGTGCCGGCGTTCACCAGCTTGACCTTGACGTTCGGGTACTCCTTCTGGAAGGCCTCGACCTGGGCCTCGGCCGACGGTGTCCACGACCAGTACGTGATCTCGCCGCCCTTCTCGAGCGCCGCTTCGACGGAGTCGAACGAGCCGGAACCCGTGTTGCCGGCGCCGGCGTCGCCGCCGGTGCTGCATCCGGCCAGCGCCAGCGCTGCCACGGTTCCTGCGGCGAGCACCGCGAGGGTGCGCCGCGTCGGGGAGGGAAGGTGCTTCATTGCTGTGTCCTTTCGGGAGGTGCGGTCCAGCGTCGGATCGCAGAGGTGATGCAGGGGGTACGGGGAGCTACTGCTTGACGCTTCCCGCGGTGAGACCTGACTGCCAGAAGCGCTGCAGCAGCAGGAAGGCGATGACGATCGGCACGATCGTGAGCAGCGAGCCCATGATCACGAGGTTGTAGATGGGCTGGGACCCCGCGCCGGTGGCCTGGGCGCTCCACTGGTTCAAGCCGACCGTGAGCGGATACCAGGCGGGGTCCGAGAGCATGATCAGGGGCAGGAAGTAGTTGTTCCAGGTGGCGACCACCGTGAACAGCGCGACCGTCACGATGCCGGGCGCGAGCAGCCGCATCGAGATCGTGAAGAACGTGCGGAACTCTCCTGCGCCGTCGATGCGGGCCGCCTCGAGCAGCTCGGTCGGCACCGACTCCGACGCGAACACCCAGATCAGGTACAGACCGAAGGGACTGATGAGGGACGGGATGATCACCGCCCACGGCGTGTTCGTCAGTCCGAGCTCGCTGAACAGCAGGAAGGTCGGGACCGCGAGGGCGGTGCCGGGCACCGCCACGGCGCCCAGGACCACGGCGAACACCGCACGGCGTCCGGGGAAGCGGAACTTCGCGAGTCCGTAGCCGGCCATGGTGGCGAGCAGCGTCGCGCCCCCGGCGCCGACCACGACGTACAGGAGGGTGTTCCCGAGCCAGCGCAGGAAGATGCCGTCGCGATACGAGAACGTGGCGACCAGGTTGTCGAAGAATGCGAAGTCGTCGGCGAGCCACAGTCCGAACGAGCTGAAGAGTCCCGCCTGCGTCTTGGTCGAACTGAACAGCAGCCACACCAGGGGCACGAGCGTATACAGCGCGTAGAGGATCATGACGATCAGCAGGGTGTTCGACGTGCGCGGCTTCAGCGGATCGTGGCGGCGGTGCGCGGGGCGGGCGAGGGGGAGTGCCATGTCAGCGCACCTCCGACTTCGAGCCGCGCAGCTGCACGACGTAGGCGATGACCGCGGTGATGACGCCCATGATGATGGCGATCGTCGCGGCGTAGTTGAACTGCTGCCCCGCGAACGACAGGTTGTACGCGTACATGTTCGGCGTGAAGAACGTCGTGATCACGTTCGGGGCCAGGGGGCGCAGGATGTTGGGCTCGTTGAAGAGCTGGAAGCTGCCGATGATCGAGAAGATCGTGGCGATCACGAGCGCTCCGCGCACGGACGGGATCTTGATCGAGAAGATCGTGCGCCACGCCCCGGCGCCGTCGAGGGAGGCCGCCTCGTACATGTCGGTCGGGATGGTCTTGAGCGACGAGTAGAAGATCAGCATGTTGTAGCCGACGAACTCCCAGGTGACGATGTTGCCGATCGAGACCAGCATCCACTCCTTGGCGAACGGCGTGATCGCATCGACGCCGAGGATGTCGTTGATGTTGCTCGTGAGGCCGAACTGGTCGCCGTAGATGTAGCCCCACATCAGCACCGCCACCACGGCCGGCACCGCGTAGGGCAGGAAGATCAGGATGCGGAAGAACGACGCTCCGCGCAGGCGGGCGCTGTCGAGGGCGAGGGCGGCGCCGAGGGCCAGGATCAGCATGATCGGCACCTGCACGACGAGGAAGACCAGTACGCGGCCGAACGCCTCCCAGAACTGCGGGTCGCTCAGGGCGCGGACGTAGTTGTCGAGCCCCACGAACGCGGTGCCGCCGATGAGCTTCTCCTGGAAGAAGCTCAGGTACAGCGCATAGGCGAGCGGCGTCAGGAACACCAGGGCGAACACGACCATGAACGGGCCGACGAAGGCCCATCCCCTCCAGTCGCGCTTGTCGCGGCGCCGGATGCCGGGGGCACCCGGGGCTGCGGGGATTTCAGTCGTCATCGACGAGTCCTTCTTACGTTTCGGGCGCACCGTGCGCCGTGTGTCAACGTCAACATATTGGACCGACTGGTAGTCTGTCAACGTCAACATATGAGGGGATGGGTGATCGTGACCCCGGAGCATCCGACAGAGACGTCGACGCGTCGACGTGAGCCCTCGATGGAAGACGTGGCCCGCGAGGCCGGCGTCTCCGGCCAGACCGTGTCGCGTGTCGTCAATGCCAGGGGCTACGTCGGCGCCGCCACGCGCGAGCGCGTCGAGGCTGCCATGCACAATCTGGGGTACCGGCCGAACAGCGCCGCCCGCGCACTCCGGTCAGGGCGATTCCGCACGATCGGCGTCGTGATGTTCTCGTTCAGCTCTTACGGGAACCAGCGCACGCTCGATGCGATCGCCGTGCGCGCCGCCCAGCTCGGCTACGCGCTCACTCTCATCCCCGTCGAGTCGAGCGCGGGCGAGACCGTGGCCGGTGCGTTCCGTCGGCTGGAGGAGCACGCGGTCGACGGCATCATCATCGTGATCGAGGCGCATCAGCTCGACGAGGCCGACATCGAGATCCCCGAGGCGCTTCCCGTCGTATTCGTCGACTCGAACCGCACGGCGACGCATCCGTTCGTCGATACCGATCAGGCGCAGGGCGCTCGGCTCGCGACCGAGCACCTGCTCGAACTCGGTCACGACACCGTGTGGCACGTCACCGGCCCCGCGCGCTCCTACTCCGCCGAGCGCCGCCGTGAAGCGTGGCGGGAGACGCTCGAGACGCACGGGCGTACGGTCCCGGAGCCGCTGGCGGGGGACTGGACCGCGTCGTCCGGCTACGCAGCCGGTCTCGAACTGCGTGCGATCGACGGTGTCACCGCGGTGTTCGTGGCGAACGACCAGATGGCGATCGGCGTGCTGCGTGCGTTCCGAGAGATCGGGCTCGACGTGCCGCGAGACGTGAGCATCGTCGGGTTCGACGGACTGCCCGATGCGGCACAGCTCTGGCCGCCGCTGACGACCGTGCAGCAGCACCCGGAGCGCGTGGGCGCGCTCGCGGTGGACGCGCTGCTCGCCGAGCTCGACGGTGTCGAGCGTCAGCAGACCCCGCTCGTCGGTACCGAACTCATCGTGCGGGCGAGCACGGCGGCGCCGCGGACGCGCTGACGGCTCAGCGCCAGATCGCGGCGATCGCGGCGTTGACGGCGGTGAGGATGCCGACGAGCCAGAACACCGCCGGCGGGATGGCCGCACCGCGGCGCTGACGACCCAGGCCGATTCCGAGCAGGGCACCGATGATGAGCAGGATCACGAGCTTGACGCCGATCTTGACGTAGTTGAGCTCATAGGAGATGCCCCACGGCGCCGCGAGCGCGAGGCCCGCGACCGCGGCGATCGCCATGCCGATGTTCATCAGGCGCGTGAACTCACGCTTTCCGCCGAACGCCTGCGCGGCCCAGGAGCCGAAGAGCACGGCGAATCCGATGAGGTGGACGAACAGCACGATATGACGGAGAGTCTCCATGCCCTCACCGTACGAGTGCAGAGCCCTTTCACGCTAGCAAGGGCAGGCTGACCTCAGCCGCGCAGCTCCCGTGTCACGAGCGCCGTGCGCAGGGCAGCATCCGCTGCTTCGGCGCCCTTGTCCTCCTTGGAGCCCTCCAGGCCCGCACGGTCGAGACCCTGCTGCTCGTCGTCGAGGGTGAGCACGCCGAAGCCGACGGGCTTGCCGGCGTCGAGGGCGACGCGGGTGAGGCCATCGGTGGTCGCCGCCGACACGTACTCGAAGTGCGGTGTGCCCCCGCGGATGATCACGCCGAGTGCGACGACGGCATCCGCCCCGCCGGCGAAGGCCGCCTGGGCGGCGATCGCGAGTTCGAACGAGCCGGGCACGCGCACCAGTCGGTGCGTGGCCCGGGCCGCGTCCAGCACGCGCTCCGCACCGGCGATCAAGCCGTTCGAGATCGTCTCGTGCCAGGTTCCGGCCACGATGACGACGTTCAGACCGCGTCCGTCGATGGTGCCGATCTCGGGTGCTCCTGCGCCGCTCATTTGTCGTCCTCTCCGTGGGCGAGCGCCTCTGCGAGTTCCGCTTCGCCGATGATGTGACCCATCCGGTCACGCTTGGTCTCCAAGTACTGGTGGTTGTTGGGTCCCACACCGACGATCAGCGGCACCTGCTCGACGACGTCGAGGCCGAGCTCGCGCAGCTGCACGACCTTGTCGGTGTTGTTCGTCAGCAGGCGCACCTTCGACACGCCCAGGTCGGAGAGGATGCCGGCCGCCGCTGCGTAGTCGCGGGCATCGGCTGGCAGCCCCAGCGCGAGGTTGGCGTCGACCGTGTCGAGCCCCTCCTCCTGCAGGCTGTAGGCGCGCAGCTTGTTGATGAGGCCGATCCCTCGACCCTCGTGGCCGCGCATGTAGATGACGATCCCGCCTTCCTTCTCGATCGCGTCGAGGGCGGAGTCGAGCTGCGGGCCGCACTCGCATTTGAGCGAGCCGAACGCCTCGCCGGTCAGGCACTCCGAGTGCACCCGCACGAGCGCGGTCTCGCCGAGTTCGCCCGAGACGACGGCGATGTGGTCGGTGCCGGTGATGCGGTCCTTGTAGGCGAGGAAGCGGAAGGTGCCGTGCGTGGTGGGCACGGTGGCGTCGGCGCGCAGGCTCACGCGACGGCCGCGATGCGCACTCGGGGTGGCGCCCTCGGGATCGATCTCGTTGAGGTGGGCGATCAGCTGCTCGATCGTGATGACCGGCACGCCGTCGCGCGCACCGAGCTCGATCAGGCCGGGAAGGCGCATCATGCTGCCGTCCTCCGCCACGACCTCCGCGATCGCGCCGACGGGGCGGAGACCGGCGAGCTTCATGAGTTCGACCGCGGCCTCGGTGTGGCCACTGCGCTCGCGCACCCCGCCGTCGACCGCCCGCAGCGGCAGCACATGGCCGGGCCGGATGATGCTGGTCGACGTGGACTCCGGGTTCGACAGCACGTTCAGCGTGTGGGCGCGGTCGTGGGCACTGATGCCGGTCGTGACCCCCTGCGCGGCGTCGACACTCACCGTGTATGCGGTCGAGCGGGCGTCTTCGCTGGCGGCGACCATCGGCGGCAGGTTCAGGTGATCGGCGAGATCGGCGGGCATCGGGGCGCAGATGAAGCCCGAAGACCAGCGCACGGTCCACGCCACCCACTCGGGCGTCGCGAGCTCTGCCGACAGGATGACATCGCCTTCGTTCTCGCGGTTCTCGTCGTCGGCGACGAGGACGGGGCGCCCGGCGCGAAGCGCCTCCAGGGCCTCGGCGATGGTGGAAAGGCTCATCGCGAGCCTCCTTCCGGTGCGGCGCGGAACGCGAGCAGGCGCTCGACGTGCCGGGCGAGGATGTCGGTCTCCAGGTTCACGCGGTCGCCGACGGCGCGGACGCCGAGCGTGGTCGCGGCGAGGGTCTCGGGGATCAGCGAGACCTCGAACCAGGGGGAGGGGTCTGCAGGGGCGCTGACGGCGCTCACGGTCAACGAGGTGCCGTCGACCGAGATCGACCCCTTGTCGACCACGAGCGGGGCGAGGTCGAGGGGCAGGCTGATCCGCAGCACGCTCCACTGCGCGCCGGGGCGCACCTCGAGCACGTCGCCGGTGCCGTCGACGTGGCCCTGCACGATGTGACCGCCGAGACGGGCGCCGACCGGCATCGCCTTCTCGATGTTCACGCGGGTTCCGACCGTCGCCGACCCGATCGCGGCGACGTCGAGAGTCTGCTTCATCACGTCGGTGTCGAAGGTGTCGGCGGTCGACCCCACCACGGTGAGGCACACACCCGAGACGGCGATGGACTCGCCGTGCACGGCGTCCGCTGCGGCCCGGGGCGCGCGGACGGTCAGGCGCCAGCCGTCACCCGCGGAGGCGATCGCGGTGATCTCGCCCATCTCCTCGATGATTCCGGTGAACATCAGGCGGCTCCTTCGTTCTGCGGGTCTTCCGCGGGATCGGTGGCGTGCGCGGGGTGCGCGATCGCGAGCAGGTCGTCTCCGAGGGGAAGCCACTCGTCGACGGTCAGGCGTCGGGCCTCGTCGATGGAACCGACGCCGATGTCGGTCAGGGCGAGCCTTCGGCCGCCGAGCAGCACCGGGGCGATGTAGGCGAGCACGCGGTCGGCGAGTCCTGCCTCGATGAAGGCGCTGGCGAGCGTCGGGCCGCCCTCCACGAACAGGCTCTGCACGCCGCGGGCGTGCAGGTCGGCGACGATCGCGTGCAGATCGTGGGTCTCGAAGAACAGCGGAGTGTGCGGATGCCGGTGCACCGCGGCGTCGGCCGGAGTGGGACGGGATCCGATGACCACCGGGATCGGCTGGTCGGGGAGCATGGTGTCGCCGTCACGGGCGGTGAGGGCAGGGTCGTCGGCGATCACTGTTCCGGTGCCGACCGCGATGGCATCGGCTGCTGCCCGGCGGCGGTGCACGTCGGCGCGTGCGGTCGGCCCCGTGATCCACTGGCTCGACCCGTCGTCGGCGGCGGCGCGACCATCGAGGCTCTGCGCCCACTTGACAGTGACATGGGGGCGTCCGAGTCGCTGGGCGGTCAGCCATCCGGCGATGAGCGCGTGTGCAGCGTCCGCCTGCTCACCCGACTCGACGTCGACGCCTGCGGACCGCAGGCGTTCCGCCCCGCCGCCTGAGGCGACACCGGGGTCGTCGAGCGCGTACACCACGCGTGCGACGCCCGCGTCGATGAGAGCGACGGCGCAGGGGCCTGTGCGGCCGGTGTGGTTGCAGGGTTCAAGGGTCACGACGGCCGTCGCTCCTCGCGCCTCGCCGGGTGCGAGCTTCGAGAGCGCGTCGACCTCTGCGTGGGGGGTGCCGGCGCCGTGGTGCCAGCCCTCGGCGATGACCCTGCCGTCGGGGGAGAGGAGGACCGCACCGACCTGCGGGTTCGCCCCGCGCGGTCCACGGGCGGCGAGGTGGAGCGCGCGATCCATCGCGTGGCGCTCTGCCGCGTTCACTGCCATCCGTCGTCCTCCTCTGAGGCTCCGGGTTCAGACAGGGGTGGCGGAACGGACGCACGGATGCGTCTCGTGCTGCCTCCCTTCCGGACTAGCGAGGTCGCCCTCGCATCACCGTCGGTCCCGGAATTCCACCGGATCGGCATCCCGATCTCTCGAGACGCTCGCGGACTGTCACCGCCGGTTCGGATTCCCACCGACCCCGGAGCACGTTGTTGTTCTGAGTGTACTCAACGCGTTCGGGCGCATTTCATTCCGCGACAGATCATTCCGCGACAGACGACTTCACCGTGCGGCGCGTCCGCCGTCACTTCAGCAGTCGGGAGAGGCGGCGGTCGGCCAGTACCTTGCCACCGGTCTGGCAGGTGGGGCAGTACTCGAGCGAGCGGTCGGCGAAGAACACGCTGCGGACCGTGTCTCCGCACACCGGGCAGGCCTCTCCTCGGCGCGCGTGCACCTGCATGCCGCGGCGCTTGGCATCCTTCAGGTCCGCCGGCGGTTTGCCGGAGGCTTGGGCGACCGCCTCTGTCAGCGTCTCGCGCATGGCTCCGAACAGGCGGTCGATCTCGGCGTCGTCGAGCTTTCCGGCGATCGCATACGGTGACATGCGCGCGGCATGCAGGATCTCGTCCGAGTACGCGTTGCCGATGCCCGCGATCACCGCCTGATCGCGCAGCAGCCCCTTGATCTGCATACGCCGATCCTCGAGCAGGGCGGCGAACGCCTCGCGCGTGAACGCGGGGTCGAGAGGGTCGGGGCCGAGCCGGGCGATGCCGGGCACCTCCTGCGGATCGCGCACCACGTACACGGCGAGCGACTTCTTGGTCCCCGCTTCCGTGAGGTCGAAACCGCTGCCGTCGTCGAGGGCGATGCGCAGGGCGATGGGGGACTTGCCCGGTTTGATGAGCGTGGTCGGGAGCGTCTCGTACCAGCGCAGCCACCCGGCCTTCGCGAGGTGGAACACCAGGTGCAGCTCGTCGCCGCAGGAGAGCACGACGAACTTGCCCAGACGCGCGGACGCGGTGATCGTGGCTCCCTGGAGGGCGTGGATCGGAGGATCGTAGGTCTTCAACGCGGCGATCGCCGAGACGGTCGCGCGCGTGATGGTGCGCCCGACGGCGCGTTCGGCGAGAAACGTGGTCAGGCCCTGGACTTCCGGCATCTCCGGCATGGGTTCATCCTGTCATCGGGCGCCGACACTGTCACCCGGGGGCGCGCCCCTCAGAGGATCGGCCAGTCGACCGGCGTGCGGTCGTCCCCGGGGAGGAGGCCGGCCATCCAGCCGTCGTCGCGCCCGCGCGGGCTCGTCAGCGCCTGCCGCTGCAGGCCCTCGTAGCGGAAGCCGAGGGCCCGGGCGGCGCGGGCCGAGGGGATGTTCCCCGCGACGGCCTGCCAGCGGATGCGGACGAGCCGGAGTCCGACGAAACCCCAATCGATCACGGCCGCTGCTGCTTCGGTGAGATATCCGCGGCCCCGTGCGCCGGCCGTCACCCAGTAGCCCAGCTCGGCGGTCGCGCCCGTGAAGTGATCGGTCATGTTGTGAAGACCGATCATGCCCACGAGCTCGCCGTCCGCATACATGCCCCAGACGACCTCGGAACCGGCGTCCCACTGCGCGGCTGACAGACGCACGAACTGCGCGGCGTCCTCGCGGGTGTACGGACTCGGCACGGTGGTCCAGCGCGGGATCTCCGGATCCTGGCACGCTTCGGTGATCGCGTCGATGTCCGCCTCCGTCGGGGCGTGCAGGACGAGTCGGGGCGTGGTGAGGGCGACGGATTCCATCCCGACAGCCTAGGCAGGCTGGCGTTCCTCGACGGGCGCGGCGGCCGGAGTGTCCGTGGGCGCGACTAGTCTTGTCCGGTGACTGTTCCGGGGATTCTGCGCGCCTTGGAAGAGGCGTCTCTGTACCGTGACGCCCTCAGCTGGGCGCGCACCGACGCCGACCTCGGCCTGGTCGACGGGCTCGACGCCCCGGCGCTCGCCGGCCTGCTCGAGAAGAGGGCGGCGGCGGGACACCCGGCCGCCCTCCTCGCCGTCGTCCCGACCGGGAGGCGGGCGGAGAGCCTCGCGCTGGCGATGCACGCCTACCTGCCCGACGCCGACATCCTCACGTTCCCCGCCTGGGAGACGCTGCCGCACGAGCGGCTCAGCCCGAGCCCGGACACGGTCGGTCAGCGTCTGCAGACGCTGCGCCGGATCGCGGAGTGGTCGGGCGACCACCCGCTCGTCGTCGTCGCGTCCGTGCGGGCCGCGCTCCAGCCGATCGCCGGCAACCTGGGCGAGATCGCCCCGCTCGAACTCGGCGTCGGCAGCCGGGGGCACGAACTCGACCGCGTGGTCGAGCAGCTGGTCGAACGGGCGTACTCCCGCGTCGACATGGTGTCGCGGCGCGGCGAGTTCGCGGTGCGCGGCGGCATCCTCGACGTCTTCCCTCCCACGTCGGAGCACCCCTATCGCGTCGAGTTCTTCGGCGACGAGATCGACCAGATCCGTGCGTTCTCCGTCGCGGACCAGCGCTCGCTTCCGGGTGATGTCACCGGCGTCGACCTGCCGCCCACCCGCGAACTGCTGCTCACGGCCGAGGTCCGCGATCGGGCCCGCGCACTCGTCGGCGGCTTCCCGGCGATCTCGGGCATGCTCGAGAAGATGGCCGAGGGCATCCCGGTCGAAGGCATGGAGTCGCTGCTCCCCGCGGTCGCCGGACCCTTGAAGTCGCTGGCCGAGTACCTGCCGGCGGGAAGCGCCACGGCGGTCATCGATCCCGAGCGATCGAGTGCGCGCGCCATCACCCTGGGCGACACCAACCGCGAGTTCCTCGACGCCGCCTGGAGCGCCGCCACCTCCGGCGCCTCCGCGCCCATAGATCTGGGGGCCGGTGACTTCCTGACCATCGCCGAGCTGCGCGAGGTCGTGCGCGACCGGGGCGGGGTGTGGTGGCGGCTCAGCCCGTTCGGTGCCGGGCTCGGTGAGGGCGATGCGGAGGCCACGAACCTCGGCGCCGCCGTCATCCCCTCCTTCCACGGCAACGTCGACGGCGCGATCTCGTTCGTCGAGGCGAAGGTGACCGACGGCTGGCGGGTGGTCGTGATCGCCGCCGGTCACGGTCTGGTCGATCGCGCACGCGACGTGCTCGCCGACCGCGGCCTGGCCGCGCGGGTGGTCGAGACGCTCACCGACGCACCGGAGGGCGGTGTCGCGACCCTCGTCACCGGATCCGTCGAGGCCGGCTTCCAGGTGGCCGAGGCGAAGCTCGCCGTCCTCACCGACAACGAGTTCTACGGCCGGACCATCGGCGGCGATCAGCGTGTCGTCAAGAAGCTCGCCTCGCGGCGCAAGAACGTGGTCGACCCGCTGCAGCTCAAGCAGGGCGACTTCGTGGTGCACGCCACCCACGGCATCGGCCGCTTCGTCGAGATGACCCAGCGCGAGGTGTCCACCGGCGGGCGCAACGCCACCAAGTCGATCCGCGACTACCTCGTTCTCGAGTACGCGCCGTCCAAGCGCGGCTACCCGGGCGACAAGCTGTTCGTGCCGACGGATCAGCTCGATCTGCTCTCGAAGTACGTCGGCGGCGAGGCCCCGACGCTCTCGAAGATGGGCGGCAGCGACTGGTCGCAGGCCAAGGGCAAGGCGCGCAAGGCCGTGCGCGACATCGCGGTCGAGCTCGTGAAGCTCTACTCCGCGCGCATGAGCGCGAAGGGCCACGCGTTCGGCCCGGACACCCCGTGGCAGCGCGAGTTGGAAGAGGCGTTCCCGTTCGCGGAGACACAGGACCAGCTGCAGACGATCGACGAGATCAAGGCCGACATGGAACGGCCCATCCCGATGGACCGGCTGCTCTCTGGCGACGTCGGCTTCGGCAAGACCGAGGTCGCGGTCCGTGCGGCGTTCAAGGCGATCCAGGACGGCAAGCAGGTCGCGATGCTCGTGCCGACGACGCTGCTGGTGAAGCAGCACCTCGAGACGTTCACCGAGCGCTTCGCCGGCTTCCCTGTCAAGGTGCGGCCCTTGTCGCGCTTCCAGACCGACAAGGAGGCGCGTCTCACTCTGCAAGGCCTGCTCGAGGGTTCGGTCGACATGGTGATCGGCACCCACCGCATCCTCACCGACCAGGTGATGTTCAAGGACCTCGGCCTGATGATCATCGACGAGGAGCAGCGGTTCGGCGTCGAGCACAAGGACGCGCTCAAGAAGATGAAGACCAACGTCGACATCCTCGCCATGAGTGCCACGCCGATTCCGCGCACGCTCGAGATGGCGGTCACCGGCATCCGGGAGATGTCCACGCTGGCGACCCCGCCGGAGGACCGGCACCCGATCCTCTCGTTCGTCGGCCCGCGCAGCGACAAGCAGATGGCCGCGGCGATCCGTCGCGAGATCCTGCGCGAAGGGCAGATCTTCTTCGTGCACAACCGGGTGCAGTCGATCCAGCGCGTCGCGAGCGAGCTCGCCGAACTCGTTCCCGAGGCCCGGATCGCGGTCGCGCACGGACAGATGGGCGAGCACCAGCTCGAGCAGGTCGTCGACGACTTCTGGGAGCGCAAGTTCGACGTGCTCGTCTCGACGACCATCATCGAGACGGGTCTCGACATCGCGAACGCGAACACGATCATCATCGACCGCGCCGACAAGTACGGACTCAGTCAGCTGCACCAGCTGCGTGGCCGCGTCGGACGAGGGCGCGAGCGGGCCTACGCGTACTTCCTGTACGACGAGATGAAGCCGCTGAGCGAGACCGCGGCCGACCGTCTGCAGACCATCGCGGTCAACAACGACCTGGGCTCCGGCATGCAGGTCGCGCTGAAGGACCTCGAACTGCGCGGGGCGGGCAACCTGCTCGGCGCCGAACAGGCCGGACACATCGCGGGCGTCGGATTCGACCTGTACCTGCGCATGATCGGCGAGGCCGTGGCGACGTTCCGCGGGGACGAGGTCGAGACCGGGCAGGAGCTGCGCCTGGAACTGCCCCTGGATGCGCGCATCCCCGAGTACTACATCGACAGCGAGCGGCTGCGGCTCGAGGCCTACCAGAAGCTCTCCGCCGCCTCGGCGGCGACCGCCAAGGATGAGGCGATCGATCTGGTCGTCGAAGAGCTCGTCGACCGCTACGGCACGCCGCCCGAAGAGGTCGAAGGCCTGTTGGCGATCTCGCGTCTGCGCCGTCGCGCTGCCCGGGTCGGGCTGACCGACGTCGTCGTGATGGGCTCGAACCTGCGCATCGCGCCCGCGCGGCTCGAAGACTCGATCAAGGTGCGGCTGCAGCGGCTCTACCCGAAGGCGAAGCTCGTGGCCGGGGGAGAGGCGCTGGTCGTGCCGATGCCCACCGTCCCCGCGGCGGTCGGGGTGGGTCTCGAGCCGCTCCCCGACGCACAGCTGCTCGAGTGGGTCGGGCAGCTGTTCACCGCGATCTTCCCCGAGCCGGCCAAGACCGAGTAGCGCGCGACGGGGGGCCGCGGTACTAGTCTGGCCGCATGTTGTACGAGCACCTCGGGGCTCGGCCCCGCGTCCATGACACCGCCGTCATCGCCCCCACCGCCGTCGTCTCCGGAGATGTGGAGATCGGGCCGGGCTGCCAGGTTCTGCACGGTGCCGTCATCACCGCCGAGGGTGGGGCGATCACGCTCGGCGAGCACGTCATCGTGATGGAGAATGCGCTCATCCGGGCGACGGCGGCGAATGCGGTGCACATCGGGTCGCACACCCTGATCGGCACGCTGTCGAGCATCGCCGGTGCGACGGTGGGAGACGAGACGTTCCTCGCCTCGGGGTCGCGGCTGTTCAACGGCTCGCTGATCGGGCCGCGCTGTGAGGTGCGCGTGAACGCCATCGTGCTCCGTCGCGCCGTGCTGCCGGAGGGCACGGTCGTGCCGATCGGCTGGGTGGCGGTGGGCGACCCCGCACAGCTGTTCTCGCCGGACCGTGAGGAGGAGATCGCGGCGGCACAGCCCGATCTCGACTTCCCGGGGCACGTCTTCGGCGTCGATCGGGACACCCCCGACCTGATGGTGCAGCTGACCGAGCGCTACGGCAGCTCGCTCGCGCGGCATGCCCACGACGTGAGCCTCGGCGACGCGCACCGCGGGCAGCACCGCGCATGACAGCGGGCGTGGGCCTGGTCCGTCCCGACGTCGATACGGCCGATGCCGCGCGCATCGCGCTCGAGTGCTGGGGGATCACGGCGACAGCGGAAGAGCTCGGCAGCAACCAGGACCGGAACTTCCTGCTCACGGCAGAAGACGGCACGAGGAGCGTGCTGCGGATCGACAACCCGGTGTTCGGCGACGACGAACGCGACGCCCAGCATGTCGCTCTCGAGGCCTACCGCGCTGCCGGCGTTCGCGTACCGGCAGTGCGCCCCGGCCTCGACGGTGCGCTGACCCAGCGCTGGAACGGCTTCGCCGCGCGGCGCAGTGAGTTCGCGCCGGGCGAGCCGATGGTGGGTTCCGGATATCTCGCACCCGTCGTGCTCGCGGAGTTCGGCGCGCTCGCCGCCGCCTCCGTGCGCGCGCTGGAACCGCTCCGACACCCCGGGCTGGATCGTCGGCAGATGTGGGACATGCGCGTCGCATACGAACAGATCGATGCGCTCGCGCCGTCGATCGCCGATGCCGCACTTCGGGGACGGGTGCTGCGCGCCGCGACCAAGGCGCACGCCGCCGTCGAACCTCTCGCCGACCGGCTCCCCGTGCAGACGATCCACGGCGACCTCACGGACGACAACGTGATGGGCGAGCGGGGCGACGACGCACGGCTGCACCCGCGCACGGTGCTCGACCTCGGCGACCTCGGGCTCGGTTGGCGCGTCGCCGAACTGGCGGTGTGCGCGGCATCGATGCTGCACCACGACCCGGAGCGGCCGCTGCGGGTGATCGAGACGATCGCGGCATTCCATCGCCAGGTGCCGCTGGGCGATGCGGAGGCGAGGGCGGTCTGGCCGCTCGTGGTGCTGCGCGCTGCCCTGCTGGTGGCGAGCGGGTGGCGTCAGCTCGAGATCGACGGGGACAACGACTACGCGCGTGAGAGGGTCGCGGGCGAGCAGGCGATCTTCGACGCCGCGACGCTGCTGCCGCTCGTGGAGATGACCGAGCACGTGCTCGCCGCGGTCGGGATCGACGCCCCGGGATTCTCCGCGCCCGAACTCGCAGGGGACGACGACGAGGCTCCGCTGCGCGCACTGCTGCCGGATCTCACCGGTCGCGTGGCCGTGATCGATCCGGGTGTCGAGTCTGCCGCCCTCGACAACGGGCGCTGGCTCGAGGAATCGGTCGAGCACGCTCTGGTCGCCGATGCATTCGACCTCGGCGCCGCTGTGGCGGTCATGCCGTACGGGGCGTTCCGCCTGACCCGCGCGACCGTCGACGAGGCGGACCCGGGGCATACCTGGGCGACCGCGACCGAACTGCATCTGCCTCCCGGCCCTCGGGTGCGGGTGGTGGCACCGACGGAGGCACGGGTGACGCAGCGGGGCGCGATCGCCCGCTTCGCGCTCGACCTCACCGGTCCGGACGACGGCCAAGAATGGGTGCTGGAGGTCTCGGGTCTCGATGCGGAGGAGCGGCGCGAGCGCCCCGTCGATGCGGGGGAGACCGTGGGCTGGCTTGCCGCGTCGTTCGAGCCGCGGCGCCTGACCGTCGGAATCCACCGCGACGACGCTCCGGAGCGCCAGGCGGACGGAGCGGCACTGATCGCCCCCGATCGGGTCGCGGCCTGGCGCCGCCTCACCGCAGATCCTGCGCCGCTGCTCGGGCTGCCCTCCTTCGCCCAGCGGGATGATTCGGCGGCGGAGCAGGCGCGCCGTGAGCGCATCTTCGCGGCGGCGCAGGAGCGCTACTACGCGCACCCGCCGCAGATCGAGCGCGGCTGGCGGCACCACCTGGTCGACACCACCGCGCGCACCTACATCGACATGGTGAACAACGTCGCCGGTCTCGGCCACGCGCATCCGAAGGTCGCGGATGCGGCGGACCGCCAGCTGCGCACCCTCGCCACGAACTCCCGGTTCCTGTTCCGCGATCTCGCGGAGTACAGCGAGCGGCTGCTCGAACTGATGCCGGAGGGCAGCGACCTCGACACCGTCCTGTTGGTCAACAGCGGCTCGGAGGCGGTCGACCTCGCGATCCGTCTGGCCCAGGCCGCGACCGGACGGCGGACGGTCGTCGCACTGCGCGAGGCGTACCACGGCTGGACCATGGCGAGCGATGCGGTCACGACCAGCGCCTACGACAATCCCTCCGCCCTCGCGACGCGCCCGGACTGGGTGCACGTGGCCGATGTCCCCAATCGCTTCCGCGGCACCTATCGAGGCTCCGACGTGGCGGGCGACTACCTCGCCGATCTCGCTGCCGATCTCGACCGGCTGCAGGACGAGGGACGAGAGGTCGCCGCGTTCCTGTGCGAGTCGATCCTCGGCAACGCGGGAGGCGTGGTGCTCCCCGACGGCTACCTGGCCGGGGCCTACGCACAGATCAGGGCGGCGGGTGGACTGTGCATCGCCGACGAGGTGCAGGTCGGATTCGGGCGGATGGGATCGACCTTCTGGGGATTCGAGCTCGCGGACGTCGTGCCCGACATCGTCACGATCGCGAAGCCGATGGGCAACGGGTATCCGATCGGCGGGGTGATCACGACGAAGCGCATCGCGGACGCGCTGTCGACGCAGGGACAGTTCTTCTCGTCTGCGGGGGGAAGCACGCTCAGCTGCCGGGTCGGCATCGCGGTGCTAGACGCGATGGCCGAGGACGACCTGCAGCACAACGCCGCAGTGATCGGTGCCCGCCTCGCCGAGGGCCTGCGCGGCCTCGCGGACCGGCATCCGCTCGACGCCGTCGTCCACGGCGAGGGGTTGTACCTGGGCGTCGAACTCGTGCGCGATCGCGAGACCATGGAGCCTGCCGCCGCCGAGGCTGCGGCGATCTGCGAGCGGATGCGCGAACTGGGGGTCATCGTGCTGACGACCTCGGAACGCTCGAACGTGCTGAAGATCAAACCGCCCCTGTGCCTCAGCGCCGAGAGCGCCGACCACGTCGTCGCGATGCTGGATCGCGTGCTCACCGAGGGATGGTGAGGTCGGGCGTCTCCTTCGAATCCCGCCGTCGTTCGGAATGTTAAAAGCGCATTTCGAACCGAATTCACCGTAGCGCTGACGATTCCCTCCGGTCCATACTGTTGCTCAGCGTCGGACGACCCGAAGTCCGACCCATGCGCTGTCCCCCGAGGAGTACCCATGGCCACGAAGACGAAGCCGCTCGCGCACGGCGGAGGAACGCTCAAACGAAATCTCGGACTGTGGGCGATCGTCGGGCTCGGGCTCGGATACATGACGCCGACGGTCGTGTTCGACACGTTCGGCATGGTCGCCCGTGACACCGACGACGTCGTACCGGCCGCCTACCTGGTCGCCTTGGTCGTGATGGTCTTCACGGCGATCAGCTACGGCAAGATCTCGAGCGCGATCCCGAGTGCCGGTTCGGCGTACACGTACGTGCGCGAGTCGATCCACCCGAATCTGGGGTTCATGGTCGGGTGGACCTCGCTGATCGACTACGTGCTGCTGCCGATGGTCAACTGCCTCATCATCCGCAGCTACCTCGAAGCGCTGTTCCCCGAGATCCCGGGCTGGATCTGGGTCGTGCTGTACTGCATCCTCGTCACCACCATCATCTACCTCACGATGCGCGGCACCTCGAACATGAACATGATCCTCCTGGTGTTCTCGATCGTCGTCATGGCCGTGTTCGTGGTGATGGTGATCGCCCAGCTGATGCGCGGCGAGGGGGCGGGAACGGTCGCGTCGATGACCCCGTTCTTCCACGACGGCGCCACGATGGGCGCGGTGCTGATGGGCGCCACGATCGTCTGCTTCTCGTTCATCGGCTTCGACGCCGTCACGATGTACGCGGAGGAGGCGAAGGATCCGAAGATCATGCCGAAGGCCATCCTGTTGACGGTGCTGCTGGGCGGGGCGATCTTCCTGATCTCGGGTTACCTCACGCAGTTGCGCTTCCCCGACTGGAACGAGTTCGCGCCCGGCGGCGACATGCAGTTCGTCGAGGACTCCACCCTCCCGATCATCGGCAACCTGGTCGGCGGACCCGTGCTCATGGCGGTGCTCACCGCGGCCGGTTTCTGCGCGACCCTCGCCTCGGGCCTCGCCTCGCACGCCTCGGTGTCGCGCATGCTGTTGGTGATGGGGCGCAACAACGTGCTGCCGCAGAAGGCGTTCGGCTACATCAACCCGCGCACCCACACGCCGACGTTCAACATCGTGCTGGTCGGCGCCATCTCCCTGCTGGCGATCCCGTTCACCCTGGAGCTGATCGCGGCGTGGATCAACTTCGGGGCGCTGATCGCCTTCACGTTCGTCAACATCTCGGTGATCGCCTGGTTCGCGATCCGCAAGGGCCGTCGCAAGACGCCCGGCGACATCTTCAACTTCATCGTGATGCCCGGCATCGGCATGGTCCTCACCGGCCTGCTCTGGGCGAACCTGCATGAAGACGCTCTGCGCGGGGGCCTCGTGTGGACCGCGATCGGAGTCGTCTACCTCGCGATCATCACCAAGGGCTTCCGCAAGAAGGTCGTCGCGTTCGACGAGAACCAGGCGGTGACCGGGTACAACAAGGTCGTCAAGGTGCCGGTCGACGAGAGCTGACGACGGCTCCGTGACGCAGAAGAGCCGCCTTCCGAAGAGGAAGGCGGCTCTTTCGCCGCGGGAAGGGACGGATCAGATGACGCCCTGGGCGAGCATCGCCGCGGCGACGCGCTCGAAGCCCGCGATGTTGGCACCGGCGACGTAGTCGCCCGCGACGCCGTGACGCTCCGCGGCGTCGAAGGCGGCATCGTGGATGTCACCCATGATCTCGCGCAGCTTGTTCTCGCTGTCGCCGAAGCTCCAGCGCTGACGGGAGGCGTTCTGGCTCATCTCGAGCGCCGAGGTCGCGACACCACCGGCGTTCGCGGCCTTGCCGGGGGCGAACAGCACACCGGCCTTCTGGAAGGCGTCGACGGCATCCGGCACGCAGGGCATGTTCGCGCCCTCCGACACGGCGCGCACGCCGTTGGCGATCAGTGCCTCCGCGTCGGCGAGGGAGACCTCGTTCTGCGTGGCGGACGGCACGGCGATGTCGACCGGCACCTCCCACACGCTGCCGCCCTCGACGAAGCGGGCGCTCGGGCGGCGGTGGGCGTACTCGACGATGCGGGCGCGCTCGACCTCCTTGATCTGGCGCAGCAGGTCGACGTCGATGCCGGCATCGTCGACGACGTAGCCGGAGGAATCGGAAGCCGTCACCGCGGTGGCGCCGAGCTGGGTGGCCTTCTGGATCGCGTAGATCGCGACGTTGCCGGATCCCGAGATGCCCACACGCTTGCCGCTCAGGGAGTCGTCGTGCACGGCGAGCATCTCCTGCGCGAAGAAGACCGCGCCGTAGCCGGTGGCCTCGGTGCGCACTTCGGCACCACCCCACCCCGTGCCCTTGCCGGTGAACATGCCGGACTCGTGGCGGTTGGTGACCTTGCGGTACTGGCCGAACAGGTAGCCGATCTCGCGGCCGCCGACGCCGATGTCGCCCGCGGGAACATCGGTGTGCTCGCCGAGGTGGCGGTACAGCTCGTTCATGAACGACTGGCAGAAGCGCATGACCTCGGCGTCGGACTTGCCGTGCGGGTCGAAGTCGGAGCCGCCCTTGCCGCCGCCGATGCCCTG
Source organism: Microbacterium sp. SY138 (assembly GCF_039729145.1). NCBI lineage: Bacteria > Bacillati > Actinomycetota > Actinomycetes > Micrococcales > Microbacteriaceae > Microbacterium > Microbacterium sp. SY138. Next base: position 2,561,728 of record NZ_CP155793.1, on the reverse strand, counting down.
ACCGGTGAGCGCGTTCTTGAAGATCTGCTCGAAGCCGAGGAACTTGATGATCGACAGGTTCACCGAGGGGTGGAAGCGCAGTCCGCCCTTGTACGGGCCGAGCACCGAGGAGAACTGGATGCGGTAGCCGCGGTTGACCTGCAGCTTTCCGGAGTCGTCGATCCACGGCACGCGGAAGAGGATCTGACGCTCGGGCTCGACGAGCCGTTCGAGGATGCCGCCGTCGACGTACTCCGGGTGGCGTTCCAGGACCGGGGCGATCGAGTGCAGCACCTCGTGGACGGCCTGGTGGAACTCCGGCTCGTGCGGGCTGCGGGAGAGCACCGTGTCGAACACGGGCTGCACCGATGCGGCGAGCGGATGGAAGTCGGCGGGAGACGAAGCGGTCACGCGGAAGAGCTTTCTGGTGGGGGATGGTGGTGCAGGCGATCGTGTCGCGTGAGGCTGTGCCGGATCCGGCAGAGACTTCACTCTAGTCGCCACCGAAGCGGGGGTTCCCGCCGGTTCGGTGGCGACGTCGGTCACCCGGTGTTCTGCAGGCCGGCGGCCACACCGCTGACGGAGAGCAGCAGCAGTCGCTGCTGTTCCGCGTCGGCGCCGGAGCCCGTGGGATCCTCCGCGGCCGAGCGCAGCGCCCGGAGCGCGCGCAGCTGCAGGAGCGAGAGCGCGTCGACGTACGGACTGCGCAGCTGTACGGCGCGCTGGAGCACGGGCTTGTTCTCGAGCAGACTCTCGCCGCCGGTGAGGCGGATCACCCAGCGCCGCGTCGTCGCGAGCTCGTCGAGCACGAGCTGCGCCAGGTCGTCGCGGTCGCCGAGGGCGAGGTACTGGCGCGCGATGCGCTCGTCGGTCTTCGCGAGGCTCATCGCGACGTTGTCGATCATGGTGCGCAGCAGCGGCCACTCCCGGTACGCCTCGACGAGCAGCGCCTCATCGCCGACGGCGTCCAGAGCGGTGCCGAGGCCGAACCATCCGGCCAGGTTGATGCGAGCCTGCGTCCACGCGAAGACCCACGGGATCGCCCGCAGGTCTTCCAGCGACTCCACCGACAGTCCGCGGCGGGCGGGGCGGGAGCCGAGCGCGAGCAGACCGATCTCCTCCATCGGGGTCACGGTGGCGAACCAGGGAGCGAAACCCTCCGCCTTCACGAGGGAGAAGAAGCGCTCGCGGGAGGCAGCGTCCATGATCGACGCGACCTCGGCGTACCGCGCGGCCGCCCGGCTCGTGCGCTGCTCCTCGGTGGGGGAGGAGGCGAGCAGCGTCGCCGCGGCGACCTGGTCGATGTGACGCATCGCGATCGCGGGCTCACCGTAGCGCGCGAAGATCACCTCGCCCTGCTCGGTGAGCTTGAAGCGGCCGTCGACCGAGTGCGGCGGCTGCGCGAGGATCGCGGAGTTGGCGGGGCCGCCGCCGCGTCCGAGGGCACCCCCACGACCGTGGAAGAGGGTCAGCTCGATGCCGGACTCCCGGGCCCACCGCGCGATCTTCTCCTGCGCCTCGTACAGGGCGAGGTTCGCGGCCACCGGGCCGACGTCCTTCGACGAGTCGGAGTAGCCGAGCATGACTTCGAGCCGGTTGCCGGTGGCCGCCATGCGCTCGCGGAACTCCGGGAACGTCACGGCTTCCTCGAGGATGCCGGGAGCCGCCTGCAGGTCGGCGAACGTCTCGAACAGCGGCACCACGTCGAGCACCGGAGCGTCGTCGCCGAGGGCGTAGTGGGCGAGGCGGTGCACATTGGCGAGGTCAGAGGCGGCCTGGGTGAACGAGACGACGTAGCGCCCGGCGGCGCGCAGCCCGCGGTCGCGCTGGATATCCGCGATCGCGCGGAACACCTCCAGCACCTCCTCGGTCTGCGCGCTGACGGCCTCTCCCGCCTCGAGTTCTGCCAGTGCCTTCGCGTGCACCTGGGAGTGCTGACGCACCTCCAGCTCGGTGAGGTGGAAGCCGTAGGTCTCGACCTGCCAGATCAGGTGCTGCACGCCGCCGAACGCATGGCGCTTCGCGCCGGCATCGGCGAGCGACGCCTGCACGGCGCGCAGATCTTCCAGCAGCTCCTCGGGACGTGCGTACGCCTGGGCACTGTCGTCACCCCGGCGCGTGGCGGCGACGCGACGCGCCAGGATCAGCAGCACGCGTCGGTGCAGCTCGTCGGGAGAGCGGGTGGCGAGCTCGGCTGCCAGCGCGGGCTCTGCAGCGGCGAAGCTCTCCCAGAGTGCGGTGACCTCGGCGCTGGGCGGCGTGTCGTCTGAGGCGAGGGTGAGCGTCCGGCCGATGCGCTCCAGCGCACGCTCGAGCCCGCGCAAAACGTGGTCCGCCGCGATCTGCGAGGCCTCGCGCGTGACGGACGCCGTGACGAAGGGATTGCCGTCGCGGTCGCCGCCGACCCACGAGCCGATCCGCACGAAGGCGGGGACGACGGGGGCGCTGGCACCCGAGTCCTCTCCCCGGAGCGCGTCGTCGATGCGACGGTACACATGAGGCACCGTCGTGAAGAGCGTCTCGTCGAAAACGCCCATCACGGTGCGGACCTCGTCGGTCGGAGACGGCTTCTGGGAACGCAGCGGAGCGGTGCGCCAGAGCGTGTCGATCTCCTCCAGCATCCGTCGGCGGGCACGGTGCTCTTCCGATCCGCCCTCGCTCGCGGCGTCGTGCTGCGTGAGCAGCTCCGACAGGCGGCGGATGCTCGACGAGACCGCACGGCGGCGGGCCTCGGTCGGGTGCGCGGTGAAGACCGGGTGGAAGCGGAGGCCCTCCAGGCGGCGGCGCGCCTCGTCGTCGCCGACCTCGGTGCGCAGTCGGGCGTACGCGGTCGCGACGGTGTCGGCGGCGTCCTCACGTCCCGGCTGTCCGGCACGCTCGCGCAGCACGCGCACACGCTGGTGCTCCTCGGCGAGGTTGACCAGGTGGAAGTAGCAGGTGAAGGCGCGGGCGACCTCGTCGGCCCGCTCGACCGTGAACGACTCGGCGATCGCCGCCGCGCGCTCGAACGCGTCGGGGGTCTCCTCGTCGTAGGCCTGGATCGTCGCGAGTCGCAGCCGTTCGACGTCTTCGAAGAGGCCGTCGCCGCCGGCTTCGCGCAGCACCTGCCCGAGCAGCTGCCCGAGCATCCTGACGTCTGTGCGCATCGCATCCGGGATGCCGCGGCCGGCTTCGAAGCGGCCGATCACGCGGATGGCCTCGGTGTTCGTGGGCTCGGAGAAGGAGTGTGCGGGGGTCACCCTTCGAGAGTATCCCTCGGGGAAGGGGTGTCCTGCACGCATGACGGACTGCGTCCGGGCACGGGATCGAGAGAAGCACCGGGGCTTCCCGGCGACCTACGATGGGGGGAATGCGCATCTCAGCGAATCCCCTCCGCGGACAGCAGTTTCCTGCCGTCCTCCTCCTCGTCGCGGCCGGGCTCGGGCTGCTCCTCGCGAACCTCCCGACGCACGACGCGCTCGCCGCCTTCCTCGACTTCCACATCGCGATCCCCGGCACCGCTCTCGACCTGTCCATCGCGCACTGGGTGTCCGACGGTCTTCTCGCCGTCTTCTTCCTCGTCGTGGCCATCGAGCTGCGTCACGAACTGACCCACGGCGAGCTCGACTCCCCACGCAAGGCCGTGCAGCCCGCGATCGCGGCAACCGGAGGCGTGCTCGTCCCGATCGCGGTCTACCTCCTGATCGCCGGCGGCGACGGCACCACGGCGCCGGGCTGGCCCATCCCCACGGCGACCGACATTGCCTTCGCCCTCGGGGTGCTGGCGATGTTCGGCAAGGGGCTGCCGTCGCGGGTGCGCGTCTTCCTGCTCGCGCTGGCCATCCTCGACGACATCATCGGCATCATCTTCATCGCGGTGCTGTTCGCCGACGACGTGCAGTGGCTGCTGTTCGGCCTCGCGATCGTCGGCGTCGCGGTGTTCTGGGCGCTGAGCCGGCTCCTGCACGCCAAGGGGCACCCGCTGATCGCGGTGGCGATGGTCCTGGTCGGCGTGCTCACCTGGGGCCTGGTCGCTTCCTCCGGCATCCATGCCACGATCGCCGGTGTGCTGCTGGGCCTCGTGATGTCGCCCGTTCCCGCCGGTCGCACCCGGCATGCGCTCGAACCGACCGTGAACGGTGCGATCCTGCCGCTGTTCGCGTTCGTCGCGGCGTTCGTCGTGATCCCCGCCGTGTCGATCACGCAGCTGTCGCCGGCGTTCTGGGCCATCGTCGTGGCCCTGCCCGTGGGCAAGATCATCGGCATCTCGCTGTTCGGCTGGCTGGCGATGCGCATCCGCCCGAAGGGCGCCGATCCGGCGCTGCCGTTCGCCGACATCCTCGCCGCGGGAGCCCTCGGCGGCATCGGCTTCACGGTCTCTCTGCTGCTGGCGAATCTCGCCTTCGCCGACGACGGCGGCATCAGGGACCAGGCGATCCTCGGCGTGCTCGTGGGGTCGCTGATCGCTCTCGTGCTCTCCGGGATCATCGTGTCGCTGCGGGCCCGCTGGTACCGTCGGGTCGCATCCGCAGCATCCTGAGAGGCATCATGACGGGAAGTCCGACTCGGGGCCTCTCCGCGCCCGACCGATTCGAGGAGGAAGCGTGAGCGCTCAGCCCGAGACCGATGCCGGCGTCGACGACGCACAGGATCCGCTCCGTCAGGCCGCCGACACCATGCACGCGGTCAGGGACCGCTGCGTGTGGTCGCAGCAGATCACGCACCGCGACCTCGTGCCGTACCTCATCGAGGAGTCGCACGAGGTGATCGACGCGGTCGAGGCCGGCAGTCGCGACGACCTTCGCGAGGAGCTGGGCGATCTGCTGTGGCAGGTGCTGTTCCACTCCGCCATCGCGGCTCAGGACCCGGATGATCCGTTCGACATCGACGATGTGGCGCGCACGCTCACCGAGAAGATGGTGCGTCGCCATCCTCACGTGTTCGCCGGGGAGGTCGCCGACACCCCCGAACAGGTGCTGGTGCACTGGAACGCGGCGAAGGCGGCCGAGAAGCGCACGCGACGCAGCGTGCTCGACGGTGTGCCGCGGGGGATGCCGGCGCTCGCGCTCGCACAGAAGCTCGCGGGCCGCGCCGCCGGTGCGGGCGTGACGATCGACCCGACACCGGCCGCCGTCTCGCCGGACTCGGAAGCGGAGCTCGGCGAAGCGCTCCTCGCCCTCGTCGCGACGGCGCGCGCCGAGGGCTGGGATGCCGAGCGGGCGCTGCGCGAGCGGCTGCGGGTGCTCGAAGACGACGTGCGCGCGGCCGAAGCCGCCTCCTGACGCCCGGCGCGACGACGCCGACAGACCTGGGAAGATGGAACCGTGGCTACCGTGAATCCGCCGCGCGGCATGCGCGACATCCTCCCCGCCGACAAGGCCCGCCGTGAGCGTGTGCTCTCCGTCATCCGCGAGCGCTACCTCGCACACGGATTCGACGAGATCGAGACGCCCGTCGTCGAGGACTACGAGCGACTGCATGCCGGTATCGGTGGCGACAACGAGAAGCTCTCGTACAACATCCTGCGCCGTGGTCTCGATGCCGATGCGATCCGCGCCGCCGCCGACGACCCGGCCGCGCTCTCCGATCTCGGCCTCCGGTACGACCTGACCGTGCCGCTCGCGCGCTTCTACGCGAGCAACCGTGGTCAGCTCCCCACCGTGTTCCGCTCGATCCAGATCGGTCCGGTCTGGCGCGCCGAGCGTCCGCAGAAGGGCCGCTACCGTCAGTTCGTGCAGTGCGACATCGACATCATGGGCGATGACTCCTCGCGCGCCGAGGCCGAGCTGATGGTCGCCTCGCTCGACGCCGTCGACGCGCTGGGCCTCGAGGGCGCGACCGTGCGCATCAACGACCGCCGGGTGCTGGATTGGATGCTCGACAGCTTCGGGTTCACGGCGGAGGAGCGCCCAGGGGTGCTCATCACGATCGACAAGCTCGACAAGATCGGCCCCGAGGGGGTGGCGACCGAGCTGCGGGAGCGCAGTGCCTCGACTGCGGCCGCCGACGCGTTCGACGCCTTCCTGCGACGTCCGCAGACCATGGAGTACCACCCGTTCGGCGAGCGGCAGATCCGCAAGGCGCTGCCCGAGGGGGCACCGGCCGAGCTGATCGAGCACCTGGTCGGCATCGGCGAGGCCGTGGCCGCGGGGCGCGGTCAGTCCGACATCCCGCTCGTCTTCGATCCGTTCCTCGTGCGTGGCATGGGGTACTACACGGGCACGATCTTCGAGCTCGCGCACCCCTCCGTCGGGTACTCGCTCGGAGGTGGCGGCCGGTACGACGGCATGATCGGGCGCTTCCTCGGGCAGCAGGTACCGGCGGTGGGCTTCTCGCTCGGATTCGAACGCCTGGTCGACTTGATCGCCGATGAGGCCGATGCCGGGGCGCGGGCGGTCGTGCTCATCCACGATGCCGAAGTTCCGGTGCACGAGCTGGTCCGGCACAAGGCGGCACTGATCGCCGGCGGGGCCAGGGTGCGGCTCGAGCGACGCACCAAGAACGTCAAGGCGCTGCTGGAGCGATCGGCTGCCGACGGCTACACCGCCTTCGCGACCGTCTCCACCGGTGCCGACGAGCTGGAGCTCAAGCCGCTCTCCTGACGAGCCGGGGTCGTCGCCGGATCCCGTTCACGCCGCGTTCACGGTGTCGGGATGGAATCAGGGCGTGAGCCGCTTCCGCATCCCCGTTCTGGCCGGGGCGACACTCGTTGCGCTCCTCATCGGCTTCCGGCTCGTGCTCGGCCGACAGGCGGCGCTCGCGCGACGGCGGATCGGGAAGCCGCTGGGGGAGGAAGCACTCGATGCGGATCGCCTCTGGCGTCGAGGTCTCGACGGAGCGCCCCTCGACCTGCTGGTGCTCGGCGACTCGATCGCCGCGGGTCTCGGAGCCGAGCACCGCAAGGAGACGCTCGGCGGGCGTCTGGCGAAGTCGACAGGACGCCGGATGCACCGCCCCGTGAGGCTGCGCACGGCGGCAGCGGTCGGTGCGGAGTCGCCCGATCTCCCCGCTCAGCTCGACGCCCTGCCCGCCGAGTACCGCCCACACGTGGCCGTGATCGTCGTCGGAGGGAACGACGTGACCCACCGGCTGCCGGTGGGGCTGTCCGCGCAGCATCTGCACGAGACGATCCGCCGGCTGCGCGAGATGGGTGCCGAGGTCGTCGTGGGCACCTGCCCCGACCTCGGTGCGTTGCGCGCCGTGCCGCAGCCCCTCCGGCGGATCGCGTCGAGCCTGTCGCGCCGTCTCGCTGAGATCCAGGACGAGACGGCCCGACAGGCGGGCGCCGAGCCGGTGGATCTGCGCCACGCGGTGGGATCGATGTTCTTCGACGAGCCCGAAGCGATGTTCAGCCTCGACCGCTTCCATCCGAGCGCGCTCGGGTATCGCCGCACAGCCGAGGCGCTGCTGCCGGCGGTGTATCGCGCGGCGGAGAGGTCGCTCAGCTCGCGCCGTCCGTCGGCTCCGCGCTGAACGACGCTGCCCATTCGGCCACCCGGCGGCTGCTCTCCTCGTCGGAGATGTCCTCGACACGGGTCATGACCGACCAGCGCACACCGAACGGATCGCGGATGCTGGCGAACCGGTCGCCCGAGACGAAGGGCGCGGGCGCTTCACGCACGGCCGCTCCCGCGGCGACGGCCTTCTCGACGACCGCATCGACGTCCGAGACGTACAGACCCATGGAGTAGCAGTCGTCGTCGCCGTCGGGGGAGCGCACGAGGTGGTAGTCGGGGTTCGGCTCTCCGAGCTGGAGCAGGCCGAGACCGAAGTCGAGGTCGGCGTGCGCGACCACCCCGCCGAACTCCGTGACGTCGATGACGCGGGCGCCGAAGACGTCGCGGTAGAACTCGATCGCCTGCTTCGCGTCGGGGATCGCCAGGAAGGGCGTGAGGGAGGTGGCGCTGTTCGGGCGCCCGTTCGTCGTGTATGTCCCGTTCGTCCCGGTCGTCGGGGCGTTCGCGGTGGTCTTCGCGGTGGTCTTCGCGGTGGTCTTCGCGGTGGTGTCGTTCGTGGTGTCGTCAGTGCTCATGCCGCCACGTTAGGCGGGTCGGGATGGCGGTGGCTTGAAGATCTGCGACAGCATCCGGATGTCGGGTCCGGAGCCTACGCTGGGGCTATGGTGAACCCGAGCCGCGGTGTGCTGTATCCCGCACGTCTGCCGCAGTTCCATCGGTTGCCGGCACCGTCGTCGGTGGCGGATCTGGTCGCGTGGTTCTGGATTCCGGAGTGGGACATCGAGCCCGGGCGCTCGTCGCGGCAGGAGGTGGTCGCCTATCCGGCGCTCAACCTCGTCGTCGATGCGGATGCCGTGACGCTGTCGGGCGCGACCACCCGCCTGTCCCACCGCGATCTGCAGGGGAGCGGATGGGCTGTCGGTGCCCTTCTGCGACCGGCAGCAGTCGTCGCGCTGATCGACGATCCGTCATCCCTGGTCGACGCGGAGCGGGTGCTCGACGCGGGAGAGGTCGTCGCCGACCTCCGCCGTGCCGTGGCCGACGCGATGGAGGCGGGTGAAGGGCGCCGGGAACGGGCGGTCGAGGCTGTCTCCCGGTGGCTCGAGAAGCGTGTGGGACCGGTTGGCGAACCTGCACGCCAGGCCAATGCCGCCATGGAGGTGCTGATGGGAGACGGGGCCGCCCTCACCACGGAGGAGGCCGCCACACGCCTGGCGGTCTCGGTGCGGACCCTGCAGCGCATGACGCACCGCCACGTCGGGCTCTCGCCGGCCGCGATGATCCGGCGTCGGCGCCTGCAGGAGGCGGCGCAGCGGGTACGCGACGAGCCGGGAGTCGACCTGGCTTCGATCGCCGCAGAACTCGGGTACGCCGATCATGCGCATCTCACGCGGGACTTCCAGGCTGTGCTCGGCATCGCGCCGCGGGTGTACCGTTCCGAGACGCGCGGCTGAGATCGGACAGGCGGAGCCCCGGAGTCGTGAGAGCTCAACCCCGAGGGCTCAACCCCGAGGAGCTCAGCGCCCGAGGAGTTCAGGCCCGTGTGAGCCGCAGACGCAGCAGGCGGTATCCGATGCCGAGCAGCACGACGGCGGTGCCGATGATCGACGCGAACACGGGCAGGGTGTTCACCAGGACCAGACATCCGAGGGCACCGAGAACCTGCAGCGCTCGCGGGTAGCGTCGCGCACGCCCGCGCTGCCGGAAGGCCGCGGCGTTCGCGATGAGGTAGTAGAGGAGGACACCGAAGGAGGAGAAGCCGATGGCACCGCGCAGGTCGGCGACGAGCACGATGGCGATCACGATGAGGGCGATGGTGATCTCGGCACGCTGCGGAACCTGGTGGTTCCGGTCGATCTTCGCGAGGAACCGCGGAACATCGCCCTCGCGGGCCATCGCCAGGGTCGTGCGGCCGATTCCGGTCAGCAGCGCCAGGAGCGCGCCGAGCGAGGCGGCAGCCGCGGCCACGCGGAGCACCGGAATCCACACCGATGCACCGGCTGCGGCGAGCAGATCGACCAGCGGCGCCGTCGCCCCGATCGCTTCGGCACCGAGCACGAGCACGACGACCGACCCGACCAGTGCGTACACGACAACGGCGCCGCCCAGGGCGAACACGATCGCACGGGGGATCGTGCGGGCGGGGTCGACGACCTCTTCGCCCATCGTCGCGATGCGCGCGTATCCGGCGAACGCGAAGAACAGCAGCCCGGCTCCCTGGAGCACCCCGTAGACCGTCGCCTCGGGCAGCGGAGGAGGAGCGGCCGTCGGGGCGGCTGCTATACCGAATCCGACCGCGACCGCGAGCCCGAGCAGCGAGCACGCCACGAGGATGCGGGTGACCAGTGCTGTGCGGGTCACACCGAAGCAGTTCACGACGGCGAGAAGCACGACGGCCGAGACGGCGACGGGCACCTGCCAGCCGGCGGGGGCTGCATAGGCGGCGAACGTCATGGCCATGGCTGCGCAGCTCGCGATCTTGCCGATCACGAAGCTCCACCCCGCGATGAAGCCCCACCAGGGGCCGATCTCGGCGCGGGCATAGGCATACGTGCCGCCGGCGACGGGGTGGGCGGCGGCGAGCTGCGCCGACGAGGTGGCGTTGCAGTACGCGACGACGGCGGCGATCGCGAGGGCGATGAGGATCCCGCTCCCGGCGACCCCGATCGCGGGTGCCCACACCGCGAAGACGCCGGCGCCGATCATCGATCCGAGGCCGATGGCGACGGCATCCGCGAGTGTCAGGCGACGGGCGAGGGGCATCCCGTCATCGTGGCACGCGGCGGTGAACGGCGGGTGACGCCGCCCCCGCGTGCGCCCCAGCCGTCACTGCGGCGGGCAGGGTGAGGGTGGCGGGATCGGAGCCTCCCACACGCACGGTCTGCTCGCTGGCGATCAGGCGCGAGTGATCGCGCACCGGATCATCGGTGCCGGAGTTGCGCAGATGCAGCGGGTGGGCGCCGGACGACACCTGCACGCGCAGACGCGACCCTGCGGCGAAGCGGTGGGCAAGGGGCGCGAGTTCGAGCCGGATACGGCCGGTGTCGTCGGTGCCGGTGTCGTCGGTGCCGGTGACGTCGGTGCCGGTGTCCTCGGTGCCGGTTTCGTCGGGCGAGAGACGTCGATACCCGTCGGTGACCGCTCGGGAGACGCCCCTGGAGTCGACCTCGCAGAGACGCACGAACAGGTCGGCTCGAGGATTCGACGATGCGAGACGCAGGGCGATCTCGGGCACTCCGATGACGATCAGGTCTTCCGGAAGCGGATCACCGGTGAACACGAGGACATCGTCCCGGCGTTCGCGGGTGCTTTGTCTGCGTCGCCCTGCGGAGAAGGGATTGAGCGTGCGTCCGCCCCCGTCCGGCGTCGGGTCCGCCGGGTCGTAGCGGTATGTCAGCTCGGCGGTGGGGTGCTCGACACCGCTTCGGTCGAGTCGTCCGTCGGCGGTGAGGGCCATCGACATCGCCGAATGCGGCGGGGGCCAGATCTCCAGCTCCCGCGGGCCACCTCCTCCGGTCACGTCGAGGCGTACGCCCTCCGCGGCGGCGTCCGCGCGGAAGGAGCGCAGTACCTCGCAGGCGCCGATCACCGTGATCTCGGGGGCACCGTGCACCCAGTCGCCGATGATGAGGCGCACCGGGCGCCCCGCATCGCGGAGTGCGGCGTAGTCCGCCAGCTGACCGACCAGGAACAGGTCCTGCCATCCGGCCACGAGAGTGACCGGCGGGATGCTCTCGATGTCCTGTGCGAAGTGCATCGGCTCCCACCAGGGGTCGCCTTCGTCGCTGTGCTCGACCCAGTCGCGGAAGAACTGCGGGTCCGCGCCACGTGCCACGCGCACCGCGTCTGCAGGCGGGATCGCGAGCGCACCCCGACGGAAGGCGCGGCGGGCGCGCAGCAGTGCCCACGCCTTCGACGGCAGCGACCGCTCCTGGATGTCCAGCGCGTACGCCCACGTGAGCGGCGTGTCGATCGAGAATCCGCCGCCCGGGTAGAGGATCGCGTCGTCGAACCGCCGCGCCGAGATCGCGATGCCCAGGGCGTCCGGACGCACGTCGCCGTCGCAGTAGGCCCACTGGGTCACGCCGAAGTAGCTTCCGCCCCAGGAGTGCACGCGTCCTGTCGCCCACGGCTGCGCGCGCAACCACCGCATCGTCGCCTGTCCGTCGGAGACCTCGTCGTGCAGCGGGTCGAACACTCCTCCCGACCCGAATGTGCCCCGGCAGCTCTGCACCACGACATGGTGCCCGCGTTCGGCGAGGAACAGGGCCACCCCGGCGATGCCGTCACGCCCGTACGGGGTGCGGATCAGCACGGTGTGCCCGTCGGATCCCTCCGCATGCCAGTGGTCGGTGAGGAGTGCGGCTCCGTCGTCCGCCGAGACCGGGATGTCGGCCGTGCGCGTGACCTTCCGATGCGTCTGCGGGGGCATGTCGACGGATCGGGAGAGGCGTCGGTACTCACGGCGGGCTGTGCCGCCGAGACGGGGAGCATCGGTCATCGCACGCCCTTCACTCTGGTGACCGCGAATGCGGCGATCACGGCCATCACGACCGCGCCGATGTAGAGGGCCGCGAAGTTCTCACCTGTCGGCGAGCCTATGCGGGTGGCGAAGAATCCGAAAACGGGCACGAGGATGCCCGGCAGCAGATAGGCGAGGGCCACGATGCCGAGATCCTTGCCGGCGTCATCCACGGAGGGGAGGCACTCCGTCATCAGGGCGACATCGGCCGCGATGTAGGCGCCTTGACCGGCCCCGACGACCGCGATCCCGACGAGGAAGAACGCGATGTCACCGAAGGAGATCGCCAGTATCAGGCCTGCCGCGCTGGCGAGTGCGCCGATGACGACGCTCGGCTTGCGGCGGCCCGTGCGATCGGAGATCACCCCGAACACGAATGCCATCACCAGGTTCATGAGCGTGAAGGCCGCCGTGGCCTGCGTCTGCACCGCGGCGATCTCCGTCGGGTCGTCGATGCCGAAGCGGCCCGAGATCGTCAGGTAGAGGTAGCTCGTGACCGACACGATCGATGCGGTCATGAAGAAGCGGCACAGCCAGGCCCAGGCGAAGTCGGGGTAGCGGCGGGGGCTCAGCCAGAACGTCGCCAGAACGGCGTTCCAGTCCATCGGGTCGGCGGGCTGCCGGCGACGGATGTCCTTCAGCGTGAAGAACAGCATCAGTGCCAGGAGCACGGAGAACCCGCCGGGGATCAGGAACATGCCGACCTGGCCGATCGGGGCGACCACTCCGGCGAGCGACACTCCGCCGAGGATCCCGATCGCGGTGGCGGCCCCCGTGACGGCCGACATGATGGCGCGGATGCTGCGGCGGATCTGGTCGGCGAACAGCGTGTGGACCGTCATCGACACGGCGCCCCAGCCGACCAGGACCAGGATGGTGCCGGCTCCGAGCGCGAGGAGGGAGGGGGCGGTCGCCTGCACGACGTATCCGGCCAGGGCGATCAGCGAGCCGGAGAGGATCCAGGGGCGGCGGATGCCGAGGCGGGACATCGATCGATCGCTCAGACGACCGAAGATCGGCGTCGTGATGAGGATGGCGGCGCCGCCGAGCGTGAGGATGATGCTGAGGTCGCCCGTCGCCTGGTCGGGGTCCCACTCCTTGAGGAGCTGGGGGATCGCGACGCTGGCGACGCCCTGGGCGATGCCGGATCCGAGCCACGCGAGCACGAAGGCGATCCAGAACCAGCGTGTCTGGCGCTGACCGGGGATCGCGTCGGTGGTGAGTGGCGGAGCGGGGTCTGCGGGGAAGACAGGATCGACTGCGTGGGTGGACATCATCGTCTCCGGATCTCGGTCGGGGTGGGGAAGGGTCACAGGTGCGCTCCCGTGGTCGTCACTGCATCCGCGGGGGAGTGGCCGGCGGAGCGGTAGGCATCGGCGAGTTCCCGGACGAAGACGTCGCGCCACTGGCGTGCCCTCTCCCACCGGCCGGTCAGGCCGGGGGAGGCATGGTCGTGGCCGGCGCCGATGCGCAGGACCACGGGGACTCCGGCCTCGCGCAGCGCGTCGGCGTACGCCATCGCGCCGTCCAGGAGGGGATCGAATTCGGCGGCGAGGATCAGGGCGGGAGCGAGGTCGCGGTGGTCTGGCGCGTCCAGCGGAGAAGCGTCGGCGAGGGGAGCGCCGGCGCGATAGACCTCGGCGAGGTGCATGGCCGCCTCCCAGTCCGCGGCGGCGAGGCGGCGGGGCATCGATGCGCCGACGAGGCGCAGCGCGGCCGGAAGCACTTCGAGCGCCTGGTGGTGCAGAGATGTTCCGGCGTCGCGCTCGCGCAGCGCGGCGGAGGCTGCGATGGTCGCGCCGGCGGAGTTGCCGCCCACGCCCAGCCGATCCGCATCGATCGCGAGCTCGTCGGCACGTTCGCGCAGATCCGCCAAGGCCGCGACGGCGTCGTCGACCGGAGCGGGGAACGGGTGCTCGGGCGCCAGCCGGTATTCGAGCGAAATGATCTGGACGCCGGAGCGCAGTGCGCGATCCGCACAGAGCCGATCGTTGAGCGACTCGTCGATCGTGCCGCCGGTCCAACCGCCGCCGTGCAGCCACAGCATCGTGGGGAGGGCGCCCGGCGCGGCTGCGGTGCGGAACCGTCGGGCGCGCAGCGGACTTTCCCCTCCCGCCACCGTCAGATCGTCGATCTCCACGCCCGAGGGGACCGGCGCGGTGAACTCGGAGGCCAGGAGGTCGCTCAGCTCCCGCTGCGCCCGGCGACGCGCACCCATGGCAGGCGACTCCAGCTCGGGGAGGGTCGCGGAGAGCTCGCGGATGCGCTGGATCCACTCCAGGATCGCCGGACTCAGCGGCGGCTCGTGCTGCTCCTGGTCGCTCATGACGGCGTCCTTCCATGGAGGGTGCGCAGCTCGGAGACGACCAGGCGATGCGCGGCATCCGCTGCGGGCACGAATCCGGTCGAACCGAGCGAGCCGTGCGTCTGTCCGATGAAGCGCATCGCGGTCACCGGGACCCCGGAGGCGGAGAGCGCTCGGGCATAGGCTTCTCCGTCGCCGCGCAGGGGGTCGAGCTCGGAGGTGAGGATCACGGCGGGCGGAAGCCCCTCGTGCGATGCGGCCCGCAACGGGGACGCATACGGGAGGCGAGCGGCCGCGGCATCCTCGCCGACATACTGCCGGACCAGGGTGCGGCCGACCGCGCGCACGATGACTCCCGGCATCCGCGCATCGATGCCGGCCATATCGGCATGACCCATGGTCAGGTCGAGTGCGGGGTTCTCCAGCAGCTGCAGGGCGATCGGATGCGCCGAGCGATCGCGGTTCATCAACGTCACGGCTGCGGCGAGGTCGCCTCCCGATGAGGCCCCACCCACGGCGAGGCGGTCCGGCGATGCCCCCAGCTCCGTCGCGTGGGTGTGCGTCCACTCGAAAGCCGCCCAGCACTGCTCCGGTTGGGTCGGGAACTGCTGCTCCGGGGCATGGGCGTAGTCGGCGGCGACGATCACGATCCCCGCATCCCGCGCTCGGGCTCGGAACCGCGCGTCCCACGAGACCCAGTCGATCCCGGCGATCGTGAATCCGCCGCCGTAGAAGTACACCAGCGCGGGGAGGCCCGAGCCGGGTGGCGTGCGCTCCTCGCCGGGCCAGTAGACGCGCACGCGTACGTCGGGGTGCCCGTCGACCGGAACGATGTGCTCCTCGGCGGCGGTGGGGAGCGGCGTGATCCCGAGCGCGGCGCTCACGGTGTCGTCGTTCCTGGCAGCGACCCGGCGTCGTCCTGCGGGGTCTGCGGGTTCCTCCTCGATCAGAGGCGCGACCCGCTCCTCCCACGCCGCCACGGCGCTGTCGAGGGTCGGGCGCCGGAATCGGGACCGCGGTGTCGGCATCGGGCATCTCCTTCGACGGTTCCGCACCGGTGGGTTCCGACCGGGGCGGGTTCCGACCTAGTCTGAGGAATCGAAGAACTTCGATGAAGAAGGGAGGTCCGAGCATGCGCGCACGACCGGGGCGGGTCACCATCTACGACGTCGCGGAGCGCGCGGGAGTGAGCATCTCCACCGTGTCGCTGGCGGTGAGTGCGCCGCACAGGGTGCGACCCGAGACCCGCGAACGCATCGTCGCCGCGGCCACCGCGCTCGGGTATCGGATGACGCAGGGGCGACGCGTGGGGGCCGCGCGCATCGCGGTCGCTGCACCGTTCACGACCTACCCCTCGTACCTGCGTCGCCTGTCCGGGATGCTCCGCAGGGCCAGGGATGCGGCGGTCGACATCATCCCCTACGACCTCGATTCGGCGGCGGCCGCCGATGAGCCGCTGCTCGACGTGCTGCCCACGCGCACGGACGCCACCGGCCTCGTGGTGATGGGGGTTCCGCTCGGCGGCGCGGCGCGACGGGCGAGCAGGGCCGCGCGCATCCCGGTGGTCTACGTCGACGTGGTGCCGACGCGGTCGGACGTGGGAGGTCCGGTCGTCCTCGTCGACGACCGTGACGGCGGTGCGCAGATCGGCCGCCACCTCGCCGGCCTCGGACATCGTCGTGTCCTGTTCGTGCATGAGCCGCAGCGCTCGCCGGCCTACGTGTCGGCCGGGATGCTCCGTATCGAAGGGCTCACGCAGCACCTGGCGATGACCGACCTGGCGGTCGCTGATCCCTCCGCGGTCGACGGCCGGGTGATCGCTGCGGCCCGCGCCGCGGGTGCGACGGCGATCGTCGCGAACCACGACCAGTTCGCCGCCGCGGTGCTGTCGGCGTTGCGCGCGGACCCCGGCACCGCTCCGCTCGCGGTCGTCGGCTACGACGACGGCGAGGTCGCTGCGGCGCTCGACCTCACGACCGTGCGGCAGCCGTTCGAGGAGAGCGGTCGCACGGCTCTGGAGCTCGTCCTCGGACTGGTGTCGGGCGCATCGACCGCGCACGACACCGTGCGCCTCGCCCCCACCCTGATCGCGAGGGCGTCGACGCTCGCCGGCGGGATCAGCCCCGCGAAGCGGTGACGCGCTTCTTCTCCCGGATGTAGACCTCGCGGCGCACCTTCGCGACGACGTCGCCCTCACGGTCGGTGATGACGGTCTCGAACCACTCGAGCACCTTGGCTCCGCCGCGTGCACGCTCGCGGATCTCCTCCGCCTTCTCCTTCGACACCTCGAACTCGGCGGTGAGCACGCCTCGGCCGGGCTTGAGGAACTCGATCTCGCCGCGGGTGTCCCACACGACGTGGTCGCGTCCGAGCTGGTGCATGACCAGCATGAAGAAGTACGGGTCGGTCATCGCCGACATCGAGCCGCCGAACGCGGTCTTGACGTAGTTGCGGGTGAAGACGTTGACGTGCAGCTCGACGGTCGCGTGCGTCCAGTCCTCGCTGAAGCGGCGGATGCGGATGCCGCTGAAGAGGTTGGGGATCCACAGGCTCATGCCGATCGCGAGACGGCGGGGAGTGATGCGCATGAAGGCCAGTGTGCGGCACCAGGGCGGAAGCGACGAAGACGTCTGGAGGGTTGGCACAGTTGTTATAGTTCGCATAGAATAAGTAGCGATGATAGGAGAGGAGGGCCGGATGCTCATCCGCGTCGATCCCGACAGCCCCCGCGCGCTCTACGACCAGGTGGCGGCCTCCATCCGCTCCGACATTCTCACCGGGGTCCTCGCGCCCGGCGATCGCCTTCCCGCGGCCCGCGACGTCGCCGAAGCGCTCGACATCAACCAGCACACCGTCCTGCACGCCTACCAGCGGCTGCGCGATGAGGGGTTGGTCGATCTGCGTCGCGGGAGGGGAGCGGTCATCGCGGCCTCGGCTGCGCCCCTCGCCGAACTCGCTCACGACATCGACGAGCTGGTGCGCCGTGCCGCAGCCCTCGGCGTCTCCGCCGACACGCTCGCCGGCATCGTTCATGCGCACCGTGACGCCCGATCCGATCTCGACCGTTCTGATCTCCCCCGTTCCGATCCCGACCGCCCCGACAGCCGCGAGGAGGACTCGCCATGACCATCCACGACCTCACCCGCACGCCGCCTGCGCTGCTGCGACGCGCTCGGCTGACCTTCTTCGTCGTCGCGGTGATCCTGCCGATCGTGATCACCGCCGTCGCCGTCGTGATCCTGCTCGCCTGGCTGCCCACGCTGCCGCCACAGGTGGCGACCCATTGGGGTGTGAGCGGCGCCGACCGGTTCGGCCCGCCGTCCGTGTATCTCTGGATCCTCGTCGGGGTCGGGCTCGGCTTGCCGGCGCTGATGGCGATCGTCACCCTCGCGTCCGTCGGTGCGCACTGGGGCGGGGCGGCCCGGCTGATGGGCGCACTCTCCGCGGGGATGTCCGCCTTCGCGGCCGTGATGAGCCTCGGATCCCTCGCGATCCAGCGTGAGCTCGCCGACCCCGCGGAATCGCCCGGCATCGGGGGCACCATGGCACTCGCGTTCGCCGCACTCCTTCTGGTCGGCGGCATCGCCTGGGCCGTGCAGCCGCGCGTGCGGCCGGAGCAGGGGCGCACGCTCGAACCCCGCTACTCGGTGCACGTCGCGAAGGGCGAACGCGTCGTGTGGGTCGCCACGACGACGATGCCGCGCGGCGCGCTCGCCTTCCTGCTGTTCGTGCTCCTCGGTCTCGTCGCGCTCGCCGCGTACATGCTCGGCACCGGCGTCGAGGGTGGCTGGATCGTCGCGCTGGTCGTGGTCGTCGTGGGCTTCGCCCTCGCGGCGACCGCCTCGTTCCGCGTCACGGTCACACCGGAGGGCTTCTCCGCTCGTGCCCTGCTGGGCTGGCCGCGCATCCGTGTCCCGCTCGACGAGGTCGAGGCGGCGCGCGCTGTCGACATCTCCCCGTTCGGCGAGTTCGGCGGCTGGGGATGGCGCATCGCCGTCGACGGGCGCACCGGGATCGTCATGCGCCGCGGATCTGCGATCGAGGTCTCCCGACGGGGCCGGCGACCCTTCATCGTCACCATCGACGGCGCGGAAGAAGCCGCGGCGCTGCTCCAGGCCTATGTCGACCGCGCGCGGACCGTGGCCATCCCCTCGACCGATCGATCGACGGACTCCGGAAAGGAGACCTCATGAACGACCAGACCCTGAACCAGCGCCGTGTGCCGTGGACCGCGGTGATCGTCTTCGTGGCGGTCTCCTTCGTCCTCTCCTGGCTGGTCGCCCTGCCCCTGTGGCTGGGCGACGGGCTCGCCGAGCCGAGCTCGGTGTTCCTGCTGCCGGTGATGATGTTCACGCCTGCGGTGGCGGCTCTCATCGTCACTTTCGCGATGCGCGTCCCCGCACCCGGGCAGCGCGCCCGCTTCCTCGGACTGTGGCCGCTGCGCCCCGCGAAGCGCGTGATCTGGCTCATGGTCGCGGGGTGGCTCGTTCCGCCGCTGCTCGTGGGCCTGGGCGTCCTGCTCTCCGCCGCGCTCGGTTTCGTGCAGCTCGACCTGACATTCTCGGCTCTCGCAGCCGAGCTCGAGAAGGCAGTGCCGGCCGGAACGCCACTGCCTCCTGTCCAGGTCGTCGTGTTCGCGCAGCTCGCGATGATCCCCATCGGCGCGCTGTTCAACAGCCTCTTCGCGTTCGGCGAGGAGCTCGGCTGGCGGGGGTGGCTGCTTCCGGCGCTGCGTCCGCTCGGCACGTGGCCGGCTCCGATCCTCAGCGGCGTGATCTGGGGCGTGTGGCACAGCCCGATCATCCTGCTCGGCTACAACTTCGGGCGCACCGACATCACGGGCATCCTGTTCATGATCGGTGGATGCGTGGCCTGGGGCGTCCTGCTCGGCTGGCTGCGGCTGCGGTCCGCATCGGTGTGGCCGGCGGTCATCGCGCACGGATCTCTGAACGCCGCGGCGGGGCTCATCCTCATCGTCGCCGCGACGCAGCCCGACCTGGCGTTGGCGGGACCACTCGGCGTCGCGACCTGGGTCGTCCTCGCGCTCGTCGCGGTGGTGCTGCAGCTGACGGGACAGTTCCGTGCCCAGCCCGAGCTCGCCGACGCGTCGGGGCGGCTGCTCTCGGCACCGCGGCCTTGACGGAGGGCGGCGCCGGGGGTTGGCTGAGGCCATGGAATCCACCCCCGCCGCCTGGTCCGACGCCGACAGCTTCCTCTCCGATCTGCTCGTCGGTCCCGATCCGGCGCTGGAGTCGGCCCTCACTGCGCAGCGGGCCGCCGGCCTCCCGGAGATCGAGGTCGCGCCCGTCGCCGGCAAACTGCTGAACCTGCTGGTCCGCATCAGCGGCGCGCGCCGCGTGCTCGAGATCGGCACGCTCGGCGGCTACTCGACGATCTGGCTCGCCCGCGCCGTCGGCGCCGAAGGACGGATCGTGACGATCGAGGCGGAATCGGACAACGCGGCGGTCGCCCGTGCCAGCATCGACGCCGCGGGGGTCGGTGATCGCGTCGACATCCGGGTGGGGCGGGGAGCGGACGTGCTGCCGACCCTGGTCGGCGGATTCGATCTGGTGTTCATCGACGCCGACAAGGAGTCGAACACGATCTACCTCGATTGGGCGGCGAAGCTCGGGCACTCCGGCACGGTGATCGTGCTCGACAACATCGGGCGCGAGGGCGAGATCGTCCGCGACGACAGCACCGATCCCAAGGTCGTGGGCACCCGCGACGGACTGCGGATGCTGGGGGAGGATCCGCGCTTCGATGCCACGGCCCTGCAGACCGTGGGCGTGAAGGGATGGGACGGCTTCGCGATCGCCGTGGTCGTCTGACCTTCCGGGGCTTCCCGCCGCGGGCGATTCGCGTCCGGGCGAGTCCCGGAGTCCGTCGGGAGGCCGGGCTAGACTGGGCGCGGATCGACGACGCTCCACACAACGTTTTCCCCCTGAGCAAGGAGCACATCAGTGGCACTGATCGAGGCTGTAGGCGCACGCGAGATTCTCGACTCGCGCGGAAACCCGACCGTCGAGGTGGAGGTCCTCCTCGACGACGGCATCGTGCAGCGGGCGGCCGTTCCGTCCGGCGCATCCACGGGCGCGTTCGAGGCGTACGAGCTCCGCGACGGAGACAAGAGCCGCTACGGCGGCAAGGGCGTGCTGAAGGCCGTCGAGGCCATCATCGATGAGCTCGGACCGGCGATCGAGGGTGTCGAGGCGAGCGAGCAGCGCATCGTCGACGAGATCCTGATCGATGTCGACGGCACCGAGAACAAGAAGCGCGTCGGCGCCAACGCCATCCTCGGCGTGAGCCTGGCCGTGGCCAAGGCCGCCGCGGACTCGGCCGACCTCCCGCTGTTCCGCTACCTCGGCGGCCCGAACGCGCACGTGCTGCCCGTTCCGCTGTTCAACGTCATCAACGGTGGCGAGCACGCCGACAACGGCATCGACATGCAGGAGTTCTTCCTCGCGCCGATCGGCGCCGAGACCTACTCCGAGGCACTCCGGTGGGGTGTCGAGACCTACCACGTGCTGCGCGCCGAGCTGAAGGCCGCCGGCTACGCGACCGGTCTGGGCGACGAGGGCGGCTTCGCTCCCGACCTGCCCAGCAACCGTGAGGGCCTCGACTTCCTGGTGAAGGCGATCGAGAAGGCCGGGTTCACGCCCGGAACCGACATCGCCCTCGGGCTCGACGTCGCCGCGACCGAGTTCTTCAAGGACGGCGTCTACCGTCTCGACAACAAGGACTGGGACGCCGCCGCGCTCACCGAGTACTACGTCGGACTCGTGAACGACTTCCCGATCGTCACGATCGAAGACGCTCTCGCCGAGGACGACTGGGACAACTGGAAGCACCTCACCGACGTCCTGGGCTCCAAGGTCCAGCTGGTCGGCGACGACCTGTTCGTCACCAACCCGCAGCGTCTCGCCGACGGCATCAAGCGTGGCGTCGCCAACTCGCTGCTCGTCAAGGTCAACCAGATCGGCACGCTCACCGAGACGTTCGACGCCGTCAGCCTGGCGCAGCGCTCCGGGTACACGGCGATGCTCTCGCACCGCTCGGGCGAGACCGAGGACACCACGATCGCCGACCTGGTCGTCGCGACCAACGCGGGCCAGATCAAGGCGGGCGCCCCTGCCCGCAGCGAGCGTGTCGCGAAGTACAACCAGCTGCTGCGCATCGAGGAAGAGCTCGGCGACGCCGCGGTCTTCGCCGGCCGCTCGGCGTTCCCGCGCTACCAGGCCTGAACGCACGACACATCGAAGAAGCCGCCGACACGGCGGTGAACACCGCCGCTGAGCCGGCACGACGAAGGAGGAGCCGTGGCACGACGACCGGCTCCTCCTTCGTCGTCTCCGCGAGCGCAGCCGACGCCCTCGCCCACGAAGAAGGGCGCGAAGCCCCGGGCGCAGGCAGCGACGACGTCGTCTCGGCGTGCGTCGAGCGCGTCCCGAGGCGAGGCGCCTCGCGTCGACGTGCGCGAGTGGGCATCCGGCATCCGGCTCTCGGCGTTCTCCGTCATCATGCTCTCTCTCGTGGTGCTGGGAGCCTGGGTGCTCGTGCCCACGCTCGGGACCTTCATCGATCAGCGTCAGAAGATCGCTGCTCTCGAGGCATCGGTGAAGGTGAGCGAAGACCAGATCGAGGCGCTCGTCGCGGAACGCGAGCGTTGGAACGACCCCGCGTACATCGCCACCCAGGCCCGCGAACGCCTCTACTACGTCAAGCCCGGCGAGGTCGTCTACCTGGTCGACAACGACCTCGACCCCGCAGCACTTCCGCGTGAGCAGGACCCCGTGAGCGAGACGCTCGTCGAGACGCCGACGGACTGGATGCCGCAGTTGCTGCGCACCGTGGTCTCGACCGGGCTCAGCGACACGGCCGCCGTCGCTCCCTGAGCATTCGCTCCGAGCATCCTCCCTGGCGGCTCCCCTACGCTGGTGGGGTGACCACGCCGCCGTTCCCCGCCCCCACGCCCGCCGAACTCGCCGTCGTATCGGCTCAGCTCGGTCGTCCCGCCCGAGGCGTGGTGGGCATCGCGGCCCGCTGCGTGTGCGGCAACCCGACGGTCGTCGCGACCACCCCGCGTCTGCCGGACGGCACGCCGTTCCCCACGTTCTACTACCTGACGCACCCGGCGGCGACCGCGGCGATGTCGACGCTCGAGGCCACCCAGGTGATGCCGGAGCTCGCCGCCCTCCTCACCGACGACGAAGACGTGGCCGCGGCCTACCTCGCAGCCCACGAGGCCTATCTCGCCGACCGTGGGCAGTTCGGAGAGGTCTCCGAGATCGACGGCATCTCCGCCGGAGGCATGCCCACGCGTGTCAAGTGCCTGCACGCCCTGGCCGGACATGCCCTGGCTGCGGGCCCCGGGGTCAACCCGATCGGCGACGCCGCACTCGCACGCTCTTCATGGTCGCCCTCGGTCTGCCGCTGCGAAGACCCCGGTGCCGCCGTGCGCGACGGGGCGGCCCCCTCGGCATGACCGCGCGCCGGAAGCTGCGCAGCGCTGCCGCCATCGTGGTGGTCGCGGCGACCGTGCTGCTCATCGGCGCTTCCGCCACGCCGCCGCCGATCCCCGATGACCCCGCAGATCCGGTCCGCGCCTCGGAGTACTGGCTCGACGGCGCACGCATCCGCGAGGCCTGGCAGACGACCCGCGGCAAGGGCGTGACGATCGCGGTGATCGACACGGGCATCGGCAAGGTGCCGTCGGTCTTCGGCGACGCGGTCGTCGGGGGCACGGACGTGTCGGGGGCCGGGACTCCGGACGGACGCACCCCGCTGGGCGCGGTCGACGGCAACCACGGATCCTGGGTGGCTTCGCTGGCTGCCGGACGCGGTGCACCGGACGGAACGGGCATGATCGGCGTGGCTCCGGAGGCCAACCTGCTCTCGATCTCCGTGGGTTTCGGTGCGGCCGCGACGGTGCCGTTCACGGAACAGGTGGCGAAGGGCATGAAGTGGGCCGTCGACAACGGGGCCGACGTCATCAATCTGTCGTTCACCACGAACACGCTCGATTGGGACGAGAGCTGGGACGAGGCGTTCCTGTACGCCTTCGAGCACGACGTGGTGGTGGTCGTCGCCGCCGGCAACCGGGGGAGCGGGACGAACATCATCGGCGCCCCGGCGACCATTCCCGGCGTGCTCACCGTCGGCGGCGTCGACCAGACGGGCACGGCCAGCATCGAGGCGTCGACGCAGGGCATCACGATCGGGATCTCGGCGCCCAGCGAAGGCCTGATCGGTGTCTCGGCCGATGGCTCGGTCGTCCCCTGGCGCGGCACGAGCGGTGCGGCGCCCATCGTCGCCGGAGTCGCGGCGCTGATCCGCTCGGCGCACCCCGACATCAAGGCGATCGACGTCATCAACCGCATCATCAAGACCGCGATTCCGGTCGACGATGCGATCAAGCCCCAGGATCCGCTGTACGGGTACGGGCTGGTGGATGCGGCGGCGGCGATCTCTGCAAACATCCCCGCAGTGAGCGAGAACCCCATGGGAGACCTGGCGGAGTGGATCCGCGTGTTCCGCCGTGCGCAGTCGGAACCGCAGCCGGTGGAGACGAGGACTCCGGTCGCCGTTCCCCCTCTTCCTGCCGCAGACGCTCCGACCGAGGCGGGTTCACCGTTGCTTCCCAGCGCGGATTCACTGCGCTACGGTACCCTGCCGCTCATTGCGCTCACCGTCCCTGGTATCCTGGTAGCGCTTGGCGTCACCGCAGCTGCCCGGCGCATCCGATCGGCGCGCATTTCCGTACGCCACACCCCCGACTCCGAGGAGTAGTTCTTCTGTGCCTCAGAACAGCACTGTGCCCAAGATCCTGATCGTCGGCGGAGGGTACGCGGGTTTCTACACCGCGTGGAAGCTCGAGAAGCACCTGCGCAAGGGCGAAGCCGACGTGACCATGGTCGACCCGCTGCCGTACATGACGTACCAGCCGTTCCTGCCCGAGGTCGCCGCCGGCTCCATCGAGGCGCGACACTCGGTGGTCGCGCACCGTCGTCACCTCAAGCGCACGAACGTCCTCACCGCCAAGGTGACGAACATCAACCACGCGCAGAAGGTCGCGACCATCACACCGCCCGTGGGTGAGCCGTACGAGTTCGCGTACGACCAGATCGTCGTCACCGCCGGTGCCGTGTCGCGTACCTTCCCGATCCCCGGCATCGCCGACAACGCGATCGGTCTGAAGACGATCGAAGAGGCCGTCGCGATCCGCGACAAGGTCATGTCGAACTTCGACAAGGCCGCGTCCCTCCCGGCCGGCCCTGAGCGCGACCGTCTGCTGACCGTCGTGGTCGTCGGTGGTGGCTTCGCCGGCATCGAGGTGTTCGCCGAGCTGCGTTCGCTGGCGTCCGCGCTGGTGGCCAAGTACCCGCAGATCAGCTTCGACGACACGCACTTCCACCTCATCGAGGCGATGGGCCGCATCATGCCCGAGGTCTCGCTGCAGACCAGCGAGTGGGTGCTCAAGGACCTGGCCAAGCGCGGAGCCAACGTGCACCTCGACACGCAGCTGACGAGCGCCGTCGACGGCAACGTCGAGCTTTCCACCGGTGAGGTCATCCCGACCGACGTCATCGTGTGGACCGCGGGTGTCATGGCCAACCCGACCGTCGTCCGCGGCGGAGACCTGCCGGTCGAGGAGCGCGGTCGCATCCAGACCCGCGCCGACCTGCGCGTCGGCACCCCCGAGGCGTTCGTCGAGGGAGCCTGGGCGGCCGGTGACGTCTCGGCCGTTCCCGACCTGTCCGGTGGCGGGGTCGGCGGCTTCTGCGTGCCGAATGCCCAGCACGCGGTCCGCCAGGCCAAGCTGCTCGCGAAGAACCTCGTCGCGGTCCTCCGGGGAGAGAAGCCCAAGGAGTACTTCCACAAGAACCTCGGTGCCGTCGCCGGCCTCGGCCTGTACAACGGTGTCTTCCAGTCCGGCAAGATCGCCCTCAAGGGTTTCGTGGCCTGGGTCGCGCACCGCGGCTACCACGGTCTTGCGATGCCCACGTGGGAGCGCAAGTTCCGCGTCATCTGGGGCTGGTGGAACAACCTGTGGCTCGGCCGCGACCTGGTGAACCTCGAGACCGTGCAGAACCCGCGCTACGTCTTCGAGGAGTTCGCGGCGCGCCCGCGCCCGGCTGCTCCGGCCGCGCCCGTGGCAGAGGCTGCTCCGGCCGCGAAGGCTGCTCCGGCTGCGAAGAAGTCGGCGGCCAAGGCCGCTCCGGCCGCATCGGCTGAGGTGACGGAGAAGCCGGCTGCGAAGAAGCCGGCGGCGAAGAAGCCCGCAGCGAATAAGCCCGCCGCCGAGAAGGCCCCCGAGCCGGCCGAGGCTGCCGCCAAGTAGCAGACACGCTCGCACACGAACATCGGCCCCCACGCGCTCCGCGTCGGGGTCGATGTTCGTCTCTGCGGGGCGGCTCCGAGGCCATGCATAGGTACGGCCGGTATCGTCACGCGAGCAAGGGGAGTACTCCCGAATGCGGCGACGTCGTCATTACGAGCACGAGATCGTGCTCCGGCCCGCCGGCCCGTGAGGGTGGAGGAGACCTTGGCACCCGCATCGCGGGCTGCCGAGAGAACCCTGCCGTCGTCCCGGCGTCGTGGATCCGCGGTGGTCCGCACCACGAAAGGGACCACTCATGGGAAAGCTCTCCCGACTGATCGGAATGGCATCCGAAGCACTCGAGAAGAACGCCGGCACGGGGCGCGACCCTCACGCGGGCGACCGATCGCGCTCGCAGGACGGGTCCCGGTCGACGGACTGGGGAGGCATGCTCCGTGGAGCAGTCGACGCGGTCCGCGGTCCTGCCGACCCCGCACGGTCGTCAGGCCAGGACAGGCCTTCGTCGGCCGACCCGTACGCGCCGCCGGCCGCGTCCGGTGGACGACCGCGTCCCGCGCACACGGCACCATCTGCTGCAGACCCGTACGCGCCGCCTCCTCCCGGAACCGCGCGGGGCTCACACGCCGTGACCGACGCCGACCGAGCGGCCATCGCCCGCTACGACTACCTCCTCCAGACGGCGGATCCGCAGCGTGTCGAACAGATCCACCGCGAGGCGTTCGCCCGCCTCACACCTGACCAGCGCGCGCAGGTCGAGGCCCGGATGAGGCAGGAGCTCGAACCCGGTGAGCGACCGCGGTCCTCGTCGGCGGACGACCTCGCCCGCGCCGCCGGACGTGCTGAGGCCATGAAGCCGGGCCGGATGCGCGGACTGCTGTCGCGAGCACGTGGAGCCGGTATCGGTGGCGCGGCTGGTGGTGCGGCGGTCGCGGCTGGCGGCGCGGCCGTCGGATTGCTCGGCGTGGTGGCGGGCGGGGCCGTCCTCAGCACCGTGGCGGGGCCCCTGTTGGAGCAGGCCGCGAACAGCGGCGTCGACTTCGGCGCTATGGCGGAGGGCATCGACATCGAGTCCCTGGCCGCCGGCATCGACGTCGAGTCGCTCACGGGAGGTGCCGGTGAGCTCCTGGGCTCGGCCGGCGAGACCGTGTCGGGTCTGGGCGATGCGGCGAGCGGGTGGGGCGAGCAACTCGGCAATCTCGGCATCCCCGGTATCGGCGACATCTTCGGGCGCTGATCGCGGATGGTCCTCACTGCTGCCGCCGATCATGGCTTCACCGGGCTCACCGGATTCGCGGCCGACGTCCTCACCGCACTCGGGGATGTCGGGGTGGGTGTGCTGGTCTTCCTCGAAGTCCTGGTGCCCCCCATCCCGAGCGAGGTCATCCTGCCGTTCGCGGGGTACCTCAGCCAGAGCGGCGCCCTGAACCTGGGGTGGTTGATCTTCTGGAGCACCCTCGCGTCCCTGCTGGGCGCTTTGCTGCTGTACGGACTCGGTGCCGCGATCGGCATGGATCGGGCCGTGCGCATGCTGGCGGCCACTCGGCTGGTGAGCCGGTCCGACCTCGAGCGGGGAGGGGACTGGTTCGTGCGCAGCGGCGGTTGGACCGTGCTGGTCGGGCGGATGGTCCCCGGCGTCCGCAGCCTCATCTCGATCCCGGCGGGCGCATCCCGCATGAACCTCGTGACGTTCAGCATCTACACGGTCATCGGCAGCGGCCTCTGGAACACACTCCTGCTGGGCGTCGGCGCAGCGCTGGGCACGCAGCACGAGCAGTTGGAGCAGTATCTCGGCTATCTCGACTACGTCGTGTACTCGGCGATCGCGATCGCACTCGTCGTCCTGATCGTGCGGAGGATCCGTGAGGCCTCGGGCGAGAAGAAGCGAGCCATCGACGTCGAAGACTGAGAGGGCGGGGGCGGAACCCCGGTGTGCCCCCGCTGGGACTCGAACCCAGACTGAAGCGATTTTAAGTCGCCTGCCTCTGCCATTGGGCTACGGGGGCCTCGCCGCCAGCCTATCGCCGTGCCCGCATGCGACGCGGTGCCGCAGGGGGTGATCCCGAGTCCGATGAGGCCTTAGGGTGGGGGAGTGCTCGACCTCATCGACGAACTGAGCCCCGTCCATGGTGCGCCCGCGGTCGCCCCCGAGTGGGAGGACCCGGCCCGCTACTGGCCGCGCCTGTCCGCCGTGACCGGGCATCTCCCCGCCCCGGTCGCGGTGATCGACCGGGAGGCGCTCCGCTACAACGCCATGGACCTTCTGGTGCGCGCCGGCGGGCTGCCGATCCGTGTCGCCTCAAAGTCGGTGCGCGTGCGATCCGTGCTCGATGCCGTGCTCGCGCTGCCCGGGTTCCACGGCATCCTCGCCTTCACGCTGGAGGAAGCGCTCTGGCTCGCCGAGACGCACGACGACATCGTGCTCGGCTACCCGACCGTGGATCGCGGAGGACTGGAACGGCTGTTCGCCGACGAGCAGGCCGCGCAGCGCATCACCCTGATGGTCGACGACCTCGTGCATCTCGATCTGATCGACAGCGTCGCCGGCCCGGGGTCGCGCCCCGAACTCCGCGTCGCGATCGACGTCGACGCCTCCTGGCGCTCGTCGCTCCTCGGCCACATCGGCGTGCGTCGTTCGGCGCTCTTCAGCGCCGGAGAGGTGGCGGCATTCGCTCGCAAGGTGGTCGCGCGGCCAGGATTCCGACTCGTCGGACTGCAGATGTACGACGCGCAGATCGCGGGCCAGGGCGACGACGCCGGCCCCGATGCGCCGTTGATCCGGATGGTGCAGGCCCGCTCGCGCAATGAGCTGCGGGAACGCCGGGCAGCCATCGTCTCCGCCGTCGGCGCGATCGCTCCGCTGGAGATCCTCAACGGCGGTGGCACCGGATCGCTCGAGTTCACCGGAAGCGATGAGTCCCTCACCGAGGCGAGTGCGGGGAGCGGGCTCCTGGGCGGCCATCTGTTCGACGGGTACCGTTCGTTCCGACCGGCCCCAGCCTCGGCGTTCGCGTTCGACGTGGTGCGGCGCCCGGCCGTCGACATCGCCACCGTGCTCGGCGGAGGCTGGATCGCCTCCGGCCCCGCAGTCGCGTCCCGTCAGCCGCGTCCCGTATGGCCGGAAGGGCTCCACACGCTCTCCCGGGAAGCGGCCGGAGAAGTGCAGACACCGCTCCAGGGTCCGACGGCCACGTCGCTGGGTGTGGGGGACCGGGTCTGGTTCCGCCATGCCAAGAGCGGCGAACCGGCCGAGCGCATCGAGAGTTACCACCTGGTCTCGGGCGACGAGATCATCGACGAGCTGCCGACCTACCGCGGCGAGGGAAAGGCCTTCCTGTGACGAGAATCGGCGGCACCTGGCAGAACTGGGGCCGCTCGGCCTCGGTCCGACCCGTGCGTGTGGAGCGTCCGCGCAGCCCGGAGGGCGTGCAGCGCGCGGTGATCGCCGCAGTCAAGCACGGGCTGCCGGTGAAAGCCGTCGGCGCCGGTCACAGCTTCACGGGCATCGCGGTGGCCCCGGGCGTCCTGCTCGAGCTCGACGACCTGCAGGGCCTCGTCTCCGCGGACGCCGCCACCGGGCGCGTGACGTTGCTCGCCGGCACTCGGCTGCACCGCATCCCGGCTCTGCTCGCGCCCTACGGGCTCGCGATGGAGAACCTCGGCGACATCGATCGGCAGTCGATCGCCGGTGCGATTTCGACGGGCACGCACGGAACGGGAGCCGGATACGGCGGCCTCGCGACCCAGGTGGTCGGTGTCACGATGGTCACGGCGGCCGGCGAGTTCCTCCGCATCGACGAGGAGCACGAGAATGAGCTCCTGCCCGCCGTGGCGTTGGGCCTCGGCGCGCTCGGCATCGTCGTCGAGGTGACTCTCCAGTGCGTGCCCGCGTTCGTCATGCACGCGACCGACGAGCCGGTGGCCCTGGACGAGGTGCTGGCCAGCCTCGACGAGCGCGTCGCTGCCGCCGATCACTTCGAGTTCTACTGGTTCCCCCACACCGATGTGGCCCTGACCAAGCGCCAGACGCGCATGCCGGAGGCGACGGTCCGCAAGCCGCTACCGGCGGTCGGGCGATGGATCGATGAGACGCTGCTCTCGAACGGCGTGTATCGCGTGGTGTGCGCGGCGGGCCAGGTCATCCCCGCGATCACTCCACCCTTCAGCCGGCTCGCCGTCAAGCTCACGGGCGATCGCGAATACACCGAGCTGTCGCACCGGGTGCTCATCCAGAGCAGGACCGTGAGATTCCGCGAGATGGAGTACGCGATCCCCGCCGAGAACGCCGTGGCCGCCTTCCAGGCGGTCCGGGCGCTCATCGACCGACGAGGGTGGCGGATCGAGTTCCCGATCGAGGTGCGGTTCGCGGCCGCCGACGACCGCTGGCTGTCGACGGCCCATGGGCGTGCCAGCGCCTACATCGCCGTGCACCGGTACTGGCGAGCCGACCCCACGGAGTACTTCGGTGCCGTCGAAGAGATCATGCACGAATACGGGGGACGCCCGCACTGGGGCAAGCTCCACACGCTGACCGCGGAGACGCTCCGGGAGCGGTACCCGCGGTTCGACGATTTCGTCACGCTGCGCGATCGCCTCGACCCCGAACGTCGATTCGCCAACCGCTATCTTGAACGGGTCCTCGGCAGCTGATCGGTCTGCGGTTGTCGCCGGGCATGCCCAGTCCACGTGCAGGCTGCGCGTCTAGGATGAGAGAAACACGAGGAAGGGTGGGCCTCTGATGGAATGGCTCGTGCCGGTACTGATCGTTGTCGGAGTGATCCTGCTCGTCGGCATCTATCTGTGGGCCACGTACAACTCGCTGGTGCAGCTGAACGTCCGCGTCGATGAGGCGTGGAGCGGAATCACGGTGCAGCTGAAGCGACGAGCCGACCTCATCCCCAACCTGATCGAGACGGTCAAGGGATATGCCTCCCATGAGAAGGCCGTCTTCGAGAACGTGACTCGTGCGCGTGCCGAGACCCTGTCGGCGGGAGGCCCCGGGGAAGCGGGCATCGCCGAGGGACACCTGCAACAGGCTCTGCGCAGCCTGTTCGCGGTCGCCGAGGCGTACCCGCAGCTGCAGGCGAGCACGAACTTCCTCCAGGTGCAGCAGGCACTGGTCGACACCGAGGACAAGATCCAGGCCGCACGCCGTTTCTACAACGGCGGTGTGCGCGAGCTCAACACCAAGATCAAGGTGTTCCCGAACAACCTGTTCGCGAAGGGCTTGGGCTTCTCCGAGCGGGAGTTCTTCGAGGTCGCCGACAGCAGCGCCATCTCCGAGCCACCGCGCGTGCAGTTCTGATGACCTCCGCCTGACCAGACCCCTCTCACCACGGTGAGAGCACGAGACCGTCGGCGGTGAATGAGACATCGCCGCGCAGGCTCCAGGAGTCGGTGCGATACGTGGTGGTGCGAGGTTCGCCGTTCTGGCCGGTCCCGGTGACGGTGGCCACGAGAACTCCACCCTCCGCTGTGAAACCGGCTGGGGACAGCGCGATGGTCGGTGACTCGTCGATCCGATAGCGGATGCCGGTCACATCGCGGAACTCCGTCCCCCAGGGGATTCGGATTCCGCAGCCCTCCGCCTCCGTGGTGGCTGGGGCGGTACAGGTCTCGAGGAGCTCGTCGAGACTGTCCTGTGCGGCAGCAGTCGCTTCCGGGCGCACGGCGACATCGACCGTCGCCGTGGTCTTCGCGCCGGGCAGCACCGACACCGAGCTCTCGCCGTCGAGCAGCGTCGTCGGCGCGACAGCCACGGTGTAGGTCGCAGGCAGCAGCGGAATACCCTTCCCTGCCGGAATGGTCGCGTCGCCGATCGCCACGTCGGAGCCGATGCTCGATTCAATGGTCAGGCTGCCCAGACCCGCGGAGTCGACGATCCAACGGTCCTCCACGACGCCGAGGCTCAGTTGCGCCTCCTGCGACGCGCCGTCGAGGCGGAAGGAGATGTCGACGACGGCGGATGCTCCGTCGGCGTCTTCACGGACGCGCGTGACCTTGGCATCCTCGATCAGTGAGGTCGCGGCGTCGAACGCGTCAAGGGCGGTCCTCGAGACCTTCATCCCGGTGGCTGCCACAGCATCGGGGTCGCCGGATTCCAGGGCGTGCAGGTAGTCGAGTGCCGCCTCCTCGGGAGTGGACGAGTGGGCTGTCGACTGCCAGATCCACAGGCCCGCGGCGGCCAGGACGAGTCCCGCGGCACCGCCGATGAGCCACCAGCGCGCCTTTCTCACGTCCGGCTCTCCCGCGCATGCAGATGACGGCCCACGGCACGGCTGTTCGCCAGCGCTGCATGCAGGGCATCGGTGGCGTCGCCCCAGCCGGAGACCGAGACGTTCTCCAGACCCTGCCACCCCGCCGCGAGGGCGAGCTCTGCCGCGATCGGTTCCGCATCGCCGGGGCGCGCCTGCGGTTCCCACCAGGCGGACTGGACCTGCAGCGTCGACGTCGCGCGGTCGGCCTTGAGGTCGACCCGCGCCACGATGCGGTCGCCGACGAGGACGGGCAAGGAGTAATAGCCGTACCGACGCTTCTCCGCCGGCACATAGATCTCGATGCGGTAGTCGAGTTCGAACGCGCGGAGTGCTCGATCGCGGAACCACACGACGGGGTCGAACGGGGTCAGGATCGCGGCCGCATCGATTCCCCGGGGAAGCACCGCGTCACGATGCCGCCAGGCCGCGAGCGGACGCCCGCCACGTTCCCAGCCGCGCACCTGCACCGGCTGCAACTCGCCCGCATCGGCGAGGTCGGCGATCGAGCGGGCGACGGCCGCCCGGTCGCGGATCCGGTAGTAGTCTGCGAGGTCGGACTGCGTCGCGACACCGCTCGAACGGGCCGCGCGACGCGTCAGCTCGAGAATCGCATCGGCGCGGGAGACCTCCTCCGAGCGGATGCCGTCGGGGATCACATGCTCGGCCAGCGCATACGTGCGCTCGAAACCGCGGCGCCCGCTGATCGCGACGTCGCCGACACGCCACAGGTGCTCGAGGGCGAGCTTCACATCGTCCCAGTCCCACCACGTTCCCCGCTCTCGGGGTGCATCGGCGCGGAGGTCGGCCGGCCGCAGCGGCCCACGCGCGCGCAACTCGTCCTGCACCCACTGCACCGTGCGCGCGTTGCTGCTCATCCAGGAGTCCTCGCCGGCCCACCGCCGACGGAAGTCCTCCATGCGGAACCGCCACAGCGGCCAGTCCTGGATCGGGATGAAGGTCGCCTCGTGCGCGAGGTACTCCACGTAGTGGGTCGTGCGGGAGAGGAAGACGCGGTCGAGGAGAGCGGGTTCATACGCGCCGAGTCGCGAGAACAACGGCAGGTAGTGGGACCGGGCGAACACGTTGACCGAATCGATCTGGAGCACCCCGAGCCGGTCCATGACCCGGTGCACGTGCCGCCCCGTGACCGATGCGGGGCGGGTGCGTGTGAAGCCCTGAGCAGCCAGAGCGATGCGGCGTGCCTGGGTGGAGCTGAGGGTGTCGGTCACACGGCCAGGGTATCTCCGGCCGCCGACATGCCACCCCCCGGAGAAGGGATGCGTCCGACGGCATACGGCATGACCGTAGACTTGGGCGATGAGCGAGGACCAGCGACCCCGGCTGCGAGATCTGTTCCGTCCGCGCCCGGTCTCCACCGACCGCACCGTGACGACCGAGGCCGACGAGGCGGTGCCCCTGCCCCTGCGGATAACGGCGGGATATGCCTGGCGGCTGCTCCTGATCGCCGCCGCGATCGGCGTCTTCATCTGGCTGGTGATGCTGCTCAAGCTCCTCGTCATCCCGCTGATGGTGGGCATCCTCATCACGGCGTTGCTGTGGCCGGCGTTCTCGTGGATGCTGCGACGTGGTCTTCCGCGCTGGCTGGCGATCGCGCTCTCGCTGATCGGCACGGCCGCCATCGTCACCGGATTGATGTGGCTCGTCGTCTGGCAGGTGCGGGCTCAGCTTCCCGACGTGCAGGCGCGCTCGACCGAAGCGTTCGATCAGTTCCAGGTGTGGCTGCACGACGGTCCGCTGAACCTCTCGGACACGCAGATCGCCGACTACCTCCAGCAGGGTCTGGATCTCATCAGCGAGCAGGCGCAGGTCCTCTGGACGGGCGCGCTCGCCATCGGCACGACGGTCGGTCACGTCGCCACGGGCGCCCTGCTCGCGCTGTTCATCCTCATCTGCCTGCTGGCCGATGGTGCGGGGATCTGGCGCTGGACCCTCAAGATCTTCCCGCGTCGCGCCCGCCCGGCCGTCGATGGTGCCGCGCGCAACGGCTGGACCACGATCGTGAACTACGCGCGCACCCAGCTCTTCGTGGCCACCATCGACGCGATCGGCATCGGCCTCGGGGCGTTCCTCCTCCAGGTGCCCCTCGCGCTCCCGGTCGCCGTGCTCGTCTTCCTCGGCTCGTTCATCCCGATCGTGGGTGCGGTGGTGACCGGCGCCGTCGCCGTGTTCCTCGCGCTCGTGTACAACGGTCCGTGGATCGCGCTCTGGATGCTCGTGGTGGTCCTCGCCGTCCAGCAGATCGAGGGGCATATCCTGCAGCCGATCATGATGGGTTCTGCGGTCAAGGTGCACCCGCTCGCCGTCGTCCTCGTAGTGGCGGGTGGCGCGATGATCGCCGGCATCCCCGGCGCCCTCTTCGCTGTGCCGCTGGCGGCCTTCGTCAACGTCGCCGCGGTGACCATCAGCTCGGGCTCCTGGCGCACCGGCGTCGGGCCGAGCGGAGACCTTATCTGGAGCACAGTTCCGCGCGAGCGGAGACGGAGGAATCGATGAGCGCAGTCCCCAGCCTGACCGAGTTCGAGCACGCCGCTCAGAGTCTGGCTGAGGTGATCTCGCACACGCCGACGCTGCCCTCGCGAGCCCTCTCCGACATCCTCGGAGCCCCCGTCCTGCTGAAGATGGAGAATCTCCAGCGCACCGGGTCGTTCAAGATCCGCGGGGCGGCGTACCGGCTGTCGAAGCTGAGCGCCGAGGAGCGCTCGCGCGGCGTGGTCGCGGCGTCCGCGGGAAACCATGCGCAGGGAGTGGCGCTCGCCGCGCAGGAGCTCGGCATCCCCGCCACCATCTTCATGCCGTTGGGCGTTCCCGTGCCGAAGCTGCTCGCCACGCGTGGCTACGGAGCGGAGGTCGTGCTGGAGGGCGAGACGGTGGCGACATCCCTGCGTCTCGCCGCCGAGTTCTCGGAGCGCACGGGGGCGGTGCTGATCCACCCGTTCGACCACCGCGACGTGGTGATCGGGCAGGGAACGCTCGGTCTCGAGCTTCTCGAAGATGCACCCGACGTCGACACCGTCGTGCTCGGCATCGGCGGGGGAGGTCTCATCGCCGGCGTCGCCGCGGCGGTGAAGGCACGCGCCGCCGAGCTCGGGCGCACGGTCCGCATCATCGGCGTGCAGGCCGAGAACGCGGCCGCGGTCCCGCCCTCGCTCGAGGCCGGAGAGCCCGTCGACATCGTGACGCGACCGACCATCGCTGACGGCATCCTGGTCGCTCGACCGGGCGCGGTCCCCTTCGACATCATCAAAGAGCTCGTCGACGAGGTCGTCACCGTCTCCGACGATGACCTGGCGAGGGCCATTCTCATCCTGCTCGAGCAGTCGAAGGTCGTGGTGGAGCCCGCCGGTGCGGCCGGTGTGGCGGCGATCCTGGCCGGCAAGGTGTCGGCCACCGGGACCACGATGGCCGTGTTGTCGGGCGGGAACATCGATCCGCTCCTGCTGCAGCGCGTGGTCTCCCACGGACTCGCCGCCTCCGGTCGCTATCTCACGATCCGCATCCCTCTGCCCGACCGTCCCGGCCAGCTGGCCCGCGTGTCGGAGCTCATCGCCGAGGCCGGTGCGAACGTGATCGAGGCGATGCATACCCGCCACGGCCACGGCCTCCAGATCAGCGAGGTCATCCTCGAGCTCAGCGTCGAGACGCGTGGACCTGAGCACTCGGAGCACACGCTCGACACGCTGCGCCGCGCCGGCTTCGAGCCCATCCTCGTCCCCGATTGAGCACACCGATCGATCACGCAGAAGCGCCCCCGCGTCCGACAGGATGCGGGGGCGCTTCTGACGGGATGCTCAGCCCGTGTAGGTCTCGACGTTCACGATCTCGACGCTGATCGATCGCCCGTTGGGAGCCTCGTAGGAGGACTTCTCGCCGACCTTCAGGCCGAGGATGGCCTGACCGAGGGGGCTGGCTTCGCTGTACACGTCGAGGTCGCTGCCGGCCGCGATCTCACGGCTGCCGAGGAGGAAGACCTCTTCACCGCCCGCGACGAGGGCGGTGACCACGGTGCCGGGCTCGACGATCCCGCGGCTGGCAGGAGCCTCGCCGACCTTGGCGGTCTTCAGCAGGCCTTCGAGAGTGCGGATGCGCGCCTCCTGCTTGCCCTGCTCGTCCTTGGCGGCGTGGTATCCGCCGTTCTCCTTGAGATCGCCCTCTTCGCGGGCCGCCTCGATGCGCTTGGCGATCTCGTCGCGGCCGAAGGTGGACAGGTGCTCCAGCTCGGCGACGAGCCGGTCATACGCTTCCTGCGTGAGGAAGGGAACCTGAGCATCGGTGGACATGACGAAGCTCCTTCTTTCGGGATCCCTCCGGCATGCTGCGGGGGATATGCCAAGACGCCCCGGCACGGTGCCGGGGCGTCGTCTTGTCTGGCACGAGTCTAAGCGACCCAGCAGGCGTTCACCAAACCTGTGGTGGCTGCCGAGACGGTCGGAATGGTGACGGAGCGGGCCTGGGAGTGGCTGTCTCCGGCCTCGATCTCGACGATCTTCCAACCCACTACGCCGAACTCCTCGTCGAGGGCCTCCACGGCGCACACGACATCCTTGCCCTGCACGCCGGTCACCTGGAAGCTGATGTTCACGGAGTGCTCGTCGACGAGTTCGAAGCCCAGGTCGTCCGCGTCGACGGACGCCATCGACTGGGCGACGGTCATCCAGCTGAACGCGCCCACGATCAACAGCGCGATCACGCCACCGATGATCCACGGCGTCCGGCGTCGTCGGGTTCGGCCATAGCGTTCGTCGAGCTCTTGTGCGGTCGTCACAGGTGGGTCTTCCGGTCGTTAGGCTGGTGTTACCAGGTTATGCGACCTGCGTACGAAAGGCCGATTCATGTTCTCTCTGTCCGAGACCCCGATGCCGACGCCGAGCATGACCGTCGATCCGGTGTCGGTCACCCCGGGGTTCGTCGGCTTCGCCGCGATCGTCGTGGTCGTGATCGCGGTGATCCTGCTGATCTGGGACATGAACCGTCGCATCCGCCGGGTCCGGTACCGCGAAGAGGTGCGTGACGAGCTGGACGCCGAAGAAGCGGCGCGGGCCGAGGGCGGTGCCGCTGCACCCGGAGCGAACGAATCGACAGCCGACGGCACGACCTCAGCGGAGGGCGAAGGCGACACGCCCGCTCGCTGACCGACCGCTACGGTGCGCCCAGCGAGGGCGACAGCGGTGACAGCGCGATGAGCAGGCACGCGGTCCAGTGGCACAGGAACGCGAGCACCGTGCACACGTGGAAGATCTCGTGGAACCCGAAGTGCCCCGGCCAGGGGTTGGGCTTCTTGAGCGCGTAGACGACGGCGCCCCCCGTGTAGAGAAGGCCTCCCACGATCACCAGCACCATCATCGCGAAGTTCGCGTTCATGAGGTCGACGATGTACATCACGGCCGCCCAGCCGAGCAGCAGGTACAGGGCGACGTAGAGCCAGCGCGGCGCGTGGATCCAGAAGACCCGGAAAAGGATGCCGACGAGGGTTCCGCCCCACACCAGGCAGAGGAGCAGTACGCCCTTCGCGGGCGGGAGCGCCAGAACCGCCAGAGGAGTGTAGGTACCGGCGATCAGCAGCAGGATGTTGGCGTGGTCGATGCGCTTGAGCAGCACCTTCACCTTCGGCCGCCAGTCGATGCGGTGGTAGAGCGCCGAATTGCCGAAGAGCAGCAGCGAGGTGAGCATGAACACGGCGGAGGCCCACTTCGCCGGGGCGCCATCGGCCACGACGATGAGGACGATGCCCGCGATCAGAGCCACCGGGAACGTGCCGGCGTGGATCCATCCGCGCCAGGTCGGTTTGACCTCGGTCGCCGCATCCACGGCGGCCGCTTCGAGCAGGGGCAGCTGGGGGACGTCGGGGCCGGAGGGCTCGGGAGTGCTCACGTGCTCACTCTAAGCCGACGCGCATACCCCACAGGGCACATATCCTCAGCGCGCACACACGATGCCGCGGGCCTCGACACGGTAGCGTAGGGAGGTGATGTCACGCGAGAGCCCGGGGCGAGGGCCGCTGTATCGGCTCTACACCAGCCGGCTGCGTC
Source organism: Microbacterium sp. SY138 (assembly GCF_039729145.1). Lineage (NCBI taxonomy): Bacteria > Bacillati > Actinomycetota > Actinomycetes > Micrococcales > Microbacteriaceae > Microbacterium > Microbacterium sp. SY138. The sequence continues at coordinate 2,523,844 of NZ_CP155793.1, read as the reverse complement.
GCCACCTCGATCCGGCCAGCGTGCCGCATCATGTTGCGATGATGATCGACGGCAACCGTCGCTGGGCGCGTCAGCTCGGACTGGACACGCCCGCAGAGGGTCACAGGGCGGGCGCCGCCAAGATGCGCGAGTTCCTCGGCTGGTGCGACGAGCTCGGTGTGCGCGTGGTGTCGCTGTATCTGCTCTCGAGCGACAACCTGCGAAAGCGCGATTCCGCGGAGCTCACCGACCTCATCGAGATCATCGCCGAACTCGCCGAGGCTTTGTCCCGTGAAGGCAACTGGCGGGTCAAGCACGTCGGCCGATCCGACATCCTCCCGGCGGAACTCGCGCGCGTGCTCTCCGACGCCGAGAAGCGCACGAAGGATCACACCGGATTGCACGTGAATCTCGCCGTCGGCTACGGCGGACGCAATGAGATCGTCGACGCGGTGCGGAGCATCATCACGAAGCACGAGGCATCCGGCGGCACGCTGGAAGACCTCGCCGCCCATCTCACGCCCGAGATGATCGGCGAGCACCTCTACACCGGCGGTCAGCCCGATCCCGACCTGGTGATCCGCACGAGTGGGGAGCAGCGGCTGAGCGACTTCCTGTTGTGGCAGAGCGCGCACAGCGAGTTCTACTTCGTCGAGGCGCTGGGTCCTGATCTCCGACAGGTGGACTTCCTCCGTGCGATCCGCGACTACGCCGATCGGGACCGACGCTTCGGGCGCTGAACGGGTGTCGGGAGGCCGGGGACCAGGGACCTGTGAGCCGTGCCACAATGACGCAGTGAGCACTTTCCGGGACTATGTCGACACGTTCGACACCGAGTCCGGCTATCTGAACTGGGCGGCCTTCGGTCCGCTGTCGCCGTCCGTCCGTGAAGAGGTCTTCGCCGACGCCGATCTGCTCGGCAGCGGGCGGCCGTCATCGCTCTCCCTGGTCGCCGAGCGCATCGGTCAGGCCCAGGAGCTCGTCGCCGAGCTGCTGGACGCGGAGGCCGACGACGTCACTTTGCAGCCGTCGTCGACCCACGGGCTCATGCACGCGCTGTTCGGGCTCTCCGGCGACGTGATCGCGAGCACCGCCGAATTCCCGAGCGTCAGTCTGACCCTGGAGCGCGCATCCACGGCATCGGATCGAACGGTCGCACCGCGCTGGATCACACCCGGCGACGGGCGGGTGACACCCGAGACCGTGATCGAGGCCCTCGATGACGAGGTGGTCGCGCTGGCGGTGAGCCACGTCGACTTCCGCACCGGATTCCGCGTCGATCTCGCGGCGCTTCGCGAGTCGATCGGGCCCGACCGCCTGCTCATCGTCGACGCCGTCCAGTCGTTCGGTGTGATCGACGCCGACTACTCCGCTGCCGACGTGGTGGTCGGACACGGCTACAAGTGGTTGCGCGCGGGTCGTGGCAGCGCCTTCGCGTGGTTCTCGCCCCGTGCACGAGAGCGCATCACCCCCGTGTTGTCCGGTATCACCGGCACGACGGCTGCGGCGCTGTTCGTCGACGAACTGCCTGCACCTGCGCCGTCGGCCCGCGCCTTCACCGTGAGCCAGCCCGACACGCTCGCGGCCGGCCGACTCGCGATCGGCGTGCGCGACGTGCGCGATGCCGGCGTCGTCTCGATCGAGGAGCGGCTCGCCCAGAACGTCGACACCGTGATCGAGATCGCCGACCGCCACGGCATCGAGGTGAGCTCCCCGCGCGAGCGCAGCCGGCGTGCGGGCATCGTCGCGCTCGCTCCGGAGGAGCCCGCGCGGCTCGCCGCGGCACTCGCCAACGCCGGAGTGGTCGTCACGGCACGGGGTGCCTCGGTGCGGATCGCGCCGCACGCGGGCACCGACGCCGCGACATTCGAGCTCCTCGACGATGCTCTGCGGGCGTTCGGCAACGAGACGTTCATCAGCGCGTAACGAATCATTGGCGTGTCGAATTCGGGTTAATCACCCGCACGGTCGTACGTTCTAGGCATCGGGCAAGGCGCCCGTTCGAGTCGGCCTCAGGTTGACGACTCGTGACCCCCTGGTCGACTCGTTCGAATAGCCGGGATTCCCCGGGTCGGGAGTGGGTCGTGACCACACGTACAGCGCAGCAGGCCACCAGCACCGCGCAGCAGTCCACCCGTAAGACGTCGAGCCGGGCATCGTCCGCCGATCCGGATCAGGATCTGCGCACGTATGTCCTCGACACCTCTGTCCTGCTGAGCGATCCGCAGGCGTTCTTCCGTTTCGCGGAGCACTCGGTCGTCCTTCCCGTCGTCGTGATCACGGAACTCGAGGGCAAACGCCACGACCCGGAGATCGGCTACTTCGCACGGCAGGCCCTGCGCCACCTCGACGACCTGCGCATCGAGCATGGACGGCTCGACTTCCCGGTGGAGGTCGGCGAGGGTGGCACGCTCCGCGTCGAGCTGGCGAACACCGACTCCTCCGTGCTTCCCGCCGGCATCCGCCTCAGTGACAACGACACGCGCATCCTCTCGGTCGCCATGCACCTCGCGCAGGACGGGCAGGACGTCACGATCGTCTCGAAGGACCTGCCGATGCGCGTCAAGGCCGCCTCTCTCGGCCTGCGCGCCGAGGAGTATCTGGCCGAGCAGGCGGTGGACTCCGGGTGGACCGGCATCTCGACGCTCGACCTCTCCGGTGACGACATCAGCGACCTCTACGAGAGCGAGGTCGGCATCAGCGAGCAGGCACGCGGTCTCCCGGTGAACACCGGACTGATCATCCACTCCGAGCGCGGTTCCGCGCTCGGCCGGGTGACGGGCGACGGCGAGTACCGACTCGTACGAGGAGACCGCGACATCTTCGGTATGCACGGCCGTTCGGCCGAGCAGCGCATCGCGATCGACCTGCTGCTCGATCAGGAGGTCGGCATCGTCTCCCTCGGCGGACGCGCCGGTACCGGCAAGTCGGCGCTCGCGCTCTGCGCCGGACTCGAAGCGGTGCTGGAGCGGCAGCAGCAGAAGAAGATCATCGTGTTCCGGCCGTTGTTCGCCGTCGGCGGGCAGGAGCTCGGCTACCTTCCCGGCGACCAGGGCGAGAAGATGGGGCCCTGGGGTCAGGCGGTGTTCGACACGCTGGGCTCGGTGGTGTCGGGAAACGTGATCGAGGAGGTCATCGAGCGCGGACTGCTCGAAGTGCTCCCGCTGACCCACATCCGCGGACGCTCCCTCCACGACGCGTTCGTGATCGTCGACGAGGCGCAGTCGCTCGAGCGCAACGTGCTGCTGACGGTGCTGAGTCGGATGGGCCAGAATTCCCGGGTGATCCTCACCCACGACGTCGGTCAGCGCGACAACCTCCGGGTCGGACGTCACGACGGAATCGCCAGCGTGATCGAGACGCTGAAGGGGCACGACCTCTTCGGGCACGTGACTCTGACGCGCTCCGAGCGTTCGGCCATCGCCGCCCTCGTCACCGAGCTCTTGGAGGGTGGAGAGCTCAGCTGACGACGGAAACAGCGGATGCCGCGGGGACTCGCTCCTCGCGGCATCCCCGGTTTCGGCTCGGTGCCGTTTCGTCCGTTCGCATGGACCCCGCCCGATCGCATGATGATTTGTCGTGCTCGGTCATGCATTCGTCGGATGGTCATGCGCCTGAGACGCGGAAGCGAATCAATCGGACTGCACGGCGGCGCGTTCCGCACTCGTGCTCACCGTTCACGTGAAGGAGTACTGTTCGAGTGGGCGCACGCCCTCAGAATCGGACGATGATCGACGTCAACGTGTTCCTCGAACGCCTGGGAGGCGTCGCACGCGGAACCCGGCTGCAGGCCTTCGGATGCTCGCGATCGCGGCTGGGCGCGGAGTGCAGAGCGGGTCGTATCGTCCGCGTGCGTCCGGGCGTGTTCGCATCTCGACGCGCAGCGACCGATGTGGTCGCTGCAGCGGCTCACGGGGGCGCCCTCACGTGCGCGAGTGCCTTGAGGATCAGGGAGGTGTGGACGCTGGAGGTTCCGACGGAAGTGCATGTCTGGATGGGGCTCGGCGGGCGGCGACATCACCCGGAGCACTGCGGCTGCGTCGGGCACTTCACCCGCGGTCGCATGGAGGTCGGCATCGCGCCGATCGAGGTCGCGTTGACCCACGCATACGCCTGCTACGGGGAGGAGTTCTTCTTCGCCGCATACGAGTCGGCTTGGAACAAGCGGATGCTGACGGCTGCGGCGCGTGCGCACGTCCGCTCTGCCCTTCCTGCGACGGCGCGCTGGCTCGTCGATTTCGCGCGTCCGGACGCCGAGAGCGGCCTGGAGTCCCTGGTGCGGCTGAGGCTCCATCTCATCGGAGTCGCTGTGCGCACCCAGGTGGCCGTCGACGGGGTCGGGCGGGTCGACTTCGTGATCGAAGATCGTGTCATCCTCGAGGCCGACGGTCGCGAGAACCACGACGGTGCCGCGAAACGGCATCGTGATCTCATGCGAGACGCGCGCGCATCCGACCTCGGCTTCGAGACGCTCCGCTTCGACTATTCGATGATCGTGTACTCGTGGGACGTGGTCGAGGCGGCGATTCTGGCCGCGCTCGCACGGGCTCGTGCGTGAAGTGGCGCACCTGCATGAGGTGATGCCGGATGCACGTGCCGTCCCGCCGAATGGTCATGCAATCGTCGATTGGTCATGCGTGTGCACCGAGAGCGGGGAAGCGGGCCCGGAAAAAGCGGATGCCGCGAGGAAGAGTCCTCGCGGCATCCGCTGTTTCGCGCTATGGGTCAGCCCGGGTGCGTCATCGACAGCAGGTCGAGCTTCTCGTCGAGCTGCTCCAGGGTGAGGTCGCCGCGCTCCACGTAGCCGAGGTCGATCACGGCATCGCGCACCGTGATGCCCTTGGCGACCGAGTGCTTGGCGATCTTCGCAGCGGCTTCGTAGCCGATGAGCTTGTTCAGCGGGGTCACGATCGACGGGCTCATGCCCGCGAAGGCAGCGGCGCGCTCGACGTTGGCCTGCAGGCCGTCGATCGTCTTGTCAGCGAGCACGCGCGAGGCGTTCGACAGCAGACGGATCGACTCGAGCACGGCCGTGCCCATGACGGGGATGGCGACGTTGAGCTCGAAGGACCCGGATGCGCCCGCCCAGGCGACGGTCGCGTCGTTGCCGATCACGCGCGCGCACACCATCAGCACGGCTTCGGGCACGACCGGGTTGACCTTGCCGGGCATGATCGAGGATCCGGGCTGCAGGTCGGGGATGTGCAGCTCTCCGAGACCCGTGTTGGGGCCGGAGCCCATCCAGCGCAGGTCGTTGTTGATCTTGGTCAGCGAGACTGCGATCGTGCGCAGGGCGCCGGAGGCCTCGACGAGACCGTCGCGGTTGGCCTGCGCCTCGAAGTGGTCCTTGGCCTCGGTGATCGGCAGCTCGGTCTCCGCTGCCAGCAGCGCGATGACCTTCTGCGGGAAGCCGAGCGGGGTGTTGATGCCGGTGCCGACTGCGGTGCCGCCGAGCGGGACCTCGGCGACGCGGGGGAGGGCCGACTGCACGCGCTCGATGCCGAGGCGGATCTGGCGGGCGTAACCGCCGAACTCCTGGCCGAGCGTGACGGGCGTCGCGTCCATGAGGTGCGTGCGACCGGACTTGACCGCGTCCTTCCATAGCTCTGCCTTTGCCTCGAGGGCGACGGCAAGGTGGTCGAGCGCGGGGATGAGAGTATCGATGAGAGCCTGGGTGACCGCGATGTGCACCGAGGTCGGGAACACGTCGTTGGACGACTGCGAGGCGTTCACGTGGTCGTTGGGGTGCACCGTCGCGCCGAGGATGCGCGTCGCGAGCGTGGCCAGCACCTCGTTCATGTTCATGTTCGACGAGGTGCCGGATCCGGTCTGGTACGTGTCGACCGGGAACTCTCCGTCATGGGCGCCGGACGCTACCTGATCGGCGGCCTGGGCGATGGCGTCGGCGATGGCGCCGTCGAGGGTGCCGAGCTCCTTGTTGGCGAGCGCCGCGGCCTTCTTGATGCGGGCCAGGGCAGCGATCTGCGTCGACTCCAGACCCTTGCCCGAGATCGGGAAGTTCTCCACGGCGCGCTGGGTCTGCGCTCCGTACAGCGCGTTCACGGGCACCCGCACCTCACCCATGGTGTCGTGCTCGATGCGGTAGTCCTGCTCGGTCATTCCGAACCCTCCTCGGTTGCGGGGTCAGTTCCCTCGGTGGTGACGCCGTCGGCGTCGATTCCGACCGTGATCACGGGCACCGCGGTGCCCTCGGCCAGACGGTAGTTGGCGCCGACGATGCCCAGGCGGCCCGCGGAGACGGCGTCGCTGATGATCTCGGACGACTGCAGCAGGTCGCTCACCGTGTTGCGCAGGTGTTCGATGCCGACGAGCTCCGAGTCGATCTCGGCGACGGTGGTTCCGCCGTTCTCGGCCAGCACCTTCCGCGCCGCGGGGACGATCGGGGCGATCAGCTTCCAGATGTGCGGTGGCAGGGGAGCGGCGTCGATCGCGGTGCCCTCGATCGCTGCGCGCACGGCGCCGCAGGAGTCGTGGGCGAGAACGACGATCAGGGGCACTTCGAGCACCGCGACGGCGTATTCGAGGCTCGCGACGATCGACTCGCCGATCACCTGTCCGGCGTTGCGCACCACGAACAGGTCGCCGAGGCCGAGGTCGAAGATGATCTCGGCGGCCAGACGCGAGTCCGAGCAGCCGAAGAGCGTCGCGACCGGGTGCTGGGCCGCTGTCAGATCCTTGCGGCGGGCGACGTCCTGGTTCGGGTGCCGCGGCTCGTCCTGCACGAAACGGCGGTTGCCGTCCTGCATCTGCTTCCAGGCGGCGGTGGGGGTCAGCGGGTGCGTCATGAAGCCTCCGAGATGGTGCGGATCTGCGGAATGAGCGACTCGGCGAGCTCAGCGGTCGAATCCGCCGACCGCGATCCGTAGAGCAGGATGTAGTCGTCGCCGGCCTGGGTGCCGATGGCGTAGGTGACGTTCGCGTTGGATTCGGCGCTGCCCGGCTTGTAGACGTCCCAGTCGAGTCCGCCGATGCGCACCGTGTCGGTGGGGGCAATGCCGTTCAGGCGCTGCGGTGCCCAGGAGGAATCGGCGTCGAACGCTTGCGCGACCTTGATGAAACCACGTTCCTTGTCGGACTTGGGAGCGAGGGTGACCTCCCACACCACGGTGGCTCCACCCTGCATCTCTGCACCGTTCGCACGCCAGAAGTCGCCGAGCTCGGGGATGAGGACAGGGCGGTCCATCGAGGACTCCACACCTTCGGCGACCGCGGCGACGTCGAGGGGCTTCTGCTCGACGGGGGCGCCGCGAGGCACGGCGAAGATGATGACGGCGACCACGGCGAGAGTGACCAGCAGCGCGGCGACGAGGTTGCGCACCGTCTGGCTCGATCGGTAGGCCTTGCTGGATGCGGCCTTGCGTGCGGCGGTCTCGTCCGGAGTCTCGGGGCGGCCGAGTTCGGCGATGATCGGGGGCTGCTTGCTCATGAATCTCCCGCCGGGGTCTCGGCGTCGGAAGCCGCGGCGCGGGCGGCATCCAGGCGGCGCTTGGCCCCCAGCAGCCACTCCTCGCAGCGGGCGGCGAGAGCCTCACCGCGTTCCCAGAGGGCGAGGGAGTGCTCGAGCGTCGGGGAACCCTGCTCGAGTTCGGCCACGACCTTGACCAGCTCGTCACGGGCCGCCTCGAACGACAGCGTGTCCACAGGGGTGTCGTTCAGGGCGCTCACTCCTCCATCTTACGTCGTGTGCCGCGGGTGCTCGGCTCAGGCGTCTTCCGCGATCTCACCCTCCGAGCGGGCGCTCAACGAGCCCCGATCGAGGGTGATCGTGAGCGCGCTCCCGGCCGGCGCGTCGGCGGCGTCACGCAGGATCACGCCGCCGTCGAGATGGGCGATGGCATAGCCCCGGGCCAGCGTCGCCGCGGGGGAGAGCGCGCGCAGCGACGCGCGGAGCTCGCCGGTGCGGCGGCCGGCGTCGTCGAGCTGTCGGTTCACGGCGTCTCGTCCACGTCCGAGCAGCAGCCAGATCTCCTGGGCGCGGGCGTCGATGATCGGCGCGGGCGAGCGCAGCACGGGGCGCGAGCGCAATTGCTCCAGCTGCGAGATGTCGTGGGTGAGTCGCTGCGTCAGCCGCGTGGTGGCGCGGGAACGCAGCTGGGCGATGAGCGCACGCTGTTCGCCGACGTCGGGCACGACGCGTTTCGCGGCGTCGGTCGGGGTCGAGGCGCGCAGATCGGCCACGTCGTCGAGCAGCGGGTGGTCGTTCTCGTGCCCGATCGCACTCACCACCGGGGTGGAGACCGCGGCGACCGCTCGCACCAGCTTCTCGTCGCTGAAGCCGAGCAGCGTCTGCGGGTCGCCGCCGCCGCGGGCGATGATGATCACGTCGACCTCGGGGTCGGCGTCGAGTCGAGCGAGGGCCGCGAGCGTGTCGGGAACGCAGCGGTCGCCCTGCACAGCGGCGTACTCGGTGCGGAAGCGCACCTGCGGCCAGCGCAGTTCGGCATTGCGGTGGACATCCTTCTCGGCGTCGGACCGCTCACCGGTGATCAGACCGATCACGTGCGGGAGGAACGGCAGGCGCCTCTTCCTGGCCGGGTCGAACAGACCCTCCTGCCGCAGCTGCACGCGGAGCTTCTCGAGCCGCTCGAGCTGGTCGCCGAGCCCGACGTGCTTCATCGCGGAGACCGCGAAGCTGAAGTCGCCGGCCTTGACGAAGTAGTCGGCCTTCACTGCGGCGACGACGTGATCACCGACGCCGATGTCGGACGGGATGCGTCCGCGCACGCTCGACCACACCCGGATGGAGATCTGCGCATCGGAGCGGGTGTCCTTCAGTCGCGCGAACACGTTGCCGGCGCGGACGTTCCAGGAGGTGATCTCGCCCTCGACCCAGACGGTGTTCCACCGGGCGATGAAGTCGCGGATGGTCGCATTCAGACGCGTGACCGAGGTGGGGGCGTCAGCGGTCGAGTCGCGGGGTGCGACGGAATCGGCCGGAGGGGTCTCGCCCTGGCCCGTCGTCGCTTCGAAGACTGTCATCCGCTCCCGTTCCGTGCCCCTGAACCTCCCCGGCCGCGCACAGCTGTGCGACGGTAGAATTCAAGGGTGACTTCGACTGCCGTTCATCTCCCCGTGCCCCGCCTTCCACGAGTGCGTGCGGCGGCCGGGCGGCTTCAGGATAACCCGGTGGCCGGACACAAGCGCGTTCTGCTCGCCGCACCGCGCGGCTATTGCGCCGGCGTCGACCGCGCTGTGGTCGCCGTCGAGAAGGCCCTCGAGCGCTATGGCGCTCCGGTCTACGTGCGCAAGCAGATCGTGCACAACATCCATGTCGTGACGGAGCTCGAGGAGAAGGGCGCGATCTTCGTCGAAGAGGTCGACGAGGTCCCCGAGGGCGCTCACGTGGTCTTCAGCGCTCATGGCGTCTCGCCGGCGGTCGTGAACGCGGCCGCCGATCGCGGACTCCACGCGATCGACGCGACGTGCCCGCTGGTCACGAAGGTGCATCGCGAGGCCGTGCGTTTCGCCCGGGACGACTTCGAGATCCTGCTCATCGGCCACGACGGCCACGAAGAGGTCGAGGGAACGGCCGGTGAGGCTCCCGAGCATGTGACGGTCGTGAACTCTCCGGAAGAGGCCGACACGGTCGTCGTGAAGGATCCGAACAAGGTCGTCTGGCTCTCGCAGACCACGCTCTCGGTCGACGAGACGATGGAGACCGTCAACCGCCTGCGCACTCGTTTCCCCGAGTTGCAGAACCCGCCGTCCGACGACATCTGCTACGCCACGCAGAACCGCCAGGTGGCGATCAAGAAGGTCGCCGCCGGTGCGGATCTCGTGATCGTCGTGGGCTCGTCGAACTCGTCCAACAGTGTGCGCCTCGTCGAGGTCGCGCTCGAGTACGGGGCGAAGGCCGCTTATCGCGTCGACTACGCCGAGGAGATCCAGCAGGAGTGGCTCGACGGCGTCGAGACCGTCGGCGTGACCAGCGGCGCCTCGGTGCCCGAGGTCCTGGTGCGCGAGGTGCTCGACGCGATCGGCGACGCCGGTTACCGCGACGTCGAAGAGGTGAAGACGGCAGAGGAGGACCTCATGTTCTCCTTGCCCAAGGAACTGCGTCAGGACGCTGCGGGACAGCGCGACGCGCGGGCACTCGGCGGTCGTGCATCAGGAGGAGGCGCGTAGCGGTGAACGCCGCGGAGGCGGAGCCCACCCTCATCGGGTCGGTGCAACGCGCTCTGCGGCTGGTCGACATCGTGGCCAACTCTCCTCGTCCTCTTCCGCCCAAGATGCTCGCGGCGATCACCGGTCTGACCCCGGGCACCACCTACAACCTGGTGCGCACGCTCGTGCACGAGGGGTATCTCGCGTCGGAACCCGACGGGGTCGTGCTCGGCGCCCGGTTTCCGTCTTTCCAGGAGCAGATCAGCTCGCGGGGCGTGTTCCTCGCCCGCGTGCGCGCGGCGCTCCGCGAGGTGACGGAAGACGTGGGTGCCACGGCCTATCTCTCACGCTTCGACGACGGGGAGATGCACCTGGTCGATATCGTCGACGCGGTCCGCAACCCCCGCATCGAACTATGGGTGGGGCTACAGTCGAGCGCCCACGCGACGGCGTTGGGGAAGCAGATCCTCGCAGCCCTGCCGGAAGCCGATCGCCTGGACTACCTCTCGAGGCACCGTCTGCCGGAACTCACCCCGCGGACGATCACCGACCGCAGGGCGCTGCTCACTCAGCTGGACCGCTCGCCGGGCTGGGCGATCGATCGGGAGGAATACGCCATCGGCGCCACCTGCGTCGCCGTGCCGGTCATCGCGCCGGGGATCACCGCGTCCCTGGCGATATCGCTGCCGGCGGATCGGGCCGTCGTGGATCGCACGCTCGTCTCGGCTCTACAGCAGACCGCGCGGAAGCTCTCGCTGCAGTTGGGGGCGGATGCGCTGGACGAGGGGAGCTCCGGAGCGGAGTTCACTATCTGAAGTACGACCCCTGGTATTGCGGCATGCGTTTTCCTACTATGGGGAGAGTAGCGGCATACATGAACGCTACTGATCGCCTTCAGCGTCCCCAGCGCTGGCGATCAATCTGGATGAGGAGCGTCCCCAGTGCTCCACGTCCGCGGCCCCGAGAAGTCCCCACTTCTCCGGGGCCGCTATCGTTTCCGGCGCGCGGTCCCGCGGCGATCGGCTGTGAACCGGCCAGAGGTGGGGCCGTTAGCATGGCGAGATGAGTGAAGAACGGCCCCGGTACGGCGAAATCGCGACTCCCGAGGAGCAGCGACGAGCGGCCGGTCTGCCGCCGCTCGAAGACGTGGTGATCGCACCGCCCACGACGCCCCTGCCGCCTGCTCCACAGGCAGGTCCTTCGACGAGTGATCCCGCGACGAAGCGATCGCACCCTCTCGATCGTTTTGCGACGATCGCGATGCTCGCCTACGGGCTGATCAACATCGTCGTCACCGGTCTGTCCTACCTCGACCTGCCCACGGTCATGAACCAGACGATGAAGGTCCTCGGCATCGAAGGGGAGTTCACGAACTTCGCGCAGGGGAAGACCTGGGGGACGATCGCCGCGATCGTGCTCGCGGTCGGATGGTCTGTCACCGCCGCGCTCTCGATCCGTCGCCTGCGTCGAGGACGGATCACCTGGTGGCTCCCGATCGTCGGCGCAATCATCACGATGGGCGTGGTGTCGATCTGCATCGCGGTGCCGATGATGAGCGATCCGGCGTTCGTCGCCCACCTCGAGCAGATGACGGCTCCCTGACCTCATCCCGTCGGCGTCGACGCACGACGCCCCTCGGCTACGAAGAAGGGGCCCGGCAGGAATGCCGGGCCCCTTCTCTCGTCTCGCGACCGATCAGCTCTGGGACTGGCCGTACGAGCCGAGCTGACGGGTCGACTCGACCACGCGGGCAGCCATCGCCGACTCGGCGATCTTTCCCCAGGCGCGCGGGTCGTACTGCTTCTTGTTCCCGACCTCGCCGTCGACCTTGAGGACGCCGTCGTAGTTCTTGAACATGTAGTCGGCGATCGCACGCGTGTAGGCGTACTGCGTGTCGGTGTCGATGTTCATCTTGATCACGCCGTTGGCGACCGCGAGGGCGATCTCCTCATCGGTGGAACCCGATCCGCCGTGGAACACCAGGTCGAGCGGCTTGGCGCCGGTGTTGTACTTGGCGGCGACCTCGGCCTGGATCTCGCCGAGGAGCTCCGGGCGCAGCTTCACTCCACCGGGCTTGTACACGCCGTGCACGTTGCCGAAGGTGAGGGCGGCGATGTAGCGGCCCTGCTCGCCGAGGCCCAGTGCCTGGACGGCCTGGTCGACATCGGCGAAGGTCGTGTAGAGGGCTTCGTTCGAGCCTTCGTGCTGCACGCCGTCCTCTTCGCCGCCGACGACGCCGATCTCGACCTCGAGGATGGCGTTGATGTTCTTCATGCGGGGGAGCAGGTCCTTCGCGATCTCGATGTTCTCCGCGAGGGGAACTGCCGAGCCGTCCCACATGTGGGACTGGAAGATCGGGTTGCGACCGGCCTTGACCTCTTCTTCGGACGCGGCGATGAGCGGCTCGACGAAGCCCGCCAGCGCATCCTTCGGGCAGTGATCCGTGTGCAGTGCGACGGTGATCGGGTAGTTCTTCGCGACCTCGGTGGCGAAGCGGGCGAACGCGAGGGCGCCCGTGGCGCGGGCCTTCACCGTGTGGCCGGCGAAGTAGTCGGCTCCACCCGTGGTGACCTGGATGATGCCGTCGGAGCCGGCTTCGGTCAGCCCCTGGAGGACGGAGTTGATCGTCTGCGAGCTGGAGACGTTGAATGCGGGGTACGCGAAGCCGCCGGCCTTCGCGCGGTCGAGCATTTCGGCGTACTGATCCGGGGTGGCGACGGGCATGAGAACTCCTGCGATAGGGGAAGCCGGGACAGCTGCCACTCTATCGGGGCGTGTGGGCCTCTACCGCAGTCATGACCTCCAGTGCGCAAGACCGCTTCTGCTTCCTTGTTAAGAATCGCGAATCCTTCGCGGGATACGGGCCGAAAGGGGCCGGATTCGGACCCGTCGGTGGCTAGGCTGACCGCATGGTGAGTCTGACAGCGGATCTGAGCCCTCTTCGTCCCGACCGTAACCTCGCGATGGAGCTGGTGCGTGCGACGGAGGCCGCGGCGATCCGCGCGGTGCCGTTCATCGGCCGCGGTGCCAAGGAGGCGGCGGACGGTGCGGCTGTCGATGCCATGCGCGCCTTCCTCGGCACGGTCGACTTCCAGGGCCGCGTCGTCATCGGCGAGGGGGAGAAGGACAACGCCCCGATGCTCTTCAACGGCGAGGTGGTGGGCACGGGCCGCGGACCTCTGTGCGACATCGCGGTCGACCCCATCGACGGAACCTCTCTCACGGCCGCCGGTCGGCAGAACGCCCTCTCCGTGATCGCCGTCTCGGATCGTGGCACGATGCTCGACGCATCGACCGTCTTCTACATGGACAAGCTCGTCACGGGCCCGGCAGGTGTCGGGGTCGTCGATATCCGTCTGCCGATCGGTGAGAACATCCGCAAGCTCGCGGGTGCGCTGGACAAGCCGGTCGACGAGATCGTCGTCTCGGTGCTGAACCGCCCGCGTCACGAGCAGCTGATCCAGGAGATCCGCGACGCCGGCGCCGGCACCCGTCTGATGAGCGACGGTGATGTCGCCGGTGGCATCAACGCCGCCCGTCACGATGCGCGCACCGACATGTGCGTCGGGGTCGGCGGCAGTCCGGAGGGCATCGTCACGGCGTGTGCGATCAAGGCTCTCGGCGGGCACATCCAGGGTCGCCTCTGGCCCCGCGACGATGACGAGCGTCAGCGCGGCATCGACGCCGGACTCGACATGGACAAGGTCTACGAGGCGGATGACCTGGTGCAGGGGAACAACACGATCTTCGTCGCGACCGGTGTCACCGACGGGCAGCTCGTCGCCGGCGTCCGTCGCGAACGCGGCTACGTCTACACCGAGAGCGTCGTGCTCCGCGGGGCATCCGGAACCCTTCGGCGCATCGCATCGGAGCACCTCGTCTCGAAGTGGCTCTGATCGTTCGGGAGCCTGCCTTCACGTGATCGTCGGCCGGGGAACCGGTGGCATCGTTATCGAGCCGGTATCGCCCGGCAGGGGCACGATCCACGGTTCTCCGGGGCGCCGTGTCACAATTGTCACTGGGTTTGTCGCCGTCGACGGAGCCGCCAGGCACCGCAGGCACAGGAGGGCGAACAGATGACAACGCAGCACACGAGCGGCTCGAAGGCCGCCCCGACGAAGATCATCACGACCAACACGGGCCGCATCCTGCGGGTGAGCGCCGATGCGGAATCCGTTCCGACACCGCCCGTCGCCACACCGGCCGCTTCGGTGGTCGATCCGGCTCGCCGGGCCGACGTGCTCTTCCGTGTGCGTCGAGACGAGGGACACGAGATCAGCGCCTGGTGGATGATCGGCGCGTTCCTCGCGACCAGCGGTCTCGTCATCCTGCTGCTCAGCGGCGTTCCCGGCATCGCCTGAGGGCCGTCCCCGGTCGCTGATCCGCCCGCATCATCCCTCGTCGAGTCGATGCCGCACGTCGCCGACGTCCGCACGGACCGTCTCGCCACGCGTGGCCTCGAGAGCGGCGATCCCGCCGGTCTGCGACGCATGATCGCCGGAGGCGGTGTCATCCGTCGTGAGGAGCTCAGGTGCGGTGAATCTTCTGGCTGCGCCCACCGTGGTGGCAGATGCGGTCGCGAGCGCAGAGGCATCGACGCCTGGGAACTGGCGGGCGGTGACGAGCACGCGCGTCTCGAGTGAGCCGGCGAATCGGTTGTAGCTGTCGACGGTGCGCTCCAGCGCCCGACGCAGGTCGTCGGCATGCCCGGCGAGCGTACCCAGCCGGTCGTACAGCTGTGTGCCGAGGGCGAGCAGCGTGCGCGCCTCGGTCGACACCTCCTGCTGCGTCCAGGTGAAGGCGACGGTCTTCAGCACCGCCCAGAGGTTGACGGGGGAGGCGAGCGCCACCCGGCGGCTGAACGCATAGTCGAGCAGGGTCGGGTCCTCATCGATGGCGGCGGCCAGCAGCGACTCGCTCGGCAGGAAGCAGATCACGAACTCGGGACTGGCATCGAGCCCGGCCCAGTAGGCCTTCTTCGCCAGGGCGTCGATGTGCGCACGGACCGCCTTGACGTGCTTCTGCATCAGCGTGCGGCGTTGCGGCTCTCGCGCATCGCCCCCGGGGAGAGCGGAGGCCTCGAGGTAGGCGTCGAGAGGCACCTTGGCGTCGACCGCGATCGAGCTGCCGCCGGCGAGGCGGATGACCATGTCGGGCCGCCCCTGACCACGGTCGGAGGAGATCGTCGCCTGCAGGTCGAAGTCGATGTGACGGGTGAGCCCGGCAGCCTCCACCACGCGGCGCAGCTGGGTCTCTCCCCAGACACCGCGCGTGGCGGTGGAACGCAGAGCGCCGGCCAGCGATTCCGTCGTCGCCCGCAGCGCCTCGTCGGACTCCTGGGCGCGACGCAGCTGCTCTTCGAGAGTGCCGAACTGGGCGTGCCGCTCCCGCTCGATGGCCGTGACCTTGGTCTGCATCTGCTGCAGACTCTCGCGGACCGGAGCCAGGGCCGTCAGCACCGCGTTCTGCTGCTGCACCCGCTGCGCCTCCGCACGCTGCTCGTTCCGCGCATGCTCGACGGCGTCGCGGTACAGGTCGTACTGCCGGTCGCGATCGTCACGCGCGGCCGCCAGCTCGGCCTGGGCACGCGCGAGGTCAGCTGCCCCGCGACCGGCACGGAGGAACCAGCCCACGGCGACACCCGCCGCGAGGGCGACGAGGAGGAGAACGACAGCCAGAGCATCCATGTGTTCATGATGCGGCCGGCATCCGACATTCCCGGGTCGCCGCGCACGGATGCCGTGTGACGCGCCGGCCGCGGTGCGGCGGTGCGGCGGTTCAGGCTCTGCGGTTCAGGCCCGGCGGTTCAGGCGACGGCGCGCTCCAGAACGGGCGCGACGGGTGCGACGGGAGCGGTCACACGCAGGCTCAGGGCATCGGCGAGTGCGAACACGTCGGCCGCGCCGGCCCTCGCGGCCGCATCGATGACGATCTGCGCGCAGGCGCGGGCATCGGCGAGGGCGTCGTGGTGCGCGAACTCCTCGAATCCGGCAGCGGCGGCGGCGATCGGCAGGCGATACGAATCGAGTGTGTACGTCTTGCGGGCGACCTGCAGGCTGCACAGCGAGCGGTAGGGCGGGCAGAGCTGCCCGGTCGCCTCGGAGGCGCGACGCAGGACGTTGAGGTCGAAGCCCGCATTGTGCGCCACGAGCACGTCGGCCCCGGCGAACGCGCACAGGCGATCGAATTGATCGACCCACGTGGCGGCCGACAGCA
This sequence comes from Microbacterium sp. SY138, assembly GCF_039729145.1. Classification (NCBI taxonomy): domain Bacteria; kingdom Bacillati; phylum Actinomycetota; class Actinomycetes; order Micrococcales; family Microbacteriaceae; genus Microbacterium; species Microbacterium sp. SY138. Next base: position 2,507,524 of record NZ_CP155793.1, on the reverse strand, counting down.
CGTCCTCGGGCTGGATGCCGTGGATGCGGACGTTCCACTCCTGGAACTCGTCGTGCCCTGGCGGTGGTTGGATCAGCCATCCCGTGGTCGCGACGACTTCACCGCCGCGCACGCGGACGAGACCGACGGAGCAGGCAGAGGCCGGACTGGAGTTCGCGGTTTCGAAGTCGATCGCAGTGAAATCCAGTGGCACATCCCCACTTTCCCCCGGCGGCTCGCCGAGGGGTCGGAGACTCGCCGTATGCTGGCGACATGGCTGAGGACATGGCGACGTCGTTCGGAGCGCAGGCCGGGGATTACGAGGCCGGACGGCCCGACTATCCGTTCGAGGCGGTGGCGTGGATGCTCGAACGGATGCCCGCGGATTCCCGTCGCGTCGCCGATGTCGGCGCGGGAACGGGCAAGCTCACGCGCGTCCTCTCGCAGGCTCCCGACGCCGAGGTCGTCGCGGTCGACCCCGACCCGGAGATGCTTGCCACGCTCCGCGCTGCGGTTCCGGGGGTGCCCACCTTCGTCGGGTCCGCGGAGCAGCTGCCGCTTCCGGACGCGAGCGTCGACGCCGTCGTGCTGGGGCAAGCCTGGCACTGGGTGGATCCGGTCGCCGGCTCCGCGGAGATCGGGCGCACCGTACGCAGCGGGGGAGTGCTCGGCCTCATCTGGAACATCCGCGACGATCGTGTCGAGTGGGTCCGCAGGCTCACCGAGATCATGCACGGCAGTCACGCCGAGATCATGCTCGCCGAGGGAGATCCGGTCGTCGCCGCGCCGTTCGGGCCGCTCGAGCAGGAACGCTGGGAATGGGTCCGCCCCGTCACCCGCGACGTGCTGCACCGGATGGCGGCATCACGGAGCTACATCATCACCGCCCCTGACGAGGAGAAGGAGCGCATCCGCCGGGAGCTCGACGCCCTCTTCGATGAGCTCGACCTGCATGGCGATGCGACCATCGACCTTCCGTACGTGACCCGTGCGTACCGCGCCGTCCGCGACTGACCCACAGCTCCCGCAGGATCGCCGGGCACCGGCCAGGTAGACTCGTGCCCCGTGGCTCTCACTATCGGCATCGTCCGTGATGGCAACGTCTAAGTAAGTCCACTTCTATCGCGGGGCAGCACATGGCAGGCCCCGCCAGTGGTCTAGGACGTCGCCCAACTCCGTATCTCGGCCTCCATCGATGGGTCAGCAGCGCCGTGGAGTGCGAATACGGGGGCCGCGGGCGAGCCGCCAATGGTGCAGTACGAGATGGTGTCGCCAACTGCGGATGTGGCGGGTACGATGACGAGCCACGGCGGGTCGGCTTCGATTGCTTCCACCGTCGCTTGGTCCTTCTTGAACTCCGGCGAGCCGCCGTGGTCTTGCGTGGTCTTTTCGATGCAGAGATCGACGAGTAGTGAGTCGGTGAACTCCGCCTCAGCAACCGGAGCTGACGTCGGGGAAGAGGTGGGGGTCGCGGTCGCGGCGGAGCCGTTGGTGGCCGACTCGACCGGTGCCGGAGAATTGATGGGTCCGGTCGCGGTACAGCCGGTCAGGGCGACGAGGGTGAAAATAGCCGCGAGGCCGATTCGTGTGCGCATATTCGAATGCTACTGAGCTTGCGGCGAACTGCACGAGTGACCACGCGGGAAGGAGCGCCCGATAAGCTCTTCATGCCATGCCTAACTTATCCATAGGAATCGTCGGCCTGCCCAACGTCGGCAAGTCCACCCTCTTCAACGCACTCACCAAGAACGACGTGCTCGCGGCGAACTATCCGTTCGCGACGATCGAGCCCAACGTCGGCGTGGTGAACCTGCCCGATCCGCGTCTGGAGAAGCTCGCGGAGATCTTCGGCAGCGAGCGGATCCTCCCCGCCGCCGTGTCGTTCGTCGACATCGCCGGCATCGTGCGCGGTGCGAGCGAGGGGGAGGGCCTGGGCAACAAGTTCCTGGCCAACATCCGTGAGGCCGACGCCATCGCGCAGGTCGTTCGCGGCTTCGCCGACGACGACGTCGTGCACGTCGACGGCACGGTCAACCCGGCATCCGACATGGAGACGATCAACGCCGAGCTCATGCTCGCCGATCTGGAGACCGTCGACAAGGCGATCGCCCGGTACGAGAAGGAAGTCCGCGGCAAGAAGATCGAGCCTGTCGTGCTCGAGACTGCGAATGCGGCGAAGGATGCGCTGGAGCGCGGCGTGCTGCTCTCGGTCGCCGGCATCGACCTGACGCCCATCCGCGAGCTGGGTCTGCTCACCGCGAAGCCCGTCATCTTCGTCTTCAACGTCGACGAGGCCGTGCTGACCGACGACGCGCGCAAGGCGGAGCTCGCCGCTCTCGTCGCCCCGGCGAAGGCCATCTTCCTCGACGCGAAGATCGAGTCGGAACTGATCGACCTCGACCCGGAGGATGCGGCGGAACTGCTGGCTTCGACCGGCCAGGACGAGTCCGGACTCGACCAGCTCGCCCGCATCGGGTTCGACACGCTCGGCCTGCAGACGTACCTCACGGCCGGTCCGAAGGAAGCTCGCGCCTGGACGATCCCCAAGGGGTCGAAGGCGCCTCAGGCGGCCGGTGTCATCCACACCGACTTCGAGAAGGGCTTCATCAAGGCCGAGATCGTCTCGTTCGAAGACCTGGTCGAGACCGGATCCGTCGTCGAGGCCCGCGCCAAGGGCAAGGCCCGCCTCGAAGGCAAGGACTACGTCATGCAGGATGGCGACGTGGTGGAGTTCCGCTTCAACAACTAGCGCGATTCGTCGGGCGCCTGCCAGGGTAACCCTGTGGACACTGTGGAACGCTCTCGTCGGAGCCTCGCGCTGAAGATGCTTCCCGCCGTGGCGATTCTGTTCGTGACGTGGGCGGCTCTGTGGGCGGCGCAGTACATGCCGACGCTGTGTGCGTTGGCATCGCCGTGCCCGGCTCCCGATGTTCGTGTTGCGCCCGCTTTGCTGTTCGGAGGGCTGATGCTGGTGCCCATGGGAACCCTGGTCCTCACTACCGCCGCCGGTCGTTCGAACGGGTGGGTGCGGGGTGTCGCTTATGTCATGCTCGTGGGTTTGGCGATCGTGGGCCTGGCTGCGGTGATGTTCTCCGGAGGATTCACGATCCCGTTCGTGTAGATTCGCCGGCCCGTTCTGCCTGATCATCGTCATCGTCGCGCTCGTGCTGACCCGCCGACTCGAGAGATCTCGTATCGGCGCTCGCGGAGAACCCGCGTCCGCGGCCCACCCGCACGGGTGACAGGATTGACGGATGACCGCAACACTCGTGGCCCAAGGGCTGGCCGGCGGGTATGGCCACCGCACCCTGTTCGATTCCCTCGACCTGACCGTCACCGCGGGTGACGTCGTCGGCCTCGTCGGGGCGAACGGGGCGGGGAAGTCGACCCTTCTGAAGCTGCTGGCCGGTGTCGACGAGCCCCAGGCCGGCACGATCCGGCTCTCACCGGCGGATGCCTTCGTCGGCTGGCTGCCGCAGGAGCACGAACGCATCGTCGGGGAGAGCGTCATCGACTACATCGGCCGTCGTACCGGTTGCGCGGCCGCGACCGAAGCCATGGATGCTGCCGCAGCGGCCCTGGGGGACCCGTCTCTCGCCGCTCCTGGCACCGATCCTGCCGACACCTACTCCGTCGCGCTGGACCGCTGGCTGGCGAGCGGTGCCGCCGACCTCGACGAGCGACTTCCGGTGGTGCTCGCCGACCTCGGACTCGACCTGGGCGACGACCTGGCCGCAGCGATGATGACCTCGCTGTCGGGCGGACAGGCCGCCCGCGTGGGGCTCGCCGCGCTGCTGCTCTCGCGCTTCGACATCGCGCTGCTGGATGAGCCGACCAACGACCTCGACCTCGACGGGATCGAGCGGCTGGAGGCCTTCGTGCGCGGACTCCGCGGCGGTGTCGTCGTGGTCAGCCACGACCGCGAGTTCCTCGCGCGCTGCGTGACCCGCGTGCTGGAACTCGATCTCGCGCAGAACAGCAACCGGGTGTTCGGCGGTGGTTATGACGCGTACCTGGAGGAGCGGGCCACGGTGCGTCGACACCAGCGCGAGAAGTACGACGAGTTCGCCGACAAGAAGGCCGACCTCGTCGCTCGTGCCCGGACCCAGCGCGAGTGGTCGAGCCAGGGTGTGCGCAACGCGATGAAGAAGGCTCCGGACAACGACAAGATCAAACGCAAGGCGTCGGCCGAGTCGAGTGAGAAGCAGGCGCAGAAGGTGCGTCAGATGGAGAGCAGGATCGCCCGGCTCGAAGAGGTCGAAGAGCCGCGCAAGGAGTGGCAGCTCGAGTTCACCATCGGCTCGGCACCGCGCTCCAGCTCGGTCGTGTCGACACTGAGCTCGGCCGTGTTCCGGCAGGGGAGCTTCCAGCTCGGACCGGTGTCGCTCCAGGTGAACGTGGGGGAGCGGATCGGCATCACCGGCCCCAATGGCGCGGGGAAGTCGACGCTGCTGCGCGGGCTGCTCGGGCGGCAGCTTCCGGACGAGGGCAGGGCGAGTCTCGGTGCGAGTGTGCAGATCGGGGAGATCGACCAGGCCCGCGCCCAGCTCGTCGGCACGCAGCCGCTCGCTGTCGCCTTCGAGGGGCTCGTGCCGGAGATGGCGTCCGGCGAGGTCCGTACTCTCCTCGCGAAGTTCGGACTCAAGGTCGATCACGTGATGCGCGCTGTCGACGAACTGTCGCCGGGGGAGCGCACCCGCGCCGGACTGGCGTTGCTGCAGGCGCGGGGCGTCAACCTGCTCGTGCTCGACGAGCCGACGAACCACCTCGACCTGCCCGCGATCGAGCAGCTCGAACAGGCGCTCGAGTCCTACGAGGGAACCCTGCTGCTGGTCACCCATGACCGGCGGATGCTCGCGACCGTGCAGACCGACCGGCAGTGGCGGGTGGAGGCCGGGCAGGTCGTCGAGGCATGACGAGCGTCGTCATCGACAGCGTCCCGCACGATCGGCTGACCACGAACGACCTGGCAGGGCTGCGGGAGCTTTTCCACGCCGAGTACTCCGCGGAACTCGGGGTGTGGAATCCTGATCAGCCCTACGGTTACGCGCCGCACGACCTCCATGTCATCGCCCGACTCGATGATGCCGTGGTGGGACACGTCGGCTGGGCGCGGCGCACCATCAGCGTCGGTGCAGCCGAGGTCGTGATCGCCGGAGTCGGTGGGGTTCTGATCGCCCCGCAGGCACGAGGAGAGCGGGTCGGCGCCCAGCTCATGGAGTGCGCAGCCGCATCGATGACGGAGGCCGGGGGCATCGCGTTCGGGTACCTCGGATGCCGTGAAGAGGTCGTCGCCTTCTACGAATCCTGCGGATGGCACCGCGTCTCTGCAGCGGAGCACTCGATCGATCGCGCCGGTCAGCCCACCACGCAGCCTCCGGGGCCACCGATTCTGACACTCCCGCTCGGCTCCCCACCGCGCAGGTGGCCCGAGGGCACGATCGATCTTCGCGGGCGGGCCTGGTAGCGGCCGACTCTGCTGATCCGCTGCCGGAACGTCTTGCTGACCGCCGGGTCGGGATACGCTGGAACATGGCGGCTTCGGCCGCGGTTCGGTCGCTGGCGTCCACCGTGGACGTTCCGCCGGAGTTCCTGACCCTGACGGCACGAGGAGATTGACGCCGATGACCGACACCCAGATCTTCGAGCCCGACGGCCGCGCGATCCCCTTCGTCGACGAGGGCGACGGTCCCGTCAAGCTCGTCCTGATCCAGGAGCGCGATCTGGCGGCGGATGTTCTCGGCGTCGTCGCGCACTACCTCGCCGAGGAGGCGGGCTTCCACGTGCTGCGCATCGGTCATCGCGCCGAGGTCAAGCATGAAGAGGTCTCGCTGGAGGATCGGGTCGAAGACGTACTCGCCGTGATCGATCACGTCGGTCTGGGCGACACCTGGATCGGCGGCCATGGCTTCGGCGGTACCGTCGCACGGGCCTTCGCTCTGGCCCACGCCGATCGCGTGAACGGCCTGGCCCTGCTGGCTGTCGAAGAGAATGACATTCCGCTCGCGCCGGTGATGCCGATCCTCATCATCCAGGGCACGAAGGACATCGACGCTCCGTTCGCAAACGGAGAGCAGCTGCAGTCGACGGCGCCGGAGCGCGCGAGCGTGAAGAGCATCGACGGGGCCGATCACATGTTCCCGATGACGCACCCGATCGAGACCGCCGTGGTCATCGAGGAGTACCTCGACTGGGACTGAGCACCTCGCCCAGAGGCCCTCGCCGAGCGACTTGACCCGCTATCGACCCTGACGCTTCTTGTACGGCTTCGGCTGCCCCTTCACGGCGGGCGTGCGGCCCTTGCCCTTCGATGCTTTGGCCTTTCCTCCGGCCGGGGCGGGTGCATTGCGCACCGGCTCCGGAGCCGCGGCGACCTCTGCCTTCGCTTCGACGAGGAGGAGTTCGCCGACAGGGGTGAGCCGGGTCGGGCCTTCGCGATGGACGATCGGATGACCGACCTCGGCTTCGAGCTTGTCGATCGACGTGTAGAGGGAAGCCAGCGGGATGCCGAGCTTTTCCGCCGCACGCGGGAAATGCAGTTCCTCCGCGAGGACGACGAAGCGGCGGAGCAGAGAGATCTTCACGGTGGCCTTTCCAGAGTTCGCACGGGTGTGCGAGCTTCTTCCAGGTTACGCGGTGCAGGCAGACGGATGCCGCGACCCCATCGGCCGCGGCATCCGGAATCCTTCGGTCAGGCGACCTGAGGGGTGACGGCGAAGGACACGGAGCCTTCGTCGTCGACGCCGGCATCGAGGATCTTGTCGTCGAGTGCAGCGGCCGCCGACTCATCGAGGAACAGCCGGGTGCCGGCGACCTCCACGACCTGGTCCTGCGGCTCGGGGTCCGCGGCGACGAGCACGGCGAGGCGTGCACCGCCCTCGGGTCCCTGGGCCTCGGTGGAGTGGATGCGGAGCCCGGCATCCGGTGCGTCGGTCTGACGGCTGACAAGGGTCGTCACGATGGCGGAGGCGTTGTCGGTGAGGGTGAGCACGAGACTCTCCTTCCGGTTGGGGCATGCCACGGTCGCGGCATGTCCGGGCCACGATGCCGGACCTCGGAGATCGTCTCAACCCCCTTGCGCGGATTCGGAGGAGGCTCTTACCCTGCTCGCAGGTTCTTGCGCAGAAACACCTGCGCGGTGCCGTCGCCGTCGGGCACCCGCTCATGCTCCTCATAGCCGCACGACTCGTACAGGCGGATGTTCGCCTCGCTCAGGCTTCCGGTGAACAGCTCGGCGACGTCTGCGCCCGAGGCCTTCTCGGCGCTCTCGAGCAGCAGCCTCCCGATTCCCTCGCCCTGCATATCGGGGGCGATCGCGATCCTGCCGATCAGGAGCAGACCGTCCTTCTCGACGTAGCGGATGGCACCGACGAGGCGCCCGTCGATGCGCGCCGTCAGCCCGGACTCGGACCGCAGCTCCGCCTCCAGCTCGGAGAGCGTCTGCGTCAGCGGCGGCATGTCGACGCTCCCGTAGATCGCGGCCTCCGAGACGAAGGCGGCGCGCTGCACGGTCAGCACCTCGCCGGCATCCGCGTCGCCGATCGGGGAGATCACGATCGCCGGCCGGGTTCTGCTCGGATCTTCGTTCACGGAGTCTTCGTTCACGGAGTCTGCTTTCACGTTGTCTGCGTCATTCACCCGAGCCACATTCCGGGTCGCCTCCCCACGGTGTCAACCCCCTCGCCGCGCGTCGCCGCCCCGGCTAGCGTCACCGGTAGGAGGTCACACCATGGCTGAAAGCAAGACCACGAAGACCGGCGGCTCGACGAAGGGCGCGGCGAAGACGACCAGGCAGCAGAACGCGGAGAAGGGGTTCACCGCCTCGACGACGCTCGCGAACAACCTGCAGGCGGTGCTCGTCGACCTGCTTGATCTCGCGATCCAAGGAAAGCAGGCGCACTGGAACGTCGTCGGACGCAACTTCCGCGACACGCATCGTCAGCTCGACGAGATCATCGACGATGCACGGGCCTTCAGCGACACGATCGCGGAGCGCATGCGTGCGCTGCACGCCGTCCCCGACGGGCGCAGCGCGACCATCGCGAAGACGACGTCGCTTCCCGAGTTCCCTGCGGGGGAGGTGTCGACGACGGAGACCATCGACCTGATCACCGAGCGCCTCGAGGCCGCGGTGGGAACGGTGCGCGACGTGCACGACGCCGTCGACGAAGAGGACCCGACCTCGGCCGACCTCCTGCACGCCATCATCGAGCGGCTCGAGCAGTTCGCGTGGATGGTCAGTGCGGAGAACCGGAGTCCGGCGGGTCGCTGAGCCCTCTCGCGTCCGCGGAGTCGCCGTCACTCGTCGGCGGCTCCGCGGACGAGTGGACTGCCACGCATGACGCGGGGCAGCGCCACCCACAGGGATACCACCAGGACGACCGCTGCGACGAGAGCGATGATCCCCGCCGTACGGTCCACCGTGAAATCGACGATCAGGGTCGTCACGCCGATGGTCAGGGCACCGATGACGACCAGGTCGATACGGACGATCCGGGCGGCGATGCGGACGAGGTCGGGCTTGCGACGGCGGCCGAAAAGTGCACGATGCATCCCCACCGGCGCGAGTGCGAGGATGGTCGCCACCGCAGCGAGAGCGACGAGGACGACGTACAGATCTCGCTGGAGCTCGTCCATGTCGGTGAAACGCGGTTGGAAGGCGACGGCGAGGAGGAATCCGGTGAGGATCTGCGTACCGGTCTGCATGACGCGCAACTCCTGCAACAGCTCGTCCCAGTTGCGATCCGCGCGTTCATTCGCGGTCTCGTCGCGTCCGTCGGCACGGTCGTCGAGACCGTCCCCACGACCAGATGGTTCTGATGTCATGGTCTCAGTGTGGATTCCGCACTCCGGTGCTGTCCAGACGCGTGCACCCGCGGAACGAAAGAAGGCACGATGACGCTCCCGCCGATCCGCGACTGGTGGTCCGAACTCTCGGAAGACGGGCGCCGGGCGGTGCTCGACAGCAAGACCCCGCACCTGGAAGAGGAGGTGCGCGAGGAGATCCGCGTCATCACCGGCGCCGTGGTCGGGATGGTGGAATCGCTGAGCGACGACGACCTCGAGTACGCCCGCTCGCACGCCGAGCACGAGGAATGACCTCCTGCGTGCACGGCTCGGTTGCTTACGCGTCGTCGGTCTCGGTCGTAGCCGCATCCTCTTCACGCAGCCGTGGTTCGGTGCGTCGTTCCGGGCGCACGCCGGCCTTGTCGGCGTAGAACGCGCGGATCCGGTCCATGTCCGACGCGACATCGCCGGTCAGGTCGATCGTCGGCCCGAGTCCCGTGGTCATGGTCGTCCGATCGACGAACCCGAGCGTCACCGGCATGCCTGTTTCTCGGGCGATCCGGTAGAAGCCCGATTTCCAGTACTCGTTGCCGCCGCGGGTGCCATCCGGGGTGACCACCAGGCCGAAGACCGTGCCGTCGTGGACCTGGCTCACGACGTCTTTCACCACGCGTGCCGGATCGGCGCGGTCGACGGGGATGCCGCCGAGGCGACGCATGATCGGCCCTCGCCAGCCGTGGAAGAGGCTCTTCTTCCCCAGCCAGTGCACGTCGATATCGAGCTTCCAGGCGATGGCGAGCATCAGGACGAAATCCCAGTTCGACGTGTGGGGCGCGCCCACGAGCACGGTCGGGCGCGTCGGCGCGGCCTCGCTCACGAGCGTCCATCTGCTGAACGCCCAGAAGATGCGGGCGAGGAGTCGTGTGAGCATGGATCAACCGTAGGGGAGAACAGCTGTCCGCCCGCTGTCGACGCCTCCCGGGCAGGTTCGGCGCCACCGCCTCCGGGCGGGCGTACGATCGAGGGATGAAGAAAACGCAGCAGGACTCCGTGCAGCAGGAAGCGCCCGTCGGGCTGCAGCCGCTCCTGGACTCTCTGAATCTGCTCGAGGGCGATGCTGCCGGCTATTGCAGCAATGGCGTCTGCCAGTTCCCCGCCCCGAAGAGCGAGTAAGCGGCAGACGCCATCGCAGGCCGTCTACGGAGGGTCAGTGACCGCCGTGGAAACCCTCGCCGGCATCGTCGGCGGGCTTGCGGACGAACGGGCTGAGCGCCACCGCCGCGAGCGAGATGATCGCCGCGATGAGGAACGCCATGCGCGCGCCGGGAGCGCCGGCGACCGCGGTCGACAGCCCCTCCTGCTCGCCCGCGTGCAGGATCGACGAGTACGTCACCAGCAGCAGCGCGACACCGGCCGCGCCGCCGACCTGCTGCAGCGTGTTCAGCACCGCAGAACCGTGCGAGTACAGCGATCGCTGGAGCGACCCGAGCGAGGCGGAGAACAGCGGCGTGAACGACATCGCCAGGCCGACCGACATCGCCGCCTGCACGATGATGAGAACCCACCATACGGTGTGCTCGCCCACCGTCGAGTAGAAGAAGAGCGACGCCGAGACCAGGATCGTGCCGGGGATGAGCAGCGGACGCGTGCCGCGCGCATCGTAGACACGGCCCATGACGGGCCCGAGCAGCCCCATGAGCAGCGAGCCCGGAAGCAGGATCAGGCCGGACTGCAGCGGGTTGAGACCGGCGACGTTCTGCAGATACTGCGGAAGCAGCGTCAGCGTGCCGAACATCGACAGCGCCAGGATCGACATGATGATCACCGACAGCGTGAAGTTGCTGGAGCGGAACACGCGCAGATCGAGCAGCGCGTCGTCGACGCGCTGCAACACGAGCTGACGCCAGACGAACAGGCCGAGCGACACCGCGCCGACCACCAGCGAGATGATGCCGGCGGTCTCGCCCGATCCGCCCTCGCCGCCGAACTGGCTGAGTCCGAACACGATGCCGCCGAAGCCGAGCGCCGCGAGCGGGATCGACAGCACGTCGAGCGGCACGGCGCGGGTCTCACCCAGGTTCGTCATCCACTTGACGCCCATGAACAGGGCGATGAGGGAGATCGGGAGGATGATTCCGAAGAGCGCGCGCCAGCTGGCGAGTTCGAGCACCGCACCCGCGAGGGTCGGGCCGATGGCGGGAGCGAGCGAGATCACGAGGCCGACACGGCCCATCATGCGACCGCGGGACTGCGGCGGCACGACGTTCATGATCGTCGTCATGAGCAGCGGCATCATGATGCCGGTACCGGCCGCCTGGATCACACGGCCGACGAGCAGCACGGCGAAGCCGGGGGCGACGAGCGCGACGAGCGTGCCGAGCGAGAACGCGATCATCGCGGCGATGAAGACCTGACGCGTCGTGAACCGCTGCAGGATGAACCCGGTGGTCGGGATGACCACGGCCATGGTGAGCATGAAGGCGCTCGTGAGCCACTGGCCGAGCTCGGGCGGAATGCCCAGGTCGGTGTTCAGATGAGGGATCGCGATCCCCATCGTGGTCTCGTTGAGGATGGCGACGAAGGCGGCGACCAGTAGCAGCCAGATCACCCGCATGTCCTTGCGGGAGATCTCGCCCCCTGCCGCTGCGGGGGTCGTCGAGATGGAGCCGGTATCGACGGCAGACATGGGCGGCCTCCAGGGCGAAGAAGAAACGGAGTATCGCGAGAGTTCGCAAGAGTCACTCAGCGTAACGGCAGCCGCGGACATTTCATTCCGAATTCACAGATATCCGCCGACGGCGGAGGCGCGGGCCTCGGTGTCCCCGCACGTGAGTACGCTGGCGCCATGAGCATGGGCGGCGGCATGGGCGGTGGCCCGCGGGGTGGTGGCTTCCGCGGGGTCGACGAGAGCGCGCAGCGGAAGCTGAATGCCGAGGCCCCCCGGATCAACGGCCTCGGTGCGCGGGTCGTCTCGCTGTTCCGCGCGTATCGCTGGCGCATCTTCTCCACCGGCATCCTGGTGGTGGTCGGCGCCGCGATAGCCGTCGTGCCGCCGCTGATCGTGCAACGGATCTTCGACGATGCACTCTTCCCCGTCGCCGGGGGAGGGCCGCACCTCGAACTGCTGGCCTGGCTCGTCGCCGCCATGATCGGTCTCTTCCTGCTCTCCGCTGCTCTCGGAGTGGCCCAGACCTGGCTCACGGCAACCGTCGGCAACAGTGTCACCGGCGACCTGCGTGTGAAGCTGTTCGAGCACCTGCAGGCGATGGAACTCGGCTTCTTCACCCGCACCAAGACGGGCGTCATCCAGTCACGCCTGCAGAACGACGTGGGTGGCGTCTCCGGCGTGCTGACGAACACCGTCACCAGCATCCTGGGCAACGTCGTCACGGTGATCGCCTCGCTCGTCGCGATGATCCTGATCGACTGGCGTCTCACGCTCATCGCCGTGATCATGATGCCGTTCCTGATCTTCGTCCAGCGCAAGGTGGGCCAGGTGCGGGCACGTATCGCGGGAGAGACGCAGGAATCGCTGTCCGAGCTCACCTCGATCACGCAGGAGACGCTGAGCGTCTCGGGCATGCTGCTGTCGAAGGCCTTCAACCGCCAGCGCACCGAGTCGGAGCGCTACCAGGCGGAGAACCGCAACCAGGTGGTCCTCCAGGTGCGCCGGGCGATGAGCGGCCAGGGTTTCTTCGCCGTCGTGCAGGTGCTGATGGCCAGCGTTCCTGCCGTGATCTATCTCGTCTCCGGATACCTGATCGCCGGCGGCACCGGGGCGATCACCGCAGGAACCGTCGTCGCGTTCACCACGGTGCAGGCGCGGCTGCTCATGCCGTTGATGGGTCTGATGCGGGTGTCGCTCGATCTGCAGACGTCGTCGGCGCTGTTCGCGCGCATCTTCGAATACCTCGACCTCGTCCCGGAGATCCAGGATGCGCCCGACGCGATCACGGTCGACGACGCACCCGGGCCGCGAGGACGCCTGGAGTTCGCCGAGGTGGTGTTCCGCTACCCGGACGCGTCCTCCGACGCCCGTCCGACGCTCGACGGAGTGTCCTTCGTGGCGGAACCCGGCCAGCACGTCGCGTTCGTGGGCCCCTCGGGCGCCGGCAAGACCACGATCCTGTATCTGGCTCCTCGCCTGTACGAGGCGAAGGGAGGAGCCGTGATGTTCGCCGGTGCCGACGTGCGCGCGCTCACGCAGGAGTCGATCATCGACAACGTCGGCATCGTGTCGCAGGAGACGTACCTCTTCCATGCCACGATCCGTGAGAACCTGCGCTACGCCAAGCCCGATGCGACCGAGGAAGAACTGATCGCCGCTTGCACCGCCGCGAACATCCACCACATCATCGCCGGCTTCGAGCAGGGCTACGACACCGTGGTGGGGGAGCGCGGCTACCGGCTCTCCGGTGGCGAGAAACAGCGCATCGCGATCGCCAGGGTGCTGCTGAAAGACCCTCCGGTGCTGCTCCTCGACGAGGCGACCTCGGCACTCGACACGGTCTCGGAGCGCGTGGTGCAGGAGGCGCTCGACGAGGCCGCGAAGGGGCGCACGACCCTCTCCATCGCCCACCGGCTCTCGACGGTGATGGGCGCGGACGTGATCCACGTTCTGGAGGCCGGGCGCATCGTCGAGTCGGGTTCGCACGTCGAACTGCTCGCCCGCGGCGGTCTGTATGCCGAGCTCGCGGCCGAGCAGGTTGCGGCGTCGCGCGTGCTCGAGACCGAGGCCGCCGTCGAGGAAGAAGTGACCGGGGGCGCCGTGGCACCCCTCGCCGATCGCCGCGCGGACAAGGCGCCCGCCGATTCCGCGGGGGCGGATGCGGTCGCGACCATCACCGCTGCGGTGCCGCTGCTCGCCGAGCCTCGACCGGACGAACGGGTCTACCCGCCTGAGCACTGAGTACTGAGCCCTGAGTACTGAGTACTGAGCCCTGAGTACTGAGCCCTGAGTACTGAGTACTGAGCCCTGAGTACTGCACCCTGAGGCGGCGTCGTGGCGGCGAGCGTCAGTGTACCGAGAGGCCGCCGTCGACGAACAGCGACTGGCCGGTGACGTAGGCCGAGCCGGCTCCGGCAAGGAACACCGCCGCTCCCGCGAAGTCGCTCGGCAGACCGTTGCGCCCGATCATCGTGCGCGCGGCGAGCTCCGCGACCTTCTCCGGGTCCTGCTGCAGCCGGGCGTTCAACGGGGTGAGCACGAAGCCGGGGACGAGCGTGTTGCTGGTGACGCCGGTGCCACCCCAGGCCTCGGCCTCGGAGCGCATGAGCGATTCCACCGCGCCTTTCGACGCGCCGTAGATGCCGCTGCCCACGAAGGCGCGGTGGGCCTGCTGGGAACTGATGTGAATGAGTCGACCGTACCCGCGTGCGGCCATGCCCTGCGCAAAGCGCTGACCGAGCAGGAACGGCGCGAGGGCGTTGACCGTCATCGTCGCGTCCCAGTCGTCTTCGGTGATCTCCGCGAACGGCGGGCGGATGTTGATGCCGGCGGAGTTGACGAGGATGTCGGGCGCGCCGAACGGTGCGGCCGCGGCTTCGCCGACCGCGTGGATCCCGTCCCTCGTGCTGAGGTCGCCGATCACGCCGTGGGCGCGGCATCCGAGCGCGCGCAGCTCGTCGACCGTCTCGCGGATGCGATCCTCACCGCGCGCGACGATGACCGTCGACGCTCCGGCGCGAGCGAGTGCGGTGGCGATCCCCCGGCCGATCCCGGAGCTGCCGCCGGTGACGACGGCGGTGCGACCGTCGAGTGAGAACAGGGAGGAGAGGTAGTCGTTCATGTGTTCACCGTCAGGGTTCGGAGGGCGGGGATCACCACGCGAGCGCGGCGGCGATGGCGGGGTCGGGCGCGGCGTCGGCGAACTCGGGGAGGGCCCGCAGCTCCGAGATGAAGGCGTCGACCTCGGCGGCGTAGGTCGGGTCGGCATGGCTCTCGGCGATCTCGAGGAGCGAGGCGACGTCCATCGCGAGGATGAGTTCGATGCGAGCGGTCACCGAGGCGTGGGCACCGGCCTCGTGCAGCACGTGGAGGCCGCCGCGGAGGGCCGCGAGGTAGTCGCGCAGCACCGGCAGCTGTGCCTTGCCCTGAGTGATTGAGGTGCCATCGGCGCGGAGCCGCCAGCGCACGACCACATCGGGGATCACATCGAATGCGCGTGCCCGGGTGTACATGAGCTGCGCGACCACCTGGTCTTCGTAGGCGACCCCCTCGGGGAAGCGCAGGTCGTGCCAGAACGAGGTGCGGCTCACCTTCGACCAGGCGACGATGTTCGAGACCGCCAGGGGGTGCGCGGCGAGGGTCGTGCCGAGTCGCTCCGGAGACGTGGCCGCAGCGACCCAGGGCTGCACGCGGCCGGCGACGTAGCCGTCACCGCGGACCCGCGAGCGTACGTAGGCGCCGGCGACGAAGTCGCTTCCGGTCCGGCCCAGTGTCTCCGTCATGCGGGCGAGGGCGTTCGGCAGCAGTTCGTCGTCGCCGTCGAGGAAACCGAGGTACGGGGTGTCGACGAGCTCCAGACCGACATTGCGCGCGGCGCCGAGACCGCGGGAGGCCCCGTGGCGGATCGTCGTGAAGCGGGGGTCTTCGGCTGCGGCGGCGTCGAAGATCGCTCCTGTGTCATCCGTCGAGCCGTCGTCGATGAGGATCGCCCGCCATCGTGACTCGGTCTGCGCGCGCAGCGAGTCGAGAGCGGCGGGGGCGAAGGCCGCGATGTCGCGTCCGGGGACGATCAGCGTCACGATCGGGGCGGAGGCAGTCACCTGCTGAGTCTATGACCGTGGCTCAGCCGCGGGCCGCGCGCACCGACTCGGCGACGAGCACAGCCAGCCGTTCGGGAGCATCCGGGGGCAGAGCCGCGCGATCGAACGTGAAACGTACGGCGGTCTGCGCCACTTCGGGGGCCACACCGCAGGCGAGCAGCACGTGCGACGGCTCGTCGCTGCCCGCCGCGCATGCCGATCCGCTCGACGAGATGACCCCGCGGCGCTCCAGCTCGAGCAGAATCGACTCCCCGCTGGTGCCGGCGAACGTGAAGCTCGCCGTTCCGGGCAGACGGCCTCGGGAATCCCCGGTGAGCGTGGCATCGGGGATGCTCGTGAGCACCTGGGTGATGAACCGCGCGGTCGCCGATCCGACCTGCGCCGCAACCGTTACGCGTTCCGTCTCGGCGAGTTCCAGCGCCGTCGCGAGTGCGACTGCGCCCGCGACGTTCTCGGTGCCTGAGCGTCTCCCGCGCTCCTGGCCGCCGCCGTGCAGCAGCGGCTCCACCGGCACGCGCCCACGGACGGCCAGGGCACCGATGCCTTTCGGAGCCCCGAGCTTGTGGCCGGCGATCGACACCGCGTCTGCGCCGAGATCACCCAGAGGGAGCCATCCCGCCGACTGCACGGCATCCAGATGCAGGGGGACGCGGGCGGCACGGGCGACGGCGGCGAGCGCCGACACATCCTGGACGGTGCCGATCTCGTTGTTGGCGTGGCCGATCGAGATCAGAGCGGAGTCGTCCCTGATCGCCGCAGCCAGGTCATCCGGGTCGATCCGTCCGCGCGAGTCCACGGGCAGGAGGGAGACCTCGATGGCGTGGAAGCGTCGTAGATAGTCGGCGGATCCGAGGATCGACTCGTGCTCGATCGGCGAGGTCACCAGATGCCGCCGCCCCGTCTCGAGAGCCGCGAGCATGATGCCCTTCACCGCGAGGTTGTTCGCTTCGGTGCCGCCGGCGGTGAACACGACGTCGCCCGTCCGCATCCCCAGCACGCGCGCCACCCGTGCACGGGCATCGTCGAGCGCGCCCGCCGCGGCCTCGCCGGCCGTGTGATGGCTCGACGGGTTTCCGAACACGCCGGAGAGGAACGGCCGCATCGCTTCGAGCACCTCCGGTCGTACCGGGGAGGTCGCGGCGTGATCGAGGTAGAGCATGCCGGTGCGGGGCAGGTCCGAGGGCGACATCGCGGTCAGTCGATCCGCAGATCCAGGCCCAGATCGAGGGCGCGCGCGGAGTGTGTCAGCGCCCCCACCGAGATCACGTCCACTCCGGTGCGGGCGATGTCGCCGACCGTGTCGAGGTTCACGCCTCCCGAGGCCTCGACCGTGGCACGGCCGGAGATGAGGGCCACCCCCGCGCGCAGGTCGTCGAGCGAGAAGTTGTCGAGCAGCACGGTGTGGGCACCGCCGTCGAGGACGGCGGGGATCTGGTCGAGCCGGTCGACCTCGACGACGACGTGGGTCGTGTGCGGGAGGCGGGACAGTGCCTCGCGGAGCGCCGTCGCGAGGTCGAGCCCCGAACGCGTGAGCACGGCCAGGTGGTTGTCCTTCGCCATCACGGCATCCGACAGCGAGTACCGGTGGTTGTGTCCGCCGCCCGATTCGACCGCATGCCGTTCGAACGCCCGCAGTCCCGGCGTGGTCTTGCGGGTGTCGGCGATGCGAGCACCAGTGCCCTCGATCGCGGCGACGTACGCGGCGGTGAGGGTGGCGATACCGCTCATCCGCTGCGTGAAGTTCAGGCCAACGCGCTCTGCGGTGAGCACACTGCGGGCCGACCCCGAGACCGAGGCGAGCACGTCGCCCGCGGCGAACTCGTCGCCGTCACCGACGTGCAGGTCGATGTCGAGAGTCGCGTCGGTGAGCCGGAACGCGGCGGCGAAGACCTCTCCACCACTGAAGACTCCGGGTTCCCGGGCGACGAGATCGGCGGTCGCGGTGGCATCCGCTGGCAGCAGCGTGGTACTGGTGACGTCCCCCCAGGGCGCGTCTTCTTCGAGGGCCGCGCCGACGACGCGGTTCATGGTGGCGGTGGTCAGCATCAGACGGGCTCCAGGATCGATGAGGGGAGGCGAGAAGAGGCATCGGCGGCGGGTTCCGCCGCATCGACACGATGGTGGGCGCCGACGGATACCGTGCGGGCGAGCGCTGCGGTGGCCGTCGCCTGCGCGAGCAGCAGCAGATTCGCGTCTTCGTGCGCCGACACGGTCGTCGGCGCCGAGCTCTCCGCGGTCCAGGTCTGCAGGACGTCGAGCGCGCGGGAGAGACCGTCTCTGTTCCGCAGCAGTCCGACGTCTTCCCACATCAGCCGCTGCAGCGAGGTGCGGCTGAACGCGGGGGCGATCGCACCGCGGCTCCCTTCCGCACGGGGGCGGGCCTGAGGGGAGCCGTGCGCGACATCCGCCCAGGGTCTCGTCAACGCCGCCGCCGCACGGGCCCCGAACACCGCGCCTTCGAGCAGCGAGTTCGACGCCAGACGATTTGCCCCGTGCACCCCGGTGCGTGCCACCTCTCCCGCGGCGAAGAGGCCGGGCACGGTGGTGCGGCCGTCGAGGTCGGTGACCACGCCACCCATCAGGTAGTGCGCGGCCGGCGTCACGGGGATCGGTTCGCGGGCCCAGTCGAAGCCGCGTTCTCTGGTCACCCGATCGATCGTGGGGAACCTCCGCGCGAGGGTCTCGGCACCGAGCATCGTGGCGTCGAGCCTGACCGGGGCGGCCTGAGCCGTGGCGCGGCGTGCGATCGCTCGCGCCACCACGTCGCGCGGTGCGAGCTCGCCGTCGGGGTGGCTGTCGAACACGAACCGACGGGCGTCGTCGTCGATCAGTGTCGCGCCCTCGCCGCGCACCGCCTCGGAGATGAGGAACGCGGGGCCCTTCGCCAGGATCGTCGGATGGAACTGGACGAACTCCAGGTCGGCGACCGCAGCGCCCGCCCGTATCGCGGCGGCGATGCCGTCTCCGGTCGTCCCCGCCGCGTTCGTCGTGTGCGCGTAGAGGTGGCCGGCGCCGCCGGTGGCGAGGATGACGGCATCGGCGGGGATCTCGGAGACCTCACCGTCGAGGAGGATCCGGATTCCGCGCACGGCGCCTTCCTGCCTCAGCAGGTCGACCAGGAAGGCATGTTCGATGAGGGGGATGTCCGTCCGCCGCACGGACGCGACGAGCGCCGCGGAGATCGCCGCGCCCGTGGCGTCACCTCCCGCGTGCACGATGCGGGCGTGGCGGTGGGCGGCTTCACGCCCGAGCAGCAGAGTGCCGTCCACCGCACGATCGAAGCCGACACCGCGTGCGATCAGCTCGGCGATCCGTGCCGCTCCGTCCGTGACCAGCACCTGCACGGCGTCCCGGTCCGACAGCCCGGCACCGGCGTCTCGGGTGTCGGCGGCGTGCAGTGCGGCAGAGTCGTCCGGACCGTAGATGCCGGCGACGCCACCCTGAGCGAGCCCGGTGCAGCCGTCTCCGAGGTCGCGCTTGGTGACGATCGTCACGTCGTGTCCGGCCTCGTGCGCATGAAGCGCCGCGGTGAGTCCCGCAATGCCCGACCCGACGACGATGACGTTCATCGTGCGCCCGCGACCACCGGAGGCCTCGCCGCGAGCATCCGCTCCAGCGCCACACGCGCGGGGTCGGCCACATCGTCGGAGACGGTGATCCGGTTCGGCGTGCGGCCGGCCACCAGCTCCTCCAGAACCCAGGCCAGGTATCCGGGGTGGATGCGGTACATCGTCGAGCAGGGGCACACCACCGGGTCGAGGCAGAAGATCTCGTGCTGCGGGTACTGGGCGGCGAGCCGGCGGACGAGGTTGATCTCCGTGCCGATCGCGAATGTGGTCGGCTCGGTGGCCGTGTCGATCGCCCGGCGGATGTACTCGGTCGAACCGGCCTCATCCGCGGCGTCGACGACCTCCATCGGGCACTCGGGGTGCACGATCACGCGCACGCCGGGGTGCTCGGCACGGGCCTGGTCGATCTGGCCGACGGTGAAACGCCGGTGCACCGAGCAGAAGCCGTGCCACAGGATCACGCGCGAGTCGAGCAGGTCTGCGGCCGAGGATCCGCCGAGCGCTCGCCGTGGGTTCCACATCGGCATGTGTTCGAGCGGCACCCCCATCGCCTTCGCGGTGTTCCGACCCAGGTGCTGGTCGGGGAAGAACAGCACGCGGCGCCCACGCTCGAAAGCCCACTCGAGCACGGTCTCAGCGTTGGACGAGGTGCAGACGATCCCGCCGTGCCGTCCGACGAAGCCCTTGATCGCCGCTGAGGAGTTCATGTACGTCACCGGGATCACCGGCACGCGGCCGTCGGCGTCGACGGCGTCGAGGTCGCCGAGCACGTCTTCGAGCTGTTCCCAGCAGTCCTCGACCTGGTCGATGTCGGCCATGTCCGCCATCGAGCATCCGGCGGCGAGGTTGGGCAGGATCACCGCCTGGTCGGGCTGCGAGAGCAGATCAGCGGTCTCGGCCATGAAGTGCACGCCGCAGAACACGATGGCTTCGGCATCCGTCCGTCCCTTGGCCGCGGTCGCGAGCTGAAACGAGTCGCCGACGTAGTCCGCATGCTGCACGACCTCCTCGCGCTGGTAGAAATGGCCCAGGATCACGACCCGGTCGCCGAGGGTGGCTTTCGCGGCGCGGATCCGTCTGTCGAGCTCCTCCTCCGTCGCCTCGCGGTACTCGGTGGGCAGCTCTCCCTGACGCGGCGCCCCCGTCGGGATCACGTCGCCCATAGAAGAGCCGGGTCCGTAGCCCGGTCGCGCGTCGAAGTCCCACGGACCGGCGGCGAGGTCGGTGGTGCATGTGGCGTCGGTCGACGCGCCGCTGACGATGGCCTGGATCGCATGGTCGACCGAGGCGTCCAGCGGCGGGACGGCCGGCGCGGGGACGAAGGTGATACTCATCGGGTGCTCGTTTCTTCGGGACCGAGCGGGCCGCGATCGGCCAGCTCGACGTCGGTGTTGTCGCGGTACAGACGTGCAGGTCGGTGGCTTCCGGTGCGGAACCGGTCGGTGGGGAGCAGGTTGCCCGCGGCCTCCACCTGACGCCGGAAATTGGCGGGGTCGAGGGTGCGGCCGAGAATCGCCTCGTAGGCTTCGCGCAGCTCGGCGAGGGTGAACTCCGCAGGAAGGAATCCCTGGGCGACGCGGCTGTAGCCGACCTTGTTGCGCAGACGCCACAGCGCGTACTCGATGATCTTCGCGTGGTCGAAGGCCAGCTGCGGCAGCTCGTCGATGTCGAACCACTCCACGTTCTCGGGCGCGTGACCGGACGCGCGATGCGCCGCGCTCTGCGCTGTCACATCGTCCTGTCGCAGCAGCGCCCAGTAGACGATCGACACGACCCGGGTGGGGGAGCGGTCGACGGCGCCGAAGGCGTAGAGCTGCTCGAGGTAGCTGGGGGAGAGTCCTGTGGTCTCGGCCAGGGTGCGTGCCGAGGCGTCGACGGGCGATTCGGTCGGGGTGAGCCAGCCGCCGGGGAGAGCCCATCGATCGGCGTACGGCTCGCGGGTGCGCCGCACGAGGGGCAGCGCGAGGACCGCGCGTCCGTCGTCCGTGCGACGCAACGTCAGGATGACCGTCGAGACGGCGACCCGGATGTCGCTAGTTTGAGTCATGGACACCTTAACCTCCGACACCGATCTTAGTGTCATTCGGACACTTAGTGGGCGCCGATGACGGCGGTCCGCGTCGAGTCCGAAACGTTATCTCGTGGGCGCAGGGAAGCTTGTTCGGCGGGGCGGGGTTTGTTAGGTTACTGTCCTAACAAACCCCTTCGGGAGGAGCCGACCGGCTGCCTCCCAGGGCCCAGGAACCCCACCTCCGGGGTTCTGCTCCATCCGGAGCGATCCCTCCTGCAGTGCAGCACCGAGAGGAAACAAGAGAAATGATCCGTAACGGAAGGCGCAAGATTGCGCTCACCGCGATTGCCGGAGCATCCGTCCTCGCCCTGGGCCTCACGGCCTGTGGTGGCGGCAGCGACAGCGGCAACGCCGATGGCGACCGGGCCCTGCGTGTCTGGGCCGGCAGCCAGACCCCGATCGCCGCGAACTACAACCCGTTCGCACCGACAGTGCTTCATGGCGCGCTCGGACCGATCTACGAACCGCTGTTCTTCTACAACAAGACCGCGGACTCCGAGCCGGTCGGCCTGATCGGTGACTCGTTCGAGTACAACGAGGACGGCACGGTCATCACCGTGACCATCAAGCCCGACCTCAAGTGGAGCGACGGCGAGCCGCTCACGGCCAAGGACGTGGCGTTCTCGTTCAACTACGAGGCCAACAACCCCGAAGGCAACGGTCTAGTCTCCGCCGAGGCCACCGACGACACGACCGCCGTCCTGACCTACTCGTCCGCGCAGTACACCACGGAATTCCAGCGGATGGGGTCGAGCTACATCCTCCCCGAGCACGTGTGGAAAGACGTCAAGGACTTCGCCAACTTCACGAACGAGGACCCCGTCGGATCCGGCCCCTACGTCGTCGACAAGACCACGAGTGAGTCCTACACGCTGGTGGCCAACGAGAACTACCGTGATGCCGACAAGCTCGGCATCAAGAAGGTCCAGTACATCGCGGTCGACAACAACCAGACCGCTCAGGATCTGCTCGCCGCCGGCAAGCTCGACTGGACCGGCATGTTCATCCCGAACCCGGACGACGTGACCGGCAACGGCAAGATCGACTGGATCAACACGCCCCAGGACCCGACGGTTCTCTACACCTGCTCGAACGCCGACCTCGGCTGCACCGGTCCGCAGACCGACGTCGCCGTGCGTCAGGCGCTCAACGTCGCGATCGACCGCTCCACCATCAAGGACAAGGCGTTCGTGGGGCTGACGGGCGACATCTCTCCCGCGTTCACTCTGCTGCCGCGCGACGAGAAGTGGCTCGCCGATCCGGCCAACGAGGTCAGCCCGCAGGAGGCGAACGCCGCCGAGGCTGGTTCGATCCTCGAGGCCGCCGGCTATACCAAGGGCTCCAGCGGCATCTACGAGAAGGGTGGCGTGCCGCTCGAGCTCACGCTCACCTCGGTCGACGGGTGGACCGACTACAACGACGCCGCGAAGCTGATCGCCGAGCAGGCAGAGGCGGCCGGCATCAAGATCACGGCATCGACCGTGCAGTGGCAGGAGTTCTCCGACTCCCGTCAGGGTGGCGACTTCCAGCTGATCATGGGTGGTGTGATCGGCACGTCCGTCGCCGACCCGTTCCAGATCTACCGCGACTGGTTCGGCGGCACCGCCGTCGAGTCGACGAGCCCCGTCGGCACGGAGGTCCCGGCAGGCCGTTGGAACTTCAGCCGTTACAGCAACCCGGTCGTCGACACCGCGATCCAGTCGGCGATCAGCACGAACGACGAGGCGACGAAGAAGGAGCTGTACGCGACGATTCAGACCGAGATCGTCCGTGACCTGCCCTACATCCCGCTCGTGATCAACGCGACGCAGACCTTCTACAACACGAAGGACTACACGGGCTGGCCGACCGAGGAAGACCTCTACGCCTTCCCGCCGTCCTGGGGTGCGATCGCGGCAGGCTACGTGCTGACGCAGCTGCAGCCGGTCAAGTAGTAAAGGAGTCGGGGAAGAAGGAAGTCAGGAAAACAGTGACATGAAGTTCTATGCACGAAGAATCGGGTTCTACGCGTTCACGCTCTGGGCCGCGATCTCCATCAACTTCCTTCTTCCCCGGCTCATGCCGGGGAACCCGGCCGACATCATGATCGCCAAGATGCAGCGAGCAGGCGGTGAGGTCTCCGAGACCGCCATCCGCAACATCAAGCTCCTGCTCGGCGGCGACGATTCCTCTCTCTGGGAGCAGTATCTGTCCTACTGGGGACGCATGTTCCAGGGCGATCTCGGAGTATCGGTCACCAAGTTCCCCACTCCGGTGACGGAGCTCATCGCCGGTGCGCTTCCCTGGACGCTCGTCCTGGTCGGCACCGCGACCGTCATCTCCTTCGTCCTCGGCGTCGTGCTCGGCGCCTGGGCCGGATGGAAACGAGGCACCTGGGTCGACCACCTGATCCCCGTCACGACTGTGCTCCAGTCGATCCCGTACTTCTGGTTGGCGCTGATCCTCGTCTCGGTGTTCGCGGTCGGTCTCGGCTGGTTCCCGATCTTCGGCGGGTACGACGTCTTCGACTACCCGGACGGCCCCGAGCCGACCTGGGCGTTCTTCACCGACGCCGTCGCGCACGCGATCCTGCCCGCTATCACGATCGTGATCAGCTCGGTCGGCGGGTGGATGTTCGGCATGCGCAACATGATGGTCTCCACGCTCGCCGAGGACTACGTGCTGACGGCGGAGGCGAAGGGTCTCCGGCCCCGTCGCGTGCTCACCACCTACGCGGCCCGCAATGCGGCGATCCCCTCGATCGCGGGCTTCTCGATCACGCTCGGTTTCGTGGTCGCCGGCTCGATCGTGATGGAGCAGGTGTTCACCTACCCCGGAATCGGCAAGCTGATGTTCCAGGCCGTGACCAACAACGACTACGCGCTGATGCAGGGACTGTTCCTCGTCATCACCCTGACGGTGCTCGCCGCCAACTTCATCATGGACCTCGTCTATGGCTTCATCGACCCGAGGGCTCGCCAGAATGTCTGACACGAAGAACCCGCTCCTGACGCAGGAGCCACCCGTCACCGCCCCGGCCAGCACGGTCTCGCTCGCCACGCAGCAGGGGCGCAAGCGTCGTCGCATCCTTCCCAGCACTTCGCCGAAGTTCATCGTCGGCGTGATCCTGGTCGCGGCCATCGTGCTGTTCGCGATCATCGCGCCGATCTTCTCGCAGGACCCGCGCAGCACGGCGAACCCTGCGCTCCAGCCGCCCTCCGCGGAACACTGGCTCGGCACCACCAAGCTCGGCAACGACATGTTCGCGCAACTGGCGATCGGCGCTCAGGGGTCCCTGCTCATCGGTGTGACCGCCGGCGGCATCGCGATCGTGCTGTCGTTGTTCTTCGGCGTTCTGGCCGGATATCTGGGCGGCTGGCGCGAAGACGGTCTCGCACTCCTCACGAACGTGATGATCGTGATCCCCGGGCTTCCGCTGGTGATGGTCATCGCCTCGTTCGTGCCGCAGCGCAGTTGGCAGCTCGTCGCGTTCGTGCTCGGCATCACCTCCTGGGCCGGGGCGGCATATGTGCTCCGGCTCCAGACACGATCGCTCCGTACGCGTGACTACGTCTATGCGTCGAAGGTCGCAGGGGAGCGGTCGTTCCGCGTGATCCTGGTCGAGATCATGCCGAATCTCCTGCCGCTGCTCACGGCCCAGTTCCTCTTCGCGATCATCTTCGCGATCCTCGGAGAGGCCGGCCTGTCCTACCTCGGTCTCGGCCCCAACTCCTCGATCACGTGGGGGTCGATCCTCAACGACGCGCAGTCGGGGCAGGCCCTCGGACGCGGTGCCTGGTGGTGGTTCGTCCCGCCGGGGCTCATGATCGCGATTCTCGGCGCCGGCCTGTCGCTCATCAACTTCGCGATCGACGAGGTCATCAATCCGAAGCTACGCAATGCGCCCGAAGCCGCGCGGCGTGTGCGCAAGGCCGCCAAGACCAAGGGAGTCACCGCATGAGCGAGCCGGTCCTGACGGCGCGGAACGTGTCGATCGAGTATGAGGTGGATCCGCCGGTGAAGGCCGTGCGGGATGTGTCGCTGACGTTGAACCGGGGCGAGATCCTGGGGTTGGCGGGGGAGTCGGGCTGCGGGAAGACGACCCTGGCCTACGGCATGAACCGTCTGCTCAAGGCTCCGGCTCTGATGACGGGCGGGGAGATCGTGTTCCATGACCGGGATGGTCATGACATCGACATAGTGGGACTGGACGGCGAGGGTCTGCGCGCGTTCCGGTGGGACAAGATCTCGATGGTGTTCCAGGGGGCGATGAACTCGTTGAACCCGGTGATCAGTGTCAAGGCACAGATCTTCGACATCTTCGACACGCACCGGCCCGGGATGAGCAAGAAGGCGAAGACCGCGCGGGCGGAGGAACTGCTGACGCTCGTCGGCGTGGACCCCAACCGCCTGTCGAGTTTCCCGCATGAGCTGTCGGGTGGCATGAGGCAGCGCATGATGATCGCGATGGCTCTGGCCCTCGATCCGCAGGTGATGATCATGGACGAGCCGACCACGGCGCTGGACGTGGTCGTGCAGCGGGGCATCATCCGGGAGATCATGCGGCTGCGGGAGAAGCTCGGATTCGCGGTGATCTTCATCACGCATGATCTGCCGATGCTGATCGAGATCAGTGATCGGATCGCGATCATGTTGCAGGGGCAGATCGTCGAGGAGGGAACGGCGGAGGAGATCTACCGGACTCCGCAGCACGAGTACACGAAGCGGTTGCTGTCGAGCTTCCCGTCGCTCAAGGGCGAGCGGGGCGACTTCGTCCGCACCGGTGTGAGCCAGGAGGGCGTCCGATGACCACGAGCATCACGAGCTCCACCGCGGCCGTGCCGCAGGTGGCGACGTTGGAAGCGCGGAATCTGGTGAAGGATTTCCACCTGCGGTCGGGATTCAAGACCAGCATCCTCCATGCGGTGAAGGACGTGTCGTTCACCATCGAGGCGGGCAAGACGGTCGCCCTGGTGGGGGAGTCGGGGTCGGGGAAGTCGACGATCGCCCGGATGCTGATGAAGCTGGAGACGCCCACCAGCGGCGAGATCCTGTTGGACGGGAAGGCGTCCGGGGCTCGGGGGCGGGCGTTGGAGCGCTACCGCGCGGACGTGCAGATGGTGTTCCAGGACCCGTTCGCGTCGTTGAACCCGTTCCACACGATCGTTCATCATCTGGAGCGGCCGATCCGTCTGCACCACCCGGAGCTGTCGCGGGCGCAGGTGCGGGAGCGCGCGGTGGAGCTGTTGGAGCGGGTGCGTCTGACCCCAGGGGAGAGTTTCGCGGAGCGGCGCCCGCACGAGCTCTCGGGCGGGCAGCGACAGCGTGTCGCGATCGCGCGGGCTCTCGCCCCGGGCGCCCGGTTCATCGTCGCCGACGAGCCGGTCTCGATGCTGGACGTGTCGATCCGGCTGGGGGTGTTGAACCTTCTCGCAGATCTGCAGCGCGAGGAGAACCTGGGTGTGCTGTACATCACACACGACCTGGCCACGGCGAGGCACTTCTCGGATGAGATCATGGTGCTCTACAAGGGCGACGTCGTCGAGCGCGGCCCCGCGGACGAGGTCATCCTCAACCCGCAGCACGAATACACCAAGACGCTCCTCGGTGCAGCACCAGAGCCCGACAACCTCGGCCGCCTGCGCGACGAGGTGCGGGCCGAACTCGGCATCACCCGCTGACGGCCGGCGCTCCGCCTTCGAATCGCGTGAATGGTCGCGTCTGACCCCGGAACGGGACCATTCGCGCGATTCGAACGCGCTTCCGGAGAATCCGGCACCGAGGATCCGACCGGCTAGACTGGACCCACAATTGAAGACAGGCCGAATGAACCACGCGGGAGAGCCCCGGCGAACGCAGCCGGGCACCGAAGGAGCAAGCCTCCCCGCCAATCTCTCAGGTACGCGTACCGCGCGGTTCCGGCCACTCTGAAAAGCGATCCGGCGACTCTGCGGATCCGCCGACGGTGAAAGCCCCGCCTCCGCGCACGGGTGAAGCTCTCAGGCCCATGACAGAGGGGGAGTTCCGAGGAACGACGGTGCCGCCGTTCCGCCCGACACAGCCCGGGAGAACTCCATGTCCGACCCCCGCTACACCCCGCTGCGCGCATGCCATGAGGCGCTGGGCGCATCGTTCACCGACTTCGGCGGCTGGCAGATGCCGGTGCGGTACACCTCCGACCTCGCCGAACACCACGCCGTGCGCCAGAGCGCGGGCATCTTCGACATCTCGCACATGGCCGAGTTCACGGTCCAGGGCAGCGGAGCCGCCGATTTCCTCGACAACGCCCTGGCCGGCCGCCTCTCGGCGCTGGCCGTCGGGAAGGCGAAGTACTCGCTCCTGCTCGCCGAGTCCGGCGGGATCATCGACGACGTGATCGTCTATCGCCTCGAGGGCGATGACTTCCTCATCATCTCCAACGCGGCCAACCGCGACGCCGTCTCCGCTGCTCTGCGCGATCGCACCGACGGCTTCGACGTCGTGGTGCAGGACGTCTCCGACGACTATGCACTCATCGCCGTGCAGGGACCGAACGCCGAGGCCATCCTCGCCGAGACCCCGGGCATCACCGACGTCAGCATTCCCTGGACCGAGCAGAAGTACTACGCCTGGGCGTCCGCGAACTACGACGGCGTGCCCGTCCTCCTCGCGCGCACCGGTTACACCGGCGAGGACGGCTTCGAGCTTCTGGTCGCCGCCGACCGCGCCGCGTCGCTCTGGGATGCGCTCCTCGCCGCGGGCGCACCGCACGGCCTCGTCCCCGCCGGACTCGCCGCGCGCGACACCCTGCGGCTCGAGGCGGGTATGCCCCTGTACGGACACGAGCTGAGCCTCGACACTCGGCCGGCGCAGGCGGGCCTTGGCCGGGTCGTCGTGAGCGCGAAGGAGCAGTTCGTCGGCAAGGCCGCTCTCTCCGCCGCTGCGGAGTCGGCCGAAGCACCGGAAGCGCCGGTCCTGGTCGGACTCGTCGCCGAGGGCAAGCGCGCCGGTCGCGCCGGCTACGCCGTGGTCGACGAACACGGGTCGGTGCTCGGTGAGATCACGAGCGGCGCGCTCAGCCCCACGCTCGGTCATCCGATCGCGATGGCCTACGTGACCCCGTCTTCCGCGGAAGAGGGAACCGCAGTATTCCTTGATGTGCGGGGAACCAGAATCCCCGCGACCGTGACCGCCCTGCCTTTCTACCGGAGGACCAAATGACCGATCTCGCCGCACTCCACTACACCGAAGAGCACGAGTGGATCGCCGCTGACGGCGACACCGTGACCATCGGGATCACCGACTACGCCGCCGAGAAGCTGGGCGACGTCGTGTTCGTCGAGCTCCCCGCAGTCGGCACCGAGGTCACCGCAGGAGCGGTCGTCGGCGAGATCGAGTCGACGAAGTCGGTCGGCGAGCTCTACGCTCCCGTCTCGGGCACGGTCGTCGAGATCAACGACGCAGCGGTGGATGACCCGTCGCTCGTCAACGCGGCGCCGTTCGAGGGCGGATGGCTGCTCAAGGTCACCGTCGCCGCCGGTGCTCTCGACGGTCTGCTCGACCGCGACGCCTATGTCGCTCTCACGGAGGGCTGATTCTCCAGTGGTCACTTTCGCCGATCGTCACATCGGACCCACGGATGCCGCGCAGCGCACGATGCTCGCCGCCCTCGGTCTCGACACCACCGCAGCCGACTCTGCGCTGAGTCCGGTAGAGGCGCTCATGCGCCAGGCCGTGCCGGCGTCGATCTACACCGGTCCGTCTGCCGAGGCCACGGATGCGCCCTCGCTCATCCCGTCCGCGGCGAGCGAGACCGAGGCTCTCGCCGAGCTCCGGACGCTCGCGTCGCGCAACACCGTGAACCGCCCGATGATCGGCTTGGGATACTACGGCACCATCACGCCGCAGGTGATCCAGCGCAACGTGCTGGAGAACCCCTCCTGGTACACGGCGTACACGCCGTACCAGCCGGAGATCTCCCAGGGGCGTCTGGAGGCGCTCATCAACTTCCAGACGATGGTCGCCGAGCTCACCGGGCTGACCACGGCCAACGCGTCGATGCTCGACGAGTCGACCGCGGTCGTCGAGGCGATGCTGCTCGCCCGTCGTGCCTCGAAGTCGGCGTCGACCGTGTTCGCGGTCGACGCCGATGCCCTCCCGCAGACGAGGGCGATGCTCGACACGCGTGCTGAGGCCCTGGGTATCGAGATCGTCACGGTCGATTTCGCCGCTGGCGAGGAGCTGCCGGCCGACCTGTTCGGTGTGTTCGTCCAGTACCCCGGGGCATCCGGACGGGTCTGGGACCCGTCCGCCGTCTTCGACGCCGCGCACCTCTCCGGTGCTCTCGCCGTCGCGGCGGCGGATCTGCTCGCACTCACCCTGATCGCCTCGCCCGGATCCCTCGGCGCCGACGTGGCGGTCGGCACGACCCAGCGCTTCGGCGTGCCGATGGGCTTCGGCGGGCCGCACGCCGGCTACATGGCGGTCCGCTCCGGCCTCGAGCGTCAGCTGCCCGGTCGACTCGTGGGAGTGTCGGTGGATGCCGACGGCAAGCCCGCGTACCGGCTCTCGCTGCAGACGCGCGAGCAGCACATCCGTCGCGAGAAGGCGACGTCGAACATCTGCACCGCCCAGGTGCTGCTGGCCGTCATGGCATCGATGTACGCGGTGTACCACGGCCCTGACGGGCTCCGGGCGATCGCCCTGGACGTGGCCCGCAAGGCGGACGCTCTGGCCACGTGGCTCATCGAGCTCGAACTCGACATCGAGCACAGGGAGTTCTTCGACACTCTCCGTGTCCGTGTGCCGGGCCGCGCCTCCGAGATCGTCGCCGCCGCGCACGACGCGGGCTATCTCCTCCACGAGGTCGACGCCGACACCGTCGGCGTCTCGGTCGATGAGACCACGACGTTCACCGACCTCGATCGGGTCGCGGGCTGCTTCGCGTCGGGTACAGGGCGCTCTTTCGGCTACATCGCCGCCTCCGAGCACGGCCGGCTTCCCGAGGCGCTGCGGCGTCACGACGAGTACCTCACGCACCCGGTCTTCCACTCGCATCGCTCGGAGACCGCCATGATGCGGTATCTGAAGAGCCTCTCCGACCGCGACTACGCGCTCGATCGCGGCATGATCCCGCTGGGCTCGTGCACCATGAAGCTCAACGCCGCCACCGAGATGGCTGCCATCACCTGGCCCGAGTTCGCCGGCATCCACCCGTTCGCCCCGGCGTCCGACGTGCAGGGCTACCTCGAGCTCATCGACCAGCTCGAGGGCTGGCTCGCCGAGGTCACCGGTTACGACGCGGTCTCGCTGCAGCCGAACGCCGGTTCGCAGGGTGAGCTCGCGGGTCTCCTGGCCATCCGCGGGTACCACCACGCGAACGGCGACACCCACCGCACCGTGTGCCTCATCCCCTCGTCGGCCCATGGCACGAATGCGGCATCGGCCGTGCTCGCGGGCATGAAGGTCGTCGTGGTCGCGACGGACGAGCTCGGCAACGTCGACCTCGACGACCTGCGCGCGAAGATCGCCCAGCACGCCGACGACCTCTCGGCCCTGATGATCACCTACCCCTCCACGCACGGTGTGTACGAGGAGCAGGTCGTGGAGATCACGGCCGCCGTGCACGACGCCGGTGGGCAGGTGTACGTCGACGGCGCCAACCTCAACGCCCTGCTCGGCTATGCGCGCTTCGGTGACCTGGGCGGCGACGTCTCGCACCTCAACCTGCACAAGACATTCGCGATCCCGCACGGCGGTGGCGGCCCCGGCATCGGGCCGGTCGCGGCGAAGTCGCACCTCGCACCGTTCCTGCCTTCGCACCCCCTCGCGCAGAGCGCGGAGCACTTCGGCGGCTTCACGTTCGAGGGCGGTGTGATCTCCGCCGCTCCCTACGGGTCCGCGGGGATCCTGCCGATCTCGTGGGCGTACGTGCGCATGATGGGCGCCGACGGGCTGCGTCGCGCCACGGCAGCAGCCGTGCTCTCGGCGAACTACATCGCCGAGCGCCTCGGCGGCCATTTCCCGGTGCTGTACACCGGCGAGAACGGTCGGGTGGCGCACGAGTGCATCCTCGATCTGCGTCCGCTCAAGGAAGCCACCGGCATCACGGTCGACGACGTCGCCAAGCGCCTCATCGACTACGGCTTCCACGCGCCGACCATGTCGTTCCCCGTCGCGGGAACCCTGATGGTCGAGCCGACGGAGTCGGAGGACCTCGACGAGATCGAGCGCTTCATCGAAGCGATGATCATGATCAAGGCCGAAGCGGAGGCCGTCGCTGCCGGTCGCTGGCCGGCCGATGACAACCCGCTGGTGCACGCGCCGCACACCGCTGTCTCGCTCATCGCGGGGGAGTGGAACCACGCGTACTCGCGCGAGGACGCCGCCTACCCGGTGCATGCGCTGGTCGCCGGAAAGTACTGGCCGCCCGTGCGCCGCATCGACCAGGCCTACGGCGACCGCAATCTGGTGTGCGCCTGCCCGCCCGTGGAGGCCTTCGCCTGAGCCTCGTGCTCATCCGAGCAGGCGGTGTCGCGCTTCCGAGTGGAGCGCGGCACCGTCTTCTGTTTCGTGGTGTTTCCCCGGTGTTACAGATGGTCACCACTCAGTAACAGTTCGTTAGCTGAGGGCGGCTGCGACAGAGGCGCGGGTTACTCTCAGGTATCCCTGCGTGCTCGACGATGCGCACGCAGAACCCCGAATGTCCACAGGAGGACACAAAGTGAAGCGCAACAAGATCGCCCTTGCGGGCACCGCGTTGTTCGTGATCGGCGCGCTGGCGCTGGCGGGCTGCGCCAGCGGTGGCGGAAACGACTCGAAGGGCGACGCCGGCGGCAACGTCGACGCGGACGCTATCATCACGACGAACGGATCCGAGCCGGAGAACCCGCTCATCCCGACCAACACCAACGAGGTCGGTGGCGGAAAGATCCTCGACGAGATCTTCGCTGGGCTGATCTACTACGACGCCGACGGCAAGCCGGTCAACGACGTGGCTGAGGAGATCACCACCGAGGACCCCCAGCACCTCACGGTCAAGCTCAAGAAGGGCGAGACCTTCACCGACGGCGAGGAAGTCACCGCCGACAACTTCATCAAGGCGTGGAACGAGGGCGCGAAGCTCTCCAACGGCCACCTCTCCAGCTACTTCTTCGAGGACATCGAGGGCTTCAGCTACGACGAGGACTCCGAGCTGACCGGCCTGCAGCAGGTCGACGACTACACCTTCACCATCGCGCTGAACAAGCCTGCGTCTGACTTTGCTCTGCGTCTCGGCTACTCCGCGTTCTACCCGCTG
The DNA here is from genome assembly GCF_039729145.1 of Microbacterium sp. SY138. Taxonomy (NCBI): domain Bacteria; kingdom Bacillati; phylum Actinomycetota; class Actinomycetes; order Micrococcales; family Microbacteriaceae; genus Microbacterium; species Microbacterium sp. SY138. The sequence continues at coordinate 2,475,093 of NZ_CP155793.1, read as the reverse complement.
CCCGATGTCGCTTTCGAGGACATGGACGCCTTCGGGCAGAACCCGATCGGCAACGGTCCGTACAAGATCGCCGGCGATGACGCGTGGCAGCACGACGTCCAGATCGAGCTCGTCCGCAACGACGACTACGACGGCGGTCGCAAGGCAGCCAACGGCGGTCTCACCATCAAGTTCTACGCGACGCAGGAAGCGGCTTACGCCGACCTGCTGTCGAACGAGGTCGACGTCATCGACGCGATCCCGACGAACTCCCTGGCGGTCTTCACCGACGAGCTCGGCGACCGCGCCGTGAACCAGCCCTCCGCTGTGTTCCAGTCGTTCACGATCGGCCAGTTCCTGCCGCACTTCAGCGGCGAAGAGGGCAAACTGCGTCGTCAGGCGATCTCCATGGCGATCAACCGCGACGAGATCACCAAGACGATCTTCTCGGGCACGCGTACGCCCGCGAAGGACTTCACGTCGCCCGTCATCGACGGCTGGTCCGACTCGGTCCCCGGCAGCGAGGTCCTCGACTACGACCCCGAGAAGGCGAAGGAGCTGTGGGCCAAGGCCGACGCCATCGCCCCCTGGGACGGCGAGTTCAAGATCGCGTACAACGCAGACGGCGGGCACGACGCCTGGGTCGACGCGGTGAGCAACAGCATCAAGAACACGCTCGGCATCGAGGCGTCCGGCGACCCGTACCCGACCTTCCAGGACCTGCGGACCAAGGTCAACGACCGCACCATCACCACCGCTGCACGTTCGGGATGGCAGGCCGACTACCCGGGTCTGTACAACTTCCTCGGACCGCTCTACGCGACGGGCGCCGGTTCCAACGACGGCGACTACTCGAACCCCGAGTTCGATGACCTGATCAAGGCCGGCATCAGCAACCCCGACGCCGACGCACAGATCGAGGACTTCACCAAGGCGCAGGAGGTTCTGTTCAAGGACCTCCCGGCGGTCCCGCTGTGGTACTCGAACGTGACCGGCGGCTTCAGCGAGAACGTCAGCAACGTGACGTTCGGCTGGAACTCGGTTCCGCTGTACTACGAGATCACGAAGGCCGGCGAGTAAAGCCCGACGGCACTTCACCTGTGAGGCGGTGACGATTCTTCGTCACCGCCTCACAGGCTTGTGTTCGCCTCGCTTCTCTCACCCCTCTAAGAAGGGACAAGCGGATGCTCGGTTACATTCTGAGACGTCTTCTGCAGGTGATCCCGGTCTTCTTCGGAGCCACCCTGCTCATCTACTTCCTCGTGTTCGCCATGCCTGGCGATCCGATCCTCGCTCTGTTCGGGGACAAGACCCCGAACCCGGCTGTCATCGAACAGCTCCGCGAGCAGTACCACCTGAATGACCCGTTCATCGTGCAGTACTGGTACTACATCACCGGCGTCTTCCAGGGTGACCTCGGAACGACCTACTCGGGTCGTCCGGTCTCGGCGGTCCTGGCAGCCACCCTCCCCGTCACCGGGCGCCTCGCTGTCATGGCGATCGGGATCGAGTTCACGCTCGCGATCATCATCGGAACGATCTCGGCGCTGCGCAAGGGCAAGCTGTTCGACAACGTGTCGCTCGTCGTCGCCCTCGTGGCGATCGCGATCCCGATCTTCGTGGTCGCGTTCCTCGCACAGTACTTCCTCGCGATCCAGCTCGGATGGTTCAAACCCACCGTGGGTGCGGATAACGACTGGGGCGGTCTGTGGCTTCCGGCGATCGTGCTCGGATTCAGCCTCTATGCCGTGAGCATGCGTCTGATGCGCAGCTCCGTCATCGAGACCCTGAACCAGGACTGGGTACGCACCGCCTACAGCAAGGGACTGTCCAGGGGTCGCGTGCTTCCCGTGCACGTGCTGCGCAACTCGCTGATCCCCGTCATCACCAACTCCGCCACGAACTTCGGCGTGCTGCTCGTCGGTGCGACCGTCACCGAGGGAATCTTCAACGTCCCCGGTGTGGGTAACACGCTGTTCCAGGCGATCCAGCGCGGCGAAGGCCCGACGGTGGTCTCGTTCGTCACGGTGTTCGTCATCCTTTACGTGCTGGTGAACCTTCTCATCGACCTGCTCTACGGTCTGCTCGACCCGAGGATCCGCTATGCCTGACACCACTCCGCAGCACTACGTCGCCCCGGTCGAGACCGAGTCGATCTCTGTCGACGCCGTCCGCATCTCGGACAAGCCCAGCAACCTGTGGAGGGATGCCTGGGCCGACCTGCGCCGTCGTCCTCTGTTCTGGTTCTCGATCGCGCTCGCGCTGTTCTTCCTCGTGATGGCGTTGTGGCCGACGCTGTTCACCACGACGCCGCCGAACGACGACTGCCAGCTGTCCAACAGTAACGGCGGCCCGACCGAGGGACACCCCCTCGGCTTCACGTTCCAGGGATGCGATATCTACGCCCGCATCGTGTGGGGATCGCAGACGTCGCTGGCCGTGGGCCTGATCGCCACGGTGATCTCGTCCGTGCTCGGCCTGATCATGGGAGCCCTCGCCGGTTTCTACGGCGGCTGGCTCGACGGGCTGCTGTCGCGCATCGGCGACATCTTCTTCGCCATCCCGTACATCCTCGCGGCCGTCGTCGTGATGACGGTGTTCCGTGACGCCCGTTCGGTGTGGACCCTGGCATTCGCGATCGGCGCCTTCGCCTGGGCCTCCACTGCGCGAGTCGTGCGAGCGGAGGTGCTCCGAGTGCGACAGGCCGACTTCGTGATGGCGTCCCAGGCTCTCGGGCAGTCGAAGTTCCGGATCCTCGTGAATCACGTCGTCCCGAACGCGATCGCTCCGCTTCTCGTCGTCTCGACCCTCGGGCTCGCCGCGGCCATCGTCGCCGAAGCCACGCTCTCGTTCCTCGGAGTGGGTCTCGGCAGCAATGTGATGTCGTGGGGTAACGACATCGCGAAAGCCCAGGCCTCGCTTCGCGTCGCTCCGATGGCTCTCATCTATCCGTCGATCGCCCTCACCCTGGCGGTGCTGGCGTTCGTGACCCTGGGCGAGCTCATCCGAGACGCCCTCGACCCGAAGGCGAGGGCACGCCGATGAGCGAGCGCATCACCGAACAGGTCCCTCTGCTGAGCGTCCGCGACCTGAAGGTCGCCTTCCGCACCCAGGAGGGGCTGCGCGAAGTGCTCCACGGAGTCAGCTTCGACATCATGCCGGGAGAGACCGTCGCCATCGTCGGCGAGTCCGGGTCGGGCAAGTCCACGACGGCGACCGCCATCGTGAACCTGCTTCCCGGAACCGGACAGGTCACCGGCGGGTCCATCACGCTCGAGGGGCGAGAGCTCACGACGCTGAACCGTCGCCAGATCGAAGCCGTCCGCGGCCGGGACATCGGCTTCGTGCCGCAGGACCCGATGTCGAACCTCAACCCGGTCTGGAGCATCGGCTTCCAGGTCAAGGAAGCGATCCGAGCGAACGGCATCGCGGGAGATCGTGGGAGCGCCAAGGCGCGCACGGTCGAGGTCCTGCAGCAGGCGGGGCTGGCTGACGCTGAGAAGCGACTGCATCAGTTCCCGCACCAGTTCTCGGGCGGAATGCGACAGCGCGCGCTGATCGGGATCGGTCTCGCCGCCGACCCGAAGCTGCTGATCGCCGACGAGCCGACCTCCGCGCTGGACGTGACGGTGCAGCGCGTGATCCTCGATCACATGGCTTCGCTCACGCGCGACAAGGGCACCTCGATGCTTCTGATCACGCACGATCTGGGCCTCGCAGCCGAGCGTGCGAACAAGATCATCGTGATGAACAACGGCAACATCGTCGAGGCAGGTCCGAGCCGGCAGATCCTCGAGGACCCTCAGCACCCGTACACGAAGCGTCTGGTCGCCGCGGCGCCCAGCGTCGCCTCGCAGCGCATCCAAGCGGTGGTGGAGGACCGGGGCATCGAGACGACCGAAGACCTCGCTGCCATCCCTCCGACGGTGCGGGTCGCCGGCCTCACGAAGGACTACAAGATCCGTCAGGGGAACTTCCGCAGCGAAGCCTTCCGTGCTGTCGACAACGTGTCCTTCGAGATCCCGCGCGGCAAGACCCTCGCTCTCGTCGGAGAGTCGGGATCGGGCAAGTCCACGGTCGCCAAGATGGTCCTGAAACTCGAGGAGCCGACCAGCGGCACCATCGAGATCGACGGCGTGGACGTGTCAAAGCTGTCGAATGCTCAAGCATTCGGCCTGCGTCGACGGATGCAGCCGGTCTTCCAGGACCCATACGGTTCGCTCGACCCGCTGCGCAACATCGGCAACACCATCGCCGAGCCACTGCAGATCCACGGCGTCGGCGATCGCTCGTCGCAGCGCGAGCGGGTCGAGGAGCTGCTGGATCAGGTCTCGCTGCCGCGCGTGCTCGCCACCCGGTACCCGAATGAGCTGTCGGGTGGGCAGCGTCAGCGCGTCGCGATTGCTCGAGCGCTGGCCCTCAAGCCCGACATCATCGTGCTAGACGAGGCGGTGTCGGCGCTTGACGTGCTGGTGCAGGATCAGGTCCTGCAGCTCCTCGCCGAGTTGCAGTCCGAGCTCGGCCTAACCTATCTGTTCATCACGCACGACCTTGCCGTCGTCCGCGTATCGAGCGACCTCGTGTGCGTGATGGAGAAGGGGAAGATCGTCGAACAGGGCACTGTCGACGAGATCTTCGCCAACCCGCAGCAGGAGTACACCGACCGTCTGCTCAAGGCGATCCCCGGGGCGTCGATCCCTCTCGGCGGTCGCTGACGGTGATCGAGCCACAGCACCCCGAGGGCGCGCGTACCTATCGCGCGTCCTCGGGACTGGTCATCCTGATCCCGAGCACGCTACTCGCGCTCTTCCTTCTTGGCGACGCCGTTGTCCGGGGGAGCTGGGCGCAGATGCTGCTCCTCGCGCCTTGGGTGCTGCTCGCACTGTGGATCGTGTACGAGCTCAGCTACATCTCCTCGGTGCGCGTGGATGCCGAAGGCGTCGTCGTGCAGAACCTGCTCCGTCGTACCAGCTTCGGGTGGGGGAACGTGCGTGACATCGACCTTCGCTGGCAGCTGCTGTTCTCGCTCGATGACGGGCGTGAGCTCTCCTGCTACGGCGGGCCTGCTCGGGCGCGTCCGCCGCGACCGGGACGAGGCGAGGACGCCGAGCCGAAGGCCCCTGCCGGGTTCCGCGCTCTCGCGGACATCCGTGACCTGTGGGCGGCGGCGTCACCGGCGAACTCGTCTGTACGTCGGACCTGGGACGTTCCCGCACTGATCGCGCTTGCGGTGATCGTGTTCTGGGCGCTGGGAGCGATCGCCATCGCCGGTGCCGCGGCGTAGTGACCTGACGCCAGGGCTCAGCTCGGCAGTCCGAACAGCTCGGGCCACGTCGATGCGGCCCACGGGTACCCCACGAAGGCGGCGGCGTCGATCACGAAGTGCGCGACGAGGAACGGCATCAACCGCCCGGTGCGCTGATACAGCCAGCCGAACAGCAGCCCCATCGCGAGGTTGCCGATGAACGCGGGATATCCCTGATACAGGTGATAGCTCGCGCGCAGGATCGACGTCGAGACGATGATCACCCATGGGCTCCATCCGAGCTGGCGCAGCCGTGTGAAGAGGTATCCGAGCACGACGAATTCCTCCTGGAGGGACGCGCGGGCCGCGGCGAGCAACAGGACGGGCACGGTCCACCAGTACGCGTCGATCCCCGCCGGATCGATCGCCACCGTGAGTCCGAGCGCCCGCCCGGCGAGGTAGAGGCCGAGGCCGGGGATGCCGATCGCGAGCACGAGCAGGATGCCGCGGCCCGCATCCTTCGCGATCCCGGTGCCGTCCAGACCCAGTCGCGCCAGATGCGGGCGGCGGGACTGCCACAGCAGGAAGCACACCAGCAGCACGGGGACGAGCGAGAATCCGATGGCGAGCACCTGGTAGATCAGGTCGAAGATCTCCCTGTCGCTCCGCGAGGGATTGAGCTTCGCCACCTGATCGGCGATCGGCACATCGTCCGTGAGGCGGTACGCGAGCTGAACGATCGCGTAGACCGCGGACTGGCCGAGGCCCAGCGCGAGGACGATGGCGATCTCCCACCACAGTCGCGCGCGGGAGGGTGCGGGGGAGAGGTCGGGGAGGTCCCACGGAGCCTGCGGTCGGGTCACGATCTCGATGCTACGACCTGCTTTTCAGGAACAAGCCCTGAGCTTGCGTTATCCTGGAACGTCGGCTTCCCGGCGAAACCCCACATCTTTTAGGACACCTGCATGGCGCACGCCCTTCGTTCTGACCTCCGCAACGTCGCGATCGTCGCGCACGTCGACCACGGCAAGACCACTCTCGTCGACGCCATGCTGCGTCAGACGGGCTCCTTCGGCGAACACGCCCACGTCGATGAGCGCGCCATGGATTCGAACGACCTGGAACGTGAGAAGGGCATCACGATCCTCGCCAAGAACACGGCGATCACATACAAGGGCAAGCACGCCCAGGGCAAGGAGATCACGATCAACGTGATCGACACCCCCGGTCACGCCGACTTCGGTGGCGAGGTCGAGCGCGGCCTGTCCATGGTCGACGGTGTCGTGCTGCTGGTCGACGCGAGCGAGGGTCCGCTGCCGCAGACCCGCTTCGTGCTGCGCAAGGCGCTCGAGGCGAAGCTCCCCGTCATCCTCCTGGTCAACAAGACCGACCGTCCTGACGCCCGCATCGCGGAGGTAGAGGAAGAGGCGCACGACCTGCTGCTGGGTCTCGCCTCCGACCTGGTCGACGATGTGCCCGACCTCGATGTCGACGCGCTCCTCGACGTTCCGGTGGTCTACGCCTCCGGTCGTGCCGGTGCGGCATCGCAGAACCGTCCCGCCGACGGCTCGCTGCCGGACAACGACGACCTCGAGCCGCTGTTCGAGGCGATCCTCGAGCACGTTCCCGCTCCGGAGTACGACGACGAGCACCCGCTGCAGGCCTGGGTCACGAACCTCGACTCCAGCCCCTTCCTCGGCCGTCTGGCGCTGCTGCGCGTCTTCAACGGCACGCTGAAGAAGGGCCAGACCGTGGCCTGGGTCCGTTCCGACGGCACGCACCAGAACGCGCGTATCACCGAGCTCCTGAAGACCCGCGCGCTCGAGCGCTACCCCGCCGAGTCCGCCGGTCCCGGCGACATCGTCGCCATCGCCGGCTTCGAGAACATCACGATCGGCGAGACCATCGCCGACCCCGAGGACGTGCGCCCGCTGCCGGCCATCACGGTCGACGACCCCGCCATCTCGATGACGATCGGCACCAACACCTCGCCCCTCATGGGCAAGGTCAAGGGGCACAAGCTCACTGCTCGCATGGTCAAGGACCGTCTCGACAAGGAGCTCATCGGAAACGTCTCGCTCAAGGTCGTCGACATCGGGCGTCCGGATGCGTGGGAGGTGCAGGGCCGTGGAGAGCTGGCCCTCGCCATCCTCGTCGAGAACATGCGTCGCGAAGGTTTCGAGCTCACCGTCGGCAAGCCGCAGGTGGTCACGAAGAAGATCGACGGCAAGACCTACGAGCCGTTCGAGCACCTCACGATCGACACTCCGGAGGAGCACCTCGGGGCGATCACCCAGCTGCTCGCGAACCGCAAGGGTCGCATGGAGAACATGACCAACCACGGCACCGGCTGGGTGCGCATGGAGTTCATCGTCCCGTCGCGCGGCCTCATCGGCTTCCGTAGCGAGTTCCTCACCACCACGCGTGGTACCGGAATCGCGAACGCGATCTCGCACGGGTACGAGCCGTGGGCCGGTTCCATCACGACGCGTCAGAACGGCTCCATCGTCGCCGACCGCCAGGGCGTCGTCACCCCGTTCGCGATGATCGCCCTGCAGGAGCGCATGTCGTTCTTCGTGCAGCCCACGCAGGAGGTCTACGAGGGCATGGTGATCGGCGAGAACTCCCGCGCCGACGACATGGACGTGAACATCACCAAGGAGAAGAAGCTCACCAACATGCGTGCGGCGAGCTCCGACACCTTCGAGTCGATGACGCCTCCGCGCCAACTGACGCTGGAGGAGAGCCTCGAGTTCGCCCGCGACGACGAGTGCGTCGAGGTGACCCCCGAGGTCGTCCGCATCCGCAAGGTGAACCTCGACGCGAACACCCGCGCGCGGGAGACCGCTCGTCTGAAGCGTCAGGACGCGAACGTCTGAGACCACACTCGGCGAAGCTCCGAGTGAGAGGGCCTCGTGCCGCCGGAAGGCGTGCACGAGGCCCTCTTCTCATGTAAATCCCAGGTGAGGGATGGTTTTCGCTCAGGTTCGTGGTTCAGAGTGGTTGACTTGCGCCTGGGACGAGCTCCCGATGAGTCTCCTGCAAGGGCGTACGACCACCCGAAAGTCGAACCCATGCTTCAGAAAACCCGTGCGCTTCGGCGCGCCTCCGCGGCGGCGTCCGCCCGTTCCGCCGCCCACCGCCCCATGACCCTCCTCGGCCTCGCCTCCGCCACCCTGGTCGGCATCACCCTCAGCGTCGGCCTCGCGTCCGCGCCGGCGGTCGGAGCCATCAACCCCGCGGTGGCCGTCACCGCCCCCGCGCTGGCCGGTGCAGAACCCCTCGCGCAGATCACCGAGGATGCGGCCGCCACGCTGGCGAAGGCGAAGGATGCCGCGACGGCGGCATCCACGCTGGAATCCGAGGTCGTCGCGTCCGGGCTCGACGTCGGCGCGGTGACGTCCGTCGACACCACCGACCTGCAGAAGGACATCGACAAACTCGACGACATCGACGTGACGCCGGTGCTCCTGGTGGGGTCCTCGCCGACGAGGTCGAAGAGGAGACGGCGAACGTCGTCTCCGATACCGACGAGCTTCGGAGCGCGCTCACCGCTGCGCAGCAGAAGCAGGCCGAGGAGGAGGCAGCCAGGGTCGCGGCGGAGCAGGCCGCTGCGCAGGCCGCGGCGGAACAGCAGGCCGCAGCTGCTCTGGCCGCAGCCAACACCCCGGAAGGCGCCAAGGCAGCCGCGCAGCAGATCATGTCGAGCACCTACGGATGGGGCGGCGATCAGTTCTCCTGCCTGAACTCGCTGTGGAACAAGGAGTCCGGTTGGAACTACCAGGCGTACAACCCGAGCGGCGCCACCGGCATCCCGCAGGCCCTTCCCGGCAGCAAGATGTCGTCCGCGGGCTCCGACTGGCAGACGAACGCGGCCACCCAGGTCGCCTGGGGTCTCGGATACATCTCATCGGTGTACGGAACGCCGTGCAGTGCGTGGTCGCATTCCCAGGCCATGAACTGGTACTGACCCCGGGTCATCCCGCCGAGGATTCTCTAGCCGAAGGCGGCCGTCGAGCGCTACGGTGACTCTGACGGCTGGGGGCGTCACGGATCCGAGGAGGAGATGTGCTCGACCCGACGGCGTGGCGCGGTGTTCCGCAGGAGGTGTCCACCGGCACCCTGCCGGGATGGGATCGCGTCGAGGAGCTCGTACGCGAGGCGCACTCCCGCTACGCGTGCGAGCACTCGGGCGGCGTCGCCGACTACATCCCCGTGCTTGCGGAGGTGGATCCGGAACTGTTCGGGCTGGTGGTGATCGAGGTCGGCGGCGGGCTGCACGACGCCGGCGATGCCCTGCACCCGTTCTCCATCCAGTCGATCTCGAAGATGTTCGTCTACGCACTGGCGATCCAGGAGCACGGCCACGAACGTGTGCGCGACATCGTCGGCGTGAACAACACCGGACTCGCGTTCAACTCCGTGATGGCGGTCGAGCTCAACGATGGGCACCCGATGAACCCGATGGTCAACGCGGGTGCCATCGCGACGACCGCGCTCATGCCGGGCGGCACCGCCGTCGAGCAGTGGGAGCGCGTGCGGGAAGGACTCTCCGCCTTCGCCGGGCGACCGCTGAGCCTCGACGGCGTCGTCTATGCCTCGGAAGCGCAGACGAACGACCGCAATCGTGCGCTGGGGCGTCTGCTGCGCAGCTACGGTCGGCTCGAGGGGGATCCCGATGAGGTGGTCGACGTCTACACGCGTCAGTGTGCTCTGGCCGTGACGGCTCACGATCTGGCGGTGATGGGGGCGACGCTCGCCGACGGGGGAGTCAACCCCGTCAGCGGTGAGCGGGTCGTCTCGGAAGAGGTGTGCCGAGACACCCTGGCCGTGGTCGCGTCGACCGGGCTGTACGAACGCTCCGGCGACTGGCTGTTCGAGATCGGGCTCCCGGCGAAGTCCGGCGTCTCCGGAGGCGTCGTCGCGGTCGCCCCCGGGAAGGGCGCGGTGGCCGGCTTCTCGCCACGGCTCGACGAGGCCGGAAACTCGATCCGATCGCAGATGGCGATCGGCTATCTGTCGCGCGTCCTGGGGCTGAACCTGTTCGCCTCCGCCCCGGCGCGCAGAGACCCACCCGCTTTCTCGACCGCACCGCAGGAGCACTCATGATCCAGCGGTTGCAGAGCCCGACCAAGACCTCGTGGCTGCCGATGGTCAGCCTGTTCCTCGCTCAGGTGCTGATGTCGTTCAACGTGGCGGCGCTGCCGATCTCGCTCGGCGGCATGGTGAGCGAATTCGGTGTTCCGCCCACGGTCGCGAGCACCACCATCGTCATGTACGGCCTCGCGGTGGCCGCCCTCGTGATGACCGGAGCGAAACTCGGCCAGCGGATCGGCTGGGTCGTCATCTTCCGGATCGTGATCGCGCTGTTCGCAGGCTCCTCGGTCATGATGATCCTCGCTCCCACCGTGTGGTGGGCGATCGCCGGCCAGGCGGTCGCGGGAGCAGCCGCGGCGATCATCGTGCCGTCGATCGTCGCACTCATCGCCGAGAACTACCGCGGACCGCAGCAGGCGACCGCCATCGGCGCGATCGGTTCGGCCCGCGCGATCTCGGGGGTGAGTGCCTTCCTCATCGGCGGCACCCTGGGAACGCTGGTCGGCTGGCGCCCGATGTTCTTCATCGTTCTGGGGATCGCCGTGGTGGTCTTCGCGCTGAGCTTCACCCTGCGCGGTGATCGCGGTGACGCCTCGATCCGCATCGACCTCGTGGCGTCGCTGCTGATCGGAGCGGCGATCGTGCTGCTGACGCTGGGTTTCAACAACCTGAACTCCTGGGGTGCCGTGGCGGCGACGACCGACGCTCCCTTCAACATCCTCGGCCTCTCGCCCGCTCCCGTGTTCATCGTCGTCGGCCTCGTGCTCGGCCAGGCGTTCTTCCTGTGGACGAGGAAGCGGATGGCGGAGGGGAAGGTGCCCCTGATCGACCTGAGCGTCCTCGGCTCTTCGCGGGAGCGGGCCGCCGTGTACGCCATGTTCATCGTGGTCGCGCTGGAGGCGTGCGTGAACTTCACGATCCCGCTCTACATCCAGATCGTGCAGGGCCGTACGCCGTTCGACACCTCCATGGCCATGATGCCGTTCAACCTCACCGTCTTCGTGACGGCCACCCTGGTGGTGCGACTGTACCGGCGCTTCCCTCCACGCACGATCGGTGTCGTGGGGTTCATCCTCACCACGGTCGCCCTGGTGTGGTTGTCGTTCGTCGTGAACAACAACTGGGAGACGATCCCGACCATCGTCGGGCTCATCGTGTTCGGCATCGGTCAGGGCGCGCTCGTCACGCTGGTGTTCAACGTGCTCGTGACCGCAGCCCCCGCCGAGCTCGCCGGTGACGTCGGGTCGCTGCGCGGCACCACCCAGAACCTCGCATCGGCGGTCGGCACCGCGCTGGCGGGCGCACTTCTGGTGTCGCTCCTCGGACTCAGTGTCGGTCGTGCCGTGGTCGAGCACCCCGAGCTGCCCCCGTCGCTCGTCGCCCAGGTCGACATGGACAATCTCAACTTCATCAGCAACGACGACCTGCGCGTCGCGCTCGAAGCGACCGACGCGACGCCCGCGCAGATCGACGCGGCGGTGGTGGTGAACGAGGAATCGCGGCTCGGCACGCTCAAGCTCGGCCTGCTGCTGCTGGCGGGGGTCAGCGCGCTGGCGATCCTCCCGGCCTCGCGGCTGCCGCAATACCGGCCGCACGAGATCCCCGACCCGTCTCCGGCCGCCGGTCCGGAATGACGGTCAGCGGAGCTCGGATATGAGCACGGCGCTGGTTCCCGATGCGGTCGCCTCGAAGATGTGCGTGGCATCGCCGGGGTACGTGAGATAGTCGCCGGGGTTCAGCAGCACCGGTTCACCCGCCGGGCCGATCCGCGCCTGCCCGGTCATCAGGATCACGTGCTCGATCGTCCCGGGGTGATGAGGATCGGAACGGCGGGCATCGCCGGGCTCGGCCTGGATCAGGTAGATGTCACGGCGGGCTCCCGGCGGGCTCGCCGACAGCAGTGTCGCACTGTACGCCGCGGCGGAGGAGGGGACGCCGGCGAGATCGTCGGCGCGGATGAGCGTCGGTGCGTTCGCCTGCTGATCGACCAGCACGGCGAAGGGCACGCCCAGCGCGACGCCGAGAGCCCACAGCGTCTCGACGCTGGGGTTCCCGGCGCCGCTCTCGAGCTGGGAGACGGTCGCCTTGGAGATGCCGGCGCGTCGAGCGAGCTCGGAGACCGACAGGCCTGCGGTCTCTCGCTCCCGGCGCAGGGTGCGGGCGATACGTGTGCGGAGTTCCTCCATGTGTTCATCATGTCAAACGTTCGTTCGCTTGACTATCCGATCTCGACTGTTCAGAATTATGATCATGTGTTCAGTGGAGCGAACGACAATGCGCGGGATGCCTGATGACCGCGGAGCGTGAGGTCTGGCGCGAAGCGCTCGGGGTCGTCATCGCGACCAGTGCGTACGGTGTCTCGTTCGGTGCGCTCGCCGTGGCATCGGGCCTCGACGTCTGGCAGACCTGTGTGCTGAGTCTGCTGATGTTCACGGGCGGATCGCAGTTCGCCTTCGTGGGCGTCTTCACGGCCGGGGGGCTTGCGGCCCTGCCATCGGCGGTCGCTTCGGCGGCACTCCTCGGCGTCCGCAACGTCGCCTACGGCATGCGGATGTCATCGATCGTCGGGGGAGGTCCCGTCCGTAAGGCGGCGGCCGCCCATTTCACGATCGACGAGTCGACGGCGGTGGCGATATCGCAGGGCGACCCACGGCTGCGACAGGTCGGCTTCTGGGTGACCGGGATCGGCATCTTCGTCGGCTGGAACATCACCACCCTCATCGGAGCGCTGGTGGGGGATGTGCTCGGAGATCCTCGGACATGGGGGCTGGATGCGGCGGCAGCCGCCGCCTTTCTAGCTCTGCTCTGGCCTCGTCTCCAGCAGCGCCAGGCCATCGCGGTCGGCATCGCCGCGGCGGTCGTCGCCGCGGCCCTCACTCCGTTCCTGATGCCCGGCCTGCCCGTGCTCGTCGCCGCGGTCGTCGCTATCGCGGTCGGCTGGTTCAACTGGATGGGGCGTCCGACCGCGCCGGGCCGCCCATCGTCGGGTGCGGGGTCGGAGGTGAGCTCATGAGCCTGTGGAGCGCGATCCTCCTCGCAGCGTTGATCTGTCTGGCGCTGAAGGCCGCCGGCTACCTCGTTCCTCCCCGGGTGCTCGAGGCGCCACGCACGGCCCGCATCTCGGATCTTCTGACGGTCGCGCTGCTGGCCGCCCTCGTGGCCGTCCAGACCCTCGGCGATGGGCAGGCGATCATCGTGGATGCACGTGTGCCCGCACTGCTGGTCGCTGGTGGGCTCCTGTGGTTGCGGCAGTCGTTCCTCGTGGTCGTCGTGGCGGCCGCGCTGGTCGCCGCCCTGCTGCGCCTGTTCGGCCTCGCCGGCTGATGCTGCGCCCCTCCGCCTGTTCGGCGGGGCCTCGTCGGTAAGATCGACAGGTGCGCGTGAGCTGGATGTCGAGAGTGTTGTCATGGATCGCTGCCGCCCTGGTGGGCGGCGTCTACGGCATCGCCGGCACCATCAGCCACAGTGTGATGTGGGGCCCGATCCCGATCGGCATGATCGTGGCCGCCATCGCCTGCGCGGCCATCCTCGTCGCCGTCCGCGCTCTGACCCACGACAGGGGCGCGGCCGTGGCCGCCGGTCTCGGGATGATCGGCATGCTGGTGCTGATCTCCGGCGAAGGGCCCGGAGGGTCCGTCGTGGTCCCGGCCTCGTTCGCCGGACAGATCTGGACCTATCTGGTCGCCGGAATCGTGCTGCTGGTCGTCGCGTGGCCGTCCGTTCGGCGTCTTCCCGTTCGCACCGAGGGGCCAGCCGCGCAGGAACCCGAGCCCCGCGAGTCGTAGACTGAAGGGGTGACGTATGTGATCGCCCTCCCGTGCGTCGATGTCAAGGATCGCGCCTGCATCGACGAGTGCCCCGTTGACTGCATCTACGAGGGCGAACGCTCGCTCTACATCCACCCTGACGAGTGCGTCGACTGCGGTGCCTGCGAGCCGGTGTGCCCGGTCGAAGCCATCTACTACGAAGACGACCTTCCCGACGAGTGGCAGGACTACTACAAGGCCAACGTCGAGTTCTTCGACGAGATCGGGTCGCCCGGAGGCGCAGCCAAGGTCGGCGTGTACGCGTTCGACCACCCGATCATCGCCGCTCTCCCGCCGCAGGGCGAGTAGGCGCATTCCGTGAGCGTCCGCGACCTCGCCGACTACCCGTGGGATGCCGTCATCCCGTTCCGTGAGCGTGCCGCGCGGCATCCGGACGGTCTGATCGACCTCTCGGTCGGTTCTCCCGTCGACCCGACTCCCGAGATCATCCGGCGCGCACTGGCGGAAGCCACGGACGCCCATGCCTACCCGCAGACGGTCGGAACGCCGAGCCTGCGCGAAGCCATCGTCGAGTGGTACGCGCGACGCCGGGGGGTGCCCTACCTCCGTGTCGACAACGTTCTTCCCACGATCGGCTCGAAGGAGCTCGTCGCACTGCTGCCGACCCTGCTCGGTCTCGGCGACGGCGACATCGTCGTCCACCCCCGCGTGGCCTACCCGACCTATGAGGTGGGCGCCCGCGTCGTGGGGGCGACGCCGCTGCCCGCGGATGATCCGGAGGAGTGGCCGGAGGGTACGAAGCTCATCTGGATCAACACCCCGGGCAATCCGGACGGGCGCACCTGGACCGTGAGCGAACTCGCCGCCGCCGTCCGTCGTGCCCGTGAACTCGGTGCCGTGCTCGCGAGCGATGAATGCTACGCGGAACTCGGCTGGGACGGCGAGTGGGCGACCGAGCCGATCCCCTCCATCCTCGACCCGCGGGTGACGGACGGGAGTCGAGCGAACCTGCTCAGCGTGTACTCCTTGAGCAAGCAATCGAACCTCGCCGGGTACCGCGCAGCCTTCGTGGCCGGATGCGCACGCATCGTCGGCGAGCTTCTCACGGCGCGCAAGCACCTCGGTCTCATGCCGCCGGCGCCGGTGCAGCACGCGATGGCGGTCGCCCTCGGCGACGACGAGCACGTGGCGGAGCAGAAGGAGCTCTACCGCGTCAGGCGCGACGCCCTGCGTCCTGCTCTGGAGGCCGCGGGCTTCCGCATCGACGGCTCCGAGGCAGGACTCTATCTCTGGGTGACGGAGGGGCGCGATGCCTGGGAGTCGATGGAGCGACTCGCCGCTCTCGGCATCCTCGCCGGTCCCGGGCCCTTCTACGGTGCCGACTCCGGGGAGCACGTCCGGCTGGCGCTCACGGCGCCGACCGCGCACGTCAGAGAGGCGGCGCGCCGACTCTCTGACGGCGATATATAGGTTCTCTCCCTGAAATGGGCTTCCCTTTGGCGGATGTCACAGTAGGCCTGCGCGACTACTAGGCTGTAAAGGCGATTCGGTCGTGACCCGACCTGGCGCTTCAGCGCCGTGAGATCGCCAGTTCAGGCTTGATCAAGATCTTGTCCGACAGCACCGCGACGAGCGGGCTCGGACACTACGAGGAGGTCCGCGTGAGTGCAGCGGCAGACCAGACGGCGAAGCTGACGATCGGCGACACGACCGCCGAATTCCCGGTGCTGCGCGGCACGGCGGGGCACGACAGCATCGATTTCTCCACGCTGACGCGGCAGACGGGGTACACGGGCCTGGACTACGGGTTCGTGAACACGGCCTCCACGAAGTCCGAGATCACGTTCATCGACGGCGACAAGGGCATCCTGCGGTATCGCGGGTATCCGATCGAGCAGCTCGCGGGCTCCACCAGCTACCTCGAGGTGGCCTGGCTGCTCATCTACGGCGAGCTGCCGTCCGCCTCCGAACTCGCGGAGTTCGACGAGAAGATCCGTCGCCACACTCTGCTGCACGAAGACCTCAAGCGCTTCTTCTCGGCGCTGCCGCACACGGCGCACCCGATGTCCGTGCTGTCTTCGGCGGTCGCCGCGCTGTCGACGTACTACGAAGGTCAGACCGACCCGCACAACCCGGAGCACGTCGAGCTGAACATGGTGCGCATGCTCGCCAAGCTCCCCGTGATCGCGGCGTACGCGCACAAGAAGAGCGTGGGCCAGGCCTTCCTCTACCCGGACAACTCGCTGAGCTTCGTCGACAACTTCCTGAAGTTGAACTTCGGTGTGCACAGCGAGGAGTACGAGGTCAACCCGGTGATGTCGAAGGCTCTCGAGCTGCTCCTCATCCTGCACGAAGACCACGAGCAGAATGCCTCGACGTCGACCGTCCGCCTGGTCGGTTCCACCGGTGCGAACCAGTTCGCCTCGGTCTCGGCCGGCATCCAGGCGCTCTCCGGCCCGCTGCACGGCGGTGCGAACGAGGCCGTGCTGACGATGCTCGGGCAGATCCGCGACTCCGGCCAGAGTGTCTCGCGTTTCGTCGAGCGGGTGAAGAACAAGGAAGAGGGCGTGAAGCTGATGGGCTTCGGGCACCGGGTGTACAAGAACTACGACCCGCGCGCCAAGCTCGTCAAGGACGCGGCCGACGAGGTGCTCTCGTCGCTGGGTGTCACCGACCCGCTGCTCGACCTCGCGAAGGAGCTCGAAGAGCTCGCGCTGGCCGACGACTACTTCCGCGAGCGTCGCCTGTACCCGAACGTCGACTTCTACACCGGTGTCATCTACAAGGCCATGGGCTTCCCGACCCGTATGTTCACGGTGCTGTTCGCCATCGGGCGCCTGCCCGGTTGGCTCGCGCAGTGGCGTGAGCTGCAGCTCGACCCCCAGACCAAGATCGGCCGCCCCCAGCAGCTGTACACGGGGTCGCCCGAGCGGTCCTTCCCGACGCGCTGAGCTCCGGACCAGAAAGCGCCCCCTCCGTCGAGACGGAGGGGGCGCTTTTCTGCGTGAGTGCTGCCGGCCGGTGTCAGCGGCCCTGTGAACTGCGGCCGCCCTGGCGGGACTGGTTGCTCTGCGTGGAGTACCCGCCGCCCTGACCATTGCCGGATGCGCCGGAGCGGGGACGACGACGGCGACGCGACGGCGGGTTCGCCGCACCGTTTCTCTCGCCGCCCGCGGGGCGCTGCTTCGACGACTGTCGCTGCTGCTGCGGAGCCTGCACGGGCGCCGGACGCACGTGAGGTGCGCGCTCGGGAACCAGCGCGGTGACGGCAGCGGCCGTGACATCTTCCAGCGGGGCCGAGATGGCGGCCTTGCGCAGGAGGTCCTTGACGTCACGGCGCTGCTCGGGGAGCACGACCGTGACGACGGTGCCTGCGGCCCCGGCGCGGGCCGTGCGGCCGGAACGGTGCAGGTACGCCTTGTGCTCGACGGGCGGGTCGACGTGGACGACGAGATCGACGTTGTCGACGTGCACGCCACGGGCGGCGACATCGGTGGCGACGAGCACGCGCACTCCACCGTCTTCCGGGGCCGCGGAGAAGGCACCGAGGTTGCGTTCGCGGGCGTTCTGCGAGAGGTTGCCGTGCAGGTCGACCGCGGGGATCCCCGCGGCGGTGAGCTGCTTCGCGAGCTTCTTCGCCTGGTGCTTGGTGCGGGTGAAGAGGATGCGACGACCGGTGCCCGAGGCGAGCTCACGCACGAGGGCCGTCTTGTTGTCGGCCGAGTCGACGACCAGGACGCGGTGCGTCATCTCGCCGACGGGCACGCTCTCCTCGTCGACCTCATGGCTGACCGCGTTCGAGAGGAAGCGGCGGGCGAGGGTGTCGATGCCGCGGTCCAGCGTGGCGCTGAACAGCAGGCGCTGCCCACCGGCCGGCGTGGCCGTGAGGATGCGGGTGACGCCGGGGAGGAAGCCGAGGTCGGCCATGTGGTCGGCCTCGTCGAGCACGGTGACCTCGATCGCACTCAGGCGCACGACCTGCTGCTTCATGAGGTCTTCGAGTCGACCGGGGCAGGCCACGACGATGTCGACGCCGCCGCGAAGCGCCTGCTCCTGCGGGCGCTGGCTGACCCCGCCGAAGACGGTCGTGACGCGCAGGCCTGCGGCCTCCGCGAGCGGCGCGATGGTCGCGGCGATCTGGGTCGCGAGTTCACGGGTGGGCGCGAGGACGAGTCCGCGCGGAAGGCCGGCGCGACGCTGACCGCCCGAGGCGGCGAGGCGTGCGACGAGCGGCAGAGCGAAGGCGATGGTCTTGCCGCTTCCCGTGCGTCCACGGCCCAGGAGGTCGCGTCCGGCGAGGGAGTCGGGAAGGGTATCGCGCTGGATGGCGAATGCCTCGGTCTTGCCGGAATCGGCGAGAACGGCGGCGAGCTCGGCAGGAACGCCGAGTTCAAGGAAAGTAGACATGCAGAAACTCCGTCAGCGCACGAGTGAACGGCGCGAGATAGGGGGTGAGGTGGGCGACGGCGCAGGAATTGCGCATCGGTTCGCCGTTCGAAAGGCCAGCTCATGCTGGTGGTGGGAGCAGTTCCGCTCGCTTCGGTCCTCGGAGACCCCGTGACGACGACGATGTTGCGGGACCGGCGGTACGCGCAACGATGTCAGTCTACCAGTGCGCGCATGCCGTCGGCTGCATGTCGCCTCCCGCGCGGGTCGTCGGCTCCGCGGAGACGGGCCGGAAGACTGCTCTCAGGCGTGCAGAGCCTCGTTCAGGGTCACTCCGACACCGGCGCGACGGACGGCTTCCACCGCACCGCTGAGCGAGTTGCGGCGGAAGAGCAGGCCGTCCTGACCGGAGAGCTCCGCACCCTTGACGGTCTTGCGCCCGCCGTCGGCGGTCACGGGTCCGTCGACGAGGACGATCTTGGTGCCTGCGGTGACGTAGAGCCCCGCTTCGACGACACAGTCGTCACCGAGCGAGATGCCGATGCCCGCATTCGCGCCGAGCAGGGTGCGGGCGCCGATCGACACCCGATGCGTTCCACCACCCGAGAGGGTGCCCATGATGGAGGACCCTCCGCCGATGTCGCTGCCGTCTCCGACGACCACACCCTGCGAGATGCGGCCCTCGACCATCGATGCGCCCAGTGTGCCGGCATTGAAGTTGACGAATCCCTCGTGCATGACGGTCGTGCCGGGGGAGAGGTACGCCCCCAGGCGCACGCGGGAGGCATCGGCGATGCGGACGCCCGCCGGCTGCACATAGTCGGTCAGGCGGGGGAACTTGTCGAGCCCCTGCACCTGGATGCCCGCGCGCTGGAGCTGCGGGCGCAGGCGGGCGGCGTCAGCGGGGAGGACGGGCCCGGCGTTGGTCCAGGCGACATTCGGAAGGTGTCCGAAGACGCCGTCGAGGTTCAGCTCGTTCGGGCGCACGACGAGATGCGACAGGGCATGCAGGCGCAGATAGGCGTCGGCGGTGGAGGCCGGTGCCGTGTCGAGGTCGATCTGCAGCTGCACCACCTCGATCGTGACGTCGCGTCGTTCGTCGCTCCCCGCGAGGGGTTCGAGCGCAGCGACAGCCACCTCGTCGGTCGTGACCGCACCGGTGTGCACCTCGGGGTACCAGGCGTCGAGAACCGTGCCGTCCCCGGCGATGGTGGTCAGGCCGATACCCCATACGGTGCGTGCGTCGCTCATCCCTCCACGCTATCGCGCTCCCGGGGCGACGACCGCACTCATGACAGGGTAAGTAGGCTGGACCCATGGTGCTCGATCTGACCGCGTCCTCCGTCGACCTCACCCGTGCGATCTGCGACATCCCGAGCGTCTCCGGCGACGAGAAGACACTCGCCGATGCGATCGAGGCCGCAGTGTCCCCGCTCGACCATCTGGAGGTCTTCCGCCACGGGAACACGATCGTCGCCCGCACCGACCGCGGCCGGGCACAGCGCGTCGCCATCGCCGGTCACATCGACACCGTGCCGATCAATGCGAACCTGCCCACGCGCGACATCGAGATCGAAGGAGTCCCCCATCTCTGGGGTCGCGGCACCGTGGACATGAAAGCGGGCACCGCCGTGCAGCTGAAGCTCGCGGCCGAGCTGACCGACCCCGCGATCGACATCACGTGGATGTGGTACGACAACGAGGAGATCGAGGCGTCGAAGAACGGTCTCGGTCTGCTCGCCGCCGTGCGTCCCGACCTGTTCGAGGCGGACTTCGCGATCCTCGGCGAGCCGTCCAACGGTGAGGTGGAAGGCGGTTGCAACGGAACGCTCCGTGCGATCGTGCGCACCACCGGGGTGCGTGCTCACAGCGCGCGTGCCTGGATCGGCGAGAACGCGATCCACCGCGCGGCGCCCGTCCTCACGCGTCTGGCGGAGTACCGCGCCAAGGAGGTGCTGGTCGAGGGGCTGCTGTACCGCGAGAGCTTGAGCGCCGTGCGCATCGCGGGCGGCGTCGCGGGGAACGTCATCCCCGACGCCTGCGAGGTGGAGGTCAACTACCGGTTCGCGCCGAGCAAGTCTGCGGCCGATGCCGAGGCTCACCTCCGCGGAGTCCTCGCCGGCTTCGACGTCGAGATCACGGATGCCGCCGAGGGGGCGCGTCCCGGGCTCGACGCCGAGATCGCGAAGCAGTTCGTGGCGGCGGTCGGCGCCGAGCCGCGCCCGAAGTACGGGTGGACCGACGTCGCGCGATTCTCCGCGCTCGGGATCCCGGCTGTGAACTACGGGCCCGGCGACCCGCACCTCGCCCACCACGATGAGGAGCGTGTACCCCTCGCGCAGATCGACGCCGTGGAGCGGGGCCTGCGCGCATGGCTCACCTCGCACTGAGCGCAACGCGCCGCTGGGCGAAGGCGCCGGTCGCCGTGCGCGTGGCCGTCGTCTACCTCGGAGCCCGGGTCGTCACGACGGTGTTCCTGGTCATCGCCGCCTCACTGTCGACCTCGTCCTCGCGGTTCGGCGCGGAGGCGGGGCTCATCGATTTCGTCCTCGGCTGGGACGCGCAATGGTACTGGTTGGTCGCCGAGAACGGCTACCCGACGGATCTGCCCCTCACCGACTCGGGTGACGTCGCCGAGAACGCCTGGGCGTTCATGCCGGTGTTCGCATATGCGGCCAAGGGGATCGGCGTACTGCTCGGGTCCTGGGGTGCCGGTGCGCTCCTGCTCTCGCTCGTCGCCGGGTACCTGGCCTGTCTCGCGCTTCACCGCCTGCTTCGTGATCGCATCGGCAACTCCGCGGCGACGTGGGCCGTCGTATTCTTCGCGGCGGGACCGATCGCGGCGATGTTCCAGGTGGGGTATGCCGAGACGCTGTTCCTGCTGCTGCTGTTCCTCGCCCTCGATGCGACGACGCGGCGCACCTATGCCTGGCTGTACATCCTCATCCCCGTGATGGCCTTCACACGACCCGGTGTCCTGGCCTTCGCCCTGTTCCTCGGGCTGCACGGACTGCTGCGGTGGATACGACGTCGGCAGGATCCGCTCACCGGGCGCGAGATCGCACACATCCTCGCGCTCGGCGCGCTCGCGACTCTGTCCGGTTTCGCCTGGCAGGTGATCGCCGGCATCGCGACGGGGGATCCCGGTGCGTATCTCGCGACCGAGCTCGCGTGGCGCCAGCACTGGATCACCGGCGGAGTCGAGGGTTTCATCCCGTTCGAAGGGTGGATCCAGGCATCGCAGTTCTGGTTCGCCCTCTGGGGGATGCCGCAGTGGTGGGGGCCGATCGTGCTGGTGCTGTCGGTGGTCGGCGCTGCTGCCGCACTCCTCTTCTCTCCGCAGGTGCGCGCTCTGGGCGCCGACATCCGTCTGTGGAGTGCGAGCTACCTGCTGTATCTGCTCGCGGTGTTCTTTCCGCAATCGAGCACGTTCCGCCTGCTTCTCCCCCTGAGCCCGCTCTGGGGAGCGGTCGCGGTGCCGCGATCGCGGCTCTGGCGTGTCGGCGTGCTGGCCGCATGTCTCCTCGGGCAATGGTTCTGGATCTACCACGTGTATGCGCTCGGAAGCACGTTCTGGCAGGTGCCGTGAGGGTGAAGCTCGACCCAATTGTTGCTCCGTGACCTCCAGGTCCCGGTGACACCCGATAAACTCATCCCATACCACCGGAGGAAAGGGAGCCACGATGGCAGCGATGAAGCCGAGGACCGGAGACGGACCTATGGAAGCCGTGAAAGAAGGACGACTCATCATCGTGCGCGTTCCACTCGAAGGCGGCGGCCGCCTGGTCGTCTCCGTGAACGACGCCGAGGCCAAGGAGCTTCACGACGTGCTTGCCGCCGTCGTGGCACCGGCCTGATCGACCTGGGGTCCGCGTCGGCGGATCCGAAAGGGCGATGGATCCTCGGATCCATCGCCCTTTTCGCACTGTCTCGAGCCGCGCGGTCAGCCGCGTTCGGCGAGACTGATCAGCTGCAGCAGACCTTCGCCGGCGGGGGAGACCGTGGCGAGGACCGCCGAGGATTCCTGCGTCTCCTGCACGAGGGACCGGTAGGCGGAAGTGATCTCGTCGCGCTGGACCGGATCGGCGACGCGACCGCCGGCGAGCACGCGGGGCACGAGCACGAGTCCGCCGGTGCGCGCGAGACGCAGACCGTGTTCGACGTACTCGATGACATGCTCGGGGTCGGCGTCGACCAGCACGATGTCGTAGGAGTTCTCGTTCATGCGGGGGAGAACGTCGATCGCGCGGCCCGTGATGAAGCGGGCTCGGGTGGACGGCACCTTGGCATCGGAGAAGGCCTGTCGCGCCGCGGCGAGGTGCTCCGGTTCGTTGTCGATCGAGGTGAGGACCGCCTGGGGTGCGCCGCGCAGCAGCCAGAGACCGGAGACTCCGGCACCGGTGCCGATCTCGACGATGGAGCGGGCCGAGGTCGCGGCCGCGAGCACGGCGATCTGCGAACCCACGGCGGCGCTGATCGGCATCGCTCCCAGTTCGACCGCATGCGCGCGTGCGCGGCTGATGGCGTCGGGTTCCACGATGGACTCGCGCAGGAAACGCGCGTTCGCGTCATGCTCGCTCATGGCCTGTTTCTCCCTGCCTGACTGTGATCCTCTCCAGAGTATTCGGTCGGCGAGTGCGGGGACCGCAGGCGCGGCGGTAGCCTGTAGAGATGACGTTCGGGCTCACCTTCGAGAAGCTGTTGCTGATCGGCCTCATCGCGGTTCTGATCATCGGCCCCGAACGTCTCCCGCGAGCCGCGGAGAGCTTCTCGCGCATGGTCCGCAAGGCCGGCGAGTATCTGCGCGCGACCAAGTCGAGGGTGCGCGAGGAGATGGGGCCGGAGATCGACGACGTCGACTGGCGCAAGCTCGACCCGCGCCAGTACGACCCGCGCCGGATCATCCGCGATGCGCTCATGGAAGAGCCCCAGCCGGCGACCCCGCTGCAGGCGGCCCAGACCATCGCGGAGCCGATCGCCGGAGCTGCGGCCGCGGCGACCACGGCTCCCGCGACCCGAGCCGTTCCGCAGGAGTTCAGTGCGTCGAACCGCCCTCCCTTCGACGCCGAAGCCACCTGACGGGAACGCTCGCCGATCGAGCACGCAGGGCTCTGCGCGCTCGGCGCCTAGGAGATCTTCGAGCGGAGGGTGGCGATGTCGTCGTCCGTGAGCAGGCCACGAGGGATCGCGGTCGCGGCCGAGGTGTCTCGCAGCTTCAACAGCACGGCGTCCTTGCCCACTCGCATCCTCTGGAAGGTGCGGTAGGCGATGTCGGAGCGACGACGGCCGCTGCCCATCTGCAGGCTGTCCTCTTCCAGCGATGCCCACACGACGGTTCCGACGGGCATCGCGATCCGGACGGCGGTTCGCGCGCCCGATACGGACATCACGACGGCGAAACCCGCGAGCGCGACGATGATGACCGGCATCCATCCTGCTCCGAAGGGGCCCTGTTCCCCCGGACGGACGGGCGTGCCGAGGTTGAGGATGCTGAGCACGAGGGCTGCGGCGAGGGCGACCCACATGACGAGGGCTGCGGGTCGGGTCAGCGAGTAGATCGCTGCATCCCGAGCCATTCGTCGCAGCAGACCCTCATCGACGGTCAGAGAGCGGGGAGGCATCGGTCCATCTTCCCACGCGTTCAGGTGAGCGACATCGGCAGCGATCGACCGGAGAGGCCCCTGCCCCGCCGCGCCAGGGTGCTCGCGAGGTCGCGGATGGTCGTCGCCGCGACATCGTCGCTCTCGGTGGAGACGACCGGCTCGCCCGCGTCTCCGCCCTCGCGCAGAGCGGGGCTCAGGGGGATCGAGGCCAACAGTGGCACAGGGACTCCCGGTTCGGAGAGAGCCTCCGATACGGCGGCGCCTCCGCCCGAGCCGAACATGTCGATGACCGTTCCATCGGGCAGTGTGTACGCCGCCATGTTCTCGATGACGCCGATCACGCGCTGACCCGTCTGACGCGCGACGAGACCGCTGCGGATCGCCACCTCGGCGGCAGCGGTCTGCGGGGTGGTCACGACGAGCACTTCCGCATGGGGGAGGAGCTGGCCGATCGAGATCGCGATGTCGCCCGTCCCCGGCGGCATGTCGATGAGGAGGACGTCGAGGTCGCCGAAGAAGACGTCGGTGAGGAACTGCGAGACCGTGCGGTGCAGCATCGGCCCACGCCACGCCACCACCGATTCGCCGTCGCGGAGGAACATCCCGATCGAGATCGTCTTCACGCCGTGCGCGACCGGGGGGAGCATCAGGTCGTCGATGCGCGTCGGCTGCGTGCCCGCAGGGATGCCGAGGAGCCCGGGGATCGAGAACCCGTGCACGTCGGCGTCGACGAGACCGACGGACAGACCCTGCGCGGCGAGTGCGACGGCAAGGTTCGCGGTGACGGTGGACTTGCCCACACCCCCCTTGCCGCTGGAGACGAGGATCACACGGGTGAGGGAATCGGGCCCGAACGGCATGTGGCGTGCGGGCCTCCCGGCGCGGAGTCTCTCGGTGAGAGCCTTGCGTTCTGCCGGCGTCATCACGCCGACCTCGACGTCCACCTCCGCGATGCCCGGAACGGACGCCGCGGCATCGCGGACGTCCGACTCGATCCGCGCCGCCGCTGGACAGCCGACGATCGTGAGGACGATGCCGACGCGGGCTCGACCGCCGTCGACGGAGATGTCCCGGACCATGTCGAGATCCCCGATGGGTCGACGGAGCTCGGGATCCGTCACCGCGGCGACAGCCGCGCGGACACGCTCCGCCGCGGTCACGACGCGGCGCCGGATCGGGGCTTCTCCGGCGCGTCTTCGAGCTCGGCGAGAAGGGCTTTGAGCTCCTGGCGCAGCACGTCGCGCGTGACGACCTGCGAATTGCGCTCTTCGAGCGACATGCGCAGAGCCACGATCTCGCGGGCCAGGTACTCGGTGTCGGCCAGGTTGCGCTCCGCACGCTGGCGGTCCTGCTCGATCTGAACCCGGTCGCGGTCGTCCTGACGATTCTGCGCGAGCAGGATGAGCGGTGCGGCGTATGAGGCCTGCAGGGAGAGCATCAGGGTCAGTGCCGTGAAGCCGAGGGCGGCGTCGTCGAAGCGCAGCTCGTCGGGCATCAGCGTGTTCCAGACGATCCAGACCACACAGAACAGGCTGAGGATCAGCAGGAACGCGGGGGTCCCCATCGCGCGAGCCACCCACTCCGTGAAGCGCCCGAAGCGGTCGCGAGACGTCGCCCGGGGCCGTGTCGTGGTGCGGCCCGGCGCATCGAGGCGCGGAGAGCGGGGCATCAGCGCGTCTCCTTCGTCGGGGCGGCGGGGGTGGATCCAGGGACGGTGCTCGCAGCGGGGGAGGTGTCCTCGCTGTCATGCGAACGCCAGTCGTCCGGAAGGAGGTAGTCGAGGACGTCGTCGATGCTGATCGCTCCGACGAGGCGATGCGCCGCATCGATCACGGGGAGCGAGACGAGGTCGTAGCTCGCCAGCAGCCGTGCCACCTCGGCGGCGGAAGCGGTCACGGGCACGGGCTCGAGGCTGTCGTCGAGGATCGCGCCGAGTCGCTCATGCGGCGGGTAGCGCAGCATCCGCTGGAAGTGCACGAGCCCGAGCAGGCGCCCGGTCGGAGTCTCGAACGGCGGGAGGGTGACGAACACCGCGGCGGCCAGCGCGGGGTGCAGTTCGTGGCGGCGGATCAGCGCGAGCGCCTCGGCGACTGTGGCGTCGGCCGAGAGGATGATCGGCTCAGGCGTCATCAGACCGCCGGCGGTGTCCGGGCCGTAGCGCAGCAGCATCCTGACGTCTTCGGCTTCTTCCGGCTCCATGAGCTCCAGAAGCTGCTCCAGGCGGTCAGGCGCCAGCTGGGCGAGCAGGTCGGCCGCGTCGTCCGGTTCCATCTGGTCGAGGATGTCGGCGGCGCGTTCGTCTCCCAGACGGTCGAGGATGTGCACCTGTTCGTCTTCGGGCATCTCCTCGAGGGCATCGGCAAGGCGGTCGTCCGACAGCTCTTCGGCCACCTCGATCATGCGCTGCTGCGGAAGGTCGAGAAGCGTGTTGGCGAGATCGGCGGCGTGCAGCTCGGAGTACGAGGCGACGAGCTGCTCAGCCGACTGCGACTCACCGGGAGCGCGTTGCTCGGCGACCTCGCTCCATGCCGCGAACGTCGTCGGACCCTTCGCGAACGGGGAGGCACTGGTCTTCGGTCGGCGGAGGAAGAGCTGGCTGATCGCCCATTCGCCGAGGCGGTTCGGTTCGATCGCGATGTCCTCGATGACCGCGGTACCGCTGCCATCGACGAAGCTCACGCGTCGTCCCAGCATCTCGGCGAGCACGCGCACCTCGCCGGCGCGCGGGGAGAACCGCCGCACGTTGATCAGGCCCGTGGTGATGACCTGGCCGGAACGGATCGAGGTGACGCGTCCGATCGAGAGGAACACGTGGCGTCGTCCCGGGATCTCCACGACCAGACCGATGACGCGGGGCGCCGCGGTACTTCGATACACGACGACGACATCTCGGACCTTGCCGAGCCGGTCGCCGACGGGATCGAAGACGGCGCACCCGGCAAGGCGCGCGGCGAAAACCCGTTGTGTGCTCACTTCTCCAGCGTAGTCGGCGGCTCGCGTCTCCGGCGGGTCGGCCGTGCCTCGGGCCGTCCGACGGCACGCGTGGAAGAATAGCCGGATGAGCATGCTGAACCGGCCCGCGAGCGGCACAGACACCGGCGAGATCGTCGCGTCGATGCGCGACTACGAGAGCGCGCAGAAGACGGTCTCGAAGCTGATCGCGGGGGAGGTGCCGGCGCGCGACATCGCCATCGTCGGTCAGAGCGTGCGCACGGTCGAACGCGTGACCGGCAAGCTCGGCTACGCCGCCGCCGCGCGCTCCGGGGCGATCAACGGTGTGTTGATCGGGCTCTTCCTCGCCGCCATCCTCGTGCTCGGCAACCCGGAGGTGCCGATCCAGCTCTTCCTCGGCTTCGTCCTCATCGGTGTCGCGGTCGGGATGATCCTCAGCCTGGTCACCTACGCGATCGTCCGTCGCCGGCGCGACTTCGCCAGCGTCACGCAGTTCGCGGCCGATCACTACGAGGTCACCGTGCTGTCCTCGTCGCTGGGCAAGGCCCGGCAGGTCCTCGGCGCGAACAAAGTGGCGCCCGTGCGACCGCCGGTCAACCTCGACGAGCCGCCGCGCTACGGCGAGCGGATCACGCCCGGCGCGACCTCGCCTGAGCCCGCCCCGGCACCCGGGGATCCCGTGATCCCGCCGCGCCCGGCCGACCCCGTCGCACCGCCGGTCGCCGACCCGGTCGCCGACCCCGAACCCGAGACGACGCCCGAGCCCGGGTCCGCATCGGCGGGGACCGCTGCTCCGTCGACCGTGGCCCCGGTCGAGCCGGACGCCGCTCCCGGCACTGACGGCATCCAGGGCGAACGGGCATGACGGCGGCCTCCCCGCTCTCCGTCTGATGGTCGAGATCCAGGTCGCGCTCCCGACGGGACTCACCGCCGTGTCCGCCGACTGGACAGTCGGTGACAACGGGGTGACGGTGATCGTGGCCCACGGTGCAGGGACCGGCAAGGACCATCCGTTCCTCACCGGCTACGTCGATGCGCTGAGCGCGATGGGCTTCTCGACCCTCCGTTTCAACTTCCCGTATGTGGAGCAGGGGCGACGGATGCCGGGACCCGCCGCGCATGCGATCGCCACATGGAACGCCGTCGCGGCCTTCGCACGCGAGTCCGATCCCTCGGCGACCCTGTGGGCGACGGGCAAATCGTACGGCGGACGCATGGCGTCGATGGCGGTCGCCGAGGGCATGCGTGTCGACGGTCTCGTCTACCTCGGGTACCCGTTGCATCCGCCCGGACGTCCGGAGAAGCCACGGGTCGAGCATCTGCCGGGGATCACGGTCCCGCAGCTGTTCGTGGAGGGGACGAACGATCCCTTCATCCAGCCGATCTCGCAGTTCGAGGAGGCGATCGCGACCTGTCGGGATGCGCGCGTCGTCTGGATCGACGGAGGAGGACACACCTTCGAGGTGAAGGGCCGCAAACGCCCCGCCGCGGAGATCGGGGCCGCACTCGCCCCGATCGTGGCGGAGTTCGCCCTCGGCGGCGCGGAGGAGTGAGGGCCTCGGTCGGACGCCCCCTCAGTCGATGAGCCTCGACAGCTCCTCATCCGCGAGCACGCGCCCCACGGTCGAGATGCCCAGTGCGCTCATCCGCGGGTTCGATTCCGCGTAATACCATCCGAGCCCGAGCGCCTGCTGCAGCGCCCATCCCGCGCCGCGCCGCCACTCAAGGTCGTCGACAGCCAGGCCTTCGCGGAGCAGGTGTCGTCCCGGCGCGTCGAAGAGGTGCCAGGCGGCGACCAGGTCGAGTGCGGGATCCGCGGGACCGAAGTCACCGCCGTCGAGCACACCGGCCAGACGGGTATCGCCCTCGTGCTCCGCGACGAGGAGATTGAACGGCGTGAGGTCCCGGTGGCTCATCACCGGAGCGCTGGCGGACGGGAGCTCGCGCAGCACCGACCAGAGCCGCCCTGCGCGGGCCGCATCGAAGAGATGCGCACTCCGCCTCAGGCACGTCGCGACCCATTCGTCGTGGTCTCCGAGGTCTCCGCCCCGGCCCCTGCCGTCGAACACACGGTCGCGCACGTCGACGGCGCGCAGCGCCCGGATGAGGGCGACCAGGTCGTGCGCGAGCGTCTCGGACGTGGAGGAGAGCACAGGATCCGCCGGGTCACCCTCGACCCACGTCTGCACAGCCCAGGCCGAGTCGAACTCCTCCGACGCGGAGGCCGTGCCGTAGGAGCGCGGCGCGGGGAACGGGCTCGACGCCGCGAACTCCTCGAGTGCTGCGGCCTCGCGGACGAGCTCGTGCGCCGCTGCACCGAGGAGGGGGAAGCGGGCGACGAGTCCGTCGCCCACCCGGATGATCCTGTTCACCGTGCCCGTCATGGGGACCGGTCGCAGGGTCTCGCCACCGAGCTCGGGGAAGCGGCGCGCGATCAGGTGCGCCGCGACCTCGGTCTCGAGTGCGAGCTCGCCCTCATGCATCCGTCGGTGTCAGCTCTGCAGTCGCGCCATCCACGCCTCGACCTCGTCGGCCGTGCGGGGGATGCCGGCCGAGAGGTTCACGGGGCCGTCGTCGGTCATCACGATGTCGTCCTCGATGCGCACGCCGATGCCACGGAGCTCGGCCGGCACGGTGAGGTCGTCGATCTGGAAGTAGAGTCCGGGTTCGATCGTGAACACCATGCCCGGGGCGAGGATGCCGTCGTAGTACATCTCGCGACGGGCCTGGGCGCAGTCGTGCACGTCGATGCCGAGGTGGTGCGAGGTGCCGTGCACCATGTACCGACGGTGCTGGCCGCCCTTGTCGGCATCCAGAGCCTCTTCGGCGGTGACGGGCAGCAGACCCCACTCGGCCGTCCGCTCGGCGATGACCTTCATGGCGGCTCCGTGCACGTCACGGAAGCGTACACCGACCCGAGCGGCGGCGAATGCCGCGTCGGCGGCCTCGCGCACCGTCTCGTAGACGCGCCGCTGCACGTCGGTGAACGTGCCGGAGACGGGCAGCGTGCGCGTGATGTCGGCGGTGTACAGGCTGTCGGCCTCCACACCCGCATCCACCAGGATCAGGTCACCGGGAACCACGGTTCCGTCGTTGCGCGTCCAGTGCAGGTAGCAGGCGTGCGGGCCGGAGGCGGCGATCGTGTCGTAGCCCTCGCCGTTGCCGTCCTCGCGTGCGCGGCGGTGGAAGACGCCTTCCACGACGCGCTCGCCGCGTGCATGAGCCGTCGCGGCCGGAAGCTCGCGGATGATGTCGTCGAAGCCGTTCGCCGTGATCTCGACGGCGCGGCGCATCTCGGCGATCTCGAACTCGTCCTTGATGAGGCGCAGCTCCGAGACGAAGCGCGTGAGGTTCTCGTCCTCGTCGAGCACCAGCTCGCCCTCGACGGCTTCCCGGTCGTCCAGATGGGCGGTGGCGATGTCGAGATCGGCGGCGACCCCGGCGAGGGACGGTCGCGGACCGATCCAGAACTCTCCGACCGTGGCGTCGGCGTAGAACTCCGTCGTCGTGCGGTCGGCGCGCTCGCGGAAGAAGAGGGTGATGTCGTGGCCGGTCTCGGTCGGTGCGAAGACGAGGACCGAGTCGGGCTCGGCATCCGATGCCCACCCGGTGAGGTGTGCGAAGGCGGAATGCGCGCGGAAGACGTAGTCGGTGTCGTTGCTGCGCTGCTTGAGAGAGCCGGCAGGGATCACGAGGTGCTTGCCGGGGAAGGCCGCGGAGACGGCGGCACGACGCGTGGCCGCGTACGACGCCTGGGCGCGCGGCGCGGGAAGCGTCTCCGGGCGTTCGGCCCAACCGGTCGAGATCGTGTCGAGGAAGCCCTGGGGGAAGGGCTGCTTGCGGTTGGTGGTGCCGTTGTCGACAGACGCTTCGACGGTGGGTTCTGCGATCGTGTCGCGCTCTCCTGTGCTCATCCCTCCAGTCTGTCACCTGGCGGGCGGGTGCGGGAGTCAGCCGGCGGGCTCGAGCTGCACGACCAGAGCGCGGTGGTCGCTGCCACCGGCATCGTCCAGCACGACCGACCCCGTCGGAGACCAGTTCTGCGACGCCATCACATGATCGATCGGGGCGCCGGCGAGGGCAGGGAGAGAGCTCGGCCAGGTACCCGTGAGGCCGTTGCCGGTGCGGGACGCGACATCGCGGCAGTAGCCGATATCTCCGCCCTCGACTCCGAGAGGGGCCATGTGGTCGATCGTCGCGTTGAAGTCACCGGCCAGGATGAAGTCGCCCTGGGGGCACTGATCCGCGATCCACTGCAGGTCGCTGCGCCACTGCTGCATCTCCTCCATGCGCGGCGCGACCGCGTGCACGGCGACGATGGTGGGGCCGGAGCCGTCGATCGGCATGAGCACGACGCTGGGCACCGAGCCGGTGTTGCTGGTGCCATCCTTCGCCGACTCGATCACGGAGTACTCCCCGAGGTCCGGGGCGACCAGCACGGTCGTCTGCCACGACTGCGGCCCGTCCTGCACATCCGGGCGGAACTGCACGTGGTGCACCCACATCGGGTGTCCCTGCTCGCGGAGCATGATAGCGATGCGCTCGCCGACGGCCTCGGTCGTCTCGGGAAGGGCGACGATGTCGGCCCCCTGATCGAGGATCTGCTGGGCGATCACCTCGGCAGACACCGCTTCTCCCGCCGTGTTCCAGGTGAGCACGCGGACACTGTCCTCGGTCTTCTCCGGGAGCGGTGATCCCCCGAAACCGCGAACGGCACCGATCGCCGCGGTCGCGCCGGCGCCGAGCAGCGCAACGATCAGGACAGAGGCGGCGAATCCGCGGAGCGGACGGGCGAACAGGAGCAGGAGCGCGAGCACCGCGACGACGAGGAATCCGCCGAGCACGATGCCGCGCGCGGACACGAGCTGCGCGAACGGGTAGGTCTGCTCGAGACGGAAGAACTGCGGCCACACCACGACCGCCGTCGCGATCGCGAGCAGCACGGTGAAGAGGATCCCCAGGAGACGAAACATCCCCACCAGCCTAGGAGCGTCGCCTGTGAAGTCCCTGCCTCGACATCCGCTTCCGTGCGCCTCCGCGTCCGCGCGGGTCGCCGCTCGGTACGCTCGGAGGATGGCCTCTTCGTCCCACGGATTCGCCGGTCCCGCCGACCTGCACCTGCACTCCAACCATTCCGATGGCACGGAGTCGCCGGCCGAGGTCGTCCGGCAGGCGCACGCGCACGGGGTGCGCACGCTCGCGCTGACCGATCACGACCGCTCGACCGGTTGGGGCGAGGCGGGAGACGCCGCCGTCGCACGGGGGATGACCTTCATCCCGGGGATGGAGCTCTCCGCGAAGCACGAGTGGCGCAGCGTGCATGTTCTCGGCTACCTCTTCGATCCGGAGGATGACGCACTGCGGGCCGAGACCGATCGCATCCGCGGTGATCGGATCGGCCGTGCCGAGCGGATCGTCCGCAACATCGGGCGAGACTACGACCTGCAGTGGGACGACGTGGTGGCGCAGACGGCACTCGACGCGACGGTGGGGCGTCCGCACATCGCCGACGCCCTCGTCGCCCGCGGCATCGTGCGGGATCGGAGCGAGGCGTTCGACGGCATCCTGCATCCACGGGAGGGGTACTACGAGCCGCATTACGCACCCGATCCGCTGACCGCTGTGCGTCTGATCACCGAGGCGGGGGGAGTGGCGATCATCGCCCACCCCGTGACGGCGGGGCGCGACCGCATGATGCCCGTGGCGTTCATCGAGCGCCTCGTCGATGCAGGCCTCGGCGGGTTCGAGATCGAGCATCGCGAGAACACGGAGGCAGGCAAGCGGCTGCTGCGAGAGATCGCCGCGAAGCACGACCTCATCATCACGGGCTCGAGCGACTATCACGGCGACGGCAAGCCCAACCGTCCCGGCGAGAACACCACCTCTGACGAGATGGTGGCCAGGCTCATAGCACGCGGCACGGGCACCGCCCCGCGTTTTCCCTGATCCTCGGCATTCTGGCGGTCATCTCCCGGCGAGCTGTCGAGCGGGACCGATACCGTCCGAGGCATGCAGCGAGCGACTTCCCTCGAGCGACGCGTCGACGCGTGGGCTCATCGCCTCCTCCGCGATGCCCCGTCGAACGGCATCCGCGCCGGCCTGATCGAGTTCGCGGTGTTCGTCGTCAAGCAGGCGTGGGCGTGCATCTTCGGGGCGGCGCTGCTGGTCCTGATCGTCGCCGCGCGTCTGTGGTACCCCGACGATGCGGTGCTCGCCCGCAACGACGCACTCACCATCGCCGCTGTGCTCATCCAGGTGGCGATGCTCGTCTTCCGACTGGAGAGCGGGCGTGAGCTGTGGGTCATCGTCCTGTTCCACATCACCGGCACCGCCATGGAGCTCTTCAAGACCGACGTGGGGTCGTGGGCGTATGCCGCGGACGGGATCCTCCGCATCGGCGGTGTCCCGCTGTTCAGCGGTTTCATGTATGCGGCGGTCGGGTCGTACATGGTGCGCGTCTATCGGCTGTTCGACCTCGGGTTCACGCGGTATCCGCGGCGATGGATGACGGCCGTCCTCGCAGCGGCGATCTACCTCAACTTCTTCACCCACCACTGGTGGTGGGATGCCCGCTGGGTGCTCCTGGCGGGAGTCGTGGCGCTCTGGCTGCCCACAGTGATGCACGCGCGGGTGTGGCGGCGCACGATCCGTCTGCCGCTCTTGGCCGTCTTCGGCGGGGTCGCGGTGTTCATCTATCTCGCGGAAAACATCGGCACGTGGGCGGGCGCATGGGCCTACCCGGATCAGGCCGGAGGCTGGCAGCCGGTCTCGTTGAGCAAGCTGAGCTCGTGGTTCCTGCTGATGATCATCTCGGTCGTGCTGGTCGCCTGGGTGTATCCGCCGCAGGTACCGGCAGCCGTGCTGCGC
Organism: Microbacterium sp. SY138; assembly: GCF_039729145.1. Taxonomy (NCBI): domain Bacteria; kingdom Bacillati; phylum Actinomycetota; class Actinomycetes; order Micrococcales; family Microbacteriaceae; genus Microbacterium; species Microbacterium sp. SY138. The sequence continues at coordinate 2,441,197 of NZ_CP155793.1, read as the reverse complement.
ACGGCCGACGAGGCACGCGCACAGGAGCCGGATGTCGGCGACCGACGGTGAACCCGCCGCAACCGGCTCTCGGCTTCCGCGTCCGCACATGCGAGAGGGCGCATACGCCGGAGTGAACCCGGTGGATGCGCCCTCTCGGTGACGTGCTCAGGCCCCGGTGACGGGAGCCGCGCCGGCGCCGGAACCGCCACGACGACGACGGCGACGACGTGCCGGAGCCGGCTTGCCGTCGTGGTGCTCCTTGCCCGCACCGTCATGCGTGCCCGCGCCCTCGGCACCGCGATCGGCGGCCGGTGCGGACTGCCCCTCGCCGGACGTCGACTCTGCCGCGCCTTCGGTGAAGGTCGAACCGACCGGAGTCGTGCTGTTGCGACGGCGACGACGGCGGCGGGTGCCGCCCTCATCGGTCCCCTCGGCGGCGGCGTCGGCCGCGCGCTCGGGTCGACGGGTGCGCTCGGTCTTCACGGACTCCGTCTTGGGCGCCGACACCAGGCGGCCCTTCGTGCCCTGGGGGATGTTGAGGTCCTCGTACAGATGCGGGCTGGACGAGTAGGTCTCGATGGGCTCGGGCTGGCCGAACTCGAGGGCGCGGTTGATCAGGGCCCACTTGTGCAGGTCTTCCCAGTCGACGAAGGTGACCGCGATGCCGGTCTTGCCCGCGCGGCCCGTACGGCCTGCACGGTGCAGGTACGTCTTGTCCTCATCCGGGATCGTGTGGTTGATGACGTGCGTCACGTCATCGACGTCGATGCCTCGGGCGGCCACGTCGGTCGCGACCAGGACGTCGCGCTTGCCCGCCTTGAAGGCGGCCATCGAGCGCTCGCGCTGATCCTGACCCATGTCACCGTGCACGCCACCCACATTGAAGCCGCGGTCGCTCAGCTCGTCGACGAGGCGCTGCGCCGCGCGCTTCGTGCGGGTGAAGATCACGGTCTTTCCGCGACCCTCGGCCTGCAGGATGCGGGCGATGACCTCGTCCTTGTCCATCGAATGCGCACGGTAGACGAGGTGCTTGATGTTCGCCTGCGTGAGGCCCTCGTCGGGGTCGTTCGCACGGATGTGGATCGGGTTCGACATGAAGCGACGTGCGAGGGCGACGATCGGGCCGGGCATCGTCGCGGAGAACAGCTGCGTGTGACGGACGGCCGGGACTTTCTGGAAGATCTTCTCGATGTCGGCGAGGAAGCCGAGGTCGAGCATCTTGTCGGCCTCGTCGAGCACGACCTCGGTGGCGTGCGAGAGGTCGAGCAGGCGCTGACCGGCGAGGTCGATCAGTCGACCGGGTGTGCCGACCACGATCTGCGCGCCGGCCTTGAGCTGGTCGATCTGGCCCTCGTAGGCCTTGCCGCCGTAGATGGCGACGACGCTGGTCGAGCGGTTGCTGGTGAGCAGGTCGATGTCCTCGTACACCTGCACCGCGAGCTCGCGCGTCGGCACCACGATGAGTGCCTTGACGCCGTGCTCCGGGTCCTTGCCGAGGCGCTGGACGACGGGGATGCCGAAGCCGAAGGTCTTGCCTGTTCCCGTCTTGGCCTGACCGATGATGTCCTGGCCGGGAAGGCCGAGGGGGATGGTCTGCTCCTGGATGGGGAACGCGTCGACGATGCCCTTGGCGGCGAGTGCGTCGACGATGTCCTGATCGATGCCGAGATCGGCGAAAGTTGTCACTTTATTCAGATTGCCTGTCCGGCGAGCCTGCGGGATCGCCACGTTAACGGATCCACGCCGTCTCTTGTGCCACAGGCGCGGGGCCCCGCTCCGACGGCGGGGACACGCCCAGCCTACCCCGAGGGGCGCCTCCGGCCAGGAAGGAGCGTTCGGCACGAGTATTGTGAACGTCGTGGTGGACTCGGGAGGACGACCTCGTGGTTAAGTGGTTCTGGCAGCGCGACGACGCGCCGCGACGCACCCTCGCGCTGCGCGGCAGAGGCGAGCAGGGAGATGCGACGCGCATCGACTTCGCCGAACTCGCCCCCGAACTCAATCGGTTCCTCGGGCAGGCCGCCTATCTGCAACTGGGCTACTTCGAGACGCTGACGCGTCTCATCCGCGCCACGACCGCGCTCTCCGAGAAGGAGTCGCTGTCTCGTGCGGCAGGGGCCGCCTTGACCAAGCACCGGGGGATCGTGGAGCTCATCGCCGAGCACGGGGACGACCCCACGCAGCTGATGCTCCCGTTCCGGGAGAACCTCGACGCGTTCCGTCGAAAGACCATCGGCGCGCGCCCACGGGAGACGCTTCTCGCCGTGTACATCACCGCCGGAATGCTCGACGACTTCTATCTCGCGCTGGCGTCCAGCTACGGAGACACCGGGCGGCGCGTGGCGGAGATCCTCCGCGAGGACGACGCTCGACACGAGATCGTCGCCATCATCCAGGAGACGATCGAGAGCGACGAGGAGTGGCGTTCGCTGCTGTCGATGTGGGCGCGCCGCCTGGTCGGCGACACGATCCTCGTCTGCCGCTCTGCGCTGCGGCCCGAGCGTCTCGAGATCGACGAGGAGCGCATCGAACCGGTCTACACCGAGCTCATGGGTGCGCACGCTCGTCGCATGGACGCGATGGGACTGGCGTCCTAGGCGACGCAGTTCGACGGGTCAGATGCCCAGCGCCGCCCTGCTCTGGGCGTCGGAGCGCTTGCGCATCCCGGTGATGGCCACGGTCGCCAGTGCGGCGACGACGGGAGCGCCGAGGACGCTCGCGAGCCACAGCCAGATACTGTCCTCGCCCACACCGGCCCACTGCAGGCCCGTGTAGGTGAGCGCCGATACGGCGGTGGCGATCGCCGGGGTCAGGGCGACGCCGCGCAGCTCGCGATCGCGGATCAGGAAGTGCGCGGCGATTCCCAGAGCGCACGCGCCGATGAGTGCGAGGAGGATGTACATCGCGCGGTCAGGCGACGAAGCCGACGCGGCGCGATTCCTCGGTGCCCAGCTCGATGTAGGCGAGGTTCGCGGTCGGGACGATGTAGGAGTTGCCCTTCACGTCGGCGAAGCTCACGTGCGACGCGCTCTGCTCGAGCGCCGCGGCGACCTGGGTGCGGACCTCTTCAGCGCTGGCGCCGGTGTCGAAGCTCAGTTCACGGCCGGTGTTGATGATGCCGATGCGGATTTCCACGCGTGCTCCTTGAAGTTCGGGGACTGCGCCAACTCTACCCCGCGGGCACCGGGCAGGATCGGCCGCGGGGACCGGTTTCGCCGTGAGCGCACAGCGCGGACGACTGCGACCCCGGACGTGCCTGGCGGGTGCGGGCTGCGATGTCCGCACGTCCGGATAGCGTGGAGGTCATGACACCCGATACCGCTCAGCGCGCTGTGATCGCCGCAGAGCCGTCGGCATCCGGCGTCGTCATCGGCGCGCCGGGAACGGGCAAGACGCGCACCCTCATCGAGCGTGTCGTGCACCTGCTCGACGTCGAGGGGCTGCGCCCCGAACAGGTTCTCGCCCTCACCCCGAACCGCCAGGCGGCGACGGCTCTGCGCGATCGGATCGGCGTGCGCATCGGTCAGGCGACGCCGGGACCGTTGGCCAGATCGCTCGGTTCCTTCGCCTTCCAGCTCGTCCGTGGAGCGATGGTGCGAGAAGGAGCCGAACCGCCGGCGCTGCTGACCGGTGCCGATCAGGACCGCATCATCGCCGAACTGCTCGCCGGAGATGCGGAAGACGGGCGCATCCGGTGGCCCGACGCGCTGAGCACTTCCGTGCGCGCCTCGAAGGGGTTCCGCTCCGAGCTGCGTGCCTTCCTCGCCGAGTGCACCGAGATCGGCGTCGACGCCGCGGAACTCCGGGCCTCGGGAAACGAGGTGTGGGTGGCGACGGCGGAGTTCCTCGTCGAGTACCGCATGGTCCTCGACGCGCTCCGCTCGGCGCACCGCGACGCCGCTGATCTGCTCAGCGAGGCGAGCACCATCCTGGATACGGCAGACGCGAACACCCTCGGCCCGCTCGCTCCCTTGCGCGTGGTGCTCATCGATGACGCGCAGGAGCTCACCCGCGGTGGGATCGCCGTCGTGACGGCCTTGCGCAGCCGCGGGATCGCCGTGCACGCCTTCGGCGATCCCGACATCTCATCCGGGTCGTTCCGTGGAGCCAGCCCCGAGCTGTTCGCCCAGCTCGCCGGCGTGCTGGGAGACGTGCACGTACTCGACGGGCCGCACCGCCAGCGTCCGGCGCTCACGGCGCTCACCCGCACCGTGACGCAGGCGATCGGCGTGTCCGGACGGGTCGAGCACCGGCGCGCTCCGGTGCCGGTGACCGCCGAAGAGGTCGAAGCCGGAGTCGCGACGTTCGTTGCTCCTTCCCCCTATGAGGAGCTCGATCGCATCGCCGGCGTCATGCGCGAGTGGCACCTCTCCGACGGCATCCGCTGGGACCGGATGGCGGTCATCGCCCACGACACCCGGCAGGTCACCGCACTCGAGACCGAACTCGCCGCCAGGGAGATCCCGACACGAGCGGCCGGTGTGCAGCGCCCGCTCGGCAGCGAGGGGATCGTACGCGACATCGTCGGCATCGTGCGTCTGGCACTCACCCCGGTCGAAGAGCGCACGTCGCCCGCACTCGAGGAGGCGCTGCGCACCCCCTTCGGAGGGATGGACGCGATCGGGCTGCGGCGACTGCGTGCGCGCCTCCGACACGTCGAACTCGAGCAGGGAGGATCGACGCCTGCACGCGAACTGCTGCGCCGGGCGATGGCGAATCCTGCGCACCTCACGCTGATCGACGCTCCGGAATCGCGCACGGCCGAACGGTTCGCCGAGACGATCGAAGCGCTCTCCCGCGGCGCGGCGGCGGGGGAGACGATCCACGACCTGCTGTGGCGGGTCTGGGATCAGGCTCGGGCCGTCGACGGCCGGCGGCTGCAGGTCGCCTGGCGCGAGATCTCGCTGCTGCCGACGGGAGCGGAGACGGCTCGTTCGCTCGATGCGCTGGTCTCTCTGTTCGACTCCGCGAAGCGCTTCGTCGAGCGTACGCCGAACGAGAGGCCCGAGGTCTTCGTGCGCGACATCCTCGACAGCGAGGTTCCGGAGGATTCGCTGTCGACTCCCGACCGGCCGGGAAAGGTCACGCTGCTGACCCCCGCCACCGCCCTCGGCACGGAGTTCGACGCGGTCGTGGTCGCCGGCGTGCAGGACGGCATCTGGCCGAACGTGCGGTTGCGTGGCGGTCTGCTGCAGACCTGGCGTCTGCCGGATGCGATCCAGGCCGCCCGCACGGGGATCTCCATCGAGGCTCCAGGGGTCCTCGACCGTCGACGTGCGGCACTGCACGATGAGCTCCGGCTCTTCGTGCGCGCTGTGTCGCGCGCACGCGATCGTCTCCTGATCACGGCGGTGGACGACGACGACCTCACGCCCAGCCCGTTCTTCGGCTTCCTTCCTGCGCCGGAACCACCCGAGCGGCATGCCTCGGCGGAGCACCCGCTCACCCTGCGCGGACTCGTCGCGCGGCACCGACGCACGCTCACGACGACGGTCGCCGAGCCGGTGCGCCGTGCCGCCGCGGCACAGCTCGCCGTCCTCGCTCGCGAAGGCGTCCCTGGAGCCGACCCGGCGGAGTGGTACGGGATCACCCCACCATCGACGCAGGCGCCGCTGCGCGATCTCGCCGTCACCGGAGCCCGGGTATCGCCCTCGAAGATGGAGTCCTACGAGGAATGCGGCCTCAACTGGGTCGTCTCGGCGCTCGGCGGCGACACCGTGATGCCGCCGACCGCCGGCATCGGCACGATCGTGCACGAGGCGATGGAGAGGGTACCCGAAGGAGATCTCGAGCGGATGCGGGAGATCGTGGCCGAGCACTGGCCGGAGCTCGATTTCGAGACCGAGTGGATCGGACGCAAGGAACGACGTCGTGCCGATCTGCTCGTCGATCGGCTGCACACCTACCTGGGCGACGTGCGCCGGGAGGGAGGGCGCGTCATCGGCAGTGAGGTCGAGTTCCGCTTCGCCGTCGACGTGGCTCCCGCGACCGACGAGGAGATCGCGCCGACGGTGCACGCGGTGGGGGAGGACCGGGCGAATAAGGCGATCATCCACGGCTACATCGACCGTGTGGAAGCCTACCCGCCGGGCGCCGGCGAGCATCCGGCAGCTCGAGGCCGCGGCTGGGAGCCGATGTCGGGGGGTCCTGACGGCCCGACGGTCGTGGTCGATCTGAAGACGGGGAAGAACGATCCCGAATCCGACTCCGGTGTGATCGAGCACGCGCAGCTGGCCGCCTATCAGGTGGCGGTCCAGCAGGGACTGATCGAGGGGGCGCCGTCGTCGTCGCTGGCCGGCGCTCGACTCGCGATCGTCTCCAAGACACTCGCCAAGAGCGACTACCGCATCGCCCATCAGCACACGCTCGACGATGAGTCGCGAACGGCGTTCCTGAAGCGCGTGTCGGATGCGGCTCGCGGCATGTCGGCATCGAGCTTCACCGCGCAGGTCGAGTCGCACTGTGCGGACACGCAGCGCCGAGTGCACCCCTGCCGCATCCACACGGTGCCGGCGGTGAGCTCATGACGGGCGTGAGCGGACCGGAGCGGAGCGGCGCAGGGTGGAGCGGCGGTGCGGGCATCTCCGCCACAGACATCGCGGCTGCGCTGGGGCAACCGTCGCCGACACCCGCACAGCAGCGGGTGATCGAAGCGCCGCCGGAGCCTGCCCTGGTCGTCGCCGGAGCAGGAAGCGGTAAGACCGAGACGATGTCGGGGCGGGTGGTCTGGCTCGTGGCCAACGGGCACGTCCGCCGCGACGAGATCCTCGGCCTCACCTTCACGCGCAAAGCCGCAGGAGAGCTCGCGGAACGGATCGCCCATCGGCTCGCGGTCATCGACGAGTACGGACGCCGGGGGCTCCTCCCGCATCTGCCCGAGATCGTGGCGGACGGGTCACTTCGGAGGGTCGACGAGGCCGTGCCGGGCCGACAGCGTGAGCTGGTGCGCGCGCACGTGCTCGACGAACTCGCTGCGCACCGCGGAACGGGATGGGATCCGGTGACCCCTCGTGCTGCGGAAGACCTGATGATCCGGCCGCGCGTCTCGACCTACAACGCCTTCGCCGACGGCATCGTCCGTGAGCACGCGGCGCGCATCGGACGGGACCCCGACGTGGCGATGCTCAGCCAGGCCGCCTCCTGGATGCTGGCACGCGAAGTGGTGCTCCGCAGCGACCTCCCCGAGCTGGAGAACATCGATTTCGCGCTCGGCACGGTCATCGACGCTGTGCAGAGGCTCGCCGGCGATGCCCTCGACCACCGCGTCGACCTCGACCGTGCCGAGCACATCGCCCGCGATCAGGCACTCGCGTTCGAGCCCTATCGGGGCAACGCCGACGTCGAGAAGGCGGCGGTGAACCTGCTCAGTCTGCCGACGCTGACCCGCCTCGTGCGCGACTACATCGCCGAGAAACAGCGCCGAGGCGTGCTCGACTTCGCCGACCAGGTGGGCGGGGCCTACGACATCGTCGAATCGGCTCCCGACGTACGGGCCGAACTGCGCGAGCAGCACCGTGTCGTGCTGCTCGACGAGTACCAAGACACGTCGGTCATCCAGACCCGCTTCCTCGCCGAGCTGTTCCGCGACTCCGCGGTGATGGCCGTGGGCGACCCGCATCAGTCGATCTACGGTTGGCGAGGTGCGAGCGCCGACAACCTCTACGCCTTCTCCCGCACGTTCTCGAGCACCGCAGCGGCGCAGACCTACAGCCTCATGACCAGCTGGCGCAATGATCGAGGCATCCTCGGGATCGCTAACCGCGTGCTCGAACCCCTGCAACGCCCGGGGCTCGACGTGCCGCCGCTCGAACCGCGCCCCGGCGCCGGGGAAGGCACCGTGACCATCGAGTACCCGTTCACGGTCGACGAAGAGGCATCCGCCGTGGCGGAATGGTTCGCCGAGCGCCGTGCCGCGCACGACGCCCGCAGCGCCGGTGAGTCCCCGGGCGCGAAGCCGCACACCGGTGCCATCCTGTTCCGTTCGAAACGCCACATGCAGACGTTCGCCGCCGCGCTCGCGGCGCGTGGCATCCCGCACCGCATCCTCGGCCTCGGCGGTCTGCTGGCGACGCCGGAGGTGGTCGACGTCGTGTCGACGCTGCGCGTGGTGCACGACCCCACCGCGGGGTCGGCGCTCATCCGCCTTCTCACGGGTCCTCGTTTCGGTGTCGGCGTTGCCGACATGGCGGCGCTCTACGACCTCGGGCGCACACTCTCCGAGCGCGACCCCGCCATGGCTCCGTTGCCCGAGGAGGTGCGCGCGCGGCTGCGTTCCTCGCGGGGGGCCGACGAGGCGGTCTCGATCATCGACGCGGTCGACGTGGTGCGTGCGGTGCGCGACGACTATCGGCTCCTCGAGTCCATCACGCCCGACGGCAGGGCGAGGGTGCGTGCGGCGGGGGAGATGCTCGAGCGACTGCGCCGCGCGTCCTCCCAGCCGATCCCCGAGCTGATCCGGCTGGTCGAGCTCGAACTGCGGCTGGACATCGAGTTGGCGGCCAACGAGACCAGAGGCCCGGCCCGTGTCGCCGCGACCCAGCTGCGGGCCTTCGCCGATGAGGTACGAGCCTTCCTCGCGGCGGACGAGCGGGGGAGCATCGGCAGTCTGCTCGCGTGGCTCGACAAGGCCGAGAGCACCGACGAGCTCATGCCCCGGCCCGAGCCGCCGGAGGCCGGAGTCGTGCAACTGCTGACGATCCATGGGTCGAAGGGGCTGGAATGGGACGCGGTCGCCGTGGTGCGGCTCGTGATCGACGAACTTCCCAGCCGGGTCTCCGACACCTCCGGCTGGTTCGGCTTCGGAGTCGTTCCGTTTGCTCTGCGCGGTGACCGCGACGCGCTGCCCCGATTCGAGTGGGATCCGGTCGAGGCGATGGGTGACGAGGCCGACCCCGTCAAGCGCCAGAAGCTCGCGCAGGCCTCACTGTCCGGTGGTGCGACGAAGGCGAATCCCCGGGGCGGCGCGATCAAACGCTTCAAGGATGCCTACCGGACCTATCAGCAGCAGGAGGAGCGGCGTCTGGCGTACGTCGCGGTCACCCGCGCGCGCACCGATCTGCTTCTCAGCGGTGCGCATTGGGCAGGACAGAAGTCTCCGCGCACCCCGAGCCCCTATCTGGTCGAGGCCATCGAGGTGCAGGGGCTCGACGAGGTCGAGGCGGTCGACCCCGACGACAACCCCTATGACGGCCCCGGTTCGACGTTGCGGTGGCCCCTCGACCCGTTGGGGGCACGACGAGAGGTCGTGTCCGCGGCGGCTGCGGCCGTGGATGACGCCGCCCGCAGAGGGACGGCGGAACCGTCGGTGGAGCTCGCCCGCCTGCTGGCCGAGCGTGCGGCGAGGCAGCGCGGAACCGACGCGGACGCCCCGACGCGCGTCCCGGCATCGCGATTCAAGGACTACGTCACCGACTTCTCCGGCACGCTCTCCTCGATCGTCAGACCCATGCCCGAGCGACCGTACCGGCAGACCCGGCTCGGCACGCTGTTCCACGCCTGGGTGGAACAGCGTTCGGAGCTGGTCGGTGTCGGCAGCCGCCCGGATGAGGCCCTCTGGGAGCTCGACGAGGATGAGATCGCGTCGGAACCCGCGCAGGCGACGGTGGAGACGCGGGAGGGGGCGGCAGCGACCGCAGATGCCGCCGATCTCGCCGCTCTGCAGGCGACCTTCGAGCACAGCGAATGGGGAGGACTGCAGCCGATCGCCGTCGAGATCGAGATCGACTTCGCCCTCGGCGCCGGACTTCCCTCGTCGGAGGTGGCAGGATCGCACATCGTCATCTGCAAGCTCGACGCCGTCTACCGACGTGCCGACCGTGGTGGACGCATCGAGATCGTGGATTGGAAGACCGGGAAGGCTCCGCGAACGGCAGACGAGCGCGAGGAGCGGATGCTGCAGCTGGCGCTCTACCGTCTGGCGTACCATCGGCGCTTCGACGTGCCTCTGGAGGACATCGACGTCGCGCTGTACTACGTCGCGGACGACCTGATCATCCGTGGCGACCGTGTCTACTCGGAGGAAGAGCTCTTCCAGCGCTGGAGCGCCGCCCGCGCCGCACGCTGAGCTTCGTCCGAGTCGGACTCGTCGTACTCGGCCGCAGCGTCCGATGCGGAAGGACGTGTCTGTTCGCGGGGCTCGAAACCACGGGTACCCGCGAAGATGCTCCGCGCCTCGGAGAGATCCTCGGTCTCGACATTGAGCATCTCGGTGCGGTGAGCGCTGTCGTCCTGGTCCCGGTCGGTCGTGCGTCCGGTGTCGATGGTGCGCACCGGTTCCAGTGACTCCGTGTCCTGCGGCGACGACTCCGCCTCCTCCGGGACTTCGATCCACAGTTCTTCGGGGTTGTAGGCATCGGTGTGCATGGAGGTGTCGACCTCGGCGACGGCATCCCGGGGCACGCGGTCGAGCGCGTCCATGGCGGAGTCGACGCCGGCAGCGCGGGCATCGATGATGCTGAGGTCGTCCGTTCGCAGGCCCTCGGCGAGAGCATCGAGCAGTGCGGCGGCATCGTCGACGATGTCCGGCCGATGCATGGAGTCGCCGTGCACGAGCCAGCGTGCGAACTCGAGTTCGGCGAGCAGGCGGGCTCGCACCTCGAGGCCGGGATCGGGGGCACGGTCGACGGCGCGGGCATACGCGGCGTGGACGTCGTCTGACGCATCGGGAGCTGCGGAGAGCCAGGAGAGGTCGACCGCCGGGTCTCCCACCGCGAGCCCATGCCAACCGACGAGGCCGACCACTTCGGGCCCGCGCTCCGGATCGTCGTCGAACAGGAACGAGGTCGACTGCACGCCTCCGAGGACCACGGTGGACTCGAAGCGCCAGAGGTCGTCGTCGGCGACGGCATCGCGCCAACGCACTGTGAGACGTGCCGGCACGCGTCCGGTGGCCGCCGCGGTGTCGATCAGGCGCTCCAACTCGGCGCGGCTCTCTTCGGCGGTGCGGGTTCCGAGTCCTGCGCCCCGGACGACCGAGGTGGGAAGGCCGTGCACGGCGGCGATCGCGGCTCCCATCGACGGCGCGGCACCGCGCCCCGCGGGCACCAGGGCCGCCTCGATCTGGAAGCCGGGGAGGAGCTCGGTGACGAGTGCGCGACCCTCGCCGATGCGCGTCTCCCCGATGTAGGCGGGCACGCGGAACGGCAGCATGGCGCGGGCGCCGTCGGTGAGCGCTCGAAGAGCGAGGGCTTCGGCGGCGAGTTCGCGCGCCGTCTCGTCGTCGTCCGCGACGCGGATCGCGAGTTCACGGCCGTCCGCCAGCGAGGCGATGGCGGAGTCGAATCGACCGTCGCCGTCCGCGCTCAGACCGCGGGCACCCGTGACCTCCGCCCCGGGCAGTGCGGCGGTCACTGCCGCGGCTAGAGTGAAAGGAGAGCGTCCCATGCCCCCAGGGTAGGTCGGCTCAGGGGCGGTCCCGCCTCCGCCACGCCCGTGAAAGAGGGAGTCGATGACCATTCAGCGCCCGTCCCTCGACCGTGCAGCCGAACTCCGCGAGGAGCCGGATGTGCTCGATCGTCTGCGCGCCGACCCGGCGACCCGCGTCATCGTCGTGCGTGAGGGACGTGTCCGGGTCGTCGATTCCGCGCTGCTGCGCGTCGCACCGGATGCGGTCGTCGAGGCGACCTGGGCTCTCCTCGGCCGCGATATCGACGGCACCGTGCTGCTCCTCGCCGCCGCCCCGCCGGAGAACGACGCACTCGACACGGCCCCGGACGAGATCTGGCTCGGCCTCCGTGACCTCGGCGGACGTCTCGACGGGCAGGAGTCCGAGCTCCTGATCGGCGCGATCGCCCTCGCGGGATGGCTGCGCGATGCCCCGTTCTGCCCTGCGTGCGGTGGAGCGACGCGACTTCAGCAAGGCGGATGGTCGCGGCGCTGCCTCGTGTGCGGGCGCCAGCATTTTCCGCGCACGGATCCAGCGGTGATCGTCGCCGTCGAGAGCCGGGACGGCGAGCGCCTCCTGCTCGGCGCCAACGCGAACTGGGGCGGACGGATGTTCTCGTGCTTCGCGGGCTTCACCGAGGCCGGGGAGTCCCTCGAATCGACCGCATATCGCGAGATCGAGGAGGAGTCGGGCGTGCGACTGTCCGCTCTGCGGTACGTCTCGTCCCAGGCCTGGCCGTTCCCGCGCTCGCTCATGGTGGGCTTCCGCGCCGTGGTCGACGACGAGTCCGCTGCACGCCCCGACGGGGAAGAGATCATCGAGGTGCGCTGGTTCACGCGCGCGGAGATCGGCTCCGCACTCGCCGGAGACGGGCCTGTGGGCCTTCCGGGCCCGGCATCCATCGCCCGTGCCCTGATCGTCGAATGGTACGAGGACCACGCGTGAGCGCACTCGATGCCCTCGATGAGCGGCAGCGGGCAGCGGCATCCGTGCTGCGGGGACCCGTCGCCGTGCTCGCCGGTGCCGGGACCGGAAAGACACGGGTGATCACGCATCGCATCGCGCACGGCGTCGACACCGGCGCCTATTCGCCTTCGCGTGTCATGGCCGTCACGTTCACCGCCAAGGCCGCGGGCGAGCTCCGCGGTCGCCTGCGTGCTCTCGGAGTCGAGGGTGTGGCTGCCCGCACCTTCCACGCGACAGCACTCGCTCAGCTGAACTTCTTCTGGCCCACGCTGGCCGGTTCCCCGGCGCCCTCGATCATCGACAACAAGGTGCGGATGCTGGGGCAGGCCGCCGACGCGATACGCCTCCGTCCCAGCACGGCCACACTGCGCGACATCGCCTCCGAGATCGAGTGGCGCAAGGTCTCGATGCTGTCGATCGACCAGTACGCGGCACTCGGGCGTCCGATCAGCGGTGTCGATGCGGGCCAGCTGATCGAACTGATGCGGGGATACGAAGCACTGAAGGACGATCGTCGTCAGCTCGACTTCGAAGACGTGCTCCTCGCCTGCGCGGGCATGCTGGAGGCGGAGCCCCGGGTCGCCGCATCCGTCCACGAGCAGTACCGGCACTTCACGGTCGACGAGTTCCAAGACGTCTCGCCGTTGCAGAACCGGCTGCTCGAGCTCTGGCTGGGCGATCGCCATGACATCTGCGTGGTCGGCGATGCCAGCCAGACCATCTATTCGTTCGCGGGGGCCGAGCAGCGGTTCCTGCTCGATTTCGAGCGCCGCCACCCGGACGCGACGGTTGTGAGGCTGGAGACGAACTACCGCTCGCAACCGCCGATCCTCACCGCAGCCAACGCCCTGATGCACGGCCGCCCCGGCGCGTTGGAGCTCGTGCCGGCCCGGGAGCAGTTCACCGCGGATGCGCCGACCATCACCGCCTACGACACCGAGGGGGAGGAAGCCGCGGGGATCGCTGCGGCGATCTCCGCCCGCATCGAGGCGGGTGCCTCCCCCTCGGAGATCGCAGTCCTCTACCGGGCGCACGCGCAGTCCGCGGTTCTGCAGCAGGCGCTCGCGGCCGAGGGCATCGCGACGTCGGTGCTGGGCGGCACACGCTTCTTCGCCATGCCGGAGGTTCGTCAGGCGATCCTCGCGCTCCGGGCCGCCGCCGTGGCTCCCAGCGAGCAGGGCTTCCTCCCCGGGGTGGAGCGGGTGCTTCGCGAGCTCGGTCTCACAGAGGAGCCGCCGGCGGCAGGGGGAGCGCAGCGCAGCGGATGGGAGGCGCGACGTGCCATCCTCCGGCTCGCGGAGGAGGCGGGGCCCGAGGCGGATCTGCGAAGCTTCAGCGACGCGCTGATGGCGCGGGCGAAGGACCAGCACGAGCCGACCATGCGCACCGTCACGCTGTCGACCCTGCATGCCGCCAAGGGGCTGGAGTGGCCGCACGTGTACCTCGCCGGATGGGCGGAGGGATCGCTGCCGATCTCGTATGCGACGACGTTCGAGGCGATCGACGAGGAGCGGCGACTGGCCTACGTGGGCGTCACGCGCGCCGCCCGTACGCTGGCGCTGTCGTGGTCGAGATCAGCGGGTCGGGGGGAGCGCTCTCCGTCGCGGTTCCTCGCTGAGATGGGGACCACGGGCCGCGGCACCGGCATTCTTCGTGAAACGACACCGGACGCCACTCGCGGGAACCGTCCGCGCTGATCCGCACCATCCTCCCGGACGCACCTTCGTCGTCGGCGAGGAGCAGCGCGGCGAGCCGCCCGGCTTCAGCGACCTGCGCGGCGCGGATCGGGCCCGGATCACGACCGATCATCTGCGTGTGCAGCAGTGGCCAGGCCGGGTCGAGGTCTCGGGCATGGGCGTCGCGACACGCGAGACAGGCGGACACACCGGGGACCACGAGCGGCCCGACGGTCACGCGGCCGGGCTCGAACGCGACCGGTAGGTGCGCGACGTCCTCGCGCAGGTAGCGGGCGAACTGCAGTGCCGCGGACACGCCGTTCACGAGCACGATGGCCACGCCGGGCCGGTGACCGATGTCCACGAGTTCGATGCCTTCGTCGGAGAGTGCCTCGCGCATCCGGTACTCGCTCCGGCCGTCGGCGATCCCGATGTTCTCGACCCAGGCAGGGCGTGCCGCAGCGACATCGTCGAGGAGCACGTCGTCGAGACGCGCGAGGAGTGTGCGTGCCGCCTCCCGCGGAGCGCCGGCCGCGTGCGCGATCACGTCGAAGGAACCCCGCCGGAAACCGGAGCGCAACCGGCTGAGAAGCGGTTCCACCCAGGGGTCCTCCGCATCGATGCGCAGGCCGCCGTCATCTCCGAGCTGAAGGGTGTGCTCGTCGCGCCACAGCAGGGGAGAGCTCGGGTGCAGACGTGTGAGGAGCGGAGGGGTGAGCGGCATCTCTCCGATTGTGGGGAGGATGGCGGCATCGCGGGGCCGCAACCGGGCATCCGTGGACAACTCGCCGACGTTCGTCGAGCGGGGGAGGAGAGGTGCGGGCATCCTCGGACGCCCGCACCCTGCCTCAGACCGGTCGGTCGCCCTCCGGGGCCGCGTCGCCGTCTCCGTCCGCTTCATCCGTGGTTCCCGCTGCGGGCTCGTCGGCCGAGAAGTCGTCGCCGTCGAGCAGGCGGGCCAGTGCTTCATCGAACTCGTCGGCCACCGGCTGTTCGCCACGCTCAGCCGCCTGCAGCCGGGCGACGAGTCCGCTCGGGTCGTCGATGTCCTCGGCCGTCGGCATCAGGTCGGGGTAGTCCCACAGCGAGTCGCGTCCGCTGATGCCGACGGCGTCGGTCACCGCCTGCCACATCGCGGAGGCTTCGCGTATGCGTCGGGGGCGCAGCTTGAGCCCGACCAGTGCGCCGAGTGCGTCTTCCGCAGGACCGCCGACGGCGCGTCGGCGTCGAGCGGCTTCCGCGATGCGGGCACCGTCGGGCAGCCGCGAGGTCGCCTCGGCTGTCACCACGTCCACCCAGCCGTCGATCGTCGCGATGAGGTTCTCGAGTCGGGTGAGCGCCTCGCGCTGCGCCTCGCTCTGCACGGGGAGGAGAGCGCCGCCCTCGATCGCCGCGCGCAGTTCCTCGGGGTCGGAGGGGTCGAGGCGGCTGGCCACGTCTTCCAGCGCGTCCACATCGACGGTGACTCCGCGCGCGAAGTCGGTGATCTGCGCCATCACGTGCAAGTGGAGCCACTTCGCGTGCCGGTAGAGCCGCGCGTACGCGAGCTCGCGGGTGGCGAGGTAGAGCGCGATCTGGTCTTCGGGGATCTCGAGACCTTCGCCGAACGCGGTGAGGTTCTGCGGGATGACGGCCGCCGTCCCCGCGGGGAGCACGGGGATGCCGACATCGCCTCCGGAGACCACCTCGAGCGAGAGGTTGCCGAGCACCTGACCGAACTGCGCGGCGAACACCGAGCCGCCCAGGCCTCGCATCAGCTTGCCTGCCCCCTGGACGACGTCGCGCATCTCCTCCGGCACCTGCGTGTCCAGCGCGGAGGTCAGCGCGTCCGCGATGCTCGTCGACACCGGGTCGGCGATCTCCTTCCACACCGGCAGCGTCTTCTCGACCCACTCCCCGCGGGTCATCGCTGTCGGTGTCTCGGAGAGCTCCGAGATCGTCGTCGCCTCGCCGAGCCACAGATTCGCCAGCGCGAAGGAATCGGCGAGCGAGGTGCGTGAACCGTCGGTCACACCCTGCCCGTCGCGGTTGGCGATGAACAGGGCCTGGCGCAGCGCGTTCTCCCAGGGATCGCCACCGAAGGCGCCCTGCAGCTGCGACATGATCGTCTGCATCATCGCGGGATCGAGTGTGAAGCCGTCCATCCCCTCGAAGGCGCCCCGGAGCGCTTCGGGGTCGATGTCCCCGCCGCCCTGATTCGAGAGCATCTTCCGCAGGAACTCCTGGAAGTCCTCGGGTGTCGGGTCGTTGTCTGCCATGTCGCTCGCCCTCTCAGCACTTCTGTTGCCGTGGCCTCTACGCTAGTCACAGGTTTCTGCGCGCGAACCCGATGCGGGCAGATCGGTGTACGCCGCTCGCGAACGACGGAGGAATGCAGTGGATCGAACGCGGTCTGGGAAGCTCGGACTCGGAGTCTGGGCGCTGATCGTCGCGCTCATCGCCCTTGTTGTGCTGACGTTCCTGCCGTCGCCCTACGTGATCCAGCGGCCGGGCCCGGTGTACGACACCCTCGGCACTGCGGAGGGAGCGGACGGCGAGCAGGTTCCGCTGATCAGCGTCGAGGGCGCCGAGACCTTCGAGACCGCGGGCACTCTGGACCTCACGACGGTCCAGGTCGTCGGCAACCGCGAGCGCACACCGAGCTGGTTCGAGCTGGCACTGGCGTGGATGGACTCGTCCAAGGCGGTCGTCCCGCTCGACACGGTGTTCCCGCAGGGGGTGACGAGTGAGCAGCGCGACGAGCGCAACGCCACGCTGATGGTGGACTCGCAGCACGAGGCGACGGCCGCTGCGCTGAACGAGCTCGGGTACGACACCGGTGCTCAGGTCGTCGTCGTCGACGCCGTCGCCGACTCCCCGGCCGCCGGCATCCTCGAAGCCGACGATGTGATCACCGCGATCGACGGCACGCCGGTCACCTCTGCGACGCAGCTGCGCGAGGCGATCCAGGCTGCCGAGGGAGCCCCCGTGCAGCTCACCGTGCTGCGCGCCGGAGCCGAGCAGACCGTCGAGATCACTCCCGAGAAGCACACCGAGGGCGACGCGACCCTGTGGCTCATCGGCATCACGCTCCGCACCGACTACGACTTCGAGATCGACGTCACGATCCAGCTCGACAACGTCGGCGGCCCCAGCGCCGGGATGATGTTCGCGCTCGGCATCATCGACACCCTGACCGAGGGCGAGCTCAACGGCGGGAAGGACGTGGCCGGTACCGGCACGATCGACGCGGCCGGCACCGTCGGGCCTATCGGCGGCATCCGGCAGAAGCTCTACGGTGCCAGGGACGCGGGGGCCGAGTACTTCCTCGCTCCCGAGGCCAACTGCGACGAGGTCGTCGGGCATGTGCCGGACGGGCTCCAGGTCATCCGCACCGCGACGCTCGACGAGTCTCTCGCCGCGCTCGAGGTCATCGCGGACGACGGAGACGTCGCCGCTCTTCCGACCTGCGAACGCGCCGGGAGCTGAACACACATGTGCGGCCGTGACCTCGCCGTGACCGGGATGACAGCCTGCCCACAGTGAGCGATGCCTAGGATGGTGGGGTGACCTCCTCGCCTTCAGCTCCGAACCCGGCCACGCCTCGAACCTCACGACGCATTCTCGGCATCTCCCTGGTGATCATCGCCGCCTTGATCGCGGTGTTCTTCGTGTTCGCCTCCCTGTACACCGAGTTCCTCTGGTTCGACCAGGTGGGCTTCACCGGCGTCCTCACGACGCAGTGGATCGCCACGGCGGTGATGTTCGTGGTCGGCTTCCTCGGGATGGCCGTTCCGCTGTTCGTCGTCATCCAACTCGCGTACCGCCTGCGTCCGGTGTACGTGCGACTCAGCTCGCAGCTGGATCGGTACCAGGAGGTCATCGAACCGCTGCGTCGCCTGGCGATGTGGGGCATGCCCATCTTCTTCGGACTGTTCGCCGGCTTCGCGGCCGCGGGGCAGTGGAAGACCGTCTGGCTCTGGGCCAACGGTGTGGCGACGTCCGACGTCGACCCGCAGTTCGGCATCGACACCGGCTTCTACATGTTCGCGATGCCGTTCTACACGATCCTGCTCGCCTTCATCTCGGCCGTTCTGCTGCTCTCGCTCCTGGTCACCGCCCTCGTGTCGTACCTGTACGGCTCGGTGCGCATCGGCCAGGGTGAGCTGCGCATCTCGAAGCCCGCACGCATCCAGCTCGCGGTCATCGCGGGCCTCTACCTGCTGGTGCAGGCGGCGAGCCTCTGGCTCGATCAGTACAAGACGCTCGTCGAGCCCGACGACCGCATCACGGGCGCGGCGTACACGGGCGTGAACGCGACGATCCCGGGTCTCGCGATCCTCGCGATCATCGCCGCCGTCGTCGCGATCCTCTTCTTCGTCACCGCCGTCATCGGCCGCTGGCGCTTCCCGCTGGCCGCGACGGCGCTGCTCATCGTGGCGTCGCTCGTCGTCGGCGTGGGATACCCGTGGGTGGTCACCACCTTCCAGGTGAAGCCGAACCAGAACGCCTACCAGGCCGAGTACTACCAGCGGAACATCGACGGCACGAAGGAGGCGTACGGGGTCGCGGACCTCGAGACCACGCCCTTCGCCGCCAAGACCGACGCAGAGGCGGGGCAGCTGCGCGCCGACGCCGAGACCACCGCCTCGACGCGCATCATGGACCCGAAGGTCATCCCGCCGACGGTACGCCAGCTCGAGCAGTACCGCGGGTACTACCAGTTCCAGACGACGATGGACGTCGACCGGTACGAGATCGACGGGAAGATGCAGGACACCGTGGTTTCCGTGCGCGACCTCGACATGTCCGGACTCGGCGACGGCGACAACTGGAACAACCGCGTCGCGGTCTACACCCACGGCTACGGCCTCGTCGCAGCCGCCGGAAACCAGCGCACCACGGACGGCGAACCGGTGTTCCTCGAGCGCGGCATCCCCACCTCCGGGTTCCTGTCGGACCGCGAGAACTTCGAGCCGCGCGTGTACTTCGGCGAGAACTCGCCCGAGTACTCGATCGTCGGCGCCCCCGAGGGGTCGGAGCCTGCGGAGATCGACTACCCACGCGGCAAGGACGGCTCGAGCGAGACGAAGACCACGTTCGAGGGGAACGGTGGTCCGAAGATCGGTGACACGTTCACGAAGCTCCTCTACGCGCTGAAGTTCCAGTCCGAGCAGATCCTGTTCTCGAACCTGGTGAACGAGGACTCGCAGATCCTCTACGACCGCGATCCCAAGACGCGCGTCCAGAAGGTGGCGCCGTACCTCGAGCTCGACAGCGACCCGTACCCGAGCGTGGTGGACGGCCGCATCGTCTGGATCGTCGACGGCTACACCACGAGTCAGACGTACCCGTACTCGACGAGCGTGAGCCTGTCGGATGCGATCGCCGACTCCAACATCCCGTCGCCGACGCTCGCCATCGACGACATCAACTACATCCGCAACTCGGTCAAGGCGACAGTCGACGCCTACGACGGCTCCGTGACGCTCTACGCGTGGGACGACGAGGACCCGGTGCTGAAGACCTGGCAGAAGGTCTACCCGTCGACGGTGAAGCCGATCAGCGAGATGTCCGGCGAGCTCATGAGCCACGTGCGCTACCCGACCGACCTGTTCAAGGTGCAGCGTGACATCCTCGGGGTCTACCACGTCGACAAGGCCGGATCGTTCGCACAGCAGGACAACCGGTGGCAGACGCCGAACGACCCGCGCAGCGAATCGATGCTGCAGCCGCCGTATTACCTGACCATGCAGATGCCGGGGCAGGACACTCCGAGATTCTCGATGTTCTCGACGTTCATCCCGAACTCGCAGGGCGCGGGTGGAAGCCGTGACGTGCTGATGGGCTACCTCGCGGTCGATTCGGACGCCGGCTCGGAGAAGGGCAAGAAGGCAGAGGGTTACGGCCAGCTGCGCATGCTCGAGATCGACACCGACACGACCGTCCCCGGCCCCGGTCAGGTGCAGAACACCTACAACTCGGACACGTCCGTGGTGCCTCAGCTCAACCTGCTGCAGCAGGGGGAGTCCGAGGTCATCTACGGCAACCTGCTGACACTGCCCGTCGGTGGCGGTCTGCTCTACGTGCAGCCCGTGTACGTGCAGTCGTCCGAGGGGACGCAGCTGCCTCGACTGCAGAAGGTGTTGGTCGCCTTCGGTGACCGCGTGGCTTTCGAGAACACGCTCACCGAAGCCCTCGATACCCTCTTCGGCGGTGACTCCGGTGCAACCGGCGGCGATGACACGGTCGAACCTGATCCGGACGCTCAAGTGCCCGATACCGGCGAGGTGCCGACGACGGAGCCCACGCAGCCCACGGGGGCCGAGGCGGAGGCGCTCGCGGCTGCGCAGTCTGCCTTGGTCGACCGTGAGACGGCACTGAAGGCGGGAGACCTCGCGAAGTTCGCCGAGGCGGACGAGCGTCTCACCGCAGCGGTGCAGAAGCTGATCGAGCTCGACTCCGCCGCAGGCAACTAATTCGAGACATCCGCATCGAATGGGCGTCCCTCCGGGGGCGCCCGTTCGCGTCTGTCCGGTGGACCTTCCTCGGTCAGGCGGGCCGAAGTGCGGCGGAGGCGGCGTCGATGGCCTCGACGTCGAGGGAGAAGTACGCCCAACGTCCACGCTGCTCGCGCCTGACGAGTCCTGCGTCGGAGAGGATCTTCATGTGGTGGGAAACGGTGCCCTGAGAGAGCCCGACGGGCTCCGTGAGATCGCAGATGCACGCCTCCCCGCCGTCACCGGCGGCGATGAGGGAGAGCAGACGCACACGGGTCGGATCTCCCAGCGCCTTGAACACGCGCGCCACCTTCTCGGCCTCCTCGGTGCTGATGGTCGAGGTGATGCGCGGTACGCAGCAGGAGGTGCCGGCGTCGATCGTGGCAGGGATGGTCATAGGGCCATGCTACCCACGTATTGACAAACATCGATAGATCACGCACTGTGTTCATATCGAAGTTCATCAATGTAAGGAACGTGATGTCCGAGCTTCCCGTCGTCGTCATCGGCGCAGGCCCCCAGGGGCTAGCCGTCGCCGCACACCTCACCGAGCGCGGGTGCGATGTGATCGTGTTGGAACGTGGGTCGAGCCCCGCCACCGCGGTCTCCGAGTGGGGGCACGTGCGCTTGTTCTCCCGCTGGCCCGAGCTGACCGATGCGGCCTCCCGTCGCCTGCTGGAACCCTCGGGATGGACCCCTCCGACGGACGGGTATCCGACCGGCGCGGAGTGGATCGTGCGGTATCTCGCGCCCCTCGCTGATGTGCTGGGGAAGCGGGTCCGCTACTCGACGACGGTCACCGGCGTCGCGCGCAAGGGGCGGGACCGTGTGGTCGAGAGCGGTCGCGCAGGACAGCCCTTCGTCGTTCATGCGATCGGCGCGGATGGTGAAGAACTCCGGATCGGTGCACGTGCCGTCGTCGATGCGAGCGGTACCTGGGGTCGCCCCAATCCGGCCGGAGCCGAGGGACTCCCCGCGATCGGCGAGACAGGCTTCGCCTCGCATATCTCCTACCGGATTCCGGATGATGTCACGGCCCAGGCCGGGCGGCACGTGGTCGTCATCGGGTCCGGGCACTCGGCCACGCACACCGTGCTGCGCCTGACCGCGTTGGCGCGACGACACCCCGGTACACGGGTCTCGTGGCTGATGCGCCGGGGAAAGGCGGCGTCCCGCCTGCTCGGTGGCGCAACGGGCGATGCGCTTCCCGAGCGCGCGGCGCTGGGCGCGCGGGCTCGAAAAGTCATCGAGTCCGGTCTCGTCGATGTCATCCAGGGGTTCCGCGTCGCGGAGTTCCGCGCGGACGAAGAGGGTCTCACGATCATTGCGGACAGCGGAGGTGCGGTGAGGGGCGTCTCGCACGTGTTCGCCTTGACGGGATTCCGTCCCGACCTCGGCATGCTCTCGGAGGTGCGTGTGGCATGGGACCCGACTCTGGAGGCGGTGGCCGGCATCGCCGCGGACATCGACCCGAACGTCCACTCCTGCGGGTCGGTCGGGGCGACAGGGGCGGCCGAGCTCACCCAGCCGGAAGACGATTTCTACATCATCGGCGCGAAGAGCTACGGGCGTGCGCCCACATTCCTGGCGCTCACGGGATTCGAGCAGGCACGCAGCGTCGCCGCACGGCTCGCGGGCGACCTGATCGCCGCGCGGAGCACGCAGCTCACCCTGCCTGCGACGGGTGTCTGCGGGGGATCGGGTGACTTCGATGGCGAAGGCGGCGGCTGCTGTGGGAATCCCCTCGTCCAGGTCGGCACGGTTCGGGCGAGAATGGAGTTGATTCCGGCAACCGCCGATCACGCCGCAGAGAACTCCGACAGCACGCCCGCGAGGAGCATCCGATGACCGACGTACCCGTCAAGCCCTCCGTCCTCTTCGTCTGCGTGCACAACGCCGGCCGCTCGCAGATGGCCGCGGGTTTCCTGCGTGACATCGCGGGGGATCGGATCGACGTGCGCTCTGCCGGTTCCCTGCCCGCGGATCAGATCAACCCGGTCGCGGTGGAAGCCATGGCCGAGCTCGGTGTCGACATCACGGCGGAATCGCCCAAGGTGCTGACCACCGAAGCCGTGCAGGCCTCCGATGTCGTGATCACGATGGGCTGTGGCGATGCCTGCCCGTTCTTCCCGGGAAAGCGCTACGAGGACTGGGAGCTCGACGATCCTGCCGGACAGGGGATCGACGCCGTGCGACCGATCCGGGACGACATCCGCGCCCGGATCGAACGTCTGGTGGCCGACCTGATCTGAGCCGGGGGCGACGCACTCGATCGAATCCGATCGAGTGCGTCGCACGCGAAGCAAAGCGAAAGGCCCCCTGACCTGGATTTCTCCGAGTCAGAGGGCCTTTCATTTGTTGCGGGGACAGGATTTGAACCTGCGACCTCCGGGTTATGAGCCCGGCGAGCTACCGAACTGCTCCACCCCGCGGCACAAGAAGAAACTTATCACGGATTCCGGAGTCGGTCGAATCGAGAGGGCATCGGGGCGACGTCCCGGGCGTGTCGATGCGAGAGGATGGAGTCATGTCCGAGATCGCAGCCGTCCCCGTCGCCGTGTGCCAGTTCGCGCCCACCGCATCCCGAGCCGACAACCGCGAGCGGATCGCCGAATTGACGGCCGATGCCGCCGCACGTGGTGCGAAGCTGGTCGTGTTCCCGGAGTACTCGAGCTACTTCGTCGATCCTCTGGACGAGAGCCTCGCGGCGAACGCCGAGGACCTCGATGGGGAGTTCGTCGCGACCTTGGCCGCTCTGGCCGCCGAGTACGCCGTCGTGATCGTCGCCGGTCTCGCGGAGCGGGCCGCGGACGGTGAGCGGGTGCGGAACTCCGTCGTGGCGGTGCGCGGCGACGGCATACTCGCCGTGTACCGCAAGCAGCATCTGTACGACGCATTCGGGCAGCGGGAGTCCGACTGGGTCGAACCGGGTGAGCTGGGCCTAGCGGCCATCTTTGACCTCGGCGGTCTGCGCTTCGGACTCATGACCTGCTACGACCTCCGCTTCCCCGAGGTGGCCCGTTCGCTCGTCGATGCGCAGACCGACGCCCTCGTCGTGCCGGCGGAGTGGGTCAGAGGACCGCTCAAGGAGCATCACTGGACCACGCTGCTCGCCGCCCGTGCGATCGAGAACACCGTCTATGTGATCGCCGCGGACCACCCGACTCCGATCGGCGTTGGACATTCGCAGGTCATCGATCCGCAGGGCGTGATCCTCGCCGGTGTGGGCACTGCTCCCGGGATCGCGGTCGCCGTGGTGGAGGGGGAGACGATCGCGCGCGTGCGGGCGACGAACCCGTCGCTGCGGGTGCGGCGCTACGCGGTCGTGCCGCATGACACCGTCCCCGGCGGAGCGGTCGCCCCCGGGGCTCCCTCCTGATCCGCAGTCAGGCGGAGAAGCCTGCGAGACGCGCAGCTGCCTCTTCGAGCACGTCGACGCGCTTGCAGGCCGCGAAGCGCACCAGGCCCGAGTACTCGCCCCGGTGCGCCTCCGAGACGAAGGCCGTGAGCGGGATCGCGACGACGCCCGCGCGTTCGGGCAGAGCGCGGCAGAACGCTGCGGCGTCCGCGCCGCCCAGTGCGGTCGCATCGGCGACGGTGAAGTAGCCGCCCTGCGGGGCGTGCACGGTGAATCCGGCCTCCCTCAACCCGGCTCCGAGGATCTCGTGCTTTCGCGCGAGCGCGGCGGCCGCATCCGCGAAGTACGCGTCGTCCATCCGCAGCCCCACAGCGATGGCAGGCTGGAAGGGGGAGCCGTTCACATACGTGAGGTACTGCTTCACCGTCAGCACGGCCGTGATGAGCGCGGCCGGCCCGTGCACCCAGCCGATCTTCCATCCCGTCGTGGAGAAGGTCTTGCCGGCGGACGAGATGGTCAGTGTGCGCTCGGCCGCTCCGGGGAGGGTCGCGATCGGCGTGTGCGGCGCATGGAAGGCCAGGTGCTCGTACACCTCGTCGGTGACGATGATCGCGTCGTGCCTCTCCGCCAGACGCACCACCTCGCTGAGAACCTCGCGCCCGAACACCGCGCCCGTGGGGTTGTGCGGGTCGTTGACCAGGATGATCCTGGTGCGGTCGGTCACCGCTGCCGCGAGTCGGTCGAGGTCGGGCTGGAAGTCCGGGGCCCGCAGCGGGACGGTGCGAAGGCGCGCCCCCGCGAGAGCCACGGCCGCGGCGTAGGAGTCGTAGTACGGCTCGAACACGACCACCTCGTCGTCCGGGCTGTCGATCAGCGCCAGCAGTGTCGCGGTCAGCGCTTCCGTCGCCCCGGCCGTCACGATCACCTCGCGTGTGGGATCGACGGTCAACCCGTAGAAGCGACGCTGATGAGCGCTGATGGCGTCGAGGAGATCCGGGGTTCCGCGACCGGGAGGATATTGGTTCGCTCCATCTGCGATGGCCTGTCGCGCCGCCTCCAGCACCGCTGCGGGACCGTCTTCGTCGGGGAAACCCTGACCGAGATTGATCGCTCCGGTTCGGGCCGCTGCTGCCGACATCTCTGCGAAGATGGTGGGCGCGACGGTTCCGTCCGCAGCGAGCAGACCTGCACCCGCTGCTGTACGACGCCATGCGCCGGGAATGACACTCATGAAGAACAGGCTAAGGCCATAGCTGAAACTCATCTTCGGCATAAGGAACGCACAGATACAGGCGTCATTCTGAAATGGTCGTCGAAGGAGCACACACCATGAACGAAGACAACCCCCAGGACCAGTCGGCACCCGCGTCGAACGACGCCGTGCCGTCCACCGAGGCCGCAGAGGTCGCCGCTCAGTCGGCGACGGATGCCGCCGCTGACAACGCCACACCGGCGCCCGCCACGCCGGCGTCGGCCGCGCCGGCACCCGTCACACCGGCGTCGGCCGCGCCGGCGCCCGCTGCGCCGGTGCACGGGCATGAGATGCCGTCGACGTTCGCCTCGCAGGCCCCGGCCGCACCGGTGATCGCACCGGTCCCGCAGGGCTACGCGGCACCCGCCACCACCGCGCCGGCAACCGCCACCGCGCAGGGCGCGGCGTTCGGCATCCCCACCGCATCGTCGTACACCCAGCCGACGCAGCCGCTCGACGGCGGTGCCGGCCTTCCGGGCGAGGGGACGAAGACCAAGGAGCAGAAGCCTCGTAGCGGCGCGAAGTTCGCCGCTTTCATCGTCGCGGCCGCTCTGGTCGGCGGGGTCGCCGGTTTCGGCGGAGGCGCTCTGCTGAACGGGCTCCAGGACCAGCCCTCCTCGGGCACGGCGACCGGGCCGCAGACGGTGACCGTGAACAACCCCGGTTCCGTCAACGAGACCACGGCTGTCGCGACCGCCGCACTTCCGTCCGTCGTCACCATCGAGGTGGCGGGCTCCGACCAGGCAGGCAGCGGATCCGGTGTCATCATCAGCGATGACGGCTACGTGCTCACCAACACGCACGTCGTGACGCTGGGCGGCGCTGTCGCGGATCCGACGATCCGGGTGACCACGTCCGATGGACGCATCTTCGAGGCGACCGTGGTCGGCACCGACCCGATCTACGATCTGGCCGTGATCAAGCTGAAGGATGCCAAGGGGCTCACCCCGATCGACTTCGCCGATTCCTCGAAGCTCAACGTCGGCGACACCGCGGTGGCGCTCGGAGCCCCGCTCGGGCTCGCGAACTCGGTCACGACGGGCATCGTGAGCGCGCTGAACCGGAGCATCCAGATCGCTTCCTCCGCTCTGCCCGACTCGTCCTCCGAGGACGCTCCGAACCAGCAGCAGACGCCCGATCAGGGACAGGGCCAAGGGCCGTTCCAGTTCGACATCCCGGGCAGCGGCACGCCGCAGACCTCGGACTCCATCTCGATCGCCGTGATCCAGACGGATGCCGCGATCAACCACGGGAACTCCGGTGGTGCGCTCGTGAACAGCAAGGGCGAGCTGATCGGTATCAACGTGGCGATCGCGAGCTCGGGAAGCTCCGAGGAGTCGGGCTCGATCGGCATCGGCTTCGCCATCCCGTCGAACATCGCCAAGCGGGTCTCCGACGAGATCATCGCCGACGGTGCGGCGACGCACGGCCTTCTCGGCGCCTCGGTCCAGGACGCGTCGAGCGTGCAGGGTGCCACCGTCTCCGGCGCGTACATCGCCAAGGCGACGGACGGCGGCGCTGCGGCTGCGGCCGGCATCCAGGAGGGTGACGTCGTCACCACGTTCAACGGAGTCCCGATCACCAGCGCGAGCGATCTCACCGCTCAGGTGCGTGCGGCGGCGGCCGGCAGCGATGCCAAGGTCACCTACGTGCGCGGCGGCAAGCAGTATGACGTCGAGGTGAAGCTCGGCGAACTCGCCGGCTGAAGCCCACCGCGCGCCGAGAAGGACGCCACCCCGCGATAGGCTCGCGGGGTGGCGTCCTTCTCTTTCGGCACCGGCAATGCGGCCAAGCTCCTGCGGATCCCGCTGTATGCCGTCGGACGCATCGGCACGGTCCTCCTTCCGCGCGGTCGGCGCTGGGTCTTCGGCTGCGGAGCCGGGGTGGGCGACGGCGCCCTCGCACTGCAGCGCTTCGCATCGGCGGCCGGCCACGACACGATATGGCTCACATCGTCGGAGCGCGAGGACCGGGATGCGGCGGCGCTCGGCATCCGGTCCGCGCGCAAGGGCGGGCTTCGCGGCTGGTGGCACACAGCGCGGGCCGGGGTGCTCGTCGTGACGCACGGGCTCGGCGATGTGAACCGCTACGCGAACGGCGGCGCCTTCGTGGTGCAGCTCTGGCATGGGATCCCCCTGAAGCGCATCGGCCTGGACTCGCCCGCGACGACCCAGGTTCCGAATGTTCCCGGCGCAGCGCTGCTCCGCCGTGCCGTCGGCATCCTCTACCGCGCGGCGGCCCAGCGCATCCGAGTGCTCCCCGCGGCTTCGCACCGCGCGAGAGGGCGTCTGGAGTCCGCCTTCGGACTCGGGGGCGACCGCGTAGTGGTGACTGGAGAACCCCGAGTCGACGTGCTCTCGCGTGGTGCGGTCGACGAGGTGCGGTCGGCGGCATCCACTCTTCTCCGTGCAGTGGCGGGAGAGATCCCGGAGACGGCGCGCTCCATCCTGTATGCGCCCACCTGGCGTGACGGTGCCCCCGACCCCGCGGTTCCCACGGCCGACGAGTGGATCCGCATCCTCCGGCTCCTCGAAGAACGTGACGCCGTCCTTTTCGTACGCTCGCATCCTCTCGGCGAAGGCGGGTATGCGCCGCCACTTCCGAGCAGGCGGGTGCGCGCGCTCGGGGCCCCAGTGCTGTCGGACGTGACACCGGCGCTCGCGGCATTCGACGTGCTCGTGACCGACTACTCGTCACTCGCGTACGACGTCGGTCTCCTGCGCATGCCGGTGCTCTTCCTGGCTCCCGATGCGGAGGAGTACGCCACCACCCGTGGGTTCTACGGTCGGTTCGACGACGTCGCGGGCCCGGATGCCGCCGCTGACTGGACGGAATTGCTCGCGCAGCTCGACGCCCTCCTCGCAGACGATGCCGTCCGCGACGCGGCATCCGTCCGTTCCGCTACGCTCAGCGCGGAGATGCACGCGTATCGGGACGGACGCAACACCGAACGCGTCTATCAGGTCATCCGCGCACGGGGGATTCCCGCGCCGAAGGGAGCAGTATGACAACGGCCCGCATCGATGACGCGGCGGAGGCCCTGATCATCGAAGGGACCGGTCAGCGACCGGAGACGGCCGACCTGCGCGGACCGCGGGCGCACGTCGAGGCTCGTATCAGCGGAGGCGGCGCGACCTGGAAGGCGACGTTCCCGCTGCAGGCATCGCGTTGGGGCGGGCCCTCGCTCCCGCTGCCGACCGGCTCCTACGAACTGCGGATCGCCGGCGCCGACCTCGACGGCGTGCGCATCGCTCCGGTGGTGCTCACCGGGGTGCGCATCGCCGTCGATGCCGGTGTCGTGCGCATCGCCGCGCCGATCGATCCGGTGTACGAGACGGCGGAAGGAGGATCCACCCTCGAGGAGAGGTACGTCGCACAGGTGGGAGGCACGGAGAACGCCGTGTTCTTCGAGAGCTTCTACGGACGCAGCGTCGGCTGCAACCCTCGGGCCATCGACCGGGAACTGGCGGCGCGAGCCCCCCAGGTGCGACGGTATTGGAGCGTGGTCGACCTCTCCGTCGAGGTGCCGGAGGGCGCGATCGCGGTCGTCGAGGGCAGCCCGCAGTGGTGGCACGCACGCGGAGCCGCTCGACTGCTGGTGGTGAACGACTGGCTGCGACGGCGCTTCGCTCGCAAGCCCGGCCAGAAGGTCCTCCAGACCTGGCATGGCACGCCCCTCAAGCGGCTCGCGCTGCACCGTCCCGGTTTCGATCCGCGCCGGATGGCGGCGGTCGTGAAGGAATCCCGGCGCTGGGACGTCCTGCTGGCGCAGAACCCGTATTCCGAGCGCATCCTCCGGAAGGCGTACGCCTTCTTCGGGCGACCGATCTGGGTGGAGGGATACCCCCGGAACGATGCGCTCACGACGGGTGATCCCGTCGCGGTCCGTGCAGCGCTCGGCATCGGCCCCGATGAGCGGGTGCTGCTCTACGCGCCGACCTGGCGTGACGATCGCGCCGAGATGGTCGACTTCGTCGACGCGGAGCTTCTGGCACGCCAGGCGAACGCCGTGGTCCTCGTTCGCGGTCACTCCCGCACTCTGGAACAGGGGCGGGATCTCGCCGGTGCACGGGTCATCGATGTGACCGGCTACCCGGAGACGGCGCGGCTGCTGCTCGCCGCGGATGCGCTGATCACCGACTACTCCTCGGTCATGTTCGACTTCAGCGTCACCGGCAAGCCGATGTACTTCCTGGTGCCCGACATCGATCACTATCGCGGACAGCTGCGCGGTTTCTACTTCGATCTCGCGGAGAGGGCGCCCGGTCCGCTCGTGCGGACGCAGGAGGAACTCACCGCTGCCCTCGACGACGAGCGCCACGAGGCGACGTATGCGGATCGCTATGCCGCCTGGCGCCAGCAGTTCAACGCTCGCGACGACGGTCATGCCGCGCGGCGCGTGGTCGACCGCATCCTGGACCTCGGGTTCGTCACGGCCTGAGCGCGGCGGGGCGCGAGCACGCTCGCGTGGAACACCTCCGGCGAGAGATCTCGTCAGCGGGGGTGTCAGCTCGACGGTTTCCGTGCGAGGGGGTCAGGGCAGCGGGGTGTTGCGGGTGCCGAGACGCGAGGCGTCCACGGTGTCGTGGGCTCCCCGGAGCACGCCTCCGAGGAAGCCCAGACCCCAGGAGATGTGCATCGTCGGCAGGACGAGGAGCGTCCACATCCGCTGTCGCACGCCCCCTCCGCCGGGAGCCAGCGCGACGCCGAGGATGAGCAGCAGGTAGAGGGCGAGCGGTCCGTACACGAGAAGGGAGGCGACCATCGAGGCCACCCCGGTGAGCACGCCGGTCACCTGCAGGACCCCGACGAGGACGGCGAGGGCGACGGCCACGACAAGCGCGGGCGGGGCGAAGTATCGAAGCCCGTTGCGCCGTCCGAACCGCCGAACGAGCTCGCCCCGCCAGGCTCCGGTGGCACGGAACTGTCGGGCCAGACGCAGCCAGCTCTCCCGTGGCCAGTAGGTGACGGACAGGTCGGGGTCGAACCAGACCCGATGACCTGCCTGGCGGATCCGGAGGTTGAGCTCCCAGTCCTCGCCGCGTCGAATCGTCTCGTCGAACAACCCGACCTCGTCGAGCACGTCACGCCGCATCACGCCGAGGTAGGCCGACTCCGCCTCGCCTTCCTGGGAGCTCCCGTGATATGCGCCACCACCGAGCCCGACCGGCGAGTTGTACAGACGCGCCACGGCCTTCTGGAAGGGGGTGCGTCCTTCGGCATGCATCACGCCGCCGACGTTCGCGGAGTCGGTGCGTTCCAGGGTCTTCAGCGCCCGAGCGGCGTACCCGGGGGAGAGCTCGGAGTGCGCGTCCACGCGCACGATCGTGTCGTAGCGGCTTGCGCGGATCGCGGCGTTCAGGCCGACGGGGATGTGCGCCGCAGGATTGTCGACCAGCCGGATGCGGTCGTCCGCGTCGGCGAGCCGTCGCGCGAGCTCGGTGGTGCCGTCCGTCGACGGCCCCAGCGCGAGCACGAGTTCGGTGGGAGCGTCGACATCCTGTGCGAGCACCGACGCGATCGCGTGTTCGAGGTATGCACGCTCGTTGAGCACCGGCATCACGAAGGACACCCCGGGCCGGGGAGTGGGGAATTCGTCTGCGGGCACATGACGATCATGGCACGGCGTCGACGGACGTTGCCTGAGGGTGTGGGAGGGGCAGACCTCGGGTACGTGGCTGGGGCTCAGCCGGAGGAAGCGACGCGGACGAACTATTCTGGAGGGATGGGTGCACTGTCTGACGCGAAGAAGGCATATCGTCTGCTGAAGCGGGCGCTCGCGTCTCGCACCGCTGTGCAGCGTGTGCGGCGGCGTCTCGCCGAACGCGAACCGCTTCCGGCCGATCATTTCAAGGTTGCGGTCTACTTCGCCGACGGCGCGGTGAACATGTACCAGATGCGCCAGTGGTACCGCCCGCTCGCCGAGCTCTCGAAGCGCTGGCCCGTCGTCGTGCTCTCCCGCCAGGCGACCGGGACCGAGAAGCTGCTCGAGGAGGATTCGCCGCCCGTGGCTTTCGTGCCGAAGGTGCGCGACATGGAACGCTTCATCGCGACCCAGGACATCCGCCTGGTGCTCTACGTGAACCAGAACACTCGGAACTTCCAGATGTTCCGCTACGGGCGGCGTTGGCACGTGTTCATCAACCACGGCGAGTCCGACAAGATGTACATGACGACGAACCAGTACAAGGCCTACGACTACGCGTTCGTCGCCGGACAGGCCGCCCGTGATCGTCTCTCGCGCACGCTGTGGGACTACGACGTCGACCGCCGCACGATCGAGATCGGTCGCCCGCAGGCCGATCATTACGCCGGCACCCTTCCGTACACTCCCGATGAGCGCACCGTGGTGCTCTACGCGCCGACGTGGGAGGGAGACCGACCCAGCGCGCACTACGGTTCGATCGCATCGCACGGCGAGGTTCTCGTGTCTCGCCTGCTCGCGACCGGCGCCCACCGTGTCATCTACCGTCCCCACCCTCGCAGCGGGGTCGTCGACGAGGAGTACGGAGCCGCGCACCGACGGATCGTGGCTGCGATCCATGCGGCGAACACGGCGGACCCGAACGCACACCACATCTACGATGCAGCTCCGGAACTCGGTTGGCAGCTGACGGCGGCTGACGTCGCGATCGTCGACATCTCCGCGATGGTGTACGACCGGCTTGCGGCGGGGAAGCCGCTGATGATCACGCGTCCGACCGACGAGCAGGCATCGATCGACACGCAGGGCTACCTGGCGGACTGCGAATGGTTGACCGCCGAGGCGGCGGCCGACATCGTGGCCGAGGTCGACCGCGTCCGCGCGGATGAGGCTGCGATCGCCCGGTTGCGGATGTGGGTCCAGCACTATTTCGGTGACACGACGCACGGGGTGGCCACCGCGAAGTTCCATGCGGCTGTCGACGGCCTCATGCAGGAGTGGGAGCGCTGGCAGGCTCACGAGGTCGGGACCGTTCGAACCGACGAGGATGACGACGACGACGAGGAAGCCGACGAGGACTCCTGATCATGGATCTCCCCCTCGCGCGTGCGATCGCCGCTCGTCTCGATCTGGTGGGTGCCACCGGCTCCACGAACGCCGATCTGCGCGCGCACGCGTCCGATGCCGACGCGTGGCCGCACCTGGCGGTCCTGGTCACGCACGACCAGACGGCCGGACGTGGCCGCCTCGACCGCACCTGGACGGCACCCGCGGGCGCGGCCATCGCCGTCTCGGTCCTGCTTCGGGCGCTTCCCGCCGATCCTGCCGCGCGCGGGTGGATCCCGCTCGCCGCAGGGGTGGCCATGGCGGAGGCGATCGCTGAGCAGCTTCCGACGCACGACGTCGCCGTGAAGTGGCCGAACGATGTCCTCGTGGATGGACGCAAGATCTGCGGCATCCTCGCGGAAGCGACGACGGACGCCGTCGTTCTCGGCGCCGGCGTGAACACCGCCATGACGGCCGAGCAGCTTCCCGTGCCGTCGGCCTCGTCGTTCGCCGCACTCGGCGCCGTCGCGGACGACGATCTCCTGCTCTCCAGCTACCTCGAGAGACTCGACGGCCTGCTCTCCGCGCTGACCGTCACGGAGAACGCGGTCGTGAGCGGTCTGCACGGCGCCGTGTCGGCGCGGTGCGCGACTCTCGGGCAGACGGTGCGGGTATCGCTGCCGGCTGGACGCTCTCTCGAAGGAGTGGCGACGGCGATCGACCCGGACGGTCGTCTTCTCGTCGAATCCGAAGGTCTCGAGCACGCGATCTCTGCGGGGGATGTCGTGCACGTGCGCCCGGCCGGAAGCTGACACGCCGCCGCACAGACGGCTTTGTCGCAGATCACGGGCACAATGGTGGGGTGACCCAGCCTGTGACGCTCGGCGGGCGGCCCCTGATGCCGCCGCCCGGTACGCCTTCGGAGGAGCTGCTGATCGCGCGCTTCCGAAGCCACGCACGTCGGCTGTTCTGGTCGGCTCTCGTCCTCATCGCCACCTTCGGGGCGACGGCATACTTCTTCGGCAACCTCCCGGCGGGGTTCGAGGACTGGATGCTCCTCGCCGCGGCGGGTGCGCTGTTGCTGTTCGCCGTCGTGCTGCCGTTCATCGTCTGGTACTCGCGGAGCACCACCGTCACGACGCGGCGGGTCATCGTCCGCCAGGGGATCGGTTCTCGTCGGCGCCATGAGATGTCGCATGCCCGGGGCTACACGATCGCCGTTCGGCGGGGGCCCTTGCAGCGGTTGTGGGGGTCGGGCACGATCACCCTCTCGAACGGCGTCGACGCGCCGCTGCGACTGCCGAACGTGCCGAACGTGACTCTGGTGCACGAGACTCTTGCCGACCAGATCGAGGTCGGGCAGATCCTCGCCCACCGCGACGCGCAGGCCGTCGGCGACTGAGTTCCCTCGCCGGGCATGCCGCGGAGCGAGCCGGCGCCGGCGACGCCCATCGGCAACCGGTCGTGCGCGCCCGGTCGCGTGCGGAAGAATGGGTGCAGACGAATGGAGGCGGCACATGGCGTTGCGTGTTGGCGTGATCGGCGGAGGACAGCTGGCCCGGATGATGATCGCTCCGGCGGTCGAGCTCGGGATCGAACTGCGGGTGCTCGCAGAGGGGGAGGGGATGTCTGCCGAGCTGGCGTCCACCGCCGTGGGCGACTACCGCGATCTTGATACGGTGCGGGCTTTCGCGGCCGGCGTCGATGTCGTGACCTTCGACCATGAGCACGTGCCGCAGGACGTTCTCCGACAGCTGGTCGCGGACGGCGTCTCCGTGCACCCGGGGCCGGATGCGCTCCAGTACGCCCAGGACAAGCTCGTGATGCGCGCGCGCCTCGCAGAGCTGGGGATCCCTCAGCCCGAATGGGCGGCTGTGCGCACCGCCGCCGAACTGCAGGCTTTCCTGGACGAGCACGCCGGAGCAGGCGTGGTGAAGACGCCACGCGGAGGCTATGACGGCAAAGGCGTGCGGGTCGTGCGTGCGGCGGAGGAGGCACAGGACTGGCTGGCGGCGCTCGCCGACGGAGACGCCCTGCTCGTCGAGGAGCTCGTCCCGTTCGTGCGTGAGCTCGCCCAGCAGGTGGCGCGTGGCGTCGGCGGCGAGATCGTCGCCTACCCCGTCGTCGAGACCGTTCAGCGCGACGGGGTATGTGCCGAGGTCATCGCCCCGGCTCCTGCCGCGACCGAGCGTTTGGTGGAGGTCGCGGAGTCGATCGGTCGCACCATCGCGGAAGGTCTGGGCGTGACGGGCATGCTGGCGGTTGAGCTGTTCGAGACCGACGACGAGCGGATACTCGTCAACGAGCTCGCGATGCGTCCGCACAACAGCGGCCACTGGAGTCAGGACGGCGCCGTCACCGGCCAGTTCGAACAGCATCTGCGGGCGGTCGCCGATCTTCCTCTCGGGAGCACCGCGCCGAGCGCCGCGTGGTCAGTGATGGTGAACATCCTCGGCGGCCCGGCCGAAGGGACGTTGGACGAGCGCTTCGGGGCCGCGATGTCTGAGCACCCGCAGGCGAAGATCCACACCTACGGGAAGGCGCCCCGGCCCGGTCGGAAGGTCGGCCACGTGAACGTTGCAGACGATGATCTCGACGATGCGGTCTACGTCGCCCGTGCCGTCGCCGCGCACTTCGTCTGATCAGATCGCATGTGGCGGCTCTTCGCCACACATGCGCGGCAAGTGGTGTGCCGTTCGGGGAATCTCACAGCGGCAGACCGTACCCTGATCTGGTGACCGAGCCACTGCATTCTTCCGCCGAGCCCCTGGTCGGCGTCGTGATGGGATCCGACTCCGACTGGCGCGTGATGAGCGATGCGTCTCAGGCGCTCACGGATTTCGGGATCCCCCACGAGGTGGAGGTCGTCTCCGCGCACCGCACACCCGACAAGCTCATGTCGTACGCGCGCGACGCGCGTTCACGTGGCATCCGCGTCATCATCGCCGGTGCCGGGGGAGCCGCCCATCTGCCCGGCATGCTCGCCTCCATGACACCGCTTCCCGTCGTCGGCGTGCCGGTGCCGCTCGCATATCTCGACGGCATGGATTCCCTGCTGTCGATCGTGCAGATGCCCGCGGGTATCCCGGTGGCGACCGTGTCCATCGGCGGGGCGCGCAACGCCGGTCTGCTGGCCGCGCGGATTCTCGGAACGTCGGATGAGGCTCTCGCCGATAGCGTCGAGGAGTACGCACGTGCGCTCGAGGCGCAGGTCGAGGAGAAGAACGAACGGCTGAAGGGTTCACTGTGACTCTTGCGCCTCCGCGCGCAACACGGCGCCCGCTCATCGAGACCCGGCCGCTGCGGCATCCTGATCCCGCCGATTCGGGGACGATGGTCAAACGCGGGTGGTGGCTGATCGCGGTGAACCTCCTGGTTCCGGGCTCCGCGCAGGTGCTCGCCGGCAACCGTCGCCTCGGGCGATTCGGTCTCGGTGCCACGTTGCTCTCCTGGTTCCTCGCGATCGTGGCACTGGGCCTCGCGCTCTTCGCCCGCCCTGTCCTGCTCTGGCTCACGATCGGTGGCGGGTTCTTCTCCGCCGTGGTCCTGACGATCGTGCAGGTGCTGCTGGTGGGGTACGTCGTGCTCTGGGCCGTGCTCACCTTCGACACTCTCCGCCTGGTGCGACTCGTGAAAGTGCCTGGGCCGTCCCGATTCGCCATCCCGGTCGTCGCGTTGGTGCTGTTGGGACTCGTGGGAGGCGGCGCAGGCTACGCTGCGACCGCCGTCGGATCGGTGCGCAACACGATCGGCTCGATCTTCGGACAGAGCGGACCGAGCGTGCAGCCCAGCGACGGCTACTACAACATCCTTCTCCTCGGCGCCGACAGTGGTGACGGGCGCGATTCGATGCGGTTCGACAGCATCTCGGTGGTCTCCGTGAACGCCGACACCGGGGCTGTCACGATCACCGGTATCCCGCGAGAGCTTCCGAATGCGCCGTTCAGCGACGGCAGTCCGATGCAGGAGCTGTATCCGAACGGGTTCGAAGGCCATGGCTCATCGACCTGCGGCTGGAACGGCTGGATGAACCATGTACGGAACGCCGCGGAGGTCTGTCGAGAGGATGGTGGCACCGGCCTCTATCCGGATGCCAAGGCCAACGGCTCGGAACCCGGGATCGAGGCGACGAAGGACGCGGCGGAGGGAGTTCTCGGAATCGAGATCCCGTACTACGTCTTCGTCGACATGCACGGCTTCGCAGAGCTCGTCGACGCTCTGGGCGGCGTGGAGATCGACGTCACCGAGCGTCTGCCGAAGGGCGGCCCGCCGGAGGGATGGACGGGCAGCGATGTGAACGAGTGGGCTATCGGATGGATCGAGCCCGGCAAGCAGCGCATGGATGGCGATACGGCGCAGTGGTACGCCCGCTCGCGGTACACCACCAGCGACTGGGATCGCATGAAGCGTCAGAGAGAGCTGCAGGCCGCGATTCTGGCGCAGTTCACCCCGCAGACGGTTCTCACGCGTTTCAACGAGGTGGCCGCGGCGGGGACGGCGCTGATCAGCACCGACCTTCCCTCCGACAAGCTCCCGGAGTTCTTCGATCTGATGCTCAAGGCCAAGGAGCAACCGGTCACCTCGATCGAACTCACACCCGAGACCGGCGTGGACGAGCACCAGCCCGACTACGCATTCATCCACGAGATGATCCAGCAGAAGCTGCATCCTCCGACGGAGACGCCGACTCCTGAGCCGTGACCCCGGGTGTCCCGGAGCGGCGGAATTCTGTGCTGGTCCGTGCCCGCTGGAGCGCGAGGTCAGTGCGCATGACAAAGCCCACGGTCGCCTCCCGAAGGAGAGCGGCCGTGGGCTTCCGGTGGGTTCCACCGGATGCACCAGACGACGGTGATCGGAGGGGGAGGGATCACCGTCGTCCAGTCGACCACCGCACGAGGCGGCAGCCGGACCTAGGCGCGCTTGCGGCGTGCAGCTCCGACCGCGACGAGTGCTCCGCCGGCGACCAGCGCAGCTGCTCCGCCGCCGAGGATCCACGGCGAGACGTTCCCGCCCGTGAGGGCCAGCTCGATACCCCCGCCGGTGAGCGGCAGCTCAGAACCTGCGGCCGCGACTCCAGGATCGTGGTCGCAGCTCACGGCAGCATCGTGGCCGTGCGAGACCGTGATCGTCGCCGTGTACGCACGCGAGCCGTTGAAGGCGACGGCGTAGGAGCCCTCTCCGTCGGACGGCGGACGGAACGTGAGCGTCAGGCTGCCGTCTCCGGCAGCGGTGTTGCCGGAGACCGCGGCTTTCCCTGCGTTGTAGCCAGAAACCGAAACGTTCACGTTCTCGGACGGCAGGAAGTAGCCCGGTCCGAACACGATCGTCGAGGCTTCGCAGATGTCGATGATCGGATCGCCGACCTTGGCGCCGGGAGGCGTCGGATACGAGTCGGACGACGCGGACGGAACCGTCGGCGCAGCGGTTGCGACGGTGGGCGCGACGAGTACGAGCGCGCCGGCGGCAAGGCTGATGGCAGCCAGTTTCTTCAGCATGATTTCTCCCCAGAATTTCACGCGGAATCGCCTTTGGATACACCCCTGCATCCAACTGCGTGACGTCGTCCTGCCCCCACGGCAGGATTGCGGACGTCAGATATTCCCCAGTGAGTCGACAGTACCCTATCGAGCTGTCAATGTCACGAAGCGCATCGGAGCGGTGATCGACTCGTGACGGGGGTGTCGATCAGCGGGGTGTGCAGCACTTCGGTGAGACGCTCACCTGCGCCGGTGCCCTGGAACTCGATCGTGATCGTGGTCGATTCTCCGGGCGCGAGGGAGACCTCGTGCTGCACCGCCGATCGATCCCCGATCATCGCCGTCTGCACGCCCTCCTCTGCGCCGTCCCGATCGATATGCGACGGTGTCGACCCCTCGGGGCCGTATACGGCGATCAGAGTGCGCACCGTTCCTGCCGGTACGCCGTAGAAGCCATCGGCCGTGACGTAGGCGGGCAGGGTGGTCGCGGCGTCGGCGGGGGCTGTGTTCGTCCACGTCACCCGCACCTGCGTGGTGGGTGTTCCCTGGCACGTGCCGACCGATGTCGAGATGGCGGCGCGGGTGTAGTAGTCCATCTTGCCGCCGGTGGTGTCGTTCATCAGCACCCCGACGGAGGTCGTATCGGAGGTGTCGTCGGGGATCGTCCCGCCCAGGGCGGAAGCCGCGAGCACGGTCTCCTCGGGCTCGTGGGCACTCCAGATGCGGATGCGTCCCTCGGCCGCCGAGTCAGAGAGAGCTCCGAGCAGTGCGCGCGGTTCCGCGCGGGACAGGGCGGCACCGAACAGGGCTCCAGCGGCCTGAGCGAAGATCTCGTCCTGTACCGCGGGATCGGGGACGGCAGCGTAGATCTCCGACAGGAGGATGTCGGTGATGTTCTCGGACGTGGCCGTGAAGGGGCCGAACGTGAGATCTCCGGTCGCGGCGATCAGATGCTTTGCGACGACGGCGTCCACGGCGATGACGCCGTCCACGGTCCCGCCGAACCGTCCCTCCCACCGCGCGGCGATGGCGGCGCCGGCCTCACGGAAATCAGGGATGCTGGTGAGATTCTGCAGATATCGGCCGGGGCGATCCTCGAACAGGGCGATCGTGGAGTCGCTGAGAGGCAGGCCGGTCTCCAGCGGAGGAAAGTCCCGAGTCGATGCCTGGGTCTGAAGCGAGATCTTGCCGCCCTCGGCATGCAGCAGGGCGATCGATCCGATGATCCCGCCCGAGGATCGCAGCTCCGCGTTGTTCTGCATCGCGAGCACATAGTTGCGCGGGCCTTCGCCGCCGAGCATCGTCGGCAGCAGCACGGCGGCGCCGTGGAGCGAGCCGACGACGGTCGCCGCCTCGTCGACCGATGAACGCATGGTGCGGATGGCATCGGCGAGCGGGGGGAGCGTGGCGTCCGCGTCGATGCGTCTGCCCTTCGACTCCGCGGTGCCGAGCGCCGTGTCCGCGGCGCCGAGCGGGCCGGCGATCTCGGCGAACGGTGCGAGGTCGATGGTTCCGCCGGCGAAGCCGAGGCTCGCCAGGTCGAAGTCCGCGGCAACATCCAGGAGCGGCGTGAGGGCGTCGTTCGACACATCGTCGGCGATCTCGGCGATGTCGCTCACAGCGCTGAAGTTCGGTCCGATCCAGGGGAGGGCGCCGAAAGCGTGCCACACCGGGTCGGAGGTCAGGGCGTGCGCAGACTCCGCGTTGTGAGCGATGCTCCGCGCGATCGGCCTCGCGCCGTCGAGATCACCGGTAGCGATCGAGGCCTTCAGCTGCGAGGCACCCTTCGCGACCTGCTGAAGGTCGTTCACGGCGCCGATCCCGCGGACGGTGACCCAGCCGACGGCGATGAGGAGAAGGGTCAGCAGAATGCCGACGGTCCACCCGATCCATCGGCGCCGGACGGGAAGTCGACCATCGCTCACCCGAGCATTCAAGCATGAACCGCTGCGGCCGTGGTGGGCGAAAACTGTGCGAACGCTGACACTACGGCGGCGCGGGCGCTGACCTCACGGGGGGAGCGGCACAGCGGGGATAGCCTGTGTGCATGGGTGCTCGACTGCGTGTTGTTCTGGATCAGCTCGTGGATGTCGTCGATGCCGATCACGCGGACGCCGCGGTGGGAATCACCGCCGGCCTGGTCGCGACCGCCCCCTCCGGTTGCGCCGTGGACGCCATCGTTCCGGCCGGCGCGTCCGTGCCTGTGGCGGGAATAGGGGACATCCGCACGCTCGGGATGGGGCGTCGTGAACTCGCCGCAGCCTGGCAGCTCGGGATCGCTCCGGGTGTCGGCGGCGGACTCATCCATTCGCCGACGCTGATGGCGCCCCTTGTGCGCCATGATCGGGTGCACGACAACCACCAGACCACGGTCACGGTGTGGGATCTGCGAGCCTGGGATGCGCCGGAGCTGCTGTCCAAGGGGAATGCGGCCTGGCAGCGAGGCATGCTCCGTCGAGCTGTGAGACATGCCGACGCGGTGGTGGTGCCGTCTCACGCCGTGGCTGAGCGTCTTTCGGAGCTGGCGAAGATCGGCGACCGCGTTCGGGTGATCGCGGGCGCACCGCCGCAGGGATTCGACGTTCCCTTCGACGCTGCTGCGCGTCGGAACGCGCTGTCGCTGCCCGACCGCTACATCGTGGTCAGCGGATCTCCGTCGGGACTTGCCGACGGCATCCGAGGTGCGGTGGCCGCGGGGCTCGACGCGGTGGTGTTCGACGCTCCCGAGGGGTCGGAACCACACTATGTGGAAGTCGCCTCTGCCGCCGGGCTGCCTGAGCGGCGCGCGCACGTCCGCGGGGTGCTGTCGATCGAGGATCGCGCCGCCATTCTCTCGGGTGCATCCGCCTATGTCGCCACCAGTGCCGTCGCCGGGTGGCCGTGGCGCGCCGTCGAGGCGATGGCACTCGGCATCCCGGTGGTGGCAGTCGACAGCGGGTCGCACCGTGATGTTCTCGCAGACGGCGGGGTGCTCGCTAGCGCCGATGAACTCTCCGAAGCCGTTGCCGCAGCTACCGGAGACTCCGCGACACGCCTCAGTGTCCTCGCCGCCGACCGTTCGCGAGCGTTCTCGTGGGCGAGCGCAGCTGAGCGGCTCTGGGCCCTTCACGCCGACCTCTGATTGGCTGAGAGCCACCTGCGCATACGTGCGACACGCCGGAAACTTGTGGTGCGATCCCGGCAACAGTGGCATCATCCCGCAACTTCCGTCACACTGGTCACATGTCTCGACGTGCCCCACGCTCGCGAAACACCCTGAGGACCGCCCGTCTCCTCACCTGTTTCCTTGCTGCCTCCGCCCTGGTCCTCGGCACCGTGGCCCCCGCCACTGCTGCCACGGCGTCGGTCTCCTTGAGTGCTCCGAGTACGTCTCGAACGATGGTCGACCCCGCCGCGAGCGGGATCGTCAAGACGACGCTGGCCGGCTTCACGCCTGGCAACCTCATCAGCGATGCCGTGTTCACGGACAAGACCACGATGACCGAGGCTCAGATCCAGGCATTCTTCAACAGCAAGGTGTCACGGTGTCAGGGGGGAAGGGACGAGAACAACGAGCCGATCGTGTGCATCAAGGACTTCACGATGAACACCGTCACTCGTCCGGCCGACGCTTACTGCAGCGGGTACTCGGGGGCGGCGAACGAATCGGCGGCTCGCATCATCTATCGCGTCGCGCAGGCCTGCAACATCAACCCGCAGGTGCTTATCGTGATGCTCCAGAAGGAACAGGGGCTCGTCACTCACATCTGGCCCAGCGCATGGCGCTACCGGATCGCACTCGGGCAGGGATGTCCTGACACCGCGCCCTGCGACCCGAACTACATCGGGTTCTTCCATCAGATCTACGGCGCAGCACGTCAGATGCAGATCTACATGGAGGGCAAGTGGTTCCAGTGGTATGCCCCGGGCAGGACCTGGAACATCCTCTACAACCCCAACGCCAACTGCGGGAGTTCACCGGTGTACGTCGCCAACAAGGCGACGTCGGCTCTCTACTACTACACGCCGTATCAGCCCAACGCCGCTGCGCTCAACGCCGGATACGGTCTGGGAGACGGGTGCTCCGCGTACGGAAACCGCAACTTCTACAACTACTTCACCGACTGGTTCGGATCCACCCAGGTCTCGTCGGGCCTCGCCACGGCGACGGCAGCGATTCAGGGTGAGTACCTGGCGCAAGGCGGTGCTGCCGGGCCCGGAGCCCCGGTCTCCGACGTCACTCGTCTGCAGCAGAACGGCGGGGGCTACGGGCGTGCGTTCTCCATTGCCTCGATCTACTGGACGGGATCCTTCGGAGCGAAGACGGTGTGGTCCGGTCCGCTCCGGGAGTACTACTTCGCGCGGCAAGGCGCCGACGGGCCCCTGGGGTGGCCCGTGCTGAACCAGCAACCGCTCACACAGGGCATCGGGCAGCTCTTCTCCGGAGGATCCGTGTATTCGGGCTCCAAAGGTACGTTCGTCGTCGCGGAACCGTTGCGCTCAGGCTATTTCGCACAGAACGGTGCGAACGGTGAACTGGGGATGCCTACTGCCGATCAGGTGTGTGCGGGTGGGGTGTGTTCTCAGACCTTCGAGGGTGGGATGGTGTCGTCTTCTGGGGCGGGTGCGTTCGGTGTGTCGGGCCCGGTCTATGCGGCGTATGCCGCTGCAGGCGGGATCTCCGGTTCGTGGGGGGTGCCGGTTTCTGCGGTGGCCGCTCTGCCGGGAGGGACCGGTCAGGCGTTCGGGAGTGGTTCCGCGTATGCGGTGACGAATGGGACGGCGTTCTTCGTGTCGGGTCCCATCCGTGATCAGTACTTCACGCTTGGTGGGGCCACGGGTCGGCTCGGTTTCCCCGTGGGGGCGCAGACGTGCACGTCCACGTTGTGCTCGCAGGAGTTCCAGTACGGGTGGATCAGTTGGTCGGCGGCTGCCGGAGCGCGGGTGGGTGCGCCTGCGATCGATGCCGTGGCGACGGCTCAGGCCGCGACGCTGGGGGCGAGGATTCCTTCGTCGTTCGTCTATTACTCGTTCAACGGCGGGGGGATGGCCGAGGGATTCGCGAATGGCGCCGTCTTCTTCAAGCGCACCCTGGGTGCGTTCGCGGTCACCGGAAAGGTTCGCGATGCGTACTTCGCCGCGGGAGGTGCCTCGGGTTCGTACGGATGGCCTACCAGCGCACAGGTGTGTGCGGGTGGGGTGTGTTCTCAGACCTTCGAGGGTGGGATGGTGTCGTCTTCTGGGGCGGGTGCGTTCGGTGTGTCGGGCCCGGTCTATGCGGCGTATGCCGCTGCAGGCGGGATCTCCGGTTCGTGGGGGGTGCCGGTTTCTGCGGTGGCCGCTCTGCCGGGAGGGACCGGTCAGGCGTTCGGGAGTGGTTCCGCGTATGCGGTGACGAATGGGACGGCGTTCTTCGTGTCGGGTCCCATCCGTGATCAGTACTTCACGCTTGGTGGGGCCACGGGGCGGCTCGGTTTCCCCGTGGGGGCGCAGACGTGCACGTCCACGTTGTGCTCGCAGGAGTTCCAGTACGGGTGGATCAGTTGGTCGGCGGCTGCCGGAGCGCGGGTGGGTGCGCCTGCGATCGATGCCGTGGCGACGGCTCAGGCCGCGACGCTGGGGGCGAGGATTCCTTCGTCGTTCGTCTATTACTCGTTCAACGGCGGGGGGATGGCCGAGGGATTCGCGAATGGCGCCGTCTTCTTCAAGCGCACCCTGGGTGCGTTCGCGGTCACCGGAAAGGTTCGCGATGCGTACTTCGCCGCGGGAGGTGCCTCGGGTTCGTACGGATGGCCTACCAGCGCACAGGTGTGTGCGGGTGGGGTGTGTTCTCAGACCTTCGAGGGTGGGACGATCCGCTTCTGAGGGGGCGTGAGGCCTTGGGCACCGGTCCGTTCATCGGCCGGCGCCCAAGGAGTCCTCAACCAGCGTTCAAGTAGGCGTTCAGCGTCTCGCGGAACGGAGCCGGCTCGAATCCGGATTCCACGATCTTATCTAGCGCGAGCACACTGTTCGCCGGGCGCGGGGCGACCGGCGTCGAGGCAGAAGCGAAGTACTCGGAGGTCGAGACACCGCTCACGCGCTCGGGCGCATTCCCGGTCAGAGCGAAGACTTCGGCAGCGATCTCCGCCCAAGTTGCGGGTTCGCCCGTACCGGACAGGTTGTAGGTGCCGTAGGCGGCGTCGGTGTGAAGAAGATGCACGATCGCCGCAGAGATGTCGCTCGTGAACGTCAGCCGTCCCGTTTGATCGTCGACCACTTGCGGATCGATGCCGCGCTCCGCAAGCGACACCATGGTGCGGACGAAGTTCTTGCCTTCGCCGATCACCCATGACGTGCGGACGATGTAGTGCCTCGGCACAGTGCTGACGATCGCGTCGCCCGCAGCTTTGGTCTGGCCATAAACTCCGAGCGGGCGGAAACAGTCGTCTTCGGTGTAGGCATCTTCCTTTGTGCCGTCGAAGACATAGTCGCTCGAGACGTGCACGAGGGTGATGCGGTTCTCCGTTGCCACTTGAGCCAGCGCAGCGACTCCGGCGACGTTTGCCGCCCACGCGGCGGCGCGCCCTTCCGGTGTCTCCGCGAGGTCGACCGCGGTGAACGCGGCGGCGTTGATGATCGTCTCGTAGTCACGCCAGCGCCGTGCGGAGGCGAAGCCGGGGTCAGTGAGATCCAACTCGCTGCGTCCGGCGTACTCGTACTGCGCCGAATCGCCGAGGAGTCTGCGCAGAGCGACACCGAGCTGACCGTTGGCCCCGATCACCAGGGTCTTCTTTGCCGGAATCGGGGCGATGTCCGCGAGGCGCGGATGTGCGAGGTCCTTGGCCGAGATCTCGACCTCGGACAGCGGGATGGGCCACTGGACGGACGCGGTCTCGTCAGCCAGATTCAGGAACGAGTACTCCGCATCCGCCGACCAGTGGTCGTTGACGAGATAGACATAGGCGGTGTCCGGCTCGAGTGTCTGATACGAGTTCCCGACTCCACGCGGGACGAAGATCGCGCGTGACGGATCGATCTCAGCGGTGAACACCGCGCCGAAAGTCGGGCCCTCGCGGAGGTCGACCCACGCGCCGAAGATGCGCCCGGTCGCCACCGATACCCACTTGTCCCACGGCTCCGCGTGGATGCCACGTGTGGTCCCGACCTCGTCGTTAAAGGAGATGTTGTTCTGCACAGGACCGAAGTCCGGAAGACCTGCGGCGATCATCTTCTCGCGCTGCCAGTTCTCCTTGAACCAGCCA
This sequence comes from Microbacterium sp. SY138, assembly GCF_039729145.1. Classification (NCBI taxonomy): domain Bacteria; kingdom Bacillati; phylum Actinomycetota; class Actinomycetes; order Micrococcales; family Microbacteriaceae; genus Microbacterium; species Microbacterium sp. SY138. Next base: position 2,396,431 of record NZ_CP155793.1, on the reverse strand, counting down.
CGGGAGTCCCCGTGAACGGGAAGGTCGGCGATCAGGAGTCCGGGGATGCCCGTCTCCGACACTGTCAGCGACTTTCCGAACTCCGTCATCACTGTCCCTTGGATGCGTAGAACGTCTCGGTCGCGTCTTTGGAGGGAGCCCACCACGCCTCGTTGTCGCGGTACCACGCGATCGTCGAGGCGAGACCGGATTCGAAGTCCCCGTATGTGGGCGTCCAACCGAGCTCGTTCCGGAGCTTGGTCGAGTCGATCGCGTACCGCAGGTCGTGGCCCGCGCGATCCGTGACGTGATCGTACGCGTCCGCAGGCTGACCCATCTCGGTGAGGATGAGTTCCACGACCGACTTGTTGTCCTTCTCGCCATCGGCGCCGATCAGGTAGGTCTCGCCGATCTCGCCCTTGTCGAGGATCGTGAGAACGGCTGACGAATGATCGTCGGCGTGGATCCAGTCGCGCACATTCTGTCCGGCGCCGTAGAGCTTCGGACGGATACCGCGCAGCACATTCGTTATCTGACGCGGGATGAACTTCTCGACGTGCTGGTACGGACCGTAGTTGTTCGAGCAGTTCGAGATCGTGGCGCGCACACCGAAGGAGCGCACCCAGGCGCGGACGAGGAGATCGCTGCCTGCCTTGGTGGAGGAGTACGGAGAGGAGGGGTTGTAGGGGGTCTGTTCGGTGAACCTCTCGGGATCGTCGAGCTCGAGATCACCGTAGACCTCGTCTGTCGAGATGTGGTGGAAGCGGCGGTCATGACGGCGCGCTGCCTCGAGAAGGGTGTAGGTGCCGATGATGTTGGTGTCGAGGAACGGACGCGGATCGTGCAAGGAGTTGTCGTTGTGCGACTCCGCCGCGTAATGCACGACGGCGTCCACCTCGGAGAAGAGGTCGTCGACAAGCTCGGGGTCCGCGATATCGCCTTCCACGAACCGGAGACGATTCGCCGGGAGGCCCTCCAGCGAGGCCCGATTGCCCGCGTAGGTGAGCTTGTCGAGCACGGTGACATGGGCATCGGTCTTCTCGATGACGTGGTGCACGAAGTTGGAACCGATGAAGCCGGCGCCGCCGGTGACGAGCAGTCTCTGCATGACGACCAGCGTACCGGGTAGGGTCTGCCCGATTCGGGGCGTTTGTTCAGGCGAGCGCGATCAGGGAGACTAGTGATCATGCGTGGCATCATTCTCGCCGGCGGCACAGGCTCCCGGTTGCACCCGATCACCCTCGGCGTCTCCAAGCAGCTGGTCCCGGTGTACGACAAGCCGATGATCTACTACCCGCTGTCGACGCTGATCCTCGCCGGCATCCGCGACATCCTGATGATCACGACGCCCCACGACGCAGAGTCCTTCCAGCGTCTGCTCGGGGACGGGTCGAAGTTCGGTGTCTCCATCACGTACAAGACCCAGCCGTCCCCGGATGGCCTTGCGCAGGCATTCATCTTGGGGGAGGAGCACATCGGCGACGACTCGGTGGCCCTCGTCCTTGGTGACAACATCTTCTACGGCCAGGGCATGGGCACGCAGCTTCGTCAGTACACAGAACTCGACGGTGGCGTCGTCTTCGGCTATTGGGTCGACGACGCCGCGGCATACGGGGTGGTGGAGTTCGACCGCGAAGGCAAGGTGGTCTCCCTCGAGGAGAAGCCCGCCCACCCGAAGAGCAACTACGCCGTTCCCGGGCTCTACTTCTACGACAACGACGTGATCGAGATCGCGAAGGCTCTCAAGCCCTCACCTCGTGGAGAGCTCGAGATCACCGACATCAATCGCGAGTACCTCGACAGGGGAAAGCTCAAAGTGCAGCTGCTCACCCGTGGCACCGCTTGGCTCGACACGGGGACATTCGATTCACTCGCCGAGGCGACGGACTTCATCCGCACGGTGGAGAAGCGCCAGGGACTCTCGATCGGTTGCCCGGAAGAGGTCGCGTGGCGGATGGGGTTCCTCACGGATGACGAGCTGCGAGAGCGCGCGGAGCCGTTGCGCAAGAGCGGGTACGGCGAGTACCTCCTCAAGGCGCTCGCACAGGGACGCTGACTAGGCTCGTCCGAGTTCAGTGACATTCCGCGCTTGGCGCGGGCATGAGTTGTGCCCTCCCACCGAGGGTCTGGAGGGATCAGATGACGACGCCGGGGCAGAAATCAGCGACATTTCCTGATGGCGGGAAGCGGCTGGTCATCTACGTCGTCTACGACCGTCGTGGGACGGTCGAGGAGTTCGTCCGGTTCGCGTTGGAAGGCATGCGAGACGACGCCGCGCACATTCTCGCGGTGGTGAACGGGCCTCTGGACGATGCCGGTCGAGCCACGCTCGAGAGCGTGACCGACGACATTCTGGTGCGCACCAACACCGGTTTCGATATCTGGGCGCACAAGGAGGGACTGGCGCATATCGGCGATCGAATCGCCGAGTTCGACGAGGTGCTGCTGACGAACGACACCTGGTTCGGCCCGGTTCGTCCGTACGGTCCGGTCTTCGAGCGGATGAATGCTCGTGAGGTGCATTTCTGGGGCATGACCGATCACGAGTGGGAGCCGCTCAACAAGTTCACGAACGAGGGTGAGCTTCCGTATCACCTCCAGTCCTTCTGGATCGCCGTCCGCAAGGAGATGTTCTTGTCTCCCGACTGGCAGGAGTACTGGCGGGATCTGCCGGAGATGCCGTCCTACTTCGACGCGGTGCTCAAGCACGAGACACAGTTCACGAAGCATTTCCAAGAGCGCGGCTACTCTGCTTCGGTCGCTTTCGCGTCGCACGACTATCCGACCGAGCACCCCTCGCTGTTCAACGCCGATCTTCTTCTTGCCGACGGCTGCCCTCTGGTCAAGCGTCGTCCCTTCTTCCACTATCCCCCCTTCCTCGACCGGCATGCCGTCATCGGACGGCGGACGGCTGCGGCGATCGCCGGATACGGCTATCCGATCGAGCTGATGTGGAGCAACCTCGCGAAGAACGTGCAGCCGAAGACGCTGAACACCGATGCGGGAATGCTCGAAGTGCTCGACGAGAGCGCTCATGCCCCGGCACCGAGCAGACGCATCGCGGTCCTTGCTCACTGCGCGGATCCGCGGACGATCGACCATATTCTCAATCGGCTCGAGCAGATCCCCGTCGATTTCGATCTGGTGGTGACGACACTCGACGACGACAGCGCGACCCGTATCCGGACGGCGATCGATGATCGGCGACTCACGAAGGCGACCGGCTTCGACATCCGTGTCGTGCCGTCGAAGCACGGACGCGACATGAGCGCGTTCTTCATCGGATGTCGGGACATCCTCGTGTCCGACCGGTACGACCTCGTCGTCAAGATCCACTCCCGCGCCCCGCGGAAGCGCGGGGCGAACATCGCACGGTACTTCCGCCGCTACCAGCTCGAGAACCTCATCTCGAGTCCCGGGCAGTTCTCGAACCTTCTCGCCCTGTTCGAGCGTGAACCAGGACTCGGAGCGGTCTTCCCGCCGATGATGCATATCGGATACGCCCTCGCCGGGCGAGGATGGTCGCAGTACCGGGAGCCCGCGCTCGAGATCAGCGAGCGTCTCGGCATCAACGTGCCGTTCGACGGCGCCTCGCCCCTGGCCCCGATGGGCGGCATGTGGGTTGGACGTCCGAAGGCTCTCCGCCTGCTGCTGGATGACCAGCTCCGTTATGAAGACTATGTCGCCGCGAAGCGTGGCGGGGCCGACCTCGCCCGCGTGCAAGAGCGTCTTCTGCCGCTTGCACTGGGCGAGATCGGCTACCACTGCCGCACGGTGCTCAATCAGGAGCACGCGGGGATTGCCTACGCGAATCTTGCGTACAAGCTCGATCAGCTCTCGATCACGCCCCCGGGCTACCCTCTGGAGCAGATCCAGTGGCTGCATCGCGCAGGATGGGCCGGCGCCGGCGGAATCGTCGCGATGACCCGCATGTATATGCGTTTGAACCATCCGACGACTTCCGCGCGTCTCGCGCCGGTCATGCGCCCGTTCGTCGCCGTGGCCCGCATCGGGATGCATACGCTCCGCAAGGTGCTCCGACGAGGACGTCCGATCGAGGGAGAGCTGCTGTGATTGTCAACGATCAGCCATCGGGACTCACGTCGGAGAGCAGACGCGCGGTCATCTACGTCGTGTTCGACCGCCGCGGCGCGGTCGAGGACTATGTGCTGTATGCGCTGGAGCAGATGCGCGCAGACGCGGACCACATCCTCGCGGTCGTCAACGGCGCCCTGAGTCCGGAGGGACGCGAGCGTCTCGAGGCAGTGACGGACGACATCCTCGTGCGTCCGAACGAGGGGTTCGACATCTGGGGCCACAAGGCAGGTATCGATCACCTGGGCGACGGCATCGAGAAATTCGACGAGGTCGTGCTCACCAACGACACCTGGTTCGGTCCGGTGCGACCGTACGGGCCGGTGCTGGACAGGATGGCGTCGCAGGATCTGGACTTCTGGGGCATGACGGACAACGTCCGAATGAAGAATCCTGCGACAGGTGAGGGGCGGGTGCCTGACCACCTGCAATCGTTCTGGATCGCGGTGCGCAAGCGCATGTTCATGTCCGGCATCTGGCGCGACTACTGGCGCGATCTGCCGGCTATGGATGATTACTATGCGGCTGTCCTCAGTCACGAAGTGACGTTCACACAGCGGTTCCATGACGCGGGTTTCGTCTCTGCAGCGGCTTTTTCCGCCGAGAACTATCCGACGGATCATCCCGCGCTCTTCAACGCCGATCTGCTCATCGCCGACGGATGCCCGCTCGTCAAGCGTCGTCCGTTCTTCCACTGGCCGCCGTACCTGGACCGTCACGGCGTGATCGGCAGGTGGATCGCCGAGGACATGGCATCGCACGGATATCCCGTCGAGTACATGTTCTCGAACCTCGCCCGCAATGTGCCGCCGAAGGATCTCAACGTCGATCTCGGGTTGAACGATGTTCTGGGCGACATCGACCACGGGTTCGACCCCTTGCGCGCCCCCCGGGTCGTCGCCATCCTCCACATCTTCTACGTCGACATGACGGACGAGATGCTGGACCGCGTCGACATGCTCCCCACCACCTACGACCTCGTCATCACGACCCAGGATGAGAGGCGTGCTGCGGACATTCGTGAGATCGTCGATGCGCGGCCGCGTGACGGTCGCGCGGTCGACGTGCGCGTGGTCGCGTCGAACGATGGTCGTGATCAGAGCGCGTTCCTCGTGGGCTGCAAGGATGTGCTCCTCGACGGCGGCTACGATCTCGTCGTCAAGCTTCACTCGAAGAAGACCCCGCAGGATGGTTTCAACGTCGGGCGCGCCTTCAAGGAGCAGCAGTTCACGAATCTGCTCGCAAGTCCGGGATATGCCGCGAACGTGCTCGCCCTGTTCCAGCGCGAGCCGGGACTCGGGATCGTCTATCCGCCCATGGTGCACATCGGCTACCCGACCATGGGGCGCGCCTGGTGGGCGAACAAGCCGGGATTCGAGAAGCTTGCTGCCCAGATGGGGATCATGGTGCCTCTCGACGACATCTCACCGCTTGCGCCGTACGGTTCGATGTTCATCGCGCGACCGGAGGCGCTTCGTCTCCTGGTAGAGCAGCCGTGGGAGTACTCGGACTTCGGAGGTGCTGAGGCCTACCAGGACGGCGGCCTCGCCCACGTCCTGGAGCGGGTACCGAGCTATGCGGCCGCGGAGCTCGGGTTCCACACGCGCACGATCACGAACGCCGAGTACTTCGCCGTGAGCTACACGACGCTCGACTTCAACTTCGACGAGATGTCCTCGACCGTTCCCGGACGCACCTACGAGCAGATCACCTTCCTGCGCGGTATCGGACATGTGGGGGAGGGGAAGCTGCGCGATTTCGCGCGGATGTACATGCGTCGCAACCACCCTGGCGCCGGAGCCCGAATCCGTGCCGCGCGCGAGCGTATCGTCGGCGGCATCCGCCGGCGCCTCCCCGGGCATCGGTGAGGCGCGCCGCGCCGAGGCACAGGTTCTGCTGAGGATAGGCTCAGGGACGACCCGAACACCCGAAAAAGGAAACCCCCGTGGACAGATTCACTCGGCTCGCCGCCGAGCCGTTCACCACGATCGACGCGCGCGGACTCCGCGACGGTGGTCGTGGCGGCAAGGTCGGCGAACTGTACCGACGGCGCGAACTTCTGATACTGCTCATCCGTCGCGACCTCCAAGCACGCTATCGCGACAGCTTCCTCGGGTTCCTGTGGACCGTGATCCGCCCGCTGGTACAGTTCCTGGTCTATTTCATCGTGCTCGGACAGATCCTCGGCGCTTCACGGGGGATCGACAACTTCGCGATCTACCTTTTCGCCGGTTTCACTCTCTACACGTTCTTCGCCGACGTGATCTTCGGCTCGACGGGGTCGATCATCTCCAACGCCGGACTCGTGAAGAAGATCTATCTCCCGCGTGAGATCTTCCCGCTGGGAAGCATCGGTGCGGCCAGCTTCATGTTCCTGGTGCAGCTGGGTGTGCTGCTGGTCGCGGCGCTGCTCCTCAACGGACTCCCAGAGCCGGTGCACATGCTGTGGTTCTTCCCGTCGCTCGGGATGGTGCTGCTGTGGGGAATTGCGACCGGGCTGCTGCTGTCCGCCCTCAACGTCTACCTTCGGGATATCCAGTACCTCACCGAGGTCGTCATGATGCTCGCGATGTGGGCCTCGCCGATCGTCTACTCGTGGACCATGGTCAAGACGGTGGTGGCGCAGTACGACCTTCCCGCGTGGCTTCTCGAGGTGTACCTCGCGAACCCGCTCACCGTGGGGGTATTCGGATTTCACCGGGCGTTCTGGGGCTCCGGCACCGTCGCCGACTACCCCCCGAACCTCGGGCTGAGGATGGCGATCATGAGTGTCATCGGGCTCGTGTTCCTCTGGATCTCGCATCGCGTCTTCACGCGCATGCAGGGCAATTTCGCGCAGGAGCTGTAGGCCATGATCGATAACACCGACCTCTCATCCCGCCCGGACATCATCCGTCTCAAGGGCGTGAGCAAGAAGTTCCGCGTGCGCAAGGACAACAACCTCAAGGACCGCATCGTCCACTTCGGAAGGCACGGCAAAGCCTTCCGAGAGGAGTTCACCGCTGTCGACGAGATCTCGCTCGACATCAAGGCGGGCACGACCGTCGGGCTGCTGGGCCAGAACGGCTCGGGAAAGAGCACGTTGCTGAAGCTCATCGGCGGTATCGTGGCGCCGACGACCGGTACCGTGGAGGCTCGGGGGCGCATGGCCGCGCTTCTGGAGCTGGGCGCAGGGTTCCACCCCGATCTCTCCGGCAGGGAGAACGTCTATCTCAATGCCGCGATCCTCGGGCTCAGTCGCGCTCAGATCGACGAACGGTTCGACGACATCCTCGAGTTCAGTGGAATCGGCGAGTTCATCGAAACCGCCGTGAAGTTCTACTCGTCCGGAATGTATGTGCGACTGGCTTTCGCTGTTGCGGTGCACACCGATCCGGACGTGCTTCTCGTCGACGAGGTTCTCGCCGTCGGCGATGAGGCTTTCCAGCGCAAGTGCATGGACCGCATCCACCAGTTCCGTGAGGAGGGCCGGACGATCATCCTCGTGAGCCACTCCGCGCAGCAGGTTCAGGAGCTCTGCGACCGCGGCATCCTGCTCCATCACGGGAAGCTGGTGTTCGACGGGGACATCAATCGCGCGGTGGACGGACTGCGTGACGTGCTCGCCGACCGCGAGGTGGGCGAGGCGCCTCCGGAGGAGACCATCCATCCGATCCAGGTGAAGCGCATCGAGCTGGTGGACGACGATGGCGCAACCATCAAGGAGCTCCAGACGGGCGATCCGTTCACGGTCCGTGTGCATGTCGATACGCTGCGGCCGATCGAGCGATGGGAGATCGGCTTCAGCATGGACACCCCGCTCGGGCAGATGGTGATGGCCTCGAACACCGAGGTGCTCGGCGTGGTGCTCGATCCGATCGCAGGCAAGACCGTCGTGGATCTCCGCATCGCCCAGGCCGGATTCGGTCCGGGGGACTACTTCGTGAATGCGAACGCCGCCGGCGTGAGCGAACCGAGCAGCCACGGCCTCATGCGCGGCGCCACGTTGCGGGTGCGGACCGACGACACCACGATGGGTACCGTGGCGGCGAAGATCACCGTGGACTCCTCGGTGGGACGATGACGCCACCGCCGAAGGTCGCCGCTGTTGTCCTGGCCTACCGTCCGTCATCGAGCATCCGCGACAACCTTGCGAAGCTCGCCGCCCAGGCAGACCACATCTACCTGGTGAACAACTCGCCGGACGACGAAGGCACTGAGAAGCTCCTCGCCCCGTTACGCGACGGTGACGCCCTGACCGTCCTGGACCAGACGAAGAATGTCGGCGTCGCCGCAGGATTCAACGCGGGGATGAGGCAGGCTCTCGGCGCAGGATTCGACTATGTGTGGGTCTTCGACCAGGACAGCACTGTGGCAGACGGGATGCTTGAGGCGCTCATCGGTGCCTTCTCGCCTGCCGGCCGTCCCGTCGCCATCGCCGGGCCGGCGCTGCGTGCCGAGGAGACCGGCCACTTGTACGACGGCGAGAACCGGGTGGGTGTCGAGGAGCAGGTGGCAGTGATCTCCTCGGGTGCGCTCTTCTCCCGGGCGGCGCTGGAGAAGATCGGGCTTCACGATGAACGCCTCTTCATCGACTACGTCGATCACGACATTTCGCTCCGAGCACGCCGAGCGGGTTACCGCGTGGTCAAGGTGTACGACACGGTACTCGACCATCGGTTCGGCGACTCGGTGCCGTCTACTTTCCTCGGCAGACGGATCTACCTCTCGAACTACTCGCCCATGCGTCAGTACTACATGACGCGTAACCGCATGATCATGATCCGACGGTACGGCTTCGGCCGTTGGTTCTGGGACGACGCTGCATACGCGACGAAGGCCTGGATCAAGATGCTGCTCTGCGAGCGCGAACGGGGCCCGAAGATTCGCGCTGGCATACGCGGGTTCATCGACGGAGCGCGGTTTCGTCAGGTGAGATCAACCGTCGGCTGAGTGCGTGCCTTGGGCGGGCCGGCCTGCGAACGGGGGAGCACCGCGTTCTCAGGCTTGATCAGATCCTGTCGATAGGATGTGACCTGCTGTTCGGCTCGACGGGCAGTTCCCTCTTCCCGCCATCATGGCAGTGATCTAGTGAGGCATGAGTTGTTGTCATCGTCAACGCCCCCGAACGAGGCAGGGTCCAGGCCGTCCCGCTGGGCGGCGGTCCGAGATTCCTACCGCAGTTTCGTCATGCCGAGGGAGGACGGGCTGCCCAATCGTCGAGTCCTGCTCGCCCCTCTGAGCCTGCTGGCAGCGGTGTTCGTGCTACTGGTCATCCTCGGCATCACCGGTTCGTCCACGGGAGTGATGCACGGCCTCGTGAGCAACGACGCCGATTCGGATCTGATCGCAGGCATGCCCGAGCCGATCCGGAGCGACGAGTGGTTCGTGCAGACGACATGGACGATCTCGCAGGTCGAGCAGGGGCTGCCTACCCGCAACGAGACCTTCCCGGGCGGCATGGACGCGACGGTCCAGCATGACCTGCCGACGCGCGACTGGTCGACAGCCCTCCGCCCGCACCTCGTCGGCTTCCTCTTCCTTCCACTCGACCAGGCGATGGCCGTGAAATGGTGGCTCCCGGCATTCGCATTGGTCGCCGCCGCGTTCCTGTTCGCCGTGACGCTCCTCCCTCGACGCCCGATCACCGCCTTGCTCCTGTCTTGCGGCTTCTTCCTCGCGCCATTCTTCCAATGGTGGTTCTTGTCGATCACGCTTTATGCGCCCGCGTGGGCGCTTCTGGTGATGGCGGCGATCGTCTGGTGCGTGAGGTCTCGGCACCGGACGGGGAAATGGGTGCTGGCGGCGCTCGTGGCCTACCTCACCGCGACGATGGGAACGGGAATCTACGTGCCGTTCATCGTCCCCGTCGTGTGGGTGGTCGCTGCCTTCGGCGTCGGATTCGTCCTCATGCCCTCTGTCGACAGACCGCGATTCGTGGACCGTCTGAAGGCGGTGGTCCCGGTCTTCATCGCCGGTGCGGCCGGTGTGGCACTCCTCTGCATCTGGCTGGTGACCCGTTGGGACACGATCGTGGGCTTCACGAGCACGGTCTATCCCGGGGAAAGACTCCAGCCGGTCGGTGGGGGTGGCGGGTACGAGCTCGCGGCTTTGTTCAGTGGTCCCTTCTCGCCGATCATCGGACCGTCCGGCGGCGTGCCATGGGGCATGAACAGCTCCGAATCGGCGACATTCGTACTTCCCGGTCTCTTCCTGCTCGTGCCGCTCATCTGGATCGCTCTTCGCCGCTTCCGAAGAGGCGAGGGGGTCGATTGGCTCACCGTATGCCTCTCCGTCGTCGCCGTGGTGTTCCTGGCATACATGTTCCTGCCCGGGTGGGACCCGGTCTCGCACCTGCTCCTGCTGGATCGAACAACCTATGGCCGGGTGAGGCTCGGATTCGGACTTCTCAGCCTCGTCCTCGTCGTGGTCGCCGGCACCCGACTCGCCGATGAGCGCGGTCGGGGCGGCGGTCTTCGGCTGCCTGCCGCGGTCGCGACGATACTCGCCGCCGCGAGCGTCGGGGTCGCCGCTCTCATCGGCGCTTCCGGCGACTTCAGCTTCCGGGACTTCGCCGCGGCGAATCCATTGGTCGCGGGGGCCACGGTCCTGTGCGTCGCTCTGTTCGTCGCGAGCGTGTGGCTGTTCGCGACCAACCGGATCGCTGTCGGGGCGGGGCTCGTGCTCGTGCTGTCGCTGCTGTCCACGGCGGGTGTCAATCCGCTCTACCGTGGTGTGCTCGACCTCCGCGAGACGCATGCGGTGGATGCCATCGAGAAGATCGACGCGACGGAACCGGGGGATTGGGTGGGCATAGCCGACTCTCCGCTGCCGACGATGATGCTCGTTCAAGCCGGGGTCGCCTCCTACAACGGTTTCCAGAGCGCACCGTCGCCGGAGATGTGGGAGGAGATCGATCCGACGAACAGCAGTGAGAAGAATTGGAACAGGCTGGCGAACGTCTCGTGGGTGGTAGGCGACGGAGATCCCGATCCCCGCAACCCGGCACCGGATCAGATCCAGTTGTCCTTCGATTCCTGCAGTGCGTTCGCGCAGGCGAACGTGGAGTACGTGATCGCCGAGAGCGACATCTCGCAGGACTGCGTCCGTCTGGTGACCACGACGACGGACGGACCGACCAAGATGCGCATCTACGAAGTCGTTCCCGTGTCCTGACGGCGATTCGGACGTCGGCGGAGGAGCCGGCGTCCGAATCCGCTCAGTCCAGGAAGCCGGCCCTCCGGCAGATATCCTCCGCGATGACCAGGGCACTCGTGGCCGCCGGTGAAGGTGCATTCAGCACGTGCACCTGCTGAGGGGCGATCTCGAACAGGAAGTCATCGTCGAGTTTGCCGTCCTTCGTGATCGCCTGCGCGCGGATACCGGCGGGGGACGAGGTCAGGTCACGGGCTTCGATACCGGGGACGAGGACCGACAGACTCTGCGCGAACATCCGTCGGGAGAACGAGCGCAGGACCTCTTTCACGCCGACCGGGATGTTGTGAGAGGCCATGCGGAGGAACCCGGGGTAGGTGATGTCGCCGATCGCCTCGGGAATGTTCAGTTTCGCCCAGCTGTAGCTCTCTCGTCCGAGTGCGGTGACCGCGTTCGGACCCGCATGGCGACTGCCGTCGATCATCTTCGTCAGGTGGACGCCGAGGAACGGGAGGTCGGGGTCCGGAACCGGGTAGATCAGTCCCCGAACGAGGTGTTCCTTCTCGGCCGAGAGGTGGAAGTACTCACCGCGGAAGGGCACGATGCGTGCCGAGGGGCGCAGCCCCGCGAGTCGCGCGACCTTGTCGCTGTGCAGACCGGCGCAGTTGATCAGGAAGTCTGCACGTGTCGTGCCCTTAGTGTGCTCGACGACGACGTGCCCGTTCTCATTGCGGATCGCTGTGGCCTGGGCTCCGAGGATCATCTCTGCGCCGTGCTCGGCCGCCATCTCCGCGAGACGTCGGCTCACGGCGGCGTAGTCGATGATTCCCGTCGTCTCGACGCGAAGTGCGGCCACACAGGCGACGTGCGGCTCGTACTCGTGCGCCTCCGCGGCCGTGAGCCAGCGGGTGGGGACGCCGTTCGCCTGGGCGCGCCGCTCCAGCTCCTTGAGGTTCGGCAACTCGGACTCATTCGTCGCGACGATGAGCTTGCCCGTGAACTCGTGTGGGATACCGTGCTCGACCGCGAACCTCCGCATGCTCGCGTTGCCCTGGACGCACATCTTCGCCTTCAGGGAACCCGGCTTGTAGTACGGTCCCGCATGAATGACGCCGGAATTGCGGCCCGTCTGGTGCAAGGCCCACGCCTCTTCCTTCTCGAGGACCACGACGCGCTGTCCCGAGCGTGCCGCGCGCTCCGCAACGGCGAGGCCGACGATGCCGCCGCCGATGATGACGACACTGGTTCCTGGCACGGTAAATCTCCTTGACGACAACAAGCGGGTAGGATGGCGGTGGCGATTCTGGTGCCCGCACCACGTTTCGATCCTACGGCTCCGAGTGCCGTGAACTCTCCGAACCCCACTTCAAGCGAAAGGTGAACGATGGCGCACACCGTCGCTCTCGGCGAACCGACTGTCGGACCAGAAGAGCTCGCGGCGGTTCAGCGCGTGTTCGATTCGGGATGGCTTTCCGGAGCAGGACCGACGTGCCGTGAGTTCGAAGGGCGCTTCGCGGAAGCGGTCGGCACCGCGCACGCACTCGCCACGAGCAACTGCGGATCTGCGCTCCACCTCGGGCTCGATGCCCTCGGCGTCAAGCCGGGGGATGAGGTCATCGTCGGCGACTACACCTTCCCTGCCACCGGACACTCCGTCATGTGGACGGGGGCGAAGCCGGTGTTCGCGGACATCCGTCCTGACATCTGGTCGGTGGATCCGGCGGCAGTCGAGGCGTCGATCACCGAGCGCACCGTGGGCATCCTCGCCGTCGACGTGTTCGGTCAGCCTGCGGATTACGACGAACTTCGCGCCATCGCCGACAAGCACGGCTTGTTCCTCATGGAGGACGCGGCCTGTTCTGCCGGAGCCTCCTACAAGGGGCGGCCCGCGGGAAGCCTTGCGGACGTGGCGACCTTCAGCTTCCACGGGCGAAAGGGCATCACCGCCGGCGAAGGCGGAGCCCTCGTCACCGACCGTTCAGACCTCGCCGAGCGCGCACGAAAGCTCCACACCTACGGCATCGCGCCCGCCCTGTCGCGCGAGGGGAGCTCGGACCTCCCGATCCCGTCCTTCGACGAAGCGGGCTACAACTACCGTCTCTCCGACATCTCCGCGGGGATCATGCTCGCGCAGCTCGATCGGCTTCCTGGGCTCGTGGCTCGCCGCGGCGAGATCGCCGCCGCCTACGCGGAGCGTCTTCGTGGCCTCGAGGGAGTCACCGCTCCGGTCGCCCTGGACGACCGCACTCACCCGTGGCAGTCGTACGTGGTGACGCTCGATGCTGATATCGATCGTGGGCTCGTCGCCGCGCATCTCCGCAACAGCGGTGTGCAGTGCAACTTCGGAACCTACGCATCGCACATCCAGCCTGTGTACGGGTTCGAGGGTTCACTGCCGGTGTCTGCAGACCTTTTCACGCGTCATCTCGCGATCCCGATGCACGCGAATCTGACGTTCGACGACGTGGATCGTGTCGTTGAGGTCCTTGCCGAAGCCATCCCGCTCGCGCGTTGACGCGGGCTGTTTCCACTTACCAAAGGAGTATCGATTCAATGAGTGACAAGAAGGTCTTCGTCGTCGGAGGCGCCGGGTTCATCGGGCTTCACGTGGTCCAGCGACTGCTCGACGAGGGATGGACCGTTCGCATCTTCGACAACATGTGGCGCGGTGACCGCGACGCAGCGAACGAACTCACGAAGACGGGCCGTGTTGACGTCATCGATCAGGACATCCGCAACGGCGCAGCCGTTCGGAACGCCATGGAGGGATATGACTACGTCATCAACCTCGCCGCGGACTCCATCAACAAGTCTGTCGCTGATCCGTACGCTTCGTTCGACACCAACGTCGTCGGCATGCACAACGTGATCGCCTCCGCATCCGAGCTCGGCGCGAAGCGCATCGTGATCGCGTCCAGCGCATCGGTGTACGGCGACCCGGAGAAGCTCCCGATGCACGAGGATGACCGCCTCAACCCCCTCACGCCGTACTGCATCGGTAAGCGCACTGCCGAGGACATGCTCGGTTACTACCAGCGTCAGACGAATCTCCCGTGGATCGCGCTGCGCTTCTTCAACGTGTACGGCGAGGGACAGAAGACGACGGCCTACTACACGTCGGTCATCAACCACTTCGTCAACCGCCTCAAGAACGGTGAGGCGCCGGTCATCGACGGCGAAGGCAAGCAGTCCATGGACTTCATCCATGTCAAGGACATCGCCCGTGCTGTGGTGCTCGCCCTCACCTCGGAGAAGGCCAACGTTCCGGTCAATGTCGGAACCGGAATCGATACGACGGTCGCCGACCTCGCGCGCATCCTGATCGCCGCGGTCGGAGCTGACGTGGAGCCGCAGTTCAATCCGCGTCCGGTGCTCGTCTCGCGTCGTGCGGCAGACACGACGCGCGCGAAGGACGTGCTCGGGTTCGAAGCCGAGATCGACGTCGTGTCGGGCATGACCCGACTCGTGCAGAACTCCTGACGCGGGTTCACCCTACGAGATGGGGGCGCGATGGCCACGCCGTCGCGCCCCCAGTTCGTTCATTCGGCGCAGAGGAGCGACCATGACCAGCCTTCCGGACAACCCCTACAATCCAAATGCCTGGATCATCGGCGAGCCGCGCATCGGTGCGGGCACCTGGATCGGCGCATTCACGCTCATCGACGGGTCGGGCGGACTGTCGATCGGCGAAGGATGCGATATCTCCTCCGGAGTGCACATCTACACCCATTCGAGCGCGAAGCGCTGCGTTTCGGGTCGCGCGTACGATCAGGTCGACCGGCAGCCCGTGGCCATTGGCGACCGCGTGTTCATCGGCGCGAACGCCGTGATCAACATGGGCGTCACGATCGGTGATGAGGCGGTGATCGGTGCCGGTGCAGTGGTCACGGGGCCCGTCGCTGCGCGGAGCATCGTCGCGGGCGTACCTGCGCGGGTGATCGGTACTGTCGACTTGTCCGAGCCTGCAGATCCGAGCTTCGAGCCTGTCACGAAATCCCGTTCAGATCGCGCCTGACACCGTACCGAGACCGGTGAGCACGGCGATGACGGCGAGTAGCATCGCGAACCAGCGGTTGCGTATCATCAGCAGTGCGAGCATCGCGAGCAGCGGTGTGAACGCGCTGGAGTAGCGATCGACGATCGGGAAGTCGAACCCGAAGTTCATCCAGTTCATGATCCGCAACGCCGGCGGATACACGATGATGGTCGCGAGGGTCCCGAGGGCGACGAGATTCACCGAGGCGTCGAAGGCGGTCGGTGCCCAGCCCCGGGCACCAGTGACCTGCGCGCGCGGCAGGAGAGCGTCGACGGTGCTGAACTTGTACCATCGCTGGAGCAGCAGTGCGACGACGATGCCACCGAAGATGAGCGTTCCGATCCAGATGGGCGCTCCTTCGGAGAAGGCGTGCGCGAGCCGCCCGATGAAGCTCTCAGGCTGGCTCTTTATCCCGTGAGTCTCTCGCCAGGGCGTGTGCAGCAGAGAGAGCTCCAGAGTCGCCCCGACCAGAATGTCCTTCTTGCCGCTGGGGGGGAGGAAGCCATACAGCGCTTCGTTCGACACCGTTGCTCTCGCAGCGATGAATCGACCCCAGGCGATGATCGGCAGCAGGACCAGCGCTGAGAGGGTTCCCAGTTGCCACCATCGTGGGTGCCACTCCAGCTCGCGGAAGAACGCGGCTCGCTTCCAGATGAGTGCGACGAGCATTGCGAGGCCGAAGCCACCAGCCGGCAGCACGACGGTGACTGCGATGGACGACGCGAACGCCACGGAGAGCGCGAACCAGACGAAGCCCCTGCCTCGCCGCATCCATAGCAGCCCGGTACCCCCGATCAGTGCCCCTGCGAGTACGGATGTCGACGTCGGGTTCACGATCGTGCCGGCGAAGACGACCATCGAGGTCGCGATCGGCACAGCGGTGACGGCGATCAACCGGGCACCCCGCAAGCCGAGCAGCCAGCCGAAGACGGCGGTCGCCACGACACCGAGGAAAAGCGTGAGGGCGCTGAAGACGCGAAAGCCCTGGAGGAGATCCTCGGAGCCGGTGATTGCGCCGAAGATCTTCTGGAACCCCGCCGCTGCGAAGAAGTAGGTGGGATAGTGCCCGTAGCCTGTGCTGTACTTACCCGATGGAATAGCGTCGGGCGTGACTCTGGGGTCGCCGCACGGGTAGGGGATGTCTCCTCCTTCGTGCCCGACGCCGCAAGCCCACTCATCCAGGAGTTCCTGGCCGAGAAGCATGCCCCGGTAGGGCAACTCGCCCTGCCCCGCCTTGACCGCCGTGTCGAAGTGGATGTGCTCGTCGATGACGGAGAGCGGATGTCCGTCCTGCGCGATGGTGAACAGCCCCGCCCCGAAAAGCGAGATGAACAACGAGAGAACTACGAGGGGGATCGCCCTCCGCGCCGCCACGACGCCTCTTCTCGGGAGATCCTTACCCACGGCCTGCGAGAAGGGCAGCGATCACCATGTGCGCGGGAGCGATCGAGCTTCGCTCGGCGTCGGCGTCGGCGTCTCCGTTCACGAGGTCGACGAAGTGGTCGAACTGCGCCGCGAGCGGCTCTCGCGAGGTCACGAGTTCGGGAATGTCGATCGTTGTCTGCTGGCGGTAACCCCGTCCGTCCACGTCTACGGCATCTGCTGAGACATGCCGGTAGACGGTGACGTCGCGACGAAGGAGGTCGATCTCCACCAGACGATCGAGTTCGTGGATCAGCAGGCTCCGTTCCTTGCGCTGGCCGATACGGCTTGCTGACAACTGTGCGACCTGACCTCCGCTGAACCCGAGCGTAGCCGTCGCGACATCCTCCGCGCCGGACTCGGAGTCCGGGTGGAAGTAGCCGAGGCTTCCCTCGATCTTGGTGGGTTCTCCACCCAGCAGGCTGATCGCCAGGTCGGCGTCGTGGATGAGGAGATCCCATGCGACACCGGTTCGAATGCGCGGGGCGTAGGGGGAGTGGCGCACGGAGGTGACGTGCAACGGTTCGTTGATCAGGTGGCGAGCGGTGAGAACAGCGGGATTGAACCGCTCGAGCAGACCGCACAAGATCGGCACGCCGGCGGCTTCCGAGAGAGCGAGGATTTCCTGCGTGCGCTCGTAGCCGTTGACGACCGGTTTCTCGACGAGGAGGGGCTTGCCTGCAGCCAGGACCTGTCGGGCGAGGGCGTCGTGCGACTCGGTGGACGCGGCGACGATCACAGCATCAATGTCGTCGAGGTCGCCCAGCTCGGGTGCCCACTCGGAGTCGTACTTCGTTGCGACTGCCTCGCCGACGGAGCGTCGGCCGTCGATCACTCGCGCCAACGAGGCCCGATCGGAGGAGGCGACGACGCGGGCGTGATACGACCCCATCGTGCCGGCTCCGACGAGTGCAATACGAGGCTGGCTCATGACTCTCCTTCAGCGACGGTGCGGACTGTTGCGATGATGGTGTCGAGCTGCTCGCGTGTCAGGTGATTGTGCACGGGGAGTGAGACGACCTGGGCCGCGAGCATCTCCGCGACCGGCGTCGGCTCGATCACCACATCGGGGCGGTTGCGGTATGCGTCGTAGTCGAACACGAGTCTCGGGTAGTACACGCCCGCGCCGATTCCCGCGTCGTTCATTCGCTCGACGAACTCGTCTCGCGTCACCGCAGCGTCGGGAGTGACACGAATCGTGTACTGGTGCCACACGTGTCGGCGACCGGGAAGCTCTCCAGGGGTGATGACCCCCTTGACGTCGGCGAGACCGGCGCTGAGGTACGCGGCATTGTCGCTGCGCGTCTCGACGATGCCGTCGTAGCGATCGAGCTGCGGCAGCACCAGAGCCGCCTGGAGGTCGGTCAGACGATAGTTCTGTCCGAGCATGGCGTAGTCGTAGCGGGCGCGCATCCCCTGGTTGCGGAGGATGCGCAGGCGGTCGGCGAGTTCGTCATCGTTCGTGGTGACCATCCCGCCTTCGCCGGTGGTCAGGTTCTTCGTCGCGTAGAAGGAGAACGAGCCGATGTCGTAGCTGCCGGCCGCCTGGTCGCCGAGCTTGCTTCCGTGGGCCTGTGCTGCGTCCTCGAGGATTCGGAGGCCGCGGTCTCTCGCGATGCCGGAGATGGCTTCCATCTCGGCGATCTGGCCGAAGATGTGGACGGGCATGATCACCTTGGTGCGGTCGCTCAGGCGCGACTCGATCGAGGCAGCCGTGATGTTGAAGTCTTCCTCGGAGATGTCCGCGAAGCGTGCGGTCGCGCCGGCCTCAAGGATCGCGTTCAGTGTCGCCGCGAAGGTGAAGGGGCTCGTGATGACCTCGTCGCCGGGCTCGAGGTCGAGGCACTGCAGGGATGCGATGAGCGAAGTAGTGCCGTTGTTCACCGCGATCGCGTGTCGAACGCCCGTGAGTTCGGCGAAGCGCTTCTCGAACTCCGCGACGAGCGGACCCTGGGCGACTCGACCGGAGCGGAGGACCTCGAGCACGAGACGCTCTTCCTCGGCTCCGAACTCGACGACGGTGATTGGTATCATGAGACCTACTCATCTGGATGAACGTGAACCAGACCAGCATAACGTCGAGTGACCGTGCCCCCAGTTCACACGGCGGAAGCCCATATGTCCGGCGTCACCGCCTTGCTTGCAAAGAAAGAGGGAATCCTCATCGCTGAATCCCGCAGCGCCCGCTCCTGGGTGCTTCTGATCCTGCGCTATGTGCTGCTGGCACTGGTCCTCGGGTTTGCTGCGTACTATCTCATCTCGCAGTGGGACGAGGTCTCGGCCGCCATCAAGCTGATCGCCTGGCAGTCTGCTGTTCTGTCGTTCCTGCTCGTGCTCGCAGGCCTCGCGCTCGGCACGATCAGTTGGATCGCCATCCTGAACGGTCTCGGTGAGGACAGGGTGCCATTTCTTCGAGCGGCCCAGATCCTCCTGGTCGGACAACTCGGGAAGTACGTGCCGGGATCGGTGTGGTCGTACGTCATGCAGATGGAACTCGGGCGCCAGTACAACGTCTCGAGGCCGCGCGTGCTCATCACCGCTCTCTACTCTGCGGGCGTCGGCGTGGTGGCCTCCCTCATCCTCGGCGCGCTGGCCGTTCCGCTGCTCTCCCAGGAGCAGCCCGAGTTGCTGTGGTTGTTCGCACTGCTTCCGGTCGGGCTGATCTGCCTGCATCCCGCAGTGATGACCTGGTTAGCTTCCCTCGTTCTGAAACTGTTCCGGCGACCGCCGCTCGATCATCGGGTCAAGGTGTCGACGGTGCTCATCGCCCTCAGCACCTCCATCGGGTCGTACATCTGCTACGGCTTGCATCTGACATTGCTGGTCAACTCCCTGGCGGATCCCGACCCGCAGACCGTGGTGTTGTTGACGGGTGCGATGGCGATCGGGTTCTCGCTCAGCCTGTTCGCCTTCATCCTTCCGTCGGGGATCGGGGTGCGCGAGGCCGTGCTCGTCGCAGCGATGGCGACGATCGTCACCGTCCCGCAGGCGGCCGCCGTGAGCGCCGTGTCGCGGATGATGTTCACCGTCGGCGACGTGGCAGCGGCCGGGGTCGCGGTGCTCTTCGTCATCATCATGCGCCGTCGACTACGTGACGAAGGGTCGATCAGCACCCTCGACCTGAGCGGGGAGCACGAAGCTCCCTCACATGAGCACCCTGCAGCGCCTGTGCGCGGCGAGGATGACGCAGCCGTGAAGAAGGATTCCTCCTCGTGAACACGATCCATCCGAGCGCACATGTTTCCCGCGGGGTCGAACTCGGCAGCGGAAACGTCGTCGGGCCCGGGGTCGTCATCCATCCCGGGGTGCGCCTCGGCGACGACAACTGGATCGGTGCGGGTGTCGTCCTCGGCGCACCGCCGGAGGTCAGATCGTTCGCCCATCCTCGCGACGAGGAGGATTCGTACGGAGCTGGCCTTCTGATCGGGTCGCAGAACGTCATCCGCGAGGCGGCGCAGGTCCATCAGGGTTCCCAGCGACCGACCGAGATCGGCG
Source organism: Microbacterium sp. SY138 (assembly GCF_039729145.1). Taxonomy (NCBI): domain Bacteria; kingdom Bacillati; phylum Actinomycetota; class Actinomycetes; order Micrococcales; family Microbacteriaceae; genus Microbacterium; species Microbacterium sp. SY138. The sequence continues at coordinate 2,376,270 of NZ_CP155793.1, read as the reverse complement.
ACGGCGCCTTCATCATGAACCAGGTGTACGTCGCGCATGACGGCAACATCGGGAACGGCGTGACGCTCGCGTCCAGCGTGTTGCTCGCAGGTCACGTCACGGTCGGCGAGCGGGCGAACCTCGGTCTGGGCGTGGCGGTTCATCAGTTCCGCACCGTGGGCGTGGGAGCGATGGTGGGAATGGGTTCGGTCGTGACCGCCGATGTTCCCGCCTTCGCCAAGGTCTACGGCGTGCCCGCGCGGGTCGTGGGTGCGAACGTGGTCGGCATGCAGCGTTCCGGCATCTCGATCGCTGATGCCGAGGATCTCGATCGCCGCTATCGGGACGGCACAGCATTCGACGATGTCCTGTCCCGGCTGCTCGGCTGACGCGGCGCTCGCTGTCTGACCCTCACACTTCGATCAAGACTGGGAAACTGACGTGTCTACATTGGATCTCCTCGTAGTCGGTTCGGGCTTCTTCGGCCTCACCGTCGCGGAACGCGCTGCCGAGGCCGGCCGTCAGGTGACGGTCATCGACAGGCGTCCTCACATCGGTGGCAACGCCTACAGCGAGGCAGAGCCCGAGACAGGGATCGAGGTCCACCGCTACGGAGCGCACCTCTTCCACACGTCGAATCCGACGGTGTGGGAGTACGTCAACCGCTTCACCTCATTCACGAACTACGTGCATCGCGTCTACAGCACGCACAAGGGCACGGTCTTCCCGATGCCGGTGAACCTCGGCACGATCAATCAATTCTTCCAATCCGCGTACACACCCGATCAGGCTCGTGCATTGATAAGGGAGCAGGCAGGCGAATTCGATGTGAAGACGGCTGCCAATTTCGAAGAGAAGGGCATCGCGCTCGTCGGGCGCCCGCTGTTCGAGGCGTTCTTCCGCGACTACACCGCGAAGCAGTGGCAGACCGATCCTCAGAAGCTCTCCGGCGACATCGTCAGCCGCCTCCCCGTGCGCTACACCTACGACAACCGCTACTTCAACGACACTTGGGAGGGGCTGCCTACGAACGGCTACACGGCGTGGCTCGAGCGGATGGCCGATCACCCGAACATCGACGTGCAGTTGGAGGTCGACTTCTTCGACGAGTCGCAGCCGTTCAACAAGAGGGCCACGGTCGGACAGGTGCCCATCGTGTACACGGGGCCCGTCGACCGCTACTTCGGTTATGCGGAGGGTGCTCTGAGCTGGCGGACCCTCGACTTCGAGCAGGAAGTCCTCGACGTCGGCGACTTCCAGGGCACCAGTGTGATGAACTACCCCGATATGGATGTGCCGTATACCCGAATCCACGAGTTCAAGCACTTCCATCCGGAGCGCAAGGACGTCTACGACTCCGACCGAACGGTGATCATGCGCGAGTTCTCGCGCTTCGCGAGCCGTGACGACGAGCCGTACTACCCGGTGAACACGGCGGCTGACAGGGGCGGCCTCCTGGCGTACCGTGAGCTCGCCAAGGGCGAGACGGGTGTCCACTTCGGCGGACGCCTCGGCACCTACCAGTACCTCGACATGCACATGGCCATCGGCTCGGCGCTGTCGATGTGGAACAACAGTCTCTCGTAGACTCGACATCGTGAGTCACGCTGCTGTCGGGGCGCCCGGGACGCCCCGGCGATATCTGCATTCGTTGTGGCTGCTGTCGTCCCGTGACCTGAAGGTCCGCTACTCGACCAGCCTCCTCGGGTATCTGTGGTCGGTGCTGGATCCGCTCGTGATGAGTGCGATCTACTGGTTCGTGTTCACACAGGTGTTCAACCGCGACGTCGGCGAAGAGCCCTACATCATCTTCCTGATCAGCGCGCTGCTCCCGTGGGTGTGGTTTAACGCTTCGGTGTCCGACTTCACCCGTGCGTTCAAGAAGGACGCCCGGCTGGTGCGCTCCACCGCCATCCCACGCTCGATCTGGGTGAATCGGATCGTGCTCAGCAAGGGCATCGAGTACTTGTTCTCGCTGCCGGTACTGGTGCTCTTCATCGTCGTGAACCTGTTCGTCGAGCTGGATCCGGGGCGAACCGTGCACGTCGGCTGGGGCATCCTGTGGATGCCGGTGGCGATGATTCTGCAGACCGTTCTCCTCGTCGGGTTGGGCCTGCTCATTGCCCCGCTCTGCGTGCTCTTCGTCGACCTCGAACGCACGACGGCACTGGTTCTGCGCGCGATGTTCTATGCGACACCGATCATCTACAACGTCACCGATCTTCCCGGCATCTTCCAGACGCTCGGGGCATTCAACCCTCTTGCGGGAATCATGATGCTCTATCGCATGCCTTTCTTCCCTGATCAATGGAACCCGTTCACCCTGACCATCAGCGTCGTCATGAGTCTGTTGATCCTCGGACTGGGCATCTGGACATTCCGGAGCCTGGAACGACCCGTCCTGAAGGAGCTGTGATGGGCGCGGCCATCGAAGTGCGGGGGCTCGGCGTCCACTTCCGTCGCAACAGGCGCGGCAGCCGCAGCTTCAAGGATCTCTTCGCCGGTGCTTCTCGGCGTTCGCGCCCGGGTGAGTTCTGGGCACTCCGCGACGTGACGTTCTCGGTCGAACCGGGGGAGTCGATCGGTGTCGTCGGGCGCAACGGTCAGGGGAAGTCCACTCTCCTCCGTCTGGTCGCGAAGGTGCTTCTGCCGGACGAGGGCACGGTCGAGGTGAACGGCGGAGTGGCTCCGCTCATCGAGATCACCGGGGGGTTCGTCGGAGATCTCACGGTTCGGGAGAACGTGCGTCTGACCTCGGGTCTGCACGGGATGTCACGCGAAGAGGTGAGTCGACGCTATGACGGCATCATCGAGTTCGCCGAGCTCGCTGGATTCGAGGACACGCCTTACAAGCATCTCTCCAACGGGATGAAGGTCCGACTCGCCTTCGCCGTCGTCTCGCAGCTCGACGAGCCCATCCTGCTCGTCGACGAGGTGCTGGCGGTGGGCGACAAGGCTTTCCGTGAGAAGTGCTACACGCGCATCGACGAGTTGCTGGCAGACGGGCGCACGCTTTTCTTCGTGAGCCACAACGAGCGCGACCTCCGGAGGTTCTGCACTCGGGGACTCTACCTCGACAAGGGTGCGCTCGTCCTCGACGCCTCGATCGGCGAAGTCCTCGACATGTACAACGCGGACCACTCGGGGTGAGATGTCCCCAGCCGGAGTCTTGTTAGGCTGGTCAGCTGTGCGCGGATTCCCGCGGTCGCACGTATCGAAATGGACTGGGCATGAGAATTGCAGTCGTAAACAACTTCTTCCCGCCTCGCCCTGGTGGCTCGGCGCATCTCGCTCAGCACCTTGCGAAGAAGTATGCAGCAGCCGGGCACGAGGTCCTCGTGCTCACCGCGACATACGGCGAGGCGCCGCGGGAAGAGACGAAGGACGGGATAAGGATCGTGCGGATTCCCGCCTGGACCCTGCCCAAGACGCGGTTCGCCGCGAACTTCGACATCGGGTTCGTCTCTTCCCCGAGCGCGAAGCGTCGTGTATTCGAACTGCTCGATGCGTTCGCGCCCGACGTCGTCCACCAGCACGGGCAGTTCTTCGACCTCACCTGGCTCAGTGGATGGTGGGCGAGAAAGCGACGTGTGCCCACCCTCCTGAGCATTCACACCCGGCTGGAAAGCCCGTTGAGCAAGTTCAACTCGTTCGTCTACGGGGTCGCCGACCGGATGCTCGTCGCTCCTCTCATGCGGGTCCATCGGCCGAAGCTCGTGGTGATGGACATCCTGATGGATCGCTACATCGACAAGCGGTACGCGCGCTGTATCAGTGGAAAGGTGAACATTCCGGTGGGCATCGATCCCGCCGTCATGCGAGGCGGGGATGCCTCCGTCGCGATCGCGAAGCTGGGGCAGCCGGGCAAACGCATCATCGTCTCGATCGGACACGTGATTCCGCAACGGAGCCGCATCGCGCTCGTTCGCGCTCTGCCGCAGATCCTCGTCGAGCACCCCGACACCCTGGTCGTGGTCGTCGGCGGGGTCTACCACGATGAGTTCCTGAAGATCGCGGCTGAGCTCGATGTCGAGCACGCCGTCGTCGCGCTGGGCGCTCTGCCTCAGGCAGAGGTGCCCGACTATCTCGCTGCGGCGGAGATCGAAGTCCACGAACTCGAAGGTGGTGGGTTCGGGACAGCGAGCCTCGAAGCGCTCGCATCCGGTATCCCCGTGATCGCGGCGATCGAGCCGGACAACTTCCTCGATCTCGTCGTGGAGAGCGGGCGAGAACTGTTCATCGTTCCGCCCGTGAGTTCGAAGGATCCCGGAGCCGATCCCGTGGCGCTGGCCGCTCTGATCAATCAGATTCTCGACAACCCCGAAGCGACGCGCGAGGCCGTGTCGATGAATGCTCAGGCGTTCATCGACCAGAACTTCACCATCGATGCCGTCGCCGGGCGCCACCTCGAGGTCTTGAAGGAGCTCGCGGAGGAACCGATTCAGACGGGTTCACGCTCGAACCGCGCCGGGTAGGCCGGACAGCCGGCGTGAACGTGGTTGCCGTGCCGACAGCAACCACGTCTGCCCGCTAAGAGCGGGCAACCACCCGCGCGGGGTTGCCGAGGACCTGGTCGCCGGCAGATACCTCGCGAAAGACCACGCTCCCGATTCCGATACGTGCACCCGCGCCGACCCGGACCCGGTCGATGAGCGTCGCGTTGGGGCCGACCCAGACGTCATCTCCGACTGCTGTGCTTCCTGCCAGGACCGCACCCGCGGCAACGAACACGCGTTCCCCGAGCTGGCTGCCGTGGGCGATCATCACGTTGCAATCGATGCGACAGTCTGCGCCGAGGCGAGTGTGGCGACGAGAGAAGCCACGTCCCACAACCGTGAGCGACCCGATCTCGGACCCTTCGCCGATGACCGTCTCCCCGTCGTGGACGACGCTCAACACGCCGCGGCTCGTTCGCTTGTGCTCGAATCCGCTGGTGCCGATCACTGCGCCCGCCCTGATCACGGCGTTGGCGCCGATCCGGGCCGACCGCAGAACGGTCGCGTTGGCCTCGATGATCACGTTCGCGCCGATCTCGACGCCGATGGGGTCGACGAACGCTGTCGGATGGATCGAGGCGCTGTCCGCGATGACACTGGGTTCCGTCTCGAGCGTCGAGGTCAGCGCGACCTGATTGTGCAGTGAGTAGAACGCCCAACGGGGATCGTCGGTGACGACGATCACCACGTCGTGAAGAACCGCCCGTGCATCCGTTTCCAGCGGCGTCGCGACCAGGAGGACGCGGAGGGCAGGGTTGGCTGCGGCCTCCGGCAGGAAGCGGGCGTCGTCGATGAAGCTGAGAATCGACCGACCGGGATCCGTGCCTGCCATATCCAGCCCGGCAACTTCGAATGGCTCTGCGGCTTCTATGTCGGTAGCGCGGCGGAGGTCGTCGTGAGTGATCATCTAAGTGATTCTATTCGGCCCTCGACGCCTCTCTGAGAGTCCCGAGGGATATACTTTGTGTCGTGCGTCGAGAAGTTCGATGCCTGAGAGGAGTCAGCCGTCGTGATGTCATCTGCGGAACTTAAGTCGCTCATCGATGAGGCGCTCGGCGGTGTGCAGCCCGACGGTGCTCCCAGCGATCGTCTCTGGGACTCCCTCGACCAGCTCGAGATCACCACGCACCTCCACGACCACCTCGGCGACGGCGTGAGCGACATCGACGCGCTCGCCTCGTTCAAGGATTTCGACGAGCTCGCGGGCATCCTCAGGACAGAGGGCTTCATTGAGTAAGCTCTGGGTCTACGGGCCTTCGACCGCGCTTGGTTCCGAGAGGATCGATGTCGCCGAGCTTCTCGAACAGTACGGCCCGGTGCGCCCTGACTTCATGGACAAGACCGGGTTCCACACGTTGTACGCCACACCGGACGACGTCTCGGCCATGGATCTTGCCGTCGAGTCGATCGAGAAGATCGACGATGGTTGGTGGCGGGACGCGGTCGACGGACTCGTGCATGTCTCGTCGACGAGTGTCTTGACGGCCCCGGGCAACGCACATCTCCTTCAGGCGCGGCTCGATCTCAAGAAGGAGACGTTCGTCCTCGACATCAATGACGCGTGCACCGGATTCGTCCGCGCACTGGCCGTCGTCGACGCGATTATCGCCGCGGGGCTCGCGCGTACCGTGCTTCTTGTCGCCGCTGACACCTACACGAAGCTCTACGACCCGTCGGAGCTCAAAGTCTCGCCGTTGTTCTCGGACGGAGCAAGCGTGCTCATCGTGAGCGGCGCGCCTCTGTCCAACGTTCCGGACGGTGTCGTCGCACACGAGTGGGAGATCATCGCTTCGACCTTCCGATCCGAGGGAGGCCACGCAGCGGACCTCTGCATCACACCTGATGCGCTCCGCGAGTCGGGGCATCTCACGATGAATGGTGGAGCGGTCTACACGTTCGTGCTGCGCAACATCGCCGAGGTCGTCCAGGACCTGACCGACCAGGCCGGTTCGCTCGATGATGTCTCGTGGTATGTGCATCAGGGATCGAGAACTGTGGTCACCGCCGTCGAGAAGGTCCTGAACGCAGAGCAAGGCAGTCTCTTCCGCTCCGCAGGCTACGGCAACGTGGTTCAGAGCTCCATCCCGTTCCAGCTTGCGGACGCTTCGGGTGATGAGTCGATGATCGGATTCCTCGGGTTCGGAGTTGGGCTGACCATTGCGGGTGCCGTCGTCAGGCAGCGCCGCATCTGAGGTTCCTGCGCGACCCACGCGCACGATTCATCGAACCGGGGATCGGCCCGCGTTCGACGAACCGTGCGCGTGGGTCTCTTCGTTCACCTCAGCGTGCGTCTGTGAGTCGTTTCGACTCGGCCAGGCTCCACAGCGTCGTGAACTCCGCATCGAGCGTGTTCTTGGCCTCCAGCATCGACTGGATGAAAGTGCGCGCCCCAGGGGCCGTGCCTCTGAACTCGGCGGCGTCAGCTTCCGTCACGTTGCGCATGTTGCCCAGGGCGGCTTTGAGGCGCTCATACGGGCCGACGCTCGCGCTGTTGAGAGCGAAGTGGATCGGGTGGACATCGATGATCGTAATCTCATCCGACGTACCGCGATCCGTGATGAAGCGGGGCCCGTCCCAGCGGGGTTCCTCAGCGAAGAACTCGAGGTCGTCTTCCCAGACGTAAGCGAATCGAGTCAGGCTGCGTCCATGGTCCAGAGGCAGCGTCGAAGGAGAAACCCCGCTGAGGTCTCGCAGGTAGACGCTTGCGTCGACACTGATGGGGCTCGCGTCCACGACCGTCTGCAGGATCGGGGTCGATTGCACGAGGCAATGGGTCCTCATCGTGCGCGCTTCGGGGGCGAAGCGAAGACACTCGCTGATGACCTCCTCGGGGCTCTCGCCGTGGCTGGAGCCCGGGAGGAAGTTTGGGTGAACGCCGATCTCGACGAGTGTCGGGTGCTCACGCAGAACGTCGAGCATCGGAGATTCATGCGTGACGAACCACGTCGACGGTGTCTCAGCCTCCACGAGTACATCCAGTAACTGTTTCATCGCCCAATCGGGTGCCCAATCGACATCGACGGTGAGTACGACGTTGTGCATTATTGCCCTTCCGTATTGTTCTTCCGCTCACAGACCCAGGAGGGACTGAAGTTCGTGGGCGGAGGCTCGGGCTGCGGCGACAGCCGCCTTCGTCTCGTTTCCGGCAGAGGCGGCCGTGCGCAGATCTGACAGCGTCTGACCGTAGGCGGTGACGCCATCGCGCCACATCTGGTCGATCGAGGCCGGCGGTCGCGCATCCGACAAGCGCTGCGCATCCATCTGGAGGCTGTCGATCACCGACACCGCATCCTGCGCATCTGAGCTGGAAACGATATCGAGACCGCGATCGGCGGCGCCTAGCCATCCGCCCACCTGAGCACGGAAATTCTCAAGGCTCGGGTCGGTCGGCGCGGGGGGAGTGATCTCCGGCGTGCGCGTGGGAGAGCTCGACGGTGTGGTCGTCGATGACGGGTCCGGCGATGCCGTCGCCGCTGGGCTGGGAGATCCGCTGACTCCAGGCGTCGGGCTCTCGCCGCGCGGGAGAAGGAGGATCAGCAGAATGGCGAGGACCGCCAGCCCGGCGATCGCGAGGCCGACGATCAGCCAGATTCGGCCCCTGTTCCTCGGCTTCGGTTCGATCGGTGCCCACCGGAGCTCGGGGGACGGCTCACTCATGAGGCGTCTTCCAGCGCGGGCATGGGCTTCCAGGAGCGGTCGCGGCTGATCTTGCGGCCTTCCTTGAGCCCGCGGAACAGGTTGCTCGTGCCGCGGACGGTGCGCTCGACGAAGAAGAGGCGGATGAGCTCCTTCGCGAAGGTCATCCCGGTGCCGAGTCCGAACAGCACGGGGTTGTAGTTGTCGTGCGCGCGGTAGTAGTGCTTGATGTAGGCGCGATTGCGCATGATGTAGAAGCGGTAGGCGTTGCTCGAGGCGTTCATGTGGCGGATGCCCATGTCCCACTGCTTGATCTCGCGTGTGCGGCGCAGCACGAACTCGTCGACGATGACGGCCGTGGTCTTTCGCGAGGCCAGCCACCCGTACATCTGGTCATCCCAGTAGATGAAGAAGCGGTGGTCGGGCAGGCCGATCTGCTTCACGATCGATCGGTGGATGAACATGCCTTCGAAGCAACCGCTGTTCATCTCTTTGAAGCCGGAGTCGTCGAAGCCCGAGGGAGCGAAGGGGATCGGGATGCCCATGCGCTCCGCGATGCGGTACTGCCAGTAGAACTCGCTGCCGTCGTAGTCGTAGCGGCGACCCTGGATGCTCTTGAAACGAGGGGCCCACTTGCCCATCTTCGCGAGACCGTCCGGAACGACCTCGACATCGTCGTCCATCATCCAGATCCACTCGGAGCCGAGCTCATACGCGGTGCGCATGCCTTCGCTGAACCCGCCGGAGCCTCCCGTGTTGGTCTCCAAGCGGCGATACACCACCTCGGTGTCGATGGTGTCGCGGAAGGATTCGACCACGTCGGTCGTGTCGTCGGAGGAGGCATTGTCGATGATCACGACGCGCCCGGGTTTCGGGTCCATCGCCGTGATGCTGGTGAGAAGTCCGGTGAGCAGATGCGATCTGTTGAAGGTGACGACGACGATCGTCGCCGCTTTCGGATCGAATGCAGCGGGCGCCGCGGTCATACCTTCTCCTCGAAGATCGATGGCAGTTCAGGGGGCTGAGGGCTCCGTCACCACGTGTCACCGTCGGGGACGATGCGGGACATGACGAGCAGTGAGTAGCCTACCGTCCGCTCCCTCGGGATCAGCGGAGAGGCTCACCTCGGCCGCAGAGAGACGATGGTTAGACTGGCTGCGATGAAGGTACTGATCACCGGCGGCGCCGGATACATCGGATCCACTGTCGCCACCGCGTGCATCGAGGCGGGGATGCAAGTGGTCATCCTCGACGACCTGTCCACGGGCCTTCGAGCGTTCTGTGAGGGGCGCGATCTCTATGAGGGCGACATCGCCGACCCGGAGATCCTCACCCGTCTCCTTTCGGATCACCCCGACATCGATGCTGTCGTCCACTGCGCGGCCCGCATCGTGGTGGCCGAATCGGTAACCGACCCCCTCGGCTACTACGACACCAACGTGGGCAGGACCATCGTGCTGCTCCAGCGACTCCGTGACGCGGGTATCTCCCGCATCGTGTTCAGCTCGTCGGCGGCGGTGTACGCGGGGGAGAGCGGTCAGGGCGCCGACGAGAACAGCCCCCTCGCACCGTCCAGCCCCTACGCCACGACAAAGGCCATGGTCGAGCAGATCTTGAAGGACGCGGCGACGAACGACGACTTCCGCGCGATCGCTCTCCGCTACTTCAATCCGATCGGAGCCGATCCGCAGATGCGTACCGGCCTGCAGAACCCCCTGCCCTCGCACGCGCTGGGGAAGATCATGCGGGCCCGCGCGACCGGCGAGCCGTTCTCGATCACGGGCACCGACTGGCCCACCCGCGACGGCTCAGGGCTGCGCGACTACATCCATGTCTGGGACCTCGCGCTCGCGCACGTGGCCGCTGTCAAGAGGTTCGACGACGTCTCCACACCCGATGAGCCCTACCAGGTGATCAATATCGGTACAGGGGAGGGCGTGACCGTCCGCGAGCTCGTGGCGGCGTTCGAGCGCGTCACCGGTGAGCCCCTTCCCACGATCGACATCGATCGCCGCCCCGGAGACCAGGCGGGCGCCTTCGCGATCGTCGATCGCGCGGCGGATGTCCTGGACTGGCGTGCGGAGCGCTCTGTGGACGATGGCGTGCGCGACGCGATCACCTGGGCGGCGAAGCTTCCCTCGGTGCGCTGACGACGCTCTCCGGCTACTCCTGCGGACGCAGCGTCGGGATGGCGCCCGTATGCGCCGCATCGATGTTCTCGCGCCACGACCGCGATTGCCCGGCACGTAGGGCGCACAGCACGAGCATGAACCACCCGGCGCCGACGAGCGTGAAGCTCTCGAACATCGAGTCGACCGCCAGGGTCACGAGCATGATCGGGGTCCACGCGTAGACGACCGATCGTCGTGTGCTCGCCACGAGCCAGGAGCGGATCAGGGCGACACCGCCCAGGAGCAGGAACACCACCAGGCCCGCGGCGCCGAGTTGCAGGAGCACGTCGAAGAACGCGTTGAGCGCGCTCTGGTGGCGATCGTCGAGCTGGAAGTTGATGTAGGTGAACGGGTATTCGCCGCGAGCCCAGTCACCGAACCAGCCCCAGCCCTGGATCGGCTTCACCGCGACGAAGTCCAGGATGGTGTTCCACAGCGAGGCGCGGAGCGAGAAGTCGGATCCGGCGTCGAGCAGGGCGATGATCTGGTGGCGCAGCGCGAAGCCGGCAGCGAGAGCGAGGGTGACCACGACCCCGAGCATCCATTGCACGATCGTCCGTCGTTCCGGAGGCGCATGCCGGACGATCGTGAGCGCCACCGTGACGACGCCCACGGCACCGGCGAGCACCAGGACGGTCGGAGAGGAGGAGAGCACCGCCAGGAACCCCGCCAGCCCTATCGAGATCACGGCGAGTGGTGCGTTCACCGATTGCGTCCGCCACTCGATCACGAACGTGATCAGTGCGATCACCGCGATGAACCCGAGCATGTTGCGACTGCCGAACAGCCCCTGGATCGGGCCGCCCGCCGCGAGGTCGCCCTGCACGCCGAGGAATGTGAACGGCAGGTCGAGAAGCACGCCCGACAGGATCTCCACGGCGAGCGAGGCGGCGAGGAGCACCCGCAGCGTGTCTCCGATCGCCCGCACGGTCTGGAGGGTGTCCCGGACGTGTCCGATCGTGATCGCCAGGAACGCATAGCCGAACAAGGACATCCAGCCGAAGATCGTGTCGGACTTGTCCGTGCTCCAGAAGACGCTCACGAGGGCCCACGCGAGGAATGCGAGCAGCGACGACGGCGCGATGCGCAGAAGGGAGAGCTCGTCCCTGCGCACCCACAGGATCGCCGCGCCGAGCAGGCACAGCGCCGCGATGATCGTCGCCAGCGTGACGGCTGACGTCATCTGCCGGATCGCGTACGATCCGAACACCGCGGTCAGGGCAGCGAGCGTGAACGCACGAGCCAGCTCCACCGATCCGAGCAGGCGGACCATCGGGCGCGCCGGCGTCACGGCACCCGCCGCTGCCGAGCGCCGCGTTCGAACAGGAGGTCGCGCTCGCCGACGCCGACCAGCGGCACCGACTTGAGCTTGAACGACAGGAGCACCAGGAGCATCCACCCCCACAGCATGATCGGGGTGGACTCGGAGAAGCCCTGCACCAGCAGCACCACCGTGAACAGGCTGGGAAGCAGGGTCAGCGGGGAGAACGGTCGTGCGCCGTCGAGATCCCAGCGGGGACGGTCGACGGCGAAGAACCAGGAGCGCCACAGCAGCGTGCCGTACGCGACCGCCATGAGCACAACGCCGACGACACCGAGCTGGAGCAGGACGTCCAACCACATGTTGTGCGCGTGGAACACGGTGATGCCGTGGTCGGTGATCCACTCGTCGAAAGCGGGGTCCGTCGGGATCCAGGGGCTCGAGAAGCCGTTGCCGAAGATCGGGTGCTCGACGGCGCGCTGCAGCACCTTGGTCCAGATCTTGTCCGAACGGCCGGTCAGATCGGCGCTGCGGCCGAGGAGACCGAGCAGCGGCTCGCGCAGCAGCCAGACGCCCAGGGCCGCGATCGCCGCGCCGCCGATGGCCACGATGTAGATGCGCGTGCGTGCGCCGGGGGTGCGGGCGCGGCGCATCAGGAGTGCGACGACGAGGACCACCGCGACGGCGGCTGCGCACACCATCGCGGTGGCCGATGCCGTACGGAACAGGAAGTACGCCGCGAGGAGCATCCACAGGGCGAGCGTCGTGCGCCACCGCGCTCTGGCGGCGAACAGCACTCCGAATGTGATGATCGCGAAGAGCGAGATGATCGCCAGGAGATTCGCGTTTCCGACGATGCCCTGGATCCTGCCCCCGTCGAACAGGTTGTCGCGCACCCAGTACCACTGCGGATCGATCTTTCCGTCCGGGAGTTCGAGGAAGTTCGGCAGCAGCGGTCCATGAAGCACCAGAGAGACCCAGAGCTCGATCGCCAGGGAGAGGCCGAGGATCCACTTGAACGCGGAGGAGAGAGCGCGGACGATCTCATGCCAGGTGAGCACGTGGGCGATGAAGAGAGCGTTGACCGTGACGGACGCGAGCAGGACCCAGGTGATGAGCGTCGGCCCGCGCCACTGCGACCAGGCCACGGATACGAGCGCGAGGGTCGTGTAGCCGAGCGCGGTCCAGGGCAGGCGACGCCAGCGGAAAGGCTGCGGGCGATTGCGGGCGAGCATCGTGACGCCGATGCCGAGCGTCGCCAGCGTGAAGACGGCGAGCGTGATCGCGGCGCCCTCCGGCCCGAGCAGGTTGTAGACGGCAGAGTGGGCGAAGGTGACGAATAGCACGATGATCGCATACCCGCGCAGCAGGAGATGCCCCGTCGACTCGCGCTCCGGCGCGGTGGGCGGGGCAGACACCGGATGCTTCGTGTACTGGGCCATCGCGTTCAGGCTACCGCCCCGCGCTCCCGACGTCGCTGAACGCGGCGACGCGGCTCTACGCTGGTGGCATGCTGCTGAGCCTCACCAACACGCCCCGTGATTACGCCTGGGGATCGGACTCCCTCCTCGCCGGACTCGAGGGACGCACACCGACCGGCGCTCCGGAGGCGGAGGTCTGGTTCGGCGATCACCCCGGTGACCCCGCCGACGTCGCCGGTGGTGGCACACTCGATCAGGTCACGGGAGGCACGCTTCCCTACCTCCTCAAGCTGCTCGCGGCGGGACGCCCGCTCTCGATCCAGGTGCATCCGACGATCGAGCAGGCGCGCGCGGGGTGGGCGCGGGAGAGCGGTCTCGACGCCGACGACCCGCAGCGCAACTATCGGGATGACAACCACAAACCCGAACTCCTGGTGGCGCTCAGCGATCGGTTCGAGTCGCTGAGCGGACTGCGTCCCGTCCCCGACACGCTCTCTCTGCTCGAGGCGCTCGATGACAGCCGTGGGGTCCGACAGCTGCGCGCACGTCTGCGCGCCGAGGGCGACGCCCTCCGCGACGTGATCGCCTGGCTGCTCGGCGGTGAGGCGGACGACGAGGTCGACGAGATCATCGGCGCGATCGTCACGGCCGCGGCTCGGGGCGAGGCGGGGGAGTGGAGCACGACGCTCCGCGCCATCGCCGACGTCGCGGAGACGTACCCGGGGGACCCGGGGGTCGTCGTGGCGCTGCTCATGAACCATGTGGTGCTCGCGCGTGGAGAAGGCGTGTTCCTGCGCGCCGGTCTGCTGCACGCCTATCTCTCCGGGCTCGGCGTCGAGATCATGGCCGCGAGCGACAACGTGCTCCGCGGGGGCCTCACGCCGAAGCGCATCGATGTGCCCGAGCTCCTGGCCATCCTCGACACCACTCCCGGGGAGGTGCCGGTGCTGCGCGCAGAGAGCGCGGGGCCGGTCACGCCGTATCCCGTTCCGGTATCCGACTTCGCCCTCGAGCGCGTCGTGGTCGACGGAGCCGTCCTCACCCTCGACGTCTCCGGGCCGACGATGGTGCTCGCCACCGCGGGAGACGTCACCGTCTCTTCGGCCTCCGGGGACGAACTCGTGCTCGCGGTCGGCACGGTCGCCTTCGCCGACGCGGACGAGGCGACCGTCACGCTCTCGGGCGTGGGCGAGGTCTTCATCGCTGGTCCAGGGCGATGATCCCCGCGGCCGATCACCGCATCCCGACACGCCGGTGATGGTCCATGAACCTTCAAGAGTCGCTTGAGGGTTTACGATCCGCGACTTGACCGGAGCGAATGACACGGGTGTAATTAGTCATGCGCACGGCCCGCCGGGGGGCGGAGACAGGGTTGGAGATCGAGATGACGGGTTACCGTTCAGACGTACCGGAGAACTGGTTCGTCGATCCGATCAACCTCGGTGTTCCCGGGGTTCGACGCACCGATGCCGGCGATGACGACAACGCTCTCGCCTGGCAGAGCGACGCTCTCTGCTCGCAGACCGACCCGGAGGCGTTCTTCCCCGAGAAGGGTGGATCGACGAGGGACGCCAAGCGGATCTGCACGTCGTGCGACGTCCGCGGGGAGTGCCTGGAATACGCTCTCAACAACGATGAGCGGTTCGGCATCTGGGGTGGCCTGTCCGAGCGCGAGCGCCGGAAGCTCAAGCGCCGCGCGAGCTGAACGGACCCGCATCGGCGCGAGAGCGACGATGCCACCGGCTTCGCGGGCGCGCCGTATCCGGTGCGTCGACGTCGCCCCTCGCGCGCATAGGCTGACGACGTCATGCCAGCCCGAGTTCACGCCATCATCGTCGCGCGCACTGGATCCTCTTCCCGAGCGCAACTCCTCCGCACTCTCGACGCCCTTCGCACGCAGACCACCCCCGCGGCGGCGGTGACCCTCGTCGTATGCGGCGATGCGTCGTCCGTGCGCGAGAGCGACGTCGTGGCGGGCACCGTCGAAGGGATCATCGAGGCGCGTGCCTCGACGTCCTTCGCCGAGGCGGTGGAGCTCGCCCGACCTCGAGTGCCCGAGGGGTCTGCGGTCTGGCTGCTGGCACAGGACACGACGCCGCACCCTCGGGCGCTGGAGCGTCTGAGCGGCACGCTGGAGCGCTCGCCGTCCGCCGCCATCGTCGCCCCCAAGCTCGTCGCCACGGACAACGAGCGCGAGATCGTCTCGCTCGGCGTCAGCATGACCGCGTGGGGCCGCTCCGTCGAACTCGCGGCGGGAGAGCTCGATCAGGGTCAGCACGACCGTTCCGACGATGCTCTCGGCGCCGATGTGCGGGGGATGCTCATCCGTGGCGAGGTGCGCGATGCCCTGCGACCCGATCCGGCCCTCGCGGGGGCCGATGAGGGACTCGACCTCGGGGTCCGTGCACGCCTCGGCGGTGGCCGTGTCGTCCTCGCGCCGAGTGCGCGGGTCTCAGCATCATCGGGCGGTCCTGCTGCGCTTCCGCCGGGTCGATCGCGCCGCGCCTACGTGACCCGCCTGGCCCAGCTGCACCGACGGCTGGCGTACGCGCCGGCCGCGGCCGTGCCGCTGCACTGGCTCAGCCTGCTTCCTCTCGCGCTGTGGCGCTCCATCACCGACCTCGTCGGCAAGCGGCCCGAGGCTGTTTTCCCCGAATGGGGGGCTGCCCTCACGGCCATGTTCCGATTCGGTGCGGTCGCACGTTCCCGCGCCGGCATCCGCGCCTTCCGCACTTCCGCCTGGGCCGGCATCGCTCCGTTGCGCGTGACGTCCTCCGAGCTGCGACGGCGTCTGGATGACGGGCACGGAAGCGAGGGAGGTGCGGTCAGCGAACTGCGTTTCTTCTCCGGTGGTGGGGCCTGGGCCGTACTCGCGGCCCTGGTCGTCAGCATCGCGTCCTTCACGAGCCTGCTCGCCTGGCCGACGCTCGGGGGCGGGGGACTGCTGCCGCTCCGTCAGACCATCGCCGCGCTCTGGAGCGATGCGGCGTGGGGAACCCGCGACGTCGCCCTCGGCCTCGTCGGCCCTGCCGACCCCTTCGCCTCCGTGGTCGCGGTACTCGGGACGCTCTGGCCTGCCGGTCCTTCCTTCGCCATGGTGCTGTTGTGGATCCTCGCCCTCCCGCTCGCAGTTCTGGGAGGGTGGTTCGCCGCCACGCGAGTGACCGATCGCGGAGGGCTCCGGATCTTCGCCGGCATCGCGTGGGCGCTCGCGCCCACGTTCCTCACCGCCCTGGTCGACGGACGTCCGGCCGCGGTGCTCGTCCATCTCCTGCTTCCTTGGCTCTTCCACAGCGCTGTGGTCGCCCATCGGTCATGGGGCGCCGCCGGGAGCGCGTCGCTGCTCCTCGCCGCCGTGCTCGCCTGCGCACCGTCGCTGGCACCCGCCCTTGCGCTGCTCTGGATTGTCGCCCTGGGCATCGTGCTGGGAACGGCGCAGTTCCGTGGCGCGGGGCGACTGCTCTGGCTGCCGGTGCCGACGATCGCCCTGTTCGCACCACTGGTGATCTGGCAGCTCGCTCACGGCACGCCTCTGGGGATCCTCGGCGACCCCGGACTCATCTGGGCGGGCCCCCAGGCCGCCGCTGACGCCGCCGGACGCCTCGCGATCGCCGGTGGCTTCCCGACATCGGAGCTGGGCGGCTGGATGGCGCTTCTGCCCGCACCCATCGCCGTGTGGGCGCCACTCCTGTGCGCACCTCTCGCCGTGCTGGCGCTCGGTGCGGCGGTCGCTCCACGCTGGCGCGCGGGGATCACCCTGCTCGTGGTCGCCCTGTCCGGGCTCGCCACGGCGTTCCTCGCGGTCGGGGTCACGGTGAGCTTCGCGCAGGGGACGCCGGTGGCGATCTGGCCGGGTACCGGACTCAGCCTGGCGTGGATCGGTGTCGTAGGGGCTGCCCTCGTGACGCTCGACACCGCGCTCACGCTTCCGCGTCTGCGGATCTTCGCGGCCGTCGCCGCGGCGGTGACACTGGCGGTCTGCGCGATCCCGGCGCTCAGCGCGCTGCACATGGGGCGCTCGGTGCTCACGAACGGTCCTGAGTCGACGCTGCCCTCGTATGTGGCTGCACAGGCCGCAGGGGATCGGCCGATCGCGACCCTCGTGCTCACCCCGCAGAACGACGGAGGACTGGCCGCAGAAGTGGCCTGGGGAGCCAGCGAGACGCTGGGGTCGCAGTCGACGATGATCTCCACCGCGGTCGAGCCGCAGGGAGCCGACATCTCCGCCCTGGCCGTGGATCTCCTCTCGGCCCGCGACTTCGATGCGCCCGGAGCATTGGCCGCCGAAGGGATCAGCTACGTCCTGGTCGCTGAGGTTCCTGGTGAAGGGGACAAGGCGCGGGCGCTTCGTACCGCGGCGGTCGCCTCGATCGATCAGCGTGCCGGCCTCGTGCACGCGGGCACCACCGATCGCGGCGTGCTCTGGCGTCTCGATGCCGACGCCGCCGAACAGCCACCGCTGACATCCGCCCAGCAGGGCACTGCTCGCCTCGTGATCACCGTGCAGCTGCTCGCAGTCTTCGCGGCCCTCCTGCTGTCCATCCCGACCCGTGCGTCGCGTCGTGCGGCTCGCGCCCAGTCGCGCATCGTCGGTCGCGTGCCTGAGGAGCCGATCGTGCTGCCTCGGCACGCGGAGGACAGGGATTCCCTCGATGAAGCGCCCGTCGGGGTGATCGAGGACCCCCAGGACGCGCCCGCCCTGAATGACGAGGCACTGGCGCCGATCGCTGATCCGGTGATCGATGACGCCGCTGGGCCGGTGGACGAGGTGACAGTGGGCGACGCGACAGCGGGCGACGCGACGGTGGGCGACGCGACGGTGAGCGAGGCGACAGCGGACGGTGGGTCGGCGGACGGCGCTTCGGCGAGCCCCCACGACGAACACGCGAAGCCGATGGAGGAGGACCGATGAGCAACGGGAACCGCGCCTTCCGGGTCGCCGCGACCAGCGCCCGTGTCATCACGGGCGTGGCCGTGATCGCCGCCTGCGTCGTCGGTGTCGCCACGGCGATCCATGCGCCGTGGCCGACCGTCGCGCACGACCCCGCGCAGGTCGAGGTCACACCCGTGCCCGGCGACAGCGTGCTGGTCTGCAACGGCGATCTCCGTGCTCTCGGTCGTGACGCGTCGGCCCCCCTGGACATGCTCTCCGCGGCACCGACGAGCCTCACGTCCGGAGGCACGGCCGGAAGACCGTCGTCCGAGACGCTTGAGGTACCCGATCTGCCCGATGCGGGTGGACCGCAGGTGCTCACCGGCCCGGTCGACGGGCGTTCGGCACCGTTGATCGCCGGTGCCGAGTCCGTCACGATCGCCGCGGACGACCTCGCGGGGTACGCTGCCCTGCCCTGCGGCGTGCCGAGGCTGGAGTCGTGGCTCGTGGGCGGGAGCATCGACACCGGCACCGAAGACATCATCACCCTCACCAACGCGACCGAGGTCCCGTCGACGGTGACCCTCGCCGTGTACGGAGCCGCCCGCAGCACCCGGACGGTCATCGTCCCTCCGCGCTCGCAGACGGCGCTCCCTCTGACCTCGTTCGCCGCCGGCAACGATCTGCCGGTTGTCAAGGTGAGCGCGGTGGGAGCTCCGGTGAGAGCGGCCCTGCAGTCCTCGCTCGTGCGCGTCCTCGATCCTGCGGGCATCGATCTCCAGGACTCGGTCGCGGGCCCCCAGCAGAGACTCGTCTTCACCGGAGTGCAGGCGTTCCCGGCCAACGGCGATGACGCGGAGATGGCCGTTCTGCGGGTGCTGGCCCCCGGCGTCGACGCTCGGGTCCAGGTGAGGGTGCAGGCCGAGGGCGCCACGGTGCCTGTAGACGAGTTCACCGTGCCCGTCGAGGCGGATCTTCCCGCTCAGGTCTCGCTCTCCGGCCTCGAGCCCGGTCGGTACACCGTCGAGGTCGAATCCGACGTGCCGCTCCTCGCCGGGGTCAGACAGCAGGACGGCTTCGGTCTCGATTCGGACTTCGCGTGGGTCACCCCCGCGCCGGAGATCGACGCCGAGGTGGTCTTCGCCGTGCCCTCCGGTCCCGATGCACGACTGCAGGTGTCGAACACCTCGGACCGGGACGCGACCGTCACACTCGAGCCGGTCGACGGCGGTCAGGCCCAGGAGGTCGTCATCCCCGCGGGGGAGACCGGCGGGATCGCGGTGGAGGGGCGGACGACGTACCGGATGCGGACGACGGCGCCCGTGCACGCGGCCGTGACCCTCACGGCACCCGGGGCGCTCGCAGTGCTCCCGGTGCAGGCGAGCAGCGGCGGAGAGAAGCCGATCACGGTCTATCCCTGACGGAATGCGGGGCCCCGGCCGCCGGAGTGTCAGTGCTCGTGACCGAGATCCCACGGTTCACGGCCGACGTACTCCGCGGCGGCCCGGAACACCGCGCTCTCGATGGCCATGCGTCTGTGGGCGGCATCGTCGTGCCCCGGAGGCAGGAGCCGCTCGATGGGAAGTCGGAACAGGACGATACGTCGATTGTCGCGATCGAGGTACCAGCGCGGCACCTCTTCGCCGGCGTCGAAACCCGGGATCGCGCCGATCTCGAACCGGACGTTCTGCAACTCTGGCCATGTCCCGCGGAGGAACTCCACGGCCGTTCCGACGGTGAGGTCGAATCTGTCGAGGCGGCCGTCGAGCGGAGCCAGCGGTGGTCGTACGACCTCGCTGCGGCCGAGACGCCCGTGTCGTCCGTGCCGTGCACCGCGCCGCGGGGCAGCGGAGGCATGAGCGGTGCGACGGCGGGGCATGACGAAAGTCTAGGCGGTGCGAGGATCACTCGGCGCGGCATCCGGCGCTCACCCGGGGCGCGCCGTACGCTGGCGGAGATGGACGGACGACTGTGCTCGAAGGTCGGCTGCGCGCGCGAAGCCGTAGCCACCCTCACCTACGACTACGGCGATCAGATGGCGGCGCTCGGCCCGCTCGGCGCCGCGAACGACCCGCAGGCACATGATCTGTGCTCACCGCATGCGGACCGGCTCTCGGTTCCCGCGGGCTGGCTGGTCGTCCGTCACGAGGCCCTCCGCGCCTGACGGCGTTGCGTCGACACGCGGACGCAGCCGTCGGCGAGGATCCGAAGTCTGGATACGCTGACCGCAGGCGTGCCAGGGCGGCACGGCCGGAAAGGCACTCGTGATCGTCTGGCGTCGCTGGATCTTCCCCCTGCTTCTCGTGGTGGTCTTCGGAGCGTGTGCCGCGGCACTCGTCAAGATCGCGTTCTTCCCCGACCGCGCGGAGAGCGTCGTCAGCCCTGAGGCGGGGATCACGGATCCGGTGGTGGTGGTGGAACGCGGTTCGGTGGTCAATGCGCTGAGCCTGAGTGGGAACGTGGCCCGCGACGACGCCTACGTCGTCCGCGGCGAGCTCAACGGCACCGTCCTCGCCGTGCACGTGGGTGAAGGAGCAGCGGTGGCCGCCGGCCAGAAGCTCTACACCGTGCGCCAGGAAGAGCCGCGGAAGGACATCGACGTCGTCGCGCCGGAAGCGGGCGACGTGTCGGAGTTCGCCATGGTCAAAGGCCAGGCCACCACGGTCGGGACAGAGGCGTACAAGCTCACCCCGGCCAAGTACCACCTGCTCGCGACGGTCGACCCTGTGCAGCTGTACCGCCTCGTCAACGCGCCCACGGAGGCGACGGTCACCATCACCGGCGGTCCCGCGCCGTTCGCGTGCACCGGAGTCGGGGTGCAGGTCACCGCGGAGGGCACGGCGAGTGTGCGCTGCGCCATCCCCGTCGATCAGACCGTCTTCGCCGGACTCCCCGCGAAGATGGACCTCGCTCTCGGCCAGGTCGACGATGCTCTGGTGATCCCGGTCACCGCCGTCCAGGGCGGCGCGGGATCCGGCAAAGTCTGGGTGGACGCGGGCGACGGATCCGACCCCGAGGAGCGCGCAGTGACGCTCGGCGTCAACGACGGCGTCACGGTCGAGGTGACGGAGGGGCTGGCCGAGGGGGACAGCATCCGTCAGTTCGTCCCCGGCTTCGTGGCTCCCGTCGAGGAGTTCTGCTACGAGGTCTCCCCGGGAGTGGAGCAGTGCGACAGCGGGATGAACTGGTGAGTCTCGTCGCGCTCGACGACGTCTCCAAGAGCGTGCTCCTGGCGGATGACTCCCGGCTGGAGATCCTCCGCGGGATCACCCTCGAGGTGGTAGCCGGTGACCACGTCTCGATCGTGGGTCGGTCGGGATCCGGGAAATCCACCCTGCTCAACATCCTGGGCATGCTGGACGCACCCACATCGGGCTCCGTCGCATTCGAAGGGCGCGAGGTGCGCAGGATGCGCTCCGGTCGGCTCGACCGCCTGCGCGGGGACAACGTCGGCTTCGTCTTCCAGCAGTTCAATCTTCTTCCCGGGCGCACGGCGATCGACAACGTGATGATGCCGCTGGGCCACGCCAAGGGGAAGATGTTCTGGAACCGTCGTCAGATCGCCGCCGACATGCTGGAGCGGGTCGGCCTCGGGCATCGTGTCGAGCAGATCGCGGACAAGCTCTCCGGCGGCGAACAGCAGCGCGTCGCGATCGCCAGGGCGCTGGTACGCCGACCCGTCCTGATCCTCGCCGACGAGCCGACGGGCGCGCTCGACATCGACACCGGCGCATCCGTGATGGCGCTCCTCGACGAGGTGGCCACCGAGACGGACGCTGCACTGGTCACGATCACCCATGACCTCCATGTCGCGGCACGGGCACGTCGGCACTACCGCCTCGATGCGGGCCGCCTGGAAGCCGCCGACCTCAGCCGCGCCTTCGAAGCGTCGACCCTCGCGGCGTCGGTGCCTTCGGCGCCGCCGGAGGTGATCGCATGACCGGCTTCCTCGGTGCTCTCTCCGACGCCTGGGCCGAGATCCGGGTGCACAAGCTGCGTGTGCTGCTCAGCCTGATCGGCATCGCGGTGTCGGTGGGCGCTCTGACCGCGGTCGTCGCGTTCTCCGAGTACCAGCGCCAGTTCCAGGCCGAGCAGTCCGACCGGTGGGGCGGGCGCGCCGCGACCGTCGTCGTCTCCGTCAACACCGATGACGGCTCTCCCGTCGACGCCGACGGCTTCGATGCCCGCTTCAGTCGTGTGTCCGAGCGGTTCGGTTTCAGCCACACCGCGCGCATCTCCCAGGGGCTGACGGTCGACCTGCAGCTTCCCGACGGCATAGCGCAGGTTCCGGCGCGCATCATGGATCCTGCGTTCTCGCAGATCCATCGCGAGCGACTTCTGGACGGGCGCTGGTTCCTCGACTCGGACACCGAGGCGATGGCACCCCCCGTCGTGATCACCGAGCCCCTCTGGGACCGTCTGGGGCGTGTGCCGCTGTCGCAGCACCCCACGGTGACCCTGAGCGGTCCGGCCGGTGGCACGTACCAGGTGATCGGAGTCACACCTCGCCAGGGCTTCGGCGACGAAGAGCTTCGCGTCGATCTGCTCTACGACGCGTACCGGGCCCGCGTGGACGCGTTGCCCACGGAGGCGTGGACCCAGTACGAGATCTGGATGGGCACGGGGCAGGTCGACCAGATCGCCCCGGTGCTCGCGATGGACCTCCGGGCGGGCCTGCCTGCCGGACAGACGGTCACGGTGAACAGATCGGACTGGGCGGCGCAGCCCGGCGCGATGGACGCCCAGGCGACCTTCGAGATGATCACCGGAGGAATCGCCGCGCTGATCCTCGCCCTCGGAGCGCTGAGCCTCATCAACATCCAGCTCGTGGCGATGCGCCAGCGCGTGCGCGAGATCGGTGTGCGACGCGCGTTCGGGGCGAGCTCGGGCCGGGTCTTCTTCGCGGTGTTCCTGGAGAGTCTGGTGGCGACGACGGTGGCCGGCGTGATCGGGATCGCGATCGTCGTCGCGGTGCTGCGGTCGGAATGGGTCATCACATCGCTGTTCTACGGCATCCAGGACATCCCGCCGTTCCCGATGCGGGCGGCGCTCATCGGGCTTCTCGCCTCCGTCATCGTCGGCGCGGTGTCGGGCTTCATACCCGCTCTCGTCGCCCTGCGGGTGAAGGTGATCGACGCGATCCGCTTCTGACGCACCGGCGGGCTCGATCGGGTCGCCCGGTGCTGGTGGGAGGGTTCCTGCGGACGTCCGCTAGACGCCGACCCGACGGCCGGTGAGCCGTTCGGCACGACGATCGGAGTTCTCCAGCGCCCGCCGCTCGCGCTCGCGACGCAGAACGGTGATGCCGATCAGAACCTGCTCGGGCGGCGCCGAGGGCAGCGGGGAGACGAACGGGCTCGCCTCGGTGAGCAGATCCTGGGCGACGCGTGCCCGCGCCGCCGGGATCATGCGCGGGGCACTCTGCAGGAACTGGGAGATCCGGCGTGCGAGACGGTCGGGCAACCGGGCGACGTCGGCGATCTGCGCCCAGCCGGCCAGCGGTGAGGGAAGGAGGGGGAGGTGCGAGCTCAGAGCGGGTGTGCGCACGCGCTGGCTGTAGGTCCCGGCGACGAGGTCGCCCAGACGCTGCGATCGCGCGGTGAACGCGCCCGTGAGCACGGCGATCCCGCCGAAGGTCATGTAGATCTCGAGGACGCCGAGCAGCCCGCGGATGAACGCGTGACGGAAACCCGCGGCGCCGCCGTCCATGCGCACGATCCGTCCACCGACCGCGAGCTTGCCGAGGCTGCGTCCCTTCAACGCGACCTCCATCGTGATCGGGAGCACGACGAAGCTCACCACGAACGCCGAGACCACGGCGATGCGATCCGTCGTCTCATCGAGCACGCCCGCGTCCAGCAGCCAGATGCGCAGGAAGATCCACAGGATGAAGACGGCGTAGCCGAGGAGCATGTCGATCGCGGCGCCGAGCGCTCGCAGCAGGAACCCGACGGGCTGCACGTCGAGCGCGACGGCCTCGCCGGACAGGACCTCGTCGGAGACGTCGATCGGGACGGACATGAGTACAGTAAATCAGGTGGATGCCGATGCGCTGACAGATGCACGCCGCGCCGAATGGGAGCGGCTCGACCAGCTCAGTCGCGCCCGTCTCGACGGCGACGGGGTCGATGAGCTCATCGTCCGGTATCGGGCGGCCTCCGCCGATCTCGCCGAACTGAAGACGTCCGTCGGCGACTCGCCGCAGGGCGCGTACCTGTCGACGATCCTGGTTCGCGCCCGGCTGCGACTCACCGGCGCATCCGACAGCATCCTCACCCAGACGAGCCGCTTCTTCCGGTGGCAGCTGCCCGCGGCCCTGTACCGCTTGCGTTGGACGACGCTGGTCATCGCGATCTCGTTCATCGCGGTCGCCGTCGGCACCGCCGCATGGATCGCGAGCGACCCCGCGATCGTGGCCACGCTGGGGCCGCCTGCGGCCCTCGCGCAGTATGCGGAGGAGAGTTTCACGGGCTACTACACGGAGAACCCGGCAGCGGCGTTCATGGGCATGGTCTGGACGAACAACGCCTGGATCGCCATGCAGTGCGTGCTCTTCGGCGTCACGGGGATCTGGCCGGTGTACGTGCTGGTGCAGAACGCGATGGGTCTCGGCACGACCGGGGCGATCATGGCCGTCCACGACAAGGCCGACCTCATGGTGCTGTACATCCTTCCGCACGGGATGCTCGAGATGACCTGCATCTTCGTCGCGGCCGCCGCCGGGCTGCACGTCTTCTGGGCCTGGGTCGCCCCGGGGCACCGTACGCGTGGGCAGGCGCTCGCCGAGCAGGGAAGGGCGCTGGCGACCGTCGCGATGGGTCTGGTCTTCGCGCTGTTCCTCGCCGGGCTCGTCGAGGGATTCGTGACGGGCTGGGCACTGCCCTGGCCGGTGAAGATCGGGATCGGTGCGGCCGCGCTCGCCGTGTTCCTCATCTACATGCTGGTGATCGGCGGGAGGGCGCATCGCGCGGGTGAGACCGGCGACCTCGTCGAATACGAAGCGGGCACCCCGCGCCTGGTCGTCGGCTGACGCGATCGGTTGGGCGTCAGAGTCGACCGGCGGCCTTCAGCTCGAGGTAGCGGTCGGCGATCCGCGGTGGGAGGTCTTCCGGATCGGCGGCGATCGCTTCGCCCCCGGCCCTGCGGATCGCGTCGGCGACGTTCTCCGCGTCGCGGAGAGTTCGCTCGGCGGCCGCGGCGAGATACACGTCCTCGCGGGAATCACGACGGCGCGCGAGAGCGGAGATGCCGTCGTCGGTCACGGATCCGACGAGGACCGTGGTCGCACGTGAGGCGTTCGGGAAGGCACCGAGGAAGCCACGGGCCGACTCGGCCGCGTCCTGCGCCGTCAGGGCCACGATCAGCGAGGGCCGCGTCGTGAGCGAGCGCACGGTGGCGAATGCGCCGTGCCAGTCCGTGTCGACGAGCCGCGCGTGCACGGGAGCCATGGCGTCGGTCAGAGCCGGAAGCAACGCGGCGCCGTCGACCCCGGTGACCCGACCGCGGACGACCCTGTCGTACATCAGCAGGTGCACGTGATCACCGGCACGCGAGGCGAGCGCCGCCAGCAGCAGTGCCGCCTCGAGCGCGGCATCAATGCGCGTACCGTCGCCGACACGAGCTGCCGCTGTACGTCCGGTGTCGATGATGATCACCACATGACGGTCCCGTTCCGGTCGCCAGGTGCGCAGCATCGTCGTTCCTGCGCGGGCGGTCGCCCGCCAGTCGATCGAGCGCACGTCGTCCCCGCGCACGTACTCACGCAATGAATCGAACTCGGTACCCTGACCGCGCACCTGGATGCTCGTGTTGCCATCCAGCTCGCGCAGCCGAGCGAGGCGGGACGGAAGGTGCTTGCGCGAGGAGAAGGCAGGGAGCACGCGGATCGCTCCGCGGACGGAATGCCGTGCCTGCCGGCCCGCGATGCCGAGTGGTCCGCGGGAGCGGATCATCACGAACTCGCTGGCCAGTTCCCCGCGACGGCGGGGGAGGAGCGGAATGGCGACACGGCCGCGCTCACCCGGCGGGACGACCAGGTGCTGCCGGTCCGACGGCGCCCCCGCCGTCGGCTGCCATGCGTCGCGAAGCAGGGCGTGCAGTGGCTTGGTGCCGTGGTTGTGCACGGCCACGCTCACCGGGACCGGCTCCCCGATGCGCACACGCGCGGGCACTCTGCGACTCACCGTCACCGATCGGGGGCTCGCCGCGAGCGCGACGTCGACGGCGACGAGCAGCGCGCACAGGCCGATCCAGGCGCCGAGGACCGCGTACGCCGGATAGCCCGCGAGTCCAGCGATGACGAGCGGGAAGACGCCCACGGCGAGGGCGACGGCGAGGCGGCCGGTGACGAACACCTAGATCGGCACCCGGGTCTGCTGCACCACGGAGGTGAGCACCGCGTCGGCGGACACGCCTTCCATCTGCGCGTCGGGTCGCAACTGGAGGCGGTGACGCCACACGGGCACCAGCATCGTCTGCACGTGGTCGGGGGTCACCGCGGAGGAGGCGTTGAGCCACGCCCACGCCTTCGCCGCCGCGAGCAGACCGGTCGATGCGCGCGGGCTGGCACCGAGTTCGACCGACGGAGACTGACGGGTCGCCCGAGCGAGGTCGACGACGTAGCCGAGCACGTCGTCCGTGACCTCGACGGCGGCGGCCGCCTGCTGGGCTGCGCGGATCTCGTCGGCGGTGACCACCGCCTCCACACCGGTCAGCTCGCGCGGCGAGAAGCCCTCCGCGTGCCGACGCAGCACCGAGACCTCCGCGTCGCGTTCGGGCATGCCGACGACGAGCTTCATCAGGAAGCGGTCCAGCTGCGCCTCGGGCAGTGAGTAGGTGCCCTCGTGTTCGATCGGGTTCTGCGTCGCGGCGACGAGGAACGGGTCGGGCAGGGGGCGACTGACGCCGTCAGCCGACACCTGGCGCTCCTCCATGGCTTCCAGGAGCGCGGCCTGGGTCTTCGGCGGCGTGCGGTTGATCTCGTCCGCGAGCAGGATGTTCGTGAACACCGGGCCGGCGCGGAAGTCGAACTCGCCGGTGCGCGCGTCGTACACGAGCGAGCCGGTGACATCGCCCGGCATCAGGTCGGGAGTGAACTGGACGCGTTTGGTGTCGAGGCCGAGCGCTCGTGCGAAGGAGCGGACGACCAGCGTCTTCGCGACGCCCGGCACACCCTCGAGGAGCACATGGCCTCGGGCGAGCAGCGACACGAGCAGCCCGGTGACGGTGCCGGCCTGGCCGACCACCGCCTTGTCGACCTCGGTGCGCACCCGGTGCATGGCCTGGCGCAGTGCGGCGTCGTCGGTGGGATGGTTCTCAACGGTCACGTGTTTCCCTCTGCTTCTCGGGGATGGGCGGTCGGTTCTGATCGGTCGACGTGCGTGCTGTCGTCCACTGCGGTCTCGAGCTCGTCGAGGCGTCTGGCGAGGTCGACCAGAGCGGCGTCGTTCTCGGGGAGCGGCCCGGCGATCAGCGCCTGGAGCGTGCCCCGGGGAATCCGCAGTCGATCAGAGGCCGCATCCGCGACCTCGTCTGCGCCTGCGTGGACGGCGAGTCCGAGCCGTCGAGCCAGTCGTCGCTGGGTTCCGTCGCGGAGCGCCTGCCCGGCGTGCGGTGCATCTGCGGCTCTGGCCGTGAGACGCGCACGTCCGTGCATCGTCTCCGACGCCCGCACGGTGACCGGCAGCGTCTCGGCGACCAGGGGACCGAACCGCTGACCGCGCCAGATCGCCGTGGCGATCCCCGCGATGATCAGCAGCAGGATCGCAGGTGTGACCCAGGGAGGCGTGAGACTGCCGAGGGTGTCGACCGGCTCGGCCTCGATGTCGGAGTCAGCGAAGCTGGGGACGTACCAGACGACGCGATCGGTCTGACCCAGCAGCGCCAACCCGAGGGCGGCGTTGCCGTTCTCGGCGAGATAGGCGTTGCCGAAGAGCCTGGTGCCCTCCACCACCACGCGTTCGGGCGTGGAACGGCGGTCCACGAGGACGGCGGCGCCCTCGGCATCGCCGAAGCAGGCCTGCACGCCGTCCGCCGGGGTGAACAGGCGGTCGGCACGGATGGTCCCGATCCTCGCGAACTCGGCGACGTCGCAGTCGGGGGCCGCCGCCGGCAGTGTTCCCGTGGCGTTCTCTCCGATGCCGAGCTCGTTCAGCAGGTGCGTGCCCGTCGAGAGGAACACGACGCGCCGCGCCGGAGCGGTGAGCGTCTCCAGGGCTTCGTCGGTCAGGGTGTACGGGTTGGCCATCACGAGTGTCGTGTCTTCGTCGATCGCTGTGAGCGCCTCGGCCCGCGAGCGGCGGACGTCGACCTCGACGCCCTGATCGCGCAGGATGTCCGCGAGCGCGAGGGCGCCGCCGTCGTCTCGGGCTTCGGGGTCGAGGGCACCGCGCGCGCCGGGGGCGGTCACGGCGACACGCAGTCCGACCGCAGCGACGATCAGGACCAGGGCGGCGACGATCGTCCATCCGATGATCGTCTTGGCCCGGCTCGGGCGGTGTTCCGCCGTGGAAGGGGCAGCCGGGGAGGAGGCGGCGTGGTCAGGCTCGATCACGGTCATGCCGGTACCGCCTCGGGGCGGCGTGCGCGGATCCGATCATCGATGTCGACGAGATCCCGATAGGTCTCGGCGCTCGCGCTGTGCCCGAGGTAGCGGACGTCGTCGAAGGAGGAGGCTGCTCGACGCATGGCGGCTGCCTCGTCGACGAACACCGTGCTCGCCTCGCGGGCGATCGACTGCGCCGTCGCGCCCGGTGCCGGATCGATCAGATCGCGCTCCCGCAGGCTGCGCGCGATCGCCCGGTACCGGAGGATCGTCGCGGCGTCCCAGTCTCGTTCGCGGGCGGCCCGCTCGGCGTCCGATCTCAACTGCGCCGCACTGCGGTCGTCGGCCGCTCCGAGGAGGTCGCCCTGTGCCCGCCTGACGGCGCGGGAGCTGCGCGGTCTGCCCCAGATGATGAGAGCGGCGACCAGCGCGGCCGCGATGATGACGATGACGATGATGAGGGCGGACGGCCCGATGCCCGCCCCGTTGCCGGAGCTGAACAGGTCGGTGAGGAAACGGCCGATGTCACGCGCCAGGAGATCGAACCACGTGGGCTTCGCGTCGGCGTAGCGAGGGTTGGAGAGCTCTTCCTCCGCCCAGCGTCGGGCTTCGTCCCCGTCGGGGACGAACAGGTCGTCGAACGGTCGGATCATGCGGTGCCGTCTGCGCCGGGCGCGGCCCACCCGCCGTCATCGGGTGCTGCTTCCGCTGAGGGGACGCTCGGCATGGTGGATGTTCCCGATGCGGCGGTCGGCGCGGGAGGCGGCGGTGGCGGGAACGCGACGGCAGGCGGTGTCACGGGTGCCGCCGCCGGATACGGCATCGGAGGCTGCGCCGGCTGGCCCTGCGCCGGCTGGCCCTGCGCCGGCTGGCCCTGCGCGGGGTACGGCTGTGCGGGATACGGCTGTGCGGGATACGGCTGTGCGGGATACGGCTGCGCGGGGTACGGCTGTGCGGGATATGCCTGAGGCGCTCCCGGCTCTCCGAACGTCGGCTGTGCGCCGTAGGGCGGATACCCGTAGCCCTGCGACATCATGACGTGCTCCGGCACCTGGCGGGGCGGCGGTGCAGAGGTGACGGCCCGTGACGGATCGACGCGGAACGGATCGTCCTGCTGCTCGTCGGTCCAGCCGAGGTCACGGCGCTCCACGTATGCGATCAAGGTCTGGTCCAGACCCTCGTAGCGCATCCGGCAGTCGAGGTAGACGAGCGCCGATCCGGTGCTCTGGACCACGAGGGTGATCGCCTGGATGACGAGGAGCAGGATCTGCGGGGCGATCAAGGTCACGACGAAGGCGACCACCGCACTCGGGTCCTCTGCTCCTGTGGGCGCGACGACCGAGCCGAGGAGAGAGCCGAGCAGCGTGGCGGGGACGCTGACGACCTGGGCCGCGATGCCCATGATCGCGCTGATGAGGAAGGTCACACCGAACGCGACCCAGAAGCGCCCGCGGGTGAGCCTCCAGGAGCGGACGAAAGCGTCTCGGAAACGTGCACGCTCGAGGACCAGGATCGACGGTACGAGCAGCAGCTTCGTGGTGAGCCACACCGCCAGCGGGATGCAGGCGAGGACGATGACGATCACCACGAGCACGACGATGCCGACCATCTCGGCGCTCCCGCCCATGCCGCCGGCGATGAAGGCCGCGATGACGACGGCAGCGATGATGAAGATGCCGAACACGGCCGCGACGGAGAGGGAGGCGAAGCCGGCGAGTCGCCAGAACGCCGGGGCCATCCGGCGCCACAGCATCCGCAGCGTCGCCTTCACTCCGATCGCGGCATAGCCGATCTCCGCGGCGACGACGCCTTGCATCATCGCCGTGAAGGCGATCGAGGCGACACCCACGGCGAGCCCGGCGATCAGGTTCACCGCGATGGTCCCCGCCATCACCGCCTCGAAGTCCGGAGAAGAGGGAGAGACGGTCTCCAGGCGGCTGAACGTCGTGAAGAAGACGACGCCCATGACCACGGCCGTGACGACCACCACGACGAGCTGGATGACCACGGCGAAGCCGAAGAGCACCTTCGGGTTGTGGCGAAGCGCGGCGAAGGCCTTTCCCAGCAGCATTCCGAACGAGAGCGGATGAAGGGGGATGATGCCCTTCTTCGGGGCAGGCGTCCACGTCTGTCCGGTCACAGGCACTCCCTCTCCATCGTGCGCTCCCATCGTGTCATATCCCTCGCGCGGTGCGTCATATCCCGCACACGGTGCGCAGACCTGGGATCGCTGGGACTCGGTGCCATAAGGTAACTCTTATGACCTCACGTATTCTCGTGGTCGACGACGACACCGCGCTCGCCGAGATGATCGGGATCGTGCTGCGGACCGAAGGCTTCGAGCCGGTCTTCTGCGCGGACGGTGCGCGCGCCGTCGACGAGTGGCGAGCACAGCGACCCGACCTCGTGCTGCTCGACCTCATGCTCCCCGGCATGGACGGGATCGAGATCTGCACCCGCATCCGTGCCGAGTCCGGCGTGCCGATCATCATGCTCACCGCGCGCAGCGACACCGCCGACGTCGTCCGCGGGCTCGAGGTGGGCGCCGACGACTACATGGTCAAGCCTTTCAACCCGAAGGAACTGGTCGCCCGCATCCGCACCCGGCTTCGTCCCACGCCGCAGGCCACGAGCGAGCAGCTCCGCGTCGGCGACCTCACCGTCGACGTCGATGCGCACGAGGTCCGTCGGGGGACGGCGCCGATCGCGCTCACGCCGTTGGAGTTCCAGCTTCTCGTCGCACTCGCGTCGAAGCCCCAGCAGGTGTTCTCCCGGGAGATGCTCTTGGAGCAGGTGTGGGGCTACCACTACAAGGCCGACACCCGACTGGTGAACGTGCATGTGCAGCGCCTGCGCGCGAAGGTGGAGCTCGACCCCGACAACCCGAAGATCGTCATGACGGTGCGCGGCGTGGGCTACCGCGCCGGGAGCGTCGGCTAGGAGCACGATGGCCGCGACGACAGCGACCACCGCGACGGTCGCTGTCCTGCGCGACTGGCGAGGTTGGCCGACGATGCTCGGCATCCTGTGGCGCCGCTCCTTGCGGTTCCGCACGCTCTCGATCACCCTGCTCGCGACCTCCCTGGCGATCTTCATCACGTGCGTGACGATGGCTCTCGTCATCCAGAACGATCTCTTCATCTCCCGCAAGGACGTCGCCCTCGAAGACTCCCGCCGCGCGGTCGATCAGGCGCAGGGGATCCTTGACGTGGCCGAGGTGGGGGATGACTCCGCGGCCCTCACCGAACTGTGGAACAGCGTCCAGTCGAATCTCACCCGCACGTCGAGCACCGATCAGCTCGCCGGCTTCAAGATCGACAATGCGAACGGTGTCCGACTGAACGGCTTCGAGGCCGGGCTGAGCAGGAGCCTGCTGAGCCCGGAGCTCCAGGCGCGCGTCGTGGAGTTCGACGACCGCCAGGCCTGGCAGTCGGTGGCTCTGCCCTCCCCGGACGGGGGAGAGGTTCCCGGAATCATCGTCGGGCAGCAGCTCCAAGTGCCGGAAGCCGGGGCGTTCGCGATCTACTTCGCCTACGACCTCGGCGACGCGGACCAGACCCTGGTGTTCGTGCAGCGGACGCTGTGGATCGCGGGGATCGGTCTCGTGGCGATCGTCGCCGCGATCTCATGGATCGTCCTCCGCGCCGTCTCGACCCCGATCGTGCAGGCTGCGGAGACCAGCGCGCGGCTGGCGGCGGGGGATCTCGGCGTGCGCCTCGAAGTACACGGAGAAGACGAACTCGCCACTCTCGGACGGTCGTTCAACGCGATGGCCGACAGCATCGAGTCGCAGATCAAGGAACTCGGCGAGCTGTCGATGGTGCAGCAGCGGTTCGTGTCGGACGTGTCGCACGAGCTGCGGACTCCGCTGACCACCATCCGTCTCGCCGCGGACATGCTCAACGATCAGCGTGAGGAGTTCGACCCCACCACCGCCCGCACGGCCGAGTTGCTGCACGCCCAAGTGCAGCGCTTCGAGACCTTGCTGTCGGATCTGCTCGAGATCAGCCGTTATGACGCGGGATCGGTGCAGCTCGAGTTGGAAGCGACCAGTCTCACCCACCTGGCCGAGGACATCATCGAGCAGATGCGTCCGCTGGCCGAGGGGCACGGCACCGAGCTGCGGCTGGTGGCACCGGGCGGCTACTCGCCCGTCGACATGGATCCGCGTCGGGTGCGCCGGGTGCTGCGCAACCTGATCGGCAACGCGATCGAGCACGGCGAGGGACGCCCGGTCGTCGTCACGGTCGACAGCAACCAGCACGCGGTCGCCGCCGGGGTGCGGGATTTCGGCCTGGGCATGGAGCCGGCCGATGCGGAGCGTGTCTTCGATCGCTTCTGGCGCGCCGACCCTTCGCGTCAGCGCACGATCGGGGGGACGGGACTCGGGCTCTCGATCGCCCTGGGAGATGCGACCCTGCACGGCGGTACCCTCGACGTCTGGTCCGAACTCGGCGTCGGGACGAACTTCGTGCTCACGATTCCCCGACACGGTGGAGTGCTGGACGGTCCGAGCCCGATCCCGATCGAACCCCAGGAGCCCTTCGCGGAGCTCGGCGACGCGACCCAGCCGATCTCGCTGACGGACGCGCCCGCCGGCATGTTCGATGAGGAGGACTGGTCGTGACCGAGCGGAGACCGAATCGGCGGCTGCGAGGCCTCGCGCTGATACTCGTCGCAGCGCTGCTTCCCGCATGCGCGGGGTTGCCGACGAGTGGTGACGTCGCGGTCGGCCTCAAGCTGGGGGAGTCCCCGCAGGACGTCGACATCCTCCCCGTGGCCTCCGGCCCGATCACCGGTGCGGGACCCGAGGAGATCGTCGAGGGCTTCCTCGAGGCCGGTATCACGACGACCGACAACTGGGACACCGCACGCGACTTCCTCGCGCCTTCGCTGCAGCGCAGCTGGAGCCCGTCGGCAGGGGTGTCGATCGACATCGGCACGGACACCAGGACCGTCACCTCTTCGGTCCCCGACGATGAGGTGGAGAGTGCGGACACCGCAGAGGTCCAGGTCACGCTCGACCTGGTCGCGAGTGTCGATGACGCCGGAGAGTACTCCGAGGCCCTCGGATCGTCCAACGTGGCATTCACGCTGCAGCGGATGGAGAACGGCGAATGGCGCATCACGCAGGCGCCGGACGGCGTGGTGATCGATGAGACGCGATTCACCAAGGTGTTCGAAGGGTATCCGTTGCAATACTTCGACCTCGGCTGGTCGAGGCTGGTGCCCGACATGCGCTGGTTCCCGCGGCGCCAGAGCCCCGCGACGACGGTGACACGGGCGCTCATCGGCGGCGAGCCCAGCGAGTGGTTGGACCCCGCAGTGCAGAACGCGTTCCCCGCCGACGTGCAGTTGGCGCAGGATGCGGTTCCCATCGTCGGCCAGGTGGCGGATGTCGCGCTCACCCGCCCCGCCTCGGGCCTCGATGCCGCCACGCTCTCCCGGATGCGCACCCAGCTCCAGGCGACCCTCCGCGCTGCCGGCGTCGCGGTGACCGAGGTCCGGTTCACGGTGGACGGCCGCAACCTCGAGGCCGGGGTGGCGGATGTCGTCCCCCCGTCGGCCACGACGGGCACTCTCGTGCTGCAGAACGGCGCGTTCGGGCGGATCGTCGGCGATGAGATCTCGCCCATCCCCGGTATCAGCTCGGAGATCAGCGCCGTCACGCAGCCGATCGTCTCCATCGACGTCGCCGCCGATGACTCCCGCGCCGCCGTGCAGCTCGCCGATCAGCACGTGTATCTGATCGGCGAAGGCAGCCTCGACGAGCTGGACGCCCGTCCTGGTCTCATCAAGCCCTCACTCGATCCGTACGGCTACACCTGGTCGGTCCCCGCGGGAGCACCGGCGGCGGTGCAGGCGGCGGGAAGCGATGCCGTCGGTCATCAGATCGCGAAGGCATGGCCGAGCGCATCGACGATCTCTCATCTGCGGGTATCGGCAGACGGCGCCAGGGTGGCGGCCGTGGTGACCGTCGGCAAGCAGATGTGGGTGGTCGTCGCGGCGGTCGTCCGTGACGCCGCCGGCATCCCGATCGAGCTCGGCGAGTTCACGCAGCTGACCCAGCTCTCCGAGCCGGCGATGGGTTTGGTGTGGCTGGGGGCCGATCGTGTGGGTGTGCTCGCCGACCAGAGCAGCCCGCGTCTCCTCACCCAGGTGGTCGGCGGTCCGGGGTCGGCGGAGGCCGCACCGAGCAACGCCCTCTCGATCGCCGGCGCACGCACCGCGTCCGGGGTGAGGATCCTCGGCTCCAACGGCGAGCTGTTCGCGCACGCGGGGTCGGCCTGGCGAGAGGTCGCCTCCGACGTCTCCGTGCTCGCGACACGCGTGGGTGAATGACCTTCCCTGCACGGAGGGGACCTGCCTTCAGCTCATTCGCGCAACGGGGATGATCGGCAACTCCGGCGTAGGTCGAGGGCTCAGGATCTTCGAATGTGGAAGACAAGGAGTCCCCGCGGCGTCGGTGCCGAGATCGCCGCATTCCTCCTCGCTGCCACGTGTGCCGGATGCGATGAGCCGGCCACGCTCCTGTGCGGGCGGTGTGAAGCGGCGCTCCGGCCCGCCCTGCAGCTCGGGCAGACCCCTCGAGGCATTCCGGTCAGAACCGCCCTCGTGTTCGATGGGGTGGCCGCGCGCTGCATCCGCCGTCTGAAGGGAGAGGGGGAGACGCTTCTCGCCCGCCCCCTCGGCGCCGCCCTGGCGGCGGTGCTCGAGCCTGTGGTCACGCCGAGCACGTGGATCGTGCCGGTCCCGACCAGGAGAAGCGCGTTTCGGCGTCGCGGATACCGCGTGCCCGAGCTCTTGATCCGTCGCGCGCACGCAGAGCCTCAGCGATTGCTCTCGTTTGCGGACCGTACCGCCGATCAGCGCGGCCTCGGTGCACGCGCACGAGAGTCCAACGTGCATGGTGCGATGCAAGCACGCCGGTCAGGTGGGGGCGCAGAGGCGGTCATCGTCGACGACGTCGTCACGACGGGGGCGACCCTCGACGAAGCGGCACGAGCACTGGCATCGACCGGCTTCCGCGTCGTGGCGGCGGTCGCGCTCGCCGCCACGCCGCGTCGTGGCGGATTCTGATGAAGCTCATCGGGAATGCACCGGCGACACAGCGGAATGATCCCGTGACATCCGTCGGCGGGCGGACTACGGTGGGGGGACACAAGGCGACCACGGTCCGCCCTTGGCCGGGAGGACCGGGACAAGGAGGCAGCAATGGAAACAAGCATCGTTGGCGTCGGAGTGGGTATCACCGATCGCTTCCGAACCGTTGTCGAAGAGAAGATCGCCAAGATCCAGATGCTCGCGTCTCGCGCGCAACGGCTGGACGTGAAAGTCACCCATCGCGTATATCGCAACGGTCATGTCCCGGATGAGACCGTCGAGCTGACCTTGATCGGCAAGGGTCCGGTCGTCCGCGCAGAGGCGACGGATGGAGACAAGTTCGTGGCCCTCGACCTCGCGGTCGACAAGATGTCCGAGCAGCTGCGTCGCGCGAAGGAGAAGCGAGTCGACGGACGACAGCATCCGCGCGGCGCGCATTTCGAGAAGGAGAGTGGAGCGCTCGAGGGCATCGACGTCCAGCCGGCATCGGCCGACATCCTCCATGCGGTCGCGACCGGCAGCGTGCCGGTGCAGCAGACCGAAGAAGACGACTATTCGCCCGTGGTCATCCGCACGAAGAGCTTCGATGCCGAATGGATGACCGTCGAAGAGGCGGTCGACAGGATGGAGCTGGTCGGACACGACTTCTTCCTCTTCGTCGACGTCCGCACCGACCACCCGAGCGTCGTCTATCGACGCAAGGGCTGGGACTACGGTGTCATCGCGTTGAGCACTCAGGCTCCGCCGTCCGAGGCGCTCGCCTCCTGATCTGAATCGCAGAACGGCCCGATCCCGTGAGGGACCGGGCCGTTTCTGTGTCGAGGGATGCGGCGGAGACTGAATGTCAGTCGAAGATGCCGTCCAGCAGACTGCCGATCACGAGGCCACCGAGGATGCCCGAGGCGAGATCGCCGCCGCCACCGCCGCGCCGTCCGCCGCCGCCCCAGCCGCCGCCGCCCCAGTTCTGATCCTGGGGACGCGAGGAATCGATGTCGCGCTGCGCGAGCTGCAGCGCTTCGGAGGCCAGGTGCGCGACGCGACGCGCCTGGACGAGCGCCGCTTCGCGAGTGTCCTCGGCGGGGAGGAGGTCGGACAGATCGACGCGAAGGCGCTCCGCCTCGGCGAGGCGGGTGCGGGCGTCGGCACCGATCCAGCCGCGGTGTCCGGAGATGAGGCCGCGCGCCACCCCCAGCTGCCGGTCGGCATCGTCGATCGCGTGCTGCACCTGAGCGATGCTCGGGAGAGGGTTCTCGGCGCGGTGACGGGCCTGAGCGATCGCCTGGTCGAGGGCCGAGTTCGCGTCGCGCAGCTGGGACAGCTCGGCAAACGGATCGTTGGGCTGTCCGGAGGGCGTCAGCGCGCCCAGCGCGGCCTGGAGTGCGGCGACCGCCTGGGCGACGGCAGGCACGTTCGGGGCTGTCCGCGCCGCGATGAGATCGCCGCGGGAGTCGGCGACCACCTCGGCCAGGGTGGATTCGGCGCGCAGGGCCTCGATCTCGAAGTCCTCCACCGCATCGAGCAGGGCAGACGCACGGCGGGTGGCTTCCGTCGCCGTCTCGAGGGCGACGTTGGCCTCCTCGTTCTGCTTCGCCGCGCGACGGCGTTCCGACACGTCGGCGCTGTGCGTAGCGAAGCTGATGAGCTGCTCCGCCTCCGCCGCGCTGGCGGTGATCTGGTGCATGGCGGAATCGGCGTACCGGGCCGAGAGGCGGGAGACGGCTTCGTTGGTCTGGGGGATGCGGGCGCTGAGCGCGGCTGCCTCGGCCCGCACCTGCGCGATGATCTCCGGGGCGCGTCGCACCTTGGCGACCGACTCGGCGAGGACGGAGGTCTTCTCGTCGAGCAGGTCCTGCGCCCAGTCGCAGAGCTGGAGGATGCGCGCGTTGCGCGTACGCAGCTCCTCGTCGGTGTCCGGGATCTCGTCGTGGTTCAGCTGGTGGAGCTGGAACGCTTCGCGCAAGTGGGTGCGCACCGCAGCGAGTGCCGTGCGCAGATCAGCGGTGAGGGACTCGCCGAGCTCGGCTTCCGCGAAGGAGAGCTCGTCGGAGGTCGTGCGGATCCGCTCGTCGGCGCTGACCAGGGCCTGCTCAGCACGTCGAGCCAGATCGGCATCCTGTGCGGCGAGTTCTTCCTGTTCGCGTTTGCGTCTGCCCCAAAATCCAGCCATGACCCGATCCTAGTTTCCCCGGGCACAGGGATGGCTGAGCATCCGCTCGGGGCGAACGGCGATCCCGTGTCCGTCCTGGCGTGCGGAGCGCGCCTGTGACGTGGGTCAGAGTGCCGGGAGGGCGTCGGACATCGCCGACACGGTCTTCGCGGGTCGCCCGCGCTTGGGGCGATCGGCGGTGAGCTCGAGCGCCATCGCATGGCGGGGATGCCCGCTGAGGCGCTGAGCGGTGTGATCGAGCCAGCGCACCTCGGCCTCCGCGGCGAAGATCATGGAGTCGGTCAGGAGGGCCCACGCGAGTCCTTCGGGATCGTCGGCGTCGCCCCGCGCTCGGCGCTCCTGCCGAAGAGCTTCCAGCTGTCGCAGGGAGGCCGATCGCTGGGCGAGGATGGCTGCGGTCGCATCGACGCCCGGAAGAGTCGCCGCGACCGCGAGCTTGATCGCGAGTTCGTCCCGGGTGCCCTGGGGGCGCACGACGGGGGAGGAGAGCCACTCGTCGACGTCGGCGATCCCGGCATCCGTGATCCGCCAGTACACGTGTCCGCGATCGTCGGCCTCGCCGCGCGACACCAGGCCGTCGCGTTCGAGGCGCTCGAGGGTGTTGTAGATCTGCCCGACGTTCAACGGCCAGACCGATCCGGTGCGGCGATCGAATTCGTGGCGGAGCTGGTATCCGTAGCAGGGCCCCTGCGCGAGGATGGCGAGCAGGCTCTGGCGTACTGACATCGTTCGTCCCCCGTGACCGTTCTTTGGAATGCGATACCGAGTATATGGTTACCGGGCAACCCGACGATCCGACGCGCGGGACCGCCATGCAGGCGACGTGCAGGTCACAGCCCGGTAACATGGCGAAGTATGCCTGGCGTCGGGTTCACCGATGACCGGCGATTTACCCACTGACAGGGAGATGACATCCGTGGCCAATCCTCTTGAGAAGCTGCTGCGTGCGGGCGAAGGGCGGGTCATCCGCCGCCTGAATCAGGTCGTCAAGGCAGTGGGGGCGCTGGAAGAGGACATCTCCAAGCTCACCGACGACGAGCTGCGCAACGAGACCACGGAGCTGCGTGCTCGCTTCGAGAAGGGCGAGACGCTCGACCAGCTGATGCCCGAGGCATTCGCCGCGGTGCGTGAGGCCGCCAAGCGCACGCTCGGAATGCGCGCGTACGACGTGCAGATCATGGGCGGCGCCGCCCTCCATCTCGGTAACATCGCCGAGATGAAGACCGGTGAGGGCAAGACGCTGGTCGCCACGCTCCCGGCCTACCTGAACGCGATCGCCGGCAAGGGCGTCCACGTCATCACGGTCAACGACTTCCTCGCCAGCTATCAGGCCGAGCTCATGGGGCGCGTGTTCCGCGCGCTCGGGATGACCACCGGCATCATCGTCTCCGGTCAGACTCCCGCGGTGCGCCGCGAGCAGTACGCCGCTGACATCACCTACGGCACGAACAACGAGTTCGGCTTCGACTACCTGCGCGACAACATGGCGTGGCGCAAGGAAGACCTCGTGCAGCGCGAGCACTTCTTCGCCATCGTCGACGAGGTCGACTCGATCCTCATCGACGAGGCGCGCACGCCGCTCATCATCTCGGGTCCGTCGTCGGGCGAGGCCAACCGCTGGTTCGCCGAGTTCGCGAAGATCGCCCGCACGCTCGAAGTCGGCGAGGACTACGAGGTCGACGAGAAGAAGCGCACCGTCGGCGTGCTCGAGCCCGGTATCGAGAAGGTCGAGGACTACCTCGGCATCGACAACCTCTACGAGTCCGCGAACACCCCGCTGATCTCCTTCCTCAACAACTCGATCAAGGCGCTGGCCCTGTTCAAGAAGGACACCGACTACGTCGTCATGAACGACGAGGTCATGATCGTCGACGAGCACACCGGCCGAATCCTGGTCGGTCGTCGCTACAACGAGGGCATCCACCAGGCCATCGAGGCCAAGGAGGGCGTGCCGGTCAAGGCCGAGAACCAGACCCTCGCCACCGTCACCCTGCAGAACTACTTCCGCCTGTACGACAAGCTCGCCGGCATGACCGGTACGGCCGAGACCGAGGCCGCCGAGTTCATGTCCACGTACAAGCTCGGTGTCATCCCGATCCCGACGAACCGTCCGATGATCCGCAAGGACCAGTCCGACCTCGTCTACAAGAACGAGACGGCGAAGTTCGCACAGGTCGTCGAGGACATCGCCGAGCGTCACGCATCCGGTCAGCCGGTGCTGGTGGGAACGGTGAGCGTCGAGAAGAGCGAATACCTGTCGCGCCTGCTCGCGAAGAAGGGCGTCAAGCACGAGGTCCTCAACGCGAAGAACCACGCACGCGAGGCCGAGATCGTCGCTCGGGCCGGTCGCCTGGGAGCCGTCACCGTCGCCACGAACATGGCCGGACGAGGAACCGACATCATGCTCGGTGGTAACGCCGAGTTCCTCGCCGTCCAGGAGCTCAAGGGCAAGGGCCTCGACCCCGTGGAGACGCCCGAGGAGTACGAGGTCGCGTGGGATGAGACCTACGAGGCGATGAAGGCCGTCGTCGCGGAGGAGGCCGAGAAGGTCATCGAGGCCGGCGGCCTCTACGTGCTCGGCACCGAGCGTCACGAGTCCCGCCGCATCGACAACCAGCTCCGTGGCCGTTCCGGACGTCAGGGCGACCCCGGTGAGAGCCGCTTCTACCTGAGCCTCACCGACGACCTGATGCGTCTGTTCCAGTCGGGGGCGGCCGAGGCGATCCTCGCCCGCACGAACTTCCCGGACGACGTGCCGATCGAGTCGGGGCTCGTGTCCCGTGCGATCCGCAGCGCGCAGTCGCAGGTCGAATCCCGCAACGCGGAGATGCGTAAGAACGTCCTCAAGTACGACGACGTCCTGAACCGCCAGCGCGAGGCCATCTACGCCGACCGCCGACACATCCTCCAGGGCGATGACATCGCCGACCGGGTGCAGCACTTCATCGAGGACGCCATCAGTGGCGTCGTGAAGGATCACACCGGGGAAGGTCACAACGAGAGCTGGGACTTCGATGCTCTCTGGACCGAGCTCAAGACCCTTTACCCCGTCGGCGTGACGATCGATGAGGTGGTGGCCGAGGCCGCCGACCGCAAGGGCGGAATCGATGCCGATGGGCTCACCCGTGAGCTGCTCTCCGACGCCAAGATCGCGTATGAGGCGCGCGAGGAGTCGCTCGGCGAAGCCGCCACACGTGAACTCGAGCGTCGTGTCGTGCTCCAGGTGCTCGACCGCCGCTGGCGCGACCACCTCTACGAGATGGACTACCTCAAGGACGGCATCGGCCTGCGTGCGATGGCTCAGCGCGACCCGCTCATCGAGTACCAGCGCGAGGGCTACGCGATGTTCCAGTCGATGATGGGGCAGATCAAGGAGGAGTCGGTCGGCTACCTCTACAACCTCGAGGTCGAGGTGCGCCGTGCCGGTGACTCGCAGACCGCAGAGGTCGAGGCGAAGGGCCTCGCCACGGACGGCGGCGAGCAGCGACTCGAGTACTCCGCCGCGAACGATGCGGGAGAGGTCGAGGTGCGCAACGACCGCGGTCAGGTCCAGCAGGCGGCCACCGATCGCGTACGCCAGGCGGCGGCTCGCGCGCAGGCTCCGCAGACCGAGCCGGAGGAAGCGCCGCGCGGGGCTTTCGGTCAGCGCACCGATGCAGAGGCGCCCGCTGCCGGGAACCGCGAGCAGCGGCGCGCCCAGGGCAAGAAGAAGAAGTAGCGTCAGCGCAGGGAGGGCCAGTCCGCGTGGATTGGCCCTCCTTTCGTCGCTGTAGGCTTGGCCGATGACCCCAACGCGCAACTTCGACCAGTCGTCGAAGCTCAAGAACGTCCTGTACGAGATTCGCGGAAACGCCCTCGTCGAGGCGGCGCGGTTGGAAGCCGAGGGACACAAGATCCTCAAGCTGAACACGGGCAATCCGGCGATCTTCGGTTTCGACGCTCCGCACCAGATCGTGCGCGACATGCTCGCGGCGCTGCCGACGGCGCACGGCTACAGCGACAGCAAGGGCATCATCTCCGCCCGGCGTGCTGTCGTGAGCCGCTATGAGGAGATCGAGGGCTTCCCTCGATTCGACCCCGATGACGTGTATCTCGGCAACGGTGTCTCCGAGCTCATCACGATGACCATGCAGGCGCTGCTGGATGAGGGCGACGAAGTGCTCATTCCGGCGCCGGACTACCCGCTCTGGACGGCGATGACCAGCCTCGCCGGCGGGACGCCCGTGCACTACCTCTGCGACGAGGATGACGAGTGGCAGCCGGACCTCGAGGACATCCGCTCGAAGATCACCCCACGCACCAAGGCGCTCGTCATCATCAACCCGAACAACCCCACGGGCGTCGTGTACTCCCGTCAGATCCTCGAGGGGCTGGTGCAGATCGCCCGCGAGCACCAGCTGCTGCTGCTGTCGGACGAGATCTACGACCGCATCCTGTTCGACGGCGCCGTGCACATCCCGACAGCGACCCTTGCTCCCGATCTGCTGTGCCTGACCTTCAACGGCCTGTCCAAGACGTATCGGGTGGCGGGATACCGGTCGGGTTGGATGGTCATCACGGGACCACAGGACCACGCCAAGGGCTTCCTGGAGGGCATCACGCTCTTGGCGTCCACGCGACTTTGCCCGAACGTCCCGGCACAGCATGCCGTGCAGGCGGCGCTCTCCGGAGTGCAGTCGATCGAGGCGCTGATCGCTCCGACCGGTCGCCTGCACGAGCAGCGCGACATCGCGTGGGAGGGGCTCGAGTCGATCCCCGGCGTCTCCTGCGTCAAGCCGCAGGGGGCCCTGTACGCATTCCCGCGGCTCGACCCGAATGTGCACGAGATCCGGGATGACGCACGGCTGGTGTACGACCTGCTGGTCTCGGAGCACATCCTGCTCGTTCAGGGCACCGGCTTCAACTGGGCGACCCCGGACCACCTCCGGCTCGTCACGCTCCCCGAACCCCGAGTGCTGAGCGAAGCCGTCGAACGACTGGGGAACTTCCTCTCGAGCTACCGGCAGTAGCGGTCTCCGCCTCGGCGGGACAGAGCGTCGTCGCCAGTCGTCTCACGGCGGCAGCGAAGGGCGAGCGGGGAGCCACATCGGTCATGGGGCGCGCATGCAGCAGCGCCGCGTCGGCCGCGCGCTGGTCGAACGGCAGGAAGACGACGTCGGTGATGCCCGCGAACCTCTCGAGCGTGCGCCGCACCTGCCCTCGCGCATCGATCCCGAGGGGCCCCGATCGCACCCGATTGACCACGACGACCACGGGAGTGCGTGCGGCGATGCGTCGCAGCTCGGCATGGTCGCGCACGAATCTGCTGATTCCGAGCGGATCGGCCGAGGCGACCGCGATGATCAGATCAGCCTCTTCCAATGTCGCCGAGGTCGCCGCGTGACGACGTGGCCCCGCGAGATCGTAGGTGACCTCGTCGTCGGCATCGAAGGCGTCGGACACATCGACGACGGTCTCCTCGATCCACTCGCGGCAGGCGGCGAACGTGGCTCTGAGGCGCGTTGCAGAGAGCTCCGGCCAACGGCTGGGACGGTTGATGCCGGGCAGCACCTCGACGTCCCCTCCGCCCGTGGGGACCGTGGTGGCGAGTCTGGTCAGTTCGGCGGAGTCGAGAGCCCCGCGCTCCGCCCGCCGGCACGCGGCGGCCACGCCCGGTGAGTCGTCGCCGAGCCCGAGCAGGAGAGCGAGAGCCGGAGCGACGGTATCGGCGTCGACCAGAGCGGTCCGGCGTCCGGTGCGGGCGAGCTCGGCCGCCAGCTGGATAGCCAGCGTGGATCGCCCCGGGGCGCCGTGCGGACCCCAGACGGCGATGACGCGGTGGGGGAGGATGGACGGCGGCCGCGGCGCCGCATCCGCCTCTGTCGCCAACGTCGCTGCGACCTCCCATCCCGCGGCGTCGGCGCGCAGGGCCGCGGACAGCCCGAGACGGCCCAGCAAACGGCTGTCCGCTCCGCCGAGAGCCAGGATGCGCACGCCGGCCCGATCGCACGTGGAGATCAGTTCTGGGGTCAGCACCGCGCGCGTGGCAGGGACGATGACGGCTTCGGTGCCGGGAGGGATCTCGACGCCCGGGGCGGGCACGACGATCGAGACCACCTCGATGCCTTCCAGTCCGAGTTCCGCGGCCAGCACGCTCGCGCGGGGCTCGGGAACCGCCACGACGACAGCCGTCACGATCCGGACCCGACCGGCACGACCGAGAGGGCGGCCCCAC
This sequence comes from Microbacterium sp. SY138, assembly GCF_039729145.1. Classification (NCBI taxonomy): domain Bacteria; kingdom Bacillati; phylum Actinomycetota; class Actinomycetes; order Micrococcales; family Microbacteriaceae; genus Microbacterium; species Microbacterium sp. SY138. Next base: position 2,332,405 of record NZ_CP155793.1, on the reverse strand, counting down.
CGGTGGTCGCGGCGAGCACGTCGGCCACATCGGCGCGGTCGATCACGACTTCGAGCTGGCTTCCGGTATCGGCGAGCACGCCCTCCTGGTCGAGCACGTCGTGCACGATCACGTCGGCGACGAGGATGCGCGGGACATCGTAGGACCTGCCCTCGTCGAGGGGCGGCGCCTGCCAGATCTCCACAACCGTGCCCGCCTCGACTCCTTCCGGGATCCCGGTGCTGCTCTGGATCACGACGGTCGTGGAACGGCTGCTGTCGGCGTCGGTCAGGGCTGACGTCGGAACGAGCTCGCCGCTCTGCAGAGTGCGCGCCGCCACGCTGCCAGGACGGACGTCTTCGGGCCCGAGATAGTCATCGGCCAACGAGCCCAGACCGACGTCGACGACCTGGAAGTCCGAGGAGGTCAGCTCCTCTCCCTGCGTGATCGTCCGCGTGGCCTGGAGGGCCGGTACCGCATGGTCTGATGCCGACACGATCAGCCAGACGCCTGCGATGGAGAGCGCTACCAGTGCGATGCCCACGAGGAAGCGGACGTCGCCCCAGAACGCACGCCGAGGAGGAGGGAGGGATGCCATGGCGATATCGTCACAGAAACGGCGTCGATGGTCCGTGAGTTATCCACAGGAGGCGATCGGACCGGAATTCTGGCTCTCCGCGGGAGAGAATGAGGACATGTCCGCCTCTCGTGTTCGCGCCTCGCGTTATCTCGCGCCGGCACAGGTGGCCGAGCTGCTGAGCATCGAGGTGGATGAGGTCATCGCCCTCGTGCATGAGGGACGACTTCGGGGCGCACAACTCGGATCGCCGCCTCGGTGGCGGGTGGAGGAGACCAGTCTCGAGGGGTATCTGGCCGAGGAGTCCGAGAACTCCCGACGGATGGCGCTGTGGCATCAGTCCCAGACCGCGAGCTTCCCCGAGGTCTGGGGCACATCATCGGCTCATCGCAACTGATCGCCGGGGGCGCGTACCGCGACGAGCGCTGAGAACGGGATGATGCGGAACCCGTGCACGGCCCCGGCGAGCCGAGCCTGTCCCGCGTCGTGCACGGCCAGATCGAGGTGATCGGCAGCGGCGCGGTCGATCGTGCCATGGAGGTCGTCGCCCACCCGTGTGCTGATGTGCACCGGGACGCGTCGCCGCGCGAGGTCACGCAGCACGAAACCGAGAGTCATCCGCTCTCGTAGCGGTATGTCAGCAGAAGGCGGTGCGTCGAGACTCGCCAGGAGCATGCCGTGATCCGTCGCGACACCGCTGACGGCCGCGAGCGGAAGGAAGAGGGCGGTGGAGTCGCCGTGTGCCGCGCCAGTGCCGCGCGAGGAAACCGCGACCCAATCCGCACCGAGGCACTGCAGCGAGACGGGAATCCGTCTCCCGTTCGTGAGGTCGATCGTGGCGTCCGCACCGGTGCGGCACAGCGCGCGCAGCCGAGAGCGCAGATCCAATCGCGCGATGCGAAGCCGTTCCGACTCGGCATCCAGCACCGCGCGCTCGGCCTCCCATTCCGATGCCAGCTGGCCTTCGAGGTCTTCGAACAGTCGGTCCCAGTGCATTCGACAGAGCGTAGGCGACACCATTCCCCGGCTGTACGAGTTATCCACATTCCTCCAGCTTTTCCGCCCTCGTCCGGGCATCGCGGTGCTGTACTTGCTCACTCGCAGACCTCCCCGATCGAGAGTTCGACATGATGCCGCACGAGTACTTCGCACCCCAGCCGACACCGACCATCGAGCTGCCTGACCCTGTTCCGCTTCTGCGCAGCCTCACGCACGGCGTGCTCGAGGTCCTTGCGGGTGTCAGAGAAATCGATCAGCTCGCCCGATGGTTCAGCGAAGAGGCGTTCCGCAGCCTGGTCACCCGATCGAACCTCTCCGCGCGAGCACGCAGTGCACGCGGAGTGCCTCCTGCACGTCCGACCTTCGAGATCCGCGCGCTACGAGTCACCGAGCCCCTCGACGGTGTCATCGAAGCCGTGGTGGTGGTCGCGGGTCCCGGTCGAACCCGGGCGGTCGCGGTGCGCCTGGAAGGGACGGATCGTCGCTGGCGCGCGACTTCGCTGGCGATTCTCTGAGGCATGTGACCGTAGGCTGGTCAGGTGTCAACCCTCAGCGATCTCGCCCATGCCCAGGGACTCCTGAACGACAGCGATGTCGAATGGCTCCACCGTCTCGCCGGCGACGGACAGCTCCTCGCGGACCTGGCCTCGGCCGACATCGTGATCTGGATCCAGACCGACGACGGCTCCTTCATCGCGGTCGCGCACGCGCGACCGAGCGGCGCCGCGACCCTCTTCTATCGCGACATCGTCGGTGAACGGGTGCGGCCGCAGTGGCGCACGCAGGTCCAGGGCGCCTTCGAGTCCGCCGAGATCGTCGATTCCTCTTCGCCTGACTGGTTCGAAGAGACGCCGACCAGAGTGCGAGCCGTGCCGATCGTGAGTGTCCGCCGCGGCGCCGACGCCCAGTCCACCGTGATCGGAGTGGTCACCCGGCACACCAACCTCGGCGAGGTGCGCACGCCCTCCCGTCAGCAGATCACCTTCGACGAGTGCGCGAACGATCTTTTCCGCATGATCGCCGACGGAAGCTTCCCCGACCTCACCGCACCGACGTCACCGCGTCGCGGCGCCCCGCGAGCCTCCGACGGACTCATCCGCATCGACGTCGACGGGATCACCACATTCGCCAGCCCGAATGCGCTCTCCGCCTTCAACCGGATGGGTTTCGACGACGAGCTCGAGGGGGAGTCGCTCGCCGAGGTCACCACTCGGCTGGTGCCGCCTTCCCGACAGGTAGACGAGTCTCTGCCCGTCGTCGTCACCGGACGCGCGCCGTGGCGCACCGATATCGAGGCCCGCGGGGTGACGGTGTCGCTGCGCGCCATTCCGCTGAAGGACCACGGCACCCGGATCGGGGCGATCGTCCTCTGTCGCGATGTGTCGGAGCTGCGTCATCAGGAGCAGGAGCTCATCACCAAGGATGCGACGATCCGGGAGATCCACCACCGGGTGAAGAACAATCTGCAGACGGTGGCCTCCCTGCTGCGGATCCAGGCACGTCGCACGCATTCCGACGAGGCACGGGACGCGCTCACGCAGGCCATGCGCCGCGTGGATGCCATCGCCGTCGTGCATGACACGCTCGCTCAGGGCCTCACGCAGAAGGTCGATTTCGATGAGGTCTTCCACCGCGTGCTCAAGCTCGTCGCCGAGGTCGCCTCCGCGCCCAACACGCGCGCACGCACGCAGTCGACCGGACGCTTCGGTGTGCTGCCGAGCGAGTATGCAACTCCGCTCGCGCTGGCGCTGACGGAGGTCGTGACCAACGCGGTGGAGCATGGTCTCGCCGGGCAGGAGGGCGTCGTGACGATCGACGCCAAGCGCACCGAGGAGAATCTCCGCGTGACGGTGCGGGACACCGGACTCGGCCTGCCGGAGGGGCGGATCGGCCAGGGGCTCGGCACTCAGATCATCCGCACCCTCATCCAGGGCGAACTCGGTGGAACGATCGAATGGCACGGGAGCGACGGAGAAGGCACCGAGGTGGTCATCGACATCCCGCTGCGCTGGCTCGAGAGGTGAGCACGCCCTCTCCCGAACAGACGGAAGCGGCCTGAGAGTCGATCTCAGGCCGCTTCCGGACGATCAGGAGGCGCGGCGGGCGCGGGCGGCGCGACGCTTCAGAGCGCGGCGCTCGTCTTCGGAGAGACCGCCCCACACGCCCGAGTCCTGGCTGGTCTCCAGGGCGTACTGCAGGCAGATCTCGGTGACGGTGCAGGTGGCGCACACAGTCTTCGCCTTCTCGATCTGATCGACGGCCGGGCCGGTGTTCCCCACGGGGAAGAAAAGCTCGGGGTCGACAGTCAGGCAGGCGGCCTTATCGCGCCAGTCCATGGGGGCTCCTCGGTGTGGATTTCAAGAGATGTCGCGATGCGACCTCTCGGATTCGGGTAGTAGTTCGGGTTCCGCTACCCTGTTGAGATGCGGACGGAATGCCCGCGAATTGTGATGCGAGCGTGAACGCTCGCCCCACGCCGCTGTGGGAGCACATGACTTTCTCTATTCTGTTACATGAAAACCGTGAAATCAAGGGTTTTCTCCTCTTTCGATCCTTGGGAGACACCGTGCGCGCACCCGGAATCGCCCTCGCAGCTGCGGCGGTCCTCGGCCTCGAGGCGGTGGCACTCCTGGTCTTCGCCGTGATCGAGCTCGCCGGCCTCGGTGCGGGCGACGCGGCCTCGCTGCCGACGGCGCTGGCACTCATCGTGCTCACGCTGATCGGTGCCGCAGCCCTCGTCGCGTTCGCCGTCGGCACACGTGTGGGCAAGTCGTGGGCGCGGTCCGGGGGAGTGGTCTTCCAGGTGCTCGCCGTGGCTCTCGCGCTGGCGTCTCTCACGCTGCAGCCGATCGCGTGGACATTCACCCTCGGCGTCGGGCTTCCCGGGCTGCTCGGATTCGTCCTGCTGATCTCGAGCGCGCGTCTGGAAGGCCCGCAGCGCGCTGCCGAGTGACCTCAGCGCCGTGCGGGCCGCGGGGCTCATCGGCCTCGGATCGAAAGTCGCGGCTCAGGCGTCGATGCCGAGATACTTGCGCAGTCGTGCGACGTGGCCGGTGGCCTTGACGTTGTACTGCGCGAGAGCGATCTTGCCCTCTTCGTCGAGCACGAAGGTCGAGCGGATAACGCCCTCGATGCGCTTGCCGTAATTCATCTTCTCGCCCCACGCGCCGTACGCCGTGTGCACCGCGTGGTCGGGATCGCTCAGGAGCGGGAAAGTCAGCCCGTCGCGCTCGCGGAACTTCGTCAGCGTGGCGGGTTCGTCGCGCGAGATGCCGATCACCCGATAGCCGGCGCCCTGGAGTGAGGAGATGCTGTCGCGGAAGTCGCAGGCCTCGGTGGTGCATCCGGGGGTCATCGCAGCCGGATAGAAGTACAGCACGGTCTTCTGGCCGCGCAGGTCGTCCAGACGGACGGTGTTCCCGTCCTGGTCGAGGAGGGAGAAGTCGGGGGCGGCGGTTCCGGGTTCGAGGCGCTGAGTCACGTGTCCAGCCTAACGGCCGGGCGCCTGCTCCGCCTTGTCCGCGAAGGTCTGCAGGAGCCGCTGCAGGGAGTCGAGCCGCGCTCGACCGGTCTCGCCCAGTTCGCCGCTCTCCGCGGCCTCGATGAGGGCGCAGTCGGGGGCGTCGGCGAGATGGGTGCAGCCGCGTGGGCAGTTCTCGGCGATCGCGGCGAGCTCGGTGAACGCCGCAAGGATGTTCGCGGGATCGACGTGTCCGAGACCGAACGAGCGCACGCCGGGGGTGTCGATGACCCAGCCGGTCCCGCGGGGGCCTTCGTAGCGCAGCGACACCGTCGACGACGAGGTGTGCCGCCCGCGTCCGGTGACCTGATTCACGTGGCCGGTGGCGCGCAGCGCCGTCGGGACGAGCGCGTTGACGAGCGTGGACTTGCCCACTCCGGAGTGGCCGACGAAGACGGTGGAGTGTCCTACGAGGGATGCGCCGATCTCGTCAACGGGCATCTGATCCTGCGCACTGGTGAACACCCGCAGGTCGAGCCCGTCGAAGTGCGTGAGGAACTCGGTGGGATCCGCGATGTCGGTCTTGGTGACGACGAGGAGTGGGCGGATGCCGGCATCCAGCGCGGCCACGAGATAGCGGTCGACGAGTCGGGCGCGGGGCTCGGGGTCGGCAGCCGCGACCACGACGAGCATCTGATCGGCGTTGGCGACGATCACGCGCTCCACCTGGTCGGTGTCGTCGGCACTGCGTCGCAGCAACGAGGTGCGGTCGATGATGCCGACGATGCGGGCGAGGGTGCCTTCGTCTCCCGATGTGTCGCCGACGACTCGTGCCTGATCGCCGGTGACGATCGGCATACGTCGCAGCTCCCTGGCGCGCGTGGTGGTGATCATGCGCTCCTCGGCGGTGTCCTCGCCGAGGAGGACGGAGTACCTGCCGCGGTCGACGCCGAGCACTCGACCCACCTGCGCATCCTCGTGCGCTGGGCGACGTTTGGTGCGCGGGCGGTTCGCCTTCGGGTTGGGGCGCGTCCGGATGCTGCTCTCGTCGAAGTCCTCGAAGTCGTCTTCGAGGTCGTCGGCGTCGTCGAGCCAGCTCATCCTCAGCCCCGCAGCATCCGCTCCCAGAGCATCGTGAACTCCGGGAGGGTCTTGGCGGTCGTACCGATGTCGTCGATCTCGACGGCGGGGATGCGCAGGCCGATGAGCGCTCCGGTGGTGGCCATCCGGTGATCGTGATGTGCGGCCCATCCGCCGCCCTGCAGTGGGCGGGGGATGATGCGGAGGCCGTCGGGAAGTTCTTCGGCTTCGCCGCCGAGCTTTCGGAGGTTGCCGATCAGTGCGGCGATCCGGTCGGTCTCGTGCAGACGGATGTGCCCGATGCCGCGGATCGTGGTCGGAGACTCCGCGAAGGCGGCGAGGCCGACCAGGGTCGGCGTCAATTCGCTGGCCGCGGAGAGGTCGAGATCGAGGCCGCGGATTCCGGAGCCGGCGCGCACGGTGAGCGTGCCGCCGTGACGGCCGACGTGCGCTCCCATGGCCTGGAGGATCTCGGGCAGCAGCGCACCGGGCTGGGTGGAGTGGGCGGGCCAGCCCGTGATCGACACCGATCCGCCGGTGACGAGTGCCGCGGCGAGGAACGGTGCGGCGTTGGAGAGATCGGGTTCGATCGCGATCTCCTTGGCGCGCGGCACGCCCGCTTCGACCAGCCATTCGCCGACAGCGGGGCGCTCGATGCGGATGCCGCGTCGGCTGAGGGCCTCGATCGTCATGTCGATGTGCGGGAGGCTCGGCAGGTGCTCGCCGGTGTGGACGAGGTGCAGGCCGACGTCGAACCGAGGAGCGGCGAGCAGAAGCCCGGAGACGAACTGGCTGGATGCCGAGGCGTCGATCTCGACCCGTCCACCGCGGATCCGACCGTGACCGCGGATCGTGAAGGGGAGCGCCCAGGTGCCCTCGTCGTCGATGTCGACGCCGAGATCGCGCAGCGCGCTGATCAGGCCGCCCATCGGACGGTGGAGGGCGGTCTCATGGGCGGTGAGATGCACGTCATGTTCCGCGAGTCCGGCGAGCGGGGCGATGAATCGCATCACGGTTCCGGCCTGCCCGCAATCGATCGTGGTGCCGCCACGGAGCTTCGCGGGGGTGACGACCAGATCAGGTCCGAACTCGTGTCCGGCGTCCACCTCCTCGATACCGACCCCGAGAGCGCGGAGAGCGTCGACCATGCGCGCGGAGTCGTCGGAGTGCAGCGGCGAGATCAGGCGGCCGGGGCCGTCGGCGATCGCGGCGATCATCAGCTCGCGGTTCGTCAGCGATTTGGAACCGGGGATCGTGAGCTCGGCGTGCACCGGCACGTCGATCGTGGGCGCGGCATAGGCGCCCTGCACACGGGAAGGGGAATACCTGTTGGCGCTCATCGGTTCTCACCTTAGTAAACACAGGGAGCTTCGTCGCGAAAGACAGGCATCCCGGCGCGAAGGAGAGAGTATGCCGGCGACGTTGGAGCGCGAGGTGTTCGACCTCAGCGGCCTAGACTGGCCGATGATGGATGACACCGCAACCGCAGACACCGTCAGCGACCCTCGGCGCGAGTTCGAGGAGCAGGCGATCCCTTTCATGGATCAGCTCTACGCCGCGGCGATGCGCATGACGCGCAACCCGGCCGACGCCGCCGACCTCGTGCAGGAGACCTTCGTCAAGGCCTATGGGTCCTGGGCGACGTTCTCGCAGGGCACGAACCTCAAGGCGTGGTTGTACCGGATTCTCACGAACACCTACATCAACATCTACCGCAAGCGCCAGCGGGAGCCGTTCCAGGGAACGATCGACGAGCTCGAGGACTGGCAGCTGGGCGGAGCAGAGTCGACCACGGCGTCGCACAGCCGGTCGGCCGAAGCCGAAGCCATCGACCGGATGCCCGCGTCGGTCGTCAAGGACGCGCTACAGGCCGTTCCGGAGGATTTCCGGCTGGCGGTGTATCTCGCCGACGTCGAGGGCTTCGCGTACCAGGAGATCGCCGACATCATGAAGACCCCCATCGGCACCGTCATGAGCCGTCTGCACCGTGGCAGGCGGATGCTGCGGGAACTGTTGGCAGATTACGCCGCTGAGCGGGGCATCGCCGCGGCTGAGACGAGGAGCAAGAAATGAGCGACTGCGGCTGCGACAAAGCCCGTCAGGATCTGGAGGAGTACCTCCGCAACGAGGTGTGCAAGACCGAACACACCGAGATCCGCGAGCATCTCGAGAACTGCCCGTCGTGCCGGGACGAGGCGCTCGTCGCCACCACCCTCACCGATGTGATCGCCCGTGCCTGCAAGGAGACGGCTCCGGAGGAGCTGCGCGACCAGGTGTTCGCGCGTCTGCGGGCCGTTCAGGCGACACAGCACTGACACACGCGTCTGAGGCCGTCGCTAGTGTGGATGGATGACCTCCATCGATGCGCGCGACGTTCCCGCTGACAACACCTCGACGGAAAGACTGGCCGGATCCGGGCTCGAGTACCGAGTCGTCGATCTGAGCGACGAGGCGAGCGCTTCCGCCTTCGCCCGCGCTGTCGACCGAGGGTTCCTCGGGTCCGACCCGAACGCCGAGATGCGGGCTCAGGTGCGGAAGACGTTCGCCGAGCGACGGAACATCGGTGTCTTCGAGAAGACACCGCCGGCGACCGCTCTGCCGGTGGCGACGATCAACAGCTGGGTGACTCCGCTCACCGTCCCCGGCGGCGAGATCCCCATGTGGGCCATCAGCGTGGTCACGGTCTCGGCGACGCACCGGCGTCGCGGGATCGCCCGGGCACTGCTCGAGGGCGAACTGCGCGCGGCAGCATCCGCAGGGGTGCCGATCGCGGGGCTCACCGTGTCTGAGGCGACGATCTACGGTCGGTACGGGTTCGGATCGGCGATCCCGGTCGCGCGTCACACGGTCGACACCCGACGCGCAGGCTGGAGGGGTCCGACGCCGACCGGCCGGCTCGAGTACATCGATGGCGAAACCCTCGCCGCCGATCTCGGCACGGTGCACGAGCGCGCCCGGGGCCGGGCGTCGGGCCAGATCCCCGGCTGGCAGGGTCGATGGGAGGGGTACGCGGGCGTCGCGCCCACCCCGGATCGCGACCAGGCGCGCGGGGTGCGCTACCTCGACGAGGAGGGTGCGCTGCGCGGTGTGATGGCGTACACGGTGGGGGAGGCCGGCGGAACCTTCCGCTTCCGGATGGACGTGCGCCTGCTGGTCGCCGAGACCGACGATGCGCGCACCGCGCTGTGGCGTTTCGCGCTGCAGCACGATCTCGTCGACGAAGTGGTCGCCGACCTCCGCCCGATCGACGACCCGCTGCCGTGGCTGGTCCACGACACCCGCGGGGTGAAGCAGGAGGTGCACGATCACGGGTGGCTGCGCATCCTGGATCTGCCGACCGCCCTGACCGCGCGCCGCTATTCCGCACCGATCGACACGGTCCTTCGCGTGGAGGACTCCCTGGGCTTCGCGAGCGGCGACTGGCGTCTGCGCGTCGATGACGCCGGGGTCGCGACGGTGGACGCGGCCGCGGGAGGCTCCGCGGTCGACGTCACACTCGACGTCTCGACGCTCTCCGCGCTCTACGCGGGGGGTGTCCGTGCGTCCACACTGCACGGTGCCGGACGGATCTCCGCCGAATCCGAGGCGGTCGAGGCGCTCGATCGGGCGCTCGTCGCCTTCCCGGCACCGTCGCTCGACATCTGGTACTGATTCCGGAGGGGAGACGAAAGGGGCGCCACGACCGAAGTCGCGGCGCCCCTTCTCGTCTGACGATCAGCCGAGGGTGACCGCCGCGCGGATCAGCGCGGCCTGCTCAGCCGCGTGGACCTTCGAGGATCCGGTCGCCGGCGATGCCGAGGCCGGGCGCGACACCGGGCGGAACGAGCGGTCTCCGGGAACGTCGGCGAAGGCGAGCGCCAGGAACGGCCAGGCGCCCTGGTTCTCCGGTTCTTCCTGCACCCACACCAGTTCGGCGTTCGGGTAGGAGTCGGTGATGGCCTTGAGCTCGTCGATCGGCGTCGGGTACAGCTGCTCGAGCCGGACGAGGGCGACCTCGGGGTTCGGGTTCTTCTCGAGCTCGGCACGCAGATCCCAGTGCACCTTGCCCGAGTGCACGAGCACCCGCTTGACGGCGGTGCGGTCGAGCCCGCGGTCGTCATCGATGACCGGCTCGAAACGACCCTGCGTGAACGCCTCGACCGGGCTCGTCGCGCCGCGCAGACGCAGCATCGCCTTCGGTGTGAAGACGATGAGCGGCTTGCGCGGTCGGGCGTAGGCCTGGCGGCGCAGCAGGTGGAAGTACGACGCGGGGGTCGACGGACGCGACACGATCATGTTGTCCTGCGCGCACATCTGCAGGAAGCGCTCGATGCGTGCCGACGAGTGGTCCGGCCCCTGGCCTTCGTAGCCGTGGGGGAGGAGCAGGGTCACGCTGGACTGCTGTCCCCACTTCTGCTCGGCGGCCGAGATGTACTCGTCGATGACCGACTGGGCACCGTTGACGAAGTCGCCGAACTGGGCCTCCCAGAGCACGAGCGCCTCGGGAGCCTCCACCGAATAGCCGTACTCGAAGCCGAGGGCGGCGTACTCGCTGAGCAGCGAGTCGTAGACGAAGAAGCGCCCTTGAGCGTCGGAGAGGTTCGACAGCGGCAGCCATTCCTGGCCGTTCGCACGGTCGTGCAGGGTCGCGTGCCGCTGCACGAACGTGCCGCGGCGAGCGTCCTGGCCGGCGAGCCGGACGGGCGTTCCCTCCACCAGCAGCGAACCGAATGCGAGCAGTTCGCCGAAGCCCCAATCGATGTTGCCGTTTCGGCTCATGTCGAGGCGCTTGTCCAGCAGCTGCTGGATCTTCGGGTGCACCGTGAAGCCCTCGGGCTTGTTCACGAAGGCGTCGCCGATCATCTGGATGACCTCGCTCGGCACACCGGTGATCTCGGGGGCACCGACCTGGTCGTCGACGGGGGCCTGCTCCGGAGCGATCGGCAGAGCGCCGGTCTCGGCGGCGTGCGTCTCGGCGAACGCGATCTCCAGGCGGTTCTGGAAATCGGCCTTGGCCTCGTCGTACTCCTGCTCGGTGATGTCACCACGGCCGACGAGCGACTCGGTGTACAGGCGGCGGACGGAACGCTTCGCCTGGATGAGGTCGGTCATCAACGGCTGCGTCATCGAGGGGTCGTCGCCCTCGTTGTGACCACGTCGGCGGTAGCAGACGAGGTCGATCACGACGTCACGGTGGAAGCGCTCGCGGTACTCGAACGCGAGCTGCGCGACGTGGATGACGGCCTCGGGGTCGTCGCCGTTCACGTGGAACACCGGCGCCTGGATCGTCTTGGCGACGTCGGTCGAGTAGATCGACGTGCGGCCGTCGTTCGGCGTCGTGGTGAATCCGACCTGGTTGTTCACGACCACGTGGATCGTGCCACCGGTGCGGTAGCCGCGCAGCTGCGACATCTGCAGCGTCTCGACCACGACACCCTGACCGGCGAAGGCCGCGTCGCCGTGCACGAGGATCGGCAGCCAGGCGAAGGTGCCGATCGGCTTGCGGTCCTGTTTGGCGCGGACGATGCCTTCCAGCACGCCATCGACGGTCTCGAGGTGCGAGGGATTGGCGGCCAGGTAGACCGGAAGCTCGGAGTCGTCGTCGGCGACGAAGGTGCCCTCGGTGCCGAGGTGGTACTTGACGTCGCCGGAACCGCGCTGGTTGCCCGGGGTCTGCGTGCCCTCGAACTCACGGAACACCTGGCCGTAGGTCTTGCCGGCGATGTTGGTGAGCACGTTCAGACGGCCGCGGTGCGCCATGCCGATCGCGGCGCCCTCGAGGCCGGCGGTCGCGGCGCCCTGAAGGATCTCGTCGAGCAGCGGGATGAGCGATTCGCCGCCCTCGAGCGAGAAGCGCTTCTGACCGACGAACTTGGTCTGCAGGAAGGTCTCGAAGGCCTCGGCCTCGTTGAGCTTGCGGAGAACCCGCAGCTGCTCGTCGTGGCCGGGCTTCTGGTACTTGACCTCCACCTTCTCCTGGAACCAGCGACGCTGCTCCGGGTCCTGGATGTGCATGTACTCGATACCGAGCGTGCGGCAGTACGAGTCGCGGAGCACCCCGAGGATGTCGCGGAGCTTCGCGATGCGCCGACCGCCGAACCCGCCGGTGACGAACTCGCGGTCCAGGTCCCAGAAGGTGAGGCCGTGGCTCTCGATCTCGAGGTCGGGGTGCGAGCGCTGCACGTACTCGAGCGGGTCGATGTCGGCCATCAGGTGTCCGCGCACACGGAACGAGTTGATGAGCTCCTGCACACGGGACTGCTTGTCGACGCGTTCGGCGAGGTCGACGGCGATGTCGGGGTTCCAGCGGATCGGCGCGTAGGGGATGCGCAGGGCCGCGAAGATGTCGTCGTAGAACCCGCGCTGGCCGATGAGCAGCTCGTGCACCTTCTTCAGGAACTCGCCGGAGCCGGCGCCCTGGATGACGCGGTGGTCGTAGGTGCTCGTGAGCGTGATCGTCTTGCCGATCGCCAGCTCGTTGAGCGTCTTCTCGCTCGCGCCCTGGAACTCGGCGGGGTACTCGAGGGCGCCGGCGCCGATGATGCAGCCCTGGCCCTTCATCAGACGCGGCACCGAGTGCACGGTTCCGATGCCACCCGGGTTCGTCAGCGACACCGTGGTGCCCTGGAAGTCGCCGGCCGTCAGCTTGTTGCCGCGGGCGCGGGTGACCAGGTCTTCGTATGCTGAGAGGTACTCGGTGAAGGTGAGGGTGTCGGCGCGCTTGATGCTGGGCACCATGAGGGCGCGTGTGCCGTCGGGCTTGGGCAGGTCGATCGCGATGCCGAGGTTGACGTGCGCCGGCGCGACCACGGAGGGCTTTCCGTCGACCTCCGCGTAGAACACGTTCTGGCTGCGGAACTCGTCGAGTGTCCGGATGAGCGCCCAACCGATGAGGTGGGTGAAGCTCACCTTGCCGCCGCGGGTGCGTGCCATGTGGTTGTTGATGACGATGCGGTTGTCGATCATCAGCTTGGCCGGCACGGTGCGAACGCTGGTGGCGGTCGGGACGGTGAGCGACTCGTCCATGTTCGCGGCGAGGGTCTTGGGCAGACCGCGCAGCGGCGTGACCTTGTCCTCTTCGGCGGGTGCCGGAGCGTCCTTCGACTCGGATTTCGCCGGCTTCGGGGCCTGGGCGGGGATCGGCGCGGCAGCGGCGGGCTTGGCCGTCGTGCGCGCCACCGGCTGCGAACCGATCACCGGGATCGGTGCGGTGACGGGATGAGCCGCCGCCGGCGCATCGGGTGTTGCCGTGGGAGCTGCGGAAGCCGTCTCGGAGTGGTACTTCTCCAGGATGGGCCACCACTCCTTGTCGACGGAGTCGCGGTTCACCTTGAACTGCTCGTAGAGCTCTTCAACGAGCCAGGAATTGGCTCCGAACCCCCCGTCGCCGTTGACGCCGGTCACCTGGTTCGACACTCTCGATCGCCCTCTTTCATCGCTGAAGCTCTCTGGTGCGGACGTCGACGCAGGATGCGTTCGGGCCCGCACACTCTCGACCAACAAGCCTAACGTGTTTCGCTATGGGAATCGTCGAAGCTGAGCGCCCACCGCGTCGCGATCTGGGTACCGTGGAAGCATGAAGTTCTCTGGAGAGCAGCCGACCGTCGATCTGACCTACTCCGACGTCTTCCTCGTACCGCGCAGATCCGCGGTCACCAGCCGTCTCCAGGTCGATCTCGCCCCGCAGGACGGCACCCCGGCGACCCTGCCACTCGTCGCCGCGAACATGAACTCCGTGACCGGTCCGCGCATCGCAGCCGTGCTCGCGCGGCGTGGCGCGCTCGGCGTGCTGCCCCAGGACCTGCCGCTGCAGGATCTCGATGCGGCGATCCGCGAGGTGAAGTCGCAGCCCGTGCTCTGGGACACGCCCATCGTGCTGCCTCCCGAAGCATCGGCGGCCGATGCGCTCCGTCTGCTCCCGGCGACCAGCGGTCACGGGATCGTCGTCGCCCGCGGGACGGCGCCGATCGACGTCGAGCGCATCCTCGGGATCCTCCCGGCGACCCGCCTGGCCACGGCGCTCCCCGATGCGCAGCTCGGCGATCTCGTGCACCACGGCACGCCGGCGATCGACGCGGACGACATCGGCTCGGAGCGGCACGCGTTTGACGTGATCACCGACGCAGGCGTCGAGATGGTGACCGTCGTGCACCACGGACACCTCGTCGGAACGCTGAGCGCCCGGAGTGCGCTGCGCTCGACGCTCTACCGCCCTGCGGTCGATTCCGATGGGCGCCTCGCGGTCGCCGCGGCCGTCGGGATCAACGGCGACGTCGCGGCCAAGGCCAAGGCACTCGCGGCGGCAGGCGTCGACGTTCTGGTCGTCGACACCGCCCACGGCCACCAGGAGGGGATGCTGCGGGCTCTGCGCGCGATCGCCGAGCTCGACCTCGGCCTCCCCGTCGTCGCAGGCAACATCGTCACCGCCGACGGCGTGGCCGATCTGGTCGACGCGGGGGCCTCGATCCTCAAAGTCGGCGTCGGCCCCGGCGCCATGTGCACCACCCGCATGATGACCGCGGTCGGCCGCCCGCAGTTCTCCGCCGTGCTCGAGACCGCGCAGGCGGCACGCGAGCTCGGTGCGCACGTCTGGGCCGACGGTGGCGTGCGCTATCCGCGCGATGTCGCTCTGGCCCTCGCCGCCGGCGCGGCCTCCGTCATGGTGGGATCCTGGTTCGCCGGCACCATCGAGGCACCGGGGGAGTTGCAGCGCGACGCAGAGGGGCGTCTGTTCAAGGAGTCCTGGGGCATGGCGTCGACCAAGGCCGTCCAGGCGCGCTTCGGTCGCCTCGACGCTTACGAGCGTGCTCGCAAGGAGCTCTTCGCCGAGGGCATCTCCTCATCGAAGATCTATCTCGACCCGCTCCGTCCCGGGATCGAAGACCTTCTCGACATGATCACCTCCGGTGTCCGCTCATCCTTCACCTACGCCGGCTCCTCGTCTGTACCGGAGTTCCATGAGCGCGCAGTGGTGGGCCTGCAGTCGGCGGCCGGCTACGAAGAGGGCAAGGCGCTGCCGGTCAGCTGGTGACCGCGAGCGCACTCCCCGTCGTCTTCGGTACAATCGTCGGCATAATGGACGACCCTCCCAGTTGTAGAACATCGCCCCACTGTCCGCCTCTCTCACAGGAGAGGAACCTCTGATGGACTACATCATGTTGGGCGTGGGGCTCCTGCTCACGGTCGGCACCGGCCTCTTCGTGGCGAGCGAGTTCGCATTGGTGAACCTCGATCGCGCCGAACTCGAAGCCAGGCAGGCACGCGGTGAATCGCGGCTCTCGCTCACGATCAGCGCCCTCAGGCACACATCGACGCATCTCTCGGCGGCCCAGCTTGGCATCACGCTCACGACGCTTCTGACCGGTTACACGATGGAGCCGGCGCTGTCGAACCTCCTGCGCCCGACCCTCATCGCCTGGAACCTCCCTGAAGCGGCCGTCGCGCCGATCGCGACCATCGTGGCGATGCTGGTGGCGACGGTGCTCTCGATGATCCTCGGCGAACTCGTCCCCAAGAACTTCGCCCTCGCTCTGCCGCTGGCCACGGCGAAGCTCGTGATCCCTTTCCAGATCGCGTTCACGACCGTGTTCAAACCGGCCGTCGTGGTGCTCAACGGCAGTGCGAACGGCGTACTGCGCGGCATGGGGATCGAGCCGAAGGAAGAGCTGTCAGGCGCCCGCAGCGCGGAGGAGCTGTCATCGCTCGTGCGGCGGTCCGCCAACGCGGGCCTGCTGGAGGCCGACACCGCCTCGCTGCTCGACCGCACCCTCATGTTCTCGCGCCTCACGGCCGCCGACGTGATGACGGCCAGACCGAGCATGCACGCGATCGCTGCAGGCGACTCGGTGGACGACGTCATCCAGCTCGCGCGACGCACGGGCCACAGCCGCTTCCCCGTGTACGACGACGACCTCGACGACATCACGGGCGTCGTGCACCTGAAAGCCGCCATCTCGGTTCCGCGCGAGCGGCGCACGGAGGTGCCGGTGGGCGCTCTCGCGACGGAACCGCTCCGCGTTCCGGAGACCGTGCACGTCGACGCCCTGATCGCGGAACTTCGTGCGCGCGGTTATCAACTCGCGATCGTCGTGGACGAGTACGGCGGGACCGCGGGGCTGGTGACCTTGGAAGACCTCGTCGAAGAACTCGTCGGAGAGGTCGCCGATGAGCACGATCGCACCCGCGCGGGAGTCATCCGCAACCGGGAGGGCGTCACGTTCCCCGGAGAGCTGCGCCCGGACGAGCTGCGTCGCCGTGCCGGTGTGGAAGTACCCGAGGGTGATGTGTACGACACCGTCGGCGGCTACGTCATGAGCGTGCTCGAGCGCGTGCCCGCGGTGGGCGACGAGGTCTCTCTCGACAGCGGCGTGCTGCAGGTGGTCCGCATGGATGGCAGACGGGTGGATCGGGTGCGCTACGTGCCGAATCCGCTCGATGGCGATGAGGAGGTGACCCGATGAGCGATTGGGCAGGACTCGCCTGGCTCGTCGTGCTCCTGGTCGCGAATGCGTTCTTCGTCGGTGCCGAGTTCGCGGTGATCTCGGCCAGGCGATCGCAGATCGAGCCTCGAGCCGACCAGGGCTCGCGCGCCGCGAAGACCGCACTGTATGCGATGGAACACGCGACGCTGATGCTCGCGACGTCGCAGCTGGGCATCACGATCTGCTCGCTTCTCATCCTCAATGTGTCCGAGCCGGCGATCCACCATCTGCTCTCCGTGCCGTTGCACGCGCTCGGGTGGCCGGACGGTGCGGTCGACGCCGTGTCGTTCACGATCGCATTGGTGATCGTGTCCTTCCTGCACGTGGTGTTCGGCGAGATGGTGCCGAAGAACCTGGCGTTCTCGGTGCCGGACCGTGCCGTGCTGATCCTCGCCCCACCGCTGGTGTGGGTGTCGAAGGTGTTCATGCCCGTGATCTGGGTGCTCAACGCGGCAGCCAACGGCGTCCTGCGCCTGTTCCGGGTCGAGCCCAAGAACGAGGCCGCATCGACGTTCACGCTCGATGAGGTCGCGACCATCGTCAGCCAGTCGCGTCGCGAAGGCGTGCTCATGGACACGGCGGGAACAGTCGCCGCAGCGGTCGAGTTCACCGACAAGAAGGCGCGGGACGTCGCGGTGCCACTGAGCGATCTGGTCACGCTGCCCCAATCGACGACGCCCGACGACATCGAGAAGGCGGTCGCACGATACGGGTTCTCGCGCTACGTGATCGTCGACGACGCATCCGTACCGATCGGCTATGTGCACCTGAAGGACATCCTCCGCGCGTCCGAAGGCCCCGACGCCGAGGCCAAGATGGTCGAGCCGGTTCCAGCCAAGCGCATCCACCACATGGTGCCGGTGCAGGAGGACACGGATCTCGAGGACGCCCTCGCGGTCATGCGTCGCGCGGGTCGGCATCTGGCGAAGGTTCGTGACGCGCAGGGCAACACCACCGCCGTGCTGTTCCTCGAGGACATCCTCGAGGAGTTGGTCGGGGAGGTGCAGGACGCGACCCGTCGCTTCCGCGGACGCTGATCGTCGCTCGGACGGACGAAGGCCGCCGACCCCTCTCAGGGGATCGGCGGCCTTCGTCGTCCGGGCACTGTTCAGCGCAGGCGGGCGCGCTCGTACTGCGGTGGCCAGACGATCTCGGCGTCGAGCTCGTGCGCAGCACGGAGCGCGAAATGGGGGTCGCGCAGCCACTCCCGTCCGGCGAAGATCGCATCCGCGGCTCCCTCGCTGAGCACCTGCTCGGCCTGGGACGCCGCGGTGATGAGACCGACCGCCGATACCGGGATCCGACCGCCCTGACGCACGGTCTCGGCGAGCGGGACCTGATAGCCGGGGAAGACACTGATCCGCTGGTGCGCGACCAGGCCGCCACTCGAGACGTCGATCAGATCGGCACCTCGCTGCGCGGCCCAGTCGCCGACGATCGCCGCTTCCTCGGGTGTGAACCCGCCGTCGGCATGATCGGTGGCGGAGATGCGCACGAACAACGGCACATCGGCTCCTACGGCTTCGCGGACCGCGTCGACGACGCGCAGCAGCAGGCGGGCACGGTTCTCGAGCGAGCCGCCGTACTCGTCCCTGCGCCGGTTCGACAGGGGAGACAGGAACTGGTGCAGGAGGTACCCATGCGCCCCGTGCACCTCCAGCACGTCGAACCCGGCGTCCGTCGCGCGTCTCGCGGCGGACGCGAATGCGTCGACCACGCGGTCGATCCCGGCGAGGTCGAGGGCGACCGGCTCGTCGAAGCCGTCGAAGGCGATGGCCGAGGGAGCGGATGTCGTCCACCCACCATCGACGGCCGGCACCGATCCGCGTTCGGGTGCCCAGGGCCACCACGTCGATGCTTTGCGGCCGGCATGGGCGAGTTGGATGCCGGCGTGGGCTCCGCGGTCATGGATCGCCTGGACGATCGGGGCGAGGGCGTCGCGCTGCGCGTCATCCCAGAGCCCCAGGTCACGCGGTGAGATCCGTCCCTCGGGGGCCACGGCCGTCGCCTCGGCGATGATGAGTCCCGCGCCGCCGGACGCGAACTGTACGAGGTGCGTGTGATGCCACTCCTGGGCCACGCCGTCGACCGCGCTGTACATGCACATGGGCGAGACCCAGAGGCGGTTGCGGAAGTCGACGGAACGGATGCGCAGCGGGGAGAAGAGAAGACTCACGGTTCGACGGTACCGCCGCGCGGGTGCAGGACGGGCCGTCGCACTAACGTGGAGTCATGTTCGAGGTGCGCGAGTGGACACGCGGCGACACGGCGCGGTTGTTGCGTGCGCCGACCGCGGATGACGACAAGTACGCCCGTGGCGTGGTGGCGCTGCGCACCGGATCGCCCGCGTATCCCGGTGCCGCGGTGCTCGGCGTCGAGGCGGCGTGGCGGGCCGGGGCGGGCTTCGTCCGCTACGTGGGCGCGGAGCGGGTGGCGGATGCCGTTCTCGCCCGGCGACCGGAGACCGTCGCCGGGGCGGACACGGGGCGTTCGAGGGTCGACGCCTGGGTGATCGGATCGGGGACGGACCCGGCGCACCGCAGCGACACGGAATCCGGTGCTCTGCGGGAGATCCTCTCCGGCACCGCCGCCGTCGTGATCGACGCCGGAGCGCTCGATCTCGCCGAACGCGCGACGGCGCCGTTCCTCGTGACGCCCCACGCGCGGGAGTTCGTCCGGCTGCAGGAGAGGCTCGGAATGTCCTCGACCGCGGAGGATCGCGCGCAGGCCGCGCGGCACATGGCGGACACGCTCGGGGGCGCCGTGCTGCTCAAGGGCGCGCGTACGCTGATCGCGGCCCCGGACGGGACGGTCATCGCCGTCGAAGCGGGGACCGGCTGGCTGGCCACCGCGGGGACGGGCGACGTCCTCGCCGGCGCGCTGGGTGCTGTGCTCGCGGCGAACCCCGGACGCCCGATCGCCGAGGTCGCCGCGGCCGGAGCATGGCTGCACGGCCACGCCGGGCGTATCGCCGCCGGCGTGCGTGACGGCGGGACGGGGCATCCGATCGTCGCGATGGACGTGGCCGAGGCCCTTCCACTCGCGATCGCGGACGTCCTGGCGTGAATCGCGCGTCGACGGCCCGGGTGGTCGCGCTGTGGAGCGTCTTCCTCGTCGTGCACGCGCTGACCGCATGGGCCGGCTGGGTCTACCCCAGCCAGCCCATGGGCGATGTGGTGCTCGTGTACGAGCCCTGGGCGTCCTCTGCACTCGGTGGGGGGCCGATCGTCGGTGTCACCGAGACATGGGTCTACCCTCAGCTCGCCCTCGTGCCGATGCTCGTCGCCGCCGTGCTCTCCGCGCCGCTCGTGCCTCTGCTCGGAGTATCCAGTGCGTATCTTGTCGGATGGGCGGTCCTGGTCGTCATCCTCGACGCTGTCGCCTTCGCTGTGCTGGTGGGGCGCGCGCCCTCGCACGCGCGCCGTGTCGCGGCCTGGTTCTGGTGCGGCGCACTGGTGCTCCTCGGACCGATCGCGCTCTACCGGATCGATGCGATCACCGTCCCGATCGCCGTGATCGGCGGACTCTGGCTCGTGTCGCGGCCCGCTGTCGGAGCCGCTCTCCTCACGATCGGGGCATGGATCAAGATCTGGCCCGGTGCGCTCGTGCTCGCCGCCGTCGTCGCGCTCCGCGCGCGCGTGCGGGTGCTGGTCGCCGCCGCCGTCGTCAGTGTCGGGGTCGTCGCGACTCTGCTCCTGCTCGGGGCAGACACCGAGGTCCTCGGCTTCCTGACCGAGCAGACCGGACGAGGGCTGCAGATCGAAGCCGTGGCCGCCACCCCCTTCCTGTGGCTCGCGGTCGCCGGCGCCGCCCGCATCGAGTACAGCTTCGAGATCCTGACCTTCCAGATCACCGCGCCGGGGGTCGACGTCGTCGCCGCGGCGCTCACACCCCTCATGGCGATCGCGGTGCTCGCGGTGACTGCGGTCGGGGCACTCAAGGCGGTGCGCGGCGCGAGCTTCCCGAGACTGTTCCCTCCGCTCGCTCTCACACTGGTGACGCTTCTGATCGTCACCAACAAGGTCGGTTCACCGCAGTTCCAGACCTGGTTGATCGCTCCGGTGATCCTGTGGCTCGTGCTCGATCGGGCCCGAGCACGCGTTCCCGCCGTCCTCGTCCTCGCGCTCTGCCTGCTCACGTGCCTCGTCTATCCGATCGGCTACGACGGGCTGCTGCGGGCCGACGCCCTCTCGGTCGCCGTCCTCACGGTGCGCAACATCCTTCTCGTCGTCCTGCTCGTCCTCGCAGCCC
The DNA here is from genome assembly GCF_039729145.1 of Microbacterium sp. SY138. NCBI lineage: Bacteria > Bacillati > Actinomycetota > Actinomycetes > Micrococcales > Microbacteriaceae > Microbacterium > Microbacterium sp. SY138. The sequence continues at coordinate 2,311,599 of NZ_CP155793.1, read as the reverse complement.
GCGCTCTCCTGCGCGTGCCTGTCCGCCATCCGAAAACCCAGGAGTGAAACCATGCTGATCGCCTTCTCCGTCGCCCCGAGCGGCACCCCCTCCGCGGGAGCAGAGCGCACCGATGCCTCCGTGCATGACGCCGTGGCCGCCGCCGTGCGGGTGGTGCGCGAGTCCGGACTGCCGCACCGCACCACGAGCATGTTCACCGAGATCGAGGGACCGGACTGGGACACGGTCATGGACGTCGTGAAGCGTGCGACCGAGGCCGTGATGCCCTTCGGCTCGCGGGTCTCGCTCGTGCTCAAGGCCGACATCCGCCCGGGCTACTCCGGAGAGCTGGACGCGAAGATCGAGCGGCTGGAAGCAGCCATCGACGAAGCAACGGTCGAGGAGTCCGGTGACTGATTCCCCGTCGTCCATGTCGATCGCTCTTCGACCGGCGACGGCCGACGACTCCGAGTGGATCGCGGAACTCCGCGCCGAAGTGCTTCGGGCCGACCTGGAGCGGCTGGGGCGTTTCGACGAGACCCGCGTCCGGCAGCGGTTCCGTGATGCGTTCGAACCGACGCAGACCCGGATCATCGTCGTGGACGGCACCGATGTCGGCTCGGTCGCCATCCGTGCGGAGGGGGAGTCCCGCTGGCTGGAGCACTTCTACATCGCGACCTCGCATCAGGGCCGTGGTCTCGGTGACCGCGTGCTGGGGATCGTGCTCGATGACGCGACCCCGTATCGACTCAACGTGCTCCAGGGCAGCCCGGCGCGCCGTCTTTACGAACGCCACGGTTTCGTCGTCGACACCCAGGACGACGTTGATGTCTTCATGACGCTCGATCGCGCAGGGCGGGCGACCTCCGGGTCCGACGGCCGCTAAGCTGATCCGGTGAATCCCTCGACTGAATCGAGGGGTGCGGCGAAGTGGGCGCTCCTCTCCCTCGCCATCGGCAGCTTCGGCATCGGCATGACCGAATTCGTGGTCATGGGCCTGCTGCCCAACATCGCCGCCGACCTGCTGTCTTCGCTCTGGGCGACCAGCCAGGAAGATGCGCTGAGCCAGGCCGGCTGGCTGATCTCGCTCTACGCGCTCGGCGTGGTGGTGGGCGCACCGACCATCGCCGGCTTCGTCGCGCGTTACCCGCGGCATCGGGTGATGATCGTGCTGGCCCTCGCGTTGACGGTGTTCAACGCCCTCACGGTCGTGCTGCCCACGTTCGAGCTCGTCGCCGCGTCGCGCTTCCTCGCCGGGCTGCCGCACGGTGCATACTTCGGCATCGGTGCGCTCGTGGCCGCCGATGTGATGGGGCCGGGCAACCGCGCCAAGGGTGTGGCGTTCATCCTCACCGGCCTCACGGTCGCCAACGTCGTGGGCGTGCCGTTGGGGACGTTCCTCGGGCAGCAGTGGGGCTGGCGCTCCGCCTTCGCCGTCGTGGCGCTCGTCTTCGCTCTCGCCACCCTCTGCATCGCGCTCTTCGTCCCGGAACATCCGGGAGACCCGGGGCGCACGATGCGCCAGGAACTGCGGGTGTTCCGTATCCCGCAGGTGTGGTTCACCCTGGGCGTCGGCGCGATCGGTTTCGGCGGATTCTTCGCCGTCTACAGCTACATCGCCCCGCTGGTGACCGAGGTCTCCGGCTCCCCGGAGTGGGTGGTGCCGATCGTCCTCGTGCTCATGGGGCTCGGGATGACGGCGGGAAACCTCGTCGGCGGTCACCTCGCCGACATCGACCTGCGCCGCACGCTGCTCTTCGGACTCGCCGCCATGGCCGTGGTCTTCGCGCTGCTGGCGTTCCTGTCGTTCTGGATCGTCAGCCTGGCCGCGGTGGTGCTGGTGGTCGGGTTCGTCTCCTCCGTGCTGAGCCCGACGATCCAGACCCGGCTCATGGACGTGGCGGGCGACAACCAGTCGATCGCCGCAGCCATGAACCACTCGGCGCTCAACATCGGCAACAGCCTGGGCGCGTTCCTCGGGGGCGTCGTCATCGCCGCCGGCTGGGGCTTCACCGCACCGGCATGGACCGGTGCCGCGCTCGCCGTGGCCGGTCTGCTGATCGCGCTGCTCTCGTACCGCGTCGAAGGACGTCGCCCGGCGGCAGCGGAGCTCGTCGCCTCGTAGTTTCGCCGCGGTCGGTCCGGTCGTAGAGTGACGGGGTGAGTGCCCCCGAGCTGTCCCTGCCCGTCGCCGGCACTGCTGTGCTGCTGCGCGCGTCGGATCCCGCCTTCGAGGTGCTGCTGATGCGTCGACCCGATCGCGGGTCGTTCGCGGGTGCATGGGTCTTCCCCGGGGGCAAGGTCGAACCGGGCGACGTCCACGACGGCGACGACGAGTCCGAGAACGCGCGCCGTGCCGCGATCAGGGAGACGCGCGAGGAGGTGGGCCTCGCTGTCGACGACCTCGTGGTGCTCTCCGAGTGGCAGCCGCCGGTGGAGGCCCCCACGCGTATCCGCACCTGGTTCTTCCTCGCCGAGGCGCCGGCCGGAGAGCCTTCGCCCGCTGCCGACGAGGTCGTGGAGATCGCCTGGGTGCCGCCGGGAGAGGCGCTCGCGAGGCACGCGGCGGGGGAGTGGACGCTGTATCCGCCGACGTGGATCACGCTCCACCAGCTTGCGGCGTTCAGCGACGTGGAATCGGCCCTGTCGTCGGGCGGTGCGGCGCAGCTGTTCCAGACCCGGGTGCTCGAGTCCGAAGCCGGGCGTGCCTTCGCCTGGGAGCAGGGACGCCTCGAGGCGGGTGCCCTGCCGTGGCGGTTCGTCGAGGCCTGAGGGATCGGGCTCAGCTGTCGAGCAGACGTCGTAGGTTCGCGCCCACGGCCTCGGTCTCGATGAGGAAGCCGTCGTGCCCGAAGTCGCTGGTGATGACGACGGCCTCGTCGTCGATGACGTTCGGGATGCTGCGGGCGATGCGCTGCTGCCCGTCGACGGGGAAGAGGCGGTCGCTGTCGATGCCGAGCACCAGCGTGGTGGCGGTGACGGCGTGCAGAGCTTCTTCGACGCCACCTCGCCCGCGACCGACATCGTGCGAGTTCATGGCTTCGACGAGCGTGATGTAGCTGTTCGCGTCGAAGCGGCGTGTGAACTTGTTGCCGTGGAAGTCGAGATACGACTCCACGGCGAAGCGACCGCCGTGCCCGAGCGGCGACACGTCGGACTGCCACGAACGCTGGAAACGCTGGTTGAGCTCGATCGGGCTGCGGTAGTTCAGCAGCGCCATGCGCCGGGCCAGTGCGAGGCCACGGTGTGGGCCGTCGCCGTCACCGAGGTCGTAGTACTCGCCGCCCTGGAACCGCGGATCCATCCGGATGGTCTCCAACTGCACGGTGTTGAGCGCGATCTGGTCGGCGGTGGTCACCGGGGGAGATGAGAGCACGGCGAGGCGCTGCACGCGCTCGGGATGTGTGGCCGCCCACTCCAGCGCATGCATCCCGCCCATGGAACCGCCGATGACAGCGGCCCAGCTCTCGATGCCGAGCGCATCCGCCAGGCGGACCTGGGCGGCGACCTGGTCACGGATCGTGAGGTAGGGGAAGCGGGAGGCCCACTCGTAGCCGTCGGGGGCGACGCTCGCGGGGCCCGTCGAGCCCTGGCAGCCGCCCAGCATGTTCGGGGCGATCACGAACCAGCGGTCCGTGTCGAGCGGAGCTCCCGGACCCGTGATGTCCTCCCACCAGCCCGCGGTGGGGTGCCCGGATCCCGCTGCGCCGCGCACATGGCTGTCCCCGGTGAGCGCGTGCAGCACGAGCACGGCGTTGTCCCGTGCCGTGTTCAGCTCGCCCCAGGACTCGTAGGCGATGCGGATGCCGGGGAGCTCGGCGCCGCTCTCCGTCGAGAAGGCGCCGAAGGCGGCGAACCGGCGACCGCCCACCGGGTCTCCGTCACGCCATGCTCCGGTCGCCGGCGGGCGGGCACGGAGCAGCCTGACGTCGGCCTCCGTCACGGGCGCCGAGGGCACCGTGTCCTCGGAGGTCGTCTGCCAGTCCATGCTCCCATTCTCGCCTGGTCCGGGACCCGTCGGTGGCAGGTTACGCTCCGATGTCCCGACTCTCCCGACCGCGACGATCGAGGCGGCCCGTCGGGATCCGTCGGGTCGGCATCGTCGCGTCGGTCGTCGGTCGTCGGTCGTCGGTCGTCGGTCGCGGTCGTCGGTCGTCGGTCGTCGGTCGCGGTCGTCGGTCGTCGGCAGGTGTATCAGCGCACTCGGGTCAGGGTGGCGAGATGATCGCTGTTCCCCGCCCGTATCGTGCCCGACGTGACGACATCGAGGCCGCGGACGAAGACCTGGTCGATGCGTACGAGGGGGAAGGCGACGGGCCAGGTGAGCCCGAGGCTCCCATCCGTCGGACGCACCCAATCGGCTTCCGCGCGCAAGGCCGTCAGGCTCGGATCGGTCGACGGTGCGTTGAAGTCGCCGACGGCGATGAGGGAGTCCGCAGGGTCGGAGCCGACCCGGTCCGCGAGTCCGCTCAGCATCGTGTCGCGGTCCTGCTGGTGCCCCGGCCGCACCGACGCGGCGTGCATCACGTAGACGGCGACCGGCGCGGACGGCACCTGCACCTCGACACGGAGCGCACGCTTCCAACTGAGTCCCAGCGTCAGGGGCTCGGCGTTCGCGAGGGGATATCTGCTCCACACACCGACGGTTCCGACCGTGTACGAATGCGGGTACTGCCCGGCGAGGGCGTTCTGCGCCGCGGAGAGGCTGTCTCCATCGAGCTCCACGAGGGCGATCACATCGGCGCCGCTCTGCGCGAGCTCGGTCGCGGATGCGGCGGCCCCGCCGGATCGCGCCCTCACGTTCTGGCTCACGACCGTCAGCCCGGAAGCGGAGGCCGACTCCGACCCCGTCGGACCGGGGAGGGCGGGAAGAGCCGGTGCCATCGCGAGGATCCACAGGAGTGCGGGAACCAGGATCACGACGACCACTCGGCGGGCGAGGAACAGCGCGGCGATCAGCAGTGCGAGAAGCACGAGACCGAGCCAGGGGAGGGCGGCAGCGACCGCTGTGCCGACGATTCCGGGGATCCAGCCGCCGGCGATGACGAGCAGCACGGCGACGCCAGCGGCGGCGAGCCATCGCGCGCGGGTCGTCGTCACGCGTCGGACGCGCGGCGGTCGGTGTTCGACGTCGATCATGCTCTCCTCACGGCGGTCTTCCATTGTCGAGGCCGTCGCCTGTGGGTCGGCCGGGTGAAGACGTCGCCTGCACGCGAAGATGCCCCGGAGCTCGGGCTCCGGGGCATCTCGTGGGGTGTGCGGGTCAGGCGCGCGCGGCCTCCGACACGGCGCGGGCCGCGGCGAGAGCCTGCTCGAGGTCGGCCTTGAGATCGTCGACGTTCTCGATGCCGACGGAGAGTCGGACCAGGCCCGGCGTGACTCCGGCGGTGAGCTGCTGCTCCGGCGTCAGCTGCGCATGCGTGGTCGATGCGGGGTGGATGACGAGCGAGCGCACGTCGCCGATGTTGGCGAGGTGGCTGAACAGCGACAGGCTGTTCACGAACTCGCGTCCGGCTTCGACGCCGCCCTTCAGCTCGAACGACAGCACGGCGCCGACGCCCTTGGGCGCGTACTCGTTCGCCTTGGCGTACCAGGGTGAAGAGGGCAGACCAGAGTAGTTGACCGTCGCGACATCGTCGCGGCCGTCGAGCCACTCGGCGATCTCCTGGGCGTTCTGCACGTGGCGCTCGATGCGCAGGGACAGGGTCTCGACGCCCTGGATGAGGTTCCAGGCGCTCTGCGGGGCGATAGCGGATCCGAGGTCGCGCAGGAGCTGCACGCGGGCCTTGATGATGTACGCGAGCGGGTCGCCGACGGCGGCGGTGTAGCTGGCGCCGTGGTACGAGGGGTCCGGCACCGTGAGGCCGGGGAACTTGTCGACGTTCTTCGACCACTCGAACTTTCCGCCGTCGATGATGACGCCGCCGATCGTGGTGCCGTGGCCGCCGAGGAACTTCGTGACCGAGTGCACGACGATGTCGGCGCCGAACTCGAACGGACGGATCAGGTACGGGGTGGCGATCGTGTTGTCGACGATCAGCGGGACGCCGTTCTCGTGGGCCACATCGGCGACGGTGCGGATGTCGAGGATGTTGATCTGCGGGTTTCCGATCGTCTCCGCGAAGAACAGCTTCGTGTTCGGGCGGACCGCTCGACGCCACTCCTCGGGGTCGTCCTGGTTCTCGACGAACGTGACCTCGATGCCGAGCTTCGCGAGCGTGTACTTGAAGAGGTTGTAGGTGCCGCCGTAGATGGAGCTCGACGCGACGAAGTGGTCGCCGGCCTGCGCGATGTTCAGGACCGCGAAGGTCGACGCTGCCTGGCCGCTGGCGAGCACGAGAGCACCGGTGCCGCCTTCGAGCGCGGCGAGACGCTGCTCGAGCACGTCCTGCGTCGGGTTCTGGATGCGGGTGTAGATGTTGCCGAACTCCGCGAGGGCGAACAGGTTAGCCGCATGGTCCGCACTGTCGAACACGTACGAGGTGGTCTGGTAGATCGGCGTGGCACGTGCCTTGGTGACCGGGTCGGGGGCAGCGCCCGAGTGGATCTGCTTGGTCTCGAAACGCCAGGACTCGGGTGCGGACATGTGATTCCCCCAGGAGTGGTCGGAAGGTCGTGTGGCGGATGCCGTTGCAGCGACAGTACGGAATATCGCTGTCTGTCAACAACAGACGGGAAATGTGACGTAACAGAGCGGAGGCCCGGAATCCTGCGGCGGATCGATCGACGACAACCCCAGGGGGGAGTCCGCATTCCGGGGAGAACGCCGTACGGTGGAGGCATGGTGAACAGACGAGCAGTGGTGACAGGTGCGAGTTCGGGCATCGGCGCGGCGACGGTGCGTGCCCTCCGTGCCCGGGGATGGGACGTCGTGGGGGTCGCGCGACGCGAGGACCGACTGTCGGCGCTCGCCGCGGAGACCGGAGCCTCGGCCATCGCCTGCGACCTCACCGATGCCTCCGCCGTCGACGCGCTCGTGGGCGAACTCGAGCGGTCGGGCCCCGTGCACGCTCTCGTCCAGGTCGCCGGCGGTGCTCGCGGCACCGACCGCATCGAGGACGCATCGGTCGACGACTGGCAGTGGATGTTCGACGCGAACGTGCTGGCGAGCCAGCGTCTCGTCGCGGGTCTGCTCCCGCTCCTGCGCCGAGCCGCGGCAGCGGACGGTCACGCGGATGCGATCTTCGTCACCTCCACGGCTGCGCAGACCGCGTACGCCGGCGGTGCAGGCTACAACGCCGCGAAGGCCGCGGAGTCGATGCTGGTGAAGGTGCTCCGTCAGGAACTCAACGGCGAGCCGATCCGTGTGGTCGAGGTGGCGCCGGGAATGGTGCACACCGAGGAGTTCACGCTCAATCGCCTGGGCGGAGACTCGGTCGCTGCCGAGGCCGTGTACGCGGGTGTCGACGCCCCGCTCGTCGCCGACGACGTCGCCGACGTGATCGCGTATGCGCTGGAGTCGCCCGGACGCGTGAACCTCGACCTGATCACGATGCGGCCGGTAGCGCAGTCCGCGCAGCACCTGCTCGCCCGCGGCCCGCTGCGGGTGCGCTCCATCGACTGACGATGGCCCAGACTCTCGCAGAGCTCGCCGAGGGCGGGCTGATCGACGCCGGATGGGCGGAGGCGCTGGCCCCCGTCCAGGACACGATCACCTCCCTGGGGGAGCGGCTCCGCGACGAGCAGGAGGCAGGGCGGGGATACCTGCCGGCGGGCGCGAACGTGCTCAGGGCCTTCCAGCGGCCGCTGTCCGACGTCCGCGTCCTCATCACCGGGCAGGATCCCTACCCCACGCCCGGACATCCCATCGGACTCTCGTTCGCCGTCGATCGCGATGTGCGCCCGCTGCCGCGCAGTCTCTCGAACATCTACAAGGAGCGCGAGACCGACCTGGGCATCCCTCCCGCACCGCACGGTGATCTGACGGCGTGGAGCGATCAGGGCGTCCTCCTGCTCAACCGTGTGCTCACCGTGCGTCCCGGTGAGGCGGCCTCTCACAGAGGGTGGGGGTGGGAGAAGGTCACGGAGCTCGCGATCCGTGCGCTCGTCGCGCGCGATCAGCCGCTCGTCGCGATCCTGTGGGGGAAGGACGCAGCCAACCTGCGGCCCCTCCTCGGGGAGACGCCGGTCATCTCCTCGGCTCATCCATCCCCGCTCTCGGCCCGCCGCGGCTTCTTCGGATCACGTCCGTTCTCGCGGGCGAACGCCCTCCTCGAGGAACGGGGTGCCGAGCCCGTGGACTGGAGGGTGGAAGGCGAAGCCTCTCCCTCTCTAAGCTGAGCGCATGCAGTTCGAGCCGGGGGACCGTCGTCGTGTCCTGCCGCGCCACCTGCGGCCTGCGCCCGCGCCCGAGATCTTCTCGTACACGATCCGCGCCGCGCGGCCTGCCGACCTGCCCCATGTGCGCGAGATCTACAACCACTTCGTGAGCAATTCGGCCGTGACACTCGACGAGCGACGCAGCAGCATTCCCTACTGGCGCGACAAGTACGCTCTGCTCGCCCGGCTCGAGCTTCCGTTTCTCGTCGCGGTGTCCCCGGGCGGCGAGGTGATGGGCTACGCCCTCGCGCAGCCATGGGCAGGCAAGAACGCCTACAAGTACACCGTCGAGGATTCGATCTACCTCGGTCCCGGTGCGGGAGGCAAAGGCCTGGGGGCGGCGTTGCTGCAGGCGCTCATCGATGCCTGCGAGCAGATCGGCCTCCGAGAGATGGTCGCGGTCATCAGCGACCACGGTGCGGAGGCGTCGATTCGACTGCACGAGAAGCTCGGCTTCGTCGAAGCGGGACGGATGGGACGCGTCGGGTACAAGTTCGGCCGAGACCTCGGCACCGTGTACATGCGCCGCGTGCTCAAGCCGACAGGGCGGCGGCGGGGAGGGCTCTTTGGCTCGCGGCGCTGAGGACGCTCGTCCGGTATCGCGATCGCTCTCTCAATGCCCGGGGCCGGCGGGGATGACGGGGATGGCCGAGAGCAGCCTCTTCGTGTAGTCCTGTGTCGGATGCAGGAGCACGTCGCGAGTAGCGCCCCGCTCGACGATATGGCCGTCCTTCATCACGACGACCGTGTCGCACAGGTTCTGCACCACTCCGATGTCGTGCGACACGAGAACCAGCGTGAGGGCGGTCGTGTGTCGCAGTTCGATCAGCAGCTCGAGGATCTGGGCACGAACGGTCACGTCCAACGCCGACAGCGGCTCGTCGCCGACCAGGATCCGCGGGCCATGCACGATTGCTCGCGCGAGGGCGATCCGCTGCCGCTGCCCGCCCGAGAACTCATGCGGATAGCGGTCACCCATCTCGGGTTCGAGCCCGACCCGGGCGAGCACCTCCCGCACACGCGCGCGGTGATCCCCCTCGATGCCGAGGGCCCAGAGCGGTTCTCGCACGATCTGGCCGGCCGTCATCCGGGGGTCGAGCGACGCGTACGGGTCCTGGAACACCAGCCCTGTCTCGCGGCGCAGCCAATGCAGGGACCTCGCCGATGCGGTGGCGTCGACCGGGCGGCCGCCGACGGCGATCGTGCCGGACGTCGGTCGGTCCAGTCCCAGCAGCAGCCTGACCAGCGTGGACTTGCCCGATCCGGATTCGCCGATGATGCCGACGGACGATCCTTCGACGATGTCGAGGTCGGTGGGAGCCAGGGCGGTCTGCGTGCGGGTGCGCTCGAATGCGGAGCGTTTCGGGACGAAGAAGTCGCGACTGAGCCCTCGGGCTTCGATCAGACTCACGCGGCACCCCCGTCCGGACGCCACAGGGTCGCCGTCGCATCCCGCAGCAACCCCTGGGTGATGGGCGAGGACGGTGCGGAGAGAAGGGTCGAGACCGGGGCGGCTTCGACGACGTGCCCGTGTTCGAGCACGACTCCCTCGGTCGCGACCTGTGCGAGCACGGCGAGGTCGTGGGTGATGAACACGAGGGACATGCCCTCGTCCGCGACGAGCGCGAGCAGCAGGGAGAGGATCTCGGCCTGGATCGTGACGTCGAGCGCGGTCGTCGGTTCATCGGCGATGAGCAGTCTCGGACGACACGCGAGTGCCATCGCGATGGCGACACGCTGGCGTTGACCGCCGGAGAGCTGATGCGGGTACCGGTCCACGATCGACGCGGGGTCGGGAAGCCGCACCCGTGCCGCTTCCGCGATCGCCCTCTCCCGGGCCTCGCGGCGCCCGAGTCCCTCGTGGATGCGGATCGATTCCGCGATCTGCCGCCCGACGGTCCTGATCGGATTCAGTGCCGTGCGCGGCTCCTGGAACACGATGCCGATGTCGTCGCCGCGAAGGCGGGCCAGCTCGCGATCCGGCATCCCCACCAGCTCGGTGCCGTTCCAGCGGATGCTCCCGCTCGTGGTCGCGCCGTCCGGGAGCAGTCCCAGCACAGCGAGCGCGGTGAGGGACTTGCCGGACCCGGACTCGCCGATGAGTCCGAGTCGCGCGCCGTCGGGCACCTCGAAGGAGATGCCGTCGACGACGTGTCGCCCATCGATCTCGACCACGAGGTCCTTCACGGAGAGGCTCATGCGACCACCCCCGGGGTGTGGATCTCGGCGGCGCGATGCCGCAGCGTCGGATCGGTCGCCTCGCGCAGACCGTCGCCCAGCAGGTTCAGCGCGAGGACGGTGATCGTGATCGTGAGCCCCGGCCAGAGCACGGACAGCGGATGCACCCCGATATACCGTTGGAGGTCGGCGAGCAGCAGGCCCCAGCTCGGTTCGACCACCGAGGCGCCGAAACCCAGATACGAGAGACCGGCTTCGGCGAGGACTGCGACCGCCATCGACCACGACAGCTGCACGATGAAGACGGGGGCGACGTTCGGCAGCAGGTGTCGCACGAGGCTCTGAGCAGGCGTGACCCCCGCGGCTCGCGCAGCCAGGACAAAGTCGCTCTGCTGCACACGGCGCAACTCGGGGCGGGTGACGCGCGCGATGTTGACGCCGAAGCCGATTCCCACCGCCCAGATCACCACCCAGAGGGATCCGCCCCAGACCGAGGAGATCATCATGGCGATCAGCAGCACGGGGAATGCGATCAGGATGTCGACGAGTACCGCCACGGTCTCACGCAGCCAGCGTGCGGTCAGTGCTCCGAGGGCTGCGAGTGCGATACCGACCACGGTGGCGACGAGCCCTGCTCCGATGCTCACGAAGACGGTCGTGCGGGCACCCGCCATCAGCAGGCTCAGGATGTCGCGACCCGTGTCGTCGGTGCCCAGCAGATGCGGCCAGCTCGGCGGCAGCCAGCGATCGCCGATGTCCGATGCCTGCGGATCGAAAGGTGTCCAGAAGAGGGCGACGAGCGCGGTGAGGGCGATCACGACGACGACGATGGCACCGAAGCGCCCCGTCGAGGTGTTCCACAGTCGGCCCAGCCAGCGCGGGGTCATGCGGCCTCCCGCTGTCGAGGGTCGATCGCGCGGTGCACGAGGTCGACCAGGAAGCCCACGACCAGCACGAATCCGGTGAGCACGAGCAGCTCGCTCTGCACCTTGATGAGGTCGCGCGTTCCGACATCGGCGACGAGCATGCGTCCGATCCCCGGGAGGGTGAACAGCTGCTCGATCACGACCGATCCGACGATGATGCCGGCGACCTGGAGGCCGAGCACCGTGATGATCGAGAGACCGACGGCCGGGATGCCGTGCTGGATGAGCGCTCGGGTGCGAGTGAGCCCCTTCGCCGCGGCGGTGCGGACGAAGTCCTGTCCTGCGGCTTGGAGCGTCGCACTGCGTACGAATCGCATCAGCATCGCCCCCTCCACGATCCCGATCGTCAGTGCGGGGAGCAGGAGCGACTCGATCGCCCTTCCGGGCGTCGACCAGCCGGTGCGGGGGAACCCCTGCGGTGGAAGCCAGCCCAGCCATACCGAGAAGACCACGATGAGCATCATGCCGGCCCACACCACGGGGACGGCAGCCAGCGCCTGAGCGCCGACGCTGAGCGCGGTGCCGCCGCGTCGGTTGCGCAGGAGCGCGGCCAGGATGCCGAAGGGCACGGCGATGAGCACGGCGATCAGGAGCGACATGATGCCGAGCGGGACGGTGACCTGGGCCTTGAGGAGGAGCTCTTCGCCGACGGAGGCGCCCGACAGCAGAGACGTGCCGAGGTCGCCGCGGAAGATGCCGCCGATCCAGTCGGCGTACTGGGCGAGCAGAGGCCGGTTCAATCCGAGGGATTCGCGCAGGGCCTCGACCTCGGCGGGGGAGGCCTGGGTGCCGGCGATGAGCTGTGCGACATCGCCGGGGAAGACGCGGAGCGTCAGGAAGATGAGCACGCTCGACACGAGGAGCCCTGCGATGAGCAGGACTCCTCGGACGAGCGCATAGCGGATCACGAAGGGGTGACCGCTCGCTACTTCTCGGCGGAGACGGTGACGCCCGCGAGGTTGATGCGCGAGTTGATCGAGTCCTCGGGGAAGCCGGCCACGATCGGGCTCACCGCCGTGATCGTCTCGCCGTTGTAGAGCCAGTCGGCGGCGTGGTCCTCCGACACGATGCGTGCGGCCTGCGCGAGCAGGTCCGCGGACTTGTCCGGGTCGACCTCGGCAAGTGCCTTCGCATACAGGTCCTGCACCTCGGCGTTGTCGTAGCCGAAGTAGTAGTCCGGATCGGCGAAGTTGCCGAAGTCCCGCGGCTCGACGTGCAGAACGAAGCTGAGGTCGTAGTCGTGGTTCGTGTAGACGTCCTCCAACCAGGTGGGGAACTCGACGGAGTTGACTTCGAGCGTCACCCCGATCTTCTTGAAGTCCGAGATCAGGACCTTCGGCACCGTCGTGCCGTAGAAGGAGGGGATCGTGAGCGTCAGCTCCAAGTCCTTCTGGCCGGCCTCTGCGAGCAGATCCTTGGCCTTCTCGGGGTCGTAGGAGATCACGTCGGACAGGTCTTCGTAGCCGGGGTCGAGCTCGGGGATCGGCCCGTACAGCGCGGTGCCGGCGCCGACCGCCTCGATGAGAGCTTCGTGGTCGATGGCGAGCCGGAGTGCTTCGCGCACGCGGACGTCGTCGAGCGGGGCCTTCTTGTTGTTGAAGGCGAGAGTGGCCTTGTCGGTGGTGCGCCCGGTCGTGAGGGCGAAGTCTCCCGAGTCCTCGAGCTGCGGCGCGAGGTTCGGATCCACGGCCGTGAGCACGTCCACGTCGCCGGCCAGCGCGGCGTTCACCCCCGCGGTGAAGTCGGGGATGTACTGGAACTCGACCTGAGCGACGCCGGCCGGATCGCCCCAGTAGGCGTCGTTGCGCGCGAAGGTGATGGTGCTGCCCTTGTTCCAGCGCGTCAGAGTGAAGGGACCGGTACCATTCTCGGCCGTCTTCAGATCGGTGGTGTCTCCGGTCTTGAACACCAGACCGGCGGGCCCCGTGAGGGCGAACAGGAAGTTCTGGTTCGGTGCGGACAGCACGATCTCGACCGTCGTCGGGTCCGGTGCAGTGATCGCCGTCACCGAGGCGAAGTCCGCGTTGCCCTGGACGGTCGCATCCGTGCGCACGGTCTCGTACGAGGAGACGACGTCGGCGGACGTGAGCGGCGTGCCGTCGTGGAAGACGACGCCGTCGTTCAGGGTGAACGTGTACGTGAGACCGTCGGACGAGACGGTGTAGTCGGAGGCGAGGCGACCCTCGATCTCATTGTCCTGCGTGCGGGTGACGAGACCCTCGTAGATGTTGTCGATCAGGATCTGCTCGAGCGCGGCACCACTGGTGTGGCGGATGTCGAGATTGGTCGGCTCGAGGACGAGTCCGACGTGGAGGGTGGCGCTCGGGTCGGGTGTTCCCGCTGCGCTGCTGGGCTCGGGCTCGGTGGTGCCGGAGCAGGCGCTCAGGATCATGGCGGTGGCCGCGAGCGCGGATATCAGCGCGAGACGTCGGGTGCGTCGGAACATGGGCGTTTCCTCTCGGTGCGGCAGCTGCTGTGTGCCGTGGAATCGAGCCTAGAGATGTGAGGCGGGGTGAGGGTCGTGTATGGAACGGAGAGTCATATTCCGGCGGCGGGTGCTGCCGAGCCGATGAGACCGGCGAGAGCGGTCGGTGCCGTCTCCTGCACGTTATGGGTGGCATCGAGGACGACCAGCTGCGCCGCAGGCACGCGTCGCTGGAGCTCGGCGGCATCGGCTTCGCTGACGAATCCTCGTGCGGCCCGCACCAGGGTGATCGGCGCGCGGACTGCGGCCAGGTCATCCCAGCCCGTCTCGTGCAGCACCGACGGGGCGGTTGCCGATCCGGGGTCGTGAGCGGCGAGAGCCTGGGCGGCGAGGTGTGCGAAGTGGTGCTTCCACTCCACGCGTCCGTCCTCGCGTACGCGCGTGTTCAGGAAGACACCGCGTTCGGTCTCGGGGCGGGATCCGCCGAAGCCGAGCGCGATCGCCTTGTCGACGAGTTCGTCCCGCGTGGCGAAGTCGGTCGGGCCCGCGTAGAACTCGCGCAGCGCCGCGGGTCCGGCTGTCACGTCGATCCCTGGCGTGATGTCGACGATGATGAGCTCGGACACCAGATCGGGTCGTGCGGCTGCGAGCGCGGCACCGGTGAGTCCTCCGAGCGACTGGCCGACCACGACCTGGGGCTGCGTGGCCCAGGCGTCGAGCGCGGCGGCCACGTCGCGGGCGAGCGTTCGCGGCGTGTAGTCGATGTCGTCACGCCAGGAGGAGTCGCCGTGCCCGGCGAGATCGATCGCGAGCAGCGGCTGCTGCAGCGCAAGCGATGTGGTGTCCCAGGTGTGCGCGTTCAGGCCCGCTCCGTGCAGCAGTGTCACGCGCGGCTCGTCGGTTCCGAAACGAAGGGCGCTCAGGGTGCGTCCGTCCGGCAGCGGAAGGGTGAGACGCTCCACCGCCGGGAACGGCACGCCGAGTGCTTCGGCTTGTGCGGGAAGATAGCTGAACTCGCTGATGTCGATCGCCACCTCCACATTCTGCGCCCTCGCGCAGACGCGCAAGAAATGCAGGACCATTACGACAAGCAATTGCGGCGGTCGGTTGCTCATTATGTCTCTATGTTTCGCTCTCCTGTTGTCAATATGCATTTCCTGCAGACGCGTCAGTCGGAGCGTGGGCAATGCTCGCCGAATATCATGGAGTCATGAGCGAGACGCGTGTGCACCTGTCCAAGACCGAGCCGACGGCGTACCAGGCGCTTGACGCGTTCTCGAAGACCGTGGGGCAGATCTGCGCGGCCAACGGCATCGACGACCGCCTCAAGGAGCTCGTCATGATCCACTGCTCGCAGCTCAACGGCTGCGCGTACTGCGCGCGGATCCATGTCGACCGAGCGGTGGCGGCGGGGGTCGACACCGACACTCTCACGCAGATCCCCACGTGGCGCGAGAGCGGTGTGTTCAGCGAGCGGGAACGCGCCGCCCTCGAGCTCGCCGAAGCGTTCACGTTCATCGCCGAGGACGGGATCTCCGACGAGGTCTACGACCAGGTGGGAAGTGTGTTCACCGAGAAGGAGTACGCGGCGCTCAGCTGGGCCTGCGTGTCGATCAACGCCTTCAACCGCATCGTGATCGCGGGACGCTACCCCGTTCCTGCTCGCGATCCGAAGGGTCAGGCATGACGATCCTCGAGGTCGAGGGTGTCTCGAACATCCGGGATGTCGGGGGTATGCCGGCGAACGGTGGTCGTATCCGTTCCGGGGTGCTGCTGCGATCGGGACAGCTCTCGGGTACGACCGCATCCGGCGCCGCCGCGCTGCGGGCACAGGTTCGGCACATCGTCGATCTGCGCGACGGCGAAGAGGTCGCTGCGGAACCCACGGAGATCGAGGGGCCGGACACCACGCACCTTCCCTTGTTCCTGGGTTCGGTGCGATCCTTCTTCGAGGCCGACACGAGTCTCGAAGACCTGTATCTGCATCTGCTCGAGGAGAGCGGCGATCGACTCGTCGACGCCATCCGCATCATCGCCGCGGGAGAGTGCACGTTGGTGCACTGCACCGTCGGCAAAGATCGGACCGGCGTCACCGTCGCCCTCGCTCTCGCCGCCGTCGGAGCCGATCGCGAGGCCGTGATCGCCGACTATGCGCTCACCGAGTCGCAGCTTCCTGCTCAGCGCACGCGGTGGATCGCCGAGTACCTGCGGACCCAGCACCCGGAGGCCGTGCACGCGGTGGCGCTCGCGACCCAGTCCCCGGCGCCCGTGATGCGTCGTCTGCTGCAGCAGGTCGACGAACGGTGGGGGTCTGCTGCCGCATACCTGCGCGCGCAGGGGATGACCGAGGCCGAACTGGCCGCCTTGGTGGCGGCGCTCGTCGAACCGGCTTCCTCCACCGAGAGCTCCCGGCGATGACCGAGCTGATGCAAGGTTAGGCAAGCCTTCACTTGGTGTACGATGAAGACACCATGGACACCTCGCTCGAGACTCGCGGCACGCGCGCCGAACGTCGCGCGGCACGTCAGCGTTCCCATCACCTGGTGACGGCAGACGAGCACTCGCTCACTGAGCTCGAGGTGTTCCTGACCACGCTGCCGTTGTGCGCGTCGGGTCGTATCTTCATCGAGGTGCCCGAGGTCGCCGACATCGGCGTGATCGATGCTCCTGGTCGAATGACGGTCACGTGGCTCGCTCGTGAGCAGCGGTCCGGTGCTCCCGGAAGCGGTCGGGCGTGCGCACCCGGTCAGGCTCTGGCAAGGGCGACCTGCGCGTGGGCCGACGAGATGATGTGCGACGACGAGATCGAGACCCACGTCACTCTGCTCGGCAGCTACCTCGGCACGGCCGACATCATCGACCACCTGACGAGTGCGCTGGAGATCTCCCCGGCGCTCATCCACGCTCCCGAGCGCTTCGGCCTGCTGCCCGCCGACCGCTGATCCACACGCGCAGGCGGCTCACGGCATGTTGACGTGCCGTCCAGTGGCCCACGCCCATGCGAAGGCCGTCAGCCCGTCACCGCGTGCGGCGCACGTAGTTGCCGTCTTCGAGTCCCGCCTCGATCTCGAAGCGATTGCGTAGGGGGTTCCTCCCCGCAAAGAGGTACAGCACCGGCATCAGGAAGCCGTAGCGGAGCCACTGCTTCCTGTGCACGGCCTCGTGGCGGAGAACCGCCTCGCTGGGGCGGGTGCCACCCGTCAGGAAGCAGCCGCCGACGCACACCCCGCCGCGATTGAAGGTCCATGAGGGCATGCCCTGGAAGATCCACAAGCCTTCGCGCCGCTCGACGGGGCCGGTGCTCCACAGCGAGCCCCAGATCCACCCGATGGCCGTGCCCCAGGCGTAGCCGAGGCGGCTGATCGGAGAGCGCAGCAGGAAAGAGGGAATCCGTCGGTCGAGGCGTCTTCCGCGAGCGAGAGCCTGTTCTGCGGCCGGCCGCCAGTCCGTGGCGGCGGTCACGCCACCGCTCCGACCAGCCGCAGCAGCGCACCGAGGTCGTCGACCGCGTCGGCCGGAGACCGGGGAGCGAACCCGGCGATCGTCGCGCCCGCCAGCGGCACTTCGCTGCGCAGCGCGCGGATGGCAGTGCTCAGAGCCGCGGGCGAGAGTCCGAACGGCACGGACGACGACACGCCGGAGAAGTCCGAGGGATCGAGCACATCCACGTCGATGTGGACCCACACCCGCGTCGCCCCGGTCGCGCGGACGGCATCGAGCAGCGCCGCGGGGTCTTCGAGGTCGTCGACAGAGAGGTTGGTCAGCGGGGTAATCTGTTCGACCTCCGCGTCATCGAGGTTGCGCATGCCGACGGTCACCACACGGCTCACCGGGATCGCGGGGGACAGCACGAGCTGCTCCTCGCCTTCGCCGAGCAGCGCCCGCAGTGCCATGCCGGAGAAGGCACCCGACGGTGAGCTCTCCGGGGTGTGCATGTCGGCGTGCGCATCGCACCACACCACCGCGAGACCCTCGGTGCCACCGGGAAGGGCGTCGAGGGCGGCGACGGTGACGCTGCAGTCCCCGCCGATCACCACGGTGTCGGCGTCGACGTGCCCGTGCACCATCTCACGGGTGCGTAGCAGGGCGCTCAGGCGGCGGACCCCGGTTCCCAACGACTCACCGGCCTCGACCGGCACATCGAGCACGGTCGTCGCCGTCCGCGGCAGATCACCCGCGATCGCTGCAGCACCGTCGGTGAGGAGCATCGCGCGCGGTGCGGGCGAGCCCTGCCACTGCGGGATGACGAGGAATCGCACCATGGGTGCCTCCGAAGAAGAGAGGGCGGATGCCCCGGCGCGCTGCCCGGGGCATCCGCCGGTCGTGTCAGTTGCCTTCGATGGCCTGGCGGGGAGCGCTGCCGCCGGCCTTGAGCTCGGCGAGACGTGCCTCGACCTCGGTCAGTTCGCCGAGGTCTTCCAGGCTCTCGAACTGGGCATCGAGGCTCGACGCTGCGAGCTCGATCTTGCCCTGCGCGATGGCCTCCTGGCGGCGGACCTTGTCCTCGAACCGGCCCAGCTCGCTGGTGGGGTCGAGCACGTTGATCGAGCCGACAGCGTCCTGCACCTTGGTCTGCGCCTCGGCGACCTTGGCGCGCGCGAGGAGCTCGCTGCGCTTGTTCTTGAGCTCGACCAGCTTGTCCTTCATGCCGTTCAAGCCGCTCTTGAGCTTGTCGACGATCTCGGTCTGCGCCGCGATCTGGGGCTCAGCACCGGTCGCCTCGCGCTCGGCGCTGATCTGGCGCTGCAGGGCGATCTTGGCGAGGTTGTCGAACTTGTCCGCGTCGGCGGTGTTGCCGCTCGCGCGCATCTCATCGGCCTTGCGGCTGGCGGCGAGGGCCTTGTTGCCCCATTCGGTCGACGCCTGGACGTCTTCCTCGTGGTCGCGCTCGAGCAGGCGCAGGTTGCCGATCGTCTCCGCGATCGCGGACTCGGCGTCGGCGATGCTGTTCGTGTAGTCGCGAACGAGCTGGTCGATCATCTTCTGCGGGTCCTCCGCAGAGTCCAGCAGGGAGTTGATGTTCGCGCGGACGAGGGTCGAGATACGTCCGAAGATGGACTGCTTGGTCATGCGTGGTTCCTTTCAGAGGGCGTCTTCGAGAGCTTGTCGTAAGTGTCTGTGTAGGGGATCAGAAGCGTCTACCTCCCGAGCGGCCGCTGCGGCCGCTGCTGCGGGATCCGCCGCCTCCGCCGAACCCGGAGCTGCGGAAGCCTCCGCCTCCGGAAGAGCGCCAGCCGCTGCTGCCGCCGCGGCGCGAGGATCCGCCGCTTCCGCCGCCGGCGAGCAGCCCGCCGATGATGCCGCCGAGGATGTCCCCGCCGATCCCCGAGCCGCTGGACGACGACCCGGATCCGCCGAACAGGCCTCCGAAGCCGCCCTGGTCGTAACCGGGAGGGGCGTACGCCTGCACATCGGATTGCGCAGCCGACGTCGCCTGGCCTGCCAAGGCGAGCGCCCGGTTTGCCTCCGCCAGCGCGGCGTCGGGGTCGGTCGCCCGCAGGTTGAGCGCCTGCGTCAGGCTCGCCTCCGCGTTCGCGAGGCGGGTGCGGGCGGTGGAGCCCACGGTTCCTCGGCGCGTCTCGATGAAGTCACGAGCCGCGCGGATCTCGGAGTTCGCCTGAGTGAGGGTCTGATCGAGCATCTGCTGCACACGACGCGCGCGTTCGATGCCCTCCCTGCCCTGAGCGATCGCGGCATCGATCTGCTCGTTGGCGGCGGTGAGCGCCTCGAGAACGCGCTGCGGATTACGCGTGGAGCCGGTGAGGTCGGTCTGTGCCACTTGGAGCTGCTGTGCGGTCGCGGAGGCCGCGCCGGCGATCGCTCCCGAAGGATCGGGCAGCTGCTGCGCCGCCGCGAGGTCTCCCTGCAGCTCGGTGACGAGCGCCTGGGACTGCGCCTCGATCGTCGAGAGCTCGGTGCCCAGCGTCGTCACAGCCTGGGCGAGCTGTGCCGCCTGCGCCACCGACTGCTCTGCGGTGCGGATCGCGAACGCCGCCTCGCCCGAACGGCCGGCCGCGATCGCCTGCGCCGCCGCCTCGATCGATCGATCCGCGAGGTCGGCTCGCTCGCGGGCCTGTGCGGGGTTGTCCGCGACCATCGCGAGCGCCGCCGGAGCGTAGCTGGACGTGAGTGCGGAGAGGGCTGGAGCGGCCGCGGCGAGGACCGGGTCGAGCGCCGCGCGCTCACGACGGACCCGCTCGAGCTCCTGCGGGGCGTTCTGCTCCAGTTTGCGGAGCTCGTCGAATGCGGCGGTGTTGTCATCCAGGATGTCGTCGATCTCGTCCGCGATCTGGATGATGCGAATATGCCACGCCCTGCGGTCGTGGATCGTGTCCTCGATCTCGTCGTCGAGCTTCTGCTTCAGGTCGAAGGCCTCGGAGATCTTGGCCTTCGCCGCATCGACGACGCGCGTGAACTCCTCGGTCGCGCCCTCGCCGAACTGGGCGATGGCGAAGCCGAGTTCCTCCCGGCTCGAGGTGATCGCATCGTCCGCCTGCACGAGCGCGAGTCCGGCCTGTGTCTCGACCTGCTGATCGGTCAGAGCGGAGAAGGGATCGGCGGGATCGGGGGTCTCGGGCATGGCGCCGCGCTCACGGATCTCGGCGCGGCGGCGCGCGCGGCGCACGAGAGCGACGACGAGCCACACCAGCAGCGCGACCACGACGATCGCGACGACGATCAGGCCGATCCGGAGCGCGCCGGCGCCCCCGTCTCCCTGGATCTCATCGGCGGCGAGGGTGATCGCTCCGACCCAGTCGCCGTCGGACGCGAAGGGAACCATCTTGTCCTCGATGCTGTCGAGCTGTCCGAAGCTCACGGGGCCGTCGGGGGCGGCGGAGATGTAGTAGCTCCGGCCGTCGACGGCGATCGCGAGAAGATACTGCTCGGTGCCGAGATTGTTGTCCTGTGCGACCGTATCCGCCCACTGCACGTTGTCGCTGGGATTGGTGAAGTCGTCGACGAGGACGACGAAGAGGTCGGCGTTCGAGTTGTCGGTGAGCTCCTGGAGCCGGGCTTCGACGGTGGCCTCTTCGTCGGCGCTCAGCACACCCGCCTGATCGGTGACGTACCCGGCATCGAGGGTGAGCGGATCGGTGGCCGATGCCGCGGAGGCGGTGAACGCTCCGGCGACCGCGGCGAGCGTGAGTGCGGCCAGCGCGAGCCACCGTTTCGTCATCGTGTTCCCTCCGACCGGCAGCCGAGCCCCATGCCACGAGTCTATGCACTGGATCCGACACGCGACAGCACTCGATGGTGCTTCTCCGTTCGCCCTCAGCGCAGACACATACGCTGGGAGGCATGGACGACATGTACGGTTCGGATGTGCTGGCCACTGGCTGGCGCGACCGCGGCGCGAAGCAGGTGCCGCAGGTCGCGGCGGAGACGGATCTCGTGGTGGAGGTCGCCGACGACGGTTTCTGCGGTGCCGTGACCCGCGTGCAGGGTGGGAACGTCGAGTTGGAGGACCGGGGCGGACGTCGACGCCTGTTCCCCCTCGGCGGAGGATTCCTGATCGACGGCGCACCGGTCCGTCTGGTCGTCCCCGCGGCGAAGGCCCAGGGCCCGCGTCGGACGGCATCCGGGTCCTTCGTGGTCGCGGATCAGCGCGCCCGCGTCGCGCTGCCCAGCCGTATCCTCGTCGAGGGCAAGCACGATGCCGAGCTCGTCGAGAAGGTGTGGGGTGCAGATCTGCGGGTCGAAGGCGTGGTCGTCGAGTTCCTGCAGGGGGTGGATCTGCTCGACGATCTGCTGGCAGCCGAACCACCCAGCGCGACGCGACGCTACGGAGTTCTCGTCGACCATCTCGTCCCGGGCTCCAAGGAGTCGCGGATCGCGGATGCGGTCGCCCGTGGCCCGCACGGTCGCCATCTCCGCATCGTCGGTCACCCCTTCGTCGATGTCTGGCAGTGCGTCACGCCGCGAGCCCTCGGCATCGCGAAGTGGCCGGAGATCCCGCGCGGCATCGAGTGGAAGGTCGGTATCTGCCGTGCCTTCGGGTGGCCGCACGAGACGCAGGCCGACACCGCGCGCGCCTGGCAGCACATCCTCTCGAAGGTGACGACCTATCGGGATCTGGAACCCGCCCTGCTGGGCCGTGTGGAGGAACTCATCGACTTCGTGACGGCGCCGACGCACTGAGCGCGGCTCTCGCGGGAGGTATCCGAGGCGCCGGACGCCGCGACGCCGACGGCTACCCTGGATTCATGCCCGAACCCCGTACCTTCCGAGACGAACCGGTGTCGTTCGTGCGCCGCAGCGGTCGGATGTCCGACGCCCAGGAGCGCGCGTTCTCCGAGCTCGGCGCGCACTACCTGCTCGACGTGCCGCGAGACGTCGCCTGGACGTCCGTGCACCCCGAGGCCCGTCTCGCCCCCGCGACCGAGTACGGACGCTCGGCCGATCTCTACGTGGAGATCGGCTCCGGGCAGGGGCATGCGATCGTGGCCGCGGCGTCGTCGCGCCCGGACGACGACTTCCTCGCCGTCGAGGTGTTCCGCGCTGGACTCGCGCGGACGATGCTCGACGCCGATCGCGAGGGTGCCCGCAACCTGCGCGTGGTCGAGGCGAACGCGCCGGAGGTGCTCGCCTCATTCCTCCCCGAGGCTGCGGCACGGGAGGTGTGGATCTTCTTCCCCGACCCGTGGCACAAGAAGAAGCACACGAAACGACGTCTGGTACGCCCCGGTTTCGGCGACACCGCGGCGAGAGCATTGTGTGACGGCGGACTGCTGCGACTCGCGACGGACTGGGAGGACTACGCGCTGCAGATGCGCGAGGTGCTCGATGCCGAGCCGCTGTTCGAGCGTGCATTCGACGGGGAATGGGCTGACCGCTTCGACGGCCGGGTGATGACCGCATTCGAGCGCAAGGGCATCGCCAAGGGACGGGACATCCGCGACCTCGTGTATCGGCGCAGGACGCGCGCGTGACCGACGTGCGGCGTGACACGATGCAGCGGCTGGGCTTCGTGCCGGCGCTGCTCGTGTGTGCGGCGGCTCCGGCATTCTTCGTGCTGGAGATCCCCTGGATCGGCTGGACGCTGCTCGCGGCGGGCATCGCTGTGGCGGGTCTGATCGAGCGCGGCCGCCGCGCCGAGGACGAGGTCGTGCGCGTGGGGTCTCGGTTGGAGACCGCGAGGGTGATCGGAGTGCACAGGCCGCCGTCTCTCACGAGGGATCTCTCCCTGATCGCGATCGGTCTTCTGATCGTGAGCATCATCCCGTTGGCTGCGGAGCTCGACAACCTCGCGATGCTGCGCTTCACTCTTGCACTCGGCGGGGCGGTCGCCGTGCCGTACGTCATCTCGCGGTTCGTCTACTGCGACCGCGCGATCAGCTTCCCGTGGCGAACGCGTAGACGCTGGGGTCGGCTGCAATGGGGCTGGCTGGTCGCCGTGCTGGTGCTCGGCTGGCTCATCCTGCCCTTCTACTTCATCACCAGCGGGGTTTATCAGAACTGGCCGGTGGTCGACACCCCCGACCTCATCGCGAGGCTCTTCGTCGGCGTCGGCGCCGTCGGCATCTGGGACGAGCTGTTCTTCATCTGTACGGTGTTCGCGCTGCTGCGACGCCACTTCCCGGACCTGGTCGCGAACCTGCTCCAAGCGATCGTCTTCGTCTCGTTCCTCTGGGAGCTCGGCTACCGGGAGTGGGGACCGCTGCTGACCATCCCGTTCGCCCTGCTGCAGGGGTACATCTTCCTCCGCACGCATTCGCTCGCCTATGTCGTCACGGTGCATCTGCTGTTCGACGCCGTGGTGTTCGCCGTGCTGGTGCACGCACACAATCCGGGACTGCTGCCGATCTTCCTCGTGTAGCCCCGATCGCGGTCAGCTTGCTCCCGACCCTTCGGAACGGGAGAATCAGCCCATGCTCATCGTCGGTCTCGTCCTCGCCGCAGCCGCCGCTGCGTTCCACGTCTTCATCTTCGCGCTCGAGTCGCTCAGGTGGACCGATACCGAGACGCGGAAGATCTTCGGCGTCGCCAGCGAGGCCGATGCGGTCACCATGAAGCAGTTGGCCTTCAACCAGGGGTTCTACAACCTCTTCCTCGCGCTGACGACCCTGCTCGGCATCGGTCTCGTGATCGTGGGAGCCGAGACGGTGGGGCTCACACTCGTCTTCGCCGGTACCGCGATGATGCTCGCCGCCGCGCTGGTGCTCGTGCTGTCCGACCGCACCAAAGTGCGCGCGGCCACGATGCAGGGAGCCCTGCCACTGCTCGCGGTGGTCGCCACGGCGATCGGCGTCGCGATCAGCTGATGCTCGAGGGGTGACATCCGCGCCGTCAGCGACCACACTCGTTGCATGGCCGACTGGGTGCTGCACGTGGACATGGATCAGTTCATCGCCGCGGTCGAGGTGTTGCGCAGGCCCGAGCTCGCCGGCCTCCCGGTGATCGTCGGTGGTCGGGGAGACCCCACCGAGCGCGCCGTCGTGTCGACCGCCTCGTATGAGGCGCGCGCCTTCGGAATCGGTTCGGGCATGCCTCTGAAGATCGCCGCACGCAAGGCACCCGATGACGCGGTCTTCCTCCCCGTCGACCACGAGGCCTATGCTCTGGCTTCCGGTGAGGTGATGGCCGCGCTCCGGGCGCTGCCGGATGTGGTGCTCGAGATCGTGGGGTGGGACGAGTGCTTTCTCGGCGTGACCACGGACGATCCGGAGACGATGGCGAGGTCCGCGCAGGCCGCGGTGCTCGATGCGACCGAGCTGCACTGCTCGGTGGGGATCGGCGACAACAAGGTGCGGGCGAAGATCGCGACCGGATTCGGCAAGCCCCGCGGCATATTCCGCCTCACAGCGGACAACTGGTTCGAGATCATGGGAGACAGGCCGACGCGCGAGCTGTGGGGTGTCGGGCCGAAGGTGCAGAGGAGACTGGCCGCTCACGGCATCCTGACCGTGCGCGAGCTGGCCGATGCGGACGAGCAGGCTCTGGTGGCGGAGTTCGGACCGCGGATGGGGGTCTGGTATCACGGCTTGGGATCCGGAATCGGTCCGCGTACCGTCGACGACACCCCATGGGTCGCTCGTAGCCACAGCCGCGAGATGACCTACCAGCAGAACCTGACGACACCGGATCAGGTCGAGACGGCGATCAGAGAACTCGCCGCCCAGGCTTTCCAGGACTGCGCCGCCGAAGGGCGACCCGTCGTGCGTGTGCACCTCAAGGTGCGGTACGCCCCGTTCGAGACCAGAACGATCGGTCGCACGCTTCCGGGGCCGACCACGGATCGCGAGGAATTCGTCGCGGCCGCGGCAGCACTCGGCGCGACGCTCGATCCCGAGCGTGAGGTTCGCCTGCTGGGCGTGCGCGCGGAGATGACCATGCCGGACGGCGCCGACGATGCGGAGCGCACTCCGGTGCGTGGCAGGATCTGACCTCCGTCCCGCACGCCCCCAAAAGCGCGGGGTTCGATCAGTCCCGGACGACGGCGGCGACGGCGCTCACCTCGATCAGCGCACCGGGCACCCCGAGCCCTGCCACCAGCGCAGCCGTGACGAGGGGCGGGGCGCCTTCCCTGGCGAGCCTCGAGGCGACCGCTCCATAGGCTGCGCGCAGATCCGCTTCCTGATGGATCAGCACGGTCCAGCTGATCACGTCGTCGAGTCCGGCACCGACCGACTCGAGAGCGATCCTGGCGTTCTCCACCGCGCGCAGCGACTGCTCGCCGGCATCGGAGGAGACGACGGCCCCCGTGGTGTCGACGCCGTTCTGGCCGCCGATGTAGATCGTCGTCGCTCCAGGCGGAACGACCGCCACGTGGCTGAATGCCGGACTCGCGACGAGCCCTTCAGGCTGAGTGAGTGTGATGTTCATGCGCACACTCTGCCTTGGGGTACCGACATCGGAGAGCTCCTCGGAGGCGCACGCGCTCAGAAGCGGAGGAGCACCTTGCCGACGCGCCCTGCGGTATCGCTCGCCTGCACGGCCGCGCTGATGTCGGCAGCGTCGAAGATGCCGGCGACGGGAAGGGTGAGGCTGCCGTCGGCGAGACGCTGGAAGAGCTCGCCGAACAGAGCGGTGCGCGTATCCGCGTCCAGGCGGGGGATCACCTTGCTGCCCCAGAAACCCTTCACCGTGGCCTGCTTGAAGATCACATCGGAGGACGCGATCTCCATGATGGGCGAGTCCATCGCGCCGAAGGCGACCAGGGTTGCTCCCTCGGCGAGCAACGAGAGCACCTGGCCCGCAGAAGCGCCGCCGACCGAGTCGACACCGGCGACGACGGGGGCACCGCCGGTGAGGGCTTCCACCTGTGCCTTCCAATCGGCCTGATCGGTGGCGACGATCCGGTCGATGCCCTGCTCATGGAGTTCCGTGATGCCCGCCGTCCGACGCACGAGGCCGACCACGTTCACACCACGTGCGGAGGCGAGCTGCGCGAGCATGCGCCCGACGGCGCCGTTCGCAGCGTTCTGGACGATCCAGTCGCCCTGCTTCACCGCGAGGAAATCGAGCAGGGTGATCGCGCTGAACGGCATCGACACGAGCTGGGCGGCCGTCTCATCGGGAACCCCGTCCGGGATGGGGATGAGCCCCGCGGCGTTCGTCACGATGTACTCCGCCCATGCGCCGAAGGTCCCGCCAGTGGCGACGCGCTGGCCGACGGCGAGGTTCTCGACACCGGCGCCGAGCGCATCCACCACGCCCAACGCCTCTGTGCCCGACGCCGCAGGGAGTTCGGGAGTGAAGCCGTAAGTGCCGCGCACCGTCCAGAGATCGTGATTGTGGATGGGGGAGAGGACCACTCGCAGGCGGACCTGTCCCTCGCCGGGCTCCGGAACGGGCCGGTCCTCGACGCGGAGGACTTCCTCCGGAGCGCCGAAGGTGGGGTGGATGAGTGCGCGCATGGCGGCTCCGTTCTGTCGGGGGTGAGGTCAGCGGGCGTCGCCCGGGCGGGCGCTGCCGAGGTCGATGGTCGCCTGCTGGAGGCGATCGGTGATGTCGTGCAACTCGGCGATGAGAGCTCTGCGGTGTGCGTCGTCGTGGAGTCCCGAGATCGCGGTGATCCTGGAATGGATCGGCGCGACCTCGGAGCGAAGGTCGCGCCCCTTTTCAGTGAGCGTCACGGTCACGACGCGCTCATCCTCGCGACTCCGCGATCGCGCCACGAGGCCTGCCTGCTCGAGTCGCCGAACGAGCGGGGAGAGCGTGCCGGAATCCAGGCGCATCACCTCGCCGAGTGAGCCGATCGTCTGCTCGCCGTCGAGCCAGAGCGCGGCGAGCACCAGGTATTGCGGGTACGTCAGTCCCCACGGCGCGAGCAGCGCCCGATATGCCTGCGTGGTGGCGCGAGCCGCGGAGTAGAGGGAGAAGCACACCATCTCATCGGTCACCGGCATGGATAAATCATTGCATGCAATTCGATTGTGCACAACTTGAATGACGGAGAACAGGGCGTGCCCGCGGTGCGCGGACACGCCCTGTATCGGTCCTAACGGAGGACCTTGGCCTTGATCGTGTTGTACTCCTCGGCCGTGATCGTCCCGGAGTCCAGCAATGCCTTCGCCTTCGCGATCTCCTCACTCGGACTCGTGCCGGCGACCTGCTGGATATAGGCATCTGCCGCGCTGCGGGCGCTCGCGGCCTCCGCATTGCTCCGCTCTGCCATGCCCGATCCCCGTGCGATCAGGTACACGAGCACCGTGAGGAACGGAACGAAGATCAGGAAGATGATCCACACCGCCTTCCACCAGCCGTTGAGCTTCCGGTCACGGAACAGATCGGCGACGATGGCGAACAGGGCGAACAGGTAGGAGATGAAGACGAACGCCAGCAGGAACCACCAGATGATGTCCCAGAACGATCCCCAAAAACTCATGACTACTCCTTCAAAAGATGTTCCGCGCGAAGTCGGCGGCTCGTCGGACGTTACCGGTGCGCAGGGCCGGCGGCACTGTCCGCGGCGGGAGTTCACCAGGGTGAGCCGCGCGTGGGACCCTTTCACCCGTGTTCCTCGCGGTGTCCGCCGCAGTACGCTTCTGACGACCCGACGACGGAGAGGCCGATGACAGTGACGAGACGACCCCCGTGGCTGTTCAGCACCGTTGTGGGCTACCGACGATCCTGGATCCTTCGCGACGTGATCGCGGGGCTCTCGGCCGGTGCCGTCGTGATTCCGCAGGCGATGGCCTATGCGACGATCGCGAACCTGCCCGTGCAGGTGGGCCTCTACACCTGCATCCTGCCGATGCTCGTGTACGCGTTCCTCGGGGGGAGCAGGGCGATGAGCGTCTCGACGACGTCGACCATCGCCACGCTGACGGCGACGACCCTGGTCACGGCGGGCGTGGCGGCCGGGGCCGAGGACGCGATGGGTTCGTTGATGATGCTGACCCTGCTGGTCGGCGCGATCCTGCTGATCGCCCGGCTCTGCCGGCTCGGCTCGCTCGTGGAGAACATCAGTGGCGCCACGGTCCTCGGCCTGAAGATCGGTGTCGGTGCGACGGTCGCGGTCGGACAGCTGCCGAAGCTGCTGGGCGAGAGCGACGACTTCTCCGGTCATGGATTCCTCGCATCGCTCGGCGCGGTGGCGCAGGCCTTCGGAAGTGCGAACGGGCCCACGATCGCCCTCTCCGCAGGCTCCATCGCGGTGATCCTCGTGCTCAAGCGCTTCGCTCCGAAGGTTCCGGGCACGCTGGTCGTCGTGGTCGGAGGGATCCTCCTGGTCGGGCTGGCCGGAATCGATCGGCTCGGCGTCGACCTGATCGCTCCGGTGCCCAGCGGCCTGCCCGTTCCAGGAATCCCGGACTTCGGACAGACGGTGGTGCTGTTTCCGGGCGCGCTCGCGATCGCCGTGATGGCCTTCCTCGAGTCCGCAGCCGTCGCCCGAAGCCTTCGCGTCGCCACCGAGCCTCAGATCGACAGTGACCAGGAACTGCTTGCGACCGGCGCGGCGAACACAGTCGGGGCCTTCTTCGGAACGATGCCTGCGGCCGGAGGGTTCTCGCAGAGCGCGGTCAATCAGAGCGCGGGGGCGCGCTCGCAGGTGGCGACCCTCGTGACCGTGGTCCTCGCCGTCCTCGTCGCCCTCTTCCTCGGCCCAGTGCTCAGTCTGCTGCCGGAGGCGACGTTGGCCGCGATGGTGTTCGTCGCCGTGGCGGGGCTCATCAACATCCCGGAACTCGTGCGCTGGGCACGCATCAGCCGCGTCGACTTCTGGATCGCCTCGTCCGTCGCCGTCCTCGGTCTCACCGCGGGTCTGCTCCCGGCCGTGGCGGTCGGCGTCGTCGTGACGCTGATCCTGGTGCTGCGCGAGGTCAACATCCCGAAGGCGACCATCGTGGGTGGTGACGGCGGGGTGCTGGGCATCCGCCTGGACCGCGGTCTCTACACTGCGAACGCCCTGGCGAACGAGCGGATGCTCCTCGAGACCGTGGCGGCCCAGGGGGCTCCGGTCCGCGCGCTCGTGCTCGGGTTGACGCAGCAGGAGGTGATGACGATCACCGTGCTCGACGCGCTGGAGGATCTCGACCGCGAGCTCTCGCAGCTCGGGGTCGTGCTGCACCTGGCTGCGGTGCCGGCATCAGCCAAGGTCGTGGCGGAGCGCACACCGTGGTTCGCAGGCCTCGAATCGGCGGGGCGCGTCCACGGGACGTTGCGAGAAGGCATCACCGCAGCCGAATCGGCGATCGATGCGGGGATGCCCAGCCTTCACCAGGGTGAAGTGGACGACGCACCCTGACGCACCGACGGCCTCCTCCCTAGGCTGGCTCCACGAGTGGGAGCGGCGGGCAGCCCCACGAGAGGGGGCGGTCGTGTCGAGCGACGAGCGGGCGGTTGCGGGGCCGAGGTGGACAGGATGGACGACCGCGCAGGGCTGAGTTGGCGGTGGTCTCGGTTCGGCCTCGGCATGCTCTTCGCCGTGCCCGCCATCGTGGTCGCCCCGTTCGATCTGTCGCTGGCGGTCGCCTTCGGGATCGGGGTCGTGCCCGCGGCGGCTTTCGGCATGCCGCCGCGACGGCGCAGTCGAGCGATCATCCCGGTCGTCGGGGCGCTCAGCGCCATGGCGCTGCTGCTCGGGTCCGTGCTGGCGGCTTCGTCCGTCATCGCCGTCGTCGGGGTGTTCGTGCTCGCGGTCCTGGCGAGCGTCAACGCGACGCGCGGACGCGGGGGTCAGCTCCTGCTGGTCCTGGCGCTGCCGATGACCGGTATCGGGCTGAGCTTCACCTGGTCGCCGGTCACCCTCGGTTTCGCGGCGTGCATCGTGGCCGGTTCGATCTATGCGTGGATCCTCATGCTGCTCTGGCCGGAACGCGACGAAGAGCCCCATCCGCCGCCGCCGGTGCCGCGCGGTCGCGCCATGCTGGTCTACGGAATCCTTCTCGGCGCGGGTGCGGCCACTGCCGCGGCGCTGGGCTTCCTGTGGGACCTCGAGCATGTCGGCTGGGCGACCGGTGCGGTGCTCCTGGTGATGAGGCCGGTGCGGGGGCAGCTCATCGCGCGCAGCATCGGGCGTGCGGTGTCCGTTCTGATCGGCGCACTGGCGGCGGCGGTCGTGGCGGTGCTCGACCCGGCGGACGTGGTCGTGGGGATCGTGGTGGGACTGGTCATCGGGTCGGCGTGCGCGATTCAGGAGAGCCGTTGGTACGTCGTGCCCGGATTCACCACGTTCCTCGCTCTCACGCTCATCATGTCGACGTCCCCGGAGCCCCCGGCGGAGCGGTTCGTCGAGCGCGCCGTGGAAACGCTGCTCGGGGTCGGACTCGCTCTCTTCTTCGGAGCCGTGGTGCCCTCGATCGTCTCGCTGCTCGCGAGGGTTCGGCGTCGTTCCTCCGCGTGATTCCACGCTAGACGAAAGTTCCTTGAGCCCGTGTTCTCTGGGGTGGGATACTTCGAGTGGGAGAGGGTCGAGTATCGTCTAACATGTTACGGGGGGTTCCGATGGCATCAGATGGACAGGATCCGCAATCGTCGCGGGCTTTCGTCGTTTCGGCTACCGCGGGGGATATCGCGCGGCCGCGACTGCTGGCGCGACTCACCGCCGCGATGGATGAGCCCTGGACGTTGCCCGTGCTCTCCGCGCCCGCCGGTTCCGGCAAGACGCGGCTGCTCGTCCACTGGGCTCACGCATTGGACGCCCATGGCGACACCGCGGTGGTGTGGTGGGCTCTGCAGCGTGGCGACATGGATCTCGAACCGTTGCGGAGCGCACTGGCAGACGTCGATGACGAACGGCTCCGCGAGAGCCTGGCGCGGGTCGCCGGCAGCTGGTCGGTGGAGACCGCACGCGCGCTGGCGCGCTCCCTCCGCGGCGCGGGGCGGCGCATCGTCGTCATCATCGACGACGTCCACCTCGTCGAGGACGATCGGCTCGCCGAGATGCTGACTTCTTTCGTGAACGCCGTTCCCGGCAACGGGCACGTCGTCCTCTCCGGACGGGGAACCCGCAGGGTTCCGCTCGCGCGCCGACGCATCGCCGGGATCGCCCTCGAACTTGATGCGAAAGATCTCGCCTTCACGCCGGCGGAGGTGCGGTTGTTCTTCCGTGCGCGGGACGTGAGCCTCTCACAGGGGGAGATCACGTCCGTGCTGCGCAGGACCGAAGGATGGGCGACCGGGCTGCGTCTCCTCGAACTCGCCGCGCTCCACGATTCGTTCGCGACCGTGCTCCCGCTGCGCGGCGATTCTCCCACGGTGACCGACTACTTCGCCGAGGAGGTCTTCGCCGACCTCGACCACGAGCTCAGCGACTTCCTCGTGCTCACCTCGGTACCCGATTCGTTCACTCCCCGACTGGCCTCGCGGCTCATCGGTGGAGCGCCGGCCGCGGGTCTGATCGAGCAACTCATCCGCCTCAACGTTCTCATCAGTCGCAACCGCGACGAGCCGGGGTGGTATCACTATCACCCCCTGCTGCGGGAGTTCCTCTACGCCCGGTTGAAGGAGCGCGGAGATGCGGCGGTCGAGTCCCTCGAGAAGGTGACGGCGGAGTGGTTCGCCGCAGAGCAGGAGCACAGGCTCGCGCTCACTCACGCGACGCGCAGTCACGACGCGCAGTCGATGTCCCTGATCCTGCGACAGTGCGGGATGCAGCTCGTTCTCATGGGGCATGCCTGCGAGGTGATCTCCGCGACAGCGGGGCTTCCGCATTCCGTGCTGGCCGAACCTTCCGTGCAGCTGTTGATCGCATCGGCGCGACTCGCGCGAGGAGACGCTTCCACGGCAGCTGCCCTGCTGGACTCCTCGCCGCCATGGCCGGGGGATGAGGGGTCTGCGGCCGTTCGTCAGTGGCGGAAGGGGCTGGAACTGCATATCGCCGTCCGGCGCGGGGGCCTCACCGAAACTCTCGACCGGCTGGAGCTCGCGCTCGATGAGGTGACCGGGGAGTCGCAACTGGACACCTATGTGTTCGTGCAGGCCGCCATGGCGGAGCTCTATGTCGGAGACCTCGACCGGGCAGGTCGATTCGCGCGGTTGGCGTGTGACCGCGCAATCGCCTCCGGCGCTGCAGCGGCGGAGTTGCAGGCGGCGGCCATCCTGAACACCGCTGAGTTCTTCCGCGGTCGCATGGGCGAGGTGCTCCGTTCGGGTGCGCGCCTCGATCAGCGCTGGGCCGAGCTCGGCACCCCGGATGATTCGTTCTACGAGGTCACCAGAGTGTGGCGCTATTGGGTTCCCTTCGAGAGGATGCTCGTCGGCGACGTCGACGAGACGCTGAAGGTCGCCGCCGGCATCATCGAATCGGGCGCCGAACCCTCGATCGCACGGGGTCTCCGCGGAATGATCACGCTTCTGGGAGTCGACTCCGCGATCGACGCGCATGCCGCGGCCACCGCTCTGCTCGACAACCTGGCGCCGCGCGCCGACATGCCGCTTCCGGTGCACTGGTACGCGATGATGAGCGCATTCGCCGTGCGGGCGTTCGATCGACTCGGGGAGCGCTCGCTCCGCGACCGCTTCATCGTCGAGATCGAGCGGGCGATCGGCTCGACCGGCGACGTCTTCCTGCTCAGGGCGATCGCGGCACTGCACGACCAGGACTTCGCGCGTGCCCGTCAGGCGCTCGCTCCCGTCCTGGAGGGAAGCTCGCAGTGTCTTCTGCCGGCATCGATGGTCGACGCGTGGCTGGTCGCGGCCTGCCTCGACGTGCAGTCCGGGCACCCGGACCAGGCGCAGGTGTCTCTCGCCTTCGCGCTCGCGCTGGCGGAGCCGGAGGAGCTGGTCCGGCGTTTCGCCGACGCGGGGCCGGTGGTGGCGCGTCTGCTCGCCGCACGCGCCACCCCGGGTTCCCGCGGGCGTTTCGCCGACTGCGTCCGCGAGCGCCTCGCCGCTGCGGGCATGCTGATCGACGAAGAACTCACGCGACGCGAGCGCATCGTGCTCTCCGCGTTGAGCCGCAATGCGACGCTGCGAGAGATCGCCCAGCAGGAGTTCATCTCGCCGAACACCGTGAAGACCCACGTCCGGAACATCTATCGGAAGCTCGGCGTCTCCGACCGCGAAGGAGTGACGGCGGCCGCGCTCGCTCTCGGTATCGACTGAACCGGTGCGTCGCTCAGAGCAAGGCAGCGATCCCCTTCTCGAGCTGAAGGGCACCGATGACCAGGAGCAGCGCGGCGTTCAGGACATGCGTGTTCCCGGCTATCCACGCCCGCACGCGATCGAGGAGCGGCTGGGCGTCGGCGCCGCGGACCACCACGTACAGCACGGGCAGCGCGATGGGGAGCGTCCCGATGATGACGAAGACGACAGCGACCCACAGGCCGGTGCTCCGGTCGACGTCCGACAACGAGATGTCGAGCGCGGCGAGGATAGCGCACGAGGCATCGACCGGATTGAGCACGAAGAGCCCGAGTCCCAGAAGCAGGGTCCGCCCAGGCCGAAAGGACTCCACGGAGTGCAGCCAGCCCGGGAGCTGGGGTGATGCGGCGACGACTTCGCGCGGTGATGACGCCGCGGCCATCTGTACGATGTGTGCGCGCCCCTTTCGGTACACCCAGACGGCAGACCCGATCAGGAACAAGCCGAGGAGGACGCGCACGATCGGGACCCACAGCGGAGGCTCACCGAGCTCGTGCACCGCGAGCAGGGGGAACAGCCAGAGGCACAGGGCCATGAGCCCGCCCAGACCGAGGAACCACCCGACCAGGTACGTGATGCCGTTCATCCGCGCATTGCGCGAGAGGAGAACGGCGACGAGCGCCATGATCGCGAGCGGGCTCAGGACCACACCGAGAGCGACCGGGACGAGCGCGAGTATCAGTTCTCCCACGTGCGCGTCCCTTCTGCGGGCCGGGCGCCCCGGCCGATCCTGGTTCTAGAAACTGCCGATTCCCTTGCCGATCATCGATACGCCGATCACCAGGAGCAGGACGGCCATGATGACGGCGTTCTCCGCCGCCAGCCACCCGCGCAGGGCGTCCAAGGGCGCACGGAGACGCTCGGCTGCGACGAGGTAGCCGACGACCGGGATCAGCACCGTCGATGAGGCGATGAGCGTGTAGATGACGACGACCACGACGGCGGACCCGAGCGGAAGGGCCGCGCCCCCGATGTCCGTGCCCGCGCCGGCGGCCATGATCAGGTTCTTGGGGTTCACGGCGGACAGGAGGAATCCGAGGCCGAACGCCACGGGGAAGGTGACCGTGTCGATGGCCTTCATCCACTTCGGCAGCGCCGCGTCCTCACCGGGCTTGGGGCGCTTGCGCCATTGTCCGAAGGCGAGGAGGAAGAGCAGCAGCCCCAGGACGAGCTGCACCACACCACGGATCGGCCGTGAGGCATCAGGGTCGTCCGCCGGCAGGATCGACGACAGGAGAGTGAACACGGTGACGGCGACGACGATCCCGATCACCCACCCGAGGAGGAAGCCGACACTGGTGATGCGCGCCTTGGGCGAGAGCAGCATGAGGATCGCCGCGATGATCGGGATCGGGCTGATCGCGACCCCGAGCGCGAGGGGGAGGATCTCTCCGATGACGGTTCCCATCAGTGACCTTTCTCTGGAGTCGACCCCGTCGTCGACGGAGCCAGATTCGTGATCGCTTCGCGGTTGGTGGCGTAGACGTCTTCCGCCTCGAGGAGTCCGAGCTCGGTCAGGCGGTGCAGTGTGTTCGGCCGCACTCGACTGAAAGCGAGGGAGACCGACTGACCGGCGAGCCAGTGCTTGAGGGCGACGAACGATTCCGCGCCGGTCACGTCCACATCGGTGACGGCTTCCATATCGACGACGAGGTGTTGGACACGGCCGTGGCCAGCAGACGAGATGGCGTCTTTCACGGCGCTCGAGAACACGGCACCGTTGGCGAAGAACAGCGGAGCGGCCAGCCGGATGACGATCACTCCCGGTGCCGTGACGTTTCCGGCCGGAGCGTCTTCGAGCAGCGACTCGCCGGGATCTCCGCTGGATTCGAGCACGTCGATCGCGGGATTCGACGCGCGTTTGGCGATGTTGATGAGCGCGAGCACGAACGCCACCAGGATGCCCGGGATCGAGCCGATCAGAAGCGTGACGAGGAAGCAGGTCGCGCCGATGAGGAACTCGAACCGGTCCTTGCGCCACAGGTCGATGAAGTCGCGGATGCCGAGCAGCGGGATGATCGCGACTCCGACGATCGCGCCGATGGCCGGCGACGGGATGTCGGCCAGGAGTGCCGTGCCGAACAGGAGCAGCAGCAGGGTGCCTGCGGCGAGGATCAACGCGGGGAACTGCGTACGCGAACCCGCTTGATCCATCGCCGCAGTGCGGGAGGTCGACGAGCCGACGGCGAAGCTGCCCTGCGCGCCGGCGACGATGTTCGACGCGCCGAATGCGAGGAGA
Organism: Microbacterium sp. SY138; assembly: GCF_039729145.1. Classification (NCBI taxonomy): domain Bacteria; kingdom Bacillati; phylum Actinomycetota; class Actinomycetes; order Micrococcales; family Microbacteriaceae; genus Microbacterium; species Microbacterium sp. SY138. The sequence goes on along the minus strand of NZ_CP155793.1, from coordinate 2,276,003 downwards.
TCCCGGTTCGCGTGGAACGGGTAGCCGTGTTTCTCGGAGTATGACCGCGACACCAGCAGGCCCTCGGCCGTCGTGACCAGGGTCAAGGCGATCGCGGAGGGAATCAGCATGAGCCAGAGCGACCAGTCGATCATCGGCCACGTGAGCACGGGCGGTCCTGCCGGAACCTCGCCGAGGACGTCGACGCCCTGCTGATCGAGTCCGGTCACGACGACGACGAGCGTGGTCGCCACCAGGACGATCAGTGCCCAAGGGACGGCGCGGAGAAATCTGCGTCCCAGCAGCAGCACGGCGACCGCGCACACGGAGATCAAGACGGCCCAGCCGTTGACCGTGGTGAACCCTCCGACGAGGTCGACCAGTTTCCCGATGAAGTCCTTGCCGGAGTCGATCTTGACGCCGAGCATCTTCGCCACCTGGCTGACCATGATGTCGAGCGCCAGCCCGCCGACGAAACCCACGAGGATCGGTTTGGAGAGGAAGTTCGCGAGGAAGCCCAGTTTGAAGATCGCGAGGAGCACGAACATGACGCCGCAGATGATCGCCTGGGCCAGCGCGAGAGTGGCGTAGTCGGCACTGCCGGCGGCGGCGAGGCCGCCGATCGAGGACGCGACGAGCGCGGCGGCTGCCGCGTCCGGTGACGCGACCAGCTGTCGGGAGGAGACGATCAGCGCGTACACGATCGTGGGAACGATCAGGGCGTAGAGGCCGGCGGTGGGCGGGAGGCCGGCGATCTGGGCGTAGCCGATGTTCAACGGGATCGCGATGGCGAGCAGGGTGACCCCGGCGGTGAGCTCCGTGACGAAGTTGCGCCTGGTCAATCCCGCGAGTGGACGTTGCACATCGCCTCCATCCGCCGGCGCCCCCGTCGAGCGCTCCCGCCTCCACGATCCCACCGGGAACGTTCTCGGGACCACGTCTCGACGGCAACCTCACCCCTGGTGATTTACGGGGGAGGTGCGGGCACAGCGAGGTCGTGCGGGCGCAGCAGTGGGGAAGAGGCAGGTGCGGAGACGTCAGCGGCGACGAGGCGCACGACGTCGGCGACGTCGTCGCGCAGGCTCGACCGGCTCCGGCTCCGGCGCCACGGGAACCGCGGTGCGGTCTCCGGAGAGCCAGCGCAGCCAAGTCGCATCGGGATCGCCCTCGAAGACGAGCGTCCGCGCCAGCAGGGTGAGCGGGATCGACAGGATCGCCCCGAGGGGACCGATGATGAAGGTCCAGAAGATCACCGAGAAGAAGCTGAGCGTCAGACTGAGATCGACCGCATCGCTGACGAACTTCGGCTGGACGAGCACCTGGAGGACCACGTTGACGATGCAGTAGACCGCGACCACTCCGAGCAGCAGCGGCCAGCCGCCGACGACGAACGCCAGGATCGCCGGAGGGACGAGGCCGAGGACGAAGCCGATGTTCGGGATGAAGTTCGTCACGAACGCCAGGATCGCCCAGACGACCGGAGCCGGAACGCCCATCCACCACAGTGCGAGACCGTCGATGATCGCGACGATCGCGCCGAAGCTCGCGTTGACGATGTAGTAACGGCGGACGCCGGTGTTGAGACGCGAGATCCGCGCGATCACCGCGCCCTTGGTCGCGCCGAAGATCGCGGGCGCCTGGCGGTAACGAGCGGCATCCACCGCCATGAAGATGATGTAGGCGCACACGAAGAACAGGGCCGTCGCGACGCTGACCACGGTTCCCCCTATGCTCCGTGCGAGCCCGAGCAGCGTGGTGGGGTCGAGGACCGACGCTGCGGCGTCCGAGGCCTCCTCGTCCAGGCCGAGGGACTGCAGCCACGCCACGAGGTCGTCGACGGTCGTTGCCAGACCGCCTTCCGACACCAGGTCGCCGATCAGACGGGCGAACTGCGTACCTGCGAGCCAGAGCAGTGCTCCCATGATCAGGAGGATCAGATACGCGACTGCGATGACCGCGGTCGTGCTCGCCCACTGCGGCCAACCGCGTCGATCGAGAGGGCGACGGAGGGGCTCGCAGATGACCACGATGACGATCGCCAGCGCGATGGGCCCGAAGAGGTCACGGGCGAAGTAGACGCCGGCCAGAGCCACCGCGCTGGCCGCGAGCATGAGCAGCACCCGCAGACTGGGGGAGAGCATCCGGTCGGGGGCGCGCTCCGGCGCAGGCGAGGTGGTCACGCGGACAGCGTAGTCGACGAGCTCAGAACGGCTCCGGTGCGACCAGCGGTGCCGGGCCTTGCCGGGGGGTGACGACCGCTCTCACCCCGGCGGATTCCAGCGCCTCGGCCACGCCGCGGACCGTCGCCGACATCACGGCCGATCCGTGCAGCGGGTGGTGCCAGATCCGAAGGGTGAGCATCCATCGTGTCGGAGAGATCGAGGCGAACGACACGCCGGGATGCTCACGGGCATGAACGCCCTCGACCTCGCCGGCGGCACGGGAGATGATCGCGATGACATCATCCACGGCGATCCCCTCTTCTCTCGCGACCCGGATGTCCACCGCGCTGCGACGCGCGCCGTGACGGGAGTCGTTCACCAGAACCCCGGTGAGGAGCGTGGCGTTCGGTACATGCACCGTCCTGCCGTCGACCGTCGCCAGGAGCACCGCGCGTCCGTTGAGCTCCTGGACGACGCCGCGGATCGGCCCGTCGGGGCCGTCGATCTCGATCTCCTCCCCGATCTTCACGGACTGGCGGGATTGGATGAGCACCCCGGCCGCGAAATTGTCGGCGACGCCGCGGAGCACGAGGATCAGGACGACCACGGCGATGGCCGTCATGGCCAGGAGCGGCTGCACGTTCGCCCCGAGGAAGGCCAGCCCGACGCCGATGCCCACCAGGAGCAGGGCGTATTGAGTGAAGCGTGCCGCCAACTGCGCGACCGAGTCGGAGATGCCCGGCGTCCGTGTCGTCAGCTTGAGCACGCCTTTCCGGGCGAAGCGGGAGAGCAGCCAACCGATGAGGATGGACAGCACCGCCAGCACGATCTGCCACGGCGAGAGCCCATCGGGGAACAGAGCGTCCAGCGTCACGTTCGCCGACCACTCGATCGGGGGCTCCAGCGCATCATCCGACCAGGATGCGGCGCGCGCGCTCGCCGCGGAGGATCCCTCTCATCCGGAGGGGGTGAGCGCGGAGCACGGCTGGTCGGTATCGCCCGTTGAGGATGAACGATGTTCGTCCGCGCTTCCGCAGCATCGGAGACTGAGGGCATGTCGACGACGCCCCCATCGCCGGATCTCCTCACGGCAGCCCGCTCGCACGGCGCGACCCGCGAACGGGCGCGGGAGGCCATCGGTCTCCAGATCTCGATCTTCGCCTTCGTCGTCGCAGCGCTCGTGGCCCTCGTGGTGTTCCGTCTGCGGTCGGCGCCCATCTCCGGCCCCGACTCGCTCGGGCAGTTCGCGGCACTGGCATCCGCGGTCACTGCGGTCGTCGTCTTCGTGCTGGGTCGCGTCATCGCCGCCGATCCCGAGAGGCACAGGCGGCTCGGGGTGCTCGACATCATCGACATCGCGGCCTTCGCCTTCGCGCACGCCATCATCGCCCTGCTCGGGTGGACGCTCGCTGCGACGATCATCGAAGCGGGTCTGATCGGAGCCGTCGTCTACCCCGTGCCCGTCTTGATGCTCGCCGGCGCCGCGAGCGGGCTCACCGCCTACGTGACCTACTACTCCGCGACCCATCTGGACCTGCAGCTGCTGGCGACGGTCCTCGCGGTGTTCCTGGTCCTCGGGATCCTGGCGAGCATGCTGACGGCGAGCGACCCGCAGTGGTGGAAGGAGAACCTCAGCGCGCTCGGCATGACCGACGACCTCTCGGCGCGGGCGTTCAACCTCACTCTGATCGTCGCCGGGATCCTCGTGACCACGCTCGCCCGCTACGCGACGAGGGGCATCCCCACCCCGCACCCGCGCGGAGTGACCTCGGTGCGGACCTGCCTCATCATCGTCGGGCTCTTCCTCGGCATGGTCGGCGTGTTCCCCGTCGATGAGCACTTCGCGCTCCACACCGCGGTGGCGTCGGGAATGGTCGTCGCGTTCGCCGTGCTCGTCGTCGCGATGCGCTGGTGGGTGCCCGGAGTCTCGCGCACCTTCCTGCTGCTGGGTTACGTCTTCACTCTCCTGATCGTGGTTCTGGCGGTGTTCTTCGCCGTCGGCTACTACACGCTCACTGCCGTGGAACTGGTGGCCGGGACCGTCGTGTTCACCTGGATCATCCTCTTCATCCGCACCGCTGATGCCCTCAAACGAGACGAGGGAGCGAGGACGGGCGACTAAAGATCACCCGGAGGATGCCCTTGAGGGGTATCCGGCACGCCACTAGCTTTGGTGCCATGTCGCACCCCGTACGCTCGACGAGGCCGGGACCCACGGTGCGATTCCGGCCACCGGCTCCCCAGCCCGGCGCGATCCGTCGTGATCGGGTGAGCGCAGCGATAGGGGCGGCCGTCGTGAACGCGCAGTTGACGGTGATCAGCGCCCCGAGCGGATTCGGGAAGACGACCGCGGTCGCCGATTGGGCCTCGGGTGTCGATCGGGTCGCGTGGCTCGGACTCCACACGTTCGACTCCGACCCGTCCCGGTTGACTCAGGGGGTCGTGAACGCGCTGCTCACCGGCGCCGAGCGTTCCGGCCGTCCTCTCGATCTCGACCGTGATCTGGAGGATCCGGACCGGGCGTACCAGGAGATCTGCCGGGCGTTGGGAAATTCGGACGAGCGTATGCACCTGATCGTCGACGATGCGCAGCGCGCGGGCGAGGAATGGCGCAGGGGACTTCTCGGCATGCTCGCCGAGCAGGCGCCGGAGAGTCTGCACGTCGTCCTGGTAGGGACGACCCTGCTCGAGCTGACGCTCTCCCGTCATCGGCTGATGCACCCGGAGGCCTTCGTCGGCGTCGACACCCTCAGCTTCACGGGAGAGGAGGTTCGACTGCTGCTCGACGGGGACGCGGCCCACCTCGAACCCGAGACGATCCTCGACGAGACTCAGGGGTGGCCGATCGCCGTCAGACTGATGATGATCGGCGGAGCAAGACCCGACGCGCGGCCGCAGAGCGCCTCGAGTTTCCTGGGCAGCTACGTGAGGGAGCATGTGCTCGGGAGCCTTCCTCCCGACGTCGCGGACTTCGTGCTCAAGGCGAGCGTCTGCGGAGAACTCACCCCCGAACTCGCCGCCGCTGTCACCGGGCGCCCCGACACCGTCACGCTGCTCGAGACCTGCGTACGGCTCGGTCTGTTCCTCGACCGGTTCGAGAGTCCACAGGGCGTCGTGTATCGATGGCATGCCGCCTTCGCACGACGATGCGCCGAGATCCTGGGCCAGGATGCAGCGCGCGCGAAAGAATGCCACAGGCGCGCCGCCGCCGCCCTGGAACCGACGGATCCGACGGCGTCGATCGCGCATTCGCTCCAGGCGTTCGACTTCCTCGCTGCGCGCTCGACCCTTCTTCGGCACTGGCTCGGGCTCGTGGTCGGGGCGAGGGCGGACGAGGTCGAGCGCACCGCGACCGAGATGCTGCGACGCACGCCCGACGACGCCCAGGTGCTGCTCGTGCGCGCCTGCGCGAGCGATGTGTTCGGTGACCATCGCGTGGCGCGCGAGTTGTTCCGGCGTGCGGAGGCGTCGATCGCGCGATCGGCCGAACCCGATGAGCCTGTGGTGCTCCAGATCGCCCGACTGTTCATCGCCGATGAGCGCGCGGAGGTCGCGAGCGCGAGCGCCACGGTGCGGCAGATGCTGCTCGATGACGATTCGACGGAGCTGAGCGACCGCGCCGCGCTCAACTACCTGCTGGGATGGACCGAGATCCGGCATCGCGGCAATCCCCTGATCCCGCTCGAGTACTTCTCCGCGGCGGCCAGGGAGGCACGCGGCTCCGGAGATCGGGAACTCGCGAAACGGGCATCGGGACACCTCGCCTTCGGGCAGACGTGGGCGGGTCGCCTCACCGAGGCCCGGCAGTCGCTCATCCGTGTGCACGAGGAGGAGGACGTCGGTCTGCCCTGGAGCACCTACGCCGGCGGCAGCGCCGCGGCGGCCGCGGGATTCGTCTCCTACTGGTCGGGGGAGCTCGTCGACGCCATCCGCGAGTTCGGGACGGTGATCGCCAACGGCAGCTCCGATCGCTCGTTCACGAGCGTGGCGCGAATGATGATCGCCTATGCAGCGGCGGAGACCGGAGACGTCGCCGCCTGCCGTCGCGCGGCGATCGGCATCCAGGACATCCCGCTGGAGGTCGTGCACGGCATCTCCTGGCCGGCGTTCCGCGAATCATCGGTCGCCCTGCTCGAAGAGGCGGTCGGCCGGCAGGACCGGGCGATGCGGATCGCGCGCAGGTATGTCCATTGCCCCGACCTCCCCGTCGTCAACGTCGCACTGGCAGGGGTGTTCCGCCGGTCAGGCGAGTACTCGGCGGCGTTGGAGATGCTGCGATCCCTGCGGGCATTCAGCGAGGTGTCGTACGTGAAGTCGGCGACGCTCATCACGGCAGCTCTCCTACGCCGTCATGGCGGGCACCATGAGGAGGCGCACGAACTGTGCGAGGCTGCCGTCGCCGTCGCGGCGGGGGAGAACATCCGCCTTCCCTTCGGCCCGCGCGAGACAGCGGTGCGCAAGCTGTTGGGAGAGCATGTGCATTTCGGCACGCAGTTCGAGGACTTCATCGGCAGGTGTCTCGCCACGGATACGGCCGGGTCGCTCGTGGACGCGCTCTCGGAACGTGAGCGTGATGTGTTCCAGCAGCTCCAGACGGCGCGTACGCTGCAGGAGATCGCGCGGGAGCTGGCGGTGTCGATCAACACCGTGAAGACCCACCAGCGAGCGATCTACCGCAAACTCGGGGTGTCGTCGCGACGTGAGGCCGTGCGGACCACCGTCTGACGTCGACGGCGGCCCGGCAGGAGGCCTCACACCTGGTGCAGTGCCGACGAGAGGATCGTGTTCGCGATCGACGCCGGTATCGGCTGGGTCGCGAGGATGCGGTCCTCTCGGTGGTCGACGTCACGGGCGAACCGCTCGACCCAGATCGGCTCCACCAGGATGAGCGCCGCGAGTGCGCCGAGGGGAACCGTCGCCGCGAAGTGACGAGCGTCGTCCTCGCCGATGAGACCGGGAGTCTCGAGGGCGAGGCCGGCGAGTGCGAACTCGTCACGGTCGACCTCGACGATCCGGTGCTCCTCGAGGTCGAGCCGCTCGATCATCAGGAAGTCGAGGAGGCGGATGGCGCCGGCCTCCACCTGTCGCAGCAGGGCCTCGAGGACGTTCGGGCCGAGGCGGTCGCCCTCGAGGTGCACGGCGACGAACTCGACGTCGCCGAGCGCCTGCAGAGTCGTCACATCGACCACCTCGACCACGGCCTCAGCTCAGAGCGCGGGTCTTGATGGCCGCGAACTCGTCGGGGGTGATGGTCCCCGCGGCGAGCAGCTTCGATGCCTTGTCGATCTCGTCGCTCGGGCTGGAGCCGGCGACGCTGCGGATGTAGGAGTCGGCTGCCTGCTGCTGGTCCCTGTAGGCGGAGACACTCCGCTCGCCCATGCCTCTGCCGCGCGCGATCAGGTAGACGAGCGCCGTGAGGAAGGGGACGAAGATGAGGAAGATGATCCACACGGCCTTCCACCAGCCGTTGAGCGTGTGGTCGCGGAACAGGTCGGCGACGATGTTGAAGAGCACCATCAGGTAGGAGACGAACACGAATACCCAGAAGAACCACCAGATGATGTCCCAGAAACTGTCCCAGATGGACATGTCGCACCTCTTTCGTCGAGTGACTGCGTACGGCGATCGTGACAGGACGCATCTTCGCGTGGGGGAGTCGCTCACCCTGATCGGGCGACCCCGCACGACCGGCGGGGTGAGGGTCTCATCCGCTCGGGGTGAGAGAGCGGCCCGCACCGGGCGCGGCGATGCGAGCATGGTGCACAGTCGTGGCCGTGTGCCCCGTGAGAGAGGACCATCCATGAATGATTTCCGTTTCGGTCCCGCCGAGTTCTATCTCGTCGGGTTCGAAGGAACCCGGCCGGACCCCGCGACGTTCCGCGCGTTGACCGACCTCGTCGACAGCGGGATCGTGCGCCTGCTCGACTTCGTCGTGCTCGCGAAGTCGGAGACCGGGAAGGTCGAGATCGTCGAGCTCGACGACGACGACGGAGTCCTGGACCTCGGCGACTTCGAGCCGATCGCGGCGGGTCTTGCGGGCGAAGAGGACGTCGAGTCGTTGGCGGGCGCGCTCGCCCCGGGACAGTCGGCTGCCCTGGTCGTCCTGGAACTCGCGTTCGCTCGCACGCTCGCACAGAATCTCGCCGCGGCGGGCGGACAGGTGCTGCGCACCGAGCGTGTTCCGGCGCCCGTGGTGAACGCCATGATGGACATCCTCGATCAGGAAGGTGAATGACATGCCCTTGAGAAGATTCGGTCGCCCCGGACTGATCGGCCTCGCCGCCCGGACGGCAGTGGTGGCCGGGACCGCGACCGCCATCGGCGGGGCGATGTCGCGGCATCAGCAGGAGCGTGCGCAGGGAGAGTACGAGCAGCAGCAGTACGAAGCCGCGCAGCAGCAGGCGCAGATCGACGCCGCGGCTCAGAACGCCGCTTCGCAGTACTCGTCTCCGCCTCCGGCCGCGCCCGCGCAGGGGGACGACCTGATCGCGAAACTGCAGCAGCTCGCGTCCCTCAAGGACTCCGGCGTCCTCTCCGAGGCCGAGTTCGCCGCGGCGAAGCAGAAGCTCCTGAGCTGAACACACCGATGATTCGTCGTCTGCGGGATGGCCGAAACGAGAAGGACGAATGAGCGAACTGGACGATCTGCGAGCGCGTGTCCTGCTTCTCGAACAGGAGAACGAGACGCTCAAGAAGCCCCGTCGGCGTCCGGTGGCCAGAAGCATCGTCGCGGGGATCGTGCTGACCCTCGCGGTGCTGATGGCCCCGGTCGCCGCGATGGGCACCTGGGCGCGCCTGCAGCTCGTCGATGCCGATCGGTTCGTCGCGACCTTCGCGCCTCTGGCCGAAGACCCGGACGTACAGGACTTCGTCGCGGATCAGGTCAGCTCGGCGATCCACGAGCAGGTGGACTTCGACGCGATCGTCGGCGAGGTGTTCGACGGGATCCGCGAACTCGACCTTCCGCCCCGTGCCTCCTCCGCCCTGTCGTTGCTGGAGGCTCCGGCGGCCAGCGGGCTGACCTCCCTCGTCGACGGTGTCATCCATGACGTCGTGGCATCGGACCAGTTCGCCGACATCTGGGCGCAGACGCTGCGCATCACTCATGAACGTGCCGTCGCGATCCTGCAGAACAGCCCTGACACCGCCCTGCAGCTCGCAGACGACGGGGTTCTCTCGATCGACCTGGGTCAGGTCGTCGACCGCGTCAAGGCGGTGCTGACGGAGCGCGGTGTCGGGTTCGCCGACCTCATCCCGGAGATCGACCGATCGGTTCCCATCGCCCAGGCGGATGCCCTCGTCCTGGTGCGCACGATCTATCAGATCGCGGTGGCCGCCGGATTCTGGCTGCCATGGGTCGTTCTCGGTCTCGTCGTCGTCGGCATCCTCCTCGCGAGGAACCGCGCGCGTGCTCTCTTCTGGACCAGCGCGGGATTCGCCGTCGCGTTCCTGCTCCTGTCGGCGGGGATGGGCATCGGAAGAACGTTCTTCATCGGCGCCGTGAGCCCGTCGATCATGACGGCGGCGGCCGCGCAGTCGCTGTTCGACGAAGTCACGTCGCTGCTGAGCTCGACGATCGTGGCACTGGCCCTGGTCGGAGTGCTCGTCGCCGTGTGGGCGTGGCTGGCCGGATCGAGCCGCAGCGCCGTGGTGACACGCGGAATCCTGGAGAGCGGCTTCACGGCGGTCCGGAGCACCTGGGAACGACGAGGCCTGTCGACCGGACGATTCGGCCTCGCGGTCGATCGCTTCCACGGTCCGATCCTTCTGGTCGGGTTGGTGCTCGCGCTCCTCATCCTCATGGCGTCGAGACCGGTCTCGTTCGGTGTGGTGTTCGGGGTGACCGTCGGACTGCTCGTCTTCGCCATCGTGGTCGAGCTGCTCAGGCGGCCCCCGGGCGCAGCGATCGTTTCCCCGAGGGAAGAGCCACTGGTCGAAGAGACGGAGGAAACGGAACCGGCCGACGCGGAGAACGCCCGACGGTGAGTCTCCGACGGGCGTTCTCCACGGCATCTCACGCGCGCGCGGAGTCCGGAAAGACCTTCTCCCAGTCGTCTCTGACGCTCACGACGGTGTAGCCCTTGTCCGCAGCATCCGCGAGGGCCTTCTCGGCGCCCGCGTCGTAGGGGATGTCGCCGCGTGACGGGTCGTCGTGGTGGACGAGGAGTGCGAAACCCGGCCGCGGTCCTCGGCGTGCGAAGTCCATCATCGCCGTATCGCCGTTGGAGTTGCCCCCCACGAACAGGGGGCGCCGGCCGATGCGGGTCCAGATGCGGATCGGCTTCTCGGGACCGTCGTCGAAGAAGGCCAAGGAGGACGAGTACCGCACGGTCGCCTCTGCATCGTCCCACGCGAGACCGAAGGCCGACCCCACCACGCGCTCCGGGGGGATCCCGTAGTTGGCCTGCGTCATCGGACGCATGAAGTCACGCTCACCTCCCGAGACGATGTAGCAGGTGAAGCCGTGGTGCTCCAGAAACCTGAGCAACTCGACCATCGGCTGATACACGGTCTCGGCGTAGGGGCGCTGCAACGTCGGATGCTGCGCGGTACGGTAGAACTCCGCCACCGACGCCGCGTAGTCCTCCACGCTCATTCCATCCGTGAGCCCGACCAGCGCCTGGATGATGATCCCGAGGTCGGAGTCGTCACCACCGTAGTGCTTGTCGATCGCCGCTCCCAGCCACGCGAAGTCGCCGCTCACGGCTGCGAGATACGGCTGCCTCTCGGCGAGCTCCGGTGCCCGCTCCGCAGCCGCACGCCACTGCTCCACGACGAAGTGCAGCTGTGTGATCATCGGCTTCTCCGACCACAGGGTCCCGTCGTTGTCGAACACCGCGATGCGCTCCTCGACGGGAACGGCGTCTGGCCCCGATGTCACGGAGGCGACGAAAGCCTCGATGTCTCGGCGTGTGCGGGTGTCGCGCCAGGAGGGGAGGGAAGGGTGAGCGGTCATGTGCGATCCTCGCGTCTCTTCGAATGCCGGCGGAAGCATCAGCGTGGCATCGTCCCGCGGTTCTCGACAGGCTGACATCACCCCGCCGGGGCGATGGTCCGCGCGGTCGAACACGGAGATCACCGCGTGAGCGGAATACCCCAGGAGGGTATAGGGTTGACACGAAGGAGTACCCCACCCGGGTATGCTGAATCGAGAAAGGAACCCTCATGAACACGAGCGAGTACCAGGTGAGCGGAATGAGCTGCGGCCACTGCGAGGTCGCTATCCGCGGCGAAGTCAGCCAGATTCCCGGTGTCGATGCGATCGACATCAGCGCTCAGACCGGCAGGCTCGTCGTGACGAGCGCAGAGCCCCTCGACGACGCGGCGATCCTCGCGGCGGTCGACGAGGCGGGTTACCAGGCAGTACCCGCCTGATGAACACCGCAGGCCGTCTCGGCCTCTACGGCGCGGGTCTCGTGGTGGTCTTCGGGATCGCGTTCGCGGTGGCCGGCGCCGTCGTTCCCGACAGCGCTGTGGCCTCCTGGATGGAGCGCGGGGGAGCCGGCCACGATGAGCAGTCGGCGGAACTCGCCACGCAGAACACGGATAACGGGAAAGAGCAGGGGACAGACGTGAGTGGAGTGATGATCGCCGCATCCGGATACACCATCGGCGCGATCTCGGCCCCGGGGGAGACCGGGACCGCGGGGGAGCTCTCCTTCGTGGTGCGAGGGCCCGAGGGCGAGCCGGTCACCTCGTACGAGACGGCCCACGGCAAGCAGCTTCACCTGATCGTGGTGCGTAGTGACGGCAGCCGATATCGGCATGTGCATCCCGTGCTCGATGTCGGGACGGGGGCCTGGTCGCTGCCATGGACCTGGGAGGCTGCGGGTACGTACCGTGTGTACGCCGACTTCACCGCATCGGACGGGCCCGGGGTGACGCTCTCACGGACCGTCGATGTGGGCGGGCCCTTCACGCCGCAGCCTCCGGCCGAGACGCGGTCCACCGCCACCGTCGATGGATTCGACGTGTCGATCAGTGGTGACCTCGTCGCAGGTGCCGGGAGCGAGTTGACGGTCGAGATCGCTCGGGACGGGGTACCCGTCACCACGCTCGAGCCCTATTTGGGTGCGTTCGGGCATCTGGTCGCACTCCGTGACGGAGACCTGGCCTACCTGCACGTGCACGCGCACGGAGATGAGCCCGAACCGGGTGAGGTCGCCGGTCCCGAGGTTGTCTTCACCGCGCAGGCTCCGACCGCCGGCAGGTACCTGCTCTACCTCGATTTCCAGGTCGACGGGAAGGTCCACACCGCGCCGTTCGTCCTCGATGCGGTTCCCGCCGACCTGTCGTCGAACGACACGGGCGACGACCACGGCGGGCACTGAACCGCACGACCCCACTCTTTCCGCGTCCTCGGAGGCGGAGCGCAAGTATCGAGGAGATCATCATGACGGACACGCAGTCCGCGGCCGCACCGGCCAGCGTGGAGCTGGAGATCGGCGGCATGACCTGCGCATCGTGCGCGATGCGGATCGAGAAGAAGCTGAATCGGATCGACGGCGTCACGGCCACCGTGAACTATGCCACGGAGAAGGCCAAGGTGACCGCCCCGGCCGGCTTCGATCCTGCTCTGCTCATCGCGGAGGTGGAGAAGACCGGATACACCGCCGCCCTTCGTGCGCCCGAAGCCGAGACGGGTCAGGACGATGCGGGCGATGCCCCCGATGCCGAACTCACGAGTCTCAAGCACCGGCTCATCGCCTCGATCGTCCTGACGGTCCCGGTCATCGCGATGGCGATGATCCCGGCGCTCCAGTTCATGTACTGGCAGTGGCTCTCACTCGCGCTCGCCGGTCCCGTCATCGTGTGGGCGGCGTGGCCGTTCCACAAGGCGGCGTGGACGAACCTGCGCCACGGCGCAGCGACCATGGACACCCTGATCTCGATGGGGACCATCGCCGCATTGCTGTGGTCGCTCTACGCCCTGTTCTTCGGGACTGCAGGAGTCCCCGGGATGACGCACCCGTTCGAGCTGACCGTGGCTCCGAGTGACGGCGCCGCGAACATCTACCTCGAGGTGGGGGCGGGGGTGACGATGTTCATCCTCGCCGGGCGCTACTTCGAGAAGCGCTCCAAGCGTCAGGCCGGGGCCGCGCTGCGCGCGCTGCTCGAACTCGGAGCCAAGGACGTCGCCGTGATCCGCGACGGTATCGAGAAGCGGATTCCCACGGCCGACCTCCAGCCGGGCGATGAGTTCGTCGTACGCCCCGGTGAGAAGATCGCCACGGACGGGGTCATCGTCTCCGGGACCTCGGCCGTCGATGCCTCGATGCTGACCGGCGAGTCGGTGCCGGTCGAGGTCGGTGAAGGGGACGCCGTGACCGGCGCGACCGTGAACGCCGGCGGCCGCCTGGTCATCCGGGCGACCCGTGTCGGCTCCGACACGCAGCTGGCGCAGATGGCGAAGCTGGTCGAGGACGCGCAGACGGGGAAGGCCGAGGTGCAGCGCCTCGCCGACCGCGTCTCCGGGATCTTCGTGCCGATCGTCATCGCGATCGCCCTCGCCACCCTCGGGGCATGGCTGGGAGCCGGGTTCCCTGCCTCCGCAGCCTTCACGGCGGCCGTCGCCGTGCTCATCATCGCCTGCCCCTGCGCGCTGGGCCTCGCCACACCGACCGCTCTGCTGGTGGGGACGGGACGCGGAGCGCAGATGGGCATCCTCATCAAAGGACCCGAGGTGCTCGAATCCACCCGCAAGGTCGACACGGTCGTGCTCGACAAGACGGGCACCGTGACGAGCGGCAAGATGACGCTCACCGCCGTGCACACCGCGGAGGGCGTCGATCGACGCGAGCTCCTGCGGCTGGCAGGCGCCGTGGAAGACGCGTCGGAGCACCCCATCGCGCAGGCAGTGGCGAAAGCCGCGACTCAGGAGATCGGCGCACTCCCGGTGCCCGAGGACTTCGTCAACGTCGAAGGCAAGGGTGTTCAGGGCGTGATCGAGGGGCACGCGGTGCTCGTGGGTCGGGAATCGCTGTTGGCCGAGTGGTCGCTGCACCTGCCCGCCGCGCTCGCTGCCGCGAAAGCGGAGGCCGAGAGTCAGGGCAAGACCGCCATCGCGGTCGGGTGGGACGGCGAGGCGCGTGGCGTGCTCGTCGTCGCCGACGCGGTGAAGCCGACCAGTGCGCAGGCCATCTCGCAGCTCAAGAGTCTGGGTCTCACGCCCGTCCTCCTCACCGGCGACAACCGGGCGGTGGCGGAGCAGATCGCGGCAGAGGTCGGCATCACCGATGTCATCGCCGAGGTGCTCCCGAAGGAGAAGGTCGAGGTGATCACACGGCTGCAGCGCGATGGCAAGGTCGTCGCGATGGTCGGGGACGGCGTGAATGACGCGGCCGCACTCGCCCAGGCCGATCTGGGGCTCGCGATAGGCACAGGGACCGATGCGGCGATCGAGGCCAGCGACATCACACTGGTCCGCGGAGATCTGCGCAGTGCCGCGGACGCCATCCGCCTGTCCCGCAGGACTCTGGGCACGATCAAGGGCAACCTGTTCTGGGCCTTCGCCTACAACGTCGCGGCGATCCCGCTCGCTGCGCTCGGCTTGCTCAACCCCATGCTCGCCGGCGCGGCGATGGCGTTCTCCAGCGTCTTCGTGGTCGGCAACAGCCTCCGCCTGCGTTCCTTCCGGAGCCAGACGGCGGACCCCTCTCCGGCGGGGAGCCGTGCGGCGCGGGAACGCGCGACACCGGCAGTCCCCGCAGGAACCCACTGAAACCGAAAGAGGAGCATCTCATGTCCGATTCCCCCGCAGGATCCTGCTGCAGCGTCACCAGCAACGGTGCGGTCTCCGCCGAAGGTCGAAAGGATCTGCTGGCGTCGCCCTCCGGCGCCATGGCAGAGTGCCCGGTGATGGTCGGCAGCGCGGTCGTCGTCGCGGATGCCGAGGCCGCCGGCCTGTTCCGTGACTACGAGGGCACCCGCTACTACTTCTGCTGCGCAGGATGCGGGCCGGCGTTCGACGCCGACCCGGCGAAGTACGTCGCCGCAGCCTGACCGTTTCACCCGTGCGGGGCCGCACCACGCGGCCCCGCACGGGAATCGTCTTTCCGAGGAGGAGAGGGTAATGAGCACTCCGCACCACGACAGCACCGCACCCGGCGCCCCGCACCACGAGTCGAACGACTCCGACCATATGCATGGGGGACACGACGCCCACGGGGGACACGACGCCCACGGCGCCCACGGGGGACACGGCGGACACGGCGGACACGGAGGGCACGCCGACCACGTCGGCCAGTTCCGGCGGCTGTTCTGGATCATGCTCGCGCTTGCCGTCCCCACCGTCGCGTTGTCGGGGATGTTCGCGATGATCCTCGGCTACCCCCTTCCCGACCTCCCCGGGCTGATGTGGGTCTCGCCCGTGCTGGGAACCGTGATGTACGTGTGGGGAGGCAAGCCCTTCCTCGTGGGCGCCGTCAGCGAGATCCGCGCGCGCAAGCCCGGCATGATGCTGCTCATCGGCCTGGCGATCACCGTGGCCTTCCTCGCATCGTGGGGGGCGAGTCTCGGCATCCTCCATCACGAGCTCGACTTCTGGTGGGAGCTGGCCCTCCTCATCGTGATCATGTTGCTCGGGCACTGGATCGAGATGCGCTCGCTCGCGCAGACCACCTCTGCGCTCGACTCGCTCGCCGCTCTCCTGCCGGACGAGGCCGAGCGTGTGGAGGACGGTCAGGTCGTGATCGTCTCACCCGCAGATCTGGCCGTCGGCGACATCGTCGTCGTTCGCCCTGGCGGAAGCGTTCCGGCCGACGGGCGCATCGTCGACGGACGCGCGTCGATGGACGAGTCGATGGTGACGGGGGAGTCCCGCACGGTCGCACGCGGTGCGGGAGACCAGGTCACCGCCGGCACCGTCGCCACGGACTCCGGGCTCCGGGTGGAGATCACTGCGACCGGAGACGACACCACCCTCGCTGGAATTCAGCGCCTGGTGACCGAGGCGCAGAGCTCGTCTTCGCGAGCTCAGCGCCTCGCGGATACCGCAGCGGGGTGGCTGTTCTGGTTCGCTCTGGGATCCGCGGCGATCACCGCGATCGTGTGGACTCTCGTCGGATTCCCCGACGCGGCCGTCATCCGCACGATCACCGTGCTCGTGATCGCCTGCCCGCATGCGCTGGGTCTGGCGATCCCGCTCGTCGTGTCGATCGCGACCGAGCGCGCCGCCCGGGGTGGAGTCCTCGTGAAGGATCGCCTCGCCCTGGAGAGTATGCGAACCGTCGACACCGTGCTGTTCGACAAGACCGGAACCCTCACCAAGGGCGAGCCCGTCGTGTCGGAGGTGTCGGTCGCGGGCGAGCATGACGCCGATCGCGTGCTGGCGCTCGCCGCCGCTGCGGAAGCCGACAGTGAGCACCCGCTCGCGAAGGCGATCGTCCGCGCCGCCACCGAGAGGAGCCTCTCGGTGCCGCAGAGCCGCGACTTCACGTCGTCGCCTGCTGTCGGGGTCACGGCTACCGTCGAGGGATCGACCGTGCGCGTCGGCGGCCCGCACCTGCTCACGGAGGAGCAGGCGGACGAGCTCGCCGTCGCCGAGCAGTGGCGGGAGGACGGCGCAATCATCCTCCACGTCGTCCAGGACGGCCGAGTGATCGGAGCGCTGAAGCTCGCCGACGAGGTACGTCCGGAATCCCGCGAAGCCGTGGACGCGCTGCATGCGCTCGGTGTGCAGGTCGTCATGATCACGGGTGATGCCGAGGCCGTCGCGCAGACAGTCGCCGCCGACCTGGGGATCGACCGGTTCTTCGCGGGGGTGCGCCCCGAGGACAAAGCCGCGAAGGTGCAGGAGCTGCAGCACGAGGGGCGCAAGGTGGCGATGGTCGGCGACGGCGTCAACGACGCACCCGCGCTGGCGCAGGCAGACGTGGGGCTCGCCATCGGGGCGGGCACAGACGTCGCCATCGCCTCTGCCGGCGTGATCCTCGCAAGCGATGACCCGCGCTCTGTTCTCTCGGTCATCGAACTCTCGCGGGCCGCGTATCGGAAGATGAAGCAGAATCTGTGGTGGGCCGCCGGGTACAACCTGCTCTCGGTGCCGCTCGCGGCCGGCGTGCTCGCGCCGATCGGGTTCGTGCTGCCGATGTCGGTGGGGGCGATCCTGATGTCGCTGTCGACCATCGTCGTCGCGCTCAACGCGCAGCTGCTGCGGCGCCTCGATCTGCGGCCTGACGTCGCGACCCGCGCCATCCTCGATCGCTGATTCCCGTACGCAGAAAGACCCCGTCCAGCCGGACGGGGTCTTTCCGCGCACGGTTCTCGCGACTCACTGATGCCGCAGCGCGGCGTTCAAGTGCTCCTCTGGGTCGACCAGGTGGTTGTGATCGTCGGTGCCGAGTGCGACCTCTGCCCAATCGATCGTGCCGGTGAACTTGCCGCCCCACTCCTTGTATCCCTCGTAGGCGGGCATTCCGGTGTCCTCGCCGGTGTCCAGGCCCTCGTCGAAGGAGAAGTACAGCGGGTGCGTGTGCTCCACGCGTCCGGAGCCGACCGCGGCACCGTCGATGAACAGCGTGACCTCGCCGCCCTTGCCGATCCCCCCGCCGTCGTAGGCGAACTCCGCACGCACGAGGTGATCGCCACCGCCGATGGTCGTGTCGGACAGCACGGTCGTGCGGACCAGCCCGCAGTAGTTGTAGTGATACCCGAGCTTGCCGTCTTCTGCGAAGAACGACCACCCGCCGGTGCGTCCGCCCTGGGCGACGATGGCACCTTCGACTGCGCCGTCCTCGGGCACCGTGAGCTGGGCCGTCACCGAGTACGAACGGTTCTTCACATTCAGGGCGACGTTCTCTCCCAGACGGATCATCCCCGGGTACAGCCGCAGTCGGTCGCCGGTGACCAGCGTGGGCCTGCCGGCGATCGCGGGATTCATGCGCTCGGCCGCGCGGTCGTCGAGCGGGAACACGTTGTGTCGAGCCGCCTCGATCAGGAACATCTGCTGCATCTCTGCCAGCTTCTCCGGGTGTGTGGACGCCAGGTTGTCCGACTGCGTCCAGTCGACCGAGGTGTCGTACAGCTCCCACACGTCGGCCGAGAAGTCCGGAGCCTTCGAGACGACATCCCACGGAGTGCGGTGCTTCGTCTGCGCCGTCCAGCCCTTGTGGTAGATGCCGCGGTTGCCCATCAGCTCGAAATACTGCGTGACGTGTCGTTCATCGGCGTCCGGGGCGTTGAAGCTGTAGGCCATCGAGACTCCGTGCATCGGAATCTGGGTGACCCCGTTCACCGTGTGCGGCTCGGCGAGGCCCGCGACGTCCAGGACGGTCGGGGCGAGGTCGATCACGTGGTGCCACTGGTGCCGGACCTCGCCGGATCCCTCGATCGCGCTCGGCCAGTGGACGATGGTGCCGTTGCGCGTTCCGCCGTAGTGCGATGCCACCTGCTTGGTCCACTGGTAGGGCGTGCACATCGCGTGCGCCCACGCCACCGAGTAGTGGTTGTACGCCTCTGGACCGCCGACCTTGTCGAGATGCTCGTTCCAGAACTCGACGGTCTCGAACTGACCGCCGCCGTTGGAGGCGGTCGTCAGCATGTAGGCACCGTTGATGCCGCCCTCCGCGCTCGCCCCGTTGTCGCCGATGATGTAGTAGACGAGGGTCTCGTCGAGGATGTCCTGCTCCTCGAGCGCGTCGATGACGCGACCGGTGTGGAAGTCGGCGTACTCCAGGAACGCCGCATAGACCTCCATCTGGTGCGCGAGGATCGGCTTCTGCTCGTCCGGGACGTCGTCCCAGGCCGGCAGTCCCTCCGGGCGTTCCGTGAGCTTCGAGTCCGGCGCGATCACGCCGAGTTCGATCTGCTTCGCGAAGGTCTGCTCGCGCTGCGCGTCCCAGCCGTGGTCGAAGGCCCCCTTGTACTTCGCGATCCAGTCCTTCGGAACGTGATGCGGGGCGTGCGTCGCGCCCGGGGCGAAGTAGATGAAGAACGGCTTGTCCGGCGTCAGGCTCTTCTGCTGCCGGATGTAGTCGATGGTCTTGTCGGCCAGATCGGGCATGAGGTGGTAGCCCTCGTCCGTCGGCGGCTCGACCGCGGTGACTCCGTCGACGAGGGCCGGCGTCCATTGGTTCGTCTCACCGCCGATGAAACCGTAGAACCTCTCGAAGCCCGAGAAGGCAGGCCAGTGGTCGAACGGTCCCGTGGGGCCTGTCTCCCACACCGGCACCTCGTGGCACTTTCCGAACTGCGCGGTGTTGTAGCCGTTCTGGCGCAGGATCTCGGGCAGCGGGACGGCAGAGTTCGGACGCGTGGAACGGTAGCCGGGGGAAGGGGTCGCGGTCTCGGTGATGTGGCCCATGCCGACGGCGTGGTGGTTGCGTCCGGAGAGCAGCGCGGCACGGGTGGGGGAGCACAGCGCGGTCGTGTGGAATCGGGTGTACTTCAGCCCGGCGTTCCCGAGGCGTTCGGCCGTGGGCGTGTGGATCGGGCCGCCGAATGCGCTCGACGCGCCGAAGCCCACATCGTCGAGGAGGATCACCAGGACGTTCGGTGCGTTCTTGGGCGGGCGCTTGGCGACGAGGGGAGGGAAGTCGGCCTCCGACTTCTTCGCGTCGAAGACGACGGGCCCCTGATACTCACGGTCAGGAAGCGGCAGGATCGATCCGGGCAGTTCCGCGGTCATGGAAGTTCCTTCTTCTCATACATGGGGTGTATCGCGAGTACCTGGGGGTGTATCGTGAGCTGGACACCGAGCGCGGCGGGTCGGGCGGAGCCGGCCGTCGTGCTCGGTGTCCGCGTGGATCGACTACTGGGCGCCGCCGAGGTCGTGGATGAGCTCCTTCTCGTCCTCGGCGGAGAGGGAGGTCTGGACGACCGTGCCGTGGAACGGCGCGAGCGCGGCGGCGAACTTGTCCTCGGTGATCTTCGTCGCGTATACGACGACGGCGGACTTGCCGGCGGAGACCGTGCTCTTCACCCGGTCGCGGAACTCCGCATCGATCCCGGTCTTGTCGAGGCCGGCGAACAGCGCGCCAAAGAGGCCGCCGAAGAGCAGTCCGGCGATCGGCACGAAGAACAGGAGGCCGATGAGCATGCCGAAGAGTGCACCGCCTGCGGCTCCGACACCGACGTTGCCGGCAGCGCCCGGATACTCGACCTTGGTCTTGCCCTTCTCGTCGACCTTCACGAGCGCGAGGCCCGCGAGCTCGACGACCAGGTCGTTCTGCAACGACAGGATCTCGTCGTAGGCACCTTCCGCCTGGGGCTCGGAGTCGAAGGAGATGACGATCAGTTCGGCCATGGGTGAGTTCCCTTGTTCAGGGCTGAGTCGACCACCCTCAGCCGTTGACGACAGGAGGCCACTCCGCGGTGGCTCCCGCTCGAGGCCAGGCTAACCGTGCTGCACCCGCGAAACGCGGGCGTCATCGCGAATTCACCCGGGGGACCTTCGGCGATGACAGGGGATACGCAGGGAACTGATCACGCTCTGTAATGATTGCCCGCCGTCGTGGGAGGTCGGTCGAAAAATACTGGGCACACCGAAACGAAAGGTGTTCCCCGTGTCCGCTCCTGCTCCTCCTGTCGTATCCCCGTCCGCTCCGTCCGCCCGCCGCACGATCCTCGACATGCTCAGCCGGTGGATGTGCGAACAACCGCTGGCCGTCGCGGCCCGGCACGCAGGGCGGGAGCTGACATACGTAGAGCTCGATCAGCTGTCCGGCATGCTGGCGGCGGATCTCCGACGGAGAGGCGTCGGGAGAGGTGATCGGATCGGGATCTTCGTGGAGCGCGGATTCGAGATGGTGGTCGCCATCGTGGCCGCACTGCGGCTCGGGGCGGCGTACGTGCCCGTGGATCCGCGAATCGCCACCGAGGTCCATATGGCGCATGTGGTCGCCGTGACGGGCATGCGTGTCGTGCTCACCCAGGCGCGGTTCGCGGACCGCATGACGTCGGCGACGGGCATCCTGGTCGTGCCGATCGAGCGCGCCCGCACCGCGGACGCGGATGCCTCTTCGCAGGGGACCGTCGCGCCACGCGCCGGAGATGAATGCGTGATCATCTTCACGTCCGGAAAGACGGGTACGCCCAACGGCGTGCGGGTGACCCACCGCAACCTCGAGAACTTCCTGTTCGGAGGGCCCGGAGCGCTCGGCATGAAGCCCGGGACCGTGGTCGCCCAGATCCTCAACATCGCTTTCGACATGGCGGTCTGGGAGATCCTCGGCGCGCTCACCCACGGTGCCACGCTGCACATCCGCGGACGGGACTTCGCCGAGGCTCTGCGTGCCGCAGACGTCGTGATCGCGACCCCGTCGATCCTCACCCCGCACGACCCGCGACGGCTGGGCCGGTTCACCGCTGTCGCCGTCGCGGGGGAACGGTGCCCTCGTGCCCTCGCCAACCGCTGGGCTGCCGTGACGGATTTCTACAACTCGTGCGGTCCTACCGAGATCACGATCGTGAACACGATGCATCTGTGCACCCCCGATGAGGCGGATCCGCCGATCGGGCGGCCGATCCCGGGAACGACCGCCTACATCCTGGATGAGGGTGGCGCTCCGGTCGCCGACGGCGAGGTCGGGGAGATGTGGGTCGGGGGAGCGGGGGTCACCGCCGGGTACCTGGGAAACCCGCGTCTGACCCGCGACCGTTACCGACTCGACCCGTTCTCCGACGACGGCAGTCTCATGTTCCGCACCCGCGACCTCGCCCGATGGAATGCGGACGGAGATCTCGAGCACCTCGGACGCACGGACGACCAGGTCAAGATCCGGGGCTTCAGAGTCGAACCCGACGCCGTGAGCGCACTGCTCGAGCGGGAGGACTCCGTGCAGCACGCGGCCGTCCTCCCCACCGACGACCGCACGGCGCTGGTCGCTTTCGTGACTCCGGAGGACGCCGACGTGGAGGCTGCGCTCGCCCATGTACGTGAAGCACTGCCGTACTACTGCGTGCCGGAGATCGTCCATCTCGTACCGGCTCTTCCGATGACGACGCGCGGCAAGGTCGACCAGACGGTGCTGAGGAGCCACGCATGGCGAGCAGCGTGACTCCCGGGACCCACGTGCGCCCCGCGGCGCTCACCGGGTGGCGGCTTCTTCTCACCCGTCCTGCTCTGATGCCCTACAACAGGCTGGTGGTGCTGGTTCTCGCGATCAACGCCGTCGTCGCCGGGATCATCGCCACGACCCTGGCCTCGATGCCGCCGGCCGACGTCGCCACCCTCCTCATCACCATGAGCGGCGTGAACCTCACAGCCGCAGTGTTGATCCGCCAGCAGTACGTGATCAACCTCCTGTTCCGGCTCGCGACGAGCGTGCCGAAATCGGCGCCGCTGGCGGTCCGTCGACGTCTCGCGAAGGTCTACCACTTCGGTGGGATCCACGTCGGAGCCGCGGTCGCGGCCGTGGGCTGGTTCCTGGGGGGAGCCGCCACCGTCGTCTTCAGTGATTCCTTCTCCGTGTTCTCGAAGGGCGTGGCCGTCGCCCTCGTCGCGTGCCTGGTCGGAATCCTCGTACCGGCGCTGCCTCCGATCCGCCAACGCCGCCATGACCTGTTCGAGATGACCCATCGCTTCGGAGGATGGTCCGCTCTCACCCTCTTCGCCGTACTCACCGTGGCGCTCGCCGCCGATGCCGCCGACTCCGCCGGCGCTGCGGGGATCGGACGAGTCCTCGCCGCGTCGCCGTCGTTCTGGCTGCTGCTGGTCATCGTGCTCAGCGTCGTCGCACCGTGGCTGCGGCTCAGGAAAGTGCCCGTCCGCATCGCGACGCCGTCGTCTCACGTCGCACTCGCGGACTTCGATCACGGCGTGCGTCCCTTCGCCGGTTCGTCCACCACCCTGGCGCGGCATCCGCTCGGCCAGTGGCACTCGTTCGCGAATGTCGTCACCCGCGACGAGACCGGCTTCCGGCTCACCATCTCGCGGGCGGGGGACTGGACCGGAAGACTCATCGACGACGCGCCCTCGCATGTGTGGACACGAGGGATTCCGACGGCGGGCGTGGGAAACGTGGACCAGCTCTTCGAGCGCGTCGTGTGGGTCGCGACCGGAAGCGGGATCGGCCCGTGCCTGCCGCACCTCTTCGCCGACACCACGCCCTCGAAGCTCGTGTGGGCGACCAGAGAACCGGAAGCCACCTACGGCGACGATCTCGTCGAGTCCATCCGTGCCTCGCACCCCGATGCCGTGATCTGGAACACCAGCGAACAGGGGCGCCCCGACCTCGTGGCACTGGCGCTCGAAGAGTTCACGTCGTTCGACGCCGAAGCGGTGATCTGCATCTCCAACCAATCGACCACCCGCCGGGTCGTCTCCGCGCTGGAAGCCCTCGGGGTCCCCGCGTACGGGGCGATCTGGGACTCCTGAAAGGGCTTACCGTGTCCACACTGCTCATCAGCTCCGAGGGGACCACCCTCACCGTCACCCTCGACCGCCCCGCTCAGCTCAACGCCATGGGCATCGACGAGCTCCATGCCATCCGGCATGTGTTCACACAGCTCGCCGAGACGGTGCCCGCGGATCGCCACCGCGCCGTGGTCGTGCGTTCGACCGGAACACGCGCGTTCGTGGCCGGGGCCGACATCGCCGAGATGGCGGCCGCATCGTCCGACTCCGGTGAGCGCATCAGCCGCGCCGGACAGGCGGCCATGGACAGCATCGCCGCCTGCCCCGTGCCGGTCATCGCCGCCGTCGACGGTCACGCGCTCGGAGGTGGGTGCGAACTCGCGGCCGCCTGCGACCTCGTGTACGCCACGGCGAACTCGCTCTTCGCGCTGCCCGAGGTCGGGTTGGGCCTGATCCCGTGCTTCGGCGGCACGTATCGTGTTGCCGCCCGGATCGGCGACGGCCGGGCGCGACGCATGGCCCTGACGGGCGAGCGGGTGACGGCCGCGACGGCGGAGGAGTGGGGTCTCATCGACGCCGTGCTTCCCGACGCCGATGGGCTCGCCGCCGCGGTGGACGGCCAGGCGCTCGCGTTCAGCCGTGCGTCGAGGAGTGCGCTCGCCGCCGTGAAGGCCGCTTTCGCGCTGCCCGCGCCGCTGCGTGCGGTGGCGGAGCGCACACTGTTCCGGGACGCTCTGGCACACGCGGATGGCCAGGAGGGCATGGCGGCGTTCCTGTCGAAGCGCGCCCCGTCGTTCCGCTGAGAGTGCAGGACTCTGTCGGCAACGACGACGTATCTTCGGAAGGTGCGCAGAACCGTGGAAGTGCAGTTGGCCGACCTCGCGAACGGCCGGGTGCTGGTCGTCGAGGACGATGAGGAGCTTCGCAGCATCCTCGTGGCCTATCTGCGTCGTGCCGGGTTCTCCGTCGAAGCGGTCGCCGACGGCTTCGCGGCGTTGGAAGCCGCGACGCTCAGTCCTCCGGATGTGGTGCTCCTCGACCGCATGATCCCCGGCGTCGACGGCGTGGAGATCTGCCGTCGTCTGCGCACCACGTCGAACGCTCCGATCCTCCTGCTCACGGCGATGGGGCAGCCGCATGAACGCATCGACGGCCTGGAAGCCGGCGCGGATGACTACGTCGTCAAGCCCGTCGCACCGCGCGAGATCGTGCTCCGCGTGATCCGGCTGTTGCAGCGGACCGCGCACCAGGGCGCCGGCGAGTCGCCGATCACCCTCGGACGGTTCCGTTTGACGCCGGCGATGCGGGTGATCCAGAGCGATGGCGTCGACCTGGAGCTGACCGTCCGGGAGTTCGAGCTGTTCGCTTTCCTCCTCCGCCACCCCGATCGGGTGCACTCGCGCGAGGAGATCGCCGGCGGAGCGTGGGGATGGGAGGCCGGAGACACCTCGGCTGTGGCCGTCAACATCCGTCGCCTCCGCCTGAAGGTCGAGCCCGATGCCTCCCGGCCGGTCGTCATCCGCTCGGTGTGGGGGCACGGCTATCTGCTCGACAGCGAAGGGACGAGATGAACGCGATGCTCCTCGAAACGCTCGGAGTCGTCGTGGCGGCGGTGATCCTGACCGGAGTCTTCGGGGCGGTCGCGCTTCGGCTGACCCGCAGGTACTCGATGCGCTGTCAGATGATGATCGTCGTGATGACGGTGGTCGTGGGGATGTCGGCATCCTTCGCCTTCGCGGCCTCTCGGATGCAGATCGAGGAGGACGATCTGCCGCTCATCCTCGGAGCGACGATCCTCGCCGGCTCGGGCACGATGCTGCTGGCGTGGCGCCTGGGCAACCGGCTGGTCGAGGAGAGCAGACGGATAAGCCTGCACACCCGGCAACTGGCATCGGGTCGTCCCCTCGACGACCACACGGTGGTGTCGAACTGGGAGTATCGGCAGATCGATCGAGAGCTCCACAACGCTGCGCGCGCGCTCCACGAGGCACGGGAGACGAATCTCCGGCAGGAGGAGGCGAGACGGCACCTCATCACCGGGATCTCCCATGATCTGAGGACACCGTTGGCCGCCATCGACGCGATCATCCGCGCTCACGAGGATGGGATCATCGAGGACCGTGTCGAGTTCACGACGAGGCTTCGCGCGCAGAGCAGTCGTCTCGGGGCGCTGGTCGAGGACTTCTTCGCGTTCTCGCTCATCGAGATCGATCGGGTGCCGCTGAGCCCGGAGCACCTCGATGTCGCCGATCTGGTCGGCGATGCCGTGGGAACAGCCCGTAATCTCGGCGCGACGGTGCACCTGGAAGTCGACGAGTCAGGCGACGTCACGGCCTTCGCCGATCCTCTCAGCATCGAGCGCATCTTGATGAACCTGCTCGCCAATGCGGTGCAGCACACCCCTGAGGGGACCGCGGCGACGGTCTTCCTGGAGGCCGATGCCGACGCGGTCAGGATCAGCGTGGAGGACCACGGCTCCGGCATGACCCCTGAGGCTCTCGAGCAGGCGTTCGATGCCGGATGGCGTGGCGACCTCGCCCGCACCCGGAGCATGGCCCCCTTGGCGACGAGCGGAGCCGGGCTGGGGCTGGCGATCGCGCGCGGACTCGCGGTGGCGAACGGCGGAACGCTGGAAGGTCGTTCGCAGAGTGGGGCCGGCTGCCGGTTCACCCTCACGCTGCCGCAGCGAAACCGTCCACATGGATGATCCGCCTCCGTCGGGTCGGTCGTCGTACGCGCAGGTCGTGACTCCTCACTCCTTGCGCTGCGGTGCCGGTGCCTCGGTCTTCACCTGCGGACGGGCGGGCGCGGAGGCGAGCACCGTCGAGGGGCCGCTCAGCGCCCGCAGCGCGTACAGGATCGTCGCGAGATCGACGAGCTCCTGGACGAGTGCTCCGACCACCGCGGGGATGAGGCCGGTCATCGCGACGATCATGAGGCCGACGCTCAAGCCGATCCCGATCCAGATCGCGGTCAGGGCGACCCGCAGAGTGTGGCGACCGATCGACACCGCATCGACGAGCTTCGCGAGCGAGTCGACGAGGATCACGACATCAGCGGCATCGCCGGCAGCGGTCGCTCCCTTCGCGCCCATGGCGACGCCGATGTCGGCGGCGGCGAGCACAGGGGCGTCGTTCACGCCGTCGCCGACCATCATGATCGGCCGCGGTTGGAGTTCACCGGCGAGAGCGACCTTCTCGGGCGGAAGCAGCTCGGCGTGGATCTCCGAGATGCCCACCTGATGAGCCACTGATTCCGCCGTCGGCCCGACGTCGCCCGTGAGCATGACCACGCGATCCACCTCGTGCGTCCGCAACCACGAGACGACGGCCGCTGCTTCGGGCCTCGGGTGGTCGGCGAGTACGAGCACCCCGGCGAAACGGCCGTCGACGGCCACGTAGGCTGCGGCCTGACTCAGCTCCAGCGTCGCCCGCACGGTGTCGGGCGCGAGAGCGGCCACGTAGGCGGGCTTGCCGACGACGACCGCTCGACCATCGATCTCGGCGACGACACCGTTCGTGGCCTCCTCCCTGGCCTCTGTCGCGACACGCAGCGCGAGTCCGCGCGCGTCTGCGGCGCGACGGATGCCCTCGGCGAGCACGTGCGTCGAGTACTGCTCCGCCGAGGCGGCGAGTTGCAGGACCTCGTCCGCGCCGAAGCCGTTCGCCGGCCGGACATCGACGAGTTCCGGGCGGCCCTGCGTGAGCGTTCCCGTCTTGTCGAAGGCCGCCGATCGCACGCGCGCGATCTGTTCGATGACGGCGCCGCCCTTCAT
The DNA here is from genome assembly GCF_039729145.1 of Microbacterium sp. SY138. NCBI lineage: Bacteria > Bacillati > Actinomycetota > Actinomycetes > Micrococcales > Microbacteriaceae > Microbacterium > Microbacterium sp. SY138. Next base: position 2,248,792 of record NZ_CP155793.1, on the reverse strand, counting down.
GATCACGCCTGACTTCGCCGCGCGTGAGAGGCCTCCCAGGAACGCGACCGGGGCGGCGATCAGGAGAGGACAGGGCGTCGCGAGCACGAGGACCTCGGCGAAGCGCGTCGCGTCGCCCGAGATGGCCCAGGCTGTGCCGGCCAGGACGAGCGACACCGCGGTGAAGGGGATCGCGAAGCGGTCGGCGAGGCGCACGACCGGCGCGTGGGAGTCCTCTGCGGCGTGCACGAGTGCGACGATCTGCTGGTACTGGCTGTCTGCGCTCGAGCGAACGGCCTGGATCCGCACAGCGCGACTGCCGTTGATCGCTCCGGAGAGCACCTCCCCTCCGGACTCGCGGGCCACGGGCATGCTCTCGCCGGTCAGCGACGACTCATCGAAGGTTCCGGTCTCGGTGAGCAGCACACCGTCGACGGGCACCACCTCCGACGGGCGCACGAGGAGCACATCGCCGATCGCGACCTCGTCGACGGGGAGATCCCTCACCTCGTCCGAATCCGCGGCCTGTGCGTGCACGAGCACGTGGGCGATGCGCGGAGAACGATCCAGCAACGCGGACAGGTCGCGCTTCGCGCGACGGCCGGCGAAGTCTTCGAGCGCCTCTCCGCCCGACAGCATGAGCACGATGATGAGGGATGCGATGTACTCGCCGACGGCGAGCGTCGCCACCATCGCGACCACCGCGAGGATGTCGAGACCCACGTGGCCGCGAAGCACATCCCGCACCATGCCGACGAGGGTCCAGACGACGAACGCGGCCACGTAACCGGTGGCGATCCACCGCCCGATGACGGCCGCGTCGACCGCGTGCAGGATGAGCACGCCGACGAACACGAGGACGGTGGTCGTGATCGCCGGATAGCGCCACAGCAAGCGGAGAAACCTCATGCTCCAGCTTCCCGCGAATCGGTGCGGAGTGCCACCGACGGGCGGCGGGTTCGGGTTGATCCCATGGAATCCCTGTGAGTGGACTGTGGCGAGGTCATTCTTAGAACCGTCTCAGAGCCCGGCCCCCAGGATGGCCCCATGACCACTCTCACGAACAGACCCCGAGGTGCCCTCTCCCCGGTGATCGGAGAGCACCAGGGCTCGGCCCACCGCCGCGCTCAGGCATGGCGGGCGGGCGCGATCATCGTCATCTGGGCGACGAGTCTCCTCGTCGTCGCGCTCTGGGTGGCCGGGGGAGGGATCGGTGCCGTCCTCGGAGCCAGCGGGGAGACCGTCACCACGCTGGGACGACTGACGGGTCTCGTCGCGGCCAACCTCCTGCTGTACCAGGTACTCCTCATGGCGCGGGTTCCACTCTTCGAGCGTGGATTCGGCCGTGACGGCATCACCCGTATGCATCGCTTCGTCGGGTTCTGGTCGTTCTGGCTGATGGGCGCGCATATCGCTCTGCTCGCGTTGGGCTACGCGATCACCGCCGGCATCAACCCCTTCGTGCAACTGTGGGGATTCGTCTGGGACTACCCGGGCATGCTCCTCGCCACCGCGGGGACCCTGCTGATCCTGCTCGTGGTGGTCACCTCGATCCGACGCGCGCGCCGGCGCCTGCGCTACGAGTCCTGGCATCTCCTGCATCTCTACGCGTACCTCGGCGTGGGCCTGGCCCTCCCGCACCAGCTGTGGACGGGCGCGGACTTCCTCTCGTCGCCGCTCGCGACCGCGTACTGGTGGACGATCTGGGCGCTCGCGGCGGCGTCGATCCTCGTGTTCCGATTCGGTATGCCCGTGCTGCGCTCCTCGCGGCGTGCCCTGCGCGTGGCGAGCGTCGAACCCGACGGTGCGCGGGGAGTGACCATCCGCGTCGTCGGGCGTGATCTCTCGACCCTGGGTGCCCGTGCCGGACAGTTCTTCGTATGGCGCTTTCTCGACGGGCAGGGGTGGACGCGTGGTCACCCGTTCTCGCTCTCCGCTGCGCCAGGGAGCGAGCTCACGCTGACGGCCCGAGTGGTGGGGGACGGTACGCGCCGTCTGGCATCGCTCACACCGGGCACGCGCGTCATCGTCGAAGGACCGTACGGGGGGATGACGGGGGAGCGTCGTACCGGGACGAAGCTGCTCATGATCGGTGCAGGTGCCGGGGTGGCCCCTCTTCTCTCCCTGTTGGAAGCCGAGGATTACGCGCCGGGGGAGGCGACCCTCCTCACTCGTGACTCCGTCGCCGAAGATGCACTCCGGCAGGACGCGATCGCCGACCTCGTCTCGCGTCGAGGAGTGCGGTACCTGCCCTTCATCGGTCCCCGGTCTTCCGGCCCGTCGAGCTGGATCGCGGCCAGCCACAGTGCTTGGAACGGTCCCGACCTGCTCCGCCACCTCGTTTCCGACCCCGAGGCCTACGACGTCTTCGTCTGCGGAACCGAGACCTGGATGAAAGGGCTCACGCGCGACCTCGAGAGCGCCGGGTTCCCTCCGCACCGCATCCACTCCGAATCGTTCACCGTCTGACCAGGGAGGTAGCCATGAAGAAGATCCTGTATGCCGTGCTCGCGACGATTAGCGGGCTCGTGCTGCTGTTCAGCTATCGCACGTCGCTCGATGCGGTCATGCCGCACGACGCGACTCCTCCGACCACAGGCGCCGTCGGCAGCTCCGGGACGTCGAACTCCGGAGCGTCGGACTCCGGAGCGTCGGCGGGTACCGGTCTCGCCGACGGGACCTACACCGGCGCGTCGTCGCAGACCCGGTACGGACCGGTGCAAGTCAGGATCACGGTTTCCGGCGGACAGATCAGCGACGCGCAGGCCATCGATTATCCCGACGGCAACGGCCGGGACCGTCAGATCAACGGCACCGCGATTCCTCGGCTGGTTTCGGAGACTCTGCAGTCGCAGAGCGCGCAGATCCAGATGGTGTCGGGAGCCACGTATACCAGCGACGGCTACCTCTCGTCGCTGCAGAGCGCGATCGATCAGGCGCACAGCTGATGCGTGGCGCACCGGAGAGCACGCGGGTCTGGGTCGAGAAGATCATGGGCATCCCGATGAGCATCCACCTGATCTCCGCGGGAGATCAGGATGCTGTGGCGACCGAGGGGGCGATCAGAGCGTGCTTCGATGAGCTGCACGACGTGGACGGCATCTTCTCGACCTATCGACCGGACTCCGACATCAACCGCATCCGCCGAGGAGAGCTGTCTCTGGCTGACGCCGACCCGCGGGTGGCGTTCGCGTCTGCTGCGTGCGAACGCGCAGCGCACGCGACCGGTGGGCTGTTCTCTGGGTATCGGGAAGGGTGGTTCGATCCCACCGGCTGGGTCAAGGGGTGGGCGGTCGAGGAGGCGAGCCGTCGCCACCTCGCACCGCTGCTGACCTCGGCGGTCGCGGTCGGGATCAACGCGGGCGGAGACCTGCAGCTGTTCACGGCGGACGGATCGGATCGGCGGTGGCACGTGGGGATCGCTGATCCGCACGACTGCGGCCGGGTGCTCGCCACGCTCGATATCGCCAACGGTGCTGTCGCCACATCGGGCACTGCCGAGCGCGGCCACCACATCCTCGATCCGCGAACGGGCGCGCCGGCGACCGCCGTGGCGTCCGCGACCGTCGTCTCTGACGGCCTCGCGCAGGCGGACGTCTGGGCGACCGCAGCCGTCGTGGCAGGAGCTCTTGATCGCTCCTGGATCGAGGCTTCCGCCTCGCGCACCGGCATCGTGGTGGACCACGAGGGGGTTGTCACGCGCTGGCTCGGTTCGACGATGATCGACGTGTGCGCGGTCAGCGGGACGCGGGAAGTGTGAGGAGGAAGGTCGTGCCGCGAGCGGTCGAACTCTCGACCTCGATGGAACCGCCGGCCCGGCGCGCGACATCGCGCACGAGCGAGAGTCCGAGGCCGAAGCCGCGCAGGCGCCCGCTCTCGGGCGGGCGGGCGAAGCGCTCGAAGATCTGATCCGAGGGGATCCCGGCGATGCCCGGTCCCTCATCGGTCACACGAACGGTGACGTCACGCGCGTCCGTGCCGATGCGGATGGTGACTGCGCCGCCGGCAGGAGAGTGCTGTACCGCGTTGTCGAGCAGAGCGACGAGGACGCGGACCAGTGTCACCGTGGGGATCCGAGCGACGGCCCCGTCGTCGACGACGGTCACCGTGAGAGCCACCTCGTGCTCGTCCGCGATCGTCGAGATCGCGGCGACCGCCGTGGACGCTGCACTCGCCACTTCGGCCTCTCCGTCGTCATGGGACGCCCCCTCGGCCGCTATCAACAGGTCGTTCAGCACATCTCCCATGGAGTCTGCATCTCGACGGAGCTCGACCAGGCCGGGGCCGATGTCCTCACCCCGGTCGAGGCGTCGCTGAAGCACTTGGATGCGACTCGTCACCGTCGTCAGGGGCGTGCGCAGCTCATGGCTGGCATCGGCCACGAAGTTGCGCTGTCGGCGCAGTGCCTCACCCAGCGGGCGAACCGACCGTCGGGCGGCGACGGCGGCCACGATCCCCAGCAGCACGACGCCGATGACGCCCAACACGATCACCACGGGCACGACCACGTCGATGTCGACGATGAAGTCGTCGCGTGCACCGACGGGGCCGCCGAACCATCCACCGCCGTGTTCCTCCCCTTCCCGGCGGGAGGTGGAGAGGATCACGGTGATCAGGATCCCGATGCCCATCGCAACGATCACACCCGACGCGACGCCCACCCACAGCCCGATCGACAATGCCGCTCGGCGCACCCGCGCCGCGTCGTCGCTCATGAGGGCGCCCCCGCCCGGTACCCCCGTGCGCGCACGGTCTCGATCATCTCTGCGCTCGTCTTGCGTCGCACATAGTGCACATAGGTGTCGACAGAACTCGTCGTGTCCCCCTCGTGGAACACCGCGTGCAGGATCTCCTCCCGGGTGAACACATGCTCAGGGCTGGCCGTGAGCAGCTCCAGCAGGGCGCTCTCGGTCGCCGTCAATGCCACGCGATACCCCGTCGGGTCGTAGACCGCCTGGGCATCAGGGGCGAAGACCCACTCGCCCAGAGGCCTGCGCGCGCCCTGCGCGCGGAACGCTCTCCGCAGCGCGCGAAGGCGCGCCAGCAGTTCGTCGTAGTCGAACGGCTTCACCAGGTAGTCGTTCGCTCCGCCGTCGAGACCTGTCACGCGATCATCAACGGTACCGAGGGCCGTCAGCATCAGGACGGGCGTCGTGATGTGTGCTGTGCGCACCGCATGCACGAAGGCCACGCCGTCCATGCCCGGGAGCCTCCGGTCGACCACCATCGCGTCGTAACGCCGACTCAGTGCGAGTCGCAGGGCGCTCTCGCCGTCCGGAGCATGATCCACGTCGTACACGTCGCCCAGCACCTCCACCGTCAAGGCGGCGATCTCCGCGTCGTCCTCCACATAGAGGAGCTTTCCGCGCGGCGCATCGGTCTGGTTCATGGCGGCCGTCCTCGGGGAGTCGTCCGTGATCTTGGTGATCAGAGTACGCCCGCACCGGCGTCGTGAGACTCACGACGCCCCCGTGCATTGCTGCGCGCCAGGATGATCCCGCCGAGGAGGGCGGCGACGAACGATCCGACCAGTACCCCGATCTTCACGTGTTCGTCTGCAACCGAGCTCGATCCGTAGGCGAGTTCGCCCACCAGGAGGGACACCGTGAACCCGATGCCGGCGAGGAACGCCATTCCGGTCAGGTCTGGCCAGCGCAGCGACTCGTCCAGGCGCAGCGCAGGGAAGCGACTCAGCAGGAAGGTCGTGGCGAGGATGCCGATCGGCTTCCCGATCACCAGGCCGACGACGATTCCGATGGTGATCGGGTCGGTGAACGCCGACGTGAGGCCTGCCCACCCGCCGACGGTGACCCCCGCGGCGAAGAAGGCGAAGACCGGGACCGCGAACAGCGTGGCCACGATGCTCCAACGGTCGGCGAAGTGTGCGGCCATGCCGTCGTAGACCGGTCGGCCGGCATCGTCCGTGCCGACCCGCACGCGGGCGCGCTCCGTCGCCGTGACGGGCACGACGAAGCCGAGAAGAACGCCGGCGACGGTCGCGTGCACACCGGATGCGTGGATGCACACCCAGACGGCGATGGCGAGGGGGAGCAGGATCCACCACGCCCGCACCCCCTTCGCCACCAGGGCGGCGAATCCCGCCAGCGGCAGCAGCGCCAGGATCAGCCACGGAAAGCTGATGGTGTCGGTGTAGAACGTCGCGATGATGGTGATCGCGATGAGGTCGTCGATGATCGCCAGCGTGAGCAGGAACACCCGAAGGGCGGGAGGCAGGAACTTGCCGACCACGGCGATCACGGCCACGGCGAACGCGATGTCCGTGGCCGTGGGGATCGCCCAGCCGCGCAGGGCATCCGAACCGCCGGCGGCGTTGATCACGACGAAGATGAGAGCGGGAACCACCACGCCGCCGATCGCGGCCGCGATCGGCAGGGCGGCTCGACGTGGATCGCGCAGACGTCCGGCGACGAACTCCTCCTTCAGCTCGAGACCGACGACGAAGAAGAAGATCGCCAGCAGGCCGTCGGACGCCCAGGCGCCGACGCTGAGTTCGAGATGCAGTTCCGGGATGCCGAACGTGAAGTCGCGCACTGACTCGTACCAGGGGGCGTCGGGACTGTTGGCGAGGACGAGCGCGGCGAACGTCGCCGCGAGCAGGAGCGACCCGCCGAGGACGTCGCTGCGGGCGTTGGAGCGGATGCCGTTCCACAGCGCATGCGGGGCGAGGGAGAAACGGGCAGGGGAAGAATTCGGGGACACGGAAAAGACCTCACGCGAGAGAAGGGGTGAATGGCGCAGAAGACCACCGCCCCGTTCGAGGCGTGGTCTAGTTCCGTGGCGGCGGGCAGCCGGCGATCTCGCCGTGCGAGAGGGTGCCCCAGACACTGGTCCACCCGTTCGTGCCCGGGTGCAGGATGACCCGCATCCATTCCCTCATCGGGGTCGCCGAACGGAGACGGTGCGGGGCACGCGTCGAACCGGCGATCGAGAGGAGGGGCACGTATCGAGCCTATCGTCGTCCCGCTGGGATACCGCCTACCGCGATCGAATTTCGCTAACTAGGCTAGCGATCATGGAAAGATACGTGCGCTGGCGTTGGCTCGGGCTCGTCTTCATCAGCATCGCGGTCTCGCTGATCATCGTCGATTCGACGATCGTCAACGTGGCGATCCCCGCGATCGTGGAGGACCTCGGCATCACCTCGACCGAGGTCCAGTGGGTGCAGGAGTCGTACACGCTCGTCTTCGCGTCGCTGCTGCTCGTCTTCGGCAGCCTCGCCGACCGTTTCGGTCGACGCCGGGTGATGATCATCGGCGTCGTCGTCTTCGGAGCCTCGTCGGTGTTCGCCGCCCTGTCGCCGGACGGCGGCATGCTCATCCTGGCCCGACTGGCGCAGGGCGTCGGCGGTGCGATGATCCTCCCCACCACCCTCTCGATCATCAACGCGACCTTCCGAGGCAGGGAGCGCGGAATCGCGTTCGCCGTATGGGGTTCCACGATCGGCGGCATGGCGGCCGTCGGTCCGCTCCTCGGCGGGTGGCTCACGACCGCCTACTCGTGGCGCTGGGCTTTCGGCATCAACATCCCCCTCGGCGTCATCATCGTGATCGGCGTGCTCCTGACCGTCGCGGAATCGCGCAGCGACCGCGTCTCCCGCGTCGACATCATCGGAGCATTGCTGTCGATAGCGGCGATGGGAAGCCTCGTGTTCGGCCTGATCGAGGGACGGACCTACGGCTGGTGGCTCGTCGACACGCGGCCGCAGATCGGTGACTGGGCCTGGCCGTGGGAGCTGTCGCCGATCCCGCTGTTCTTCGCCGTCGCCGTCCTCGCCGTCATCGCGTTCATCCTGTGGGGACGGCACCGCGAACGGGTGGGGAAGTCGACGCTGCTGGCGCTGCGGCTGTTCTCAATCTCCTCGTTCCGCAACGGGAACATCGCCGCAGCGGTGGTGTCGTTGGGGGAGTTCGGCATCATCCTCGCGCTTCCGCTCTGGCTGCAGTTCGTGCTCGGTTTCGAAGCCGTGCAGACAGGGCTGCTCCTGCTCGCGCTGGCGGGCGGATCGTTCCTCGCCAGCGGTGTCGCCGGCGCCTCGAGCGGAAAGGTCGCCCCGGTCTGGGTGGTGCGTGCCGGCCTCATCGCCGAGATCATCGGTGTCGCGGGAGTCGGCTTCGTCATCGGCCCTGACGCGTCCTGGGGACCGCTCATCCCGTTCCTCTTCGTCTACGGACTCGGTGTCGGCCTCGCCACGGCGCAGCTGACCGGGGTCGTGCTCGCCGAGGTGCCGGTCGCGGACAGCGGGGCGGCCTCGGGCACGCAGTCCACGTCTCGGCAGATCGGCGCCGCCCTCGGCGTCGCTGTTCTTGGCACTGTTCTCTTCACCAGCACCGCCGGGATCCTCGCGTCTTCGCTCGACGAGCGCGGTGTCCCCGCCGCCCAGCGCGACCAGATCGTGTCGGCCGTGGTCGACAGCGCAGGGGCGGCGATCAGCGGGCTGGAATCGAATGCCGCGACCGCTGATGTGGCCGATGATGCCAAGGCCGCCTTCTCCGAAGGGACCCGCTACGCCGCCTGGACAGCGGCAGGGTTCCTCGCCCTCGGCCTGCTCGCCACCGTGTCCCTCGGATCGACCACGGTGCGCACCCGACCGGAGGACGAGGACGGGCGGACGGAGGAAGAAGGCCGCCAGCAAGACGGCGAAAGAGCAATCTGACGGAGGGCGTCGCCACTCCCGCCCTACTGTCGCGAAGCAGGATCTCCGGTCCGCCGGTCGAAGCGCCCCGCGTAGTCGTCGTCGGTGATGTGCTCTTTCCACTCCGTGGTCTCCGCAGGGTCGTCCGCGTTCTCGAGCATGGCGATGTGCTCCATGAAAGAGTCTCCCGCAGCGGCGTGCCAGTGATCCTGTCCAGGCGGCGTGTACAGCGTCTCTCCGGGATGCACGTCGATGATCTGCCCGTCGCGCGTCCCGAAGCGGGCGACGCCCTGGGTGACACGAAGATACTGACCTCGGGCGTGCGAGTGCCACGCGGAGCGCGCCCCGGGTGCGAACTTGACGATGGCCACGGTCATCCGTTGGTCCCCATCGTGCGGTGCGGCGATTCGGTCCACCCAGACGTCTCCCACGAACTGGTCTGCAGTGTTCTTGGCGGTCGGTGTGGTCGGTTCGAGGTTCACAGTGGCGTTCCCGTCGCAGTGAAGGAGAAAGGGGGGGCAGAGGAGGCGGGGAGTCGGGTCAGCGGAGGGCATTCTCGCGGATGTCGGCGAGCGCGTTCATGAACCCTTCCGAACATCCGCTGGATCCCGCGAGTCGGTCGACCACGATGTCGTCGAGCGGCGTGCCCACCACCTCTCTCGGGAGGGCATCAGCGAACCGCTGTTGATACCCCAGCGATATCTCGTCATCTGCCGGCGTGGTGATGTCGACGTCTGTGACGATGCCGTTCTCGATGGTGAGAGTCACGTCGTGATGGGACGGGAGCGAGCCATACCAGCCGCGTGCGGAGTACTCTCCGTCACGATAGGCGTCCGTGGTCACGGCGTCTCCCTCGACCCTCGGTGGTGCTGATGGTGCCGAGACGTCGGGCCGTGCATCGTCTGATCCGGCGCACGCGGCGATCGAGACGGCCGATGCCACGATGCCGACAGCAGCGGCGACCCGGCGCCCGACTTTCGTAGGGCGTTGCGGGGAAGCGGTGCGGGCCATGTTTCGACGGTACGCCCATGCCTCATCGCCTGGGGTGCTCTGCTGTTACCTGGATAGGTGGCCCCTGGTGCTGCGTTGCGGCGGGCGGGACTGACCGCTTATCCGTGTAACGACAGTCACTCCCAGGTGCTGATGGATGGTCATAGTGTCGATCCCATGACGAACACTCACCTCACCCTGAACAACGGCGTCGAGATGCCCGCATTGGGTTTCGGCGTCTTCCAGACACCGCCGGACGAAACGGTCGAGGCTGTCTCTTCCGCCCTCTCCACGGGGTACCGTCTCATCGATACCGCCGCCGCATACGCCAACGAGCGAGGAGTGGGCGACGCCGTCAAGGCGTCCGGTCTTTCCCGCGACGACGTGTTCATCGAGTCGAAGGTCTGGATCAGCGACTACGGCTACGACCAGACGCTGCACGCGTTCGAGAAGAGCGCCCGCAAGCTCCAGGTCGACGTCATCGACCTCTTCATCCTCCACCAGGCCCTCCCCGGTGAGTTCGACAAGACCATCGCCGCCTACACGGCGCTGGAGACTCTCCTCGCCGAGGGCAAGGTCCGCGCCATCGGCGTGAGCAACTTCATGGTCGACCACCTCACGACGCTGCTCGCGCAGACCGAGATCGTGCCGGCGGTGAACCAGATCGAGGTGCACCCGTACTTCCAGCAGCGCGAGCTGCAGGCGTTCGGCAAGGACCGCGGCATCCTCACACAGGCCTGGTCGCCCATCGGCGGCATCACGTCCTACCGAGGGGACGATTCCCAGAGCACGTTCAACGACCCCGTCATCGTCGCCATCGCCGACGCACATGGAAAGTCGGCAGCGCAGGTGATGCTCCGCTGGCACATCCAGAACGGCGTCCAGGCCATCCCCAAGTCGGTGAAGCCTGCTCGTATTGCGGAGAACTTCGACGTGTTCGACTTCGAACTCACAGACGACGAGATCGCTCGCATCGACGCTCTCGATACCGGCGTTCGCGGGGGCCCGGAGCCCGAGGTCATCACGCTCGAGGCGTTCGGTCGCGATATCCCGGAGAACTGACATGAGCGAGCAGTCCACGGTTCTCGTCGTGGGGGCGACCGGAAGCATCGGCGTGCACGTCGTCCGCGAGGCTCTCACGAGAGGACGACACGTGCGCGCGTTGGTGCGTGACGCATCTCGTGCCGCGCGGGTCCCGGAGGGCGCGGAGATCGTCATCGGTGATCTCACCTCGGCCGAGACGCTGGCGGACGCTGTCGCCGGGATCGGCTCCGTGGTCTTCGTCCACGGCTCCCATGGTGGCCATGGTGTCGCCGAGAAGGTCGACTACGGAGCAGTGGCCAATGTGCTCACTGTGCTCGACGGACGCCCTGTGCGCATCGCCCTGATGACCGCTGTCGGCACGACGGATCGGGCGAACGAAGGTCACGACTGGAAACGGAGGGCCGAGCGCCTCGTCCGCGCGTCCGGCAACCGGTACACGGTCGTCCGCCCCGGCTGGTTCGACTACAACGCACCGGACGAGCGCCACATCGTCTTCCGCCAAGGGGACCAGTGCAGCACGGCCTCGCCGGCAGACGGGGTCATCGCCCGCGACCAGATCGCGCGCGTGCTGCTCGACTGTCTGGAGATCGACGCGGCGGACCACCGAACCCTTGAATTGGTCGCGGAGCGAGGGGCAGCGCAGGAGGACCTGGCCCCCGAGTTCGAGGCGCTCGTCCGAGATACTGGAATCGACGGCGCACTCGACATCCCGAACATGCCCCTCACCGACGAACCGGCCACCGTGCGGGACGACCTGAGCCGGCTCGGCCGGTAGCTCGTCGACCGGCGGCTCGTGAGCGCCGCCGGTCGGAACGTATCCGCACACGACACCCATCCACACACGACGGGAAGGCACGACGTGGCAGGCATGACACAACGAGCCGAGGTGAGTGAGTTCCTCTCCACGCGGCGAGCACGACTCACCCCGGAGCAGGCCGGCATCATCGGCGGAGGCCGACGACGTGTCACCGGTCTCCGCCGCGAAGAGGTGGCCATGTTGGCCGGGATGAGCGTCGACTATTACGCCAGGATGGAGCGCGGCAACCTGTCCGGCGTCTCCCCGGAAGTGCTCGAGTCGCTCGGGCGCGCACTCCACCTCGACGACGCCGAGCTCGCCCACCTCCATGACCTCGCCCGAAACGCCGCCCCGAACCGTTCGGCACGCGCACGTCCGCGGGCTGCGACGCCCGTCATCCGGCCCGCGCTTCAGCGACTCCTGGACAGCATCAGCGTTCCCGCCTACATCTCGAACGCACGCAAGGACTTCCTCGCCGTGAACGTCATCGGTCGGGCCGTCTTCGCGCCGATTCTGGACGACGCCGCCAATCAGCGCAACAACGCCCGCTACACGTTCTTCAACCCCGCTGCGCAGAACTTCTACGTCGATTGGGAGTCCGGGGCCAACAGCATCGTCGCCTCACTCAGAATCGAAGCGGGACGCAACCCGCACGACAAGGACCTCACCGATCTGATCGGCGAACTCGTCACGCGTAGTGACGTCTTCCGTACGCGCTGGGCAGCCCACGATGTTCGCTTCCACCGCACCGGAAGCAAACGGATCCACCATCCGGACGTCGGGGCGCTCCTCTTCGACTACGAGGGTTTCGAGCTGCCTGCGGATCCCGGGCTCGTCATGTTCACCATGACCCCCTCGCCGGGCGGCCCCACCGAAGAGCGTCTCCGATTGCTGGGGAGTCTGTCCGCCATGGAGAGCGCTCAGTCGGAGTGATCCACCGACGTCGAGCGGGCCCGGTGCTCGCCATGACGCGGGTCCGAAGCCCCACTAGTGCTCGCCGGTCCTGTGTACGAGAAAAGCCGCCTGAAACCAGGCGGCTTTCTCATACTCGGATGGACTTCGTATGGATTGACGTTCCATTCGCGTACAACGTGTGTGCCCCCGACAGGAGTCGAACCTGCGACCTACGGTACCGGAAACCGGCGCTCTATCCACTGAGCTACGGAGGCGTACCGATCGACAATATCACTCGTCGGGGGTGGTCTCCGACCCACCGGCCACAGTGACGGGCGCGGCGCGCAGTTCGTCCAGCGCCGCAGCGAGCTTCTCGGCCAGATAACGGTGGCCGTCCGTGGAGGGATGCTGGCGTCCCGCTTCCACGTCGATCACGTCGAGGTAGTTCTGCGGGGTGATCCAGTCCTGGGCGATGGGGGAGATGTACCACCAGCCGCGTGCGGCGGCGAGCTCGGAGAGATCCGCGTCGATACGCGCGGTGGCCGCGCCCACGGGGAGCTCGTGCGGCGCCGGACCGAGCACCACGATCGTCGCCTCCGGGTAGGTGGCGGCCATCGCGTCCCACGCGGCGTTGACGGCCTCGCGGTACCCGGCGACGCCCTGTGCGCGGTCGTTGATGGACCCCTGGATGATGACGAGATCCGGCGAGAGGGACGTGTCGAGGGCGGCGATCCGCTCGCCGAAGGAGGGGCCGTCGATCCCGGGCTTCAGGTATCCGCTCCCGCGGACTCCGTTCACGACGGTTTCGCCGTCGAGCAGGTCCGCCAACAGGTAGGCGTAGCCGAGGGTCGGGACGGTCGCCGCCGAACCGTAGGTCCAGGAGTCGCCGAACACCAGCACGGTCGGATGCTCCGGCAGGACGAGCGGCGCCGGAGCGATGACCGCCGAGGGGCCGGATGCCGCATCGGCGGGTGCGCTGATCGGAGTCGTGGAGGGCGCCGGGATCCATGGCCGCCACACGCCGAGGACCACTGCCGCGACGGCGATGAGCAGGCCGGCGGCGATACCGGCGGCGCCCACTCGGCGACGGGTGGCGGGCGGCTTCATGGCATGAGAGTAGATCACCGGAGGCCGAACGCAAATTCGGGAAGCCCCGCGCCGTCGGTCGTGACCTTCCGGCCCCGTAAACTGGGGAGGCTATGAACCCCGAAACCCTCGCCGCAGCCCTCCTCGCCGTGCTCGCCCCGATCGCCGAGGAACGACGTCCCGGCGAGCCGCTGGAGCTCTCCGCAGCCGACATCGTGCTCGAGCGCCCCCGCAACCGCGACCACGGCGACTGGTCCTCGAACATCGCCATGCGCATGGCCAAGCCGTTCGGCACGAACCCGCGCGAGCTCGCGCAGCAGATCGTCGACGGCCTCGCCGAGGTCGACGGCATCGCCAGCGCTGAGGTCGCCGGCCCCGGGTTCATCAACATCCGTCTCGACGCCGCAGCGGCGGGTGCGCTGGCGAAGGTCATCGTCGATGCCGGCGCCGCCTACGGCACGAACACGTCGCAGGCGGGAGTGAGTGTGAACGTCGAGTTCGTGTCGGCGAACCCGACGGGACCGCTGCACATCGCCCATACGCGCTGGGCTGCTCTCGGTGACTCGATCGTGCGTCTGCTCCTCGCGAGCGGTGCGAACGCCGTGCGTGAGTACTACATCAACGACGCCGGTGCGCAGATGGAGCGCTTCGCGAGCTCGGTGCTCGCGGCGGCGAAGGGCGAGCCCACCCCCGAGGGCGGCTACCCGGGTGCGTACATCACGACCCTCGCCGGTCGTGTGCTCGAGGCGCGACCCGACCTGCTGCAGCTGCCGGATGCCGAGCAGGCCGCCGTCGCGATGGAACTCGCGTACGAATTCCAGCTCGCCGAGATCAAGAGCTCGCTGGACCGCTTCAACGTGCCGTTCGACGTCTGGTTCTCGGAGCGCACGCTGCACGCCAAGGACGCGTCCGGCACGAGCCTGATCGACCAGGCCGTCGACCGTCTGCGCGAACAGGGACACGTGTTCGACGACGAGGGCGCCGTGTGGGTGCGCACGACCGACTTCGGTGACGACAAGGATCGTGTCATCCGCCGGTCGAACGGCGAGTACACGTACTTCGCCGCCGACGCCGCCTACTACCTGAACAAGGGCGACCGCGGCTTCCAGAACAAGATCTACCTTCTCGGCGCCGACCACCACGGTTACGTGCACCGCCTCAAGGCCGTCGCCGGAGCGGCAGGAGAGGACCCGGAGAAGAACGTCCAGGTGCTCATCGGCCAGATGGTGTCGATCAACGGTGCGCGCCTCAGCAAGCGTGCGGGAAACATCATCGAGATGGATGATCTGCTCGACTGGCTCGGTAGCGATGCGCTGCGATACTCGCTGGAGCGCTCGCCTGCCGACTCGCCGCTCGACCTCGACCCCGAGCTGCTGCAGAAGCGCACGAACGACAATCCGGTGTTCTACGTGCAGTACGCCCACGCGCGTACCCACAACGTCGCACGCAACGCCGGCCAGTCCGGTGTGGACCGCTCGGAGTTCGCTCCCGAGACGCTCACGCACGAGACCGAGGCGGCGCTGCTCGGTGCGCTGCAGGAGTTCCCGCGCATCGTGGCGTTCGCCGCCGAGGTGCGCGAACCGCACCGTGTCGCCCGCTACCTCGAGGAGCTCGCCGGCCTGTACCACCGCTGGTACGACAACTGCCGCGTGATCCCGCTGAGTGAAGACCCGATCGAGAGCGTCCACCGCACCCGGCTGTGGCTCAACGACGCCACAGGTCAGGTGCTGCGCAACGGACTCGAGCTCCTCGGCGTCTCCGCACCAGAGCGGATGTAGTGCGGCTCGGCGTTCTTCTCGGTGCGGCAGGATGGCAGGCATGAGCGACGACAACCACACCCTGCCGTACCCCGACGCCGCCGCGGAGCATCCGACGCTCGTGATCCCCGGTTCCGCCTCCGCTCAGGAGGCGGCCGCGCCGCGCACACGGCCCCGCTGGCCATGGGTGCTGCTGATCGTGGTCGTCGTGCTCGCAGTGCTCGTGGTCGCTGCGGAACTCATCGCTCGCGCCGTGCTCCCCGGCGTCGTGCGGTCGATCGTCGTGGAACAGCTCGACCTGCCCGCCGACCAGCAGCTCGACGTCGAGACGCAGGGGCTCCTGCTGCCGCAGCTGATCGGCGGCACCCTCGACACGCTGCGTCTGTCGACGGATTCGGTGACGTTGGAGGGCATCACGGGCGCCGTCGATGTGACAGCGACGGACGTCCCGCTGCACGGCGGCGATCTGGGCGGCGCCTCCGGGACCATCCGCATCGATCAGGAGCAGTTCACCTCTCTGCTCGCCGGGACCGATCTGCCCGTCGACTCCGTGGAGTTCGCCGCCCCGAACGCCACGGTGAGCGGGTCGATCAGCGTGCTCGGGGCCGCCGTTCCGCTGTCGCTCACGCTCACGCCCGGAACAACCGACGGCGACCTCGAGCTGACACCGGTCGCCGCGAGTATCGGCGGACTGGACATCGACATCGACCGGGTCGCCTCCACTCTCGGCGCCATCGGCGAAGGGCTGACGCAACCGCAACGGGTGTGCATCGCCGATCAGCTGCCCGCAGGCCTCACCCTCACCGGGCTCGAGGTCGTCGACGGTGCGGCGGTGATCGATATCGATGTGGACGGGGCGATCGTCACCGACACCACGCTCCAGGACAAGGGCGTCTGCCCGAGCTGACCCCGAGTCGTCTTCCGGCGGCGCTCTCACCCCGGCGTCCCGGGCTACGCGGGGTGAGGGGGCTCGTCGAGCGTCGCCTCGATGTGTCGGGCGAGCCACGAGGGACGCTGCAGGGGGATGCCGTGTCCGCAGTCGTCGACGACGCGCAGATCGCTGTGGGGGAGTGAAGCGTGGAGCAGAGCCGCTGAGCGCTTCATGAGCGACCTCTCCTTCCCCCCGACGAGGATCGACGCCGCTCCGGGATACGACCGCCAGGCTGGCGGTGGTGAGAATCGAAGGTTCTCCTCGACGGAGCGCAGCAGACTCGCCCGTGAGATGCCGGCCGACGTACGCACGTAGTCGTCCAGGAGCTTGTCCGGGATGAACAGCTCCCGGGCCTGCATCCGGGCGAACCACTGCTTCTTCGCGAGGCCGGCGGTCGCGCCGAGAAGGGCGAGTGTGGGACGGGTCGCCCACATCGGAACGGCCTGTGCGCTGACCACGACGACGTTCCGCACCCTCTCTGCGTGCCGAGCTGCGAGCTGCACGGTCAGCTGGGCGCCGAGTGAGAAGCCGACGACCGTGGCGGGTCTCCCGAAGTCGTCCAGCAGGCGGGCGAGGGCCGTGGTCGTGACCGCGTGAGACACATATGCCTCGTCGGTGCTGTGACCATGTCCGGGAAGATCGGGGACGACGATGCGCAGACCCTCGCCGAGGTGCGCGCGCAGCGGCTCCCACATCCACCCGGCGACACCTCCACCGTGCAGGAGCAGCAGGGGATGTCCGTCGCGTGCTCCGAAGCTCTCCACATGCATGGTCAGGTCCTCTCGAAGGTCTCGGCCATGCGGCCGATCGTGTCGATCGCGCGTTCGAGCTGCGCGGAGTCGAACGGTCCGAGCAGTCGAGCCGCCGAGAGGAGGCCGATCGACGCGCTCGAGAGCGCGAGGGCGAGCGCCTCGACGTCCACGTCCGCCACGATCTCGCCGCGCCGCTGCAGGCCGTGCAGCCACTCGACGACGCGTCGCTGCCGATCGCGATACCGGCCGTCCGTGATCTCCGCCACGTGCGCACCGAGGATGCCACGGTCGTCGAGGAACGCCGCTGTCATCAGCGCATCGGCACTCAGCGCGCGTGCGGAGGCGCGATACGCAGAACTCAGGCGGGGTCGGTCGCCCAGTTCGCGGCTCACGCGGTCATTCATGCGCGTCGTCCCGCGCTGCAGGAGTGCATCGAGGATCTCCCGCTTGCCGCTGAATTCCAGATAGACCGCACCCTTGCCGATCCCGGCGCCGTCGGCGATCGACGATACGCTCACGCTGTCGAAGCCTTGCGCGAGCACCAGTCGTTCGGCCGCGTCGAGGATGCGCTCGCGACGGTCAGGGACGCGGGGTCTGGGCATCGCCGCTCCTTTCCAGGTGTTCCCGCATGGCCGGGATGACGAGGTCGGGGCGGTCGCGCTGCACCCAGTGTCCGGCACCGGGTACGGTCACCAGCGACCCCACCGGCAGCTGCTCGGCGGCGATCCGGATGCGCGCGAGGGGAACGCCGGAGTCACGATCGCCGTGCACGAGGAGCGTGGGCGTCGTGATCGAAGGCAGCTGCTCGACGTACACGGTGCGCAGTCGATTCCAGAGCACCTGATCGCGCTGCCATTCCCCGAACGTCTCCAGGCCGGTGCCGGTGGCGGCCTCGGCGAGCACCGCATCCACGAGTTCAGGCGTGCGCGCTGTCGGGTTCCGCACCAGCTCTCGCAGCCCTCGTTCCATCGCTGAACGGTTGTGCGCGTACGCGCGGGTCATCCGGGCGAGCAGACCCGAACGCAGCAGGAGGAATGTGCCGAAGTGCGTGAGCCGACCGGAGAAGCCGTCGGCCAGACGGGGCATCAGACCGTAGCATCCGAGCAGTATCGCTGATCGCGCGCGGCC
Organism: Microbacterium sp. SY138; assembly: GCF_039729145.1. Lineage (NCBI taxonomy): Bacteria > Bacillati > Actinomycetota > Actinomycetes > Micrococcales > Microbacteriaceae > Microbacterium > Microbacterium sp. SY138. Next base: position 2,230,782 of record NZ_CP155793.1, on the reverse strand, counting down.
GGGTCGATCCAGGAGATGCCCGACCGCCATGCCGCCGCCGAGTGAGAGGCCGGCGACGGCGTAGTCGGCGAGACCGATCCCGTCGACGAGCTCGCCCACGTATCGCACGAGCCGTTCCTGAGTGAGCGGCCGGTCCGGACGTGGACTCTGCCCGAAGCCCGGATGGTCGGGCGCGATCACGCGATGCCCCGCCTCGGCGAGAGCATGTCCGACCGCACTCCACGAGAGTTCGGCGTTATCGGCACCGCCGCCGTGCAGGAGCAGGACGGGCACACCGGACTCGCATGCCGGTCGCCACTCCAGAGCGGAGACCGTGGCATGGGGGAGGACGATGCTCGTGCGTCGGGGATCCATGGCATCCTCTCGTTGTGACCAATCTACTTGATCTGGTCACAACGAGGGCACCCGGTCACGAAGTGGTGTCAGGACTCGCGGCCTTCTGCGCCGCTCGCAGTTCGGCCGTGGCGATCTGCACGTCGACCTCCGCGCGCTGCAGTCTTCGCTGCGGAAACGTGGTCGCCGCGAACTTCGCGTGCACGCGATCGGACTTCTCCTCTTCGGCCGTCACGATGTAGGCGCAGGCGAAAAGCATCACCTGTGCGGAGAAGTTCAGCCAGATCAGCAGCGCGAGCAGCGAGGCGAACGAGGCCAGCAGCGGATTGCTCGTGGCGCCACCCACGAAGAGGCCAGACAGCTCCTGCAGTGCCAGGAGTCCCAGCGCGCCCAGCAGCGCACCGGACCAGAGCGATCGAGGCGACGGGCGGACTCCGGACAGCAGGCGGAACACACCGATGATGATCACCGCGTCCAGGGCGAAGACGACCACGAGCGACACCAGGCGCACCGTCCAGGCCGCGACGGGTGAGTCCTCGGGAAGGCCGAGCATTCCGGCGATCCATGTGACGCCGAGCTGGCCGGCGAAGGTGAGGAAGGCCGAGGCGACGAACGCGACACCGATGCCGAGCGCGAGCGCGAGGTTGCGCAGGATCACCCAGATCCAGAGGATGTCGTCCTGCACGGTCCCGGCGAGCACGCGCACGGCCGTGCGCAGTGAGCCGATGGCGCCGAGCGCGGACCCCACGAGGGCGACGAGGGAGATGATCCCGGCGATCGACAGCGAGGCGGGCGCACGCAGATCCTCGGTCTTGATCACGCCGTCCTCGCCGATGAGCCCCGGTACCGCCGTCTGCACGGAGTCGATGATCGCCTGCCAGGCCACGGGATTCCCGGCGAGCCACAGCGCCGCGATGGAGAAGCCCAGCAGCACGCCGGCGAACACGCTGAAGAGCGCCCGGTACGTGACGCTGTCGGCGAGCATCGGTCCGCGACGCTCCGTGTAGAGCAGCGCGGCGCGCACCGGTCGGCGCGCGAGAGCCCAGGCGATCACCGGCCCGGTGATGCGCGCGATGAGTCCCGGCTCTGCGGGGGAGTCTGATCTCGTTTCGCTGTTCGTCACGCCCCCACACTATGAGGCGACGCCGGTCGCCCGCAGGGGCTTGACGCCGCGCGTCACCCTGACCAAGGGCGACCGGGCGGTGCCCTAGAATCGGGTCAGCCTCGATGTGCGTGCCCCGCCCGAGATCCTTCCCACGATTGGTGATCAGTGCTTCTCCCTGCCGATTCGCTCGCTCCGGAATGGCTCGCCGTCCCCGAAGACGCGAACGACCTCGCCGACGGCGTCTGGCCCGCCTCCGCGGTGCGCGATCCCGACGGCGTTCTCGACATCGCGGGCGTCAGCGCCACCACGCTCGCCCGCACCTACGGCACCCCGCTGCTGGTGCTCGACGAAGACGAGGTGCGGGGGCGTGCACGGCGGTTCCGGCTCGCCTTCGACCAGGCGGCGGCCGAGAACGGCACCACGGCTCAGGTCTATTACGCGGGCAAGGCGTTCCTCTGCACGACGGTCGCGCGGTGGGTGGTCGACGAGGGGCTTCGCGTCGACGTGTGCACCGGGGGAGAGCTGGCGGTGGCTCTCGCGGCCGGCGTCGTGCCGGCATCCATCGGCTTCCACGGCAACAACAAGTCGGTCGCCGAGCTGGAGAGAGCCGTCGAGGTCGGCGTCGGCACGATCATCGTCGACAGCGCTGTCGAGATCGAGCGCCTCGCGGCGATCACCGCTCGCACCGGAGCCACACAGCGTGTGCTGGTGCGCGTGATCAGCGGGGTCCATGCCGAGACCCATGATTTCCTCGCGACCGCTCACGAGGACCAGAAATTCGGCTTCCCGCTCCCGGATGCGGAGAAGGCTGTCGCGCGCATCCGTGAGTTCCCCGGCCTGGTCTTCGCCGGTCTGCACTGCCACATCGGATCGCAGATCTTCGGCGTCGCCGGGTTCCGCGAATCGGCGTCCCGCGTGCTCGACCTGCATGCGGCGCTGCTCGAGGGCGGCCCCGTGCCGCAGCTCAACCTCGGCGGCGGCTTCGGCATCGCCTACACGCGCGTCGACGACCCGACGCCCATCGAGGAACTCGCAGGCGCGATCATCACCGCCGTCGCCGAGGACTGCGCGGCTCGGGGCATCCCCGTCCCCGCGCTCTCGTTCGAGCCGGGCCGTGCCATCGTCGGCACGGCGGGCGTCACGATCTACGAGGTCGGCACGACCAAGGACGTCACGATCGATTCCGGAGCCGTGCGCCGCTACATCAGCGTCGACGGCGGCATGAGCGACAACGCGCGTCCCGCTCTGTACGGGGCCCAGTACTCCGCACGGCTCGCCTCCCGCGTGGGCGAGGGCGAGCCCCGTCTCAGCCGTGTGGTCGGCAAGCACTGCGAGTCCGGCGACATCGTCGTCGACCACGAGTACCTGCCCGAAGACCTCGTGCCGGGCGATCTGCTCGCGGTTCCGGCGACCGGCGCGTACTGCGTCTCGCTCGCGAGCAACTACAACCATGTGCCGCGTCCGCCGGTCGTCGCCGTGCGCGGTGGACGTTCGACGGTCATCGTCCGCGGCGAGACCATCGACGACGTGCTGGCCCGCGACGCGGGCATCGACGGGGCGAGCGCCCCCGAGGGAGACCAATGACCCACCTCCGAAGGAGTAACCATGACTGATTACCGACGACTTCGCGTGGCGCTGCTGGGTGCCGGAGCGGTCGGCTCTCAGGTGGCGGCACTCCTGCTGCGACACGGCGACGAGCTCGCCGACCGTGCCGGCGCCGAACTGGAGCTCGCCGGCATCGCCGTGCGCGACGTCGACGCTCCCCGTGACGTCGACCTGCCCAAGGAGCTCTTCACCACCGACGCCGAGTCGCTGATCCTGGGTGCCGACATCGTGATCGAGCTCATCGGCGGAATCGAGCCGGCCCGCACGAGCATCCTGCAGGCGATCGGATCCGGAGCCGACGTCGTGACAGCCAACAAGGCGCTGCTGGCGACGCACGGGCCCGAACTCTTCGAGGCGGCCGACCGCGTGGGCGCCTCCGTGTACTACGAGGCCGCGGCCGCGGGAGCGATCCCGATCATCCGTCCGCTGCGCGACTCGCTCGCCGGCGACCGTGTGGTGCGCATCATGGGCATCGTGAACGGCACCACGAACTACATCCTCGACCGGATGGACACCGAGGGCGCCGACTTCGCCGACGTGCTCGCCGATGCGCAGCGCCTGGGCTACGCAGAGGCCGATCCCACGGCCGACGTCGAGGGGTACGACGCCGCGCAGAAGGCCGCCATCCTCGCGAGTCTCGCGTTCCACACCGCGGTCCCGCTCGACGCCGTCTACCGCGAGGGCATCACTTCGATCACGGCCTCCATGATCGAAGAGGCTCGCGCCGCCGGCTTCGTGATCAAGCTGCTCGCCGTCTGCGAGCGCATCGAGGCGAACGGCGCCGAGTCCATCTCGGTGCGGGTCTACCCGGCCCTTGTGCCCACCTCGCATCCGCTCGCCTCCGTGCACGGCGCGAACAACGCGGTGTTCGTCGAGGCCGAGGCCGCCGGCTCGCTGATGTTCTACGGTGCAGGTGCCGGCGGTGTGCAGACCGCGTCCGCGGTGCTCGGCGACGTCGTCTCGGCCGCCCGTCGCCACATCGCCGGCGGGGTCGGGGTGGGGGAGTCCACTCGCGCCAACCTTCCCGTCGTGCCGATCGGCCACGTCACCACCCGTTACCAGATCACGCTCGAGGTCGCGGATGCGCCCGGCGTGCTGGCCACCGTCGCGAGCATCCTCAGCGACGGCGACGTCTCGGTGGCGACGGTCGTGCAGACCGTCGAGGGGGAGGACGAACCGACCGCCCGTCTGATCATCGGCACGCATCGCGCGACCGAGCAGGCACTCAGCGCCACCGTCGACGCTCTCGCCGACAGCGAGGTCGTGGCCCGCGTGGTCTCGGTGCTCCGGGTGGAGGGCGAGTGACGATGGCGGCAGCCCTCGCGCCGGCCGCAGGCGACGCGGTGCCGGGGCGCACCGTCGAGGTGCGGGTTCCCGCGACGAGCGCCAACCTCGGCCCCGGCTTCGACACGCTGGGCCTGGCGCTCAGCATCTACGACACCCTCGAGGTGACGGCCCTGCCTCCGGGGCAGTTGGAGATCGAGGTGACGGGATCCGGCGCGACCGAGATCCCCCGCGACGAGTCGAACCTGATCGTCCGCACCATCGCGTACGTCTTCGCCGACGCTGGCCGCCCGGTACCCGGGCTGCGGATCGTCGCCGAGAACGGCGTGCCGCACGGTCGCGGCCTCGGGTCCTCCGGAGCCGCCGTCGCCGCGGGAGTCCTCGCCGCGAAGGGGCTGCTCGCGGGCGACGTCGAGATCGGCGACACCGACCTCCTCCGCCTCGCGACCGAGCTGGAGGGCCACCCCGACAACGTGGCTCCGGCGCTGTTCGGCGGGCTGACGATCGCGTGGATGTCCGAGCGCGGACCACAGCACAAGAAGCTGCTCGTGCATCGCGGCGTGTCGCCTCTCGTGCTCGTCCCCGCGTACACGATGTCGACGTCGCAGGCGCGATCGCTGCAGCCCCCGCAGGTGTCCACCGCCGATGCCGTGTTCAACGTCTCGCGCTCGGCGTTGCTGATCGCCGCTTTGATGCAGAGCCCCGAACTCCTCCTGGACGCGACCGCCGACCGCCTGCACCAGGACTACCGGGCCGGAGCCATGCCCGAGACGCAGCGTCTCGTGCAGGCACTGCGGGCCGCAGGCTTCGCGGCCGTCGTCTCCGGAGCCGGCCCGAGCGTCCTCGTGCTTGCCGACGGTCCCGGCAGCCGCCAGGATGCGGTCGAGCTGGCCGATCGAGTCACCGACACCCCGTGGGAGGCGCTCCTGCTCGCAGTCGACGTCCGTGGTGGTACAGTGGGGACTCGAGCGGAGGGCTCCACGTAACTGCGTGAATCTGGCCCCATTGCATCTCTTGCAAGACCCGCACGCAAACCCCTGTGGCAGAGCTCATTCCAGAGCCGCCTGCCGAGGCTGGCTGGCGCCGAGCGTCAGCCCGTGCGATCGCGCGCAGCACCCGTTGTGTGCGTTCAACGCTCATTCCCCATGACATATAAGGGAGTACTCGTGGAGAACCTCTCCGAGACCCAGAACGATCAGTCGGCGCCCACCGCCGAGGCACCCGCGGCATCCGCGGAGTCGACGACCGAGTCCGCGCCTGCCCGCAAGCGCGCGCCGCGTCGTGCGAGCACCGCGACGGCTGCGGCCAAGGCCGAGAAGGCCGAGGCGGCGAAGGCCGAGAAGGCGGCGAAGACGGATGCCGCGCCGGAAGCGGCTGCAGCCGATTCCGCATCCGCCGGCGCAGATGCCGCCGAAGCCGCGCCGAAGGCGAAGCGCCCGAGCCGCAGCCGTGCGAAGAAGGCGGATGCCGAGGCTCCTGCCGCGGATACCGCTGCCGCCGAAGCGCCTGCTGCCGATGCCGCAGCTACTGCCACGGCCGAGGCGCCGGCCGAGCCCGCACCCAAGACGACCGGGCGCGGACGCCGCGGAGCACAGAAGCCCGCTGCCGACGCCGAGCCGCCCGCTGCCGAGCCGACGGCGGAAACCGGTTCCGACGCCGCGCCTGCGGAGAACTCGCAGAACGGCGACTCGGACTCGTCCGACGGTGGCGAGGAGCAGGGTGGCCGCGGTCGCAACCGCAACCGCAGCCGCAACCGCGGACGTGGCCAGAACGGCGCGGCGCAGGAGCAGCAGGCACAGCCCGCTGCCGATGACGACCAGGCCGGTGGCAACAACCGCAACCGTCAGCGCAACAAGCGCCGCAGCGGTGTGCCGACCGACGAGTTCGACACCGAGATCGGCGAGGACGATGTCCTGATCCCGATCGCCGGCATCCTCGACGTGCTCGACAACTACGCGTTCGTCCGTACGACCGGATACCTCGCCGGTCCGAGCGACGTGTACGTGTCGCTCGGTCAGGTGAAGAAGTACAACCTGCGCAAGGGCGACGCGGTCGTCGGTTCGATCAAGCAGCCGCGTGAGGGCGAGCAGCAGGGGCGCCAGAAGTACAACGCCCTCGTCAAGGTCGACTCGATCAACGGCCTCTCGATCGACGACGCGGCCACCCGCGTGGAGTTCGGTAAGCTCACCCCGCTGTACCCGCAGGAGCGCCTGCGCATGGAGACGGCTCCGGAGAAGCTGACCCAGCGCATCATCGACCTGGTCGCCCCGGTCGGCAAGGGCCAGCGTGGCCTGATCGTCGCGCCGCCCAAGGCCGGAAAGACCATCGTCCTGCAGCAGATCGCGAACGCGATCGCGCAGAACAACCCTGAGGTCCACCTCATGGTCGTGCTCGTCGACGAGCGCCCCGAAGAGGTCACCGACATGGAGCGCTCGGTCAAGGGCGAGGTCATCGCCTCGACGTTCGACCGTCCGGCCGAAGACCACACGACCGTCGCCGAACTCGCGATCGAACGCGCGAAGCGCCTGGTCGAGCTCGGCCGCGACGTCGTGGTGCTGCTCGACTCGATCACCCGCCTCGGCCGGGCCTACAACCTGGCGGCCCCGGCATCGGGTCGTGTGCTCAGCGGTGGTGTCGACGCGTCGGCGCTGTACCCGCCCAAGCGCTTCTTCGGCGCTGCGCGCAACATCGAGAACGGTGGATCCCTCACGATCCTCGCCACGGCGCTGGTCGAGACCGGCTCCAAGATGGACGAGGTCATCTTCGAGGAGTTCAAGGGCACCGGCAACAGCGAGCTGCGTCTGTCCCGCCAGCTGGCCGACAAGCGCATCTTCCCGGCGGTTGACGTGAACGCGTCGAGCACTCGTCGCGAGGAGATGCTGCTCTCGGCCGACGAGGTCAAGATCACCTGGAAGCTGCGTCGCGCCCTCGCCGGCCTCGACCAGCAGCAGGCCCTCGAGGTCGTGCTCGGCAAGCTCAAGGAGACCAACTCGAACGTCGAGTTCCTCGTGCAGATGCAGAAGTCGATCCCGACGCTCCCCTCGGGTGCGCACGGGCACGACAACAACATCCGCTGAGCGGCTGAGCCGTGTTCGAGTCCGTCCAGACTCTGATCGATGAGCATCGCCGGGTGCAGGAGGAGCTCTCCGACCCGGCGGTGCACGCCGACGCCGCCCGGGCCAAGCGCGTCAATCGCCGCTACGCCGAGCTGTCGCGCATCGTCGCCGCCTACGAGGCCTGGGTCGCTGCCACCGACGATCTGGAGACCGCTCGCGAGTTCGCCCGCGAGGACGAGTCCATCGCCGCGGAGATCCCGGCGATGGAGGAGGAGCTTCAGCTCTCGCAGGAGCGCCTCCGACGTCTGCTGATCCCGCGCGACCCGGACGACGCCCGTGACGTGATCATGGAGATCAAGGCGGGGGAGGGCGGCGCGGAATCCGCGCTGTTCGCCGCCGACCTGCTGCGCATGTACATCCAGTACGCGGCCTCCAAGGGCTGGAAGACGGAGCTGCTCGAGCGCAACGAATCCGACCTCGGCGGCTATAAGGACGTCCAGGTCGCGATCAAGGGCTCGTCCTCCGATCCCGCACAGGGCGTCTGGGCGCACCTGAAGTACGAGGGCGGAGTTCATCGCGTGCAGCGTGTACCGGCGACGGAGTCGCAGGGGCGCATCCACACCTCCACCACCGGTGTGCTCGTGTTCCCCGAGGTCGATGAGCCGGAAGAGATCCACATCGACCAGAACGACCTGAAGATCGACGTCTTCCGGTCGTCCGGCCCCGGCGGCCAGTCCGTGAACACGACGGACTCCGCCGTGCGCATCACCCACGTGCCGACCGGCATCGTCGTCTCGATGCAGAACGAGAAGTCCCAGCTGCAGAACCGCGAGGCCGGCATGCGTGTGCTGCGCGCCCGCCTGCTCGCGCGACAGCAGGAGGAACTCGACGCCGCGGCTTCCGACGCCCGCCGATCGCAGATCCGGGGCATGGACCGCTCGGAGCGCATCCGCACCTACAACTTCCCCGAGAACCGCATCGCGGATCATCGCACCGGGTTCAAGGCGTACAACCTCGATCAGGTGATGGACGGCGCACTCGATCCGCTGATCGAGAGCGCCATCACCGCCGACGAGGAAGCCCGGCTCGCCGCGGTCGGCTCCGAGTCCTGAGCGAGGGGCACGCGCCCCGCATCAGGTCCGTGCGATGTACCGATGCTCGGGACGTCCTGTCGTGCCGTAGTTGAGTCGAACCTCGACGACGGTCCTGGCGGCCAGCGCCGCCAGATGCCGTTGTGCGGTCGCGCGGGAGATCCCGACGCGTTCGCCGATCTCGGCGGCTGAGGCTTCGCCGTCGCCGAGTGCCGCGAGCACGAGCTGCTCCGTCGCCGAGCGCGAGATCGACACCGGCTCACCTGCACCGTGCAGGATCGCCGCGGCGCGATCGATGTCTTCCTGGCGCAGCGCACGATCACCGCTGAGGAGGTTCCGATAGCGGATGTAGCGGTCGAGGAGGCTCGACAGCGCTCGTCGCTCGAACGGCTTGACGAGGTAGCCCACGGCCCCCGACCGGAGCGCCCTGCGCACGGTGGACGCGTCGTCGGCCGCGGAGATGAGGATGGCGTCGACCCCGGACTCCCGTACGAGCGCGATGCCGTCGCCGTCAGGGAGGAAGACGTCGGCGACGAGGAGGTCAGGGCGCGACGAGCGGATGCTGTCGCGTGCCTCTGCGAGGGAGCGGACGGTCTCGGTGACGGTGCAGCCGGGGTGCTCCTCGACGATGCCCTGATGCAGCTGGGCCACTCGGAAGTCGTCGTCGAGGATGAGCACGCGCAGAGGCTCGGTCATGTGTTCTCCTTCTCATCGTGGCGGGCTCTGTCGATGGCTCCGCCGATGCGCGCGGCGAACACCGCGCCGCTGTCGGGCCCGCCCGGATCGATCACCCAGAGGTCTCCACCGCTCCGACGGGCGATCTCCGTCGAGAGGGGCAGCCCGATCCCGTGCCCGTGCACGTCTCCGGCGGCATCCTGCTCCCGCGACGGCGGCGCCCACGGGTCGCTGCCCCCGAGGCCGGACCCCGAATCGGAGACGGTGAACACGAGGGCGTCGCCGTCGTCCAGCACGGCGACCTCGACCCAGCGTGGTCTCCGCTCGCCTGCGACGGCGGCGGCAACGGCGTTGTCGATGAGGTTGCCGAGCACGGTGGCGACGTCTTCCGCCTCGCGGACGGTCCCGAGCACCTGGGTGTCGTCCGCGATCCGAAGGGCCACCCCGCGCTCCCCGGCCTCGACGCCCTTGGCGCCGAGGAACGAGTGCAGGAAGGGATCGCCGAGGAGGTCCAATCCGACGACGGGGAACACCACCGGCCCCCGCTCCACGAGTTCGCCGAGGAACGTGCGCGCCTCTCGCACCCGATCGGCGTCGATGAGCCCGGCCGCCACATGCATGCGGTTGGCGAACTCGTGCCGCTGTACGCGCAACGCCGCCGTCATCGTCCTGACGGTCTCCAGCCGCTCGGTCAGGGCGACCAGATCCGTGCGATCACGCACGATCAGCACGTCGCCGAGCGCGTGGCCGTCGCGCACCACGGGGCGAGAGTCGAGGTAGAGCATCCGGTCGCCGACGATGGCACGGGAACGGGGGCGTGCGCCTGTCGCCGCCTCGAGGACGGCTGTGGTCAGGCCGAGTTCCTCGATGGGCCTTCCGATGGGATCGTGGAGCCCCAGCAGGCGATCGGCGGCGGCATTGCTCACGCGCACCACTCCTCGGGGGTCGACGGCGATGACGCCGTCGTCCACGCCGTCCAGCACCGCCGTCTGGTTCTGGACGAGTGCCACGAGTTCTTCCGGCTGGACTCCGAAGGTCAGACGCTCCCAGCGCCGGCGGAGCAGCAGGAATGCGAGGCCGGCCAGGGCGAGCGCACCCGCCGCTGTGACTCCGATCACCGTCAGCAGGGGAGGGAGATCATCGAACACCCCGGCACGCTCGAAACCCACGCTGACCTCGCCCACCGGCGTACCGGCGTCGTTGCGGACGGGGACTTTCGCCCGTGCGGATTCGCCGAGTGTGCCCGTCTGCCAGTCGACCACCTCCGCGCCGGCGAGCACCTCCTCGTAGGGAGTGCTGACCACTTCTCCTATGCGGGAGGGAGTGGGGTGCGCGAGTCGGATGCCGTTGTCATCGGTGAGCACGACGAACAGCGCGCCGGTGCGGCTCGTCACGTCGGAGGCGATGCGCTGCAGGTCGCCGTCGCGCAGCTCCGCCGCGTCGGGAGTGCCGTCCGAGAGCGAGATGCGCGTGACCTCTGCACGTACCTGCGGGTCCTCGGCGAGGGTGCGGGCGATGCCCAACGCGGTCGACTCGGCCTCTGCGCGCAACTGCTGCACGGTGAGCAGCAGATACACGCCCGTACAGAGGGCGACGACGAGGGTCACCGTGGCGAGCTGGAGCAGCAGGGCGCGCGTGGCGAACCGCGGTCTGGTCGACATCGTCCTCGGCACCGTGCTTCTCCTCCGCTCCTGCCGCGCAATATGCGCAGAACCCACGCTACGCGCACAACGTCGGGGAATGCGGGATACCGCACCCGGACGTGGTCGATTGCCTAGTCTCGACAGGATCCGTCGCCGATGACGGAGCCACGACGAAGGAGTCAACGCATGCCAGACGCACTCACCGGCCTGTTCGCGGCCGCCGAAGAGGCGCCGACCTACGACGTGGCGTTCGTGCCGCCCGAGTGGGTGCTGGTGCTCCTCGGATTCACCATGGTGCTCGCGTTCATGACGCTCATCATGACCAAGCGCCTCACGCCCATGGTGGCCCTGATCCTCGTGCCGACCGCGTTCGGACTCTTCGCGGGAGCGGGCCTCGGCCTCGGCGACATGATCCTCGACTCGATCGGCGCGATGGCCCCGACCGCGGCGCTGCTCATGTTCGCGATCATGTTCTTCGGCATCATGATCGACGTGGGGCTCTTCGATCCCCTCATCCGGCTGATCACCCGCCTGCTCGGAGACGATCCCGCCAAGGTGGTGCTCGGCACCGCGATCCTCGCCGGTGCGGTGTCCCTCGACGGCGATGGCTCGACGACCTTCATCATCACGACCTCGGCGATGCTGCCGATATACCTCCGACTGGGGATGAGCCCGGTCGTGCTGACGTGCGTCGCCGGACTCATGAACGGCACCCTGAACATCGTGCCGTGGGGAGGGCCCACGGTCCGGGCGGCGACCGCTCTGGGACTGCAGCCGACCGACATCTTCGTCCCGATGCTTCCCGCGCTGGGCGCCGGGATCGTCGTGACGCTCGGCTTCGCGTGGATCCTGGGGCTGCAGGAACGCCGTCGACTCGGACGGCTGGACTCCGGGGGGCTGCTGGTCGGGGCCGACGGGGGATCGCTCTCGACGGTGCCGAAGATCTTCCGCGGAGCCGAGCCGAAGCCGGGTGCACGTGCGTCGCTGCGCACCGGGAACCTGGTGGTCGTCGCCGGTGGACACGCCCCTGTCTCGGCCGCGAACGTCGATCCTGCCGATACGGCCATGGCCGACACGATGCTGGATCCTGCACGCCCCACCCTCCGGCCGAAGCTCATCTGGTTCAACCTGGTGCTCACCGTCGCGGTGATGGTGCTGCTGGTGCTCGACATCCTGCCGCTGCCGTACGTGTTCATGGTGGGTGCCGGGCTGGCCCTCGTCATCAACTTCCGCGGCATCAAGGAGCAGGCGTCGGAGATCGTGGCGCACGCTCCGAGCATCGTGGGGGTCGTCTCCATGGTCATCGCGGCCGGGGTCCTGGTCGGCGTGCTCACCGGCACCGGGATGGTCGATGCGATGGCCACCTGGATCACGAACGTGCTGCCGCCGGCCCTCGGACCTTTCCTGGCGCCGATCACCGGCGTCCTCTCGATCCCGTTCACGTTCTTCATGTCGAACGATGCGTTCTACTTCGGCATCCTCCCGGTGCTCGCCCAGAGCGCGGCGAACTTCGGCATCGATCCTGTCGAGATGGCGAGGGCGTCCATCACGGGGCAGCCCGTGCACCTGCAGAGCCCGCTCGTGCCGGCGATCCTGCTGCTCGTGTCGCTCGCGAGCGTGAACCTCGGTGATCACCACCGCAAGGTGCTGTGGCGTGCGACGATCGTCTCGCTGGTCATGCTCGGTGTCGGCATCCTGACCGGCGCCGTCCCGTTCTTCGTGGCGCAGTGACGACCCGCCGACGGGGAGCGCGGATGCTGTGTTCCCCGACGGCCGGCGTGCGGAGCGCTATGCTCGGCGCGTGATCACATTCCTCTTCCGCGGCCTGCTCTACGTGGTGTCGGCCGGTCTCGGCCTGATCGCCGCCGACCTCCTGCTCGACGGCTTCGAGATCGAATGGGACAAGTGGTGGGGCTTCGTCATCTGCATCCTGATCTTCGCGATCCTGCAGAGCGTGCTCGCGCCGTGGGTCGCCAAGGTCGCCAATCGCTACGCGCCGGTGCTGATGGGAGGCATCGGGATCTTCTCGACGCTGATCTCCCTCATCGTCGTCGTCCTGCTCCCCATCGGCGGGCTGCGCATCACGGACCTCACCGGCTGGCTGCTCGGTTCGGTCATCGTGTGGCTGATCACCGCGGTGGGCAGCGTAGTGCTCCCTCTCATCTTCCTGCGCAAGAAGGTCGAGTCCGTGAAGTCCGCACGCCGCTGACGGGCCCACGCGGCACCGGGTTCAGATCGCGTAGTGGTCGGGAGCGGTGAGGAGCGCCCTGGTGTCTTCTCCGAGCGTGCGGTGGCGCGGCTTCGCCGGCACCCCGACGAGCACGCTGTCAGCCGGGGCATCGCGTGTGACGACGGCATTCGCCCCGACCACGGATCCCGCGCCGATCGTGACGGGCCCCAGGATCTTGGCACCGGCGCCCACGGCGACGCCGTCTCCGAGCGTGGGGTGACGCTTGCCCGATGTCCGCGTACGTCCGCCGAGGGTGACGCCGTGGTAGAGCATCACGTCATCGCCCACCACAGCGGTCTCCCCGATCACGACGCCCATTCCGTGATCGATGAAGAAACGCCGGCCGATCCTCGCACCGGGGTGGATCTCGATCCCGGTGAGCCAGCGCGAGACCTGCGAACCGGCGCGCGCGAGCAGGCGCAGCCGTCGCCGCCAGAGCGCGTGCGAGACGCGGTGCGCCCAGATGGCATGCAGGCCGGGGTACAGCAGAGCGACTTCGACGGCGCTGCGCGCGGCTGGATCGCGGAGGCGCGCTGCTGCGATGTCCTCGCGCATCCGCCCGAAAATGCCCATCGACAGCCTCAGTCTTCGCGCAGGTCCTCGAACAGCGCGGTGGAGAGATAGCGCTCACCGGTGTCCGGGATCACGACGACGATCGTCTTGCCAGCGTTCTCCGGACGGGCGGCGACCTTGAGCGCCGCGGCGACGGCAGCACCCGACGACATGCCGACGAGGAGACCCTCCTTGGCCGCGAGCTCACGCGCGACGCGGATGGACTCGTCGAACTCCGCCGTGAGGATCTCGTCGAGCACGTCGCGGTCGAGCACGTCGGGGACGAAGTTCGGGCCGATCCCCTGGATCTTGTGGGGGCCGGGGCGTCCCTCGGTCAGCACGGGGGAGTCCTTGGGCTCGACGGCGATCACCTGGACGCCGGGCTTGGCGGCCTTGAGCGCCTGCCCGGTTCCGGTGACGGTCCCACCGGTACCGACGCCCGCGACGAGGATGTCGACGGCGCCGTCGGTGTCGCGCAGGATCTCCTGCGCCGTGGTCTCGCGGTGGATCTGGGGGTTCGCGGCGTTCTCGAACTGCCGGATCCAGATCGCGCCGGGGGTCTCGGCGACGATGCGCTTGGTCTCCTCGATCGCACCGCTCATGCCCTTGGTGGGATCGGTGAGCACGATCTCCGCGCCGAACGCCTTGAGCAGGACCCGGCGCTCCTTCGACATGGAGGCAGGCATCGTGAGGATCACCCGGTAGCCGCGCGCGGCACCCACCATCGCGAGGGCGATGCCGGTGTTGCCGCTGGTCGACTCGACGATCGTGCCGCCCGGCTGCAGCTCGCCCGATGCCTCGGCGGCGTTGATCATGGCGATGCCGATCCGATCCTTCACGCTCGACGCAGGGTTGTAATACTCGAGCTTGGCGAGGACGGTGGCGCCCAGTCCCTCGGTCACCCTGTTCAGCCGGACGAGCGGGGTGTTGCCGAAAGCGGTCGTGATGTCGGAGTGGATACCGGGCATGGTGAGCCTTCCTGTGCGGGGGTCGCTGCCGCACCAGCCTAGGGGAGCGTCCCTATGGGCGAGGGTTTGTGACGTCAGCGCGCGCTCTACGCTGGAAGACATGTCCGACACCTCCCTCGCTGCCGTCGTCCGCACGGCTGCCCAGCGTCTCGCCGACGTCGGGGTCCCCGATCCGCTGGTCGACGCCGAGCTCCTCGCCGGTCACGTGCTCGGCCGTCGGCGCGGCGAGGTCCAGGCGGCGATCGTTCGCGGAGACGACGTCGACGACGAGACGGCAGCGGCTCTCGACATCCTCATCACGCGTCGGGCTGGCCGTGAGCCGCTGCAGCACATCACCGGTACCGCGCCGTTCCGCCACCTCGAACTCGCCGTCGGTCCCGGCGTCTTCGTGCCGCGTCCGGAGACCGAGACCGTCGTCCAGTACGCCATCGACGCCCTGCTGAACTCGGCCGAGCCCGCCCCGATCGGGATCGATCTCGGAACCGGGAGTGGCGCGATCGCCCTCGCGATGGCCACCGAGGTGCCGCACGCCCGCATCTTCGCGGCCGAGCTCTCCGCGGATGCCCACGCCTGGGCGCGTCGAAACGTCGCAGGGATCGACAACCTGACACTCGTCCTGTCCGACCTGGGCGAGGCGTTCCCGGAACTCGAGGGCACGGCGTCCGTGGTCATCTCGAATCCGCCGTACGTGCCCGACGCCGCGATCCCGCGCGATCCGGAGGTGCGACTCTTCGACCCGGCGATGGCGTTGTACGGGGGAGAGGACGGGCTCGACATCGTGCGCGTGCTCAGCTCGCGGGCGCTGCGATTGCTTCGTCCCGGGGGCCTGCTGGTCATCGAGCACGGCGAACTGCAGGGCGAATCGATCAGGGAGATCCTCACCCTCGACGGCTGGCGCGCGGCGGCGACACATCGCGACCTGACACTGCGCGATCGCACCACCACCGCACTCCGACCCTGATCAGCAACCTCGGAGCGTGCTCACCGGCCGCGCCGCATAGAATCGAACCGTCATGTCAACCATCTTCGACTGCAGCGACGAGTCGCAGCTCCTCGCCGGAATGCGTCATGCGCGCCAGGCGATCGGCCGTGGCGACCTCATCGTCATCCCCACAGACACGGTGTACGGCGTCGGCGCCGATGCCTTCTCGCCGGCCGCTGTCCAGCGGCTCCTCGACGCGAAGGGGCGGGGCCGCGACCAGCCGCCGCCCGTGCTGATCGGCACGAAGGAGACACTCGCCGCCCTCGCCGAATCGGTTCCCGAACCGGTGGAGCGGCTGGTCGAGGCGTTCTGGCCCGGTGGTCTCACGATCGTGCTGCCCGCGCAGCCGTCGCTGGTCTGGGACCTCGGTGAGACGCTCGGCACCGTCGCCGTCCGCATGCCGGAGGGGCGGGTCGCACTCGAACTGCTCGCGGAGACCGGTCCACTGGCCGTTTCCAGCGCGAACCTCACGGGGGAGGCCGCCGCCATCTCCGCGTACGACGCCGAGAAGATGCTGGGTGACAGCGTCGCGGTCTACCTGGCGGACGGACTGAGCAAGAACGGCATCGCGTCGACCATCGTCGATGCGACCTCGTTGGTCCGCCGCGGTGCGGACTCCGAGACGGGAGGCGTGCGCATCCTCCGCGACGGCGCCGTGACACGGGAGCAGCTGCAGGAGGTGCTCGGAGATCTCCTCGAGCCCGAGGACGATGCCGAGCACGAGCATCACCACCAGCATGCACCGGACCAGGACGGGGATTCGTGAAGCAGTATCTCTTCACGATCATCCTCACCGCCGCGATCACTTTCGTACTGACCTGGGCGGTGTGGAAGCTGAGCCTCCGGTTCAAGCTGTACCCCGCCATCCGCGACCGTGACGTGCACACCACGCCCAAGCCCCGTCTGGGCGGCGTCGCGATCTTCCTCGCCATCGCCGCGGCGTTCGGGTTCTCCGCGATCAATCCCTTCTTCCAGAGCATCTGGATCCCCCCGCAGACCATGTGGTCGATCCTCGGCGCCTCGCTGCTGATCGCGATCATCGGGGTCGTCGACGACCTGTGGGACATCGACTGGATGATCAAGCTGGGCGCGCAGTTCCTGGCGGCGGGCGTCATCACCGTCGGCGGCGGCCTGCAGATCCTCTCGTTGCCGTTCGGTGACCTCATCGTGGTATCGAGCTGGCTGAGCATCACCATCACGATGTTCGCGATCGTCATCGTGATGAACGCGGTGAACTTCATCGACGGGCTCGACGGGCTCGTCGCGGGCGTGTGCCTGATCTCGAACGGTGTGTTCTTCGCCTATTCCTACATCTTCACGCGCGACTCGGGCGCGTCCAGCTACTTCAACCTCTCGACCTTCATCGCGGCGGTGCTCATCGGCGCCTGCCTCGGCTTCCTGCCGTTGAACTGGAGTCCGGCGAAGATCTTCATGGGCGATTCCGGGGCGCTGGTGATCGGCCTGCTGATGGCCACATCGGCGATCGCGATCACCGGGCAGATGGACCCGTCCGCCCTCGACCCCGAGCGTCTCGGGCGTTCCCAGCTGGTCGGCGCGTTCCTGCCCATCCTGCTGCCACTGCTGGTCGTGCTGCTCCCGCTGCTCGACTTCGGGCTCGCCGTGCTCCGCCGGATGAGCGCCGGTCGCTCGCCGTTCTCGCCCGACCGGAAGCACCTGCATCACCGCATGCTCGATCTCGGTCACCGCGACCGCGACGCCGTGCTCATCTTCTATGCCTGGACGGCCGTCGTCTCGCTCGCCGTCCTCCTGATGTACGTCGGTGCCCGGGAGGACTGGCCCGGCCAGTATCTGCCGGGCGTCGGCTTCGGCATCGTGGGCATCGCCGCCTGCCTCGTCGTCACGCTGAGTCCCACCCGCCGCAGGAAGAGCGCAGCGGGCGCCGAACCCGAACCGACACCCGTGGAGTCCTGATGAGCCCGAGCCCCGTTTCCAGCACGCCGATCCTGCGCCGGACCCTGATCTGGTCGGCGATCGCCACCGCGGTGCTCGCGATCGTGGCGGGCGGAGTCGGTTATCTCGTCGCCCAGGGGGAGGGGCTCGTCAGTGGCCTGCTCGGTGTCGTCCTGGCTGCCGTCTTCCTCGGGATCACCGGACTCAGCATCCTGATCGCCAACCGCTGGTTCGGGGATCCGCTGTACGTGCAGCTGTTCTTCGCGATCGTCCTGGGCGGCTGGCTGCTGAAGCTCGGCCTCTTCGTTGTCGTGATGATCCTCCTCGCCGGTCAGCCGTGGCTGCAGCCGATGGTCTTCTTCCTCTCGATCGTCGCCGGTGTGCTCATGTCGCTCGTCATCGACGTCGTCGTGCTCACCCAGATGCGGCTCCCGAACGTCAGCGACACCACGCTGCCGACCGAGGTGCCCGAGGATCGTGCCCCCGGCGCGGCCAATCACATCGACGGCGGGCCGGTCGAGGGTGGCCAGCGGTCTTAGGGGACCCTCAGATTCTGATAGTGTTGAGACGTGCCCGCCGCTCGCCCGCGAGCGCTTGCGCTGTGAAGCACACCGACCATCGTCGCCCCGGTTCTGACCGGTGCCCCGAAGCTGGAGCCCGCGCTGTTTAATATCGCTGCGACCCTGACCCCCCGACTTGCCACCGACGGCGAGTTCCACGGCCCTTCGATCGATGAGTTCTTTCCGGAGATCCTCTTCCACGTAGGACCCATCCCGGTGAACCGGATCCACCTGATCCAGTTGCTCTCGGTGATCGCCGTGGTCCTCATCCTCTGGCTCGGCACCCGACGCATGAAGGTCGTCCCCGGACGTTTCCAGAGCGTCGTCGAGATGGGCCTCGGCTTCGTCCGTGGCGGCATCGCCCACGACCTGCTCGGTCGCAAGGACGGTGACCGGTTCCTCCCGATCCTGATGACCATCTTCTTCATGACTCTGTTCATGAACATCACCGGCATCATCCCGTTCCTGAACATGCCGGGTACGGCGATCATCGCGGTGCCGCTCACGCTCGCGGTGGTCAGCTACGTCACCTTCATCTACGCCGGCATCAAGAAGAGCCCCAAGAACTTCTTCAAGAACTCGCTCTTCCCCTCCGGTGTGCCGTGGCCCGTGTACTTCATCGTCACGCCCATCGAGCTGATCTCGACCTTCATCATCCGCCCGGTGACCCTCACCCTGCGACTGCTGATGAACCTGGTCGTCGGTCACATGATCCTGGTCCTCTGCTTTGCAGCGACCCAGTTCTTCTTCTTCACCGCGGGTGGCGGCTGGGCCGCTCTCGGTATCGGAACCCTCGCCTTCGGCGGCGCCTTCACTCTCTTCGAGATTCTGGTCGCCGTCCTCCAGGCATACGTCTTCACCGTCCTCACCGCGGTCTACATCCAGCTCGCGGTCGCAGAAGAGCACTGAGCGGGCGGGCAACAGCCCTCCCACCCAACGAAAGGAAAAACCCCGTGGACGCAACTACGGTTCTCGCTGACATCAACGGCAACCTCGCGGTGATCGGCTACGGCCTCGCAGCCATCGGCCCGGCCATCGGTGTGGGCATCGTCGTGGGCAAGACCATCGAGGGCGTCGCTCGTCAGCCCGAGCTGGCCGGCCGTCTCCAGGTCCTCATGTGGATCGGTATCGCCTTCACCGAGGCGCTTGCATTCGTCGGCATCGCCGTCGGATTCATCCCCTTCCCGTAATCCGAACCGACTTCTGAAGGAGACAGGATGCTGAACGCTCTTGTCACGAACCTCGCAGCAGAGGAGGGCGCGGTCAACAACCCGCTCATCCCGGCGTGGTACGACATCATCTGGTCGGGCCTCTGGTTCCTCATCATCCTCATCGTCGTGTGGAAGGTCGCCCTTCCCAAGCTGACGAAGATGCTCGACGAGCGGTCCGCCGCCATCGAGGGCAACATCGCCAAGGCCGACGAGGCGCAGAAGCAGGCGGAGGCGGCACTCGAGGAGTACACGCGTCAGCTCGCCGAGGCGCGTACCGAGGCCGGCGAGATCCGCGAGGCCGCCCGCGAGGACGGCAAGAAGATCGTCGCCGAGGCGAAGGACGCCGCGACCGCCGAGGCCGCACGCATCACCGCCACCGCGCACACGCAGATCGAAGCAGAGCGTCAGACCGCTCTCGTCTCGCTGCGCAGCGAGGTCGGATCGCTCGCTCTCGACCTCGCCGGTGGCGTGGTCGGCGAGACGCTCTCCGACGACGCACGTGCGACGGCTGTCGTCGATCGCTTCCTCGCCGAGCTCGAGGCATCCGAGAAGGCGGCTCAGTAATGGGCAGCGCGACCACTCAGGCACTCGCGGCATCCATCAAGACGCTTGCCGCAGCGAAGGACGTCACTCTCGACACCGCGCGGGAGCTGTTCGCTGCCGCGCATGCCGTGAGCGAGTCGTCCCAGCTGAGCGGCGCGCTTGCTGATCCTTCCGCACCCGCCGCGGCACGACAGAACGTCGTCGCCGCGGTGTTCGGCGGGTTCTCCGCAGGCGCCCAGGGCGTCTTGAAGACCGCCGTCGCCGAGCGCTGGTCCCACGCGGGTGAGCTCGTCGACGGTATCGAGGAGCTCGCGATCCGCGCCGCAGCGATCGCGGAGCCCGGCACGGACATCGAGGGGGAGCTCTTCGGATTCTCCCGGGTGATCGCGGCGAACCCCGAGCTCGAACTCGCTCTGGGCAGCCGCGTCGGTGGAGAAGACGCCAAGAGTGCACTCGTCGAGCGCCTCCTGGCCGAAGGCTCCACCAGCGCCGCGACGACGCTGATCATCACGTCGCTCGTGCGCGAGCCGCGCGGGCGACGGGTCCGACGGCTGCTGAACCGGGCGATGAGCGTCGTCTCGAGCCAGCGTGGTCGAGTGGTCGCCACGGTGCACACCGCGGCCCCTCTCAGCGACGCGCAGCGCGCCCGTCTCAGCGACTCGCTCTCGCGTCGCTACGACGGCCAGGTATCGCTCAACGTCGTCATCGACCCTGCCGTCGTCGGAGGCCTGCGCGTGCAGATCGCCGATGACGTCATCGACGGCAGCATCTCCGCACGACTCGCCGACCTTCGCCAGAAGCTCGCGGGCTAACACGACTTCGCGCGGGGAACCGCGCACCCAGATACAAAGGGAAGACAATGGCAGAACTATCGATCAGCCCCGACGTCATCCGTGACGCGCTGAAGGACTTCGCCGCAGCATACGAGCCCTCCGGGGCCGGGGCGACCGAGGTCGGCACCGTCATCGACGCCGCAGACGGCATCGCGCACGTCGAGGGACTGCCCGGCGTCATGGCGAACGAGCTCGTCATCTTCGCCGACGGCACCAAGGGTCTCGCACAGAGCCTGAACGAGCACGAGATCGGTGTCGTCGTCCTCGGCGAGTTCACCGGCGTCGAGGCCGGTCAGGAAGTCACCCGCACCGGCGAGGTCCTCTCGGTCCCGGTCGGCGACGGCTACCTCGGCCGCGTGGTCGACCCGCTCGGCAACCCGATCGACGGACTCGGTGCCATCGAGACCGAGAGCGTCCGCGCCCTCGAGCTCCAGGCTCCCGGCGTCATGCAGCGCAAGTCGGTGCACGAGCCGATGCAGACCGGCATCAAGGCCATCGACGCGATGATCCCCGTGGGCCGTGGCCAGCGTCAGCTGATCATCGGCGACCGCCAGACCGGCAAGACGGCCATCGCGATCGACACGATCATCAACCAGAAGGCCAACTGGGAGTCTGGCGACGTCAACAAGCAGGTCCGCTGCATCTACGTCGCCATCGGCCAGAAGGGCTCGACCATCGCTTCGGTGAAGGGCGCGCTCGAAGAGGCCGGCGCTCTGGAGTACACCACGATCGTGGCGGCTCCGGCGTCCGACCCCGCCGGCTTCAAGTACCTGGCTCCCTACACGGGTTCCGCCATCGGTCAGCACTGGATGTACGGCGGCAAGCACGTCCTCATCATCTTCGATGACCTGTCGAAGCAGGCTGAGGCCTACCGTGCCGTCTCCCTCCTCCTGCGCCGCCCGCCGGGCCGTGAGGCCTACCCGGGTGACGTCTTCTACCTGCACTCGCGTCTGCTCGAGCGTTGCGCGAAGCTGTCCGACGAGCTCGGCGCCGGTTCCATGACGGGTCTCCCGATCATCGAGACCAAGGCGAACGACGTCTCGGCCTACATCCCGACCAACGTGATCTCGATCACCGACGGCCAGATCTTCCTCCAGTCCGACCTCTTCAACGCCAACCAGCGTCCTGCGGTCGACGTGGGTATCTCGGTTTCGCGAGTCGGTGGTGACGCGCAGGTCAAGTCGATCAAGAAGGTCTCCGGAACGTTGAAGCTGGAGCTCGCGCAGTACCGCTCCCTCGAGGCGTTCGCGATGTTCGCATCCGACCTCGACGCGGCTTCGCGTCGTCAGCTCTCCCGTGGTGCGCGTCTGACCGAGCTGCTCAAGCAGCCGCAGTACTCGCCGTACCCCGTCGAGGAGCAGGTCGTCTCGATCTGGGCCGGTACCAACGGCAAGCTCGACACGATCGAGGTCTCCGACGTGCTGCGCTTCGAGCGCGAGCTCCTGGACTACCTTCGTCGCAACACCCAGGTCCTCGAGACCCTCCGCGACACCAACGTCCTCGACGACGCCACGGTCGCCGAGCTCGACAAGCAGACGGATGCCTTCATCCTGGAGTTCCAGGGTGGCAAGGGACACGCCATCGGCGCCCCGGGTCACGAAGAGCACGCTGCGGCCGAGGCGGAAGACGTCAACCAGGAGAAGATCGTCAAGGGTCGTCGCGCGTAACCGCGTGAGGTACTGACATATGGGCGCTCAACTCAGGGTCTACAAGCAGAAGATCTCTTCTGCTCAGACGACCAAGAAGATCACGAAGGCGATGGAACTCATCGCGGCTTCGCGCATCCAGAAGGCGATGGCACGCGTCAAGGCGTCCACTCCCTTCGCGCGTGCCGTGACGAGGGCCGTGTCGGCCGTCGCGACGCACTCGAACGTGGATCACCCGTTGACCCGCGAGTCCGAGAACATCACCCGCTCCGCGGTCGTGATCTTCTCCTCGGACCGCGGTCTGGCCGGAGCCTTCAACTCGCAGATCCTCCGTGAGGGTCTCGAGGTTGCGGAGCTCCTGCGGGAGCAGGGCAAGGAGCCGGTCTTCTACCTCATCGGTCGCAAGGCCGTCGGATACTTCCAGTTCCGACGCCTGGCTGCCGCTGCGGAGTGGACGGGCGACACCGACACCCCGTCGTTCCACACCGCGGAGGAGATCTCCGCGACGCTGCTCGAGTCCTTCTCCCGCGGGGGACAGGACGGCGGCGTCGACGAGATCCACCTCGTGTACAACCGTTTCGTCAGCATGATGACGCAGTCGCCCGAATCCGTGCGTCTGCTCCCGCTGGAGATCACGGAAGCCGATGAGTCGGAGGCCGGTAACACCGTTTACCCGCTGTACGAGTTCGAGCCGGACGCCGAGACTGTTCTCGACGCGATCCTGCCGGTGTACATCCAGAGCCGAGTCTTCAACGCTCTCCTGCAGTCGTCTGCCGCAAAGCAGGCGGCGACGCAGAAGGCGATGAAGTCGGCCAGCGACAACGCCGACAAGCTCATCACCGACTACACCCGTCTGCGCAACAACGCGCGCCAGGCGGAGATCACGCAGCAGATCGCCGAGATCGTCGGCGGCGCCGACGCCCTCTCGAGCAAATAGACCATCAGGAAAGAGACGAAAATGACCCTCACCGCTCCGGCTGACCAGCCGGCGACCGCGGTCGTCGGGCGCGTCGCACGCGTCAACGGTCCGGTTGTCGACATCGAGTTCCCTCATGACTCGATCCCCGACATCTACAACGCGCTGAAGACCACGATCGCGATGGGCGAAGAGTCCACCGAGATCACGCTCGAGGTCGCTCAGCACCTCGGCGACGACCTCGTCCGCGCCATCGCGCTGAACCCGACCGACGGCATCGTCCGCGGCCAGGAAGTCCGCGACACCGGTGAGGCCATCTCGGTCCCCGTCGGCGACGTGACCAAGGGCAAGGTGTTCAACGTCATCGGCGAGGTGCTGAACCTCGAGCCCGGCGAGACCATCGAGGTCACCGAGCGCTGGCCGATCCACCGCAAGGCCCCGAACTTCGACCAGCTCGAGTCCAAGACTCAGATGTTCGAGACCGGCATCAAGTCGATCGACCTCCTCACCCCGTACGTGCTGGGTGGAAAGATCGGTCTGTTCGGTGGAGCCGGTGTCGGTAAGACCGTCCTCATCCAGGAGATGATCCAGCGCGTCGCGCAGGACCACGGTGGTGTGTCGGTGTTCGCCGGTGTCGGTGAGCGCACCCGTGAGGGCAACGACCTCATCCACGAGATGGAAGAGGCGGGCGTCTTCGACAAGACCGCCCTGGTGTTCGGCCAGATGGACGAGCCGCCGGGAACGCGTCTTCGCGTCGCCCTGTCGGCTCTGACGATGGCGGAGTACTTCCGTGACGTGCAGAAGCAGGACGTTCTGCTCTTCATCGACAACATCTTCCGCTTCACGCAGGCCGGTTCCGAGGTCTCCACGCTGCTGGGCCGCATGCCCTCCGCCGTGGGTTACCAGCCGAACCTCGCCGACGAGATGGGTGTGCTCCAGGAGCGCATCACCTCGACGCGTGGTCACTCGATCACCTCGCTGCAGGCGATCTACGTGCCCGCCGATGACTACACCGACCCGGCTCCGGCGACGACGTTCGCCCACCTCGACGCGACGACCGAGCTCTCTCGTGAGATCGCCTCGAAGGGTCTGTACCCGGCCATCGACCCGCTGACCTCGACGTCGCGCATCATGGACCCCCGCTACTTGGGCGAGGACCACTACCGCGTCGCGACGACCGTCAAGCAGATCCTCCAGAAGAACAAGGAGCTGCAGGAGATCATCGCCATCCTGGGTGTCGATGAGCTCTCCGAGGAAGACAAGATCGTCGTGTCGCGTGCACGTCGCATCCAGCAGTTCCTCTCGCAGAACACCTACATGGCCAAGAAGTTCACGGGCGTCGAGGGTTCGACCGTCCCGCTGAAGGAGACCATCGAGTCGTTCGACGCGATCACCCGCGGTGACTTCGACCACGTGGCCGAGCAGGCCTTCTTCAACGTCGGTGGCATCTCCGACGTCGAAGAGCAGTGGGCGAAGATCCAGAAGGAGAACGGCTGACCATGGCGCTGCATGTCAGCCTCGTCTCCGCTGATGCGGAGGTCTGGACGGGAGAGGCGAGCCTCGTGGTCGCCAAGACCGTCGAGGGTGAGATCGGCTTCATGACCGGCCACGAGCCGGTGCTGGCCATCCTCGCCGAGGGCCAGGTTCGCATCACCCAGTCGGATGGCACCAAGGTGCTGGCCAACGCGCAGGACGGGTTCCTCTCGATGGAGGGCGACACCCTGACGATCGTTGCCGGCAACGCGGCTCTGATCGCTTAGCAGTTCCTGTTTCACGCGTCCGCCTCGGCACCCGCACGGGTTCCGAGGCGGACGCGTCTGTATCCACCGAGGTTCCATGAAGATCCTGCTCCCTCCTTCGGAGACCAAGCATGAGGGCGGTGAGGGGTCCCCGCTCGACCTCGCGTCGCTGGCACTCCCGTCTCTGAACGAGCGGCGCGCCGCTGTCGTCGAGGCTCTGATCGACCTCGCTGCCGACGAAGAGGCTGCCCGTCGGGTGCTCAAGCTGAGTGCGCGGCAGAGCGGCGATGTCGCGCACAACAGGGCGCTTCGCTCCGCTCCCACGATGCCCGCGATCGACCGATACACGGGGGTGCTGTTCGACGCGCTCGATGCCCGATCGCTCTCCGTCGCGTCCCGTCGATGGCTGGGTGCCCATGTCTGGATCCACAGCGCTCCGCTTGGACCGGTGGGCGCGCTCGACGCGGTCCCGACGTATCGGCTGGCCGCCGGCACCTCCGTCCCCGGGCTTCCCGCGCTTCGGCGGCATTGGGCGGAGGCCACCTCTGCAGCGATCGCGGAGGCGGATCCGTCGTTCGTGCTCGACCTGCGGAGTGAGGCCTACGTCGCGCTGGGACCCATGCCGGACTCCGTCTCCTCCGCTTACGTGCGGGTCGTGACGGAGCACGGGAGGGCCCTCAATCACTTCAACAAGAAATCGAAGGGTGCACTCGTCCGGGCGATTGCCGAGGATCGACCACGGGTCGGTTCCCTTCGCGGTCTTCGGCTCTGGGCGGAGAAGCGAGGGATCATTCTCCGCGATGGCGCACACCAGGGCGTGCTGGAGCTCGTCGTCGACGAGTGAGCAGGGGATCGGCCGGGTGTGCCGTGCGTCCACGCGCGGCCACGAGTCGAACGCGCCCGACGGCGTAAGAGACATGCGCGCGTACCCCGGGAAGCGCTAGTGTGTTCAGCGCATGATGCCGCATCATGACTTTCTGGAGGGAACCATGAACGACTACTACGGCTATGACGGCCTGTCAGGCGGAGCGATCCTCGCGCTGACCCTGGTCTACACGATCCTGCCACTCGCCATCTACGCACTCTACTCGTGGTTCTACATGAAGATCTTCGAGAAGGCGGGAGTGCAGGGGAAGTGGCGCGCGTGGGTGCCCGTCTACAGCACGATGATCTTCTACAAGCTCGGCGATCTGAGCCCCTGGCTCGTCCTCTACCTGATGGGTGCCGGTATCCTCGGCGCGATCATCCCGTTCCTCGGGTGGTTCCTGATCCTCCCGCTCGTCGGCATCGCGGGTCGCGTCGTCGACCTGATCGCCGCCTGGCGCGTCGGGCTGAAGCTGCAGAAGGACGCTGTCTGGGTCGTCCTCTACTTCTTCCTGCCTCCGGTGTGGCTCGGCATCAACGCGTTCGACAAGTCGCGCTGGAACCCGAGCATCCAGCCCGCTTCCTGGGCTGCCAACGGTCTGCTCGGCGACCGCACCGCGTGGGAGGGCATCCCCGCTCAGACGTCGGCCGCGGCGCCGCAGCCCGGTTACGGTGCTCCGCAGGGCTACGCGCAGCCCGGACCGCAGGGATACGCGCCTCCCGCGCAGCCGGGGTACGCACCGCCCGCGCAGCCCGGCTACGCACCTCCCGCAGGCCCTGCAGCTCCGGCGACCGGTGCCCCGGTTCCGCCGGTGCCGCCGACCACGCCGCCGGCGCCCCCTGCGGCACCGCCCACGGCTCCGCCCGCACCGCCGACGGCTCCGCCCGCTGCTCCGCCGGCTCCTCCCGCAACCCCGGCGTCCCCGCCGACCGATCCCACACAGCCTCCGGCGTGATGGTCTGACGGTGTGACCTTCTGACACAGAGCCCCCGACCTCGGTCGGGGGCTCTGTGCTGTTCCGAGTGGTCGTCTATCCGCAGCGGCCGCTAACGTGGTGGCATGGTCTCGTCCCAGCGCCGTGTGGGTGCCTCCGGTCTTCTCGTGTCCGCCACCGGCCTCGGCTGCAACAACTTCGGGCGCGCGGGGACGATGACGGAGAGTCTCGCCGGCACGCGCGAGGTGATGGATGCGGCTCTCGCCAACGGCATCACCTTCTTCGACACCGCTGACATGTATGGAGCAGCAGCGGGGGCGAGCGAGCTGCTGATGGGCGAAGCTCTCGAGGGACGCCGCGACCGTGTGGTGCTGGCGACGAAGTTCGGACACGAGCGCGACATGGGTTACGCGTTCCCCGCTGCCCGGGGTTCTCGTCGCTACGTGCGTCGGGCCGTCGAGGAATCGCTGTGCCGGTTGCGCACGGACTGGATCGATCTCTATCAGCTGCATCTCCCCGATCCCGAGACGCCGATCGCGGAGACCACGGATGCCCTCGATGAACTCGTGCGCGAGGGCAAGATCCGCTACTACGGGCACTCGAACTTCGCCGGGTGGCAGATCGCCGAAGCGGAGTTCACGACGAGGGCGCGATCGAGTGGCAGGTTCATCTCGGCTCAGAACCACTACTCCCTGCTGGCTCGGGCGGCGGAGCGGGAAGTGCTGCCGGCGGTGGAACGCTACGAACTCGGCTTCTTCCCGTATTTCCCCCTGCACAACGGCCTGCTCACGGGGAAGTTCACTCGCGACGGCGGGCCGCAGCAGAGCCGGATCATGTCGACACGGCGCCACGTGTGGGAGAACGCACCGTGGGATGCCCTGGATGCATTCCGCGATTTCTGCGATGAGCGCGGCATCACGATGGTCCAGGCGTCGTTCGGCTGGTTGCTCTCGCACGCGGCGGTCTCCAGCGTGATCGCGGGCGCGACCTCGGTCCCGCAGGTCGAGGCGAACGCAGACGCGGGGGAGGCCTGGCGCCCCGACGCGGCCGAACTCGCCATCATCGATGATCTGTTCCCGCTGCCGGCCGATCCGGGCGCCCGGGTGTGATCGAGGTGCGCGTGACTTCTACTACGATGTGTTGTGAGTATCCTGCGACCGTCCGACCCGCCGCAGGCCCATCGGAGGCAGCACGTGGCTGAGACGAAGACGCACCGCGTCACGGTTGCGCAGCGCCCGCTGCTGCTGTCGTGGTCCGGGATCACCGATCAAGGCCGACGCCGGGAGACGAATCAGGACGCGTTCCTCGCCGACTATCCGCTGTTCATCGTCGCTGACGGAATGGGCGGTCATGCCGGCGGCGAGATCGCGAGTCAGAGCACGGTGGCCCGGTTGCAGGCCGTCGTCTCCTCGGGGAAGGTCGACGGACCATCGATCGAGAATGCGCTCGAACTGGCTGTCGGAGACATCGCGGAGCATCCCGAGACCACCGACGAGGGCACGGGGACCACGCTCACGGGAGTGTACTTCGAGACCGACGGGGATGAGCCGCGCTGGACCGCACTGAACATCGGCGACTCCCGCGTGTATCTCCTTCGCGACGATCGACTGGTCCAGATCACCACCGATCACTCGGTCGTGCAGGAACTGATCACAGCGGGCAAGCTCAGCCCGGAGGAAGCTGAAGGGCACCCCTACAGCAACGTGATCACGCGTGCCGTGGGGGCGAGTGAGCTCACAGCTCCCGATTACGTCTCCATCGACGTGCGTCCCGGTGACCGATTCGTCATCTGCTCGGACGGCCTCACCAAGGAACTGACCGACTACGGGATCCAGCATTTCCTCCGGGAGCACGACGATCCGGGTGCCGCGGTGGACGCGATGCTTGCGGCGGCGTTGGAGAACGGCGGTCGCGACAACGTGACCCTCATCATCGTCCAGGTGGCGGCAGAGGACGACTCGTCCTCCCCAACCGAGAACACCGCGGAGTAACGCTCCAGCGCTGTGCACAGCCCTATTTCACGGGCCGTGATGCGGTCCACTGGATTCCATGGAATCCCCTCCGATCGTGCTTCCCGCGGCTCCGGCAGCGTCGCCTCGCGCTCCACTGCCTTTCATGGCCGCCCTCGTGCCGGTGGCCACGGGAGTGGTGATGTGGTTGGTCACCGGCTCCCTCCTCGCGCTCTGCTTCGCGGCATTGGGGCCGTTGATGATCGGCGCCTCACTGCTCGACGCGACACGTACGCGGCGCCGTGAACGCCGACGAACCGAGCAGCAGCTCGAAGCCGAGTGGGTTGCGGCGGAAGCGGATCTGGTCCAGCGTCAGCAGGACGAGCTCGAAGCCCTGTGGCAGCGGTGGCCCGACGCCGCGACCTGCATCGCACAGGCGCCCCTGCGCGGCGCTCAGGGAGTCGACGCGACGACTCCGATCGTCATCGGTGCCGGCAACACGACGAGTGCGGTCCGCTGCACCGGCGCGGATGACGCGCGCGGGCGGGACTTCCGTGAACGATGCCGTGTCATCGCGGACGCGCCGGTCTCCGCGCCGATCGGTGGGGGGATCTGTCTTCGAGGTGCGCGGCCTGTGGCCGAGGCGGCAGCGCGCGCTCTTGTCGTGCAGCTGTGTCTGCGGTTCGGCACCGGCCAGCTGTCGCTGATCGGCATCGATCCGGAAGACACTGATCTCGCTGACCACGGCCTGGCGAGCCTGCCCCACGCCCGGAGTGCGCGGCGTGGTGCTTTCCGGATCGGGTTCGGTCCTGCGGCGGGCGTCCGGGGGGATGCGGACGCCCTGATCGTGTTGACCGCGGTGGGGGAGGACGTCCCGGCGGGAATCACGACGGTCATCGACATCGTCGAACCGCGGCGGGCGACGCTGCGCACCCCGACAGGTAGCCAGGCAGTCGCTGTCGAGTGCCTGTCGCGTGCCCAAGCGGAGACCGTCTCCGCGGAGCTGGCGCGTCGCGACGACGAGACGGATGCGATCCCCGACGCGGTGCTGCTCTCCGAGCTCGAGCAGACCTCGGCCGGAGGCGGGCTCGTCGCGACCATCGGCCGAGGCGAACGCGCGAACATCACGGTCGACATCGTGGGAGACGGACCGCACGCGATCGTGACGGGGATGACGGGGACCGGCAAGAGCGAGCTGCTGGTCAGCTGGGTCACTGCCATCGCCACGGCGCACGGCCCGGACGAGGTGACGTTCGTGCTCGCCGATTTCAAAGGCGGTACGGCTTTCGAACCCCTGAGCGCACTGCCTCAGGTGGCCGCCGTCATCACTGATCTCGACGATCAGGGTGCAAGACGAGGCGTCTCCAGCCTGACCGCCGAGCTGCGACGTCGAGAGAGGGTGCTGGCCGCCGCCGGGGCGCGCGACGTCAGCGGTGTGTCGATGCCCCGGCTGATCATCGTCGTCGACGAGTTCGCGGCGCTTCTGACCGAGCACCCCGAGCTCGGTGCGGTCTTCATCGATATCGCTGCCCGTGGCCGCGCCCTCGGGATGCACCTGATTCTCGGGACACAGCGTGCTGCCGGGGTGATCAGAGACGCCCTGGCTGCGAACTGCCCCCTTCGCATCAGCCTGCGCGTCGGCGACGCCGCCGACAGTCGGCTCGTGATCGGTACCGATGCTGCCTCCGCGCTCACGGGAGACGTCGGTTCCCGCGGTCTCGGCTTGCTGCGTCGACCATCCGACCAGGAACCCGTCGCGATGCGCATCGCCCTGACTGAGGCTTCCGATATTCGTGGTGTCGGTCTGCGGTGGGCGGCAGCGGGCGAGTCATCCAGCCCGTGGCTTCCCCCGCTTCCGGCCATCCTGCCGATCGCCGAACTCGTCACGGAGGCCGGAATCCTCCCCGATGCGATCATCCTCGGTCGCGCCGATGACCCTGGTCGCCAGGCGCAGCCGCTGGAGATGCTCCGGCGCGGAGAGGAACGGGGGCTGGTGGTGCTGGGCGCCCCCGGATTCGGTAAGACCTCGGTGCTGAGAGCGATCGCGGCGCAATGCGATGACGCATTCTGGATGCCCGGCGATCCCGAGGGCGCCTGGGACGTGCTCGCCGCATGGGTCGAGGGCGGGGAGCGTCCGCCCTCGGTCGTCCTGATCGACGACATGGATGCGATGCTGGCGACCCTGCCGGCCGAATACGCGCAGCAGCTCGTCCACCGCTGGGAGCGCGTGCTTCGGGCGAGTCCGGACACCACCTTCGTTCTGACGGCCACCAGGGCGAGCGGGGCGTTGGGACGTGTACTCGATCTGGTGCCCCGTCGGGCGCTGTTGCGGATGCCGACGAGACTCGAGCATCTGGCGGCCGGCGGAGAGGCATCGGGGTTCGTGCGCGACCGCGTACCCGGGCGCGCCGTGATCGGAGATCGCGAGGTGCAGTTGGCGTGGGTCGACGAGGGCCGATGGCTGCCGCAGGCAGCGCAGACACCACGGTGGACGCCGTCGTCTGCGATCACCGCTGTCGTCAGTGCCGGCACCGATACGGTCATCGCCGCTCTTCACGACGCGCACCCCGCATGCGAGGTGGTGGCGGCAGGATCTGAGTCGACTTCGCCGGGAACACGCTGCATCCTGGTCGCCGACGCGGAAACCTGGCAGCGGAACTGGTCGCTGTGGCAGCGCATCAGATCGGCAGGCGAGGTGCTCATCCGATGTGAACATCCCGGCGAGCTCCGGCAACTGATCGGCGCGCGGGAGCTTCCTCCGTATGCACACCCGCACGCAGGCCGGGCCTGGTCGGTCACCGGCTCCGGTGCGCCGAAACGTGTCCACCTCGCCGAGCTGTCGCCTCGGTGAGGCGTTGCCCTGAGAAGCGTTGCCCTGAGAAGCGTTGCCGTGAGAAGCGTTGCCGTGCGGAGACGTTGTCGTGAGGAGAAGGCGCCGCGAATCGACGCTCGGCGCCGAGGAACACCGCCGCGGGCGTCAGACTCCTGCGCCGGGGCGGATGGAGCCGACGTTCTCCCCTCCGCCGAGCACGGCGAGCGGAAGTGCGTCCGCGAGCGATGCCACGTCGGCATCGCTCAGCCCGCCCGCCCGAGCGAGAAGGGTCGCGGCAACGATCGTCGAGGCGCGAGTGGCACCGTCGAGCATCTTCAGCGCCACGGTCGTGCCGTTGGGGGCGACCATCACCATCACGCCCTCGGCGCCGTACTTGGTGAACACGCCGAGCCTCTCGGTCGCGATCGTGTCGGGGCGGCCCGGACCCTCGATCGTCCAGGGGTTCTCCCGCACGGCGCGGACCAGGGAACCGGCCACGCGGTGGAGGGCGAAGGGCGAGCGGTCGGAAGCGGTGCCGATGCGGTGGATCGCGCGTGCCAGGCCGGTCAGCGTCATCGCATGGACCGGCGCACCGCACCCGTCGATAGCGGTATGGGCGATCTTCTCGCCAGTGAGGCGCTCGATGACGTCGCGGATGTGCTGTTGCAGTGGATGGGTCGGGTCGAGGTATCCGTCGGTCGGCCAGCCCGTCGCCACGCATGCGCGGAGCATCGCGGCGTGCTTGCCGGAGCAGTTCATGCGCACCCGGGTCGGCTCGCCGTGCTCGCGGACGAGCTCGTCTCGCGACGCCGAGTCGCTCGGCCACGTGGCCGGGCAGCGGAGATCGTCTTCCGTCAGCCCGCCCTCGGTCAGGATGTCGCGTACCACCGAAGCGTGACGGTCGGTGCCGACGTGACTGGCCGTGGAGAGCGCGAGCTGCTCGCCTTCGAGGACGGCACCTGCGGTGATGCAGGCGATCGCCTGGAGAGGCTTGAGGCTGGATCGCGGCAGGATCAGCGAATCGGCATTTCCATGGCGACCGACGATGTCCCCGTCGGGGGAGAGCACGACGGCCGCGCCGGCGTGGCGGGATTCGACGAATCCGCTCCGCTCGACGACGGCGAGTTCCACGGAATCCTGAACGGTGAGAGTCTCCTGCACCCGTCAACTCTAGCCCGGGGCGTGCGGCGTCTCGCGTCGTGTCGGAGGAGCCTGACAGACTGAGCAGATGGCAGAGACGACCATGCGCACGCTCGGCGAACACCGCTACGCGCTCACCTCGACGTGGACCGGCAACACCGGCACCGGGACGACCGGATACCGGGACTACCGGCGAGACGTGACGATCGAGGTCGAGGGGAAGCCCGATCTCCTCGCCTCGGCAGACAAGCCGTTCCGCGGCGATCCCTCACGATGGAATCCGGAGGACCTGCTGCTCGCCTCCCTCTCCGAGTGCCACCTGCTCTCATACCTGCACGCGTGTGTGACCGCGGGCGTCGTCGTGGTGTCCTATCGCGACCAGGCCAGCGGGACGATGCGCGAGGACGGTGCGGGGGGCGGATCGTTCGTCGAGGTGATGCTGCGGCCCGAGGTCGTCGTCGCCGAGGCCTCGATGATCGACGCAGCAGAGCGCGCCCACGCCCAGGCGAACGAGTGGTGCTTCATCGCGAACTCGATGAACTTCCCCGTACGCCACCAGGCGACGGTCACAGCCTTCGCCTGAGTGGGGCTCACAGGCCTCAGCGACGCTCGTGCGGGAGGGCCTGCTTGATCTTCTCGATGGCACCTTGCGCCGGTGCCTCGTTGTACGCGCCGGCGAGCTCCTGGCCGGAGAGACCGTGGATCGCCGCCATGATCTGATCGGTGGCGAGGCGACGTGCGCGTCCACTGGTCGCGGGCCCGTGCGGCGAGAGGTCGAGCGGCTCGCCGAAACGCACGGTGATGCGCTCCTTGAGGGTGGGGATCTTCGCTCCCACCGGCATCACCTTGTCCGTGCCGATGAGGCCGACCGGCACCACAGGGGCGCCCGTCTGCAGAGCGAGGAACGCGACGCCTGTGCGGCCTTTGTAGAGGCGGCCGTCGGTCGAGCGGGTCCCCTCCGGGTACAGGGCGACGGCGAGACCCTCATCGAGGAGCTGGCGTTGCAGATCGAGCGCGTCCAGCGCGGCTTGCCCGGCACCTCGTCGCACCGGGATCGCGCCGATCGATTCGAAGAAGGTCTTGCTCATCCAGCCTTTGAATCCGGTGCCTTCGAAGTACGTCGACTTCGCGAGGAAATGGACGGGACGAGGGGCCGCGACCGGGATCGCGATCGAGTCGATGAATGACAGATGGTTGCTCGCGAAGATGACGGGACCGGTCAGCGGCACGTTGTCGCGCCCCTCGATCCGGGGGCGGTACACCAGACGGGCGAGCGGCGTGATGAGGCTGCGGCCGAGCGTGTAGGCGAACCCGGCGTGGCGAGGCTTCGCAGTCTCCTCTGACGAGGATTCCTCTTCTGACGAGGATTCGGGCTCGACGGACTGCTCAGAGGTCATCAGAGCAGATTACTCCCGGATCCATGCCGGGGTGGGAATGAAGAGTTGCGCCGCGCCTCCCAGCGCGAGCAAAGGGGTATGGGGCAGGATGGAGTTTCCTGCCCGCGATCCCGAGGTCTCACTGTGCGCAAGCGTCCGCTCATCGTTCTGTCCACCGTCGCCGCGGCGACCCTGCTGCTGGCGGGTTGCGCCGGTGGTGGAGCCCCGGAGAGCTCCGGCACCCCGTCGCCCTCCGCATCGAGCGCGTGCCAGTTGGATGCGAAGTCCGGGGATACCTCGGACGCGGTCGTCGTGGAGGGGGAAGGGGCAGACACCACCGTGACGGTCCCGGCCGATGCGCCGTTCGCCGGCGTCGAGAGGACCGTCATCTCCGAGGGAGACGGAGACGACGTCGTGGTCAATGACCTGGTGTCCGTCGAGTACCAGATCGTCGACGCGACCAACAATCAGGTGCTCGACTCGTCGGCTCGTGGTGAAGGTGGTGTGCTGCCCGTTCTCCTCGACACCAACCAGTCCTCGCTCTTCGTCGCGGCGCTCGAGTGCAAGCCGGTCGGCTCGCGCATCGTGCTGACTCTTCCCGGAAAGGTCCTCGGCGAGGGCGCCAACAACGTGGTCGTCTACGCCGAGGCCGTCGAGCAGCTGCCCGAGGTGGCGACGGGAACGCCGGTCGACCCGACTCCCGGCATGCCGACTGTGAAGCTCGACGACAAGGGCGCTCCGACCGTGACGATCCCGGACGGCGACGCGCCGACGGAGACCCAGGTCGCCGTCCTCAAGCAGGGTGACGGTGCGACGGTCGCCTCCGGCGACCTCGTCGTCGTGCAGTACCTGGGCGTCAAGTGGTCCGACGGCAAGGAGTTCGACTCCAGCTGGAGCCGCGACGCCGCGCCCGCGCAGTTCCAGACCACCGGCGTGGTCGCGGGCTTCCAGAAGGCCCTCGAAGGTCAGAAGGTCGGCTCACAGGTCATCGTCGTGATGCCGCCGTCCGACGGATACGGTGCGAGCGAGGGACATGAGCTCCAGAAGGAGAGCCTCGTGTTCGTCGTGGACATCCTGGCGACGACACCGGTCCAGGCGCAGCAGTAGCCGCTGGGTGCCGAGAGCGTGACCTAGGCTGACGGTATGCGTCGCGTCATCGTCCTCGGCTCCACCGGTTCCATCGGCACCCAGGCACTGGATGTGATCCGTGCCAACCCTCGCCGATTCGAGCTGGTAGGCCTCGCTGCCGGGTCCAACGCCGAGATGTTGGAAGCGCAGGCCGCACAGTTCCAGGTCGAGTCGACCGCTCTCGGCGCGCTCGAGGCCGAGCAGCTGGTCCGTGACGTCGAGGCGGACGTGGTGCTCAACGCCATCACCGGCTCGATCGGACTGGGCTCGACGCTCGCGGCGCTGAAGGCGGGACGCACGCTCGCTCTCGCGAACAAGGAGTCCCTCATCGTCGGCGGCGACCTGGTCCTCGCCGCCGCCGCTCCCGGTCAGATCGTCCCGGTCGATTCCGAGCACTCGGCGCTCGCGCAAGCGCTCCTGGCCGGTACTCATGCCGAGGTGCGCCGCCTCGTGGTGACGGCCTCGGGCGGGCCGTTCCGCGGTCGCAGCCGCGCGGAGCTGACCGAGGTCACTCCGTCCGAGGCTCTCGCGCACCCGACATGGGACATGGGACGAATGGTCACGACCAACTCCGCGACCCTTGTCAACAAGGGACTCGAGGTGATCGAAGCGCACCTGCTGTTCGACG
Source organism: Microbacterium sp. SY138 (assembly GCF_039729145.1). Lineage (NCBI taxonomy): Bacteria > Bacillati > Actinomycetota > Actinomycetes > Micrococcales > Microbacteriaceae > Microbacterium > Microbacterium sp. SY138. Next base: position 2,195,067 of record NZ_CP155793.1, on the reverse strand, counting down.
TCGCCTACGACGACATCGAGGTCGTGGTGCACCCGCAGTCCATCGTGCACTCGATGGTCGAGTTCATCGACGGTTCCACGATCGCACAGGCCTCCCCGCCCGACATGCGTCTGCCGATCTCCCTGGGTCTGGACTGGCCGCACCGCGTCGGTGGCGTCGGACGCCCCCTCGACTGGTCATCCGCCACTTCCTGGACGTTCGAGCCCCTCGACGCCGAGGCGTTCCCCTCCGTCGCACTCGCGAAGGCGGTGGGCCGCGCCGGCGGCACCTTCCCTGCTGTCTACAACGCCGCGAACGAACAAGCGGTCGACGCGTTCCACGAGGGACGGCTCTCGTTCCTCGGCATCGTGGACACGATCGCTCGGGTCGTCGACGCGCACGATGCGCCGGACGCCCTCACCGTCGAGACGCTCGCCGAGGCCGAGGCATGGGCGCGCTCGACGGCCGATCGGATGATCGCGGCGGTCTGATCGGGGACCAGGGCGGAGTCGCCCTGGTCGAGCAGGTCAATCCTCGTCGGGGTACGGGACCGGCCAGCGCGGATCGGGTACGGGCCAGCCGGCGTCGCGCAGCGCGCGGCGAGCGAGCTCGCGTGCGGAATACGGTGTGCGGACGCCGCGGATGTCGCGATAGTCCTGGTGCCCGGGGCCGGCCCACAGGATGGCGTCGCCGTCGCCGACCAGGCCGACGGCGGTGACGATGGCGTTCTCGGGCGGTGAGGCCTCGTGTATCTCGGCATCCGGTCGTGCCGTGCGGGCGCCCTCGATGAGGGTCGCCCGGATGGACGCGGGGTCCTCGAAACGGGGGTGGTGATCGGTGACGACGAGGATGTCACTGCCTTCGACCGCCGTGCGCGCCATGTCGAATCGCTTGCTCGCATCGCGGTCGCCGTCGGCGCCGAAGAGCATCAGCACCTTGCCCGGTGTCACACGCCGGACGGCGGCGAGGGTCTTCTCGAATGCGTCGGGTGAGTGTCCGAAGTCGACGAAGACGGCAGGCCCACGATCGCCGGAGACGAGCTGGGTGCGACCGGGCAGGTAGGCGCGGATCCCCCCGTCGCGGGTGAGCGCATCGACGATGCGATCCCAGGCGTAGCCGCCCTCGAGGAGCATCACGATCGCCAGAGCCGCGTTGGCCGCCATGTGCGGTCCGATCACCGGAACCGTCGTGGTGAGGGACCCGGCGGGGCCGGTCATCGTGAAGGTCGTACCGGCGGCGCGCTCCTCGTCGATGACGACCACCCAGTCCGCGGCGGTCGCGGCGTCGGGATCGGCGGCGATCGACGGAGTGCCGACAGTGACGACCGGGATCTCGGCCCGGTCGACGACGACCGCACCGGACGGGGAATCCAGGCAGATGACCCCGCGCTGGGCGCGGTCGGGCCGGAAGAGGGGCAGCTTCGCCTCGAAGTACTCCTCCATGTCGGCGTAGTCGTCGAGATGATCGTGGCTCAGGTTCGTGAATCCGGCGACGTCGAACAAGATGCCGTCGACGCGGTGACGTGACAGCGCCTGTGCGCTGACCTCGACCGCGACGGCTTCGACCTGGCGCTCACGCATCAGCGCCAGGAGCGCGTGCATCTCGGAGGCTTCAGGGGTGGTCAGGCGCGAGACGATGACCTCGCCCGCGATGTGACGTTCTGCGGTGGAGGAGAGGCCGGTGACCACGCCGATCTGATCGAGGATCCCCTCGAGCAGGTGGGAGACGCTGGTCTTGCCGTTGGTGCCCGTCGTCGCGAACAGCAGGGGGAGCGGGTCACCGGCGCCGGTGCCGTAGACCCACGCGCTGAGATCACCGAGCACGGCGCGAGGGTCGTCGACCACGAGGATCGGAAGCCCCGCGGCTTCGGCGATCTCCGCGCCAGCGTCGTCGGTGATGACGGCGACGGCACCCTTCTCAGCGGCGGTGACGGCGAAGTCCGCGCCATGCCGGTTGACGCCGCGGATCGCGACGAATGCCTCGCCGGGACGCAGGTCTGCCGTCGCGAGGGTGATGCCGGAGAGGGCGATTCCGTCGACATCGCCGCGGACGGTGCGGGCGAAACGGGAAGCGAGTTCGGACAGCTCACGCCGGGGCGGGTTCGCGGGGCGGAGCACGGGAGGCAGGCTCGGTTGTTGTTCAATCGACATGGCGCATCCATGATCTCACGACCGTGGTGGGAACCCTTCGCCGAGCGCCCCCTCGCGCGCCGCGTTGCGGAGCACGAGGGGGAGCTCGCGTCGTCAGGCTCGGCGTCGGTAGGCGAGGATCGCGACGACCAGGGCGGCGAAACCGGCGAGAAGCCCACCCGCCCCGAGCGCCACACCCAGGGGATCGGCGACCGTGGTCGGAGCCGTGCTCGCGGCCGCAGTGTCGGATTCGGTGTGCTCGCCGTGCCCGTCGGCGGCAGCGGCCGTGACGGAGACGACCGGAGCCGGCGCGTCGAGGCTGTGCGGATCCTGGCCGTTCTCGGCGATCTGCGTCCATTCGGTCGAGCCCTCGACGCACTGTTGGACCACGGGGAACGCCAGAGTGTCGGGGGCGGTCTCGTCCAGACCGACCCCCATGCTCACCGCGCCGCGAAGGTCGGTGGGCACCGGGGTGACCGCCGTATAGGTCACGGCGCTGACGAGACCGTCGTCGCCGCGCTCGACCTGGATGTCCCAGTCGGAGTCCATCGTCGGCGAGACGGATGCGAGCCCCTCGGGCATCGTGATGCGCAGCGCGGTGGTGGGGGAGTTCTCGCAGCCGTGGGAGAACGAGAACGTGAGCACGCCGTGGTCGCCCGCAGCGATCTCGTCGGGGCTGACGCCCACATGGGCACCTGCCATCGTGGGAACGGCCAGGGCGAGTGCGGCTCCGCCGAGGACACCGAGCGCGGCGCGTCGCAGAGTGAGCGAGCGCCGAGCGGTGGAGCGCAGGGTGGTGGGGCGCGGACTGCGGGTACGGATGTTGCGGGACATGAGAGTTCTCCTGGTGCTCGAAGTGCGGGCGCGCCACGGTGGCGCATCTCCGCGAGAAAGGGACGCTGCCCGTGTCGGAGCAGCGGATTCGAGTGCGACGGATCAGTCGCGCAGGAGAGCGGGAGGCCCGCGCCTCGGCACAGCGGCCGAGATGGTGACGGCGAAGCTGGCGATGGTGGTCGACCGCAGCCGCGGCGGCCGGCGATGCATGGCCGGTGCCCCGGCGGACGCGCGCCGGAAGAGGGCATCCACCCAGCGGGCGACGACCCGAACGACCGCTTCTCCGTGCCACACGAGAAGCGTCGTGAGCACGGCTGCGAAGACGTGCGCGAACAGCATCAACGTGCCAGGTGCTGCTGTGGGCGCCGTGGAAGAGAGCGCGCTCAGATCGAGATGATGGGCGTGACCGCCGCCGGCGATCGGAGCGGTACCGGTTGGCGAGCCCAGCAGTTGGAACACGACGTGGAAAGCGGCCTGTCCGAGGAACACGGCGATGGCGACACGACCCCGCGACTCACGGATGCCCACCAGGAGCGCCGACAGAGGGGTGAGCAGGGTCGCGACCGCCAGGATCAGCAGCATGTGCGGGACCGCTCCGCCGCCGAGGGTGTGCGAGAGGGCTGCGAGCAACGTCGCCACCGAGGAGACGGCGGCAGCGCGCACGAGTCGCAGCTGCCGGGCATTCACCGTCTCAGCCTAGCCGCGCGGCGTGCCGGGCGGATTCCTAGCTGTGGGCACTAACGTTGGCACGTGGAATTCCTGCTCTATCTGGCCGGCATCCTCTTCATGCTGATCGGCCTCGGGCTCTCGATCGGCCTGCATGAGGTGGGCCATCTCGTCCCCGCGAAGCTCTTCGGCGTGCGTGTCGGCCAGTACATGATCGGCTTCGGGCCGCGGCTGTGGTCCCGGCGCATCGGCGAGACCGAGTACGGGTTCAAGCTGCTCCCTCTAGGGGGCTTCATCTCGATGTCGGGCATGTACCCGGCGTCGAAGAACTCGGGCCCGGCGTCCGGCGTGTTCCGCTCGTTGATCCAGGACGCGCGCAGCGCCAACGACGAGACCATCGCCGAGGGTGCCGAGGATCGCGTCTTCTATCGTCTTCCCGTGTGGAAGCGCGTCGTCGTCATGCTCGGCGGGCCGGTGATGAACCTTCTCCTCGCGACCGTGATCTTCACCGTGCTGCTGTCGGGCATCGGCCTGCAGCAGGGAACGACGACGATCGCGTCCGTCACCGAGTGCGTCGTTCCGGCCGGTTCGACGGCGACCGAGTGCACACCCGATGACCCGGCCTCACCCGCCGCGGAAGCCGGGATCAAGCCGGGCGATGTGATCCTGTCCATCGACGGACAGCCCGTGTCGACGTTCGCCGAGGCGACGGCGATCGTGCAGGCCGCGCCAGGCGAGACGCTGGACATGGTCGTGAGCCGCGACGGGGCGGAGCAGTCGCTGAGCATCACGCCGATCGCCGCGGAACGCTCGATCACGGATGCCAGCGGCCAGCCCGTCCTCGATGAGGCCGGAAAGCCTGTCGTGAAGGAGGTCGGCTACGTCGGCATGGGCGCCCAGATGGGCTACGTGCAGCAGCCCCTCACCGCCGGCCCCGAGATGGCGGCGGACAGCACGGCGCGTGTCGCATCCTTGATCGTCACGCTCCCCGTGCGTCTATGGGACGTCGGCGTCTCACTCGTCACCGGCGGAGAACGCGACCCGAACGGACCGCTGAGCGTCGTCGGCGTCGGACGCCTCGCAGGAGAGGCGGCCGCTACCGATGCGCCGATCCTCAACCGGTTCGCGTTCCTGCTCGGTCTGCTGGGGTCGCTGAACATCGCGCTGTTCGTGTTCAACCTCATCCCGTTGCTCCCGCTCGACGGCGGTCACATCGTCGTGGCACTGTGGGACGGCATCAAGCGCGCGTGGGCCAAGCTCTTCCGCCGGCCCCCTCCGGCGCCCGTCGACGCGACCAAGCTCGTGCCGCTGACGGTGGTCGTCGCTGTGCTCCTGATCGGGATGGGAGCGCTGCTCCTGGTCGCCGACCTCTTCAACCCGGTCAACCTTCTCGGCTGAGTTCGCAGGCCTCGCCGGACCGCGCGGGAGGCGAACGCGAGCAGGGATTCCTGCTCAGGCCAGCGCGTGGGAGACGAGACGTTCGAGCGTGCGGATCCCGTCGCGGGACAGGATCGACTCCAGGTGTCCCTGCACCGAAGCGAAGTGGTCTCCGCGGAGCGCGTACACGTCTCCCGAGTCGGGGTCCGCCGAGACGTCGGCGGCGCCGACGACCGTCGTGCCCGGTGCGACCCGCGCGGTGAAGGTGTTGTAGAAGCCGATCGATGCGGTCTCCCCGAAGACCGGGACGGGCTTCTGCAGGCCCTGGTGAGGGGCATCGAGCGGAGTCAGGGCGATGCCGAGCTTGTCGGCGAGGATCTGGTGGCTGAGGCACACCGCGAGCAGCGGCGCGTCGGAGTCCAGTCGGCGGGCGACGACATCGCGCATCCTCGCGATGCGGGCGTTCCGTGTATCCCGAGGGTCGCCGGGGCCCGGGCCGGCGACGACCAGATCGGCGGCGTCCAAGTCCGCGTCCCGCACGTCGGCCCAGGGAGCGATCGTGACGGCGAGCCCGAGATGACGCAGCTGGTGGGCCAGCATCGTCGTGAACCGGTCCTCCGCGTCCACGACGAGAGCGGAGCGGCCGGCGAACGGACCGGTGAAGTCCTCGCCCTGCGGGTTGAGCCAGAACTCGGCCAGGCGGGCGTTGCGCGATGACAGCAGCTCGGCGACGGTCGGGTCGTCGGCGAGGGCGCGCGCGTCGCCGGGCGCGTCGGCGTCGCTACGTGCCTCTGCCACCCGGTCGCGGTCGATCGCGCCGATGGCGCCCAGGACGCCGGCGGCCTTCCCGTGGGTCTCGGAGACCTCACCCATCGGATCGGAGTGTCGAACCAGCGTCGCGCCGACCGGAACGCTGAGGGTGCCGTCCTGGAGGTAGACGGTCCGGATGAGGATAGGCGCATCCAGGTCGTGCCCGCCGTCCGCATTCGGGGTGAACAGCGCGGCGACACCGGAGTAGTAGCCGCGGGGCTTCTGCTCGTGACGGCGGATCACCGCGCAGGCGTTCTGCATGGGCGAACCTGTCACCGTCGGAGCGAACATCGTCTCGCGCAGGATGTCGCGGGGATCGAGGGCGCTGCGACCACGGAGCATGTACTCGGTGTGCGTGAGTCGCGACATCTCCTTGAGGTGCGGGCCGGTGATGCGGCCGCCGTCGGAGCAGACGGCGCTCATCATCTTGAGTTCCTCGTCGACGACCATGAAGAGTTCCTCGGTCTCCTTGGTCGAGGCGAGGAAGTCGATCAGCGTCTCCTTCGTCGCCCCTCCCGCCGGATGACGGAAGGTCCCGGAGATCGGGTTCATCGTGACGACGCCCTCGCGGGCGACCACATGCGCCTCGGGGCTGGCCCCCACGGCGATGTGCCCAGGAGTGACGACAGCGAACGTCCAGTAGGCGCCGCGCTCGTGCGTGAGGAGAGCACGGAACCACGTGAGTGCCGCGGTGCGGTCCTCGACGTCGATGGTCGCGGTGAAGTCTCGACGGATGACGAAGTTCGCGCCCTCGCCGCGTCCGATCTCGTCGGCGATGACCGTCTCGACGATGGCCGCGTAGTCCGCGTCGGCGATGTCGAAGCCGTCGTCGTGGAGGGGGACGGGCGTGCTCGGGAGCGCGGGCAGAAGCTCGGCTGTCGGGAGGTGCAGGTGCTCGTCGACGATCACGCAGCGCAGCGGCGCCCCGTCGTCCTGGGCGACGAAGCCGCGTTCGCGCACCTGGCGATAGGGCACCATGGCGAACACCTCGCGCGGGGTGCCGTCGACCGAGAGGGGGATGTCGGCAAGCAGCTCGACGTCGACGACGTCCCCGCTGAGCAGCTCGACGGTGTCGGCGCCGTCGCGTGCGATGAGCACGAAGGATGCCGTGGGATCGGCGCTGAGCTCGGCGAGTCGTGAGAGGGTCATCGATGTCTCCTGTGCAGTGCTCCGGCTCGGCGCAACGAAAAGACCGCCCCGGAGGCGGTCTGAATTCGTGGGAACGCGAACACACCGCCTAGAAGGCGGGCCACCAGGTGAAGTTCGCGAGCATGGGGCCGAAACTACCACATCGCGAGCGAGGGCCACGGCGCGATGACATCACCAGATGCTGCCGCCGGCCTCCGTCGACTCGGCGTCGAGGGCGTGATCCACGATGAGGCGCAGGGCGCGCGCCAGTTGCGCGTCGGCGAGGTGCGGCCCGCCTGCAGGGACCGTGGTCGTCGACCACGGAAGGTGCACGAATCCGGCACGCGCATCCGGCCGGACCGCACCCACTGCCGTGTACAGCACGTGGTTGCACACGTAGGTTCCCGCAGAGAGCGACAGCTGCGCCGGCAGCCCTTCCGCGGTCAGAACCTGGAGCAGGCGCTTCACGGGGAGCGTCGAGAATCGCGCGGCGGGACCGCCGGCCTCGCTGGGAGCATCGACGGGCTGTTCGCCGTCGTTGTCGGGGATGCGGGCGTCGATCAGGTTGACACCGATGCGCTCGATCGCGACCCTGCTGCTCCCGGCGGCGAGCCCGGTGGCGATGACGACATCGGGGGAGTGCGCGGCGATCAGGGTCCGGAGCCGGTGAGCGGATGCCTCGAACGCGACCGGAAGTGTGGCCACCACGAGCTCGTGCGGACCGTCGTATGCGGCCGCGACCGCGTTCACGGCATCGGCAGACGGATTGCGGTCCGCCCCGTCGAAGGGGTCGAATCCGGTGAGGAGGACGACGGCCATGCCTCCAGCGTAGGTGCGGCTGTTCAGCCCACTTGCATCCAGGCGGCGTAGGCTTGGGGCGTGCCAGCAGTGAACCTCGGAATGCCGAAGATCCCCGAAGTCCTCGCCCCGCGCCGCAAGTCCCGGCAGATCAAGGTGGGCAAGGTGCTCGTGGGCGGCGACGCTCCGGTCAGCGTGCAGTCGATGACGACCACCAAGACGACCGACATCAACGGGACGCTGCAGCAGATCGCCGAGCTCACGGCTTCGGGCTGCGAGATCGTCCGCGTCGCGGTGCCGCATCAGGACGATGCCGATGCGTTGAAGATCATCGCGATGAAGAGCCAGATCCCCGTGATCGCCGACATCCACTTCCAGCCGCGCTACATCTACACGGCTATCGATGCCGGATGCGGGGCGGTGCGGGTGAATCCCGGCAACATCCGCGAGTTCGACGGCAACGTGGGCAAGATCGCCGAGGCCGCGAAGGCGGCGGGAGTCTCTCTGCGCATCGGCGTGAACGCCGGATCTCTGGATCGCCGCATCCTCAGCAAGTACGGCAAGGCGACGGCTGAGGCGCTGGTCGAGAGCGCCGTGTGGGAGGCGTCGCTGTTCGAGGAGCACGACTTCCACGACTTCAAGATCTCCGTCAAGCACAACGACCCCATCGTCATGGTCAAGGCGTATCGGCAGCTGGCCGAGCGGGGCGACTGGCCCCTTCACCTCGGTGTGACCGAGGCGGGGCCGGCGTTCCAGGGAACGATCAAGAGCGCCACCGCGTTCGGAATCCTCCTCGGCGAGGGCATCGGCGACACGATCCGCGTGTCGCTCTCGGCGCCGCCGGCCGAAGAGGTCAAGGTCGGACACCAGATCCTTCAGTCCCTCAACCTGCGCGAGCGCAAGCTCGAGATCGTCTCCTGCCCCTCATGCGGACGCGCTCAGGTCGACGTCTACACCCTGGCCGAGAACGTGACGGAGGGGCTCAAGGACATGACCGTTCCGCTGCGCGTCGCCGTGATGGGCTGCGTCGTCAACGGACCGGGCGAAGCGCGCGAGGCCGACCTCGGCGTGGCTTCGGGTAACGGCAAGGGGCAGATCTTCGTGAAGGGCGAGGTCATCAAGACCGTGCCGGAGGCCGACATCGTCGCCACCCTGATCGAAGAGGCCAACCGGATCGCCGCTGAGATGGGACCTGAGGCCCCGCTCGGCACGGCCCAGGTCGTCACGGCCTGAGCTCGGAGGAGCGCGAGATGTCGGATGTCACCCTGCCCACGCCTGTCCAGGTGATGGTCGATGCGATCAACGCGGCCGATACCGATGCGTTCGTCGATGCCTTCACCCCGGATGGGCATGTCAGCGATTGGGGCACGGTCAAGGCCGGCCCTGATGGGGTGCGCGAATGGGCAGGCAGCGACGCGATCGGCGCCGGAGCGAGGATGACCGTGCTCTCCGCCGAGACCGACGGCGACACGACCCGCATCCGCTTCGGATGGGCGAGCCGGGTCTTCAACGGAGAATCCGACGGCATCTTCGTCGTCGAGGGCGACAAGCTCGCCAGCTTCACCATCCCGCCGTCCCACTGACCTTTCGTACCGGGTCCGCCCCGCTCTCACGACGGCCCGACGGCCGCGAACACTGTCGAGATCACCGACGAATCCGAGGAGAACCATGTCGACGCCCACCACTGTGACCTTCTCGGACGGGACCATCGCCGGAGATGGCATCGTCACACGTGTGGAGAGCTTCGCCGATGGAGCGGTCGTCGTCGTCGACGCGACGCCCTTCCATCCGGTCGACCACACCTGGCCGGATCAGCCGGGCGACAGCGGAACCATCACGGCCGCCGGCGTCACGGTCACGGTGACCGAGGCTCTCATGGCCGCGATCTCTGACGAGGGCGAGTTCGCCGTGGGCCGCGAGATCCCGGTCAAGCGCGGTGCGGAGGGCTGGACGTGGCTGGTCGGGCATCGCATCGAGGGTGTCGTGCCGGCATCACTCGTTGAGGGAGCACCGGTGGCGCTCGCGGTCGACGGTGCCCGTCGCGCGGGACTCAGCCGCGGCCACACGGCATGTCATGTCGCTTCACTGGCGCTTGACCTGGCCCTCGTCGATCTCTGGCGGAAGGACCCGGGGGAGGACGCTCTCGGGAACCCCGACTTCGAGGGTCGCGCCAACCAGTCCAGTCGTATCCACGAGGACGGGGCCGTCGACGAATACCGGCTCGGCAAGAGTCTGCGCAGGGCAGGCTTCGACACCGAGACGTTCGCTGCGACTCTCCCCGACCGCGAGGCGCAGGTGAACGACCGACTGGCCGCTTGGATCGCCTCGGGCGCTTCCAGCAGCATCGAGACCGAGGGGCCGACGATCGTCGACCGGCGTCGCTGGCACTGCTCCCTCCCAGAGGGCGAAGCCGTGATCCTCTGCGGGGGAACCCATGCCGACTCCCTCGCCGCGTTCGGATCGATCACGGTGTCGCTCGATCTCAGCGATCCCCAGCTCCTCGTCATGACGACCACGGCTGTCCCCGCCCCCTGACCTCAGCGCACGAACCCGGCCTGCAGCCGTCCGCCCGCTCGATCGAGCTCCTCCTCGACGCGGTCCGCGAAGGCTGCGAAGTCTCCGGCGAGCAGCGGCGCACTCAGCCGCTCGGTGCGCTCCTCGCTCAGAGCGCGCAATCGACGGGGGAGCCACTTCCCGGTGGCGATCCAGCGGCGGTCGCCTAGCAGCATCAGCTCCGCGATCCGCTCGAAGAGCACGTCGGCGACCACGCGTCGCCGATGAGCAGAAGGTCAGATCGCGAACTCGACCTCGCCCTTCGCGATGTCCGCACGCACGATGCGGAGTCGCACGATATCACCCGGCTTCGCACCCGGCCGTAGCGGTGCAGTCGCTGTCACGGCGGGATCGGCGATCTGCACGGCCGCGCGTTCACCGCGCAGCTCGATCACGGTCGCCTCGATCGTCGTGCCGACCAGGGGCGTGAGCAGCGCGGCCTCGACACTGTTGATCGTCGCCGCGTTGAGGCGCGATGCACGCTGGCCGGATTCCTGCATGAGGGCGGGGAGCTCGCCGAGCGATGCGCGCGCCCATTCGGGGGCGGGCTCGCCGTTCGCGGCGGCGAGGCAGATCGCCAGTGCCCACCGGTCGACGAGTCGGCGCAGCGGAGCGGTCGCGTGGGCATAGGGCGCGGCGATGGCGGCCTGCACGGCGGCGCCCGGCGCTTCGCCGTCGAACACCAGGTACCCTGCTCCGCGGAACAGCGACGACGCGGCCTCCAGCACGGGGAGCGTCATCGGGTCGGCGCGGTCGAGCCCGCGAAGGTAGTAGCCGTATGCACCGGCCGTCCACGGGCGCCCGAGGGCCTCGGTCTGATGCCGGAAGGTCTCGAAAGCGGCCGCATCCGGCTCCGGCATCGTCCGGAGGATGCCGACTCCGGCGTCGAGCATGAGGGAAGCTGCGGCCATCCCGGTCATGAGCGAGAGCTGGGCGTTCCACTCCTCCACGGGAAGTGGGCGGCGTCGTTCGATCGCATAGGTGCCGTCTTCTGCACGCACGACCTCTTCGTCGGGCAGATTCAGGCTCGCTCCTCCTCTCAGGCGCTCCCGCTCCATGCGCAAGGCTCCGATCTCCGGGAGCAGTGCCGCCGGGCCGTCCTCGCCGCGGTCGATCGCCAGCTGCGTCGTCGCGTAGTCGAGCTGTGCGCGCGAACGGATCAGCGCGCGTTCCAGGCGGAAGTCGGAGACGACACCGCTGGAGTCGAGGGCGAAGGTCCACACCAGCGCCGGTCGGTCGACGTCGGCGAGCAGCGAGGCTCGATCCTCGCTCAGCACGCGCGGATGCAGCGGGATCGAACCATCCGCGGCATACAGTGTCTGTCCGCGACGCCGTGCCTCGGCATCCACCGCTCCGCCCGGTGCGACGAACCCCGGGACGTCGGCGATCGCGTAGCGAACGGTGTATCCGGTCCCCGCGCGCTCGAGGTGGAAGGCCTGATCGAGGTCGCGAGACCCTTCAGGGTCCAGCGTTGCGAAGGGGACGTCGCGAAGGTCGATCTGTGGCACGGGGGCGGTGGATGCCTCGGCCTCGGCGATGACCTCGTCGGGGAAGTCGAGGGGAGCATCGACAGATTCCCGCAGCCCGGCGAGTGCCGAGGCCAGCTCGGTCTGCGCAGCGGACGGGGCGACGTGTGATCGGCGCTGGGGCATGGCTCCACCCTAGGCGTGGCGATCAGGCGGAGCGGAATGAACCGGCCCCGTGGACGTCATCCCGCGTTAGCGTGGAGTCATGACCACTGCAGCCAAGGCCCAGACCCTTGTCGGACTCTATGACGCACCGGAGATCCTTCGCGTCGTGAATGTGTGGGACGTCGTCTCCGCGCGGGCGGTCGCCGCCCTCCCCGAGACCCAGGCGATCGCCACCGCCGGACACGGCATCGCGGCGTCGTTCGGCTATGACGACGGCGCCACGCCGCGCGAGATCATGATCGACATGGTGGGTCGCATCGCGGCCGCCGTCCATGTGCCCGTGACCGCCGATCTCGACGACGGATACGGCGACGCGGGGGAGACCACCCGCCTCGCCATCGGGGCAGGCGTCGTCGGCGCGAACGTCGAGGACCGACTCAAGCCGCTCGACGAGTCCGTCGCCTCCGTCGAGGCGATCGTGAAGGCGGCGGAGGCCGAGGGCGTCCCGTTCGCCCTCAATGCGCGCACGGACGCCTTCGTCCGCGCCGGCGGTCGGCCCGTGCAGGAGAGCATCGCCGATGCCATCCAGCGTGGGCGGGCTTACCTCGACGCCGGAGCGACCGCGGTGTTCGTGCCCGGCATCCTCGACATGAACGTCACGCGTCAGCTCGTCGAGGGCATCGGCGAGCGCAAGATCAGCGTCATCGGGATTCCGGGTGCCCTCGCGGCCTCGGAGTACGAGAAGCTCGGTGTCGCGCGCATCTCCTACGGTCCGCTCCCGCAGCGGGTCGCGCTGACGGCGCTGCAGGAGCTGGCGGCCGACCTGTACGCCGGCGGCGTCGTACCCGCGAACCTTCCGGCGCTCAACTGACGTCGTCGAAGACGAGTGACCACGGCTCACTAGACTTGCTCCGTGGTCACTCGTCTTTCGAACTTCTTCCTCCGCACGCTCCGTGAAGACCCTGCAGGCGCAGAGGTCGCCAGCCACCGGCTGCTGATCCGGGCCGGGTACATCCGCCCGCAGGCCGCCGGCATCTTCGCGTGGCTGCCACTGGGTCTCCGCGTCAAGTCGAAGATCGAGACCGTCGTCCGCGAGGAGATGGCCGCCGCAGGCGCACAGGAGGTGCACTTCCCGGCGCTCATGCCCCGTGAGTCCTATGAGGCCACCGGCCGCTGGGACGAGTACGGCGACCTGCTTTTCCGTCTGCAGGATCGCAAGGGCGGCGACTATCTGCTCGCGCCCACCCACGAAGAGGCCTTCACTCTGCTCGTGAAGGACCTGTACTCCTCGTACAAGGATTTGCCGCTCACGATCTACCAGATCCAGGACAAGTACCGCGACGAGGCGCGCCCGCGGGCGGGCCTGCTCCGTGGACGCGAGTTCACGATGAAGGACGCGTACTCGTTCGACTCTTCTGATGAGGGGCTGGACGCCAGCTACCAGGCGCAGCGCGACGCGTACGAGCGCATCTTCCAGCGTCTCGGTCTCGAGTACGTCATCGTCCAGGCCGATGCGGGGGCGATGGGCGGATCCCGCAGCGAGGAGTTCCTGCACCCGACTCCGGTCGGCGAAGACACCTTCGTCCGCAGCGCCGGCGGCTATGCAGCGAACGTCGAGGCGTTCACCACCGCGGTGCCCGAGGCGATCGCGTACGACGCCGACGAGTCCCCGGTGATCTTCGACTCTCCCGACACACCGACCATCGAGACGCTGGTCGCGCATGTCAACCGAGAGCTCGAGGGCGAGTACACCGCAGGCGACACGCTCAAGAATGTCGTGCTCGCGCTGACCCACCTCGACGGCACCCGCGAACTCGTGATCGTCGGCATCCCCGGCGACCGTGAGGTCGACGAGAAGCGCGCCGAGGTCGCCTTCGCGCCTGCCGAGGTCGAGACCGCCACAGCGGACGACTTCGAGAACAACCCGCTGCTCGTGAAGGGCTACATCGGCCCCTGGTCGCCCACCGGTGCGGTGCTCGGCGAGGAGTCGGCCACGGGCATCCGGTATCTTGTCGACCCGCGCGTCAGCGAGGGCACCAGCTGGATCACCGGCGCGAACATCGACGAGAAGCACGCGCACTCCGTCGTGGCCGGGCGCGACTTCGCCGCGGACGGCATCGTCGAGATCGCGAACGTGCGCGCCGGGGACCCGGCTCCCGACGGCTCGGGCCCGGTGGAGCTCGCGCGCGGCATGGAGATCGGACACGTCTTCCAGCTGGGCCGGAAGTACGCCGAGGCTCTGGGGCTGAAGGTGCTGAACGAGAACGGCAAGCTCGTCACCGTCACGATGGGCTCGTACGGCATCGGCGTGACCCGTATCCTCGCGATCATCGCCGAGCTCAACAATGACGACAAGGGCCTCATCTGGCCGGCGTCGGTCGCACCGTTCGACGTGCAGGTCGTCGCGGCAGGTCGTGATCAGGTCGCATTCGAGGTGGCGGAAGGTATCTCCGCGCAGCTCGAGGCCGCCGGTCTCGATGTGCTGTACGACGACCGCCCCAAGGTGTCGCCCGGTGTGAAGTTCGGCGATGCCGAGCTCGTCGGAGTGCCGAAGATCGTCATCGTCGGCCGCGGGGCCACCGACGGCCAGGTCGAGCTGTGGGATCGCGCCACGGGGGACCGTGACGCGATCTCCGTCGACGAGGTCGTCGAGCGCCTCACCGTGGCACGCTGAGATCCACGGCCGCGTCGTCAGCAGACGATGCGGCCGTGGTTCATGATGTCGTCGTCCGGCGTATCGCGGGTGACGAGGGACTTGAGCGCTCCGGCAGCGAGGGCGAGTTTTCCCTTCGACGGCTCCCAGAACTCCGTGACCTTCGGAGTCACCTTGAGGAGAGCGATGCCCGGGGTGTCGAGGCCGTCGGCGAACCAGATCTCCAGCGACGCCGAGTAGAGCTCTTCCATCTTCGCGCGGTCGTGCACGACCTCTGCCGTTCCCGCGACGGACACGTAGCGCATCCCCTTCGCATCGCAATAGGCGAGGCCGACATCGCGGTGCTTGCGCGCCTCATCGACCTTCTCGGTGTCTTCGGCCGTGAAGAACCAGATGTCGCCGGCGTCGTCCATCTGCCGGGTCGACATCGGCCGACTCACGAGGTTGCCGTCGTCGTCGGTGGTGGTGAGCATCGTGATGTCGATGTCCTCCACGAGCTCGACGACGCGGGCGAGGGCTTCGGGTCCTGTGATCTCGGTCATGATGTCAGCGTGCCGCCTGCGGGCGTCGTGGTCACGGGCATTGACACCGTGGCGGTGTCGTGACAGGGAGGCGACGGCGTCTCGCGGCGACACCCCGGCGTTGCGGCCCGTCGTCGCACTGCCGCATGACACCCTGGTGACATGATCGACGCACCCCTCCCCGAAGCCCTCAGCTCCGAGATCAACGCCGTCCTCGACGATGCGGGAGTGCATACCGACCGCAGGCTCGTGATGCGGATGCTGCGCACCGCGATCCTGCTCGGCGAGGACGGCGCCGATCGGCTCGACCTGAAGATCGCCTCGGCGGCGTTGGCCGAGATGCGTGACGCGTTCCGCCTGTTCGCGCCGTTCCGGGGAGTCCCCAAGGTGACGGTGTTCGGGTCGGCCCGAACCCGGCAGGACGATCCGCTCTACCTCACCGCCCGCGACGTCGCCGCCGCACTGGCCGGCGACGGCTGGATGGTCGTCACGGGAGCCGGCCCCGGCATCATGCAGGCGGCTTCCGAGGGCGCGGGCCCCGCGCTCTCCCTGGGGGTCTCCATCCGCCTGCCCTTCGAGGAGAAGCCCAACGGCTTCGTCGCGGGCCAGGACCACGTGGTCGCGATGAAGTACTTCTTCACCCGCAAGCTCATGCTCATCAAGGAATCGCTCGGATTCATCTGCCTCCCTGGCGGCTTCGGCACGCTCGACGAGATGTTCGAGCTGCTCACGCTGCAGCAGACGGGGAAGGCGGAGCCGACGCCCATCGTGCTCCTCGACGAGCCGGGCGGCACCTTCTGGCAGGGGCTGCGGAGCTTCATCGACGACCACCTCGCCCCGACCGGCGTCATCTCGGAGGGCGACTTCGACCGCGTCGTCATCACCGATTCGGTCGACGCGGCCCGGGCGGAGATCACCGGGTTCTGGCACAACTACGACTCGCTGCGATGGGTCGGCGACGCGCTGGTGCTGCGTCTGCGGGCCGAGCCGACGGATGCCGAGATCGAGACGCTCAACGAGCAGTTCGCCTCGATGCTCTCGTCGGGACGGATCGAGCGGACGACGCCGCGGCCGCCGGAGGTGGCCGACGACGACAACCTCGACCTGCCGCGTCTGATCCTGCACCTGGATCAGCGCCAGGTGGGCAACCTGTTCCGGCTGATCGGTGCGATCAACGCACTTCCGTCTGCTCCCGCGCGGTGATACGGGCGGCGAAGTCCGCGAGGTCGACCGGCCGATCGAGGATGCGCTCCGCGGCCCTGTGCCCGGAGTAGAACGCCGCGCCGACCGTCGCCGGCTCGTCACCCCAGGTGGCCTCGCCGGCGAAATGCAGAACGCCGTCGACGGGTCCCGCCAGCGCGTCATGATCGTGATGCGTCGAGCCCAGCGCGAGGTGCGAGTAGGAGCCGTTCGAGAACTCGTCCTCACCCCAGCGGGTGACCCAGTGAGCGAGTGGCTCGCCGACGGCGTCCCCGTAGAGGAGACGCAGCGCGCTGACCGCGTCGGCGACGATCTCGTCGTCCGGACGGTTCTGCATCCGGCGGCCGAACGGCCCGGCGGCAAAGGTCAGCAGGGTGGGGATGCCGCTGACGGCGGAGACGTCGTACCAGGAATGCCAGTGCTCGCCCGCCTCGCCGAGCGCGCGGATCACATAGCTCTCCTCGTTCCAGAACCGCTCGGGGAATTGGACGAACACCTTGTTGAAGACGCCCATCCCCAGCCGTGAGACGGGACCGGCGACCGCATCCGGTAAAGCCGGTTCGAAGGTGATCGTCCCGGCTTTGAGCACGCCGAGCGGCACGGTGACGATCGCCCGGTCTGCGCGGTACTCGGTGCCGCCCGCGTGCACGACGACTCCGTCCGCCGAGCGGGTCACCCGGGTCACGACGGTCTTCAGCCGCACGTCGAGGCCGGCCCCGATGCGCCGCGGCAGCTCGTCGTACCCGCGAGGGAAGATCACCTCGTCTCCGTAGATCGCATCCTCGTCGAGACCGTGCGCGTCGAGGTCGCCGATCCACGCGCCGCACTGCTCCTCGACCCGATGGCGGAAGAACTCGCGGATGTCGTCGATGCGCTCGGGCGACAGCCCCGACCGGTCGAGAGCGCGTTCGGTGACATCGAGATAGGTGTCGCCGGAGGAGGACGCGGCGATCTCCTCGACGAGAAGACGGTCGGCGAGTTCGACGTCGGCGACCCATCGCGAGGTGGCTGCCTCGTCCATGGGACGACCCGTGCCATCGAAGTTCTCGATCGGTCGACCACCCACCTGGAAGCTGCCCACCGTGTACTCGATCGCCGGGATCCTGAGCGCGTGGACGAGGCTCCACAGCGGCGAGTCCTCGATGCCGTGGATCCACGATGCACCGAGATCGACGGAGAATCCGGCACTTCGGTCGGTGTGCATCCGGCCCCCGATGCGGTCACGTCCTTCGAGGACGACGACACTCCGGCCCGCGTCGGCGAGCATGCGGGCGCTCGTGAGCCCCGACATCCCCGCGCCGATCACGATCGTGTCGAATGTGCTCACGTGCTCCTCCTCGAGCGGCTCCGGATCCCGACACCGCCGCCGCCGTGCGAGGGCCGGTGGGCACAGGGTATCGTGGTACGGATGTCGCGCGTGCGAACAGGCGCGACGAGAGCTGAATAGAGAGGCCGTCATGGACATCGAACTGAGTCTGCTGCGAGGGATCGAGAAGGAGAAGGCGATCCCCTTCGATGAGCTCGTCGCGATCATCGAACAGGCGATCCTGACCGCGTACTCCAAGCACGTCTCCGCCGACGGCGTCACTCCCGAGGGCGTCCGCGTGGATCTCGACCGCAAGACCGGCCACGTCGCCGTGCTGCAGGTCGTCAAGGACGAAGAGGGCGCGATCATCGGCGAGGAAGACGCCACGCCGGACGACTTCGGGCGTATCGCGGCGTTCGCGGCCAAGCAGGTCATCAGCCAGCGTCTGCGCGACATCGCGGACGACGTCGTGCTCGGTGACTTCAAGGACAAAGAGGGCGACATCGTCGCCGGTGTGATCCAGCAGGGCCCGAACCCCCGCATGATCCACGTCGATCTCGGAGCCGTCGAGGCGATCCTGCCGCCGGAGGAGCAGGTTCCCGGCGAGGAGTACACGCACGGCTCGCGTCTGCGCGTGTATGTCACCAGTGTCGCCAAGGGTCTCAAGGGGCCGCAGATCACGGTCTCGCGCACGCACCCCGGCCTGGTCCGCAAGCTCTTCGCCCTCGAAGTGCCCGAGATCGCTGCCGGTCTGGTCGAGATCGTCGCCCTGGCCCGCGAGGCCGGTCACCGCACGAAGATCGCGGTGAAGGCGAACGACCCGTCGATCAACGCCAAGGGTGCCTGCATCGGCGAGCTCGGGCGTCGCGTGCGCGCCGTGACCGAGGAACTCGCGGGCGAGAAGATCGACATCGTCGACTACGACGCCGATCTGCCGACCTTCGTGGCGCACGCGCTCTCACCGGCCAAGGTGACGAGCTCTTTCGTGCTCGACGCCAGCACCAAGGCCGTCCGTGCCCTGGTGCCCGATTACCAGCTGTCGCTGGCGATCGGTAAGGAAGGTCAGAACGCTCGTCTGGCCGCCAAGCTCACCGGCGCGAAGATCGACATCCAGCCGGACAGCGTCCTCGACTGACACGGCTTCGGCCTTCCGCCGCGCCCGGGAGCGGGCGAGGTGGGGTGAAACGCAGGTGTAAGATGGAACCCGTACGAACGTGCGTCGGTTGTCGCACGCGTGCTCCCCGCTCCGCCCTTCTCCGGGTGGTGGCCCAGAACGACACCCTCATCCCCGATGAGCGTGCTGTCCTGCCGGGGCGTGGCGCGTGGGTGCATCCGACAGCTGAATGCATGGCGGCCGCTCTGCGGCGGCGAGCTTTCGGACGGGCACTGCGTGTGACCACTCAGCTGGACACACGGACCTTCGAACAGCACCCACCAAGAAACAAAGGCTGAACAGCTATGGAAACAAAGTGAACGGCTCGAAATGAGACCCGTCCGCGACTAGTGGTCTGCCCTGTCTGGGTGGACCGACTCAGACAGGAGAATTGTGGCTGGTAAACCACGCGTACACGAGATCGCCGCCGAACTCGGCGTCGACAGCAAGATCGCACTTGCGAAGCTCAAGGAGCTCGGCGAGTTCGTGAAGAGCCCGTCCTCGACCATCGAACCGCCCGTTGCGCGCAAGCTGCGCGCGGCGATCGAGGCCGATGGCTCGCTCAAGGGCTCCGCTGACGCCGCTCCCGCGGCGAAGCCCGCGGCTGCGAAGCCTGCAGCTGCGAAGCCCGGTGCCAAGCCGGCACCGACCCCGGGCCCCAAGCCCGGTCCGAAGCCTGCCCCGGAAGCTCCGGCCCCCGCACCCGCTGCGCCGGCTCCCGCCCCTGCCCCCGCGGCAGAGGCTCCCGCCGCATCCGATGCGGCGAAGCCGGCCGAGAGCGGCGCGCCGACTCCCGGTGCTCCGCGTCCGGGTAACAACCCCTTCTCGTCGGCGCAGGGCATGGGCCAGCGTCCGGCCGGTCCGCGTCCGGGTAACAACCCGTTCGCGTCGGCTCAGGGCATGGGCCAGCGTCCGACGCCGGGCAACATCCCGCGTCCGCAGGCTCCGCGTCCCGGCGCACCCCGTCCGGGTGCCCCTCGTCCCGGCTCGCCTCGTCCCGGTGCACCGCGCGGTGGCCAGGGCGGTCGTCCCGGTGCTCCGTTCCAGCAGCGTCCCGGCGGCCCCGGTCGTCCCGGCGGTGCCGGCGGACCCGGCGGTGCCGGCGGTCCTGGAGCACGCCCCGGCGGCGGCGGTTTCGCCGGTCGTCCCGGTGGCGGTGGCGGTCGCGGCCGTGGTCCCGGCGGTGGTACCGCAGGTGCCTTCGGCAAGGGCGGCGGCAAGAGCAAGCAGCGCAAGTCGCGGCGGGCGAAGCGGCAAGAGTTCGAGATGCGGAGTGCTCCGGTCGTCGGTGGCGTCAACGTCACCCGCGGTAACGGAGAGATCATCCGCATGCGCCGCGGCGCATCGATCGCGGACTTCGCCGACAAGATCGAGACGCTGACCGGCTACACGGTCCAGCCCGGAACCCTCGTCACCATCCTCTTCAACCTGGGTGAGATGGCCACGGCCACCGAGTCCCTCGATGAGGCGACGTTCGAGGTCCTGGGTGCTGAGCTCGGCTACAAGATCCAGATGGTCTCGCCCGAGGACGAGGACAAGGAGCTCCTCGAGGGCTTCGGCCTCGACCTGGAGGCCGAGCTGGAGGCCGAGAGCGAAGACGACCTCGAGATCCGTCCGCCGGTGGTCACCGTCATGGGTCACGTCGACCACGGTAAGACGCGACTGCTCGACGCGATCCGTCAGACCAATGTGATCGAGGGTGAAGCCGGTGGCATCACCCAGCACATCGGTGCCTACCAGGTGTGGACCGAGCACGAGGGCATCGAGCGCGCCATCACGTTCATCGACACCCCGGGTCACGAGGCGTTCACCGCCATGCGTGCTCGTGGTGCGCAGGTCACCGACCTCGCGATCCTCGTGGTCGCGGCCGACGACGGCATCATGCCGCAGACGGTCGAGGCGCTGAACCACGCCCAGGCGGCGAACGTGCCGATCGTGGTCGCGGTGAACAAGGTCGACAAGCCCGACGCCAACCCTTCGAAGGTGCGTCAGCAGCTGACCGAGTACGGGCTGGTCGCCGAGGAGTTCGGTGGAGACGTCATGTTCGTCGACGTCTCGGCTCGTGCGGGCACCGGCATCCAGGAACTCCTGGACGCCGTGCTGCTCACCGCCGACGCCGGTCTCGACCTGACCGCCAACCCGAACAAGGCCGCTCGTGGTGTCGCCATCGAGGCGAAGCTCGACAAGGGCCGCGGTTCGGTCGCCACGGTGCTCATCCAGTCCGGAACGCTCCGGATCGGTGATGCGATCGTCGCGGGCACGGCGTACGGCCGTGTGCGTGCGATGGCGGACGAGAACGGCGAGCAGGTCCTCGAGGCCTTCCCGTCGCGTCCGGTACAGGTGCAGGGTCTGAACTCCGTGCCGCGTGCCGGCGACGTCTTCATCGTCACCGAGGAAGACCGCATGGCCCGCCAGATCGCTGAGAAGCGTGAAGCGGTCGAGCGCAACGCCCAGCTGGCCAAGGCCCGCAAGCGCATCTCGCTCGAGGACTTCACCCGTGCGCTCGAAGAGGGCAAGGTCGAGTCGCTCAACCTCATCATCAAGGGTGACGTCTCCGGTGCCGTCGAGGCACTTGAGGAGTCGCTCCTCAAGATCGAGGTCGACGACTCGGTGCAGCTGCGCATCATCCACCGCGGTGTGGGTGCCATCACCGAGTCCGACGTGAACCTGGCGACGATCGACAACGCGATCATCGTGGGCTTCAACGTCCGTCCCGACACGAAGGCGCGTGAGCGTGCCGCCCGTGAAGGCGTGGACATCCGTTTCTACTCCGTCATCTACAACGCGATCGACGAGATCGAGAGCTCGCTCAAGGGCATGCTCAAGCCGGAGTACGAAGAGGTCCAGTCGGGTGTCGCCGAGATCCGCGAGGTGTTCCGCTCCTCGAAGTTCGGCAACATCGCCGGTGTCATCGTGCGGTCGGGAACGATCACGCGAAACGCCAAGGCTCGCGTCATCCGCGACGGTGTCGTGCTGGCCGATGGTCTCGCCATCGAGTCGCTGCGTCGCTTCAAGGACGATGTCACCGAGGTCCGCACGGACTACGAGGCCGGTATCGGCCTCGGCAAGTACAACGACATCCAGATCGGCGATGAGATCGAGACGACCGAGCTCGTCGAGAAGCCTCGCGGCTGATCACTTCGAAACACCTTCGGGCGTCTCCCTCTCCTGCTCCTTCCGAGCACGGAGACGGGGGACGCCCTGAGGGTTCCTGGACAGGGAGAGAATAATGGCAGGCGAAAGACAGGCCCGTCTCGCGGATCGGATCCGCGTGATCCTCGCCGAACGGCTGGAGAAGGGGCTGCGAGACCCGCGCCTCGGCTTCGTCACCATCACGGATGTCCGCGTGAGCGGAGACCTTCAGCATGCATCGGTGTTCTACACGGTGCTGGGGACCGAGGAGGAGCGCATCTCCAGTGGTGCGGCGCTCACCTCGGCGACCGGAATGCTGCGTAGCGAGGTCGGACGGCAGCTGAGCACTCGACTGGTTCCGACGCTCGAGTTCATCCCCGACGCGCTTCCGGAGAACGCCGACCACATCGGGGCGCTGCTCCGTGAGGCGCAGCAGCGTGATGCCGACGTCGCCAAGCTCGCCTCGTCGGCATCCCATGCCGGTGACGCGGACCCCTACCGTACGGACGACGACGCGGAGTGAGCGCCGTTTGATACGCTCGGCTTCGCGGGACCGGCTCCCGCGAAGCTGAGGGGGAACGGCATCGAGGGTACGGGCACGTCTGGGGGGCCGTTCATCGCGCCCGCCGCCGTCGGTCTCCTCCTGGAAGAACTGCTCGCGCAGGATCTCGGCTGTGCTCCACATGTGCTCGCCCGGTTGGCCGGCGATCTGGATGCCGACGCTGCCACGATCCGCGCGGTCGTCGAGCGGTTGACTCCGCACCAACGCCATGGGCTCCGACCGTTGCCGTCGCCGTTGCCCCTGGTCGCGGCGATCTCACGCAGGTTCGAGGGACTGCTGCTCGACGAGCGGGATCGTCAGCTCCTCCTCGCGCTCGCGGTCTGCTTGGACGATTCGTTGGGTCCGCTCCTGGAGTTCGACGGGCGCACGGCGACCGAGATCGCCGCTGCCGCCGTCGGCGATCACGTGACCCTGCACGCCGGCCGCGTGCGTTTCGTCGACGCCCGACTCTCGATCTGGGTGCGGGCGACGACCTGCACTGCCGGGACCGCGCTGGTCCATGAGCGTCTGAGTGCGGTCTTCCTCGATCGTGGTGACCCGATGAGCGCGGACTGGCACCGGGCTCGGGCATCTCTCGAGGGCGACCCGTCGACCGCACGGGAGCTCACCCTCATCGCGCGGCAGCTGAGCGAAGCCGGACATCCGGAGCGTGCACTGATGCTGGCGCGTGAGGCGGCAGAACATGCAGTCGGCGAGGATCAGGACGAGGCGCGGCTCGTGGCCGGGGCGTCGGCGGTCGGTGCCGGGTTCGCGGTGGAGGCCGCCGCCTGGTTGGGGACGCTGTATCCGCACAGCGGTGAACGACACAGGTGGGCGGGGCTCGGGGCTCTGATCGTGGCGCAGACCTTCGTGCAGGGGGCTGTTCCCGGGATCGATCCGACCACCGTGCGGCCGGGATCCGCCGACGAGAGCGATTGGCGTCATTGGACCAGAGCAGCCGCTCTCGCCGCCATCCTCTGCGCCGAGCGAGGAGACCGGCGGGGGATGCGCCTGTGGCTCGATGCCCTCCGCGACGGTGCCGTGCGGATCGGTGCCGAGCAGGAGCTGAGGGATCCGGTCGTCGCGCTGGGGTGGCTCATGGCCGGAGATCGCGATGCCGACATGGTGACGGAGTCGAGCTCGGTGAGCGGGGGGATGCTCCGAACTCTGCGCGCCGCGGTCGAGGGAGACATCGATCTGGGGCTGCGTCTGCTCGTCGTCGATGAATCGACGCCGTCCGGCGGTTCTGATCCTTTCGTGCCGGGCTACGAGCACAGCCCGGTCGTCCATGCGTATCGGTCGGTCGTCGAGGTCCTCCTGCTCGCGTGGCGAGGTGACATCGGTATCGCGCGGGACAGGCTGATCCAGGCGGCGCTCACCCTTCCCATCGCGCTGCCCCTCGCCGGGCTCGGAGTCGTCCTCGCCCGACGCCTCGATCTGGCGGTGCACGGCGAACTCGGCCCGTTCGCCCGGTCGCTCACGCTCACCCTTCCGCCTGGCGCGAAGATGGATCTGCTCGTGGACCGTGGTGTCCGGTCCTTCCTCACCGGCTCCTTCGACGATGCCGCAGCCACGGTCCGGCTCTGGTCCGATCTCGGCGCCCCGCAGACGACGATGACCGTGCCGGGTCTGGACGAGCTTGCCTCGCCTTCTCCCGGTGTCCCGTTGGCGGCCGCGTCTCTCGAGCCTCCGGAGATCGCGCTGGCGCAGCAGCTGCGGACACGCATCGCGACGGCGGCGGACGGGCGATGGCGTGCGGACGGCGACGAGGTCGCGGAGATCGCGCGAACGTTGCGTTCGCCGTTCGAGCGGGCGCGCGTGGAGATGATGCTCGGAAGCCGGCATGCGATCCGCGACGATCACTCGGCCGCGAGGATCCATCTGCAGTATGCCGAACGACTGTTCGAGCTCTCCGGCGCGACGGCATGGGCGAAGTCGGTGCGCGGGAGGCTGGACCGACTCGAGGCCAGAGAGGGGAGCATCGTCCCGGCGATGGGCCTGCTCTCGGCATGCCGTGCCGCCTGGTCGCTCCGGCTCACCGCCCGGGAGCTGGAAGTGGCGATGCGCGCGGTCCGAGGTGCAGCGAACCGTGAGATCGGCGAGGAGCTGAACGTTTCGGTCCGCACCGTGGAAGTCCACCTCGGCCGGATCTTCACCAAGCTCGACGTGCGGAGCCGCGTCGAGCTGACGGTACTTGCACATCGCACGGATCAACACGTCTGAGTCGTCATCGTCCGTGATCCGCCGTCGCGCGCGGCGCCGTCAGCGGGGCAGGAACAGGGTGGCCCCGTCGGCTTCGGCGAGCCCGTCGGCGATCAGCGAGTCGATCGCTCGTTCGCGCTGTCCGGTGTCGGGCCAATCCGGGAGGACGGCATCGAGCGGGACGGCCTCCGGATCCCGGCTCCGCAGCAGGCGCAGCACCGCGCCGCGTGCTTGCCGATCGGACCCTTCATAGGCGGCCTGGCGTCGGCGTCCGTCTCCCGTGTCCGGCCTGCCCGCTGCCAGCCATGCGCAACTCCCGGCGAGAGGGCAGAGCGGGCACCGGGGTGCCCGTGACGTGCAGACCGTGGCGCCGAGCTCCATCGCCGCCGCGTTGAACACGGCCGCCTCCGCGACATCCTCCGGCAGCAACGATGACATCAGGTCGAGGTCTCGGCGAGATGCCGCTCCCGGCTGCGCCCGCCCCTCGACGGCACGGGCGAGAACGCGCCGAGTGTTCGTATCGACCACGGGGTGCCGGTCGCCATAGGCGAACACGGCCACGGCGCGGGCGGTGTAGTCGCCGATGCCGGAGAGGGCCAGCAGCGCGTCCACGTCACGCGGAACGACTCCGCCATGACGATCCGTGATCTCGACGGCAGCGCGGTGCAGCCAGAGCGCGCGTCGGGGATACCCCAGGTTCGCCCATTGCTGCACGACCTCCGCCGTCGACGCCATCGCCATCGTGGCAGGGGTCGGCCACCGATCCAGCCATGCCTCGAGATGCGGAATGACCCTCGTCACCGGGGTCTGCTGCAGCATGAATTCGCTCACGAGAACGCCCCAGGCGCCGAATTCGTTATGAAACGCAGACCGACGCCACGGCAGGTCGCGCGCTGTGGATCGATACCATGCGGACAGGCGCGATCTCATCTCGGGACGGGCCTGTATATCGGGCATCCATCCAGCCTACGTGAGCTGCGAGACGAGCCCGGGACCGGAGACAGGGGCATCCATGATCAACACACGTACGAGCGCGCTCATCTTCGTGACGGCCTTGGCCGTCACGAGCCTGGTCGGGTGCACGGGAACGTCGGCACCCGCTTCGACGCCCAGCGGCGGATCCACGCCGAGCGGAACGACGTCGACCCCACCGACGCCGACACCGACAGCGGAGCCTCGGATCGAGGATCCGGCTGACCCCGGAACCTGGATCATCCACGAGGCGGGCGTCGGACCGATCGACGTCGGGGGCGACTTCACCTCGACGCTTGCCGGCCTCACCGGCTCCTGGACCAACGACACCGCGAACTGTTCGTGGTCGGCGTGGTGGATGGCAGCCGACTCCGCCTACGGTATCTCCTTCGTCCGCGGGACGGAGAGCGAGACGGCGCCCATCCGCGAGATCTCCGTCTACTCCGCGGCCGAGACTCCCGCCGTGGTCCCTGGACCGGTGACGGAGGACGGCCTCGGTATCGGAGCGACCAAGGCCGAGGTGCTCGCTGCGTATCCTGACGCGCAGGAGGGGGTGTCGACGATGGGGAGCGACACCTGGCTCATGCTTCCGAGCGCGACCGACGCCCACGTCTTCTTCGCGTTCCGCGAGAACAGCGACACCGCATGGGACGTCACGGTGACGACCGGCGCCGAACCCTCGTACGAGGTCTGCGGCTGACCCCCGGGCCGGTGCACGGCGTCGCTCTCGGTAGGCTGGGGGGATGGTCTCGCCCGGCATCCTTCTCGTCGACAAGCCCGCAGGGCTGACCAGCCACGACGTCGTCGCCCGCACGCGACGAGCGTTCGGCACCCGCAAGGTGGGGCACGCCGGAACGCTCGACCCGATGGCGACCGGTCTGCTGGTCATCGGCATCGAGGGAGCGACCAGGCTCCTGACGTACGTCGTGGGGGCTGACAAGACCTACGCGGCGACGATCCGGCTCGGACAGACGACGGGCACGGACGATGCGGACGGCGAGATCCTCACGACGGCGGCTCCCGAGGCATGGGAGTCCGTCAGCGATGAAGCGGTCTCCGCCGGAATCGCGAGGCTCACGGGCGAGATCTCCCAGGTCCCCAGCGCTGTCTCCGCCATCAAGGTGGACGGTCGCCGCGCGTACGAGCGTGTGCGTGCCGGTGAAGAGGTCGTGCTCGCAGCGCGCGACGTGGTCGTCTCGCGGTTCGATCTGCTCGGCCGTCGCGAGGGCGACGGGTACATCGATCTCGACGTCGTGGTCGACTGTTCATCCGGAACGTACATCCGTTCGCTCGCCCGCGACCTCGGCTCCGCTCTCGGCGTCGGCGGTCACCTCACCGCGCTGCGACGTACTCGTGTCGGGCCGTTCGATGTGACGGATGCCGTCGGCATCGAAGCGCTCGAGGGTGCACCGACCCTGACCCCCGGTGAGGCTGCAGGACGCCTTCTCCCGGTCCTTGCGATGTCGGTCGATGACGCGCGGGACCTCCGCCACGGCAAGCGTCTCGCAGGGCAGGCCGTCCGTCTCGAGAGCCGCCTCGGCGCAGCGATCGACGAGGACGGGGTTCTGATCGGGATCGTCGAGAGGCGCGGCGCAGACCTCAAGAGCGCCATGAACATGCCGGAGGGCGACCGATGATCCTGTGGTTCACGATCGCGCAGATCGTCGTCGCGGTCGCCGCGGGCGTGTTCTGTCTCGTCGCGGGGCTGATCGGCAGGCGACCGAGTGACTTCAGCGTCGGTGCTCTGGCCCTCGTCGAGGCGCTGCTCGTCGTCCAGGTGATCGTCGCCATCATCGCGCCCTTCTCAGGAAACCCGCCGACCGGAGACCTGCTCGAGTACTGGGTCTACCTGGTCTCCGCCGTGCTCCTGCCCGTCGGCGCGGTGCTGTGGGCGCTCATGGAACGCAGCCGCTGGAGCACCGTGATCCTGGGCGTCGCCGCACTCGCGATCGCGATCATGCTCTGGCGGATGCAGGTCATCTGGGCCGTCCAGCTCGCGTGAGGCGAGAGGCTTGCGCGGAGACCGGCCGTCTTCCGCGGCTCTAGGATGGAATGCGCTATGAGCTCCACCGCCCCCTCCTCTCGGATGACCGGAATCGGTCGTGTCCTCGTGATCGTCTACGCCGTCATGGCGCTGGCCGCCACGGGACGCAGCTTCGTGCAGATCGTCCGTCGGTTCGACGAGGCGCCGCTCGCGTACTCGCTCTCCGCACTCGCCGCGCTCGTCTACATCCTGGCCACGCTTGCCCTCGTCCTGGCTCGTCGTCGCGGCTGGTACACCGTCGCCTGGATCGCGATCGTCTTCGAGCTCACCGGCGTGCTCGTCGTCGGGTTGCTGAGCATTCTGCTGCCCGAGCTGTTCCAGCATGAGACCGTGTGGTCGCTGTTCGGGCGGGGCTATCTGTTCATCCCGCTGGTCCTCCCGATCTTCGGCATCTGGTGGCTGCGCACGCATCGCCCCGCCGAAGTCGCGCGCCCTGTCGAGGTCGACGCGTGATCATCTTCCGAAGCCCGGATGAGGTGCCGGACGACTTCGGCCCGAGCGCGGTCGCCATCGGCAAGTTCGATGGGGTCCACGCCGGCCACCGCGCTGTGATCGCGCGCCTCGAGGAGGCGGCTGCTGCCACCGAGAGCCGATCGGTCGCGGTCACGTTCGATCGCAACCCGTTGGCCGTCATCCGCCCGGATCGCTGCCCCGAGAACGTCGTCACGGTCGACCGCAAGCTCGAGCTCCTCGGTGAGCTCGGGCTCGACGCGACGCTGGTGCTCACGTTCGACGAGGAACTCGCGGCCCGCAGCGCGGAGGATTTCGTCGTCGACATCCTCGTGGGAGCCCTCCAGGTGTCGACGGTCCTGGTCGGGCAGGACTTCCGGTTCGGGAACAGGGGAGCGGGGACGCCGGAGCTGCTGCGCGAACTCGGACCCCGCTACGGCTTCTCGGTCGAGGTCGTCGACGACGTCTACCTTCCGGGTTCTTCGCGGCGCGTGTCGTCGAGCTGGATCCGCGAACTGTTGATGGAGGGCGATGTCGCGACAGCCGCGACCGTTCTCGGGCGGTACCCGGATGTGCGCGGCGAGGTCGTGCACGGGCTCAAGCGCGGGCGGGAGCTGGGCTTCCCCACCGCGAATCTCTCGACCATCGTCGATGCCTTCGTTCCGGCGGACGGCGTCTATGCCGGGTGGCTCGTCGACCACGACACCGGCATCCGGCACCCTTCGGCCATCTCGGTCGGGACCAACCCCACGTTCGACGATGTCCTCGTGCGCCAGGTCGAGGCCCACGTGCTGGGCGAGACCGGCCTCGACCTCTACGGGCACGACGTCACGGTCGAGTTCGTCGACCGACTGCGGGGCATGGTGGCCTTCGAGGGCATCGACAAGCTGATGGAGCAGATGGGTGCCGACGTGAACGATGCCGCACGGGCCCTCGGACTGACGTCGTAGCGCGCGACCCGTTCGGCGGTTCGAATGGGCGGCTCGGCGTGGGCGATCGCGTCCACGCGGGCACGATGACATAGAATGGACATCGGCTCCCGCCGAACTTCGCGAATCTCGCGATCCCCGACGGGAAGAAGATCCACTGTTCGTACGGTCCTGGCTCACGCCACACGCGGACAACGAGAACGGCCCATGGCTTCCTGGGGAAGCCGGAGCCTTCACGCTCAGGAGGAGCATGCCGACTACGGCAACCGCCGCCACGCGGCGCAAGAAGACGTCCCGTCGTGACGACGAGGCACCCCTCATCCCGATCCTCGCGCGCAAGGTGCGCGAGATCGAGGCCAAGTCGCAGCGAGGGAAGCTCGGCCCCACGAATCGGGTGAAGTTCCAGGTGATCGCCTTCCTGGTGCGCGAAGAGCGCGCGCGTGTGAAGGCGGATGCCGAGATCGGTGATCCTGCTCGCGCCGAGCTGTTGAAGCGGCTCGACGGCGTCGCCACGATCCTCGCCAAGACGGCTGCGCGCGACACCTCGCTCATCCAGCTGCTGGAGGCCGACCAGGCGACATCGCCGGTGGCGAAGCGCATGCGCCGCGACTGGCTGCTTGAATCCGGCGCCGACCTCGCCCCGGAAGAGCTCATCATCGCCGACGCTGCACCGGTGCAGATCTCCACGATCCCGGCGGCGATCGCCGAGCGACAGGTCACCCCGCCGTCCGTCGAAGCTCGACAACTGGCCAATCCCTTCCTCGCTCCCGACCTGACGCCCCGTTCGAGCGCCACGCCGCGACGCCGCCTCGACGGCTGGGAGCTCATGGGGCCGCTGTACAAGGCCTTCGAGACCGGAGCCGGCGGATCCGCCGCGTCCATGGATCTGCCTCCGGCGCCGGAGTTCGACCACATCTCGCCCAAGGGCCTCGAGGTCATGGTGCACCAGTCCCGGTTCCTCGAAGCCGTGAAGGCGGGGCACCGCAGCTTCCTCCTCGCCGATGAGCCCGGACTCGGCAAGACCGCGCAATCAGTGCTCGCCGCTTCCGTGGCGGGCGCGTACCCGCTGCTCGTCGTCGTCCCCAACGTCGTGAAGATGAACTGGGCGCGCGAGGTCGAGCGCTGGACTCCACAGCGTCGTGCCACGGTGATCCAGGGTGACGGCGACGACATCGATGCGTTCGCCGACGTGTTCATCGTGAACTACGAGATCCTCGATCGGCACATGTCCTGGCTCGCCTCGATCGGGCTGCGCGGCATGGTCGTCGACGAGGCGCACTTCATCAAGAATCTCTCCTCGCAGCGTTCCCAGAACGTGCTGTCGTTGGCCGCCCAGGTGCGCGAGCGCACTCCCGGGCACGACCCCCTGATGCTCGCCCTCACGGGTACGCCGCTGATCAACGACGTGGAGGACTTCGACGCGATCTGGCGCTTCCTCGGCTGGACCACCGGTGAGAAGCCGGGGCCCGAGCTCATGGAAAAGCTCGATGCGACCGGATTCACCCCGGCGGACAAGGCCTTCTATCCGGAAGCGCGCGACGCGGTGATCTCGATGGGCATCGTCCGCCGCAAGAAGAAGGACGTCGCCGCCGACCTGCCCGACAAGCTGATCGCCGATCTGCCGGTGCAGCTCGACGACGAGTTCGGGCGCAGCATCCGCCAGGCCGAGCGCGAGCTGGGGGAGCGCCTCGCCGCTCGCTACCGCCGCATCATCGAGGCCCGCGGCGACCGTGGACTCGCACCCGGAGAGATCGACGACGACATCGTGCGGCTGGTCGCCCAGAACGAGCTCGAGGAGTCGAAGGCCGCCGGCACCGGGGGAGACAATGTCTTCACCATGGTCCGGCGCATCGGTCAGGCCAAGGCGCCACTGGCTGCCGACTACGCCGCTCAGCTGCAGCGTTCGGTCGGCAAGGTCGTGTTCTTCGCGAAGCACATCGACGTCATGGACCAGGCCGAGGCGCACTTCGCCGCCGCCGGCATCCGTTCGGTCTCGATCCGTGGGGACCAGACGTCCACGACCCGCCAGCAGGCGATCGACGACTTCAACGGCGACCCCGAGGTCGGCATCGCCGTCTGCTCTCTCACCGCTGCCGGTGTGGGACTCAACCTGCAGGCGGCGTCGAACGTCGTCCTCGCCGAGCTGTCGTGGACGGCAGCCGAGCAGACGCAGGCGATCGACCGCGTGCACCGCATCGGGCAGGACGAGCCGGTGACGGCGTGGCGGATCATCGCCGCGCACACCATCGACACCAAGATCGCCGAGCTGATCGACCAGAAGCAGGGACTCGCGGCACGCGCCCTCGACGGGGAAGCGGTCGAGGAGTCGGCCGGGGAGCCGGTGCAGCTGGCGGCGCTCATGCACCTGCTGCGACAGGCGCTGGGCGGAGCGTAAGCCTCAAGATCGGCTGTTCTTAACGCGGGATCTGGTGCGAAAGCCGGCGTCGGCGGGAAGTTCATCGATATCGGCGAATCGCCTTGTCAAGATCGGCGTTTTTCGTCGAGCCCGAATGGCGCCCGGGCACGCAGGGGCGCTAGTGTCGATCGAAGGCAGCGTCGCCTGTTCCCCCCCCATCTCCCGAACGTCTGAAGGCACCAGCATGAAGATCGGCATCCTGACGAGCGGCGGCGACTGCCCCGGCCTCAACGCGGTCATCCGCGGCATCGTGCTCAAGGGCACGACCTCATACGACCTGGAGTTCGTCGGCATCCGCGACGGCTGGCGCGGACTCGTCGACGGGGACTTCATGCCGCTGACCCGGCACGAGGTGAAGGGGCTGTCGAAGGTGGGCGGCACGATCCTCGGCACCAGCCGCACGAACCCGTATGAGGGCGAGCGCGGGGGAGCCGAGAACATCGCCAAGACCCTCTACGGGCACAAGATCGACGGCATCATCGCGATCGGCGGTGAAGGCACGCTCGCAGCCGCCGACCGCCTCGCCAAGGACGGCATCAAGGTGATCGGCGTCCCCAAGACGATCGACAACGACCTGCAGGCGACGGACTATTCGTTCGGCTTCGACACAGCCGTGAACATCGCCACGGACGCGATGGATCGCCTCCGCACGACCGGTGACTCCCACCAGCGCTGCATGGTCGCCGAGGTCATGGGTCGGCACGTCGGCTGGATCGCCCTGCACGCCGGAATGGCTGCCGGTGCGCACGTCATCTGCATCCCCGAGGTACCGATGTCGATCGACGACATCACGGAGCTCGTCACCAGCGCCCACGACCGCGGTCGCGCGCCCCTGGTCGTCGTCTCCGAGGGGTTCAAGCTCCTCGGGATGGACGAGGCATACAGCGACAAGGGGCTCGACGCCTTCAATCGACCGCGCCTCGGCGGTATCGGCGACCAGCTCGCCCCCGAGATCGAGCGCATCACCGGCATCGAGACGCGTGCGACGATCCTCGGCCACATCCAGCGCGGTGGATCGCCGTCGGCCTTCGACCGCGTTCTCGCCACGCGCCTGGGGCTGCATGCGGCGGACGCGATCGTGGACGGCGCGTGGGGTCAGATGGTCGCCATGCAGGGCACCGACATCGTGCGGGTGCCGTTCGCCGATGCGCTCGGCGAACTGAACACCGTCCCGCGCTACCGCTACGACGAGGCTGCGGCGCTCTTCGGCTGAGTCCGAGAGCGATCGGATCCATCACGCCGAATCAGGCGACCTCGCGGAATCAGGCGACTTCTCCTCCCGCGTGCCTGATGCGGCGTGTTCGCCTGATCTCGCGTGCTCTATGTCGCGCGTCGAATCGCGCCCGGGTCGCGCGGTGAAACAGCCGCGGGTTCTCAGGTGTGCGTCTTGCGCCGGTGCAGACCCTGGACTGTTCTGACGTGATCGCCTGATGTGGCGCCCACGAACGGGCGCTCACACCAGGAGGTCCGGCGCTCAGGCGTCGGCGAGGCCGAGCGTCTCGAGGAGCCAGGCGAGTTCGAAGGCCCGCTCCTTCCAAGAGTTGTAGCGCCCGCTCACGCCGCCGTGCCCGGCGACCATCTCGCACTTGAGGAGCACGTCCTTCGCCCCGGCTTCGCGTAGACGGGCGACCCACTTGGCGGGCTCCACGTAGAGCACACGGGTGTCGTTCAGGGATGTGACGGCGAGGATCCGCGGGTATTCGACGCCGTCTCGGACATTCTCGTACGGGCTGTACGACTTCATGTAGGCGTAGACATCCGGGTCGTGGAGGGGGTCGCCCCATTCGTCCCACTCGATCACGGTCAGCGGCAGCGACGGGTCGAGGATCGTGGTCAGGGCGTCCACGAAAGGCACCCCGGCGAGGATGCCGGCGAAGAGCCCGGGCGCGAGGTTCGTCACAGCCCCCATCAGCAGGCCCCCGGCGCTGCCGCCCTCGGCCACCATGAGAGTCGGTGCCGTGACCCCGGTCTCGACCAGGTGCTCGCCGCAGGAGACGAAGTCCGTGAAGGTGTTGCGCTTGTGGAGGAGCTTGCCGTCCTCGTACCACTGTCGCCCCATCTCTCCTCCACCGCGGACGTGCGCCACCGCGAAGATCACACCCCTGTCCAGCTCGGAGAGGCGCGCGACCGAGAAGCCGGGATCGATCGAGTGCTCGTACGAGCCGTACCCGTACAGGTGCACCGGCCGTGCCTCGCCCCCG
Source organism: Microbacterium sp. SY138 (assembly GCF_039729145.1). Taxonomy (NCBI): domain Bacteria; kingdom Bacillati; phylum Actinomycetota; class Actinomycetes; order Micrococcales; family Microbacteriaceae; genus Microbacterium; species Microbacterium sp. SY138. Next base: position 2,161,442 of record NZ_CP155793.1, on the reverse strand, counting down.
GGTTCGCCGAACGAGCGCTTCCAGACGAGCGAGATCGGCACGCGGACGCCGTCCGCAGCGGTCGCCCACTCACGCCTCTGCCCGTAGTCGGCGGGGTCGTATCCACCCAGCACCGGCACCTGCTTGCGCAGCACGAGCTCGCGGGTCGCGAGATCGAGGTCGTACACGGTCCCCGGCGTCACGAACGACGTGTATCCCAGGCGCAGGAACGGGGAGTGCCATTCGGGGTTCCCGCTCACTCCGGCGGAGTAGAGCGGCTCGTCGAAGGCCAGCTCGTCGACGACATCCGTCTCGTAGTCGAGCAGGCCGACGCGTTCGAGTCCTTCGCTGCGGTACTCCACGGTGGCGAAGTCGCGGAACGCGTCCACACCCAGCAGGCGTCTGCCCTGTTCGTGCGCCACCACCACGTGCCGCGATCCCCGGGGGTCCGCGGCGGCGACCGACACGAGCTCGAAGTCGAGGGCTCCGTCGTTGTGCAGCACGAGCAACCGGTCCTCGCCGCCCACGACCGCGTGCTCGACGGAATACTCGACGCCTTCGCGACGCGGCCAGACCAGCTGCGGCTCAGCGGTGAGCTCGCCGGTCAGATCGACGAGGTACTCCTCGCTCGTGATGCTCGAGCCGACCGCGATGACCAGATACCGGCGGCTGCGGGTGATCCCTGCCCCGAGCCAGAACTTCTCGTCCGGCTCGTGGAAGAGCCGCACGTCGTCCGACACCGGCGTGCCGAGGCGATGCAGCCACAGGGTGTCGGGGCGCCAGGCCTCGTCACGGGTCGTGTAGAGCACCCCGGTGCCGTCGGGCGTGAAGAAGGCGCCGCCCGTGTTCGGGATCTCGTCGTCGAGCGTGGTGCCCGTGGCGAGGTCGCGCACGTGCACGGTGTAGAGCTCGTCACCCTCGAAATCGGTGGACCAGAGCAGCTTCGTGGCGTCGTCAGACGTGTCGAAAGCGCCGAGCGAGAAGAAGTCGTGTCCTTCCGATTCGACATTGCCGTCGAGGAGCACGATCTCTCCCGGAACCGCGACTCCTGGCTCGAGACGCGGGGGAGTCCAGTCGTCCGGGGCGGCAGCGGCGCGGCAGTGGATGCCGTACTGGGCCCCCTCCTCGCTGCGGCTGTAGTACCACCAGTCCCCTCGGCGAGTGGGGACGGACAGGTCCGTCTCCTGGACACGGCCCTTGATCTCCTGGAAGAGTCTCTCGCGCAGATCGGCGAGGTGCGCCGTCTCGGCGTCTGTGTGGGCGTTCTCCGCTTCGAGGTGGGAGATGACCTCGGCGGATTCCTTGGCACGAAGCCATTCGTAGGGATCCTCGAAGGTGTCACCGTGATGGGTGCGGAGGGTCGAGCGGCGGTCGGCGGCAGGGGCGTCAGTCACCGTCTCACGCTATCCCAGGTCGAGTTGACCGGCACGGGGGAGGGTGGGAGAATTCACCGGGGCCGGTTAACGGAAGTCAAACCCACGGTGAACTCTTCGTTCGTCACGTCGATCTCGTCGACATCTCCTTCTTCCTCAAACGACCGAAAGCGAACGGTGGAAACCGCAGCCCTCATCGTCGTGCTTGTCATCGCGCTGGCACTCTTCTTCGACTTCACCAACGGCTTTCACGACACGGCGAATGCCATGGCGACGCCGATCGCCACCGGCGCGCTGAAGCCCAAGACCGCCGTCCTCCTCGCCGCAGTGCTGAACCTCGTCGGCGCCTTCCTGTCCACCGAGGTCTCCAAGACCATCTCGGGCGGCATCATCCGCGAGGATGCGATCATCTCCGCGGGAGCCGATCTGTTCCTCTCGTTGATCTTCGCCGGTCTCATCGGCGCGATCACCTGGAACATGCTCACATGGCTCCTGGGGCTGCCTTCGAGCTCGTCGCACGCGCTCTTCGGCGGACTCATCGGCGCCACTCTGGTCGGTGCGGGGATCGGGGGCATCGACTTCGGCATGGTGCTCTCGAAGATCGTGCTCCCCGCCCTGATCGCCCCTGTCACGGCAGGGCTGATCGCGTTCGCCGCGACGAAGATCGCCTACTCGGTCACCCGTCGCTACGACGGGAAGCCCGACGGCCGCGACGGCTTCCGATGGGGCCAGATCTTCACGTCGTCCCTCGTCGCGCTCGCCCATGGGACCAACGATGCGCAGAAGACGATGGGAGTGATCACCCTCGCGATGATCACGATCGGCTGGCAGTCCGGCGCCCATCACGAGCCCGAGCTGTGGGTCATCGTCGCGTGTGCCTTCACCATCGCCCTCGGCACCTACCTCGGCGGATGGCGCATCATCCGCACCCTCGGCAAGGGGCTGACCGACGTCAAGCCCGCCCAGGGCTTCGCTGCGGAGAGCTCGACCGCGGCCACCATCCTCGCCTCCAGCGCCCTCGGCTTCGCCCTCTCCACCACGCAGGTCGCGTCCGGTTCGGTGATCGGCTCCGGCCTCGGCCGCCGCGGGTCCACCGTGCGCTGGCGGACCGCCGGCCGCATCGGAGTCGGCTGGCTGCTGACGCTTCCCGCTGCCGGAGGCGTAGGCGCTCTCGCGGCGCTGCTGGTGGTCTGGCTGGGCAACTGGGGAGTGGCGATCGATGCCGTGATCGCCCTGGTGATCATCCTCGGCCTCTTCATGCGTTCGCGTCGCAATGCTGTCACCCCGGCGAACGCGATGAGTGACGTCGCCGAGTCCGGCAGGGCCGTCGAACTCCCCGATACGCCTCCGCCGACGCGCCGCCAGCAGCGCATCGAGCAGGCCAAGGCCGAGGCCAGGGCCCGTGCCGAGGCGCGCGAGCAGGCGAAGGCCCAGGCGAAGGCCCAGGCGAAGAAGGACGCCGAGAAGAAAGCCGAGAAGAAGAAGGCCAAGAAGGCGGAGGCCAAGGCCGGTGCCGGCTCGTCGAAGGCTGCGGCCTCGACGACGAAGCCCGACGCCGACCGGAACGGGGAGTCCGAATGAACGTCGTGATCGACTGGGTCGCCTTCCTCCAGGTGTTCGCGGCAGCCCTCATCGGCGCCGCCGCCATCGTCACGTTCTACGCGCTGGGACTCCGACTGCTCGTGCGCAGCGGGCGGGCCCCGGTGGTGAGTCCTGCAGAGTTCACGGACGCCATCACCGTGATCACGGAGAAGGAACTCAAGCGCGCCGAGAAGCAGGCGGCGAAGGCGGCACGCAAGAGCCCGCTGACCGAGGGCCAGAAGACGGTGGCCCTGGTCGGCGCCTACGGCTGTTTCGCGCTCTGCGCCGCCGCCGTGGTGAGCGGAATCCTGCTCCTCGTCGTCGGTCACTGACCTCGGAGGGCGAGCGCGGGTCGCGTCCGCCGCTGCCGGTGCGGCAATAGGCTGAGGCCATGTCCGCAGGAACCGGCAGTCCGTACGTCTTCGGCAGGCACGAGCCCGCGTCGCACGTGCTCATCCACGTCAGCGACCCGCATTTCCTCGCGGGGGGAGCGCGCCTGGGCGGACGCTACGACGTCGAGGCGAACTTCGACCGCACGCTCGACGCGATCCGCGCGGTGCATCCGCATCCGACGGCGATCGTCGTCACGGGTGACCTGGCCGACCTCGGCGAGCCCGACGCGTATCGCCGTCTGCGCGCTGCGGTCGAGCCGGTCGCGGCGGAACTCGGCGCCCCGGTGATCTGGGTGGCGGGAAACCACGACGAACGTCCGGCGCTGCGTGAGGGGCTGCTCGATCTGGCTCCGACCGAGGAGCCTGTGACCGGTGTCTGGGACCTCGAGGGTCTCCGACTCGTGGCGCTGGACACGAGTGTCCCGGGCTGGCATCACGGGGATCTCGATGACGGTCAGCTCTCCTGGCTCGCCGAGGTCCTCGCCGAGCCGGCCCCGCACGGCACCCTGCTCGCAATGCATCATCCGCCTCTTCCGAGCCACCTCCCGCTGTTCGACATCCTGGAGCTGCGACATCAGGACGAGCTCGCCGCCGTCGTCCGCGGCAGCGACGTCCGAGGCATCCTCGCCGGGCATCTGCACTACTCCTCGCACGGCACCTTCGCCGGCGTGCCGGTGAGCGTGGCATCGGCGACGTGCTACACCATGAACGTCGCCCGCCCGTCTGCCGAGGTCAACGGAATGGACGCCGCTCAGGCGTTCCAGCTCGTGCACGTGTACCCCGACACGATCACCCACACCGTGGTCCCGGTGACCGGTGCCGACACCGGCGACTACTTCTCCGAGGCCTGGCTGGAGCGCATGGCGAAGCTCGACCCGGAAGGGCGACTCGAAGCCTTCTCCCGCAAACCCGCACGCTGAGCGGCGTAGACTGAAGACATCCCCCACCCTTCTCACCCGCCACGACCCACGAGGATGTGACATGGCTTCTGCCGCGCCTACCCTGACCCGCACCGAGACCGATTCGCTCGGGAGCATGGAGATTCCCGTCGACGCGTACTGGGGGATCCACACCGCCCGCGCCGACGCGAACTTCCCGATCACGAAGCGGCCCATCTCGGTGTATCCCGACCTCGTGGTCGGCCTCGCGATGGTCAAGCAGGCCAGCGCCCGTGCGAACCGCGAGATCGGCGTGCTCGACCCGGAGCGGGCGGACCTGATCGACCGGGCGGCTCAGCGCGTGATCGACGGCGAGTTCCACGAGCAGTTCACGGTCGGCGTCATCCAGGGTGGAGCCGGCACGTCGACCAACATGAACGCGAACGAGGTCATCACCAACATCGCGCTCGAGATGGCGGGCCGCGAGAAGGGCGACTACGCCTTCCTTTCGCCGATCGACCACACCAACCGCAGCCAGTCCACGAACGACGTGTACCCGACCGCGGTGAAGATCGGCCTCTCGCTGACCCTGCGCTCCCTGCTCGAAGAGCTCGACCTGCTGCGGCTGTCGTTCCTGGGCAAATCGCGCGAGTTCCACGATGTGCTGAAGGTCGGGCGCACGCAGCTGCAGGATGCCGTGCCGATGACGCTGGGGCAGGAGTTCAACGGCTTCGCCACGACGCTCGGCTACGACCACACCCGTCTCACCGAGAACGCCTCGCTGATGTTCGAGATCAACATGGGCGCCACCGCGATCGGCACCGGGATCACCACCCACCCCGGTTACGCACCCGCCGTGCTCAAGCACCTGCGCGAGATCACGTCGCTCGACCTCCGCACTGCCGGTGACCTCGTCGAGGCCACCAGCGACACCGGCTCGTTCATGTCGTTCTCGTCGACTCTCAAGCGCAACGCGATGAAGCTGTCGAAGATCTGCAACGACCTCCGTCTTCTCTCGTCCGGCCCGCAGGCGGGTCTCGGCGAGATCAACCTTCCTGCCATGCAGGCGGGCTCCAGCATCATGCCCGGCAAGGTCAATCCGGTCATCCCCGAGGTCGTGAACCAGGTGGCGTTCGCCGTCGCGGGGGCGGACATGACGGTCACGATGGCGGCGGAGGCCGGGCAGCTGCAGCTGAACGCCTTCGAGCCGGTCATCGCACACTCGATCTTCCAGTCGATCACCTGGATGCGTCAGGCGATGTGGACTCTGCGAGTGAACTGCGTCGACGGCATCACCGCGAACCGCGACCGCCTCGGCGCGATGGTCGGTGCCTCGGTCGGAGTCATCACCGCGCTGACCCCGTTCATCGGCTACGCCGCGGCGGCCGCTCTCGCGAAGACCGCACTGCTGACCAACCGCAGCGTGGCCGACCTTGTGGTGGAGGCCGGCCTCATGTCGCGCGACGAGGTCGTCAAGCAGCTCTCGCCTGCGCGCCTGTCGGGACTCGAGACCATCACGGCCGCGATCCCGGTGATCTCACCGGAAGACCTGATCGAGATCTGATCTCACAGACGGATAGACGAAGGGGACGGATGCGCCGGCATCCGTCCCCTTCGTCTCCGTGAAGTCAGTCGGTGATGCGGCAGTGGGTGGTGAGCTCGCCGATGCCGTCGATGCCCACCGTGACGGTGGACCGGTCGCGAAGGAAGATCTGCGGGTCGCGCGAGTAGCCGGCACCGCCGGGGCTGCCGGTCGAGATGAGGGTGCCGGGGAGCAGCGTGAGCGACTGCGAGAGGTGCGCGATCAGCTTCGCCACCGAGCGCACCATCTGATCGGTGCTCGCATCCTGCACGGTGTGACCGTCGACGATGGTCCAGATGTGCAGGTCCTGCGGGTCGGCGATCTCATCCGCGGTCACCGCGAACGGCCCGGTCGGGGTGAATCCGTCGAACGACTTGCAGCGTGACCACTGGGCCTCGGAGAACTGGATGTTCCTGGCGGTGATGTCGTTGACCACCGTGTATCCCCAGACGTGCGACAGCGCATCGGCCTCAGCGATGTCCTTCGCAGGGGAGCCGATGAGCACGCCGAGCTCGGCCTCGTAGTCGACGGCCTCACTCAGCGTGCGCGGCCAGGATGTGGTCTGGTCGTGTCCGGTGAGCGAGTTCGGCCAGAGCGTGAAGACGGTCGGGGCGGCATCGGTCTTGAGACCGAGCTCACTCGAGTGCGCGGCGTAGTTGAGGCCGACGGCCAGGACCGCGGGCGGAGCGAGCACGGCCGAGGCGAACGCCCATCCCGCGAGCGGATGCCGCGGCGCGGTGGTGTCCGCCAGAGCGCGGCGCAGTGCGTCGAGACCATCGTCCCCTCTCTCGATCAGCTGCTGCAGCGTGGCAGGAGGGTCGGTCAGGAGATCAGAGACGAGGACGGCGTCCGAGCCCTCCACGACGGCGAGAACCGCGAGAGGGGAGTCGGGACGGCGCAGGTGAGCGAACCGCATGCTTCTACGCTACCGGGTGGGTGCAGGTCGCCGGGTGGAGGGGGTCGCCATATCCGGGTGCCCGGCGTTGTGCCCATAAGCTTTGCCTATGAGTTCCGGAGGACCGTCCCAGCCGCAGCAGCCCTCGCCGTATGCGCCTCCGCCGGCACCGCCGTTGCCGTCGACACCGCCGCAGCAGGTACCGCCGCAGCAGGCCCCGCAGCCGGTACCGCCGCAAGCCTTCGCGCCCGCGCCGTACGCGAGCCAGGTCTCGGCGCCCGCGGCCCGCACCTCCGTCACGGGGTATGCATCGTCCCTCGCGCAGCCGACGCCCTACACACCGCCGGCTCCCGTCGCCCCGTCGCCGGCGGAGTCGCTCCCGGCGCTGCCCGTTCCGACGAGGAAAGGGCGCACGGTGTCGCTCTGGCTCTTCGGGGTGCTCGGCTTCCTCCTGATCGCCCTCGTCGGCTACTTCGTCTGGGCGCTCGGATCGTTCGCTTCCGTCGTCGGGCTGGTCCTCGCGCTCATCCCTCTGACCATCGTGTTCCTGGGCGTGCGCCTGATCGATCGGTGGGAGCCCGAGCCCAAGCGGCTGGTGGCGTTCGCCATCGCATGGGGCGCCGTCGCGGCCGTCGGGCTCACCCTGCTCGTCGACACCGCGCTGACCCTCCTGCTCGACATCCGCTCCGAGGAGTTCACCGCCGTCGTGCAGGCGCCTATCGTCGAGGAGCTCTGGAAGGGGCTCGGCGTCTTCCTCATCTTCCTGCTCGCCCGACGAGCGTTCGACGGCCCTGTCGACGGCATCGTGTACGGCGCGCTGGTCGGGGCGGGTTTCGCCTTCACCGAGAACATCCAGTACTTCGGGGTGAGCCTCATCGAGGGCGGCGGCGAGCAGCTGACCGTCACGTTCGTGGTGCGCGGGCTCTTCTCGCCCTTCGCTCATGCCATGTTCACCGCGATCACCGGCTTCGCGATCGGCCTCGTCGCTCGGCGTCACGGCTCGGCGAGGGCCGCGCTCGGTGCTGGCGCGGTGGGGGTGGTCGGGGCGATCCTGCTCCACGCTCTCTGGAACGGCTCGGCGACGTTCGCCGACTTCTTCGGTCTCTACTTCACCCTTCAGGTGCCGCTCTTCATCGGATTCATCCTGTGCATCGTCGCGTTGCGTCGTGAGGAGGCCCGACTCACCCGTGCCCGCCTCGAGGACTACGCCGCGGCCGGATGGTTCACTCCCGAGGAAGTCACCATGCTCGCCACCCCTGCCGGGCGCAAGGTCGGACTCGCCTGGGCGTCACAGCTGCGGGGGGACCGTCGTCCCCTGATGCGTGCGTTCATCAAGGAGGCGACGGAGCTCGCCGCTGTCCGTCAGCGGGCAATCACCGGCCGCGACCCCATGGCCGTGGATGACGAGCGCGCGCTCCTGATCCGCACCAGGGCGACCAGGGCGGCCCTGCTGGCCTACTGACGCCACACGCGACGGCGTACCCTTGTCCGAGGGAAGGCGGTGGCGGATGAGCACCTTCGTCGCGATCCACGGTGGCGGAGATGTCGGATGGTCCTGGCATCTGGTCGCCGCCGAGCTGCGAGCGCGCGGGCACGAGGTGTTCGCGCCCGACCTTCCCGCCGACGACGACACGCTCACTCTCGACGACTACGCCGAGGTGGTTGCGGAGCCGGTGGGTGCGCAGGCGGGGGTGGTGGTCGTCGGTCATTCCTTCGGGGCCTTCACCGCGCCGCTGGTCGCCGAGCGCCTCTCCGCCGATCTCCTCGTCCTGATGGCGGGGATGATCCCGTCCCCGGGCGAGTCCCCGGATCAGTGGTGGGCGAACTCGGGATACGTCACGGCGTCTGCCGCCCAGTCGGCGCGGGACGGCGGGTTGACCGGGAACGACGACCCCCTCGTCAGTTTCTACAACGAAGTTCCGCACGAGCTGGCAGAGGAGGCGCTCCGACGGGAGAGGGCGCATCCGTCGCAGGCGGCGATGGAGAGGCCGTGGCCTCTGGCGGCGTGGCCCGACGTGCCGACGAGATTCGTGCTGTTCGCCGACGATCGCTTCTTCCCTGCCGCATTCCTGCGCGACCTCGCCGAGACCCGCCTGGGAGTGGTCGCGGATGAGCTGCCCGGCGGACACTGCGCGATGCTGAGCCGACCGGTGGAGATCGCCGAGCTCCTCGCAGGATACGTCGAGTGAGGGGCCGGGAATCGCTCCAGGACAAGACTCAGCGCCCGGTGCTGCGGCGATGCCTGCGAGTCTCCCGGGCGCTGAGTTGATCTGTAAACAGGGTGCACCCGGCCCTGCATGAGTGTCAAGAGCTTGTTGCCGAGGTTCGCCGGCGAGGGCGTGAGGTGTTCGCTGTGAGCAGGTGTGCGTGCGTTGACCGGGTCCGTCGGCCTCGGGTTTGATGGAGACATGACTGAACGCACAAAGCCTGAGTTCGAAGCCCCCAGCACTCCCGCTCCGGCGGAGCTCGTCGTCCGCGACATCATCGAGGGTGACGGCGCCGAGGCGAAGCCCGGCGACACCGTCACGGTCCACTACGCCGGCGTCGAGTTCGACTCCGGCGAGGAGTTCGACTCCTCGTGGGGCCGTGGCGAGACGATCCAGTTCCCGCTGCGCGGCCTGATCCAGGGGTGGCAGGACGGGATCCCCGGCATGAAGGTGGGCGGTCGCCGCGAGCTGATCATCCCGCCGCATCTCGCCTACGGCCCGGTCGGCGGCGGGCACTTCCTCTCCGGCAAGACGCTGATCTTCATCATCGATCTGGTCGCCGTCGGCTGACATCGGTCTCTTCCACGAGGCGTCTCTCTCCTCCGGGAGGGAGGCGCCTCGCGGCATGTGCGGGAAAGATTCTTCATTCAGGGGAATACATGCGAATGAATGTAAGTTGTCACAGTGGTCGCGGCGACGCGGCCCCTGTCCCTTGCCGCAGCAGCGGCTGAAGTCTCCAGAGGAGAAGCAATGACCAGCATCGACATCCCCGGCTACCGTCCCGGCACCTGGGTCCTGGACCCTTCGCACAGCGAGGTCACCTTCAGCGTGCGCCACATGATGATCTCGAAGGTGCGCGGCACCTTCGGGGTGAAGAGCGCGACGCTGATCGCTCCGGAGAACCCGCTGGACGCCAAGGTCGAGGCGACGGTCGACGTGACCTCCATCGACACCAATGACGAGGGTCGCGACGCGCACCTGCGCTCGGCGGACTTCTTCGACACCGAGAACTTCCCGACCATGGAGTTCGTCTCCACCGGTGCGCACGTCAAGGGCGACGACCTGTACGTCGACGGCGACCTCACCATCCGCGGCGTCACCAAGCCGGTCAGCTTCGAGCTCGACTTCGGCGGCTTCGGCACCGACCCCTACGGCAACTACAAGGCCGGCGCCTCTGCCAAGACCGTCATCAACCGCGAGGACTTCGGCCTCACCTGGAACGCGGCACTCGAGACCGGTGGCGTTCTCGTCGGCAAGGACGTCACGATCAGCCTCGACCTGCAGGGTGCCCTGCAGCAGGACTGACCGCGTCGGAGAGCCACCGGAACCCCGGGCCCGTCAGGGCTCGGGGTTCTCTGCGTCGTAGTCGTGGAACCGGCGGTTGCGCTGCGCGAGCGCGGCGACGAGGGCGATGACAAGCACTCCACCGAGCAGGGGAGGGAACCAGAGGGTCGTGAGCGTCGCCAGCGTGCCCGCGTACAGCGCCCCGACGCGGGGCCCGCCGGCGACCACGACGATGAACAGGCCTTGAAGGCGTCCGCGCATCGAGTCGGGTACGGCGGCCTGCATCATGGTGTTCCGATAGATCGAGCTGACGTTGTCGGATGCACCGGACAGGGCGAGGGCAACGCAGGCGGCGACGATCAACCCGATGTGGGGAGCCGTCTCGGTCGCGGGTGACGAGAACGCGCCGACGAGCAGCACGATCCCGAACAGCAGGATCGATGCGCCGTACGCCTCCACCGCCCGGGCGATGCCACGGCCATGCCAGCGGTACTGCACGACGCGACCGGAGAACAGGCTCGACGCGAAGGTGCCCACCGCCACCGCGGCGGTGAGGATGCCGGTCGTGAGCGCTCCGCCGCCCAGCAGCACCGTGCCGAGCGCGGGGAAGAGGACGAGCGGCTGCCCGAACGTCATCGCGATGATGTCGATGATGTACTGCATCCGGATGTTGCCTGCTCTGCGGAGGAAGCGCCAGCCGTCCACCAGCGACTCGAGGCCGGGGCGGACGATCTCTCCCTCCGGCCGCAGCGCCGGGAGCGTCCACAGTCCCAGGAACATCGACAGCATGAGCACGACGTCGATCGTGTACGTCCAGCCGTAGCCGGTGAGGGCGACGAGGAGGCCCGCCAGCGCGGGTCCGGCCATGACCGTCAGCCCGAAGGCCACACCGTTCAGCGCGGATGCTGCGGCGAGCTTCTCGCGGGGGATGAGCCGCGGCACTATCGCCGTGCGCGTGGCCATGCCCACCGAATTGGCGGCGGAGTTGATCATGCTCAGCGCATACAGCCACCAGATGGTCTCCATACCCGTCCAGGTGAGAGCCGCGAGCAGGGCGGTGGAGAGGAAAGTGATGGTCGCCGCGATCAGTGCCACCCGGCGTCGGTCGAACGCATCGGCGAGCATGCCGCCGTACAGGCCGGCGAGGATCATCGGCACGAGTCCGGCCACGGCGATCATCGAGACCGCGAAGGTGTTCTGCGTCAGGGCGAACACGTGCAGCATCACCGTGACGATGGTGAGCTGTCCGCCGATGCCGGCGAGTGTCGACCCGATCCACATCCGGGCGAACGCCGGACTGGACTTCAAGGGGGAGAGGTCGATCAGATGACCGCGGCGGGCGCTCACTCCTCGAACTTCTTCTGCACGTTTCGAGACTAGTTGACCCTGACGGACTCGCTCCGCCGCCGGTGTCACCGAGGGCGGTCGTCGGCTGGTAGACTCGTCAGGTTGCCGTTTGATCGGCCGCGGATAAAGAGAGCCCACGTATCAGGCGTCGGGCGCCGCGCAACAAGCAGAGAGGGGATCGAATCTATGGCACTGGAAGCAGACGTCAAGAAGGCGATCATCGAAGAGTACGCGACGCACCCCGGTGACACCGGATCCCCCGAGGTGCAGGTCGCAATGCTGACGCAGCGCATCAAGGACCTCACCGAGCACCTCAAGGAGCACAAGCACGACCACCACTCGCGTCGTGGGCTGTTCCTGCTCGTCGGTCAGCGCCGTCGTCTGCTCGGCTACCTCCAGGACATCGACATCGCGCGCTACCGCTCGCTGATCGAGCGTCTCGGACTCCGCCGCTAAGGCACTGCGATCCTGCGTTCAATCGCGCAGAACATTCTTGAGAAGGCCGCCCCACGGTGTGGGGCGGCCTTCGTCATGTCCGAGGGTTGATTCCCCACTCGCTTTCCGATAGGAAAGTAGAGAGCTTTCCACAAGGAAAGTGGGGGAGGCCCGACATGCAGCAGAAGCCGATTCCCGGTCACGACGCTCTCGTGCCGCCGGATGCCGACATCGCGCGCCGGTATCTGGCCGCAGCGGACGCGGTGGTGGAGCGCCGAGGCCGCGCCGTCGACCGACGTGCGCTCGCCGGGCTCCAGATCGCCAATGCGGTGATCACGGCCGGGTATCTCGTCGCGTTCGCGCTCGTCCTCCGGCAGAGCGATGTCCTCGCCTCCCAGGTGATCCTGTTCACCTTTCTGGTGTGGGGGCAGCTGGCGAGCGGGATGGCGCAACGCAACGGGATGCAGTGGCGCTGGAGCGCTTCCCGGTGGCCGCTCATCCTCGGCGAAGTCGTGGTTCTCGTCGGCGCTGTCGTCGTGTTCGGTCTCGTCGCGTTGGATCCCGGTCTCCCGGTCGGCGTCGTGCTGATCCCCGCGGGCATAGTCCTGGTGGGTATCGGCGGTTACGGCGTGGTCCAGCTGTTCCGCGCGGCCGGAGATTCTCGGTCCCCGCGGCCTCCGCGGGTCACCCTGCCCGCTCCGATCCGATGGGGGACCCTGCTCCTCGGCGTCGCTCTCGGCGTGCTGACCATGCTCGCGGGGGCGCCGGACGATGTGCTGCGCAGCGTGATCACCCTGCTGGTGATGCTGGTTCTCCTCGCCTGGATCGTCGCCTTCAACACACCCGTCGGGCTTCCCGCCATCGGTGCTTCCTGGCGGTGGCCGCATGTGGCGGCATTCTTGCTCGCGGCAGGCATCCCTGTGGCTCTCGTGCTGGGGGGAGGAGGGGGCAGCGCATCGGGGCTCGCCGGTGTCGTCGGAGGTGTCGTCGTGATCGTGCTCTTCGTCCTGGTGTCGTTCGTTCCGGGGCGGGAGGGTCGTGGCTGAGGCGGGGTTCCGGCCGCACCCGCGCACGCAGCTGGACGACAACTTCGCCTCACCGATCCGCTTCTCGTTGATGGCCGCGCTCGGCGACGGCATGGAGTTCGACTTCCCGGCGCTCCGCGACATCCTCCAATGTGGTGATTCGCCGCTGAGCAAGGCGATCGCGCACCTGCAGACCGCGGAATACGTGCTCGCGCGCAAGGGCGTCGTCGGGGGTCGCACGCGCACGTGGGTGCGTTCGACGAAGGCGGGCCGCGATGCTTTCGCGGCCCACCTCCAGGCGCTCCGGCAGATCGTCGCTCTCGGCGGCAGGCAGGAGTTGTGACCCGTGCGTCAGGCGGGCGCGTTCACGAGGTCGGCGTGGTGGATCGCGGCGACATCCGGGTGGGCGCGCAGGCGTGACTTGAGGGCGTTCTCGCCGTAGAGCGCGTGGATGGGATTGCTCGGGTCATCGGTCACCCCGTTCGCTTCGGCGGCCAGCTCCTCGGGCAGCGCGATCAGGGGCAGCCGCTTGTCGAGCGCAGGGTTGAAGAAGAACGGGATTGAGATCCGCTCGTCCGGTGCCTGCGGCGAGACCACCCGGTGGTTCGTCGCTTTGAGGTACCCGCCCGTCGCGTACTCCAGCAGCTCGCCGATGTTCACGACGAAAGCTCCGGGCACCGGGGGAGCGTCGACCCACGTGCCGTCGCGTTCGACCTGCAGACCGCCCTTGCCCGGCTCCACCCAGAGGAGGGTGAGCACGCCGGAGTCCTTGTGCGCACCGACGCCCTGCTGAGGCTCTGGTTCGTGCGTTCCGGGATAGCGGACGATCTTGATGAGGGTCGACGGCTCGCCGAAGTGCTCGTCGAAGTAGGACTCGTCGGCGCCGAGGGTCTGGGCCCAGGCGCGCAGCAGTTTGCGAGCGACCTCGGACAGGGTCTCGTGCCACTCGGCCACGACATCCTGCAGCTCGGGCTGCGCCGACGGCCAGAGGTTCGGCCCGATGAGGCGGTTGAAGGCGGGGCCGTCGTCGACGGGTTCGCGCTCGGGGCCGATGTCGATCTGCTCGCGCCAGTCGACCTTCCCCTGGGTGCGTTCTCCGCCGATGCGCGTGTAGCCGCGGAAGTGCGGGCTGTTCACGTTCTCGATGGCCAGCTTGTCCTCTTCGGGGAGGGCGAAGAAGTCCAGGGCGGCCCGGTGGAGCCGTGCCTCGAGCGCGGGGGAGATCCCGGTGCCGGTGAGGTAGAAGAAGCCGACGTCGTGGGTCGCCGCCCGCAGGTCGTCGCGGAATCGTGCCGCGGCCTCGGGGCTTTCGTCGAGCTGGGAGAGGTCGAGAATGGGGAGCGAGAGTTCAGCCATGGACCGAGGCTACGTCGCGTCGACCGGGGTGGGATCCTGTGTTGCGCTCCGTTACTTCCGTCCCTCGTGTGCGGTGGACGTCGATCTCGGTGCTAGAGTCTCCTCGGTAAGGGCTGCCTTACCTCAGTCACCGCCAGAGAGTGTTCTTCCGTGCTCGCCACTTTTCTCATCGGGCTCCGCGAGGGCCTCGAAGCCGCACTCGTCGTCGGCATCCTCGTCGCCTACCTCCGTCGTCTCGGACGGCAGGACGCCCTCCCGAAGATGTGGGCGGGCGTCGGACTCGCGATCGCACTGGCTCTCGGCATCGGCGCGGTGCTCACCTTCGGGGCCTACGAACTCACGTTCCAGGCGCAGGAGCTGATCGGTGGCGGCCTGTCGCTGCTCGCCGTCGCGATGGTGACCTGGATGATCTTCTGGATGCAGCGGGCCGGGCGCAGCATGAAGGCGACGCTGGAGGGTGGCATCGACCGCGCCCTCACTGCCGGCGGCCTGTGGGCGCTCATCGCGATCGGCTTCGTGTCCGTCGCCCGAGAGGGCATCGAGACGACGCTGCTGCTGTGGTCGATGGTCCAGTCTTTCGGCGACGCACCCTCGGCGCTGATGGGCGCCCTGCTCGGGCTCCTCACGGCCGTGGTCGTCGGATGGCTGATCTCCCGCGGTGCGCTGCGACTCGATCTGCGTCGCTTCTTCGCCTGGACCGGCGGGTTCCTCGTGATCGTCGCGGCCGGCGTGCTCGCCTACGCGCTGATGGATCTGCAGGAGGCCGGTGTGCTTCCCGGGCCGTTCACCGCGCTGGCACCGATCGATGCCGTGACCGGCGGCGTGGCTGTCGGATGGGCCGCCTTCCCGTTCGGGTGGGCGTTCGACGTCTCGGCGACGATCGCTCCCGGTGGCCCCCTCGCATCGATTCTGCAGGCGACGGTCGGCTTCATGCCCGCGATGACCTGGATGCAGGTCGTCGCCTGGGTCGCGTACATCTCCGTCGTCGGATGGCTCTACGTCCGCGGACTCCGCTCGAAGCGCCCGTCGAAGCCGCAGGACCCGACGGAGCCGCAGGACCCGACGGAGCCCTCGTCTGAATCTCCCTCCCTCTCACCACAAGGAGCAGCATGACCACCTCGCACCGGATCCTGGGGGCGCTGGCAGCCACCGGCGCCGCGGTTCTCGTCCTGAGCGGCTGCGTCGCGAAGAGCGACGCCGGAGCCACCGCGGCCTTCGACGTCTCCTCGACCGACAGCGACTGCGCGGTCTCCGCGGCGACCGCGAAGAGCGGGACCCTGACCTTCAACGTCAAGAACGACACCGCTCAGGTCACGGAGTTCTACCTCCTCGCAGACGACGGCCTCCGGATCGTCGGCGAGGTCGAGAACATCGCGCCGGCCGCCTCGCGCACGCTCACGGTCGTCGCACAGCCCGGTGACTACTTCACTCTCTGCAAGCCGGGGATGATCGGCGATGGCGTGGGGAAGACCGCGTTCACCGTGACCGGGGATCGCGTCGCGGTGGAAGGTCCAGACGCCGAGCAGAAGCAGAAGGCCGTCGACCTCTACGGTGCGTTCGTGAAGGACCAGGTCGGTCAGCTCGTCCCCGCAGTCGAGGACTTCGTCGCCGCCTACGAGTCCGGTGACGACGAGACCGCGCGCACGCTCTTCCCGCAGACCCGCGCGTTCTACGAGCGCATCGAGCCGGTCGCCGAGGCGCTGGGCGACCTCGACCCGCGGATCGACTATCGCGAGGTCGATGCCGTCGCCGAAGGACTGGACTGGACGGGCTTCCACCGCATCGAGAAGGACCTGTGGGTTCCGGCGCAGGACGCGCTGAACGCCGACGGGGAGACCCCCGCGTGGCAGGACTGGGTGCCGTCCACGCCGGAGGAGCGCGCCGACTACGGCGATCTGCTGCTCGCCGACGTGCAGGAGCTCTACGACTACGTGCACTCCGACGACTTCACCACCGCCCTCGACGACCAGGGCATCGGCGGCATCTCGAACGGCGCCATCGCGCTGCTCGACGAGGTCGCGACCGGGAAGATCTCCGGGGAGGAGGACTGGTGGTCCGGGACCGACCTCTACGACTTCGCCGCGAACGTCGAAGGGTCGAAGATGGCGTTCTCGCTCGTGCAGGACTTCGCCGTCGCGCAGGGCGACGAGGGGAAGGCTCTGGTCGCGGAGATCGAGTCGGGTTACACCGCGCTCGAGGAATCTCTCGCGGCTCACGGCTCGCTGGCCGACGGCTTCGTGGGCTACTCGCAACTGACCGAGGCCGACAAGCGCGAGTTCACCGACCTGATCAACGCTCTGGCCGAGCCGCTCTCGCAGCTCACCAGCACGGTCCTCGACTGATCAGCCGCACGCTACGGGATACCATCACGGACGTGAACGAACCAGAAGCGGATGCCGCACCCGAAGAGTCATCGATGGGCGCGGCGTCCGCTCCTGCCGGTTTGAGCAGGCGGGGCCTGCTCGGCCTGGCCATCGGGGGCGGCGTCGCGGGCCTCGCGGTCGGCGCCGGTGCGGGTCTCGCCGGCGGCGTCGCGCTCGGGCGGGCGCGTGCGGCGGAGGACGCGCATTCCGCATACGCGTTCTTCGGCGATCACCAGGCAGGCATCACCACTCCGGTGCAGGACCATCTGCATTTCGCCAGCTTCGACATGATGCCGCGCACGGATCGCGACGACCTCATCTCGTTGCTGCAGGACTGGTCGTACGCGGCCTCCCGCATGGCGCAGGGCCTCGAAGTCAGTGCGACGGGTGCGGTCGGTGGGCCGGCCGAAGCGCCGCCGGACGACACGGGGGAGGCGCTGGGGCTTCCCGCCGCCGGGCTCACGATCACGTTCGGCTTCGGGCCGGGACTCTTCGAGAACGAGGACGGCGACCGCTACGGGATCGCCGCGCAGCGTCCCCCGGGGCTGGAACGGCTCCCGGCGTTCCTCGGTGACGATCTCGATCCGCAGACCTCTCACGGCGACCTGTGCATCCAGGCCTGCGCCGACGACCCGCAGGTGGCGGTGCATGCGATCCGCAACCTCAGCCGCATCGCCTTCGGCCGGGCTCGGCTGCGCTGGTCGCAGCTGGGATTCGGCAAGACGTCGCGCACGACGGCGACGCAGGCGACGCCGCGCAATCTTTTCGGGTTCAAGGACGGCACCGCGAACATCCTGGCCGATGACACCGAGGCGCTCGGCGATCACGTCTGGGTATCGGAGAAGGACGAACCGGCGTGGCTGGCCGGCGGGTCCTACCTCGTGGCCAGGAAGATCGCGATGCTCATCGAGACCTGGGACCGCGTGCGCCTGTCGGAGCAGGACACCATCATCGGTCGGGACAAGGGCGAGGGTGCACCGCTCTCCGGCGGAGACGAGTTCACGACACCGGACTTCCACAGCAAGGCGATCGACGCGAACAGCCACGTGAGTCTCGCGCATCCGGAGAAGAACGACGGCATCCGCATCCTCCGCCGCGGCTACAACTACGTCGACGGGAACAACACGCTCGGACGCCTCGATGCCGGGCTCTTCTTCCTGTCGTACCAGCGCGATCCTGCACAGTTCATCTCGCTGCAGCGTCGGTTGTCGACAGATCTCATGAACGAGTACATCCGCCACGTCGGTTCGGGCATCTGGGCGGTGCCGGCGGGGGTGAAGCCGGGGTCCTTCGTGGGGGCCGGGCTGTTCGCCTGAGCGGTCACGGCTCGTGTGTGCTCGTGAGCGCCTCCACCGCGAACGCGGCGATGGCATCGGCGCCGAAGTGATCGTCTGCCGTGATCGTGACCACCGCGTCGTCGAGGAAGATGAGCAGCTGGCCGTAGGCGCCGTGAAGTCTCCACGCCGGCCCCGGCCCGCCCCATCCTGCAAGGGCGTAGCGATCGTAGTCCGTGCTCTCGCCGGCGACCCGCCATTCCGTGTGCATCGCGTCGATCCATCCTGGGGCAATCAGCTGTCGGCCCTCCCACACCCCGCGATCTCTGATCAGGAGTCCGAGACGGGAGAGCTCTTCGGTGCGCAGAGAGAGCCCGCCTCCGGCGACGATGCGACCCTGAGGGCTGCGCTCCCACTCCACGTCGATGATGCCGAGCGGGTCGAAGAGACGGGGGACGAGATAGTCGCCGATGTCTCCGACTAGCGCGGCCAGCGCCGTCATCGCGGTGTACGTGCTCGCGTTCGAGTACTGGAACGACCGTCCGCCCGACGGGCGTCGCAGGAACTCGCGGGCGAGGTCCGGCCAGTCCGTCATCAGAGTCTCCGACCAGGGCAGATCGATCCCGCTGGTCATCGAGAGCAGGTGCCGCAGCGTGACGTCCTCGACGCCAGCTCCCAGCTCGAAGCCGGGGAGGTACGTGCCGACGGGCATGTCGAGCGACACCGCACCCTCGTCGGCGGCCAGTCCCGCAGCCAGAACGCAGACGCCTTTTGCGACGGAGTGCACGTCCTCCCGCACGTCGTCGGTCCAGCGGTGGTCGGCGGTCTCGGTGGCGACGCGGACGTGCAGCCCGTGAGCGCCGAACCCCGTCTCCTCGATGCGTTCGACGATGCGGTCTCGAACGGTCTGTGCGCGGCTCACACCTTCGAGGTTATCGTCCGGTCTGGCGCGGGCGCCGCGAGCCCGTCGGGTCGTTCCGGCGCCCCTCCTTGGAGGCCAGCGCCGGGTCGGCGAAGAGCCACCCTGGGCGGGGTTCCACCAGCGGGCGGAAGACCCACCTGACCGGCTTCGTCGCCAGCGCGAGGGCGATCAGCACTGACGCCACGGTGACGAGGGGGAGCCAGATCCAGGTCGGCTCGAGGCTCTGCAGGATCCCGCTCTCGCGGAAGGGGTACAGCACGAACGAATGCAGGAGGAACACGTACATCGTGTACTGGCCGAATGCCGTCCACCAGTGGGCGCCCCGCGGGATGAGGGCGAAGAAGGCGGCGCTGAGCACGACGGCGAGCATCATCAGGAGGATCCGCACCCCGCCGGCCCACCACTGCTCCCCGCCCAGGTCGGCGTAGGAGTCCTCGTAGAAGAGCCAGTGCCGCAGGTCGGACGCCTGCCACAGCGGAAGCCAGTTCCAGGCCGCCCAGCCGGCCAGCGCGAAGATCGCGACGGCGCCGCCGCGGATCCACCAGGGGCGGAAGTCGAGGAGGCGGAACCTGTCGACGATGTCGTGCTCGCGCAGCCACCAGCCCAGCGTGAAGAAGGGAAGGAGCCCCAGGGTGCGGGACAGCGAGAACGTGCTGTCGACGTTCGGCAGGTAGCCCACGCCGACCGAGATGACCACGGTCCACAGCAGCGGCCACCGGAGCAGTGCGAGGTACGGGAGCACGAGCCGGAAGATCCCGAGCGCGAGGAGGAACCACAGCGTCCAGCTCGGTTTCGTGATGTTCGGATCGACCTGGCCCTCGACCAGCCATTTGGTGAGTGTCCACAGCGTCTCGAAGATGACGTAGGGGAGCAGGATGTCCGTGATCACCCTGGCCATCTGCGTCTTGGAGGGCGAGCCGGACTTCGAGAAGTAGCCGGAGATGATGGCGAACGCCGGCATGTGGAACGCGTACAGCGCGAGGTAGAACGCGAAGGCGATGTCGGAGTCGTACGTCAGGCGCTGGATCGCGTGACCGAGCACGACGAGCACGATGCAGACGTAGCGCGCGTTGTCCCAGAACGGCACACGTCTCCGCCTGCGGGGAACCGATCCTGTGGTGGGCCCTGAGATGTCGGCGCCGGCAGTGCTCATCGTTCGAGGCTACAGGCCGGGAATAAAGTTGCTGTGAGCGCGTTGACACAGATACATTCAAATGAATAGAAACGGATGCGAGTCATCCGGTTCGGAGACACGGAGCAATCATGAGCGAGCAGTCAGGCGCGCAGGCGATGCAGTTCGGCATCATGTCGGTCAGCGACATCACGCGCGATCCCACCACCGGGATCACCCCCAGTGAGCAGGAGCGCATCAAGGCGACCACGGCGATCGCCGTGCACGCCGAAGAGGTCGGACTCGACGTCTTCGCGATCGGCGAGCACCACAACCCGCCGTTCTGGTCCTCCAGCCCCACGACCTTCCTCGCGGCGCTGGCCGCGCAGACCGAGCGCCTGATCGTCTCCACGTCGACGACGCTCATCACCACGAACGATCCCGTGCGCATCGCCGAGGAGTACGCGATGCTGCAGCATGTCTCTGACGGCCGCATGGACCTCATGCTCGGTCGTGGCAACACCGGTCCGGTGTATCCCTGGTTCGGTCAGGACATCCGCCAGGGACTCCCGCTCGCGATCGAGAACTACGCCCTGCTGCACAAGCTGTGGCGTGAGGACGTCGTCGACTGGGAGGGCAAGTTCCGCACGCCGCTGCAGGGCTTCACGTCGACTCCGCGCCCCCTCGACGGGATCGCGCCGTTCGTATGGCACGGATCCATCCGTACCCCGGAGATCGCCGAGCAGGCTGCGTACTACGGTGACGGCTTCTTCGCGAACAACATCTTCTGGCCCAAGGAGCACTACCAGCGCCTCATCGAGCTGTACCGCCAGCGCTTCGAGCACTACGGCCACGGCACACGGGAACAGGCGATCGTGGGTCTCGGCGGACAGGTGTTCATGGCCGCGAAGTCGCAGGACGCGGTGAACCAGTTCCGCCCGTACTTCGACAACGCGCCCGTCTACGGTCACGGGCCGAGCATGGAGGACTTCACCGAGATGACTCCGCTGACGGTGGGTTCCCCGCAGCAGGTGATCGACCGGTACGCCGCGATGCGCGAGCACTACGGTGACTACCAGCGGCAACTCTTCCTGATCGACCACGCGGGTCTGCCGCTCAAGACGGTGCTGGAGCAGCTCGACATCCTCGGTTCCGAGGTCGTGCCGGTGCTCCGCAAGGAGCTCGCGAAAGACCGCCCCGCCGCCGTGCCCGACGCGCCGACCCACGCGGCACGCGTCAGGGCCGAATTCGGCGACGGTCCGACCCGTCAGGCGCGCCCCGGCGCCAACCGCGGTGACAACCTGACAGGCGATTCGCCCTACCAGGACAGCCCGGCCCCCGCAGGCGCAGCCTTCGGGCTCGGCCGCACGGAGGCGTGACATGGCCGTGCGTCGTATCGCCGTGGTCTCCGCCGGCCTGTCGAACCCGTCGTCCACGAGGATGCTCGCGGACCGACTCGCGGCCGAGACCGTGAAAGCCCTCGCCGAGCACGACATCGAAGCGAGCGTCGACGTGATCGAGCTGCGGGACTATGCGCACGACATCACGAACAACCTGCTCACCGGGTTCGCGCCGCCGGCCCTGGAGACGGCGATCAACACCGTGGTCTCCGCCGACGCGCTGATCGCGGTGACGCCGATCTTCTCGACGAGCTACTCGGGGTTGTTCAAGTCCTTCATCGACGTGCTCGACCCGGATGCGCTCACCGGCACGCCCGTGCTGATCGGTGCGAACGCCGGCACCGCGCGGCACTCGCTGGCGATCGACTACGCGATCCGCCCGCTCTTCGCCTACCTGCATGCGGAGCCCGTCTCGACCGGGGTGTTCGCGGCATCGAGCGACTGGGGTGGAGCGGGAGACGACGTCGCGCCGCTCGCCAAGCGCGTCGAGAAGGGTGCCAGAGAGTTGGCGGAGGCGATCGCCCGACGCGAGGCGACCGCGGTCGCCGACCCGTACGATCCGGCGACGTACCTGGGAGAGGGGCGTTCCTTCGGCCACATGCTCGGCGGTCTCGCGGGCGAGTGAGCGGCGCATGACGCCACCGTACGATGTCCGAGGGATATCGTACGGTGGCGTCATGCCCACACACCCCGCGCTCGTCGCGCTCCAGGAACGACTCACCGGCACCCTCCTCCTCCCCGAAGACGACGCTTACGATGCGGCGCGACAGCCGTGGAATCTCGCGATCGAGCAGCGGCCGGATGCGGTGGCGATACCTGCCGACGTCGACGACCTCCGTGCACTGCTGAGTGCGGCACGCGAGTCCGGCACGCCGCTCGCGATCCAGCCGAGTGGTCATGGCGCCTCCGGATCCCTGGCCGGCACCGTGCTCGTGCGCATGGGTGCTTTTGACGATCTGGAGGTCGACCTCGAAAGCGGCATCGTCAGAGTCGGTACCGGCGTGCGCTGGGGAGCTGTCGTCGAGGCGCTCGAAGGCTCGGGGTGGGTCGCTCCTGCCGGAACCAGTCCGGTGGTGAGCGTCGCGGGGTACACGCTGGGCGGCGGACACTCGTGGTTCAGCCGGACGGCGGGTCTCGGGTCCGACAACCTGCGCGCGGCGTGGGTGCTGCGCACCGACGGCACGCACGAGCGCGTCGACGACGACACCGATGCCGACCTCATGTGGGCGCTGCGGGGCGCCGGCGGCCTCGTCGGGATCGTGACCGCGACCGAGATCGATCTGGTGCGGGCACCCGCCGTCTGGGGGGCGAACCTCACCTTCGACGTCGCTGATGCCCCAGCGGTGGTCCGTGCCGTCCGCGACCTCGCAGCCTCGGCTCCGTCGACGCTCAACGTCTTCCTCAACTCGATGCGCATGCCGGACGCCCTGCAGCTTCCGGAGGAGATCAGGGGAAGGAGCTTCCTCACGGTCCAGGCGCTGTCGGCCGACGGGTCGCAGGAGGAGCTGATCGACACCATACGGCGGGCAGGGACGGTGCGCAGGGAGATCACCGGGCCGACGTCGCCGGCGGCACTCGCGGCCGCCTCGAACGAGCCGACGGATCCCACGCCGGGGCGTGGGGCGTCGATGGCGCTCAGCGTGCTCGACGATGCGACCATCGACGCCCTCCTCGAATTCCGGGAGCTGCCGGAGCAGTGGCCGATCATGGGCATCGACATCCGTATGCTCGGCGGTGCTCTCGATGCACCGCGGCGTGAGGGTTTCGCCTCGCTCGAATCCGTGGGCTGGCTGTTGCACGCTCTCGTGCCGGTGATCCCGGGAGTGCCCGCAGAACCGGGAGAGATGAGTCTCGAGGCCTTCCGAGAGCTGCTGGGACCGAACGAGGCATCGCAGACCGTGGCGACCTTCCTCGAACCGGAACAGACCCTCGAGCGCTGCGGGTCCGACGACGAGATCGCCCGGCTTCGTGATCTGCGTGCGCGCTTCGATCCGCACGCGGTGCTGCACGACGGACGGCTGCCGCGCTGACGGTCAGGTCCCCGGGCCGGGTCGCCTCTTCCAGTCGTACTCGGTCTCCGGCCGTCCGCGGGTCCCGTATCGCGCCGAACGCGTGAGTACGCCTTCGGCGACCAGGTGTTCCAGGTAGCGACGCACGGCGACCCGCGACATACCGAGACGCTCTGCCGCCTCGCTCGCCGAGAGCGGCCCGTCGGTGCGCAACTCGGCGGTGACCCTGTCGAGCGAGGCCGCCGAGAGCCCCTTGGGGAGGGGGATCGTCGCGGTGGAACGCCCGAGCAGGGCGTCGATTTCCGCCTGCGTCGCTTCGCCCTCGGTGCTCCGCGCCTGTTCGCGGTGCGTACGGTACTGCTCCATCCGCTCGCGGAACACCGCGAAGGGGAACGGCTTGATCAGATACTGGAAGACACCGAGTGCGGCCATCTGTCGAACGGCGTCGGCGTCGCGGACGCCGGTGATGGCGATCACATCCACGGCCGCGGATCGCCCGCGAAGCGTGCGGAGCACGTCGATGCCGGAGCCGTCCGGCATCGTGATGTCGAGCAGAACCAGGTCGAACGCATCGGGGCGCTCGAGCACGGCCCTCATGGCGGCTCGAGCCCCCGTGCACTCGCCGGCGACGACGAACCCGTCGAGGCGGGCCATGTAGTCGCGATGCAGTTCGAGGGTCAGAGCATCGTCATCGACGATGAGTGTGCGGATCATGCCGGAGACCTCCGTGGCCCTGCTGCGGGGAGGACGACCCGGAACGTCGTCGGATCGTCACTCACGGTCACAGAACCGCCGGCGCCGGTGACCACGGAATGGACGAGCGCGAGCCCGACGCCGCGACCCTGCGCGTCGGCGGGCTTCGTGGAGTAGCCCTGGTCGAAGATACGCTCCCGCAGGGAAGGCGGGATGCCGGGGCCGCTGTCCGAGACCTCGAGCATGATCCCGGCACCGTGCGGGCGGAGCGAGACCTGAACCCAGCGGTCGTCGGACTCAGCGGCCGCATCCATGGCGTTGTCCACGAGATTGCCGAGCACCGAGACGGCGTCCACCGGGGACAGCGGTGTGCGAGGTGTGTCGGGTTCGATGCGCACCCGCCAATCGATGCCGCGTTCCTTGGCCTGGGAGGCTTTGCCGAGAAGGAGAGCACCCACGGCGGGATCCCCGTGTCGTCGTGCGGTCACCTGGTCGACGAGCGACTGGCTCTGTCGAGAAGTCTCGGTGAGGATCTCGATCGCCTCGTCCCGGCGCCCGAGTTCGAGCAGAGCGACGGCGGCGTGCATCCGATTCCCGTGCTCGTGGGTCTGCGCGCGCAGGGCTTCGCTCAGAGTGCGGATCGATTCGTAGGAAGAGACCGCGTCGCGCACCTGACCGGGTGGCAGATCGCCCGCGATGCGGCGGGTCACGCGTCGGGCGATCACGGCACCGCCGGCACCGAGGGCGACGAGGCCGATCGTGATGCCGAGGGTGAGAGGCAGGCGGCGGATCAGGGTGTCGGTGATCGACTCTGTCGTCACGCCGGCCGACACCCAGCCGATCAGCGCGCCGTCCGTCGTCGTCACCGGCGCGATGGTGCGCACCGAAGGGCCGAGAGTGCCGGTGAACTCCTCGGTGAGTGGGATGGGCGACGACGGGATCGTTCCCAGGTAGTGTCCGCCGATCTGGTCGGTGTCGGGGTGCGTGATCCGCGTGCCGTCCGGCGTCATGACCGTGATGAAGTCGAGTCCTGCACTGGCGATCACCGCGAGCGAATAGGGCTCGAGCACCGGGGTCGCTGAGCCCGGATCATCCCCGCGCAGACCGTCGATCACCAGGGGAGAGGAGGCGAACGCGGCGGCGGTGGCCGCCGTCACCCGTTCGGCCTCGGCGCGGATCGACCGCTGCGCCTCGACCACCAGGTAGACGGCCACCACAGCGCCGATCACGACGGCCGCGACGAGCAGCACCGCGAAGACTCGGGATGCGGCGCTGCGTGCGCGGGAGGTGTGCGCCATCGCTTCCTCCGATCGTCGATGCTCCGGTGCCGTGACCAATACGACCACAAGTCGCCTCCGTGCGCGAAGTCGGAGACCGTGAGATCTGATCGGCGGCGACGCAGCCGCCCACCAGACGAAGACGTCGATGATCGAGGAGGATGCGATGGCGCTCACAACAGGATTCTCACTGCCGAAATTCAATTGGCGGCGAGGGAAGCAATCGTGGGACCGGCACACCTGGCTGTATGTGTCCGTGCTGCTGGCGGTCGTCCTCGGCGCCGTCGTCGGTCTCGTGTGGCCGGAGGTCGGCCAGGCGTTCGAGCCGCTGGGCAAGGGGTTCGTCGCTCTGATCAAGATGATGATCGCGCCGATCATCTTCTGCACGATCGTCGTCGGGGTGGGATCGATCGCCAAGGCGGCCACCGTCGGCAAGATCGGCGGACTGGCGCTGCTGTACTTCATGATCATGTCGACCTTCGCACTCGCGATCGGCCTCGTCGTCGGCAACATCATCCACCCCGGTGCCGGTCTCGACATGGCCTCCTCGACCTACGATGCGGTCGAGACCGAGGCCAAGACCACGCAGGAGTTCATCCTCGGCATCATCCCGACGACGTTCTTCTCGGCCTTCACGGGGGAGAGCGTGCTGCAGGTGCTGTTCATCGCGCTGCTCGTCGGCTTCGCCCTGCAGGGGCTCGGCGATCGCGGTGCACCGATCATGGAGGCTGTCAAGCAGCTGCAGAAACTGGTCTTCCGCATCCTCGGCATGATCCTGTGGCTTGCGCCTCTCGGAGCGTTCGGCGCCATCGCCGCGGTGGTGGGCAAGACCGGTGTCGCCGCCATCTGGAGCCTCGGAACGCTGATGGTCGCGTTCTACATCACCTGCATCCTGTTCATCGTCGTGATCCTCGGAGCGCTGCTGTGGACAGTCACGCGGGTGAACATCTTCTCCCTCATGAAGTACCTCGCCAGGGAGTACCTGCTCATCGTCGGCACCTCGTCGTCGGAGTCAGCGCTGCCTCGACTGATCGCGAAGATGGAGTTCGTCGGCGTCTCCAAGCCTGTCGTCGGCATCACCGTACCGACCGGATACTCGTTCAACCTCGACGGCACGGCCATCTACCTGACCATGGCCTCGCTGTTCATCGCCACCGGTATGGGGCAGCCGATGACGATCGGCGAGCAGATCGGCCTGCTGGTGTTCATGATCATCGCCAGCAAGGGGGCAGCGGGTGTCACCGGTGCCGGTCTCGCCACCCTCGCCGGTGGTCTCCAGGCCTACCGTCCCGATCTGGTGGACGGTGTCGGCGTGATCGTCGGCATCGACCGGTTCATGTCCGAGGGCCGCGCGCTCACGAACTTCACCGGCAACGCGGTGGCGACGCTCCTGATCGGCACCTGGACGAAGCAGATCGACCGCGACCGTGTGCGGCGCGTGCTCAGCGGCGAGCTGCCGTTCGACGAGTCCCTGTCCGACGGCGTCGACGCCCACGGACACGCGGACGCTCCGCAGGCGGCGGACATGCAGGAGCTGCGTGAGGCGGCGGTCACCGAGATGGCGGCGAAGGAGGAGCGGGCCAGGCTTCGCGCCGATCGCTCCTGACGCGAGATCGCGCACGACGAGAGGGTGAGGGATGCGGGAGGCCGGCCGAGCCGGCTCCCGCATCCGCGCGGTCAACCGCTCTTGCGTCGGAACTCGCGCCGGGTCTGCGGGGCGTTCGCACTGTGCACGGCGGAGTCGCCGTCGAGGTGTGCCTCGCCCTGCCGGTGGTGCGCGTTCTTCTTCTCGAGCGCTTCCTTGAACTTGCGCTTCATCTCTTCGGACGAGGAGGCGCCTTCTTCGGTGCTCATGCCCCGAGCCTAGAGCAACCGGTCCGGCCGGTCATCCTCTGGTGCGGCGCACGCACAGGTCGATCACCGCTCCGAGTCCGATCGCGAGCACGATCGACACCGGCACCGCGACAAGGGGGCCGCCGGGAAGGATCGCCGCAACGGCTGCACCGACCGCTGCCTGGTAGAGCGCCCACCCGGTCGCGGCCAGGGCGACGAGAGCGAGATAGCGGGGAGGATGGATGCGCGATGCTCCGGCGGCCAGGTTGATCGCCAGGCGCGCGAACGGCACGAACCGGGCGGTGAACAGCACCGTCGCCATCCCGCCGTCCAAGCGGCGTCGGGCCCACACCAGAGCCTGCTGCACACGGGGCATCCTCATCCACCGCCAGCGCTCGGTTCCCACCGAACGCCCGATGAGGTAGCAGCAGGCGTCTCCGACGGCCGCGGCGACGGCGGCGCAGACGACCACGGCCCAGAGCGGCGGGGAACCCGTGGTCACGGCGACGGCGCCGAGCGCCGTCACCGCGACCTCACCCGGCACGACGACGAAGAAGGCATCGCCGACGACGAGCAGACTCATCACCGCCAGGCTCCACGGGCTGGCGAGCGATGCGGTCAGCAGATCCGTCGGCACGTCGCCCACTGTGCCCGCGACGGGTGAACGGGAACCAAAGACCGGATAGCCGGTGACCCGTTCTCCAGCATCCGGTGAACATCTGGTGCAGGGGAGCGTCTCCGGCGCATGGAGCTCCCGAGTCCCGTCATCCTGGTGCTGTGAGAGTAGCGATCGTCACAGAATCCTTCCTTCCGCACATGAACGGCGTCACCGGCTCGGTGCTGCAGATCCTGCGGCACCTCGAGCGGCGAGGGCATGAGGCACATGTCGTCGCCCCCGCTGCGGTCGGCGTCCCCGCCGAGGTGAGCGGGGCACGCATCGAGGCGATTCCGAGCCTCGCGCTGCCGGGGTACCGTCATGTGCGGGTGGGCACGTCGAGCGCTCGCCGGGTCGCGTCCTCACTCGCGCGCTTCCAGCCCGATGTCGTGCACCTCGCCTCCCCGTTCGCTCTGGGATGGCGGGGGGTGCTCGCAGCCGAACGCCTCGACCTGCCTGCCGTCGCCGCTTACCAGACCGATGTCGCCGCATACACCCAGCGCTACCGGATCGCGGCGACCACCGGCATCGCCCAGACTCACATCGCCCGCTTGCACAGGCGCGCGACCCTGACCCTGGCGCCTTCGGCTGACTCGGCCGGGCAGCTCGCCGCGCTCGGCATCGATCGCGTCCGGCGGTGGGGGAGAGGTGTCGATGCCGAACGCTTCCAGCCCGCGCGGCGCCAGTATGCGCTCCGCTCCGAGTGGGGCGCCGACGTCGTGATCGGCTATGTGGGACGCCTCGCTCCTGAGAAGCAGGTCGAAGACCTCGCCGCGCTCCGCGACATCCCGGGCACGCGACTGGTGATCGTCGGAGACGGACCCAGCAGGGCACGGCTGCAGGGCCTGCTCCCCGACGCCCTGTTCCTCGGCCACCTCGACGGCGGTGAGTTGGCCGCGGCGATGGCGTCGTTCGACCTCTTCGTGCACCCGGGCGAGAGTGAGACCTTCGGGCAGACCCTGCAGGAAGCGCACGCGAGTGGCGTACCCGTCGTAGCCACGGGGCGTGGCGGCCCGCTCGACCTCGTACGCATGGGAATCGATGGTTGGCTCTACCGGCCGGGCGACCTCGACGATCTGCGGATGCGCGTGGCCGATCTCGCCGGAGATGCGCGCAAGCGACGCGCGTTCGGCGATGCGGGGCGCGTAGCCGTGCAGGAGCGCAGCTGGGAGAGCGTGTGCGATCAGCTCCTCGGCCACTTCGACGAGGCTCGGATGCTGCAGAGGGCCGATTCCGGGGCGCGCTCCCGCCGCGTCGTGCGACCGGAACCGTCCGCGCCGGTCACTGCCCGCCGATGGCACCGCTACGTCGCTCTCGGCGACTCCCTGACGGAAGGACTGTGCGACCCGGCACCCGACGGTGCCCTCCGCGGGTGGGCCGACCGCCTCGCCCTGCTGCTCGCCGCCAGAGGAAGCCTGCACTACGCGAACCTGGCGGTCCGGTCCAAGCGCGTGCGCGACCTCACCGGCCAGCAACTGACGCGAGCACTCGAACTGCGCC
The DNA here is from genome assembly GCF_039729145.1 of Microbacterium sp. SY138. NCBI lineage: Bacteria > Bacillati > Actinomycetota > Actinomycetes > Micrococcales > Microbacteriaceae > Microbacterium > Microbacterium sp. SY138. Next base: position 2,132,071 of record NZ_CP155793.1, on the reverse strand, counting down.
CCGACCTCGCGTCGATCCTGATCGGGGCGAACGACCTCGTGAAGCGCCGTGTCGACGTCACAGCGCTCGCCGCGGAGCTCGAGGGGGCGGTGCGACAGTTGCGGGGGATCGGTGCCGACGTGCTTCTGGTGACGCCGTTCCTTCCCGGGCGCCGCGCGGCATCGTTCTACACGAGGAGGTTCTCCGCCTTCGCGACCGCATTGACCGGTATCGCGGCTCGCACCGGAGCGATCCTGATCGACACGGACCTGCATCCCTCATTGGGCGAGCGCCCGAACTGGGGCGAAGACCTGGTGCACCTCAGCAGTCGAGGGCACCGTTTCCTCGCCTATCGCGCCGGCGAGATACTCGGAGTGCCCGATGCGGACACACTGGGAGTGCTCGATGCCGCGATGCACGAGCATGAGCCCATCGGCGCGGGGGTATGGTGGCGCCGTCACGCGTTGCCCTGGGTCTGGCGTCGGCTGCACGGGCGGGCGGCGGGCGACGGGCGGCTCGCGAAGCACGACGACTACGTCTACCTCGGTCGCTCGTCCGCAGCGAGGACGGCGTTCGTCCGCTGACCTCGTGCTCCGGTGGAGTGTTCGGTGCCGCCCCTGCCGTGGGTGCCTCAACGCCGCCCCATGCCGTGGTACTGCCAACCGGCAGCACGCCAGGAGAGGGAGTCGAGACAGTTCCGTCCGTCGATGATGATCCGTCCCCGCACGAGTGCGCCGGCGTGCTCGGGCGAGAGGTCGCGCCGGTACTCGTCCCATTCGGTGACGACGACGACGGCGTCGGCCTCCCGCAGCGCCTCGTCGCGGTCACGCGCGTAGCCGAGCTGAGGGTGCGCAGCCGCGGCGTTGTCGACGGCAGCCGGGTCGGTCACGACGACATCCGCGCCCAGCCCGCGCAGTCGCACGGCAACGTCCAGGGCCGGTGAATCGCGGATGTCGTCGCTGAACGGTTTGAAGGCGGCGCCCAGCACGGCGATCCGCCGGCCGAACACGAGCCCGCCCAGCGCGTCGACCACGAGCTGCACCGCCCGATCACGGCGACGGAGGTTGATGCTGTCGACCTCGCGCAGGAACCCGACCGCTTCGCCGCGTCCCAGCTCTTCGGCCCGTGCGGCGAACGCGCGGATGTCCTTGGGAAGGCACCCTCCGCCGAAGCCGATGCCCGCGCCGAGGTAGCGTCGGCCGATGCGGGTGTCATGCCCGAGCGCGTCGGCGAGCAGGCCGACATCGGCACCGGACGCCTCGGCGATCTCGGCCATCGCGTTGATGAACGAGATCTTGGTGGCCAGGAACGCGTTCGCCGCGCCCTTGACCAGCTCGGCCGTCGCGAGATCCGTGACGAGGAAGGGCGTCCCCGCGTCGAGGGCCGGCGCGTACACCTCTCGCAGGACTCCGACCGCGCGCTGACCCGCCGCATCGGCCTCGGCGCCGACCACGAGGCGGTCCGGGGTCAGAGTGTCGTGCACGGCCCAGCCTTCGCGCAGGAACTCGGGGTTCCACACGAGCGTCGCTCCCGTGACGGCGATGCGCCCGGCGACCGCGACGGCTGTACCGACCGGCACGGTGGATTTTCCCGCGACGACGTCGCCGACGCGCAGATGGGGGAGCAGCCCGTCGACTGCCGCATCGACGTGACGCAGATCCGCGGCATGCCCACCCGGCATCTGCGGAGTGCCGACGGCGAGGAAGTGCACGTCCGCACCCGCGGCGTCCGCCATCCGGTCGCTGAAGCGGAGCCGCCCCGAGCGCAGGCCATCCGCCAGCAGCTCCGGCAGCCGTGGCTCGAAGAACGGTGCGGTGCCGGAAGCGAGGGCCGCGATCTTCTGCGCGTCGACGTCGATGCCGATCACGTCGTGTCCGATGGAGGCCATGGCGGCGGCGTGCACGGCACCGAGGTAGCCGCAGCCGATCACTGACAAGCGCATGGACTCCACCACAGCGGACGCCCGTCGCTTCGCGGAGTCCGCACGGTGAACGGGCTGTGGACGCGAGATGTCGGATCCGCGATGCGCGACGAGACGCAGGATTTGAGGTCAGCGCTGGTAGGGTGGATGAGGTTGACGTGTGTCAACCGCATAATTTCATATCGACTCATGGAGCGATCGGCGGAGAAGCTGGTCCCCTGTGGTGGGTTCCTCGGCGGATGTCGGGTGGCTTTCTACTGGTGGCCAGCGCAGGCGAGATTCGCGGGAGTGCCCGCGCGCCCGAACCCCTCTGTTCCGCTCCTTTGAACACGCTCGCGCGTCACATGGATTCGCGAGTCTAAACAAAGAAGGAGAGACCTCTTGGAAGGTCCTGAAATCACCGCCACCGAGGCCGTTCTCGACAACGGCCGCTTCGGCACCCGCACCATCCGCTTCGAGACCGGCCGCCTCGCGCAGCAGGCTCAGGGCGCCGTCGCCGCGTACCTCGACGGCGAGACCATGCTCCTCTCGGCCACCAGCGCAGGCAAGCACCCGCGCGAGGGCTTCGACTTCTTCCCGCTGACGGTCGATGTCGAGGAGCGTTCCTACGCTGCCGGCAAGATCCCCGGTTCGTTCTTCCGTCGCGAGGGCCGCCCCTCCACCGAGGCGATCCTGGTCTGCCGTCTGATCGACCGCCCGCTGCGTCCGTCGTTCGTCGACGGCCTGCGCAACGAGGTCCAGATCGTCATCACCGTCCTGTCGATCGCACCGGGCGAGTTCTACGACGCTCTCGCGATCAACGCCGCTTCCGCGTCGACGCAGATCTCGGGTCTGCCGTTCTCGGGTCCCGTCGCCGGTGTGCGTCTCGCGTTCATCCCCGGCCAGGGCGAGCACGCCGACCAGTGGGTCGCGTTCCCGACCGCCGAGCAGGTCTCGGAGGCCGTGTTCGACCTGATCGTCGCCGGTCGCGTCGTGACCAAGGCCGATGGCACGGAAGACGTCGCCATCATGATGGTCGAGGCCGAGGCCACCGAGCACAGCTGGAACCTGATCAAGGCCGGCGCCACCAAGCCGAACGAGGATGTCGTGGCCCAGGGCCTCGAGGCCTCGAAGCCCTTCATCGCGCAGCTCGTCAAGGCTCAGGCTGAACTCGCAGCGACCGCCTCGAAGGAGCCGGGCGTGTACCCGGTCTTCCCCGCGTACAGCGACGAGGTCTACAGCTTCGTCTCGGAGCGCGCATTCGCCGAACTCAGCGACGTGTACCAGATCGCGGACAAGGTCGAGCGTCAGACCGCTGACGATGCGATCAAGGACCGCGTCAAGGCGGAGTTGATCGAGGCCACCGAGGCGGGTTCGCTCCCGGCCGCGGCGCCGCTCGAGTTCTCCGCCGCGTACAAGTCCGTCACGAAGAAGATCGTGCGCGGACGCATCCTCACCGAGGGCGCCCGCATCGACGGTCGTGGTCTGGCGGACATTCGTCCGCTCGACGCCGAGGTGCAGGTCATCCCGCGCGTGCACGGCTCCGCGATCTTCCAGCGCGGCGAGACCCAGATCCTCGGCGTCACCACGCTGAACATGCTCAAGATGGAGCAGCAGATCGACTCGCTGTCGCCTGTGACGAGCAAGCGCTACATGCACCACTACAACTTCCCGCCCTACTCGACCGGTGAGACCGGCCGTGTCGGTTCGCCGAAGCGTCGCGAGATCGGGCACGGCTTCCTGGCCGAGCGCGCCCTCGTGCCGGTGCTGCCGAGCCGCGAGGAGTTCCCGTACGTGATCCGTCAGGTCTCCGAGGCGCTGAGCTCCAACGGCTCCACCTCGATGGGCTCGGTCTGCGCGTCGACCCTGTCGCTGCTGAACGCGGGTGTGCCGCTGCGCGCCCCCGTCGCCGGCATCGCGATGGGCCTCGTCTCCGACGAGGTCGACGGCGAGACCCGCTACGCGGCTCTGACCGACATCCTGGGTGCGGAAGACGCTCTCGGTGACATGGACTTCAAGGTCGCCGGTACCAGCGAGTTCGTCACGGCGATCCAGCTCGACACGAAGCTCGACGGCATCCCGTCGTCTGTGCTCGCCGGCGCGCTGACCCAGGCCCGTGAGGCTCGTCTGACGATCCTCAACGTCCTGAACGCCGCGATCGACGCTCCGGACGAGATGGCGCCCACCGCGCCTCGCGTCATCAGCGTGCAGATCCCGGTCGACAAGATCGGCGAGCTGATCGGCCCGAAGGGCAAGACGATCAACGCGATCCAGGACGAGACCGGTGCGCAGATCTCCATCGAGGAGGACGGCACCGTCTACATCGGCGCGACCGACGGCCCCTCGGCCGAGGCCGCCCGCGCCCAGGTCAACGCGATCGCTAACCCCACGAACCCGGAGGTCGGGGAGCAGTTCCTCGGCACCGTCGTGAAGATCGCCACCTTCGGTGCGTTCGTCTCGCTGCTCCCGGGCAAGGATGGCCTCCTGCACGTCACCGAGGTGCGCAAGCTCGCCGGTGGCAAGCGGGTCGAGAACGTCGACGACGTGCTCTCGGTCGGCCAGAAGATCCTCGTGAAGATCACGAAGATCGACGACCGCGGCAAGCTCTCGCTCGAGCCCGTCCTGGACGACGCTCCTGCCGCTGACGCAGCACCCGCCGAGGACGCTGCAGCCGAGTAAGCGCAGCGTTCCAACGGAACCCGGGTCTCTCCGTCAGGGAGGGGCCCGGGTTCTGCGCTGTCACGGTGTGACCAAATCGTTATCGGGCGTTTCCGCGCCGTTCCCCGGATTGGTCAGGACGTTCGCTGAATTCGCTTACCCTCGAAGTACGCACCGGGGGGTGCAGATCGAGCAGGTACGCAGGTCGGCACGCACCGATCGACGCGGGGGTGAGAGAGTATGCGGTTGTTCAGCGTAGGCGCAGGAGCGTCTGAGGAACGTGCCCAGCAGGGCATCGCCGAGCATCCCTCTGCGCCCATCCCGATCGTCGGGCCAGGGATAGGGGAGACGATCCGAACCGCTCTCGGCGAGACCGGCTACGAGACGTTCCCGTTGATGCTGGGAGCTGCGGAGTTCGGCTGGAACGTCGACCTCGAGACCAGCCACGGCATCCTCGACCGCTACGTGGAGTTCGGCGGAAACGCGATCCACACGGCTGACGGCTTCTCCGGGGGTCGCAGCGAGCACATCATCGGGCAGTGGCTGCGTTCACGCGGCCAGCGCGACCGCAGCATCGTGAGTGTGCGCATCGGGGCCCACGCCGACAACCCCGGTCTGGGCTCGGTCAATCTCGTCCGCGCGGTGGAGGGGTCCCTGACGCGTCTCGACGTGGATCGCATCGATGTCGTCTACCTCGACGCCACCCTCGATGCGACCACGAACCTCGAAGACACGTTGGCGACCGTCGAATGGTTGATGGAGGCCGGAAAGATCGGTGCGCTCGGTGCGTTCGGGTTCGCGCCGGAGCGACTCGTCGAGGCGCGCATCCTTGCGTCGGCCGGCTACCCGCGCATCAAGGTGATCGATGCGCCGTACAACCTCGTCCGTCGTCAGCCGTTCGAGGGTGATCTCCGGCTCGTCGCGGGTGCGCAGAACCTCGCGGTCACGCCATCGCACGCGCTCGAGCACGGCTTTCTCTCCGGGCGCCACCGCAGCAAGGCGCTCACCTCGCGCGGCGTGCGGGGCGAGCAGCTGCGAGGGCATCTCAACCGCCGGGGCATCAAGATCCTGCGCGCTCTCGATCAGGTCGCCGACGAGGTGAGCGCTCCGGTCGCGGCGGTGTCCGTGGCTTGGTTGCTCGCCCAGCGCACGGTCGCCGCGCCGATCGTCAACGCCTTCGCCAGCGATCACGTCGATGAGCTCATGCAGGGAGCGGGCGTCTCGCTTTCGCGCAGCCAGGTCGCCGAGCTCACCCGGGCGGGAAACTGAGTATCCCTTCACCCGTGACATAGGGTGGAAGGGAGGCCCGGCGGATGCTGGCGATGAAGCGAGCGAGTTGTGACGCACTACATATATCTGGTCAGACACGGTGAACATCAGGATGCCGAGCATGGTCTCGCCGACGGACCCCTCTCTCCGAGAGGCCAGCGTCAGGCGGAACTGATCGCCGACCGTCTGTCGGGGCTTCCTCTCGATGCCGTCTGGCATTCACCGTTGCTGCGCGCGAACGAGACGGCGCGGGCGATCGCGGCGCGCCTTCCGTCGGTCGACCCCGAGCCGACCGCTCTGCTCTTCGATTGCGTTCCCACGGGGATGACCGAGGAGACTCCCTCGGTGTTCGAGCCGTTCTTCGGATCCGTCACCGAGGCGGAGATCGAGGCGGGGCGGGCGCAGATGTCGGATGCCGTGAACGAGTTCCTGGTGCGCAAGACCGGCGATGTGCACGAGGTGCTCATCACCCACAACTTCGTGATCTCTTGGTTCGTCCGGGAGGTGCTCTCCGCCCCCGAGTGGCGGTGGATGACCCTCAACCAGTCGCACTGCGGTCTGACGGTGATCGCGCAGAAGCAAGGGCGACCGTGGACGCTGCTCACGCACAACGACACCGGCCACCTTCCGGTGGAGCTGCGGACCGGGATCCCCGACGCGCTCCTGGTCTGAGCCACCTGCGCAGGCGCAAGATGGTGTATCCGGCCCCGCGCGCCCCGGGCCGGACGGCGTCACCCGCGAAATAGACTGGACGCATGACCACGCAGGTAGCACTCGTCGGCGGAACCGGGAAGCTCGGAACGATCATCGGTGCGGTGATCGACGAGCTCGAGGGGTTCGAGGTGAGCCGGGTGCTGACCTCATCCAGTGATCTGTCCGAACTCGACGGCGCCGACCTCGTGGTCGACGCATCGACGCCGCAGGTCAGCATCGACGTCGTCCGCGCCGCCGTCGAGCGCGGCATCAACGTGCTGGTCGCGACCTCCGGCTGGTCGGCTGAGCGCATCGCTCTGGTGCGCCCTCTCGTCGAGGCGGCGGGCACCGGCGCGGTGTTCATCCCCAACTTCTCGCTGGGATCCGTTCTGGGTTCGGCACTGGCCGCCGCGGCTGCGCCCTTCTTCGGCTCGGCCGAGATCATCGAAGCCCATCGTGAGACCAAGATCGACTCGCCGAGTGGAACCGCTGTGCGCACCGCGGAACTGATCGCTGCCGCCCGTGCCGAGCAGGGGCCGGTCAGCGCACCGCACGCCGACCAGCGCGCCCGCGGGCAGCAGGTCGGCAGCGTGCCGATCCACTCGCTGCGTCGTCCCGGTGTCGTCGCCAAACAGGAGGTCATCCTCTCCGGTCCCGGCGAATCGCTCACGTTCACGCACGACACGATCGATTCGGCGCTCGCCTATGCCCCCGGCATCCGGCTCTCGGTGCCGTTCGCGGTGCAGGCCACCGGTGTGTTCGTGGGTCTCGAGCACATGATCGACATCGGCATCCGGTCGTGATGTCGCGCATCGGCGTCGCGCTGATGGCCGCGGCGCTTCTGGTCTACCTCGCGGTGGCGATCTGGCTCGCCGTGATGTTCATCTCGGTCGGCACACCCGTGTCGATCGGTATGGGGATCACGCTCCTCGTTCTGGCGCCGATCGGAGCATGGGCGCTCATCCGCGAGATGATGTTCGGATTCGGTGCCGACCGCCTTGGGCGACTTCTCGATGCGGAAGGCGGGATGCCGCCGGTTGAGACCGAACTGACCCCCAGCGGCAGGATCGCCCGCGCCGACGCGGATCCGCTCATCGCGCGGTACGCGGCCGAAGCGGATGCGGCAGGCGAGGACTGGCGGGCGCGCTACCGGTTGGGCGTGGTGCAGGATGCGGCGGGCCGCCGCAAGGACGCCAGGGCCAGCATTCGCGAGGCCATCCGTCTCGCGCCACGCCGACCCTGACGACGCACTCAGGCGAGCGTGGCCTCGAGGGTGATCTCGATTCCGGCGAGCGCCTGCGACACCGGGCAACCGGTCTTTGCACCGTTCGCGATCTCCTGGAATGCCTCGGGCGTCAGGTTCGGGACCGTCGCGTTGACGTTGAGGTGGCTGCCGGTGATGCCGACGCCGGGCTTGAAGGTGACCGAGGCCGTCGTGTTCACGCGCTCCGGCGGGGTGCCGTTCTCGGCGAGCGCGTGCGAGAGCGCCATGCTGAAGCAGGAGGCGTGCGCGGCGGCGATGAGCTCTTCCGGGGTGGTCGTCGTGTCGCTGCCTTCGCTGCGGGCCTTCCAGTTGATCGGAAAGGTGCCGAGGTTCGACGACGAGAACGCGACGGTGCCGGATCCCTCCATGAGCGATCCGGTCCACGTGCTGGCGGCTTCGCTGGTGACGGGCATGATTCCTCCGGTTCTCGAGCTGCGGGCGCAGCGTCGACTCGTGGTCAGCCTAGCGAGCGTCCTGCCGACGCGGAACCGCGGTCAGGCGGGGGTGGCTTCGCGACCGACGACGCCCGCGCGCTGCAGCAGGAGGTAGAGCTGGCAGCCCAGGCAGAAGGCGAAGGCGGCGTTGAGGAATGCGGCGATGAATGCCGCGGACGTCGCGATCGGCAGCGCCCACGGAACACCCAGGAGGTGCAGGACGAGGCCGACACCCACGACGAAGAGCCCGACGCCCTGCGAGAACCGGGGCGGCCGCGGGTCTTCGAGCTCCGTCGGAGCGGCGAGGCGTGGACGGATCGCTGAGCGGAACAGCGTGGCCCAGGGGGCCGTCTGCGGAGAGACCAATCCCCAGAGGAACAGGAGAGCGATGACGACCGTGAGGAGGAACCCCGGGTCGAGAGCGCGCTGCAGGAGCGGGGCCGAGGAGATCGCCCACCCGGACGGAACGAATGTGGCATCGGCGAGGGGCTGGTAGGCGAACCAACCGAACGAGGCGATTCCGGTCCGGAGAGTCGAGATCCCGATCAGGGCCAGGAACGTCGCCACCAGCAGCAGGACCGCGGTGATGGCGGCGGCGAAGCGGGGGCCTCGGGGGTCGATGCCTGCGGGGGTGCTCATGGGGCGCTCCGGTCTTCCGGCTCAGACGGCGGTGAGGGCTTCGGTGAGGGCGTGCCTGGTCGGCACTCCGTGGAATCTGGCGCGGACGGCACCGGCACCGTCGACCACGAAGGTCGTGGGCGTCTGGAGCACCTTGTAGCGCGCGGAGAGATCGGGCCGGTGCGTCAGATCGACCTCCACATGGGCGAGACCGTCGTGGTCGTCGGCATACGAACCGAGCAGACGTCTCACCTGTGGGCACCGCGCGCACATCTCGGTGCTGAACTGCACGAGAGTCGCGCGGGACCCGAGCTCCGAGGTGACCGCGTCCGCCGGATCGAAGCGGAGAGCACCGCCGTCCCGCCGTCGTCCGTCTCGCCGGCGCAGCACGACGCCGATGCCCGTCGCGAGCACGAGGAGTGCTGCGGCGATACCGAGGGCGAGCGCGGGCGACATGGGTCGAGGATATGTCGTGTCGAAGCGGGATCGGGTCGATGTTTCCGACGATGACGGAGGGCCCACGCGCGGAAGCGGTTCCGCCCGAGGAGGCGAGCGTGACGGTATCGTGGCTGTCATGAGCGCAGCCGTCCCGACTCCTTATGAAGACCTGCTCCGCGACGTCCTGGAGACCGGCACGCATAAGTCCGATCGCACCGGGACGGGGACGACGAGCGTCTTCGGGCGTCAGATCCGCTTCGATCTGTCGAAGGGCTTCCCCCTCATCACCACCAAGCGCGTGCACTTCAAATCCATCGCGTACGAGCTCCTCTGGTTCCTGCAGGGTGATTCCAACGTCGGGTGGCTCCGCGAGAACGGGGTCACGATCTGGGACGAGTGGGCCGATGAATCCGGCGACCTCGGCCCGGTCTACGGGGTGCAGTGGCGTTCGTGGCCGACGCCGGACGGTGGGAGCATCGACCAGCTCTCCGACGTGATCGAGCAGATCCGACGCTCGCCCGACTCCCGTCGGCTCATCGTGTCTGCCTGGAACCCGGCCGACATCCCGGACATGGCGCTCGCGCCCTGTCACGCGCTGTTCCAGTTCTACGTCGCCGACGGCAAGCTCTCGTGTCAGCTGTATCAGCGCAGCGCCGACATGTTCCTCGGTGTGCCGTTCAACATCGCCTCCTACGCCTTGCTGACCATGATGATCGCCCAGCAGGTGGGCCTCGAGCCCGGAGACTTCGTCTGGACGGGCGGAGACTGCCACGTCTACGACAATCACGTCGATCAGGTGCGGGAGCAGCTCAGCCGTGAGCCCTACCCCTACCCGAGGCTGCGTTTCGCGCGGAAGCCCGAATCGATTCTCGACTACCGCTATGAGGACTTCCTCGTGGAGGACTATCAGCACCACGCGCCGATCAGGGCGGCGGTGGCGGTATGACCTGGGTCGGGTTGATCTGGGCCGAGGCGCACGGAGGGGTCATCGGTGCCGAGGGTGGCATGCCCTGGCACGTGCCCGAAGACCTGGCGCACTTCAAGGAGGTCACCCTCGGCGCTCCCGTGGTGATGGGGCGCAAGACCTGGGACTCGCTGCCCGAGCGATTCCGCCCGCTCGCCGGACGGGACAACATCGTGGTGACCCGGCAGCAGGACTGGTCCGAAGAGGGCGCGCGGCGTGCATCCACCGTCGCCGAGGCCGTTCGCGGACTCGACAGGGTCTGGATCATCGGTGGGGCGGAGATCTTCCGACAGGTGATCGGCGACGCCGATCGGCTGGAGGTCACCGAGCTCGATCTCGACGTCGCCGGCGATGCCTACGCACCGGCGAAGACCGGGTGGCGCCTCATCGACGAGGGGGAGTGGCTCACGTCGCGCACGGGAGTGCGGTACCGCTTCCTGGGATACGAGCGCTGATGCCCACCGCACTGATCACCGGAGCCAGCGCCGGACTGGGCGCCGAGTTCGCGCGTCAGCTCGCGCGGCGACGTGCCGACCTCGTCCTGGTGGCGAGATCAGAGGACGCGCTGGAGACGCTGGGCGCCGAACTGCGGAGCGAATACGGGGTCGCGGTCGAGATCATCCCCGCCGACCTGGCGGATGAGGCCGGCGTCGAGAAGGTCGCCGCGCGCCTGCGCGACACGGCGGACCCCATCGACCTCTTGGTGAACAACGCCGGGTTCGGTCTTCCGCTGCAGTTCGCCGACAACGACATCGACGATGAGGTGCGTCATCTCCGTGTACATGTGGAGGCGTCGATGCGGCTCATGCACGCGGCACTGCAGTCCATGCGTGGTCGTGGCGGTCGCATCATCAATGTGGCTTCCGTGGCCGGCGTCATCTCCCGGTCGACGTACTCCGCCTGCAAGGCCTGGCTCATCGGATTCAGCCGCTGGGCGAATGCCGAGTACACGCGCGACGGCGTCTCTGTCACGGCGCTGTGCCCCGGGTTCACGCACACGTCCTTCCACGAACGCATGGGGCTCGCGGTGGGCCAGGAGGGCGTTCCCGGCATCATGTGGTTGAACGCGCGGGACGTCGTGCGCGTCGGCCTGCGCGATGCCGCCCGTGGCAGGTCGGTCTCGGTGCCGTCGCTCCGGTACAAGGTGATCGTGGCGCTGACACGCCTCCTCCCGAGCACGCTCACCTCCCGCGTGGCGCGCCGAGGCCGCGTCTGACCGGCAGCGGTCATCTGATCGGCAGCGGTCAGTGGAACCTGCCGAGCAGGATCCCCGCCTTGGCGATCGCCGCGATGGTCTCTCCGTCGGTGATGTCGCCGTCGGCGATCATGCGCAGCACGTGCGCGAACGGTACCCACGAGACGGCCTGGATGCCTTCTTCGGCCTGGCTCTCGGCGGCGTCGCTCCCGTTCTCGGCGTCGTCCTCTGCGACCGGGCGCAGAGCGCGTGCGAGGAAGACGTGTTCGGTCGCCTCGGCGATCCCGTTCAGAGCGTGCATGGTGCCCAGGGCCGTCCACTCACCGGCTTCGAATCCGGTCTCCTCCCTGAGCTCGCGTCTCGCCGCGAGCAGGGGGTCTTCCCCGTCGCTGCCGCCCGCGGGGACCTCGATGGTCGTCCCCACGGTGTAGCGGTCGATCGTGACGAGACACACGCGGTCTTCCTCGTCCACGGCGACGATGAAGACCGCCGGGTGCTGCATGGTGACGACACCATAGATGCCGTCCGCGCCCGCTGGTCCCGTGACCCGGTCCTCCCGCACACGGATCCACGCGTTCTCGTACTTCGTCTCGGTGCCTCGTGTGACCCATGTCATGCTTCGAGCGTAGAACGGAGACGTCATGCGCGTCACCGCGTCCGCATGAGCGGCAGCCGAACCGATACGCTGGGTCTATGACGCACTCGGGCAACCCATTCGGACAGGTTCTCGTCGCGCTCGTCACTCCGATGACGGCCGACGGCGAAGTCGACTGGCCCGCCGTCGAGAAGCACATCGATGACGTGATCACCGCGGGAGCGGACGGCATCGTCGTGACGGGAACGACAGGTGAGACCTCGACCCTGACGGACCCCGAGAAGCTCAAGCTCGTCGAGGTCGGCAAGTCCGTCTCCGCAGGCCGCGCCAAGATCATCACCGGCGGCGGCTCGAACGAGACCGCCCACGCGATCGAGCTCTACAAAGCCAGCGAGAAGGCCGGCGCCGACGGCATCATGATCGTCACGCCGTACTACAACAAGCCGACGCAGGCCGGCATCCTCACGCACTTCCGTCTGGTCGCAGACGCGACCGATCTCCCCGTGATCCTCTATGACATCCCCGGGCGCACGGGTGTGCCGATCAAGTACGAGACGATCCTGCGTCTCGCGAAGCACCCGAATATCCTCGCCGTGAAAGACGCCAAGGGCGACTTCTCCGAGGTGAGCCGCGTGCTGAACCAGACCGATCTGATGTACTTCTCCGGCGATGACGCGAACGTGCTGCCGCACCTCGCGATCGGCGCGACCGGTCTCATCGGCGTGACGGCGAACGTCGCAGCGGCGCCGTACCGCACGATAATCGACGCGGTGAACGCCGGCGACCTCGCCACGGCGACCGCCGAGCACCAGCGCCTCGAACCGCTCGTCCGCGCGGTGATGACGCATGTTCCCGGAACCGTTGCGGCCAAGTACATCCTGCACGGACTCGGTCGCATCTCGAGCCCGCGCGTTCGCCTTCCCCTGGTCGGTCCCGAGGAATGGGAGGCTGCGCTCATCGAGGATGAGCTCGACCTCGTGCAGAACGTTCCCGGAGCCGATTTCTCGAACTTCCGACCCGACCGCAACGCGGCTGCGGGTGGTGCCCTGCCGAAGGTGCACGGCACGACGCGCTGAGTCGCGTCGCCATGAACGAACGGACGCGCGGAGTGTCCGACTGAGGAGACAGCATGTCCATTCCCCTGGTAGAACCGACCGCTCTCGACGAAGGGACGCTGCGGGTCATTCCGATCGGCGGACTCGGCGAGATCGGTCGTAACATGACCATGTTCGAGTACGACGGGAAGATCCTGATCGTCGACTGCGGTGTGCTCTTCCCCGAGGAGCACCAGCCCGGTGTCGATCTGATCCTTCCCGACTTCGAGCCCATCCGCGACCGGCTCGACGACATCGTCGGCGTGGTGCTCACGCACGGTCATGAAGACCACATCGGCGCGGTTCCGTATCTGCTCCGGCTCAAGAGCGACATCCCCCTGATCGGCTCGGGCCTCACCCTCGCATTGGTCGAGGCGAAGCTCAAAGAGCATCGGATCAAGGCCTTCACGCTCACGGTGAAAGAGGGGCAGCAGGAGCGGGTCGGTCCGTTCGACCTCGAGTTCGTCGCCGTCAACCACTCGATCCCCGATGCACTGGCCGTCGCCATCCGCACACCCGCAGGCATGGTGCTCGCCACCGGTGACTTCAAGATGGACCAGCTGCCGCTGGACGGTCGGATCACCGACCTGCGTGCGTTCGCCCGCCTCGGTGAAGAGGGCGTGGACCTGTTCCTCGTCGACTCGACGAACGCCGACGTCCCCGGCTTCACCCCGACGGAGCGCTCCATCGGTCCCGTGCTCGACCAGGTGATCGCGAAGGCGCCCCGTCGCGTCATCGTCGCGAGCTTCTCCAGCCACGTCCACCGCGTGCAGCAGGTGATCGACGCCGCGCACGCCAACGGCCGCCGTGTCGCGTTCCTCGGCCGCAGCATGGTCCGCAACATGACCATCGCCGAGCAGCTCGGCTACCTCAAGGTGCCGGACGGGGTGCTGATCGACTTCAAGAAGGCGCGCGACCTGCCGGACGAGCAGATCGTCTACATGTCGACGGGCTCCCAGGGTGAGCCGATGGCCGTGCTCAGCCGCATGGCGAACATGGACCACGCGATCGAGATCAGCGAGGGTGACACCGTCATCCTCGCCTCCAGCCTCATCCCCGGCAACGAGAACGCCGTGTACCGCGTCATCGACGGACTGACCAAGCTCGGCGCGAACGTCGTGCACAAGGCGAATGCGAAGGTGCACGTCTCCGGGCACGCCGCCGCCGGTGAGCTGATCTACTGCTACAACATCCTGAGGCCGAAGAACGTCCTCCCCGTGCACGGCGAGTATCGGCACCTGATCGCTAATGCCAAGCTCGCGCAGGACACCGGTATCTCCGAGGAGAACACGATCATCGCCTCGAACGGCACCGTGATCGACCTCAAGGACGGCGTCGCGAAGGTCACCGGGCAGCTCGACCTCGGATTCGTTTACGTCGACGGCTCCACCGTCGGAGAGATCACCGATGCCGACCTCAAGGATCGCCGCATCCTCGGCGAGGAAGGCTTCATCTCCGTGATCGTGGTCGTGGACGCCGGCACCGGACGCATCATCTCCGGTCCCGAGATCCACGCGCGCGGTGTCGCCGAGGACGACTCGGTGTTCGACGACGTCACGCCGAAGATCGTCGCTGCGCTCAAGGAGGCGTCGGGCAACGGCGTCCGCGACACCCACGCACTGTCGCAGGTCGTGCGACGCACGATCGGTCGCTGGGTGAACCAGCGGCTCCGTCGCCGTCCGATGATCGTGCCGCTCGTCATCGAGGCATGACGACAGGCGAGTCGTCTCGCACTCACGGGTGAGCGTCATCCCGATGTAACACCGACGTCCTATGCTCGCGTCATGTACAGGGGCTTCTCCCTTCGCAGGGCGGCGCAGACGGATGCGATGTTCCTCGGCGACATGCTCGTCGAGGCCGCCAATTGGCGCGCCGGGGGAGTGCGTCCCCGTCATGAGGTGCTGACGTCGCCCGACCATCGGCGTTACCTCGCGGGCTGGAAGCGCATGGCGGACGACGGACTGGTCGCGGCCGGCGACGACGGCACCCCGGTGGGTGCGGCCTGGTACCGGGTGCTCCCGCAGAACGATCCCGGGTTCGGTTTCATCGGCGTCGCGGTCCCGGAGCTGATCATCGGTGTGCACCCGCTCTGGCGTGCCCGAGGCGTCGGGCGGGCGCTGCTGCGCGGCGTCGTGCACCTGGCGGGCTCGCAGGGGCATGCCCGGATCAGCCTGAGCGTGGAACGGGACAACTTCGCGCGCAACCTGTATCGAGCCGAGGGTTTTGCCGTGGTGAGTCAGGGCGCGACCCACGACACGATGGCTCGCGGCACGGCGTGATCGCGCCCCTCGGATCCATGGAAAGCCGCGTCATTACGCGGAGATGTCGGCTGTTGGACGTAACGTGAGAGCATGGCCAGGAGTACCACGAAGACAGAGAGCGCGTCGACCAGCGCACCGTCGCGCCCCAAGCGGCAGACGGCTCCCAAGGCCCAGCCCGCTCGCAAGGCGCAGCCCGCTCCCAAGAAGTACATCGACGAGGCAGACAAGCCGCCGGTCGCCGTCCGGGCCTGGGTCGGGCTGGCGCACGGCGTCGGCGGACTCTTCCGCGCGTTCGGCCCCGAGACTCTCGAGAAAGACGATCGTCGCGACGGTTTTCCCTTCCTCCTCGTGCTCCTCGCCGTGCTCGGTGCGGTCAACGAGTGGTTCTTCATCGGCAACGAGGTCGCTGCGAACATCAGCGCGTATTCGGTCGGAGGGCTGATCGGGCGCGTCGCATTCGTGATGCCCGTTCTGCTGCTCCTGCTCGCCGGATGGCTGTTCCGCCACCCCTCGTCGGTTCACGACAACGGCCGCATCGGAATCGGTTTCGGATTGTTCGTCCTGACGCTCGCCGGCTTCTGCCACGTCGCGGGCGACGGCCCTCAGCCCAAGGAGGGCATGCTCGCACTGAGCGAGTCCGGCGGACTCTTCGGATGGATGCTCGGCCAGCCGCTCAGCTACCTCACCGACATCCCCGCGTACATCGTGCTGTCGCTGCTGGCGGCGCTCAGCATCCTCATCCTCACCAAGACTCCGCCGAACCGCATCGGCGCCCGTCTCGGCGATCTCTACGCCTGGATGTTCGACGCCGAGCGTCCGGAGAAGTCGACCAAAGACTCCGCGGCGATCGACGACACCGACAAGGTCGACGATCCCGACGTGCTGCCGTGGTGGCGGCGCAACAAGACCGGCCGTGAAGAGGACCCCGACGAAGGCACGCTCGGCTCCGACGACATCACCGCACTGCTCACGACCTCCGACCCGACTCCCGCCTACGATCAGGCCGTCGTCGTCGAGAACCCGTACGACGCCGCCACCGAGGTGCTGTCCGACGTGAGGTCCGTCGCCGATTCGCTCGCGGAGCAGCAGACCACGGCACTGCTCGACGACTCCTCCGACACCGGAGAGGTGCCGGAGCTTCCCGGCCTCGACGGCTTCGGCACCGAGGGGCCAGGCGACCGCGGGCCGCAGGCGCCCGTGACGCCGTACATCCTGCCCTCTCCCGGTCTTCTGGTCGAAGGGCCGCCTCCGGTGATGCGCTCCGAGGCCACCGACAAGGTGATCGAGCAGATCACCAGTGTGCTGTCTCAGTTCAAGGTGGATGCGAAGGTCACCGGCTTCTCGCGCGGCCCGACGGTCACCCAGTACGAGGTCGAGGTCGGCCACGGCGTCAAGGTCGAGAAGATCCTGCAGCTGAGCAACAACTTCGCCTACGCGGTCGCCTCGAACGACGTCCGCATCCTCTCGCCGATCCCGGGCAAGAGCGCGATCGGCATCGAGATTCCCAACGCCGACAAGGAGATGGTCGCACTCGGCGACGTGCTGCGTTCGCCCGCCGCGCAGAAGAGCACGCATCCGATGACGATCGGCGTGGGCAAGGACGTCGGCGGCAACATCGTCATCGCGAACCTCGCGAAGATGCCGCATCTCCTGGTGGCAGGTTCCACCGGCTCCGGTAAGTCGAGCTTCGTGAACTCCATGATCACCAGCCTGCTGATGCGGGCGCGGCCCGCCGATGTGCGCATGGTCCTCATCGACCCGAAGCGCGTGGAGCTCACCAGCTACGCCGGTGTCCCGCACCTGATCACGCCCATCATCACGAACCCCAAGAAGGCGGCCGAAGCGCTGCAGTGGGTCGTGAAGGAGATGGACATGAGGTACGACGACCTCGCGTCTTTCGGCTTCCGTCATATCGACGACTTCAACCGTGCCGTGCGCGCCGGGGAGGTCGAGCTGCCGGTGGGCAGCGAGCGCGTTCTGAAGCCGTACCCGTACCTCCTGGTCGTGGTCGACGAGCTCGCCGACCTCATGATGGTCGCCCCTCGCGACGTGGAGGACTCGATCGTGCGCATCACGCAGCTCGCGCGAGCCTCCGGCATCCACCTCGTCCTCGCGACCCAGCGGCCGAGCGTCGACGTCGTCACCGGACTCATCAAGGCGAACGTCCCGTCTCGACTGGCCTTCGCCGTCACCAGTGTCACCGACAGCCGCGTCATCCTCGATAGCCCCGGGGCGGACAAGCTCATCGGTCAGGGTGACGCGCTGTTCTCGCCGATGGGCTCGTCGAAGCCGTTCCGTCTGCAGGGCGCGTGGGTCGACGAGAAGGAGATCGACGCGGTCGTCAAGCACGTCACCCGCCAGGCTCGTCCGGACTATCGTCCCGACGTGCAGGAGGCGATGGAGCCGACCAAGAAGAAGGAAGTCGACGAAGACATCGGCGACGACCTGGAACTGCTGCTCGCGGCTGCCGAGCTCATCGTCTCGTCGCAGTTCGGATCGACCTCGATGCTCCAGCGCAAGCTGCGGGTCGGCTTCGCGAAGGCCGGTCGCCTCATGGACCTGCTGGAGTCACGTGAGATCGTCGGCCCGTCCGAGGGCTCCAAGGCGCGCGACGTGCTGGCCACGGCCGAGCAGCTCCCACAGGTGATGGCGAAGCTGCGCGGTGACGACGTTCCGACGTCGCCGCCCGCTTCCGCCGCCCCTGTCGCTCCGCCGGTGCCACCCCTGCCCCAGACGCACGATCCGGTCGCTGCCCAGTATGAGGGGCTTCCCGAGGTGGAGGCCGAGGGCGACGAAGACGCCTGGGGCCTGACGGGACGCGACTGATGGCCATCCCGCGGCAGCTGCCCAACGCCATCACCGTCGCGCGCATCCCGCTGGCGGTCGTCTTCTTCGTCCTGTTGCTGCTGGGCGGAACCTACGGCCTCGCCGAGCCCGGCCTCCGGTGGGCGGCCGCGGTCATCTTCATCGTGGGGATCTCCACGGACTGGGTCGACGGCTACCTCGCGCGCAAGTACGACATCGTCAGCGATTTCGGCAAGCTCTGGGATCCCATCGCCGACAAGATGCTCACGGGGGCCGGGTTCATCGGACTCGCCATCCTCGGCGAGGTCGGCTGGTGGATCGTCGCCCTCATCCTCGTGCGCGAGTGGGGGATCACAATCCACCGGCTCATGGTCGCCAGCGAGCATGTCGTCGCTGCGGCCTGGATGGGCAAGATCAAGACGGCGTTCCAAGGTGTGGCGCTCGGCTGGGCGTTGCTTCCGCTGCACTATTTCGTCGGTCTCGACGCATGGACGTTGATCACCTTCATCCTCATGCTCATCGTCCTGGTGCTCACGGTCGCGAGCGGTATCGACTACATCGTGGCGCAGGTCCGCGGCTCGCGCCGGAAGTCGTGAGCGACGCGGCTGCTGCCGTCCTTGCGGCGCTGGGTCGACGGGGATGGACGCTCGGAGTCGCGGAGTCGCTGAGCGGCGGCGCCCTGTGCGCCGACCTGGTCTCGGTTCCCGGCGCGTCCACGGTGCTGCTCGGCGGGGTGGTGGCGTACGCGACGCCGGTGAAGGCGTCGGTGTTGGGCGTCGACGCGGACCTTCTCGCCGTGCACGGGCCGGTGCATCCGCAGGTCGCGCTGCAGATGGCAGACGGAGTGAGGAGTGTCGTGAGCGTCGGTGGCTCGCCGGCCGATGTCGGGGTGTCGACGACGGGAATCGCCGGTCCGGATTCCCCCGACGGGCAACCGGTCGGCACGGTGCACATCGGCGTGGCGACGCCGGCGGCGATGAGGACGACGGCCTTCCGTTTCCTCGGAGATCGCGACTCGATCCGCGCGCAGACGGTCGCGGCAGCGCTCGAAGAACTGTGCGCGATGCTGGCGGAATAGCAGGACCGCCGGGGTGGTTATCTCTGATGTGCTCACACTTAAACCACAGAGTGCAGGGGTAGATTCTGTGCATGCCAGGGGTACTAGACTGGCTGTCTCATCGGGGGAGACCTCGAACGATCACATGGGGAGGAGGTTCCGATGATTCTTGTACGACAGGAAATCGGCGATGTGCTGAGGGACTTCCGCCTGCAGAAGGGGCGCACGCTCCGGCAGGTCGCAAGCAAGGCGTCGGTTGCGCTCGGCTACCTCAGCGAGGTCGAGCGTGGGCAGAAGGAGGCGTCGAGCGAGATCCTCGCTTCCGTCGCCGACGCGCTCGACGTTCCCATTTCGACGATCATGCGCGAGGTCGGAGACCGCATCTCGGTGCTCGAGGGCATCCAGGTCTTCCCGGACGTCGTTCCCGACGACCTCGTCGCGTCGATCGAACCTCAGCTTTCGCTGCACTGATCCCCGGTCGGGGAAGCCATGCGTCGTAGTGAGTTCCTTCGCGCCGTCGAGACCGAGTTTCAGGCGCGCGCGTCCTCTCTGGTGAACGACCTGACGCTCAGCGCTGTCGGCGGTCGAACCGCGCTCGAGGCGCTGGCCGAGGGAACCCCACCACGCGACATCTGGTTGGCGTTGTGCGTCGAGATGGACGTTCCGGAGAACAGGCGACACGGCGTCGGTCGGCAGGAGCCGCGCGGACGCTGAGTCGTTCGTCGATCTCCGATGCCTACGGGAAACGACCTGAGATTCACGGCGTGTCGTCGAAGATCTGTTCGAAGCGGGCGTAGTCTTCTGCACAAGTGGTTCAGGGAATCTGTTCTGCACGGTATGTGAGCTCTCCGCGTCGATGTCGGTGGCCTCTCCTACGGTGGAAAACAAGCCGAAGAGCCATTACGCCTTGTCGGAGAGTTTCTCCCAGCCGGGAGAGCCGCGACAGCCTACAGGCGGCATCACGCGCGCAGAAGGAGCACATCATGCCATCACCCGCCGACCGCGAGAAGTCCCTCGAGACCGCCCTCGCCCAGATCGATCGCCAGTTCGGAAAGGGCTCGGTCATGCGGCTGGGCAGCGATGAGCGCGCCCCCGTGGCGGTCATCCCCACCGGCTCCATCGCCCTCGACGTCGCTCTCGGCGTCGGAGGCCTCCCGCGTGGTCGAATCGTCGAGATCTACGGACCGGAGTCCTCGGGTAAGACGACCCTCACCCTGCATGCGATCGCGAACGCTCAGCGCGCAGGCGGAAT
The DNA here is from genome assembly GCF_039729145.1 of Microbacterium sp. SY138. Taxonomy (NCBI): domain Bacteria; kingdom Bacillati; phylum Actinomycetota; class Actinomycetes; order Micrococcales; family Microbacteriaceae; genus Microbacterium; species Microbacterium sp. SY138. The sequence continues at coordinate 2,111,595 of NZ_CP155793.1, read as the reverse complement.
CGCCGCGTTCATCGACGCCGAACACGCGCTCGACCCCGACTACGCCGCGAAGCTCGGCGTCGACATCGACGCGCTCCTGGTGTCGCAGCCTGACACCGGTGAGCAGGCCCTCGAGATCGCCGACATGCTCGTGCGCTCGGGAGCCATCGACCTCATCGTCATCGACTCCGTGGCGGCGCTCGTGCCCCGCGCCGAGATCGAGGGCGAGATGGGCGACTCGCACGTCGGTCTGCAGGCGCGACTCATGTCGCAGGCGCTGCGTAAGCTCACCGGTGGCCTGAACCAGACCAACACGACGATGATCTTCATCAACCAGCTTCGCGAGAAGATCGGCGTCTTCTTCGGCTCGCCCGAGACGACCGCCGGTGGTAAGGCGCTGAAGTTCTACGCCTCGGTCCGCATGGACATCCGTCGTATCGAGACCCTCAAGGACGGAACCGACGCCGTCGGAAACCGCACCAGGGTCAAGGTGGTCAAGAACAAGATGGCGCCGCCGTTCAAGCAGGCCGAGTTCGACATCCTCTACGGCGTCGGCATCTCCCGTGAGGGCAGCCTGATCGACTTCGGCGTCGAGCACGCCATCGTGAAGAAGTCGGGCTCGTGGTACACCTACGACGGCGACCAGCTGGGCCAGGGCAAAGAGAACGCGCGCACCTTCCTGTTGAACAACCCCGATATCGCGCTGGCGATCGAGACGCAGATCAAGCAGAAGCTCGGTATCGGCGGCCCCGCTTCGGTGCCGGCAGCTGCAGACGAGCTCGCTGAGCGTCGTCCGGCCTGATGAACGACACGCGTGGGGGCGATCCCGACCGGATCGCCCCCATCATCCCCCTCTTCGGCGGTGGGTCGAAGAAGCAAACGCATACGCCGCCGCCTCGCCTGGCGGAAGGCGACGACCAGTCGACCGACGATCCCCGCGCCAGCGACGCGGCGCTCTGGCGCACGACCTGGGATGCCCCTCCGGACAGTGCGTCGCACATCGACGCGTCCGACGCGGGTACTCCCAGCGATCGTCATCCCGCGCGGGGGATCAGGGGCAGTTCCGCCACAGCGTCGACGCGCCCGACGAAGTCCGCTCCTCACCTTCGCGCACTCGGCGGCGGAAAGAGCGACGATGCCGGCGCCGACGAGAAGGCATCGCCGGACGAGGTGCGTGTGGCCGCGGAGGAGTCTCTCGTCCGTAAGCTGCGGGCGCGATCGCTGTCCATCTCGGAGGCCCGACAGGTCCTGCGAGGCGTCGGCCTCGACGGTGCGGTCGTCGACGAGGTGATCGATGACTTCTCCCGTCGCGGCTATCTCGACGACGCCGCCCTCGCCGCCGTGCTGGTGACATCGGGCGTCGAGCGGAAGGGACAGGGACGGGTCGCGATGTCTCGCGCACTCGCGCAGCGCGGCATTCCGCGCGATGTGATCGACGGTGCTCTCGATGAGTTGCCGGACGACGATGACGATCGCGCGCTCGAGTTCGCTCGCGGCAAGGTGCGGTCGATGAGCCGGCTCGATCACGACACGGCTCTGCGGCGGTTGGTGGGCCAGCTCTCACGACGCGGCTACAACGGAGCCGTGGCGATGAAAGCTGCGAAGGCTGCGCTGCGGGAGAACTCCTTCGGAGGTTCCACGTCCGGGGTCCGATTCGTCGACTCGGACTGATGCCGGGACGCCGCGACAGCTCAGCGACGGCTCGTACAATGGGGGATCATGACTATCCCGCGCAGCGAACCGACGATCATCGGCGCGTCGTCGGCAGCCGTCGACGACGACGGACGACAGCGATCGTATGAAGTGCGCACCTTCGGGTGCCAGATGAACGTGCACGACTCCGAGCGGCTTTCGGGCTCGTTGGAGAGCGCCGGTTATGTGAGAGCCGTCGATGGTGACGAGGCCGACGTGGTGATCATCAACACCTGTGCCGTCCGCGACAACGCGGCAGGCAAGCTGTACGGCACCCTCGGGCACCTCGCTTCCGTCAAGCGTCGCAAGGAAGGCATGCAGATCGCCGTCGGCGGCTGCCTGGCGCAGATGGACAAGCAGGCCGTGCTCGACAAGGCGCCCTGGGTCGACGTGGTGTTCGGCACGCATAACATGGGCTCATTGCCGGGTCTGCTCGAGCGCGCGCGACACAACGGCGATGCCGAGCTCGAGATCCTCGAGTCGCTCGAGGTCTTCCCCTCGACGCTGCCGACCAAGCGTGACTCGGCGCACAGCGGCTGGGTCTCGATCTCGGTCGGCTGCAACAACACCTGCACCTTCTGCATCGTTCCGAGCCTGCGCGGCAAAGAGAAGGATCGTCGCCCCGGCGACATCCTGAACGAGATTCGTCTCCTGGTCGAAGACGGCGCGATCGAGGTCACGCTTCTCGGCCAGAACGTCAACTCCTACGGGGTCGAGTTCGGTGACCGTCAGGCCTTCGGCAAGCTCCTGCGCGCGGCCGGCGACATCGAGGGGCTGGAACGGATCCGGTTCACGAGCCCCCACCCCGCGGCGTTCACCGATGACGTGATCGACGCCATGGCAGAGACGCCGAACGTGATGCCGCAGTTGCACATGCCGCTCCAGTCGGGGAGCGACCGCATCCTCAAGGCGATGCGCCGCTCCTACCGGAGTGAGCGTTTCCTCGGGATCCTCGAGCGGGTTCGTGCCCGCATCCCGAATGCCGCCATCACCACGGACATCATCGTCGGGTTCCCCGGTGAGACCGAGGACGACTTCGAGGACACGATGCGGGTGGTCGAGCAGGCGCGTTTCTCCAGCGCGTTCACCTTCCAGTACTCGATCCGCGAGGGCACACCCGCGGCGACGATGGAGGATCAGGTCCCCAAGGAGATCGTGCAGGCCCGCTACAACCGCCTGATCGCTCTGCAGGAACGTATCTCGCTGGAGGAGAACCAGAAGCAGGTCGGCCGTGAGATCGACGTGCTGGTCTCGACCGGCGAAGGCAAGAAGGATACCGAGACACACCGCCTCACGGGACGCGCCGAAGACAATAGGTTGGTGCACTTCGAGGTGACCCCGGGGTCCGAGCTGCCTCGCCCCGGAGACGTGGTCACCGTCACCGTGACACACGGCGCCCCGTTCCATCTGCTCGCCGACGATCCGACGGGCGCGCCCCTGAAGATCCGTCGGACCCGCGGCGGCGACGCGTGGGATCGATCGCAGTCGGAATCGTGCGCAGTCCCCGCCTCTGTCGGCGACGGTGCGCCGAAGGCCGTGTCGCTCGGTCTGCCCACGCTGCGCGTGGGCGTGTGACCGGACGGAACGTGCCAGCGCCACGTCTCTGGGCGATCGTCGGGGCGACCGGCACCGGTAAGAGCGATCTCGCGATCGAGCTGGCCGAGACGCTGCGTGCGGAGGGAAACCCCGCCGAGGTCGTGAACGCCGATGCCATGCAGCTCTATCGCGGGATGGACGTCGGCACCGCGAAGGTCTCGATGACGGAACGCCGGGGCATCCCGCACCACCTCTTCGACGTACTCGACGTCGACGAAGATGCGGCTGTCGCGTGGTACCAGCCGAGAGCTCGTGAGGCGATCGAAGAGATCCACCGCGGGGGAGGAGACGCGATCCTCGTCGGAGGATCCGGTCTCTATGTATCGAGTGTCGTCTACGACTTCCGATTCCCTCCGCGCGACCCGGAACTGCGGGATCGTCTCGAACAAGAGCTCGAGACCCGAGGGGCCGCGCATCTGCTCGAACGTCTGCGAACTCTCGACCCGCAAGCGGCTACTCGCGTCGATCCACAGAATCCGCGCCGCATCATCCGTGCGCTCGAGGTTCTCGAGCAGGGGAGCGAGACGCACGGTGCCTCGCTTCCGGAGAAGCCTGTCCTGTGGCATCCGCATACTCGTCTCATCGGTCTGCATGTGGACCGCCCCTCTCTCGTGGAGCGGCTGGACTCCAGAGTCGAGCGCATGTGGAAGGGCGGCCTCCTCGCCGAAGTCGAGGATCTTCGTGCGCACGGGCTCGAGCGTGGAGGAACGGCTCCTCGCGCGATCGGGTACGCGCAGGCCCTGGCCCAGCTCGACGGCGGCCTCACGGAGCGTGAGGCGATCGCACAGACCCAGGCGCTCACGAGACGCTATGCGCGACGCCAGGTGTCCTGGTTCAAGCGGTATCCCGACCTGGAGTGGTGGGAGGCTCCGGTGCGGGCCGTGACGCTTCTCCACGCCTGATCTCGATGTCGGAGGGTGCTGCGAAGCTGGCCGGATGACGACGCACTTCTACACGGCCTCCAGCCTCGACGGGTTCATCGCCACCGAGGAGCACTCATTGGACTGGTTGCTCACACAGGACATCGACCAAGACGGACCGATGGCGTACACGGGTTTCGAGCGGAACATCGGCGCCCTGGCGATGGGGTCCTCCACCTACGAGTGGGTGATGCGCCATGAAGAGGGCCGCTGGGGGTACAGCCAGCCCACGTGGGTGTTCACCCACCGTCGACTCGACCTCCCGAAGGGTGGCGATGTCCGACTGACGCAGGCCGACATCCGCACGGTGCACGCGGAGATGGCGCAGGCGGCGGGTGGGAAGGACCTCTGGGTCGTGGGCGGCGGAGACCTGGCGGGGCAGTTCGCCGACGCCGGCCTGCTCGATGAGGTGTGGGTGCAGTACGCACCCGTCACACTCGGCTCGGGCGCCCCGTTGTTGCCGCGCAGACTCGACCTCGAGCTGATCGAGGTGGCGCGAAACCGGAACTTTCTCTGCGGTCGGTACCGGCTCGCGCGGGACGGAGAAGTCCGCGACGATCTCTAGACTGGACCCATGGTCGCATTCACCAAGGGGCACGGCACGGGCAACGATTTCATCATCATCGCTGACCCGGACGGTGAGCTCGACCTCACCGTCGAGCAGGTCGCCGTGCTCTGCGATCGTCACTTCGGCATCGGTGCAGACGGAATCCTCCGCGTGGTGAAGTCGTCGGCGATTCCCGACGGTGCGGCTGCACTCGACGAAGAGCCACAGGCGGAATGGTTCATGGACTACCGCAATGCCGACGGATCGGTCGCCGAGATGTGCGGGAACGGCGTCCGCGTGTTCGCCCACTATCTCGTGCGCTCCGGCCTTGCGGCGATCGAACCCGGCTCGACCTTGCCGATCGGCACGCGGGCGGGAGTGCGCGATGTCACCCGAAGCGCGACGGGATATCAGGTCGACCTCGGCCGGTGGAAGCTCTCCGGGGACGACCCGCTCGTTCGAGTGGACGGCCTGTCTGTCACCCGTCCAGGTCTCGGAATCGACGTCGGGAATCCGCACGTCGTGGTGGCGCTCGCGTCGGAGGCTGAGCTCGCGTCCCTCGAGCTCCACCGTGCGCCCGGCCTCGACCCGCTGCTGCCCGCGGGAGCCAACATCGAGTTCGTCGTACCCGGCGAACCGCTCGTGCGCGACGGTATCGGACATGTGAGCATGCGTGTCTATGAGCGCGGGGTCGGAGAGACTCTGAGTTGCGGCACGGGTGTCGCGGCGACGGCCCTGGCGGTGCGCTACTGGGCGGGCGAGAACGCTCCGAGCAACTGGCAGGTCGAGGTGCCCGGGGGGACGCTCGGCGTTCGGATGTTCCCGGCGGAAGACGGCGAGCACGTCGCTCTGTCCGGGCCGGCTCAGCTCGTGTTCCAAGGTGAGGTCGACCTCGCCTGAGGTCCCGACCGTCGGCTTCGGCAGGCCCGCATCGGCCTCATCCGAGAATGATCGGCTCCGTCGGCGGGTTTCCGTGCTTGCGCACCTTCAGGATGCGATAGCCCTTGCCCGTAGCGGTGCGGAAGACGCTGTAGCCGGGCTGGAAGGTCGATCCGATCCACCGCTGGAGCGAATCCGCACCGAGATTGCGCTGCACGACCAGCCAGGCATCACTGCGCTCGTCGAGGCGCGGGATCCATCGCTCCAGAAGGCCGTGGAGTTCGTTCTTCCCGACGCGGATCGGCGGATTCGATCGGATCGTGCGGAATGAGACGTGCTCGGGAACATCGTCGGGCAGGGATGCGTTGACATTGGTGAGCCCGAGAGCTGCGGCGTTGCGACGCACCAGATCGAGGGCACGCTCATTCACGTCGACGGCCCATACCGTCGCATGGGGAGCGGCCAGGGCCATCGACAATGTCACCGGACCCCAACCGCTGCCGAGGTCGAGAAGATCGCCGCCCGGGGGTACCGGGGGCATGTTGGCGAGGAGCACTGCAGTGCCGGCGTCGAGACGATCCGGGCTGAAGACCCCACCGGCGGTGGTGACTTCGAGCTCTCGACCCGCGAGTGATACGCGGATCTTACGCAGATTCTCGGGGCTTGCCGGGGCCGCAGTGAAGTAGTGATCTGACCCCATACGGTGAGCGTACCGGACAGCGCGGGCTAAGGTTAAGGCTCGCAACAAATCCCAGAGACAAGGAACGGATGACGGAGACCACCACACCCTCCACCGACGACCACACGGTCGATCGTGTGCTCGCGAACGCGGAGAAGCGCTCGGACGTCCACGTCTTCGGCGCCGCACAGGCGCTGCAGGACGAATCGACGGCATCGCACGCGAGTACGGACGGCGTGCAGTGGGATCTCGAAGACCGACACGCTCTCCGACGCGTCGGTGGACTCTCGACAGAGCTCGAGGATGTCACCGAGGTCGAGTACCGGCAGTTGCGACTCGAGAACGTCGTACTGGTGGGGGTCTACCCCCAGGGGGCGCAGGAAGATGCCGAGAACTCTCTGCGGGAACTCGCTGCTCTGGCGGAGACCGCCGGCGCCGTCGTGCTCGACGGTGTCCTGCAGCGCCGCCCGCACCCCGACGCCGCGACATACCTCGGCCGCGGAAAGGCCCAGGAGCTCAGAGACATCGTCGCCGCTGTCGGGGCCGACACCGTCATCGCCGACACGGAGCTCGCGCCGAGCCAACGACGCGCTCTCGAGGACGTCGTCAAGGTCAAGGTCATCGACCGCACCACCGTGATCCTCGACATCTTCAGCCAACACGCGAAGAGCCGAGAAGGCAAGGCCCAGGTCGAGCTCGCCCAGCTCGAGTATCTGCTGCCTCGTCTTCGCGGTTGGGGTGACTCGATGAGCCGCCAAGCCGGCGGTCAGGTCGGCGCCGGCGGCGCAGGCATGGGCTCGCGCGGTCCCGGTGAAACCAAGATCGAACTCGATCGCCGACGGATCCGCACGAAGATGGCTCTGCTTCGACGCCAGATCCGAGACTTCGGCCCTGCCCGCGACGCCAAGCGCGCCGAGCGCAAGCGGAACACGATTCCTTCCGTCGCGATCGCCGGATATACGAACGCCGGCAAGTCGAGTCTGCTCAATGCGCTGACCAGCGCTGGCGTCCTGGTCGAGAATGCCCTGTTCGCGACGCTGGATGCGACCGTGCGTCGTACGGAGACGGAGGACGGTCGCGTCTACACGCTCACGGACACCGTCGGGTTCGTGCGCAATCTCCCGCATCAGCTCGTCGAAGCGTTCCGGTCGACCCTGGAAGAGGTCGGCGAGGCCGACGTCGTGCTCCACGTCGTCGACGGTTCGCATCCCGACCCGGCGGGTCAGCTGCAGACCGTGCGCGACGTGCTCGGGGATGTCGGCGTCCGTGACCTTCCGGAGATCGTCGTCTTCAACAAGGCCGATCTGATCGCGGAGGACGAGAGGCTCGTGCTCCGAGGCCTTCAGCCGCACGCCCACTTCGTGTCGTCGCGGTCGGGCGAGGGAATCGCGGAACTGCGCGCAGCCGTCGAAGAAGCGCTCCCGAAGCCCGCCGTCGAGGTGCATGCCGTGATTCCGTATGACCGCGGCGATCTCGTGGCAGCGATCCACGAGTCGGGCATGCTCCTCTCCGTGGACCATCGAGAGGATGGCACCGCGGTGCATGCACGCGTGTCAGAGCGTCTCGCCGCGGAACTGGCTCCTTTCACCGCCCACGGCTGAACGCGACTATCGCGCGAGGAACCGCGCCTCCACCGTTGCGGAGATGACGATCTCCTCGGGCTCGTACTCCATGGCCGGTGCCGAGTCGGCGGCGAACGCCACACCTCCACGCGCTTTGAGCATCGGAGCCCCAGGTGACGGCTGTCCGCTGGAGATGAGGCCGGTATCGGCGATCTCCAGCGGCGTGACCTCACCGAGGCCGAGCGCGCCCGCGTAAGCCTCGGCTCGGGTCACGGCGACACCGACAGCGTCCGCCGCCACATCGCGCTCGATCCGCGTGCGTGTCTCGGGCGTGAGGTGCCAGTCCACCCCGCCGACCTCGACGCCGTCCCAGGGGGAGATGTCGGAGACCCACAGCGAGAGCTCGGATGCTTCCGCGAAGGTGGCGGTGTAGTCGATGCTGGCGTAGTAGACGGGGGCGAGGCGCTTGCCCTCGCTGCTCCAGGGGCGTTCGGCGCGCACCGAGAGCCGCTTGCTGGTCCAGTCGACGACGCTGCCGGCGTCTGCGCGCTCGGTGATGCTCGCGCGCACCGGCTCGGCGAGCCGCATCACGTTCTCGACGACCGTGGTGCGCTCGGGGCCCTCGGCGCGTACCCCGACACGGATGGTGGCGCGCTCCGGCGCGACTCGCGCTTCATGCTCGCCGCGGACGGTGACGGTGACTTCGCTCATGGGGCGACTCTACGCCAGCGGCTGGACCCGCCGTGGAATGGCGTGGCGGCGGAGAACGTTGTAGTCTGTGATGCTCGGGTGTTCCTCACCCGGGATGGTAATTCCACAGTGTGACAGCGGCTCCTTCGAGAGAAGGACCACGGGGCTGATCGGTTTCGACAGCGCCTGTGAATCCACGAGAAGCGGGCCGAGGATGCAGAGTTATCTCGTAAACGCTCTCTGCAAAACAATAGTTGCCGAAACCAAGCGCAACGACTTCGCCCTCGCTGCATAAGCGAGCCCGATAGTCCGTCAGGCCGTATGTGATTCCGATACGGATCCTGGCGTCATCTAGGAATCTTGCTGCGTGATGGCGTCTGGACGTCACGTGGGACTCTTCCCAGGCTGGGCTCGTCGACTTAGGTGTCTGTGACAAAGGTCGGAGCCGAGCAGAACGTCTTCACAGACTGCGCCCGGAGAAGGCGTGGAGACTCAGCGTTGGACGGGGGTTCGATTCCCCCCAGCTCCACCATGTCGCTGTCACACAGGAATGAGGCCCGCCTCCCCAGTGATCACTAGGGAGGCGGGTCTTTTCATGTCCGCTCAGACGCCTGGGTACCGATGTCGTGGACCTATATTGAAGTCTGTGGACACGACCCCCGCAGACGTCTCAACCGGTCTCACGCAAGCTCAGGTCTCCGAACGCGTCGCCGCCGGAAAGACGAACGCCTTCGTTGCCGACACGAGTCGCAGCGCCTGGAGCATCGTGCGCGCGAACGTGTTCACGCTCTTCAACGGCATCGTCTTCGCCTGCTTCTTCGTGCTGTTCCTGGTCGGACGCTGGCAGGACGCACTCTTCGGACTCGCCGCGTTCGCGAACGCGATCATCGGATGTGTGCAGGAGTTCCGGGCGAAGTCGGCGCTCGATCGTCTGGCGCTGATGAACGCGCCGCGTGCGCTGGTGCTGAGAGACGGCGAGGAGGCGGAGATCGCCCCCAGCGACGTGGTCCTCGACGACGTCCTCGTGCTCCGCGCCGGCGAGCAGGTGCCGGCCGATGCGCGGGTTCTCGCGTCGCGCGGGCTCCAGATCGATGAGTCGATGCTCACCGGGGAGTCGGACCCGGTCGAGAAGCAGCCCGGCGACGATGCGCTGTCCGGAGCCGTGGTCGTCGCAGGGGAGGGGACCGCGATCGCGACCCGCGTGGGCGCCGATTCCTACGCGAACCACTTCGCCGGGGAGGCGAAGCGTTTCTCCCTCGTCTCGAGTGAACTGCGCACCTCGGTCAACCGGGTGCTGAAATGGGTGAGTTGGATCATCGGCCCCGTCGGCCTGCTCGTCCTGAACGCGCAGATCATCGTGCTCGGCGGCTACACGACCGTGTTCTCGAACGGCGCGTGGGTACAGGCGGTGGTGAACACGATCGCGTCGTTGACGGCGATGATCCCGCTCGGCCTGGTACTCATGACGAGCATCGCCTTCGCCGTCGGAGCCTCACGACTCGCACGCCGGCAGGTTCTGGTGAACGAACTACCGGCTGTGGAAGGCCTCGCGCGCGTCGACGTCATCTGCCTCGACAAGACCGGCACGCTCACCGTCGGGGAGATCGGCTTCGACGAGGCACATCGCCTCCACGGCCTCGCCCCGGAACAGGCAGAGGACGCGGCGGCGGCGCTTGCCTGGTATGCCGCGGCGCCCGATGCGAACCCGACAGCACGGTCGATGCGGACGGCCTACCCGGTCGCCTCGCCACTCGTCGTGTCGGGGTACATCCCGTTCTCATCTGCACGAAAATGGAGTGCGGCGTCTTTCACCGGCATCCCTGGGACCTGGGTGATGGGAGCACCGGAGATGGTGTTCGGCGATGCGGCCACATCGGCGGAGACGGAGCTGGGGCGCACCGTGACGGCACTCGCCGAGACGGGCCGCCGCACTCTCGTGCTCGGCCACGCGCACGCGACGCTCTCGGACGCCGACGTCGACTCCGAGCGGCTCCCTGACGGACTCGCGGCCATCATCGTGCTGACCTTCCGCGAGCAGGTGCGCCCCGACGCCGCTCAGACACTCGCCTATTTCGGGCACCAGCAGGTGGGCATCCGCATCATCTCCGGCGACAACCCGCGTACGGTGGCGGCCATCGCCCGAGAAGTCGGTCTCGACGTGGCCGACGGCTTCGATGCCAGAGAGCTTCCCGATGATGACGCCCAGCTCGCCGACGTGCTCGACCAGCACACGGTGTTCGGGCGCGTCACCCCCGAGCAGAAGAAGCGCATGGTGACGGCGTTGCAGAGCCACGGACACACCGTCGCGATGACCGGAGACGGTGTCAATGACGCCCTCGCGATAAAGTCCGCGGATATCGGCATCGCGATGAACTCGGGCTCGCCGGCCACGAAGGCCGTTGCGAGGCTCGTGCTGCTCGACGGACAGTTCTCGCACCTGCCGGACGTCGTCGCCGAGGGGCGCCAGGTCATCGCGAACATCGAGCGCGTGTCGATGCTGTTCCTGAACAAGACGGTCTACGCGACACTGCTCGCGATCATCTTCGGGGCGTTCCTCCTCGAGTTCCCGTTCCTGCCGCGACAGCTCTCCATCACGGACGGCCTCACGATCGGCATCCCCGCCTTCTTCCTCGCGCTCATGCCGAACGCGGCGCGCTACGTGCCGGGTTTCCTCCGACGGTCTTTGAGTTTCGCGATCCCGTCGGGCATCGTCGTCGCGCTCGGGCTGACCTGGTACACGTTCGTCGCGCGTGGACTCGGTGTGCACGAGGAGCAGCTGCGCACGGGCGCCACCGTGATCCTGGCCGTCGTCGGCATCTGGATTCTGGCGGTCCTCGCCCGCCCGCTCAACCGGTTCAAGGTGGCGGTCGTCGGGGCGATGTTCATCTTCCTCATCGCGGTGTTCACGATCCCGCGCGCTCGCGAGTTCTTCGTGCTCGTCGACCCGGGGGAGGACCTCGCCGTCGCGCTCACCGGGATCACGATCGTGATGGTCGCGGCCATCGAAGTTGTGCGCTTCGTGCATCGCCGTCTGGTGCTGACGGTGCCGACGAGGAACGCTCCACGCGTGACGACGTCCTCCTCCACGGTGCCCGTCTCCTCGTCGGCCCCCGTCGCCACGGTGATCACCACGGTGGTCGCCGTGCTCGCATACGTCTTCGGCGCGCTGGCGACGGGCTTCGGGATACTGGTGTTCCTGGGACGCTACGACCCGGACGTGAGCGCCTCGGCCTTCTCGCTCACCGGTGCCGCCATCGCCCTGTTCGGTCTTCTGGTCTTCGCCGTCGCCGCCGGGGTCCGCCGCGGAAGCGGGCTCTCCCGCCTCATGCTCACGATCTTCCTCGGCATAGCGATCGCGTTGAGTGCGGTCGTCCTCGTGTTCGGAGACCGCTGGGACTGGGGAGCGGCCTTGACGGTCGCGTTCGCGGCCGCGATCATCGTGCTGCTGTGGACGCCACCGGTCTCCCGCACCTTCGGGCGGATACTCGAGAGTTCGATGGGGTCGGGTCGCCCCTGACGGAGATCGACCCCGACGGGAGTCGACGAGGGATCTAACGCGGCCACTCGATCAGGATGAGCCCCTGGCGCGTGTCCGCGAGGCGCACCCATCCGTCGCCGAAGAGATACGTCATGCCGTAGCCGTCTTCGTCCGTGCCCATGGCGTATCGGGCGTCTTCGGTGAAGTAGACGCCGTCAGGGCCGTCTTCCCGTTTCCAGCCCTCGGCGAGGAGTGCGGCCTGTGCCGCTGCGGCATCGGAGTCGTCGACCGGAGACCAGCCGTACAGCTGCCCATGGTCGGATCCGACGGTGTAATCGGCCCAGAAGCACAGCAGCCCCTCGGTCAATTCGACACCCCCGACGACGAACTCCTTCGTCTCGGCGGTCCAGCCGGCATCGGCGAGAGCGGTGACCGTGCCGGCCGAGATCATCGACTCGCAGGTGAGTTCCGTTTCGGCCGGCTCCGGCGTCGGCGAGGTCACCGGCACGGAGGACGGCGTCGGCTGCGGACTGCCGGCATCAGGCGTGGGCGACGTACGCGGCTCCGGAGCGGCGCACGCGGTGAGGGCTCCGACGAGCAGCAGGACGCCCGCGGCTGCGGACATGATGCGGAAATTCATCGCGGGGGCCTCGTGGTTCGATCAGTTCTGCATCAGGGTGAGGAAGTCGTCGTGAAGGGTGCCGTTGGTTGCGAGTGTCGAGCGGGCGGAGATCGTCTCGACACCGTCGACGTCGGTCATGCGCCCGCCGGCCTCGCGGACGATCGGGACGGCCGCTGCGATGTCGTACTCCTTGACGTCGAACTCGGCGACCATGTCGATGCGTCCTTCGGCGAGGAGCATGTACGAGTAGACGTCCCCATAGGCCCGGTCTCGCCAGACACGCCCGGCCACGGCCAGCAGCGTGTCGAGGCGCCCCGCCTCCGACCACTGCGCGATGCTCTGGAAGCTCACGCTCGCGTCGTCGAGAGAGGAGACCGACGACGTCCGGAGCCGACGCGGTTCGCCCTCGAGCGTGGTCCAGGCGCCTCCGCCGGCCGATGCCCACCAGCGCCGTCCGAGCGCCGGCATGCTCACCACTCCCACCTGGGGGACGCCGTCGATAGCCAGCGCGATCATCGTGCCCCACAGCGGGACGCCACGAAGAAAATTGGCCGTTCCGTCGATCGGGTCGATGATCCACTGACGCTGGGTACTGCCCTGCGCGCCGAACTCCTCGCCGAAGATGCCGTCTTCCGGCCGCTCGGTTTCGAGGATGCTGCGGATCGCACGTTCCGTCGCGAGATCGGCGTCCGTCACATGGGAGTTGTCGGCCTTCGTCGAGATCTCGAGGTCGGACGCGTCGAACCGGGGGAGCGACTGGGCATCGGCGGCATCGGCCAGGCGGAGTGCGAGGTCGAGGTCGTGCCGCAGGCTGTCGGGGGAGGTGGTCACGGTCTAAGAATACTGGCCGGATCGACGGGGCCGGAGGGTCGAAAGACCATGTTTCGCCGCCCGCCCGGCGGCGGCGCGCCCGGGTGCCGGTGTCGATTTCACATGGGACCGGTCGGCTGGTAATGTAATTCCTCGGTCGGGGTTATCCCGGGCCACGCACCTCTAGCTCAATCGGCAGAGCAACTGACTCTTAATCAGTGGGTTCTGGGTTCAAGTCCCAGGGGGTGCACGGAACAGCCTCAGTAGATCTCGCCATCTACCGAGGCTTTTCTGTTTTCCCGGTTGCTCCCCGATGGGGCGAACCTTTCCGCCCGCTTCTCCTCGACGTGTCGGCCGTTTTCTCCCGCGCGACGACAGCGATGTCATCGTGTGTCCGAGCGACGAGCGCGACGGATTCTGCGGTATCGCGTAATGGATCGAGCCCGCCGCCGTCTCTCATATGGGGACACATGCCTCGCGCCCTCGGACGCCTCACTGCTTCGCAGCAGCGCCGACGGGATGGGCTACATCAAGAACTGGGGAAGATCTTGTACGAGAGAAACGGTGGCGCCGTCGTGCGCCGGAAGACAACCGCGATCATCGCCGCTGCGGCCGCAGCGCTGGGCGCCGTGATCACACTGGCGGGTGCGGGAGCCGCCTCAGCTGCGGAGTACGACTATCCCGCGGCCATCGATCCTTCGTCGATCACCGTGACCACGGTCGGGGGCGGCGGAGCGGTCTCGCAGTGGGACCAGGTGCGGGTCGACGCCGAGTGGTCGGTGCCGGACGGCGCGGTCGGTGGACAGACCTTCGGGTTCACCCTGCCGAAGGAGTTCGCCCGGGCGGGGACATCCTTCTCGGTACCCTCTGCGGAGGATCCGAGCAAGACGATCGCCGAGTGCACCGTGAGCACCGACGCCGCACCGGTCGTCACCTGCACGCTCACCGACTACGTGAACGGGCGCACCGGGGTCAGCGGCTCCCTGTGGTTCGTCGCCTCCGCCGATGAGCAGACGACCGAGAGCACGGTGGAGTTCACCGTCGATGGCACCATCACGCCCGTCGAGATTCCCGGCGGCGGCATCGGACCGTCGTCGCCGCTGCCCACAGAACCGCAGAAGTGGTCGTGGCAGACGGATGATGGCAGGATCGCGTGGCAGCTGGCGCTGCCGGGTGCGAGCTTCGCGGGCGCGGAGTCGATCGTCGTCGACGACACCCTGACCGGGGCGGGCGACGGATTCGCCGAACATCACAACGAGGATGAGCAGCTCGAGGTATGGAGCACGACGATGCAGGATCGGGATCCGCAGTCGATCACGAACTGGACCGGATCATGGAACGACGGCGGCACGGCCTTCCACCTCGTGATCCCCGGCCCGATCGACCCGACGCGGATGTACTTCGTCAAGTACTTCACGGTGCCGAGCTCGCAGGTCGACGGTGCCACCTACGCCAACACCGCCGACGTCAACGGGATCAAGCTCCAGGACAGGGAGGTGTGGTCTGTCACCGGTGGGGGAAGCGGAGACGGCGACGCCACCGGCGCGTTCACCCTCACTAAGGTCGTCGGCGGCTCCGGTTCGTCTGAGGTACCGGCCGATGCCGTCTACACCGTGCGCTACAGCTATGGCGACCCGGTCGTCGAGCGCACCGTCACGGTCACGGCGGGAGCGACCGCACCGCTCATCCAGCTGCCCACGGGGACCGTGGTCACACTCGTGGAGCTCACGCCACCGGCGGTCGAGGGGGTCGACTGGGGTGTTCCCGTGTTCTCGGGACCCGATGTGCACTCCGTGGCCGACGGCGGAGCGCAGTTCACCGTCGGCTCCGGTACGGCACTCGCGGTCACGCTCACCAACACCGCGACGACGCCGCCCGTGATTCCGCCGACGACACCGCCGACACCGCCCACCGGGGTCACTCCGCCCACCGAGCTGCCACTCACGGGTGGGTCGTCGCTGGCCACCACCGGTGGCGATGTCCCCGCTGCGATGCTCTGGGGCGGCGGCGCGGCTCTGCTGCTCGGCATCGCTCTGACCGTTCTCGGAGCGGTCCGGGCGCGCTCGCGCGTGGCCCAGGACTGATCCATCGGACGACTGGTCCGTCGGACGACTGATCCACCGGACGAGGCCGGTGCCGAGGAGTCGCCTGCTCCCCGGTACCGGTTTCGTCGTACCGGTTTCGTCGCGCGCGGGAGAGCAGACGCTCTCCGGTCTTCCGCGAGATCCTTCTCCGTGAGGTCGTTTCCCGGGGGTCAGGCGACGGCGATCACCGTCGCGTCCGTGATACGGCGGAGTTCGTCGAACGTCAGTGGCATGACGGTGTGTGGATGGCCCGCGGCCGCCCACAGCTCTCGATGGTCCCGCAGTGCTTCGTCGATGAACGTGCGGAGCGGCGCGGGGTGCCCGACAGGAGCGACGCCGCCGATCGCCTGGCCGGTCGCCGAGCGGACCACGGATGCGGGCGCCATGGACACGTCGTCCGCGCCGATGCTCGCCCGCAGGGTGGAGAGCTCCACGCGGTGACCGCCGCTGGTCAGAACCAGGACGGGGACGCCATCGGCGAGGAACACCAGACTGTTGGCGATCGCCGCGACGTCGCACCCGATCGCCGTCGCGGCCTCCACGGCTGTGCGTGCGGAGTCCGGAAGCACACGGATCGCTGTCTCGACGCCGGCGTCCACGAGATGCTCATGCACGAGACGGCTGCGTTCGGGGAGGGAAGGCGTTTCGCTCATCGCCCCACGATATCCAAGGCGCAGGCTGCCGGATCCAGAGGGTGCAGGCTGCGACGCCGGAGCGGGCTCCGCTGGCCGTTCCGACGTCGCAGGTCCGGTTCAGGCGGCGTCGCCCACGAGGATAGCCGCGGCGTCCTCCGTCGTCGCGTCCGCAGGCTCGTCGTCGATGTGCGCGAGCACTCGGCGTCCCAGGAACACCGTGAGTGCGGCCAGCAGCACCGAGGCAGCGGCGAACAGGTAGGGAACCGTCGCGTTGAACGCGTGCCACAGCAGCGCCGCGATCGGAGGAGCCATCGCACCGCCGAGGAATCGCACGGCGGAGTACGCCGAGGAGGCGACGGAGCGCGGAAGATCCGTGGCCTCCATCACGGCCTCCGTGAGCACGGTGTTCATAACGCCGAGCAGGAGCCCGCCGATGACGATGCAGGCGACGAGAGCAGCGGCGTTCGCGACCAGGAGGCCGGCGGCGACGAGGTCGATCGCCAGGAGGGGGAGCACGACGAGGATGATGCGCGTGCGGGGCATCCGGCGCATCAGGATCGGCGCGACCCACACGCTCGTGACGGCGAGTGCAACGCCCCATCCGAAGAACGTGAAGCCGATTCCCATCGCGCCGAAGCCGAGGGGGAACGGCGAGAACGCCAGCAGCACGAAGAAGCCGATGTTGTAGAACAGCGCTGTGATCGCGAGGACCGCCAGTGCGGGACGCCGCAGCGCGGCGAACGGCGCGGAGAACTTCACGGGAACCCGCTTCTCCCCGGGCCCCCGCAGCAGCACGAGCACGGCGACGAATGCGACGGCCATCAGCACGACGACGCCGAAGAACGGGCCGCGCCAGCTCTGCTCCCCGAGGAGTCCGCCGAGGAGAGGGCCCACGGCGATCCCGAGGCCGAGCGCCGCTTCGTAGAGCACGATGGCAGCGCTGCTGCCACCTGACGCGGCGCCGACGATCGTAGCGAGCGCGGTCGAGATGAACAGGGCGTTGCCGAGGCCCCAGCCTGCCCGGAAACCGATGACGGCATCGACACTGCCGCTCAGGGCGCACAGCAGGGCGAAGACGACGATCAGCGCCAATCCGATGAGCAGGGTGGCCTTCGCGCCGATGCGGCTCGAGATCCAGCTGGTCACGAGCATCGCGAGCCCGGTCACGAGGAGGTAGCTGGTAAACAGCAACTCGGTCTCGACCGGCGAGGCCTGGAGCGATTCCGCGATCGCGGGCAGGATCGGGTCCACGAGGCCGATGCCCATGAAGGCGACGACGCACGCGAATGCGACGGCCCACACCTGGGCCGGTTGCTTCCACACCGAGGGGGTGGCGGGGGTGTTCACCGAGATTCTCCTGTTCGATCAGTGGCGGTGTGCGCGGCGAGGATCTCCGCCGCACGGGTGAGGGCAGCCCATTCCTCGTCGCTCAGCGCGGCGAAGCGCGGGGCGAGCGTGTCACGGAACTCGGCGCGCCAGGCGGCGAGGGCGGCGGTTCCCCGTGGAGTGATGTCGACGACCGTCGCTCGTGAATCGTCGGGATCGGGGGAGCGGAGCACGAGTCCTTCCCGTTCCAAGCCGCCGAGGAGACGGGTCATGCCGGGTTGGGTGGTGCGGGCGGCCGCGGCGAGTTCACCCACCCTTCTCGCGCCTGCCTGTTCGAGGAGGCTCAACACTCGCCACTGCGCCGCAGGTGCGTCGTTCCCGGCGTCCTGAGCGGCGATGCGGCCGAGCGCGTACCCCGACAGCACCAGAGAGGGGATGACATCGACGCGATTCATACCAACGAGTATATACCGGTTGGTATGAATGGTCGTCACCGCCTGGTGCTGGCGATCCTCGCGGAGAGTTGGTGCGCGTGCGCGAGGAGCGTGCGACCGAGTTCGGCCATCCGCTCCGGGCCGAAGCGGAACTCGACGCCGGTCAGACTCAGCGCCCATTCCGGGCGCCCTGCACGATCGAAGACCGCAGCACCCAGCCCCCAGCTGCCCTCGACGATCAGTCCGGGGTTGACGGCATAGCCGCGTTCCTTGGTCTCGGCGAGGCGTGCTCGGAGGGGGAGCTGACCGTGCGCGCGCCCCCACGCTCCCTCCAGCTCGGGGTGGCGGTCGAGATAGGCATCCACATCGTGGTCGGGGAGGAACGCCAGGATGGCGAGTCCGGCGCTGGCGACGCCGAGAGGGAAGCGGACCCCTTCGCTGAGCACGAAGGAGCGGATCGGGAACGACCCTTCCTCGCGGAGCAGGCACACCGTCTCGTCCGCCCGTCGCACGGAGAGGAACGCGCTCTCCTCGGTCTTCACCGCGAGAGACCGGACGATATCGCGGGCGAGCGTGGTGACGTCGTAGCGGGCCGCTGCCACCGATCCCATGAGGAACAGCTCCGGCCCGGGCATCCATCGCGTGCTCGCGCCGTCGCGGTCGACGAGTCCTTCCGATTTGAGGGCGCTCAGAAGGCGGTGGGCGGTCGAGCGCGAGAGCGCGGCGGCGACCGCGAGCTCCTGCAACGAGGCTCCGTCGGAGCCCGCGGCGGTCACCAGACGGAGCAGACGCGCGGCCCTCGCGATCGCCTGCGTGCCGGGAACTGAAGAGGCGGGTTCCATAATGTGGACGCTACCTCCGTGTTCGGCCACATCGCAAGATCCGGCTTCCCCGCAGACGGCTCGTCGGCGGATGCTGGGGTGAGCACGGAATCGAAGGAGCCGACGTGATCGACAAGCAATGGGAGTCTGCGGAGGCTGCCGTCTCCGACATCGAGGACGGAGCGTCGCTGGCCGTCGGCGGTTTCGGCCTGTCCGGGAACCCGATCGCTCTGATCGAGGCTCTCCTCGCGCAGGGCACCAAGGGCCTCAGCGTGGTGAGCAACAACTGCGGAGTGGATGACTGGGGACTCGGAGTGCTGCTCGCCGCGCAGCGTATCCACAAGATGACCTCGTCGTACGTGGGGGAGAACAAGGAGTTCGAGCGTCAGTTCCTGAGTGGCGAACTCGAACTCGAACTCACCCCGCAGGGCACCCTGGCAGAGAAGCTCAGGGCCGGCGGCTCGGGGATCGCCGCGTTCTATACCCAGACGGGTGTCGGGACGCAGGTCGCCGAAGGCGGGCTGCCGCGTCGGTACAACCCCGACGGAACCATCGCCACCGCCTCGCCGGTGAAGGACGTGCGCGTCTTCGCGGTGAACGGGCAGCCGAAGGAGTTCGTCCTGGAAGAGGCGATCACCACCGACTTCTCGCTCGTGCACGCGGCACGCGGCGACCGACACGGAAACCTCGTGTTCAACAAGGCCGCGCGCAACTTCAATCCGCTCGCCGCGATGGCCGGTCGCATCTGCATCGCGCAGGTCGAGCAGCTGGTGGAGCCGGGCAAGCTCGACCCCGACGACATCCACCTCCCCGGCGTGTTCGTGCACCGGATCGTCGAGGTGGGCCTCGACATCCCCAAGCGCATCGAGCGGCGGACCGTCGCCGTGGAAGGAGCCTGAGATGGCACTCACCCGTGAGCAGATGGCGGCCCGCGCGGCGATCGAGCTGGAGGACGGCGCCTACGTCAACCTCGGCATCGGCCTGCCCACCCTCGTACCCAACCATGTCCCGCCCGGGGTCACGGTCGTCCTGCAGTCGGAGAACGGCATCCTGGGCGTCGGTCCCTACCCGCGGGAGGACGCTGTCGACCCAGACCTCATCAACGCCGGCAAGGAGACGGTCACCACCCTCCCCGGAGCGGCGTTCTTCGACTCCGCGACCAGCTTCGGCATGATCCGCGGCGGCAAGATCGACGCGGCCATCCTTGGTGCGATGCAGGTCTCCGTGAGAGGCGACCTCGCGAACTGGATGATCCCGGGCAAGATGGTCAAGGGTCCCGGCGGCGCCATGGATCTGGTTCACGGAGCCGGCCGCGTCATCGTGCTCATGGAGCACGTGGCCAAGGACGGCTCCGCGAAGATCGTCGACGAGTGCTCGCTGCCGTTGACCGGTCGCGGTGTCGTCGATCGGATCATCACCGACCTCGCCGTGGTCGATGTGACGGCCGAAGGCCTGGTGCTCGTCGAGACGGCGCCGGGCGTCACGGTCGACGAGGTCATCGCCGCCACGGAACCACCGCTCACCATCTCCCGCACTCTCCTCACCGGAAGGACCACAGACCATGACTGAGAACGATGTCGTCATCGTCGCCGCCGCCCGCACGCCTCAGGGTCGCCTCAAGGGGCAGCTCGCCGCGTTCACCGCACCTCAGCTCGGCTCCTTCGCCATCCGAGGTGCGCTGGAGCAGGGCTCGATCGATCCGGCTGACGTCGACGCGGTCATCGTCGGCCAGGTGCTCGCCGCGGGGTCGGGGCAGAACGCGGCGCGTCAGGCGGCCATCGGCGCAGGGATCGGGTGGGACGTTCCCGCGCACTCCGTGAATAAGGTGTGCCTGTCCGGTTTGACCGCCATCATCGACGCGGCGCGGATGATCCGCACCGGCGACGCCGATGTGGTCGTCGCCGCCGGGATGGAATCGATGACGCGCGCGCCCCATCTGCTCATGGGATCGCGCGACGGCTGGGCGTACGGCAGCGTCGAGGTTCTCGACCACATGGCATACGACGGCCTCACGGATGCGTATGACCGGGAGAGCATGGGCGCGTCCACCGAGCGGCACAACGCGCGCTTCGGGCTGACCCGTGAAGCGCAGGACCGGGTGGCCGCGCTGTCGCATCAGCGCGCGACGGCAGCGCAGGAGGCAGGTCTCTTCGACGAGGAGATCGTCGCCGTCGACGTGCCGCAGCGTCGGGGAGAGCCCGTGCGCGTGACGAGGGACGAGGGCGTGCGTCCGGACACCACCGTCGAGACCCTCGCGGGACTGCGTGCCGCGTTCGCAGAGGGAGGTTCGATCACGGCGGGGAACTCGTCACCGATCTCCGACGGTGCCTCGGCTGTGGTGGTGACGACACGACGGACTGCGGACGCCAAGGGATGGCCCGTGCTCGTGACCGTCGGAGCGAGCGGGCAGACCGCCGGTCCCGACAACTCGCTGCAGGCGCAGCCGGCGCGTGCCATCGAACGTGCGTGCGAGAAGCAGGGCATCGCGCCCGCCGATCTCGACCTGGTGGAGATCAACGAGGCCTTCGGCGCTGTCGTCGCCCGTTCGCAGGAGGAGCTCGGCCTGGACGAGGGCGTCGTGAACATCCATGGCGGCGGCATCGCCATCGGCCACCCGATCGGCGCATCGGGGAACCGGCTCGTGGTGCATGTCGCACACGAGCTCGCTCGTCGAGGTGGTGGTACGGCCGCCGTCGGCCTCTGTGGCGGTGGCGGTCAGGGAGAAGCCCTCATCCTCACCCGGTGACAAGAGTCTCGGGCGGGGAGGACGTCAGGGGCGAGCGTCCTTCGCGTGGTCCTGCGTGTCGGCGAGAGCCTTCTGCGACCGGAACTGCAGTCGCTGGGCCTTCTTCGCCTTCTTGACCGACTGGGGCGAGTCGGCGTCGACCAGGACGCCGCGGCGTTCACGGTTCATGTCGACGACGGCGCCGACCGCGAGTGCCATCGTGATTCCCCAGCTCACCCACGACAGGACGGCGCGCCAGGTGATCGGCTGCTCGCGCGTGCCGCGCAGCAGGGAGACCCCGGCAGAGATCGCAGCGACAAGTCCAGTGCTGAAGAGGTAGCGCATGCCCCCACGCTACCTTCCCGTACCCCAGGTCGCACCGAGCCTTGACAAGCCCTCCCTGATCCTGGCAGGGGAGTAGGTGGTGAAGGACAGGCGGAGGGTGCGTTCGTCGGGGATACCGGAGAAGAACGACGTGCCCGGTACGAAAGCGACGTCGTGGGCGAGCGCTGCGGGAAGCGCCGATGCGGCGTCCCGTCCCTCGGGGAGTCGAACCCAGACGAACATGCCACCGTCGGGTCGGTTCCAGCTGCTTCCGTCCGGGAGCGCGGAGGGAAGCATCTCCAGCATCGCGTCGCGACGAGCGGCATACGCTTCGCGGATGCGCGAGAGCGCGAGCTCGCCGCGACCCGAAGCGAGGTAGTGGGCGGCCGCTGCCTGGTCGACCGTGGAGGTGTGCAGGTCGGCCGCCTGTTTGGCGATCGTGATCGACGAGCGGATGTCGGCCGTGGTGCGGATCCAGCCGATGCGCAGGCCGGGTGCGATCACCTTGGAGAAGCTGCCGAGGCTGATGACATGTCCGGGGGCGAACGCGGCGAGCGAGGGGAGGGCATCCCCCGAGTACCGCAACTGGCGGTACGGCTCGTCCTCGACGATCCGGAAGCCTCGGCGCTGCGCGATCGCGGCGATCGTGCGGCGTGCTTCGACATCGTGCGTGCGTCCGGTCGGATTCTGAAACGTGGGCACGGTGTAGAAGAACTTCGGTCCATGGTGCGCGGCGAGGCGGTCCAGTGCGTCGAGGTCGAGGTCATCGCCGACGTAGGGGACACCGACGACGCGGGCACCGGCCAGCGCGAACGTCTGGAGCGCTGCGAGGTAGCAGGGCTCCTCAACCAGAATCGTGTCGCCGGGATCGACGAGCGTCGTCGAGATGAGCCCCAGCCCCTGCTGCGACCCCGTCGTGACGATGAGGTCGGATGCCGCGGTGGGTAGCCCGTCGGACGAATAGCGTCTGGCGACCGCGTCCCGCAGTCCCGGGTCTCCCTCGGACGTGGAGTACTGGAGCACCCCCGGGGAGTCGAGCACGGCATCGAACGCGGCGCGGATGCCCTCGACGTCGACGAGCTCGGGCGCGGGGAGCCCGCCGGCGAACGAGATGACCTCGGGGCGCGCGGTGAGGGCCAGCAGGTCGCGGACCGGCGAGGTCTTGGCACTGCCGGCACGCTGTGAACGCGACGGGAGGGAGAGGATCGGCGCGGCGGGCTGCGGGGCAGTGGGCAACGGGGACTCCTCTTGCGCTTGTCGTTCGGCGGGTGTCGCCCAGACTAGACCCGTCCCGAGGCGCCGGCTTCCCTGCTGTTCCCCGGGCCGACCCGCTATCATGGCCTGGTCGCGGCTCGCCCGCGGCCGCACCCCGTGTATCTACCGGCCGTCG
Organism: Microbacterium sp. SY138; assembly: GCF_039729145.1. Lineage (NCBI taxonomy): Bacteria > Bacillati > Actinomycetota > Actinomycetes > Micrococcales > Microbacteriaceae > Microbacterium > Microbacterium sp. SY138. The sequence goes on along the minus strand of NZ_CP155793.1, from coordinate 2,088,402 downwards.
GCATTCCGACGGACAGCGGCGGCACCCGACATCGCGTCCTCGACGCGCGAGAGCCATGACACGCGCCACAGCAATCCCACCACTCACCGAGCCGAGCCTTCTGCGTCTCGCCGGTCTGCCCTACTTCCTGATCGCCTTCATCGCGCGGTTGCCGTTCGCCATGATGGTGGTCGGCGTCCTGACCGTGGTCGTGTCCGCCCGCGGTTCCCTGTCCCTGGGCGGGCTCACCTCCGCAGCCGTCGGCCTCGGCACGGCCTGCTTCGGGCCTCTTCTCGGCGCCGCCGCAGACCGCTTCGGTCAGCGCGTCGTCCTGATGGTGCTCGCCCTCGCCAACGGCGCCATGCTCCTGCTCTTCACGTTCGTGGTCTATGGCACCGCGGCAGACGGCTTCGTGCTGCTGGCCGCAGTGGGCATCGGAGCCACCGCCCCGCAGGTCGCACCGCTCTCGCGCTCGCGGCTGGTGACGATCATCAACGAACGGATGGCCGTGGCTCGCCGCGCCAAGACGGTGTCGGGCACGATGGCCTACGAGTCCGCGGCCGACGAGACCGTGTTCGTCTTCGGTCCCTTCCTGGTCGGTATCCTCGCGTCGGCCATCGCGCCGTGGGCGCCTCTGGTCGGCGCGGCCGTGCTCACGGTGGTCTTCGTCGGTGCCTTCGCTTTGCACCCCAGCGGTCGACACGTGTCGCAGGACCGCGACGCCGACGGCAGGGCGCCGTCCGCCGTCTCCGAGCTGTTCCGCCCGCAATTGCTGATCGTCGTCCTCGGCATCCTCGGAGTCGGGATCTTCTTCGGCACGATGCTCACCTCGCTGACGTCGTTCATGGCCGATCGCGGCGCGCCGGAGCAGGCCGGGCTCCTCTACGGGGTCATGGGCGTCGGTTCCGCCATCCTCGCGCTCGGCGTCGCCTGGCTTCCCGCCGCCTTCTCGATGCGGGCCCGATGGCTCGTCTTCTCCGGCATCCTGCTGGCGGGCACCCTTCTGCTCGGATTCGTCGACACACCGGGCACGATGATGCTGGCGCTCGCGATCATGGGAATCGGCATCGGACCCACCCTCGTCACGCAGTACAGCTTCGGCGCCGCCCGCAGTCCGCGCGGACGCTCGGCCACCGTCATGACCATGTTGGGATCCGGTGTGGTCGTCGGTCAGTCGATCGGAGCCGCGTTCGCCGGTGAGATCGCAGAGAACGTCGGCACTCCTGCGGCGCTTCTCTTGCCGATGATCGCGGCGTTCATCGCCTTCGCGGCGGGCCTGGCCAACTGGTTCCTGACTGGTGTGGGGCGCCGGGAGGCTCTCGTCAAGGCCTGAGCGACGATCCGCGGAAATCCGCGTTCCTCGATAGCCTGGAGGAAACCCCCGGGAGGAGCCCTCGTGGCCGCAGCAGATTTCGTCGTCGTCGCCAACCGCCTGCCCGTGGATCGCGTGGTGGGGCCTGATGGTGAGGAGACCTGGCGCACCTCTCCGGGCGGACTCGTCGCCGCCCTCGAACCCATGATGCGCAGTGTCCACGGAGCCTGGGTGGGCTGGCCCGGTCAGGCCGACGTCGAGCTGGAGCCTTTCGAGGCCGACGGCATCGATCTGATTCCGGTCGCGCTGAGTGCCCAGGAGGTGGCGGAGTACTACGAGGGCTTCGCGAACGACACGATCTGGCCGCTCTATCACGACGTGATCGCTCCTCCGCAGTACCACCGCGAGTGGTGGGATGCCTACGTCACCGTGAATCGACGGTTCGCCGAGGCGGCCGCTGATGCCGCGGCGCCGGAGGGCACGGTCTGGGTTCACGACTACCAGCTGCAGCTCGTGCCGCAGATGGTGCGCGAACTGCGCCCGGATGTCACGATCGGGTATTTCCATCACATCCCGTTCCCCGCACACGGGCTCTACGCGCAGCTGCCCTGGCGTGACCAGGTGCTGCGCGGGCTGCTCGGCGCCGACGTCATCGGTTTCCAGCGCGCGCAGGACGCCACCTACTTCCTGACCGCCGTACGCCGGCGGCTGCGCTACGAGGTCAAGGGCCCCCATGTCTCCGTCCCCGAGGGAGAGGGCACCCGAACGGCGATGGCGCGGGCATTCCCGATCTCGATCGACACCACCCCGTATCTCGAGCTCGCTGCCCGCGAGGATGTGCGCGCGAGGGCGGCGGAGATCCGCGCGAGCCTCGGAAACCCCAAGCGCATCCTGCTCGGTGTCGACCGGCTCGACTACACCAAGGGCATCCGTCACCGCATCAAGGCATACGGCGAGTTGCTGGCCGAGGGACGCCTCAAAGTCGAAGACGTGACGCTCGTGCAGGTCGCCAGTCCCAGCCGGGAGCGTGTGGATGCGTACGTGCACCTGCGCGACGAGATCGAGCTCGCGGTCAGCCGCATCAACGGCGATACCGACACGATGGGCCATTCCGCGATCCGATATCTTCACCAGGGCTATCCGCGCGAAGAGATGGTCGCGCTGTACCTCGCCGCAGATGTGATGCTGGTGACGGCCCTGCGGGACGGCATGAACCTCGTCGCCAAGGAGTATGTCGCGACCCGCGTCGACGACCGCGGAGTGCTGGTGCTCAGCGAGTTCACCGGCGCCGCGGATGAGCTGCGGCAGGCGGTCCGGGTGAACCCGCACGACATCGAGGGTCTCAAGGATGCGATCATGACGGCCGTGGAGATGCCTCCGGCGGAGCAGGGGCGGCGTATGCGGTCGCTTCGACGTCGGGTGCTGGACAACGACGTCGACGCGTGGTCGTCGTCGTTCCTGGCGGCGCTCTCCGAGGTCCGTGGTCGCTGACGTTCCTCCACGACCGAGATACTGAGCGTGCGGCTCACGCCGGAGCCGCCGAGAACCACCCCTGTGATTGGAGAATCCGTGACGCGTCCCTGGACCCCCGGAACCGCTGACGACGACCTGCAGGCTCTGGCTGCCACACCGCGGTTGGTGGTCGCCCTCGACTTCGACGGCACGGCTTCTCCTCTGGTCGCAGACCCGATGGCGGCACGGGCGCTTCCCGAGGTGGCGGTTCAGGTCGAACGCCTCGCCGCTCTGCCGGACACGGTCGTCGCCTACGTCTCCGGTCGCAGCATGCACGACCTCCGCGTGATCACCGAGCACACGGACGACTCCGCGATCGCGCTGGCCGGCTCACACGGCGCCCAGTACTGGTTCCCCGGCGAGGGCGACGTGGACGCACCAGGCGAGGAGACGGAAGAAGGGGCTCGGGAAGAGCTCTGGGCTGCGGCGAAGCCGATCATCGAACGGTACGAGGGTGCGGAGTTCGAGCCCAAGACCTTCGGCATGGGCGTGCACACCCGCCGTGCGGACCGGGAGACCGAGCAACGCGTCTTCGCCGAGATCGACGCGCTCGTCGCCGAGCGATTCCCGCACTGGCGGCGGCGCTCCGGGCACCGGGTTCTCGAATTCTCCTCGCGCACCGAGGGCAAGGACGCCGCGATGGCCGCGCTCCGCGATCGCTTCGATGCCACGGGGATCCTGTTCGCCGGCGACGATGTGACCGACGAGGACGCGATGCGTGTGCTCGGAGAAGGCGACCTCGGCGTGCGCGTGGGCCCGGGGGAGAGCGTCGCGACCTTGCGTGTGGACACTCCACAACAGATCGCCGAGCTTCTGGAGGCGTTGGCGGACGAACGCGCCTCTCGTCGGCAATAGACTTCCGTCATGTCCTCGCATGATCCCTCTCACAGCGCGCCCATCGACATCAAGCCCCGCAGCCGCGTCGTCACCGACGGCATCGAGGCCACGACCTCCCGAGGCATGCTCCGTGCCGTCGGCATGGGAGACGCCGACTGGGACAAGCCGCAGATCGGCATCGCGTCGAGCTGGAATGAGATCACTCCCTGCAACCTGAGTCTCGACCGTCTCGCTCAGGGGGCCAAGGAAGGCGTGCACTCCGGCGGCGGCTACCCGCTGCAGTTCGGCACGATCTCCGTCTCGGACGGCATCTCGATGGGCCACGAGGGGATGCACTTCTCGCTCGTGTCGCGCGAGGTCATCGCCGACTCCGTCGAGACCGTCATGATGGCCGAGCGCCTCGACGGTTCCGTGCTCCTCGCCGGCTGCGACAAGTCGATCCCCGGAATGCTCATGGCCAGCGCGCGCCTCGACCTGTCGAGCGTGTTCCTGTACGCCGGGTCCATCGCTCCCGGCTGGGTCAAGCTCTCTGACGGCACCGAGAAGGACGTCACGATCATCGACTCGTTCGAGGCGGTCGGTGCCTGCCGTGCCGGTCTCATGAGCGAGGAGGACCTCAAGCGCATCGAGTGCGCCATCGCTCCCGGCGAGGGTGCCTGCGGTGGCATGTACACCGCCAACACCATGGCGTCGGTCGCGGAGGCCCTCGGCCTCAGCCTTCCGGGCTCGGCGGCTCCGCCCGCAGCGGATCGTCGTCGCGACTACTACGCCCACCGCTCGGGCGAGGCCGTGGTGAACCTGCTCCGTCAGGGCATCACGACGCGCGACATCCTCACCAAGGAGGCGTTCGAGAACGCGATCGCCCTCGCGATGGCCCTCGGTGGTTCCACGAACGTCGTCCTGCACCTGCTCGCGATCGCCCGTGAGGCCGACGTCGAGCTGAGCCTGCACGACTTCAACCGCATCGGCGACAAGGTCCCGCACGTCGCCGACATGAAGCCCTTCGGCAAGTACGTGATGAACGACGTCGATCGTCACGGCGGCATCCCCGTGATCATGAAGGCGATGCTCGACGAGGGCCTGCTGCACGGCGACGCGCTCACCGTCACGGGCAAGACGCTCGCCGAGAACCTCGCCGACCTCGACCCGCAGCCGATCGACGGCGAGGTCATCCACACCTTCGACAACCCGATCCACGCGACCGGCGGCCTCACGATCCTGCACGGCTCCCTCGCCCCCGAGGGCGCTGTCGTCAAGACCGCCGGCTTCGACGCCGCCGTGTTCGAGGGCCCTGCACGCGTGTTCGAGCGCGAGCGCGCCGCCATGGACGCGGTCGCCGAGGGGGAGATCGAGCCCGGCACCGTCATCGTGATCCGCTACGAGGGCCCCAAGGGCGGACCGGGCATGCGCGAGATGCTCGCCATCACTGCGGCCATCAAGGGCGCGGGGCTCGGAAAAGATGTACTACTCTTGACTGACGGACGATTCTCAGGCGGCACAACCGGCCTGTGCATCGGCCACATAGCACCCGAAGCGGTGGACGCAGGTCCTATCGCCTTCGTGCGCGATGGTGATCTGATACGGGTCGATATCGCAGCTCGCTCTCTCGATCTACTCGTCGACGAGGCAGAGCTCGCCTCCCGCCGTTCTGGCTGGGAGCCGCTTCCCCCGCGCTACACCCGAGGCGTTCTTGCCAAGTACTCGCGCCTCGTGCGGTCCGCCGCCGAGGGAGCGACCACCGGCTGACCCGGACGCTCCGACGTCCGGCGTCCTCCACAGATCATCAGAAGGAAACTCATGACTGCTGATACCGCCCCGGCCGTGCCGAGGCCGCCCGCCCGTCAATCCTCTGCGCCGGAGATCACCGGCGCGGAGGCCGTGGTCCGCTCGCTCGAGCTGCTCGGCGTCACCGACGTGTTCGGTCTTCCCGGAGGTGCGATCCTCCCGGTCTACGACCCGCTCATGGATGCATCCGAGCTGCGCCACATCCTGGTGCGGCACGAGCAGGGCGCCGGTCACGCCGCCGAGGGCTACGCATCGGCCTCCGGCAAGGTCGGCGTGTGCATCGCGACCTCCGGGCCCGGTGCGACCAACCTCGTGACCGCGATCGCCGATGCCTACATGGACTCGGTTCCGATGCTCGCCATCACCGGCCAGGTGTTCTCGACGCTGATGGGAACGGACGCGTTCCAGGAAGCCGACATCGTGGGCATCACGATGCCGATCACCAAGCACTCGTTCCTGGTGAAGGATGCCGCGGACATCCCTGGCGCGATCGCCGCGGCCTACGAGATCGCGGGCACCGGACGCCCCGGCCCCGTGCTGGTCGACATCACGAAGGATGCGCAGCAGGCGACCGCCCCGTTCGTGTGGCCGCCCAAGATCGACCTCCCCGGCTATCGTCCCGTCACGAAGGCGCACGGCAAGCAGATCCAGGCTGCGGCGACGCTGCTCGCCGAGGCCAAGAAGCCGGTGCTGTACGTCGGCGGTGGTGTGATCCGCGGCAAGGCGTCGGCGGAGCTCCTCGAGCTCGCGGAGTCCACCGGCGCGCCGGTCGTCACCACGCTGATGGCGCGCGGCGCGTTCCCCGACTCGCACCCCCAGCACCTCGGAATGCCCGGCATGCACGGCACGGTTCCCGCCGTGCTGGCGCTCCAGGAGGCCGACCTCCTGGTGTCGCTCGGTGCCCGGTTCGACGACCGCGTCACGGGTAAGGCGGCTCTGTTCGCGCCGAACGCGAAGGTCGTCCATGTCGACATCGACCCGGCCGAGATCTCCAAGATCCGCACGGCCGATGTGCCGATCGTCGGCGACGTGCGCGATGTGCTCACCGATCTCGATGCGGCCTTCCGCGGGGCGACCTCCGGCGCGAAGCCCGACATCGAGGAATGGTGGTCGTACCTCGACGGACTGCGCACCGAGTTCCCCCTCGGATACGCGCCGACGACGGACGGCCTCCTGGCTCCGCAGTACGTGATCCAGCGGATCGGCGAGCTCACCGGTCCGGAGGGCATCTTCGCCTCCGGCGTCGGTCAGCACCAGATGTGGGCGGCACAGTTCATCAAGTACGAGCGTCCGAACGCCTGGTTGAACTCCGGCGGTGCCGGCACGATGGGTTACTCGGTGCCGGCCGCGATGGGGGCCAAGGTGGCGCAGCCCGAGCGTCCGGTCTGGGCGATCGACGGCGACGGCTGCTTCCAGATGACGAATCAGGAGCTCGCGACCTGCACGATCAACAACATCCCGATCAAGGTCGCGATCATCAACAACTCGTCGCTCGGCATGGTCCGACAGTGGCAGACGCTGTTCTATGACGGCCGTCACTCCAACACCGACCTGAACACGGGTCACGGCACGATCCGCATCCCCGACTTCGTGAAGCTCGCCGAGGCCTACGGCTGCCTCGCGATCCGCGTGGAGAAGGAAGAGGAGGTGGACGCCGCCATCCAGCTCGCGCTCGAGACGAACGACCGCCCCGTGGTGATCGATTTCGTCGTGAGTGCCGACTCCATGGTGTGGCCGATGGTCCCGCAGGGAGTCAGCAACAGCTATGTCCAGTACGCCCGCGAGCACGCGCCCGCATTCGACGAGGAGGACTGATCCATGTCGACCCACGTGCTGAGCCTGCTGGTGGAGAACACCCCCGGCCTGCTGACCCGTGTCGCGGGGCTCTTCGCCCGCCGCGGCTTCAACATCGACTCCCTCGCCGTCGGCGTGACGGAGGTGCCGGGCATCTCCCGCATCACCGTCGTCGTCGACGTCGACGAGCTTCCGCTCGAGCAGGTCACCAAGCAGCTCAACAAGCTGATCAATGTGATCAAGATCGTCGAGCTCGACTTCGCCACCTCCGTGCAGCGCGAGCACATGCTCGTGAAGGTGCGCACCGACAACGCCACGCGCTCGAACGTGATCGAGGTGGTGAACCTCTTCCGCGCCTCCGTGGTCGACTACGCCTCCGACGCACTCGTGATCGAGGTGACCGGTGACAAGGGCAAGGTCGATGCGATGCTGCGCGCGCTCGAGCCCTTCGGCATCAAGGAGATCGCGCAGTCCGGCCTTCTCGCGATCGGCCGCGGCGGCAAGAGCATCACCGAACGCGTCCTGCGCGGCTGACCAACCCGAGTACCGAGTTTTCGCCGCTCATCGAGTGCGCGAAGCAAGACGAAACGCAAAGAACAAGGAGAAACACATAGTGAGCACCGAGATCTTCTACGACGCCGATGCAGACCTGTCCCTGATCCAGGGCAAGAAGGTCGCGATCGTCGGCTACGGATCGCAGGGTCACGCCCATGCGCAGAACCTGCGCGACTCGGGTGTCGAGGTCGCGATCGCCCTCAAGGAGGGCTCCAAGTCGGCAGCCAAGGCCGAGGATGCCGGCTTCCCGGTGAAGACCGTCGCCGAGGCCACCGAGTGGGCCGACGTCATCATGATCCTCGCGCCGGACCAGCACCAGCGCACGATCTACAGCGAGTCGATCGCGCCGAACCTGACGGCCGGCAAGACGCTCGCCTTCGCGCACGGCTTCAACATCCGCTTCGGTTACATCGACGCTCCCGAGGGTGTCGACGTGATCCTGGTCGCCCCGAAGGCTCCCGGTCACACGGTCCGTCGCGAGTTCGTCGCCGGCCGTGGCATCCCCGACATCATCGCCGTCGAGCGCGACGCATCGGGCAAGGCATGGGACCTCGCGCTCTCGTACGCCAAGGCCATCGGCGGCACCCGCGCCGGCGTCATCAAGACGACCTTCACCGAGGAGACCGAGACCGACCTGTTCGGTGAGCAGGCCGTGCTCTGCGGTGGCGTGAGCCACCTGGTGCAGGCCGGCTTCGAGACGCTGACCGAGGCGGGCTACCAGCCGCAGATCGCGTACTTCGAGGTTCTGCACGAGCTCAAGCTGATCGTCGACCTGATGTGGGAGGGCGGCATCGCCAAGCAGCGCTGGTCGATCTCCGACACCGCCGAGTTCGGCGACTACGTCTCGGGTCCGCGCGTCATCGACGAGCGCGTCAAGGAGAGCATGAAGGGCGTGCTGGCCGACATCCAGTCCGGCGCCTTCGCGAAGCGCTTCATCGACGACCAGGACAACGGGGCCGAGGAGTTCCTGGCACTGCGTGCGAAGGAGGAGCAGCACCCGATCGAGGTCACCGGCAAGGAGCTGCGCTCGCTCTTCGCGTGGAAGCAGCAGGATGAGGACTACGTCGACGGCAGCGCCGCGCGCTGATTCGATTCTCGAAAGAACGGGCGTCCCTTCGGGGGCGCCCGTTCTTCGTGACCGAGGTCATTCTGCCTCTAAACATCCGATGTCTATGCCAGGATGGAGGACATGCGACAGGAATGGTTTGACCGGGCCCGGTTCGGCATGTTCGTCCACTTCGGCCTCTACAGCGGGGCCGCCCGGCACGAGTGGGTCCAGAACTACGAACGCCTCACCGATGAGGACTACCGGCAGTATTTCGAGCACTTCGACCCGGATCTCTTCGATGCGACCGCCCTGGCGCGCACGGCGAAGGAGACCGGCATGGGATACGTGGTGCTCACCACGAAGCACCACGACGGATTCTGCCTCTGGGACTCGAAGCTGACGGACTTCACGTCGGTGACGAACACCGGACGCGACCTCGTGCGCGAGTATGTGGAGGCGCTGCGGGCCGAGGGCCTCAAGGTCGGCCTCTACCACTCGGTGATCGATTGGCATCACCCCGACTTCACCGTGGACTGGAATCACCCGCGCCGTGACGACGAGGGCGCGCACGCGCTGAACGTCGGGCGCGACATGGCCGCGTACCGCGACTACCTCCACGGGCAGGTGCGCGAGCTCCTCACGGACTACGGCGACATCGACTACCTCTTCTTCGACTTCACCTACCCCGAGGAGAAGGACGGATGGGTGGGCAAGGGGCCGGGCGACTGGGACGCGACAGCCCTGCTCGCCCTGTGCCGGGAACTGCAGCCGAACATGCTCGTGAATGATCGTCTGGGCATTCCGGCCGACTTCGTCACCCCCGAGCAGTACCAGCCGACCTCGCCGATCGTGCGTGACGGTGTGCCGCTGATCTGGGAGGCGTGCCAGACGCTGAACGGCTCCTGGGGCTACCACCGTGACAACACCGATCAGAAGTCGCCCACCATGCTCGTGCAGATGCTGGTGGACTCTGTGTCGATGGGCGGCAACATGCTGTTGAACATCGGCCCGGACGGACGTGGGGCGATCGCGCCCCGCGATGCGCAGACGCTGGGAGAGATCGGCGAGTGGATGCGCCTGCATCGGGGCGCCGTGATCGGCGCCGGGCACGCGTCGTTCACCCCGCCGCGCGAGGGGGTGTACACGCGTAGGGGGAACCGCCTGTACCTGAACCTGTTCAGTTGGCCGATGGGCTTCGTGCACCTGCCGGAGCTCGCCGGGAAGGTGTCGTACGCGCGGCTGCTGAACGACGGATCGTGGCTCCGGACCAGCGTGTCCGATCCGGATCGCGAGGCGGATCTGATGACGCCTGCGGGGGAGGCCGAGGGGACGCTGACGGTGCACCTCCCGGTGCGACGCCCCGACGTGCTCGTGCCCGTGATCGAACTGACGATGATCGACGACTGAGTCCCTCGTGGCGGCGGCTCAAGCCGTCGCCACGGGGATGTCCATGCCCTCGAGCGCGAGGCGCGCGGCTCCATGCAGGATGGCATCAGCGCCCGTGGTCGCGGACTCGATGCGCAGGCGCTGCGTGGCGAGCGGGTGGCACGCCTCGTAGACCCGGCTGCGGACGGCGGCGATGAACGGTTCGGATGCGCTCATGCTGCCGGTGAGGAACACGGCGTGCGGGTTGAAGAAGTTCACGACGCCGGAGAGCGCCTGTCCGAGATGGGTGCCTGCGGTCCGCACCAGCGTCGTGGCCAGGGGATCCGCATCGCGCGCCAGGCTGAGCACATCGGTCGTCGTGTGCACGGAGTCGTTGCCGCGGTCTCGCATCTGCCGCACGAGGCTCGCCCCGCTCGCCACGGTCTCGAGGCAGCCGGTGTTGCCGCAGGAGCAGGGGATGTCGCCGCTGCCGTCGATGCGGGTGTGCGTGATGTCGCCGGCGGCGGAGGTCGCACCGCGGTGCACGCGGCCGTCGACGATGATGCCGCTGCCGATCGCGGTTCCCGCCTTCACCGTGATGCTGTGGCCGGTGTGGCCGAAGCGCTCACGGTGCTCTCCCAGGGCGGCGAGATTGGCGTCGTTGTCGACCGCCACCGGAACGTCGTAGCGCGTGGAGAGGTGCTCGCCGACGCGGAACCCCGGCCATCCGGGCATCCGCGATGGCTGATCGACCGAGCCTGTCGCGATGTCGACGGGGCCCGGAAGGCTGATGCCGATCGCGTGGACGCGGCCGGCGGACGCCAGGCGGTCGAACACGACACCGAGGCGGTCGAGCGTCGCCTCGGGGCCCTCGGTCACATCGACGGCGATCGACTCGCTGTCCAAGAGGGCGCCACTGAGGGAGTGCCTGCCGATGCGCGCGTGGCCCCCGCCGAGGTCTGCCGAGAGCACGAAGCCGTCCGCGGCGATCTGGAGGACCCGGGGACGTCGTCCGCCGCGCGAGGTGCCGTCGCCCGCTTCGCGGAGGACTCCGGCGTCGAGCAGGGACTGCACGCGGAGTCCGACCGTCGATGCGGCGACGCCGAGCGATGTGGCGAGCTCCGATCGCGAGCGGGCCTCGCCGCGCGCGACGAGGTCGAGGATACGCCGCGTGTGCGGGTCGTCGACGGTGGTGTCAGCGGTGTTCGTCATGGGAGCACTTTCCTGTCGGAGCATCGTCAGCGTAGCGGGGGATGGTCGTGTTTCCCGGGAGTTACGAATTATCAAGGTCCGATAAACATCGGATGTTCAGCTTGCGGCCCCTTGCGAAGTATGAAACGGTAACTTCATACGAAATCCTACTAGGTTAATTCGAGCCTCGAAATAACCAGTTCCCTTCCAGGAGGCATTCAATGAAGAAGTTGCGTGTAGGGGCTGTTGTCGCCGTCGCCGGCGTCGCAGTCGCGATGACCGGCTGCGCGAGCGGCAACGGCACCGGCGGTTCCGCCGACGGCGACACGATCGTCGTCGACATGTGGGCGGGGAGCGAGTCCGACGTCGATGCCCTCGAGGCCCAGGTCGCATTCGCGCAGGAGCAGAACCCCGACATCAAGATCAAGCTGCAGACGTCGCCGTGGAGCGACTTCTTCACGAAGCTGACCACCAACATGGCCAGCGGCAACATGGCGTGCGTGACCGGTATGAGCGGAGCGCAGCTGGGCGGCTACACCGGCGGATTCCGTGAGCTGAGCGATGCCGACCTCAAGACGGCCGGCATCGACTGGTCCGAGTTCAACCCGAGCGCCGACGGCATCCTCAGCTTCGAGGGCAAGACCTATGGCGTGCCCTTCGACGTCGCCACCATGCTCGTGTACTACAACCAGGACATGCTGACCGCAGCGGGCGCCCCCACCCCGGAGATCGGGTGGACGTTCGACGACTTCGACACCATCGCCGCCGCTGCCACCAAGGACGGCAAGTACGGCTTCGGCATGGGCATGGGTGGATACCAGTGGATGTCGATGCCGATCGCGTACTCCGCGACGCAGCCGGCCTCCGAGGACGGCACCCTGCACATCGACGAGAAGGCGTTCGTCGACGCCTCGACCTGGTACGCCGAGCTCGTGACCGAGAAGAAGGTCGCGGCCCCCGTGGCGTCCGCCTCCGACACCGGATGGGGCGAGAACCAGTACACCGGCGCCAATGCCGCGATGGCCGTCGACGGCACGTGGAACGCCGTGAGCTACCTCGACAACGAGTCCGGCTTCGCCGCCGGCATGGTGCCGCTGCCCGCAGGCGCGGACGGCAACCCCGGCCCGATCCTCGGCTCCGGCTACGGCATCTCGGCCAACTGCAAGAACCCGGAGGCCGCCCTCAAGGTCATGGGCTCGCTTCTGGGCGAGGACGCGCAGGACTACATCGCATCCTCGGGACGCTCGTATCCCGCGCGCACGTCGTCGCAGCCGCTGTACTTCGAGTCCATCGACGAGAAGTACCGCGACCAGGTGCAGTCGGTGTTCGAGGCCGCGTTCGGCGACACCGTTCCGCTGTACATGACGAAGAACTGGCAGAAGCTCGACAGCTACATCCAGCCCAACCTGGTCAGCGTCTACAACGGTCAGATGACGATGGAAGAGCTGCTCTCCAACGCGCAGGCGCAGTTCGGCGAGTGACCCGGCTCCGGCCACCGCAGTAACGCAGCAACAGAGAAAGAACTGAGATGACGATCACGACGAGACGTCGACGATCGCTCGCCAAGGTGGAGGCCGGTCAGGCGCTGGGGTTCGCAAGCCCCGCCCTGATCGGGCTCGCCCTGTTCACGATCGTGCCCGTCGGGCTCTCGATCGTGATGAGCGTCTTCGACTGGCCGACCTTCGGCGAGCGGACCTTCAACGGCGTGGACAACTACGTCAAGCTGTTCACCAGCAGCCCCGACTTCTGGCCGGCGCTGCGCAACTCGGCGGTATACACCCTGCTCTACGTGCCGCTGAGCGTCGCTCTCTCGCTCGTGCTCGCTCTCGGCCTCGGATCGCGAATCCGCGGACGAGGAGCCCTGCGCGTGCTCTTCTTCATCCCCGTGGTGACTCCGATGGTCGCCAACGTGCTGGTGTGGAAGATGATGCTGCAGCCGCAGGGGCTGTTCAACGGTCTCTCGCAGACCTGGTTCGGCATCGAGCTGCCGAACTTCCTCGCCGACCCGTCATGGGCCATGATCATGGTCGTCGTGATGAGCGTCTGGCAGGGGCTCGGCTACAACATGCTGATCTTCTCGGCCGCTCTCGAGCAGCTCCCCGAGAGCGTGCTGGAGGCGGCGAGCATCGACGGCGCCCGAGGGTTCCGCCGGGTATGGAGCATCATCATCCCGATGATCTCGCCGTCGATCTTCTTCGCGACGATCATGACGATGATCACCTCCCTGCAGGTGTTCGTCCAGCCGCAGATGCTCACCGGCGGCGGTCCCGGCAACGCCACCAAGCCGCTCGTCATGTACATCTGGGAGCAGGGGTTCACCTTCGGCGACCTCGGCCTCGCCGCCGCAGCCGCGTGGATCCTCTTCGCGATCATCATCGCGATCACCGGGCTCCAGTTCGCCGCGCAGAAGAAGTGGGTGCACTATGAGCACTGAGACCCTCGTCCGCCCCACGGGCCGTGCCGGCCGCTCCGATCGGGAGCGTGCGCGCGGCGCGGCGACCACACCGGGTGCCCGCGCGCGACTGATCCTCGCCCATGTCGCGATCTACATCGCGGCGCTGATCTTCATCTCCCCGCTGATCTACGCGTTCTTCTCGGCGCTCAAGCCGAACGCCGAGATGTTCTCGATGCCGCCGACCCTGGTGGGTTCCGAGCTGCGGTGGAGCAACTTCGTCGACGTGTTCGCCTACGGGCCGTTCCTGACCTACATCATGAACTCCTTCATCGTCGCGATCGGCGGCACCCTCGTCGTTCTGGTCGTCTCGACCACGGCAGGGTACGCCTTCGGGCGTCTGCGCTGGAAGGGCCGCGACGCGGTGTTCGTGCTGTTCCTCGCGACGCTCATGGTGCCGGCCGAAGTCCTCGTCATCCCGATGTTCCAGGTGATGCAGTGGTTCAACTGGGTCGACACCTACCAGGCGCTGATCCTGCCCTTCGCCTTCGGGGCCTTCGGCACGTTCCTGATGCGACAGTTCTTCCGCGGCATCCCGTACGAGCTGGAGGAAGCGGCACGCGTCGACGGCGCCGGCCCCGTGCGCTCGTTCCTGCAGATCATCCTTCCGCTGTCGAAGTCGGCCGTGGCGGTGCTCGCGGTGTTCACGTTCCTCTCGTTCTGGAACAGCTACCTGTGGCCGCTGATCGTGACGGTCGACTACAACGCGCACGGCACCCTCCCCGTCGGGCTCGCGAGCTTCGCGGGACTCACCGGCACGCGGTGGGACCTGCAGATGGCCGCGGCCATCATCTCGATGGTGCCGACGACGATTCTCGTGATCGTGTTGCAGAAGCACCTCGTCAAGGGCATCGCGATGGCAGGACTGGGCGGGCGTTGAGCATGATCGATCAGGAACAGCGCACCACCATGCCCGTCGACGGCGTCGTCCTCCCCGACGGCACCGGTCTGGTCGGGATCGACATCGGCGGCACCAAGATCGCGGCGCTCCTCGTCAGTGCCGAAGGAGCCGTCCTCGCCAGGGGAAGCGTCCCGGCACCCGCTGCCCTCGGCGGAGGCGCGATGGCCGATGCGGCGGCAGAACTCACCCGCGCGCTGGTCGCCGAGGCCGACGTGACACTCGTCGCGGCAGGGGTCGGCGCAGCGGGGGTCATCGACCATGAGACCGGGACGATCCGCGCGGCATCGGCCACCTTCGTCGGGTGGGCGGGGTTCCCCCTGGCGGACGAACTCGAAGCACGTCTCGGCGTCCCCGTACGTGTCGAGAACGACGTCAACGCCTTCCTGCTCGGCGAGGCCGCCGCCGACGGGCGCTCGGACCGCGATGTGCTCGGCGTGATGCTCGGCACGGGCGTCGGCGGTGCGCTCATGATCGACGGTGAACTCCATCACGGTCCGCACGGTGCGGCGGGGGAGATCGGACACACCCCCGGCTACAGCGAGCTCGTGTGCACCTGTGGCCAGACCGGCCATCTGGAGACATTGGCGTCGGGCACCTCGATCGCACAGCGCTTTCAGGAGCGCACGGCGGGACCGATCCTCGACGCCAGAGACGTCGCCGACCGTGCCCGACGGGGCGACGTGGACGCGATCGCGGTGTTCGACGCCGCCGGGCACGCGCTCGCGCTCGCGTGTGCCAGTGCGGCGACGATCATGGATCTGCCCTGTGCGATCGTGGGCGGCGGCGTCGCCACCGCCTGGGACCTCCTCGAGCCGGCGATCGCGCGCACGCTGCGCACGGACTCCCCGGTATCGGGCATCCCGCTGCGCATCATCCCCGCCGTCCTCGGTTCCGATGCCGTCGCCCTCGGCGCCATCGAGACCGCCCGCCGTGCCCTCGTGCCGGCACGAGCAGACTGATCCCGGTTCGCACCGACCACCCGATGAGCCCCGAACGCCCGATGAGTCCACCCGACGAGCCCCGACAAGGAGCACACCACGTGACTGCACGTCCCGAAGCCCACGAGATCTGGATGGGTTCCCTTCCTTCCGTCGCAGACGGCGGGCTCCCGAGACCCCGCATCGGCATCGCCGGGATCTCGATCGAGTCGAGCACGTTCTCCCCTCATATCTCCGGTGACGAGGCCTTCACGGTCCGCACTGGAGAGGCCCTGCGCTCGTACTATCCCTTCCTCCAGGACGGGCGCGAGCTCGAAGCCGCCGCGGAGTGGGTACCGCTCACACACGGACGCTCCCTGCCGGGCGGAGCCGTGGCTCCGGAGACCTACCACCGGATGAAGGATGCGATCGTGGAGGGCATCCGCACGCGGGGGCCCTTCGACGGCTTCTTCTTCGACATCCACGGCGCCATGAGCGTCGTCGGCATGGAGGACGCCGAGGGGGATCTCGCTCTCGCGGTGCGCGCGGCCCTCGGCCCCGACACGCTGGTGTCGACCTCGATGGATCTGCACGGCAACGTCTCGGAGGTGCTGCGCGACGCGGTCGATCTGCTGACCTGCTACCGGATGGCGCCGCACGAGGACTGGATGAACACCAAGGAGCGGGCGGTGTGGAACCTGCTCTCGCGACTGCGGGGGCCGCACGGCACCGACCCGCTGCGTCGGCGCCCGTTCACGGCGTGGGTGCCGGTCCCGGTGCTGCTGCCCGGGGAGAAGACCAGCACCCGCCTGGAGCCGGCGCGCAGCATCTACGCGCAGCTGCCCGAGATCGAAGCGCTTCCCGGCGTCGTCGACGCCTCGGTGTGGATCGGCTATGCCTGGGCGGATGAGCCGCGGTGCCAGGCGTACGTCGTGGTCACCGGCGACGACGAGGAGCTGATCGCGCGCGAGGCCGAGCGCGTGGCACGGATGTTCTGGGACGCCCGCGAGGACTTCGTCTTCGTGGCCGAGACCGGATCCCTCGATGAGGCGCTCGAGAAGGCGCTCGCCCCGGGAGCGCCGCATCCGTACCTGATCTCGGACTCGGGCGACAACCCGACCGCCGGTGGTGCGGGCGACGTGACCTGGACGCTCGCGCACCTGCTGCAGCGTGCGGAGCTGACCGACGGCAGCCGCACCACTCTGGTCGCCTCGATCTTCGATCCCGTGGCCGTCACCCAGGCAGCGGCCGCCGGTGTCGGCGCCACCGTCACCCTCGACGCCGGCGCAGGGGTCGACGCAGGCCCGCACGGCCCCGTGCCGATCACCGGGACCGTGTTCTCCATCACCGACGGGGATCCCGATGCGGGCACGCAGGTCGTGATCGCAGTGGGCGGGCTGCACGCCATCATCACCGAGCGCCGCAAGCCGTTCCACCACCTCTCGGATTTCCGGATGCTTGGGCTCGAGCCCACGAGCGCCGACATCGTCGTGGTGAAGATCGGCTACCTCGAGCCGGAGCTGTACGAGCTCGCCGCGGGCTGGACCCTCGCGTTGACGCCCGGAGGTGTCGATCAGGACCTGCTGCGTCTGGGCCACCACCGCCTGCGGCCCGGCGTCTACCCCTTCGACCCGAACGGGAATCCCGATCTCACCGCGGTCGTCGTCCGTCGCGGAACCTCTGAGGAGCAGAGCGCATGATGAACTTCGAGAAGCGCACCGGACCGGACCTCGGCGCGGACGCTCCGACGTACCCCACGCAGGGTGTGCCCGACTGGTACCGCGACGCGAAGCTCGGCTTCTTCGTGCACTGGGGTCTCTACTCGGTGCCGGCGTGGGCCGTGCAGCACGGCGAGGGCGTGAACATCCCGACCGAGGACGCGTACGCCTGGCACCAGTACGCCGAGTGGTACGGCAACACCGTGCGCATCGCCGGCAGCCCCACGTGGGAGCGGCACCAGCAGCTGTTCGGGCCGGGCACCTCGTACGAGGACCTCGCCGATCGGTGGGATGCCTCGGCGTTCGACGCGGACGCCTTCGTGGGCGAGCTCGTCGGCGCGGGAGCCCGGTACATCATCCCCACGACGAAGCACCACGAGGGGTTCTGTCTGTGGGACACCGCGACGACCGGCTTCAACGCGGTGGCTCGTGGTCCGCGCCGTGACCTGATCTCCGAGTTCCACGATGCCACCCGCCGGGCGGGTGCGAAGTTCGGCGTCTACTACTCGGGCGCGCTCGACTGGCATGTGAGCGACTTCCCGGCGATCGAATCGGACACCGATCTGTTCCGGTTCCGTCGCAACGACGCGCACTTCGCCCGCTACTCCGCCGCACAGCTCGACGAGCTCGTGGCGCGCTTCTCGCCCGACGTGCTCTGGAACGACATCGAGTGGCCGGACGGTGGCAAGGGGCGTGACGATTACGCGGTCGCCGCGCTCCTGGAGCGGTACTTCGATGCCGTACCGGATGGTGTCGTCAACGACCGCTGGGGTGTGCCGTACCACGGCTTCCTCACCCGCGAATACACGGACATCCCCGAGATCATCCCGGAGCCATGGGAGTCGACCCGCGGCCTCGGCTACTCGTTCGGTTTCAACCAGGCGGAGGACGAGCGGCACTCGCTGTCCGGTGCGGCGCTCATCCGCCTGCTCGTCGACGTCGTGGCCAAGAACGGCAATCTGCTGATCAACGTGGGCCCTGCGGCCGACGGCTCGATCCCGGAACTGCAGCGGAGCGCGATGCGCGAGCTGGGTGCGTGGCTGCAGGCGAACGGGCACGCGATCTACGGCACACGACCGTGGATCCGGATGGGGGAGCGGAGCGGCGCTCCGCGTCGCTACACGACCACAGGGGCGACGGTGCACGTGCACGCGCTCGACCCGAGCGTCGGCACGATCGGGTTGCCCGATGAACTGCGCACGCGCGATCTGCGCTGGTCGGACGGGTCCGTCGCCGAGCGGTCGGCGCAGGACAGCGCGGTCGTCGTGATCCCGGCCGGTCTGCGCGAAGAGGCTGTCGCGGTCCTGTCCGCAGGCTGAGACGGATCAGATCGCGACGAGGCGAGGGCCCGCCCGACCACGAGTCGGGAGGGCCCTCGCTGTGTGCGCCCGCGCTCAGGGGCGGGTGAGCTCCTCGAGCACCTCGATCACATGCCGATACGGTCGCCCTGTGGCACGTGTCATCCCGATCTCGCAGGTGCGGTTGGCCGACACGAACGCATCGAAGTCGCCGCGCGTGCTCTCGGCCTCCGCGATCTCCGCCGACTCCTGAGCGGTCGCGCTGGCCGTGAGCTCGGGGTGCAGCATGCCGCGGTCCCCGGCGAAGGCGCAGCAGCCCCACCCCTCGGGGACGAACACGTCGTCGGCGACGGCTTCGGCGATCGTGGTCAGCGCCCCGGTCGCCCCGAGCGCCGTCGTGGAACAGGTCGGATGCACCGCGATGGTGGGCAGCTTCGCCGTGACGGTCAGCTTCGGCAGCACCTCGCGGGACACGAAGGTCGTGGCGTCCTCGATACGCAGCCCGGCGTACCGGGGGTTCTTCGCGACCGACTGTGCGAGCATCACGTCCAGGCCCTCGGTGCAGGACGCCGCATCGCACACCACGGGAAGCTCGCCGTGCCGGCTCGCGACCCACAACGACTCCAGGACCCGGTTCGACATGCGTGCGTATCCGTCGAGATGGCCCTTCGACTTCCACGGTGTGCCGCAGCAGAGTCCGCCGTTCTCCTCGGGGATCACGACGGGGATCCCCGCCCGGTCGAGCAGTGCACGCAGGGCATCCCGAGATCCCTCGCCCTCGCCCTCCGCACCGAACATCGTCCCGATGCAGGCGCCGAAGAAGACGGCCTGCGCATCGGTCGGCGACTCCGGGCGCGGGGGCTTCGAGCCGCCGTGGGGGAGCCCGCCGTCGTAGAGGGGCACGGTGTCGGTGCCGAGGACCGCGCGGCCGAGATGGGTGACGCCGCGCACGAGCGGAGCGGGGAGGGCATCGGCGACGGTGAGCGCGACCCCTCCGGCCCGGGCGACCGTGCCCCAGTGCTTCGCGGCCACGCCCCACACCGCGCCTTCGATCGCGTTCGACTGCTCCGCACGAAGCCGACGCACGAGGTCGCCGGTGTTGATGTCGACCGGACAGGCCACGCCGCACATGCCGTCGACCGCACACGTCTGGACGCCGTCGTAGTCGTAGTCCTTCTGCAGGTCGCGCAGCAGCTCGGTGTCGCCCTGCTCCTCGGCCCACGCCATGTCGCGGCGGATCACGATGCGCTGTCGAGGCGTGAGGGTGATGCTCTTGCTCGGACAGGTCGGTTCGCAGTACCCGCATTCGACGCAGCGGTCGACCTCGCGCTCGACCGTCGGCACCCGCTTGAGGTCATGCAGGTAGGAGTCCGGGTCGTCGGAGAGGACCACCCCCGGATTCAGGATGCCGTCGGGGTCGAGGAGGCCCTTGATCTCCCACATCATGTCGGTGAGCTCGTCACCGTACTGGCGGCGTACGAACGGCGCCATGATGCGCCCGGTCCCGTGCTCGGCCTTCAGCGATCCCTGCTGGGACAGCACGAGGTCCACCAGATCATCGGTGAAGCGCCGATAGCGCGCGACGCTGTCGGCATCGTCGAAACGCTCGTTGAGGAGGAAGTGGACGTTGCCGTCCTTGGCGTGCCCGAAGATCACCGAGCCCTCGTACCCGTGCGCGGCGAACAGCTCGATGAGTCGCTCGCACGTGTGGAGAAGACGCGGCACCGGCACCACGATGTCCTCGAGGAGAGCCGTCGTTCCCGAGGGGCGGGCGCCGGCGACCGCGGTGTAGAGACCTTTGCGCACGTGCCACAGTGAAGCGCGTTCTCCGGAGTCCGTGGTGAGGCGCGGTGCCACGGCGAGCGGCAGTACCTCGAAATGCGCCTGTGCCGTCGCACTCGCCTCCCTGAGCGCATCGTCGTCGGAGGCGTGCACCTCCACCAGGAGAGCGGCGTGCCCCTGCACCTCGATCTCCGCGATCGATGCCGGGACGTCGCTCAACCCCTGCGCGACACGGAGGGAGGCGGCATCCATGAGCTCGATGGTGGCGAGTCCGAGTCGGGTGAGGTCGGGAAGTGCCGTCATCGCGGCGGACAGCGTCTCGAACACGAGCAGCCCTGTCGCGATCGACGGGCGCACCTCGATCGTGCGGAAGCGGGCCTCGGCAACGAAGGCGAGTGTGCCCTCGGAGCCGATGATGAGGTGCTCCAGGATGCGCACGGGGTCATCGAAGTCGAGGAGCGCGTTCAGCCCGTAACCCATGGTGTTCTTCATGGAGAACTGCTGGCGCAGGAAGGCGACGCGCTCGGGGGTTGCGAGCAGACGTGCCCGCAGATCGAGCAGGCCCTCGGCGATCGCGGGTTCCGCGGCGTGCAGCAGCTCATTCGCATCCGGACGGCCGGTGTCGAGGATCGTTCCGCTCGGGAGCACGATCGTCATCGACTCGATCGTCCGGTACGAGTTCTCGGTGATGCCGCAGGCCATTCCGCTGGAGTTGTTCGCGACGACTCCGCCGATCGTGCAGGCGATCTCGCTGGCGGGGTCGGGGCCGAGCTTGCGGCGATAGCGCGTGAGTCTGGTGTTGACCTGGCGCACGGTGGCGCCGGGGCCGACGCGCACGGTCGCGCCGTCGTCTTCCACGCGGATCTCGCGGAAGCTGCTGCGGGTGTCGACGAGGATGTCCCCGCTCACGCTCTGCCCGGAGAGGCTGGTGCCCCCGGAGCGGAACGTCATCGTGCGGCCGGCGGCGCGAACGGCTCCGAAGGCGCGTGCCACCCCTTCGGCATCTGCGGGGGAGAGCACCGCATCCGGGATCAGCAGGTAGTGGGAGGCGTCGTGGGCGCGGGCGAAGCGGTCGATGGAGCGCGAATGGACCTGAGTCGCGGAGCCCAGCAGGGCGGGGTCCAGCGGTTCGGCGAGGGTGGTCGGCACGGTGCTCCTCTGCTCCGTCGGAAGGTGATCAACAAGATTGTCAGACAAGTGTACCGAGCATGCGGCTCTTCGATAGGCTGACCCGCATGACCACCACTTCGGACGCACCGCTGGGGATCGTCGGCGTCGTGGATGCCGTCACCGCACAGCTGCGCGGTCGTATCCTCGGCGGCGAGATCCGCTCGGGGGATCCGATCACGGAAGCGGCCGTATCGCAGACCTTCGGAGTTGCGCGTCCCAGCGCGAAAGCGGCGATCGAACAGCTCGTCGCCAGTGGCCTGCTCGTGCGCACCGCGCATCGGAGCGCTCGTGTGGTCGGGATCGACCCCGCGACAGTGCGTGACGTCTACCGCACCAGGGCCCGACTCGAGAGCGCGGCGCTGCGCGAGCTCGCGAAGACCAGCGCCGTGCCGCGCGCGGCGCGCGATGCGAACGCGGAGATCCTCGCGATGCCCCCGGGTCCCGATCCGGCGACCGTGGACCCCGACCTGCGGTTCCACACCGCCATCATCGATGCACTCGACAGCGAACGCACCGGGCGCATGTACCGCAGCGTGCTCGACGAAGTGCGGCTGTGCATGGCGCAGGTGCAGGGGCGCCGGCTTCTCGACGCCTCGGTGATCGCGTCGCAGCATGCCGAGATCCTCGACGCGGTCGCTTCAGGCGACGGAGAACGGGCAGCGGCTCTTCTCGACGCGCACCTGTCGTCGGCCGAGCAGCGGCTGGTGGAGGCGCTCGACGCGGAGTAGCGTCGAGCGGGCCGTCACTCCGCCGGAGCTTCCTCGACCACGATCGGGGCTTCGGCCGGATCAGCCCACACCGGCGCCGGGAGCACGGTGTCGGTCTGGCCTGCCTGGATCGATCGCAGCGCCTCGGTGATCTGCTCGTCGTTCTCGGGGACGGGAAGGTCGCAGGCGCGCAGTTCCGAAGCGAACTGCAGGGTCAGCCGGATCTTGCCCGCCTCGACGGCCTGTGCGGTCGTACCGGTGCGGATCTCGCTCCCGGTCTGGATCGCCGGGACGTCATCGCAGACGTGGTAGACCTTGCCGCCGTCGACCCAGACCACCTCGTCCTTGCCCAGAAGCTGGATCACGGCCGACTGGTCGGCCGTGTACTGCTCGACGGACGCCGGAGCGAAGTCGACGCCGATGAAGACGGCCAGGGCCGCGAGGACGACGCCGACGATTCCAGCCGTGGTCTTCTGGCCCTTGTCCATGTCCTTGTTGAGGAAGATCAGGATGACCAGCGGGAGGAACGCCACGACTGCGACGATCGCACCGAGCTGGTTCTGCACGAAGAACCGCGTCTTGTCCGCCCTGCGCGCGGGGTCGAGGCGGTTGGCCTTCTTCCACAGCACCGAGCCGGTGATGGACAGGGCCGCGATCACGACGAGCAGCACGAGGAGTGTGATGAACGCCCACTGCGGGAACGTCGCGGTGACACCCTGCTCCTCGAGCAGGCCGGTGTCGGGGTTGCGGACGAGGGTGCCGTCTTCGCCGACGAACACACGCTGGCGCAGGAGCCAGAAGATGCCGACGCCTTCGCCGATGATCGCGACAGCCCAGAGGATGGCGGCGATCCAGCGGAAGCGCGTCGCCTTGGCCTTGGCTTCGGGGGTGGGGACCCAACCGGCAGGTGGTTCGGTCGCCGTGCTCTTCGCGGACTGGGCGACGCGGGCGTCGCTGTTCCCGGTCTCGGCGTTCTCGCTCGCAGCCACGGTGTTCCCTTCCCCTCCGGTGCCCGCCGTTCCGGCTCAAGGCAACCCCGATCCTAGTGGACCGGGTGTCCTACGCTGGGGACATGACTTCCGATTCCGACGACGCGCTCAGCTGGGACGGCGACGAGGCCTCGACACCGAAGGATCGCGCGCTTCCGCACGGCTGGAACGCCGTCGGCAAGGGCAGCGACGACGTCGGGACGATCGAGGACGACGGCACCGTCACACCGGCGACCGACGACGAGCCCTCGGGGCTGAGCACCCCGATGCTGCTGCTCGTCGGTGTCGTCGGCGGCGTCTACCTCCTCTACACAATCGGCTGGATCGTCGGAGGGCTCCGGTTGCAGCCGCTGGCATCCTTCCTCGTCTCCGACGTGATGTTCCTGCCGTGGTTCTTCCTCGCGATCGCTGCGCCCGCGCTGTGGTTCCTGGCGACCTGGGTGCTCACACGGGGGAGTGCGGCCTGGATCCGCGTCGCGGTGCTGTTCGCGGGGGTCGTGCTCCTCGTCCCCTGGCCCTTCGTCACCGTGGGGGTGATCGGATCATGACCACGTCGTCGAACGAAGCGCAGGTATCCGCGGATTCTCCGCGTTGGCTCGTCGGGCTCGTCATCGGCCTGGCAGGACTCTTCTACGCCTACGCGGTCTGGAATGCCGTCGCGCACCTCATCACGATGGCCCAGACCGGACTGAGTGGCGGCGGGTGGGCGACGCTGCTGTTCGGCGTCGCCTTCCCCGCGATCGTGTTCGTCTTCGCCTATGTGATCGGCCGGCGGCGCCGTGTCGGCGAACTGGCGCTCGTGTTCCTCGCCGGACTCGGCGTCGTCGCGGTGTTCTGGATGAGTCTGATCGCGCTGAGCCTCACGATGCCCAGCGCGTGAGCGGCCTGCCGTGCCGCGTCACACGGCACGGAGGGCTGCGCCTGCTCCGGTAGAGTTGACGCGATCGCGCCCCCATGGTGTGCGGCGCATCGGCCCCTGCCGCGCTGCCCCGAAGGATCCACTGTGCCGAAGCCTGTCGTGCTTATCGCCGAAGTACTCTCTCCCGCCACGATCGACGCTCTCGGTCCCGACTTCGACGTCCGTGACGTCGACGGCACCGACCGCGAGGCGCTGTTCGCGGCGCTCGCGGATGCCGATGCCGTGCTGGTCCGCTCGGCGACGCGCATCGACGAGGAAGCGCTGGGGCACGCCCCGAAGCTGAAGGTGGTCGCCCGCGCCGGAGTGGGCCTCGACAACGTCGACATCAAGGCGGCCACGGCTGCCGGCGTCATGGTCGTCAACGCGCCGACCTCGAACATCGTCTCCGCCGCCGAGCTCACGGTGGGCCACATCCTGAGCCTCGCCCGCCGCATCCCGGCGGCGCATGCCTCACTGTCTGCCGGTGCCTGGAAGCGCAGCTCCTTCACCGGCGCCGAGCTGTTCGAGAAGACGGTCGGCATCGTCGGTCTCGGCCGCATCGGCGCCCTCGTCGCCGCGCGCCTCGCGGCTTTCGACATGCGGGTCGTCGCCTACGACCCCTATGTCACGTCTGCTCGCGCACAGCAGCTCGGCGTGCAGCTGCTCTCGCTCGACGAGCTCGTGGCGGAGTCGGACTTCCTGACGATCCACATGCCGAAGACGCCGGAGACGACCGGCATGATCGGTGCCGAGCAGTTCGCAGCCATGAAGCCGACCGCCTTCGTGGTCAACGTCGCACGCGGTGGGCTGATCGACGAGGAGGCGCTGCACGCGGCCCTCGTCGCGGGTGAGATCGCGGGTGCCGGTCTCGACGTGTTCACCTCCGAGCCTCCGGCAGAAGGGGGCACCGCTCGACCGCTCCTCGACCTGCCGAACGTCGTGGTCACCCCTCACCTCGGTGCCAGCACCGAAGAGGCGCAGGAGAAGGCCGGTGTCTCGGTGGCCCGCTCGGTGCGCCTCGCTCTCGGCGGCGACCTCGTCCCCGACGCGGTGAACGTCGCGGGTGGCGTCATCGATCCCTACGTGCGTCCCGGCATCTCGCTCGTCGAGAAGCTCGGTCAGATCTTCGCGGCACTCGCGACGTCGCCGCTCACCAGCCTCGATGTCGAGGTGCACGGAGAGCTGAACGACTACGACGTCAGCGTGCTCAAGCTCGCTGCGCTTAAGGGCGTGTTCACCAACATCGTCAGCGAGACGGTCTCTTACGTCAACGCGCCGCTCCTCGCCGACCAGCGTGGGATCGCGGTGCGTCTGCTCAAGGATGACGTCAGCGACGAATACCGCAACGTCATCACGCTCGCGGGCGCGTTGTCCGACGGCTCGCAGCTCTCGGTGTCCGGCACGCTCACCGGTCCGAAGCAGACCGAGAAGCTCGTCGGCATCAACGACCACCGGCTCGAGCTGCCGATCGAGAAGCACCACGTCGTCATGCTCTACACCGACCGCCCCGGCATCGTCGCGGTGTACGGCCAGAAGTTCGGGGAGGCCGGCATCAACATCGCCGGCATGCAGATCGCCCGTCAGGCCGCCGGGGCCCAGGCGCTCAGCGTGCTGACCCTGGACTCGCCGGTCTCGGACGAACTGCTCGACGACGTGCGCGACGCGATCGACGCCGACCTCTTCCGTCAGATCGAGATCACCGAGGTCTGATCGCACAGGTCTGGCTGCACCGGTGCCAGTGCGCAAGTGCAGAAGAGGGCGGGAGCGTGATGCTCCCGCCCTCTTCTCATCTCTCGGCGGGTCAGGCCGTGGCTCTGAGGACCAGGGCGATCAGCTCGGCGAGTTCGTCGCTGCGGGGGACGAGCCGCTCGGGGCCGTGCACGTCTAGCGAGTTGTTGAAGTAGAGCCCGTCGCTCACGAGCATCACGAGGTCGAGGCTCGCATTGTCGCGCACATGCGGGCGGATCGTCTCCGCCCAGCGTCGTCGCGTGTCGCGGAGCATGTCGGCGGCAGGGATTGATCCGCCCTGGGCCAGCCGCGTCGTGGCGATCAGCACGCGATCGAGGGCGTCGTCCTCCATGACCGAGGTGCGCACGTAGTAGGCGACCGGCCCCTCGTCGGCTGCGGTCATGCGTTCGAGGTCGAGCGTCGTGAGCCGGTCGAGCCGCTCGACGAGCCCTGCCTCCAGTTCATCCTTCGACCCGAAGTGGTAGAGGAGGCCACCCTTGGAGACGCCGGCCGCCTTCGCGGTCGCATCGAGCGTCGCTGCACGTTCGCCGTCTTCGATGAGGATCGCTTCGAAGGCGTCGAGCACCTTCTCGCGGGCGAGGGGAGGTCGGGGCATCGTGGATCCTCTGCACAGGGGAGGGGCGGGAATTCTGTTACTATACCATCTGGACGGTTCACTAACCGTGCCGTCATGATTCTGAGAGGTGTTCCATGAACCGTACTGCGTCGATCCCGACGACAGAGACGGACGCTCCCCGCGTCGGAGCCCGCGGCTGGGCGGCACTCGTCGTCCTCATGCTGCCGGTGCTGCTGGTGTCGGTGGACAACACGGTGCTGAGCTTCGCGCTCCCCGAGATCTCGATCGCGCTCGCTCCCACGGGGGCGGAGCAGCTGTGGATCATCGACGTGTACCCCCTGGTGCTCGCCGGCCTCCTGGTCACGATGGGGACGCTGGGCGACCGCTTCGGGCGCCGGAAGATGCTGCTGATCGGTGCGACCGGCTTCGCCGCCGTCTCCGCACTGGCCGCCTTCGCGCCCACTGCCGGGCTGCTGATCGCCGCCCGGGCGCTCCTCGGCTTCTTCGGCGCCATGCTGATGCCGTCGACCCTTTCCCTCCTGCGCTCGATCTTCCAGAATCGCGACCAGCGCCGCATGGCGATCGCCGTGTGGGCGTCGGCGTTCTCCGCGGGCTCCGCGCTCGGACCGATCGTCGGCGGCTTTCTCCTCGAGCACTTCGCATGGGGTTCGGTCTTCCTCATCGCCGTGCCCGTGTTGATCCCGCTGCTCGTCGCCGCGCCGCTGCTGGTGCCCGAGAGCCGCGACCCGAACCCCGGGCGCATCGATCTGATCAGCATCGCGCTGTCGATGGCGACGATGATCCCGGTCGTCTACGCGATCAAGTCGCTGGCCGTCGACGGGCCGAGTCTCAAGGCCGGAGCCTGGGCGCTGCTCGGCTTCGTGATGGGCTACCTGTTCGTCCGTCGCCAGCTGCGTGCCAAGACGCCGATGCTCGACATGGCGCTCTTCCGTCGGGGCTCCTTCTCCGGTGCGATCCTGGTCAACCTGCTGAGCGTCGTGGCTCTGGTCGGTTTCCTCTACTTCGTCTCGCAGCACCTGCAGCTCGTCCTCGGGCTGTCCCCGATGATGGCCGGGCTCGCGCTCGTGCCCGGAATGCTCGCGATGATCGTGGCCGGACTCTCGGTCGTCCCGATCTCCCGTCGTATCCCGCCGCACATCGTGATCCCCGTCGGGCTCGCGTTCTCTGTGGCCGGTTACCTGATCGTGGCGTTCACGACGCACGAGCACGGCGTCCTGCCGCTGGTCGTCGCATTCGTGGTGCTCGGCATCGGCATCGGTGCCGCCGAGACGATCTCCAACGAACTGATCCTCTCCAGCGCCCCCGCCGCGAAGGCGGGAGCGGCGAGTGCGGTCTCCGAGACCGCCTATGAACTCGGTGCGGTGCTCGGCACCGCGGTGCTCGGTGGCATCATCACGGCCTTCTACCGCGGGGCTCTCGTGCTTCCGGAGGGCCTGCCGGCAGACGTGGCGCACGCGGCGGGGGAGACTCTCGCCGGGGCCTACACGGCGGCGCAGGCGCTGCCGGGCCAGCTCGGCACCGCGCTGTGGGAGGCAGCGGCGGCCGCATTCGGCTCCGGGGTGATGGTGACCTCGCTGATCGGCGCTGGTCTCGTCGTCGTCGCGGGCGTGATCGCCGCCGTCACACTGCGCAAAGCCCCCACGCACTGACCAGTACGCTGGGAGGACCGGCTCGCTCGCTCTGCGGTGAGCCCGAGCCGGTCCATCCCCGTGCAGTGCGCAAGGAGTCTCATGTCGCGTGTCGTGAAGCTGGCCGTCATCCCCGGAGACGGCATCGGTCCCGAGGTCATCGCCGAAGCGGAGAAGGTGCTCGACGCCGTCACCGCCGACAGTGGTGTGGTCTTCGACAAGACCCGTTTCTCGCTCGGCGCCGGACGCTTCCTCGAGACCGGCGACACCCTCACGGACGATGACCTCGCCGCGATCTCCGCGAACGATGCGATCCTGCTCGGCGCGGTCGGCGGCACCCCGGGCGACCCGCGCCTCAAGGACGCCAACATCGAGCGGGGCCTGCTGCTGAAGCTGCGTTTCACCCTCGACCACTACGTGAACCTGCGGCCGTCGAAGCTGTTCGTCGGTGCCTCGGGCCCGTTGGCCGAGCCCGGCGACATCGACTTCGTCGTGGTGCGTGAAGGCACCGAGGGGCCGTACGTCGGCAACGGCGGGGCCATCCGCAAGGGCACCCCGCAGGAGGTCGCGAACGAGACCTCGGTGAACACCGCCTTCGGCGTCGAGCGCGTCGTGCGCTACGCGTTCGACCTCGCCGAGCGTCGTCATAAGAAGGTCACGCTGGTGCACAAGACCAACGTGCTCGTGCACGCCGGTGCCATCTGGCAGCGCGTCGTGAACGAGGTGGCGGCCGAGCACCCCGACGTCGAGGTCGACTACCTGCACGTCGACGCCGCCACGATCTTCCTGGTCACCGACCCCTCGCGCTTCGACGTGATCGTCACCGACAACCTGTTCGGCGACATCCTCACCGACCTCGCGGGCGCGGTCACGGGTGGCATCGGCCTCGCCGCCTCGGGGAACATCAACCCCGACGGCGCGTTCCCGTCGATGTTCGAGCCGGTCCACGGCTCAGCGCCCGACATCGCCGGACAGCAGAAAGCCGACCCGACGGCGGCGATCCTCTCGATCGCGCTGCTGCTCGACCACCTCGGACTCACCGAGGAATCCGCACGGGTCGGTGCCGCGGTCGAGGCGGACATCGCGGCACGGACGGTGGCTCGCACCACGGCGGAGATCGGCTCCGCGATCACTGCACGCCTCTGACTGCAGGCGTAGGCTGAACGGGCGCGAGGATGCGCCCACCCACGAGGAATGGATGATGAGATGACGACCATCGATGCCGAGGCGACCGTGGCTCCCCTGGAGTTCGCCGTCACGAAGAACCTGACCGCTGCGTCTCCCGCACGGCTCGCCGAGGTGCTGGAGAATCCGGGCTTCGGCGTGGTCTTCACCGATCACATGGTCGACATCTGCTGGTCCGCCAAGGGCGGCTGGCACCGTCCTCGCGTGCAGCCGTACGGTCCGATCCCGCTCGACCCCGCGGCATCGGTGCTGCACTACGCGCAGGAGATCTTCGAGGGTATCAAGGCCTACCGTCACGCGGACGGTTCGATCCACACGTTCCGCCCCGACCGCAATGCTGCGCGTCTGCAGGCCAGCGCTCGTCGTCTCGCTCTGCCGGAGCTGCCGACCGAGTACTTCATCCAGTCGCTGCGCGAGCTCATCGCCGTGGATGGCCGCTGGGTTCCGGACGGCGCTGACCAGAGCCTGTACCTGCGCCCGTTCATGTTCGCGAAGGAGGCGTTCCTCGGCGTGCGCGCCGCGCAGAAGGTCGCCTATTACGTGATCGCGAGCCCCGCAGGCGCCTACTTCTCCGGCGGGGTGAAGCCGGTGCGCATCTGGCTCTCCGAGGAGTACGCCCGCGCCGGCAAGGGCGGAACCGGCAAGGCCAAGACCGGAGGCAACTATGCCTCGAGCCTGCTCGCCCAGAGCGAGGCGAGCGCGAAGGGGTGCGACCAGGTCGTGTTCCTCAACGAGAAGCGCGATGTCGAGGAGCTCGGCGGCATGAACGTCGTCTTCGTCTTCAAGGACGGACGTGTGGTCACCCCCGAGTCGGACAGCATCCTCGAGGGCATCACGCGTGACTCGCTCCTGCAGCTGGCGGAAGACCGCGGCTACACGGTCGAGAAGCGCCCGATCTCGATCGACGAGTGGCGCGAAGGCGTGGCCTCCGGCGACATCGTCGAGGTGTTCGCGTGCGGCACCGCCGCGGTCGTCACCCCGATCGGCGCACTCGTCGGAGACGGGTTCGACGAACCGCAGCCGCTGGGCGAGCTCGCACTCTCGCTGCGTGAGGAGCTCACGGACATCCAGTACGGCCGCCGCGAGGACAAGCACGGCTGGCTTCTGCGCCTCGACGCCTGACCGCTCGGACGGTACCAGCGCCCATCACCGAGACCCACGCCTGCCGCCTGCGCACGTGTGGGTCTCGGTGTCTGCGGTGCGTCTCGGCGGGGTGGGACGCCCTCGCTAGGCTGGATCCCATGAAGATCGCCCGGTTCAGCCACGACGAAGCCATCATGTACGGGATCATCGACGAGCGTGAGCTCGTCGTGCTCGCCGGAGACCCGATGTTCACCGGGTACGAGACCACCGGCGCCCGTGTGCCGCTCGCGGATGCCGCGCTGCTCGCTCCGGTGATCCCGCGGTCGAAGGTGGTCTGCGTGGGCAAGAACTATCACGACCACGCGGCCGAGATGGGGGGAGAGGCTCCCGAGGAACCGCTGCTGTTCCTCAAACCGAACACCGCGGTGATCGGACCTGGTGACGCGATCGTGCGTCCGCCCCTCTCCGATCGCACCGAGTACGAGGGGGAGCTCGTCGTGGTCATCGGCAAGATCGCCAAGAACGTGAAGGCCGAGAACGCGCTCGACTACGTGCTGGGCTACACGATCGGCAACGACGTGACCGCGCGCGATCTGCAGCGCAAGGACGGACAGTGGGCGCGCGCGAAGGGCTTCGACACGTTCTGCCCGCTCGGACCCGTGATCGAGACCGACTTCGATCCCGCGACCGCCACGATCGAGACGCGGGTGAACGGCGAGGTGCGCCAGCACGCTCCGCTCACCGACATGATCCACTCGGTACCGGCGATCATCGAGTACGCCTCGGCCGTGTTCACCCTGCTCCCGGGCGATGTCATCATGACGGGCACGCCGGCGGGCGTCGGAACCTTCGGCGCAGGAGACGTCGTCGAGGTCGAGATCACGGGGCTGGGCATCCTGCGCAACACCGCGCGGGACGCCGCACCCGCGTCATGACCGATGTGGCCCTGACGGCGGCGCAGCAGACGGCGGTCCAGCGACGCACCGTGCTGGTGCTGTCGCTCGGGCAGGTGCTCGGCGGCATCGCCTTCGGTGCCACGGTGTCGCTCGGAGCGCTCCTGGCGGCGGACATCTCGGGGAACGACGCGCTCTCCGGTCTGGCGACCGCCTCGGTCACGCTCGGAGCGGCGGCGTGCGCGATCCCGCTGGCCCGCCTCGCCGCTCGTGTCGGTCGGCGTCGTGCGCTCACGCTCGGCAACCTGTTCGCACTGGTCGGCATCGCGGTCGTCATCCTCGCTGCCTCCCTGCGCATCTTCCCGCTGCTGCTCGCCGGCATCCTCATGATCGGCGCGGGCAACGCGGGAAACCTGCAGTCTCGCTTTGCCGCGACGGATCTCGCCGCCCCGCAGCACCGCGGCCGGGATCTGTCGATCGTCGTCTGGTCGACGACGATCGGCGGGGTTGCCGGGCCCCTTCTGCTGGGGCCGGGAGAGATCGTCGGGCAGGCGGTCGGGATGCCTCCGCAGACGGGTTCTTATCTGTTCTCGTTCGTTGCGCAGTGCGCGGCACTCCTGCTCTACATCGTCGCGCTGCGCCCTGATCCGCTTCTCGCGGCGCAGCGGCTCGCCACGGCGTCGGCGGCTGCCGCCGGAGCGGTGGCAGAGGACCGGCCACGGGTGGCGCGCTATGCGATCTTCGCGATCGCGGGGTCTCACGTGGTGATGGCGTCGGTCATGGCCATGACCCCGGTGCACCTGTCGCACATGGCGCACGGCGCCGGAGGCATGGCGGCGACCCCGGCGGATGTCTCGGCTCTGGTGGGGATCACGATCGCCCTGCACGTGGGCGGGATGTACGCCCTGTCGCCGGTCTTCGGTGTGCTCGCCGACAGGTGGGGCCGACTCAAGGTCGTGCTGCTCGGCCAGGTGCTGCTCGCCGGTGCTCTGGCGTTCGCCGTGTTCACGGGTACCGAGGCCTGGGGTGTCATGGTCGCGCTCATCCTGCTGGGGCTGGGGTGGAGCGCGGCGACGGTCGCCGGGGCGGCGCTGCTCACCGAGGCCTCCGCACCCGAGCTCCGCACGCGCAGACAGGGTCGCAGCGATTCGCTCATGAGCCTCTCGGCTGCGGCCGGCTCGGTGCTGGCCGGAGTAGTGCTGTCGAACTTCCAGTACTCCGGACTCGGGATCGCAGCCTTCATCCTGGTCGTCGCGATCGTGGCGCTGTCTCCGCTGGCTCGCGCGGGAGCACGGTGAAGGACTGGTCCGGGGTCGGTGAAGCGTACTCCGCCTCCTACTCGGCGTTGTGCGCCGGGACCTTCGTCGCGATGCGGGAGGCTCTGGGCGAGCCGCACGGCCGCAGCCTGGTCGACGTGGGCGCCGGAGACGGCACCCTGGCTGCGATGTGGACCGCCGAGGGATGGACGGTGACCGCGTGCGAGCCGGAGTCGACCATGCGCGCGGTCTCGCGTCGCCGGCATCCTCGGATCGACACCATCGACGGCACCTTGCCGGCGCTTCCGTTCGCAGACGGCGCGTTCGACGTCGCCATCGCGAACTTCGTGTTGAATCACGTCCCGTCACCGCGTTCGGCCGCCGCAGAGCTGCGACGGGTCAGCCGGGGTGCGGTCGTGGCGACGACCTGGACGCTCTCTCCCTCGTGGTTCTGGGCCGAGATCACCGAGCGTGCCGGTATCGCGAACTTCGCGGGGCCGAGGCTCCCGGATGACGAGGACTTCGAGCGCACGGCCGACGGGTTCGGGCGGATGCTGCAGGAGGCCGGTCTGCAGCGCGTAGAGGTCACCGAGCTCGACTGGACCTGGAGCGCGGATCCGCGAGCCCTCTGGCGGTCTGTCGAAGGGGGAGTGGCCGGTGCCGGTGCGCTCTACGTCCGTCTCGACCAGGTCGACCGGCAGCAGTTTCGGACCGCTTTCGACCAGGTGGTCGATGAGCGGAGTGCGAACGGTTTCCTACCGCTGGCGCATCGTGCCGCGGTCGCCGTGAGCACCGCTCGCTGAGCGCTTCGATCCTCCAGCGGTGCGGTCACCCGTCCCCGTAGAATCGAAGGGCTATGGCTACCCCTCACCCCCTCACCACGACTGTCAGTGGTGCCGACGTCCGCGTCCGCTTCTGCCCCTCACCGACCGGTCTGCCGCACGTCGGCATGGTCCGCACGGCTCTCTACAACTGGGCCTACGCCCGACACAACGGCGGGAAGATGGTGTTCCGCATTGAGGACACCGACGCCGCCCGTGACAGCGAGGAGAGCTTCCGCCAACTGGTCGACGCGCTCACCTGGCTCAAGATCGACTGGGACGAGGGCGTCGAGGTCGGCGGACCGCATGCGCCCTACCGGCAGTCGGAGCGTCACGACATCTATCGCGAGGTGATCGACAAGCTCATCGCGACGGGCGCCCTCTACGAGAGCTACTCGACGGCCGAGGAGATCGACGCGCGCAACGAGGCCGCAGGCCGCGCCAAGCAGCTCGGCTACGACAACTTCGACCGCGACCTCACCGACGAGCAGAAGGCGGCCTTCCGCGCCGAGGGTCGACAGCCCGCTCTGCGCCTGCGCGTGCCGGACGAGGACGTCACGTACGTCGACCTGATCCGTGGCGAGGTCACCTTCCCCGCCGGTTCATTCCCCGACTTCGTGGTCGTGCGTCCGAACGGCGTGCCCCTGTACACGTTCGTGAACCCGGTCGACGACGCACTGATGGGCATCACGCACGTCCTGCGCGGTGAGGATCTGATGCCGTCGACCGCGCGCCAGCTCTCGCTGTACGCGGCTCTCATCGATGCGGGCGTCACGACGTTCGTGCCGCGATTCGCCCACATGCCGCTGGTGCTGGGGGAGACCGGCAACAAGAAGCTCTCCAAGCGCGACCCGCAGGCCGATCTGTTCCTGCACCGCGACCGCGGCTTCATCCCCGAGGGACTGCTGAACTATCTCGCGCTCCTCGGCTGGTCGATCGGCCCCGACCGCGACGTGTTCTCGCTCGACGAGTTCACCGCGGCATTCGACATCGTCAACGTCAACCCGAACCCGGCCCGCTTCGACCAGAAGAAGGCCGAGTCGATCAACGGCGACCACATCCGGATGCTGGGGGAGAAGGACTTCGCCGAGCGGACGATCCCGTACCTCGCCGCGGCCGGGCTCTTCGATGAGCCCACACACGAACAGCTGGTGACGGCGTTCCGCGTGGCGCCCCTCGTGCAGGAGCGCGTGCAGCTGTTGGGCGAGGTCCCCGGGATGGTGGGCTTCCTCTTCACCGACGAGGTCTCATACGCCGAGGACGCGCTCAAGGGACTGCCGGCGAATGCTGCCGAGGTGCTCGATGCCTGCGTCGTCGCTCTCGAGCCGCTGGAGGAGTTCACGCCCGAGAAGATCCAGGAGGCTCTGGCCGCGGAGCTGGTGGAGAAGCTCGAGCTCAAGCCGCGCATCGCCTACGGCCCGCCGCGTGTGGCGATCACCGGCCGCCGGATCTCGCCGCCGCTGTTCGAGTCGATGGAGCTGCTGGGCAAGGACGAGTCGCTGCGTCGTCTGCGTTCCCTGTCGGCGTTCCTCGCGAGCTGAGTCGCGACGCGCCCGGGCGGCGGCGCACGGCACCGGTTTTGGTGTTCCGCCGCCGCTCGGGTAGGCTTGATTCTCGGTGCGAGGCTCCGGTTTCGCCCTTGGGGTATGGTGTAATTGGCAACACGACGGTTTCTGGTTCCGTTATTCTTGGTTCGAGTCCAGGTACCCCAGCAAGATAAAGACCCCCGCTCAGGCGGGGGTTTCTTCGTTAGGTGATGCGTCGGAGTCGTCCGCCGCGAGAGTGACGCGTTCGGCGACGGCCCCCGGCCATCCGTGTCAGCACGGAAAGCAGGGGGCCTTCGCCATCGGTCGTCAGGCCGCGCGGCGGCGCAGACGGGCCAGCCACGCGCCAGCCCCCAGCAGGGTGGCAGCCAATCCCGCCCACACCCAGAGGATCGCCCCGTCTGCTCCGGTCGTCGCGAGCGGAGCAGCGGTGCCGTCGGTTCCAGGCTTCGCCACGGTGCCGTCTCCGCGTCCCGTGCCGCCGTTCCCGTTGCCGCCCTCGCCGGGGGTGCCGCCCTCGCCGGGGATGCCGGTGTCGGCCGTGGCGAAGTCGATCGAGGCGAGCACGCGGCTCTCGACGCCTGTCAGCACCAGTTCCGCACCTTCGATGGCGAAGCTGTCGACGCCGCTGACCGTGACCGTTGAACCCGCGATCCCGAAACCGGCAGCCGGCGTGAGCGTCAGGCGCACCTGGCCGCCGCGATCCGCAACGCCCTCTGCGGGCGAAACGGTGCCGCCGCGCACCTCGGTGCGATAGCTGAAGCGCACGGCCTGGGCCTCCACGGCGTCGACGGCGGCCTTCAGCGACTCGAAGCTCGTCCGCAGCTGTGCCTTCGTCGGTGCGACGGCGGCGACTGTCGCGACCGTACCATCGGTCGAGCCATCCCGCGCTCCCGGAGATCCCGCGAGCAGAGCCGCACTGTGGGCTGTCGCCGCGGCGAGAGCATCGCCGAGCGTCTCATCGAAGACACGTCCGTTCGCCGCCTCGACCTCGTTGACGTTCATCAGCTCGGTCGCGTATTCGACGGCCTGGGTGAGTGCGGCAGTCTCTGTGGTCGAATCATCGGCGGCGAAGAGGGCGGCGACCTCGGTCGTGGACAGAGCCGTGTCCCACATCCGCAGGTCGTCCATGTCGAGACCGATGCCGTAGCTCTTGCTCCCGTCGACGCCCACGAGCATGTTCAGGCCGCTGGTCATGCTCCCGATCCCCGCGATGCTCGTCTCCTTGGCCAGCATGCCGTCCATGTAGGTGCTCGCGGTGTTGCGCGTGCGGTCGACGGTCACGGTCATGTGGTGCCAGGAGCCGCGGTACTCGCCGACGTCGCCGGTCGCGTAGACGCCGTCGGTGCCGTCGCCGAGCGTGAACTCGAGCTTGCCGGTGTTCGTGCCCTCCGGGGCGAGGTTGATGCCCGAGCGGTACCAGTTCGCCCAGTTCTTGTTGCTGATGATCGCACCGTAGCCGTTGACGCCGGTGACCTTCGTCCAGAAGCTGATCGTGAGGTCCTTGTCGGCGCCGAGGTCGAACTCGGGTCGGGATCCGAGATCGACGTAGCTGCCCGCGCCTCCGCCGATGCGCACGGCTGTTCCGGAGGCCCCAGGGCGATCGGTCGCGACGTAGGAGACCGAGCCGACCGGCTTCGCCGTGGGCCCGGATGCCGCATGCGTTCCGGTGTCACCGAGGTCGCCCTCGAAGGCGAGATGCAGGAACTCGCCGTCCGGTGCAGGTGCCGGGGTCTCGGGGAAATCGGGGAAGACGAGCTCGCCGGCCGTGCGCACGAGGCCGGTGAGCGGCTCCGACGCGTTCTGGAAGTCGTCGTACGCGGTGACCGTGACGGTGTAGTTCTTCGCCGGTTTCAGACCGCGGACGTCGAAGCCCATCGTGTTCGGGGTCATGTAGAACCGCGAGTACGCCTTGAACGATCCGGTGACGGACTTCGCCGCGTTCTTGCCGAAGTCCGGCACCTGGTTCGCCGTGTACGCGACCGGGTTGCCGGCCTGATCACGGATCTCGACCTCGTAGTAGTTCACGAGTTCGTCGTCCTTCGCCTGGTCGAAGTGCAGCGTGAGCGTCTCCTCGGTGACATCGGTCGCGGTGACGGCGGCGGCACCCCACCACGGCGCGGTCGTGCTGCGCTGTGCGGCGGTGTACGTGAAGCCGCTCTTGCCTTTGGTCGTGTCGACCACCCAGGGCATGCCGACCCAGCGCTGATGGGTGACGTCGAATCGACGGATGACAGTGGAGCCGTCGGTGAGCACGGAGATGAAGTTCGCGTACTTCTGCGACACCCCGGCAGCAGGGTCTCCCTGGTTGCCCCCGAAGTAGCCGCCGCCGAGGAAGTCGCTCGGCACGTCCTGGTAGATGTAGTTCATCGAGGCGTTCTCGTAGACCGTGAAGTCTTTCTGGAAGATGCTCGTCTCCGGGTTCGAGGAGAAGTGCGTGTGCGCCGAGCCGAGCATCACCTGCGGATAGGACGCGAGGATCCGCTGCAGGTCGGGACCTGCCATGTCGTAGTCGGCGTGGAAGGGCCCCCCGAGCGACGTGCCCGCGTAGCCGCTGTGGATCGAGACGAAGATCGGCTTGGCGGGGTCGTAGTCGGGCTTCGCAGCGATGTCCTGCAGCGTGGTGGTGAGGAAGGCCTGGTAACCGGTGCGCTGCCCGCCGTAGCCGAACGTGCTGGTGCCGTTGTAGTCGAGACCGATGAAGTCGATGCCCTCGATGGTCGTGTGGAAGTTGCTCACGTATGCGCTGTTGGCGTTCGGGTAGTGCCACGCGGGCGCGTCGGCCGGTGCATTCTTCCGCGCGGAGTCGAAGGTCGTGCCCATCAGATCGGCGATGTCGTGGTTGCCCTGGGTGAGCAGGACCTGCGACTCGGGGAAACTCTCGCGCATGACCCGTTCGACCGCGCGATACCAGCCGGCGACCTTCTCGCTGTCGCCGGCGAGGTGGGCGGAGTACTCCGGGTCGTTCGCACCGACGACATCGCCGTTGTCGACCACGACGCGCGGGTCGAAGCCCTTGGCGTCCGCCCAGGAGCGGAGGGCCTGGAAGTGCGGCTTCGCGCCCTCGTAGGCCACCTGCTCGGATGTCTTGTCCGCCGTGGCGGCGCCCCCGAGCTCGGTATCGGACATCGTGATGAACTCGAGTGTGGCGTCGGCGCCGTTGTAGGCGTCGTTCGCGGCGTCGATGCGCTGTTGCGTCATCGGTTCCACGGCGGACGACGAGGTCGGGACGGCCGTCGGCGCGACCGCCGCCGCCGGGAGAACGGGGACCAGGAGCGTGAGGGCCGTCGTGGCCGCGATCATCCCTCCACCGAGTGCGCGGCGTAGGGCCGCCTCCGGACGGGGGCGTGTCGTCTTCGGGCGATCAGGGGTCAGCATGGGGTTCCTCGCAGGTGTCGTCGGGGTTCGGAAGGCGGTCGAGAAGTGTGGGGAAATCAGGGAAGCGCGGGCACGGAGGACATCAGTGAAGCGGCCCAGGGTGCCGTCACGGCGCGGAAGTCGGGGATGCAGGCCGTCGTGCCGCTCGCCTCCCTCCGGTCGGCCCGGACCTGCACGACGCGGCATCCGGCAGCGACGGCAGCACGCACGCCGACCTCGGAGTCCTCGAACACCAGACACGCGGCCGGATCGACGTCGAGCAGGCGGGTCGCCCGCAGATAGGGTTCTGGGCTCGGCTTCGTGCGTCGCACATCGTCCGCGGTCACGACGACGTCGAATACGCCGAGGCTCACGTTCTCGGCGACCGCATCGACCCATGCCCTGGTCGAGCTGGTCACGAGACCGATTCGGATTCCCTCGCGCCGCAGGTGCGCGAGTGCTTCCTCGGCACCGGCGACCCATTCCAGACGCCCCGCGAAGGAATCGATCGTGACGAGCTCCAGCTCCGCCGCGAGCGCGCTCGCACTCGCACGCGTACTCCCGAGCCCGATCAGAGCGTGGGCGGCATCGATGCCGGACAGCCCTTCGAACCCGGCGAGCTGCGCCGACGACACCGTTGTGCCGAGGTGGGTGAGGTGGGCGCTGATCACGTCGAGCCAGGCCCGTTCACTGTCGACGAGTGTGCCGTCGAGGTCGAAGAGCACGGCGGCGGGTCGAGCCGCGGCGGGCCGCGCGGGGGTGGAACGAGGGGAGGCGGAGCGATCAGAGGCGGAGCGATCAGAAGCGGAACGATCGGAAGCGGGCGTCGACGAGGTCACGGGACGATTACCCCGCTCCGTGGTGTGCACGGGGCGGCGTGCAGATGAACGACGTCTGAACGATAGCCGCCGGCGGACGTGCAGCGGGGGACAACTGTGAACTGCTGTCCTGATCGCGCGATCGACGGTATCGCGGCTCACCTAGTCTGAGACGGTGTTACCGGCGACCCCGCGCTCCCATCGCGAGATCATGAGCGATCTGATGACCAGGATCATCGATGGGGAGTTCTCTCCGGGCTCCCGTCTTCCGTCGGAGACGAAATTGAGTCTGCATTACGGCTCGACCCGTGGCACGATCCGACGGGCTCTCGCGGGTCTCGAGGACCGAGGCCTGGTATCCCCGGTTCAAGGCGCGGGCTGGACCGTTCGTTCGGGCCGACAGAGTCAGTCGTTCGAAGAACTGCGTTCGTTCGCGCAGTGGGCGCGGTCCAAGGGTCTGGCGCCGGGCGGGCAGGTGCGTCGCAAGGAGTTCGGGGAGGCGACCGCGGCGGAGGCGCGTCGCCTGTGGGTGAGCCCGCGGACGCGTGTGCTGCGCGTGACCAGGACGCGAAGCATCGACGGCCGCGACGTGATGCTGGAGCGCACCAGCTACCCGGACTGGATCGCCGATCGGCTGGCCTCGATCGCCGATGACGAGGCCTCCGTCGTCGAGGCGCTCTCGCGTGACTTCGGGATCGTGACCGCGTTCGCCGAGCACGCCATCGATGCCGTCCCCGTGTCCAGCGCCGACGCCGAGCTGCTCGGCGTGCGTCGGGCGAGCGCGCTGCTGCGGGTGCGCCGCGTGAGCTACACCCCGGCAGGCGAGCCGATCGAGTACGGCGAGGACCGCTACCTGCCCGACACCGTCACGTTCCTCGTCACGGCATCGCGGGAGAGCACACCCCTCACGCGCACCGAGTTCTCGCGGTAGCGGATCAGCTCGCGTCGTCACCCCGCGTCGCGTCCGGCGATGTCGAGGGCGCCGAGTAATGTGAATACGTGACAGGAACACGAGCAGAAGCGGCATTCTCGCGCGCTGTCACCGCATTCAGCACGCCGACTCTCGACCTCCTTCACGGACGTTTCGCGCCCTTCGTCGTCGCGTCCCTCTCGCTGCTGTTCACGGCAGACCGGGCATCCATCCCGATCGCCGACGCCCAGGCCGAGCTCGCCGAGATCCTCGATGAGCTGAGGGGAGCGGGCGACGACGACGACGACCGCCGGGTTCCCGCAGGGACCGGCCGCGACGTCGCGCGGAACTGGGTGCGACTGGGCTGGCTGGTGCAGCAGATCGACGAGGACATCGAGGTGTACCGACTCTCCGCGCACGCCGTCGAGGCGCTGGAGATCGCCGGACGCACGGGCGGGGGGCGCACACGTGTATCCAACTCCCGTGTGCGAACGCTCCTCGACGCCGTGGAGCACCTCTCCGACAGCGCCGAGGCCGATCCCGAGCGTCGCCTGGCTCGTCTTCGGAAGGAGCGGGCGGCACTCGACGCCGAGATCGATCGGATCGAGGAATCGGGCAGGGCGGATCCGCTCGACGATGAAGAGCTGTTCGAAGAAGCGGAGAACGTGCTGCACCTGGCACGGGAGCTCCCCGCCGACTTCACCCGCGTCGCCGAGTCGCTCAAGCTCATGCAGCGCGACGTCGTCGCCCATCTGCGGCGTGACGAGCGCCCGACCGGCGAGGTGCTCCGCGAGTATCTGCGACGCGCGCAGGACGTGATGAACTCGACCCCGGAGGGGCGCGCGTTCTCCGGCGCCCTGCGGCTGATCGGCGATCCGGATTGCATCGACGCGCTCACCGAACAACTGCACGGCCTGCTCCGGCAGCCGTTCGCCCGCATGCTCGACAGCACGCAGCGTGCCGAACTCGACGCCATCGGACGTCGGGTCGAGCTCGGCGTCGAAGAGGTCCTCGCCGCACAGCGTCGAGCGTCGCACGTCATCACCGGCCAGGTGAAGACCCACGATCCGCTGCGGGACCGTCAGATCGACGATCTGCTGCGCGACGTCATCGCCGCTCTCCACATCTGGGACGGTGCGGGGGCGAGCGACTCGCCGGTGCGCAGTCTCCCGCTCGCAGATCTGGGGCACCTCAGGCAGACGGTGAGCAGCATCCGCCCGCCGGCCGTCCCCGCACCTCTCGCGGACGCCGACGACGTCGAGTTCGCCGACGTCGACTCCCGCGCGTGGGGCGGTCCGCGGTATGCGGAGCTCGAGGAGTACGTGTCGGGTCTCGGCCCGGAGTTCGACCTCGCGGCGGCGTTCACCCAGGGAGCCGACGATACCCGTCGTCCTGTCGACCTCGTCGGACTGCTCGAGATCGCGCACCGCAACGGCATGACCGAGGGCGAGGAGGTCTCGGTGGTCGAAGCGCGGCGTCCGGACGGATCGACGCGACGTTTCGCTTTCGGCGCCGTCACGGCGCGCAACCCGAAGGAAGAATCACATGCCTGAAGAGAGCCTCGTGACGGAGACGCCGGTCGAGGATCCGTTCATCGCCCCGGTCCCGATGGAAGACGACATCGAGGAGCACTTCGCGGGTGACCGCGGCACGCTGGACCCCGAGATCCGGCGCCTGCTCGCGCACATCCTCCAGCGCCGTTTCATCGCCGCGGAGCGCAACCGCCGGGAATGGGCCCTGCTGCTCGACCATCAGCACGTGATCGAGTCGCGCCTGAACGACCTCTACCTCCGCCTGGTCGTCGACCACGGCCGCGGGTTCGCATACAAGCAGCAGCTGCGCTCCGACGAGATCGACATGCCGGTGTTGCTGAAGGACGCGCCGTACACACGCGCCGAGACCCTGGTTCTCGTGCATCTGCGCACGGTCTATCAGCGCGAGTCCGCCGCCGGCGAGGCATCCGTGCGCATCGACATCGAGGATCTCGAGCAGACCGTGCTGAGCTACTTCAGTGACGTCGACGGCGGCACAGCCCGGCAGCAGAAGGCGATCCGGAACGCGATGGATCGCCTGGATCGAGAGGGCATCGTGCAGGAGGAGACCAGCGGGCGCTATCGCATCAGCGCGCTCGTCGAGGTCGTCCTGAGCGCCGAGACCCTGAAAGAACTCCGCGACTGGCTGCGGTCGCAGGAAGCGGTGGAACGATGACCATGGTCGACACGCTCTTCGGCCTCATCCCGGCGGGTTCGCGCGGGCAGCAGTGGGTGGCGGACGAGCTGCAGCTGATCAACTGGGGCGGGTACGACGGCGGACCCCATCGTGTGCGCTTCTCGCCGCACGCGACCCTGCTCTGCGGAGGCTCGGGCTCCGGCAAGTCGACGTTGATGGATGCGTACATCGCCTTGATGATGCCGCACACGACGCCGTTCAACGGAGCGTCGAACGGTGGTGTGACGGGTCGCCCGCGCGGCGAGGAGCAGCGGAACATCCTCTCCTACGGGCGAGGGAAGATCGACGAATCCCGCACCGAGGAGGGCACGAAGCTGCGTGTGCTCCGCGGAGACGGGGAGGACACGTGGAGTGCGATCGCGACGACGTGGATCGACCACGACGGGTCGCGGTTCACGGCCGTGCGTGCGTGGTACATCCCCGCGGATGCGCGCGTCCTCGAGGACACGACGCGGGTCAGGGCCACCGTGAACGGGGCGTTCGATCTGGGACTGCTGGAGCGCGCGGCGACGCAGCGGCTCTCGGATGCGTCGGTGCGGGCGACGGGGCTGGAGACCCTCGCGACGGACCGTGAGTTCGCGGCGCGCCTACAGGCGGTGCTCGGGATCGGTGCGGCCGGCTCCGGCGCCAAGGCCATCAGTCTTCTGGCGAGGATCCAGGCCGGGCAGCAGATCACGACGGTCGACGATCTGTACAAGAAGCTCGTCCTCGAAGAGCCCGAGACCATGGCCACCGCAGATGCCGTCGTGGCGCATTTCGACGAGCTCGAGAGCACGCGCATGAGGATGCTCACGGCGAAGCAGCAGGTGAACGCGCTCGAGCCGATCCGGGGCATCAAAGACCGCATCGTCTCGGCGTCCGAGCGTGTGCGCGTGATCGACGAGGTCGGCGTGTTCACGGATCCGACCTCTCTGGCCGCCCTCTGGAACGCGCAGCGACGCCTCGATCTCCTGCGCGACG
The DNA here is from genome assembly GCF_039729145.1 of Microbacterium sp. SY138. Classification (NCBI taxonomy): domain Bacteria; kingdom Bacillati; phylum Actinomycetota; class Actinomycetes; order Micrococcales; family Microbacteriaceae; genus Microbacterium; species Microbacterium sp. SY138. The sequence goes on along the minus strand of NZ_CP155793.1, from coordinate 2,045,182 downwards.
TGGAGGTCGAGCTGGGGGATCGTTCCCGCGCGCTGAGTCTTGCCGTGCGCGAGAAACGTGCTCTCGTCGATGCCGCGGATGTCGAGCGCGAAGGGCTTCTCGACGTGCTGCGCCAGTCCGGCGGCGACCGTCTCGAGACAGCTCAGCGCGAACTCCGCGTCGCCGAGCGCAGAGTGGACGACGTCCGGCGGGAGCGGGCGAAGTTCGACATCATCGTCCGGGAGCTGGGAGCGGAGGTGGAGACCGCCGCGCAGTTCGACGCCTTCGCCGCCGACGTTCGGGGGTCGGCTCCGAAGTCCGAGATCCGTGCTGCCCGTGCTGCTTTCGCCGATGCCGAGAGCACACGCCGGACGACGGAGGCCGAGATCCGCCGCCTGCGCGAGGAGCGTGAGAAGACGAGTCGCGTACGCGGGAGCATCCCCGCGCATCTCGACGAGTCGCGCAGCCTGCTCGCAGAAGCGGTCGGGCTCGACCCGGCCGATCTTCCGTTCGTCGGCGAGCTCATCGAGCTGCGGACCGAGTTCGAGCCGTGGCGGGAGGCATTCAACCTCGCGCTCGGAGGCTTCGCCAGGACGCTTCTGATCGACGTCGAGCACCTCGCTTCGTTCCGCACGGCCATCAACTCCGTGCGCACCCCGGAACGTCTGAACTACGAAGGCGTCCATACCGGCATCCCCGAGGTGCGGAACGCCGACCCGAAGACGCTTCCCGGGCGGCTCGAGTACCTCTCGACGCCCTTCACCGGTTGGCTTCAGCAGCGACTTCAGGATCGCTTCGGATACGTCTGTGTCGACTCGTCGTCGCAGTTGGGCGCACACCAGAAGACCCTCACGATCAGCGGCCAGGTGTCCCAGGGGAGTCGAGGTGCCCACGGAGGGCAGGGGCGCAGCAACGTCCTGGGCTTCACCAACGACCGTCGCCTGCGCGAGATCGACGAACAGCTGCGGCGGCTGACGGCGCAGCACGAGGAGTGCGCGTCCGCTGCGCACGAGGCCGAGGCCGCCCTCGACCGCATCGAGGCGCGGTCGACATCCTTCGCGAAGATCGAGGACCTCACGTGGGAGCAGATCGATGTGGTCACGGTGGAGGCCGAGCGGGAGCGCTGGCTCGCGGTCGAGGCGGAGGTCACCACGGCCAGCCCCGAGATCGCGCAACTCAAGCGCCAGGCCGAAGAACTGCGGGCGCGGGCGGCGCGGCTCCGCGATGAAGAGGCGCGTCTCGGCAACGAGCTCGCTCAGACCCAGGAGCAGTGGGGTCGGGTCACCGACGACGTCGACAGCTGTCAGTCGGTCATCGACTCTGCCGCGGCATCCGGACTCGTGCTCGCGGACGGGCACGCCTCGTTCCTCGACAGCCGATTCCTGCACGCCGAGACCGGAGGATCCGCGACGGCGGCGCAGCGCCTGACCCATCTGGACACCGCCCTCAGGACGGCAGCTCAGCGCCTTCTCGATGACCGCCGCGAGGCGGCCGAGGCGCACGAGCAGCAGCGCGAGAGCATGCGCCGACTCATGACGGGGTTCCTCGAGCGCTGGGACACCCTCACGATCCTTCCGGATCCCGACGCTTCGGTCGGGGAGTTCGAGAGCATCCTGGAGGCTCTCCAGACCAACGGGCTCCACGAGCTGGAGACCGAGTGGCGCGACAGCCTGCTCAAACTGTCGGGAAACGACCTGACGAGTCTCGACTCGACGCTCAGCCGGTCGCTCCGTGAGATCAAGGACCGGATCGATCCGATCAACCGGATCATGGAGGAGCTGCCGTTCTACGACGACGATCATCGTCTGCAGATCACCCCCCGGGAGAACCAGACGGAGGCTCGCAAGCGCTTCCGCCGTGAGCTCCGTGAGGTGCGGGGACTCATCGATGCGGCGGCGACGGATGCGGAGCGGGAGACCGTGTACCGCAAGATGAGTCGCCTCATCGCGCGCATGCGCCGCACCGCCCCCGACTTCGCGGAGCTCATCGATGTGCGAAACCATGTGCGGGTGAGCGCGGAGCGCGTCACAGCCGCCACGCGAGAGCACGTGGCGCTCTACGATCACATCGGTGAGAAGTCCGGAGGCGAGTCGCAGGAACTCGTCGCGTTCATCGTCGGGGCCGCCCTCCGGTACCAGCTCGGAGACGCGGGCGCCGCTCGACCTCGCTATGCGCCGGTGTTCATGGACGAGGCGCTGATCAAGGCCGACGCCCACTTCACCAAGCGTGCGATCGGTGCGTGGCGCGGGCTCGGCTTCCAGCTCGTCATCGGTGCGCCGAACGACAAGTACAGCGCGATCGAGCCGCATGTGGACGTCGAGTACGACATCCTCAAGGACACGCGCGGTCGGTCCTGGGCCAAGGCGAAGGTGGGTCTGCCGGAAGCGGGGGTCTGACCGTCGGTCGTCGACGCGCGAGCACCCGTATCGTCAGTCGCACTCCCCGAGGAACCCGAGGTAGCAGACGGCCTCGTGAGTGACTGCTGCTTCGTAGTCGTTGTTCGAGACCTGTCGCGTCGCGACCTCCGGTGTGCGGGTGAGGTGGCCGAAGTCTCCGAGCGAGGCGACGACCGATCCTTCGGAGTCCTCCGCGCGCATGCGATCGATCTCGGCGCGATGCTGTTCGCAGAGCATCGCCGCGGCGGGAACGAGCTCGACGCCGGAGCAGGCTCCCGCATACTGGGCCTCCATCGCACCGATGCAGTCGGTCCAGTCCTGATCGACGGCGCACGGGCTCACGCCGTCGTCCGCCACCAGGTACAGACCGGTCTCGTACTCCTCGCTGTGGAAGGTCTCGGGCTTCTCGGGCGCATCGACCTTCGTCCAGTGCCGGGCGGTGGTGAACGCCACCACCACGACGATGATCGCGAGCAGCAGCAGGGCACCGACGATGGACAGCGCGACCCAGAGACCGACCCGGCTCTTCTTCTCCGGTCCGCCGGGGACCGGGGCACCGGGAGAAGGGATCGCTGTGGTCGGCGTACCGGCGTACGCCGGCGGAGCGGATGCGAACGCCCCTGTCTGGGCGAAGTCGTGTCCGCCGAGCGGCACCGTCTCGGCGGCCGGGGTCGTCTCGGGTGCGGGTAACGCGGGAGCGGCAGGCTCCGTCTGCGGGTTCATGGACTGCCAGTACGCGTACCAGCTCTGGGCGGCGTGCGGGTCGGCCGCGACCTGCTGGGCTTCGGTGTCCGAGAGCCGGATGCCCAGCCCCTGCCGGGAACCGGCGTCCACCAGTGCGGAACAGAACTCCTCGAGTGACAGCGCCATGTTCGTGATGATGGCAGAAAGCCGCCTCGTCCGACAATCCGCTCGCGAACGCGATGTCTCCGGCATCCGCAAGAATATCGAGGTGATCGGTATGAGGAGCTTCTGGAACGCCCTTCCCACGGAGGGGCGGTGGTTGCTGTCGACGGTCGCGATCCAGACGCTCGGTCGCGGTATGACCCTGCCGTTCACGATCATCTATTTCCATGAGGTGCGCGGCTTCGACCTCGGCATCTCCGGAGCGCTGATGAGTCTCATCGCGATCACCGGGCTGATCGTCACAGGCCCCGGAGGGACTCTTCGGCGCACGGCGGGTGCTGATCGTCGGGCTGCTGTCGATGATCGCGGGATGCGCGCTGCTGGCCTACGCCACCCATCCGGTTGTCGCCGCCGTCGCGGTCATGCTGATCGGGGTGAACTTCGGCGTCTCCTGGCCCGGCTTCAACGCCCTCATCGCCACGGTGGTCGAGGGAGAGGTACGTCAGCAGTACTTCGGTGTGAACTTCGCGCTCGTCAACCTGGGGATCGGCGTCGGAGGCGTGATCGGCGGCTTCTTCGTGGACGTGACCGATCCCGCCACCTTCACGACGATCTTCCTCGTCGACGCCGCGAGCAGCCTCATCCCGCTCGCGCTCCTCCTCGGACCGCTCCGCCGTGTGCGCACGCAGCACGACGCCGAGGCCGACGCCCCTCCGGTGGGCGGGTATCGAGAGATCCTGCGGCGGCCGGCCGTGCTCTGGCTGACTCTTCTGACCTTCCTTTCGGTCTTCATCGGATACGGCCAGATGGAGGCGGGCTTCCCGGCGTTCGCCCGCCAGGTGTCACAGGTGTCGACGCAGGTCGTCGGCATCTCGTTCGCCGTCAACACCGCGGTGATCGTGCTTCTGCAGTTCGCCGTGCTCCGGCTCATCTCCGGCAAGAGGCGCACGCGGGTGATGCAGGTGATGGCCCTCATCTGGGCCCTGTCGTGGGTGGTGCTCGGGGCGACGGGCTTCCTGCCGGACACAGTCGCCGCCGCCATCGGCGTCATCGCCTACATGGGAGTCTTCGCGTTCGGAGAGACGATGCTGCAGCCCACCGTTCCCGCGATCTACAACGATCTCGCGTCCGACCGCACGCGCGGCCGGTACAACGCGATCAATTCCGCGGCGTTCCAGGGCGGTGCGATCACGGGCCCGCTCGTGGCGGGTGTGATGCTCGGTGCGGGACTGGACATCGGGTTCATCGGCGTCATGATCGCGGGAAGCCTGGCGGTCGGTGTGCTGGCGCTCGTGCTGGAGCGGGCGGTACCACCGGCTGCGAACGGCGCACCCGACATCCATCGAACGGTCGACGTCGACGACGCGCGGACGCAATAGGCTCCCCTCATGGCTCTGGAGTCTCTCTTCCTCCGTTTGGACCGGATCGCCGGTGGACGAAAGGCCGGCGTCGCGATCAGCGAGGCGGACCGCACGCATCCCAAGACCGTCCGGGCATTCACCTGGATTCTCTGGCTCCTGGTGGTCGAACTCGTCATCGGCGTCGGTGCGGTCATCGTCGCATTGGTGCTGGCGGTCGATGGCGAGTCGGTGTCGTTCGCGGTCTGGATGCGCACCCTCGTCGTGCTCGCGATGACCGCGACGTTGTTCTACTTCGCGTGGCGAGCGCAGCGCGGGTGGCGGTGGGCGTACCAGCGCCTGCGCCTGTTCGCCCAGATCTTCCCCGTGATCACGCTGGTCATGGCGGCGATCCCCGGCCTCTATCCGCTCTGGATGGTGTCGGAGCAGATCGTCTTCAGCCTGATCATGATCGGTATCGCCGACTTCCTGACGAGCGATCACATGCGCAGCACGTTCGCGGCACCGGACGTCGAGCCGACCGCGGAATAGCACGGTCGTCGCCGCGACGCCACTCCCTTCCGCGTATCCCACGGCGCCGCCATCCTCGATCGAAGGCATTCGAGGGAGGCAGCAGCATGGCGAGACTGATCCGTGTGGTTCCGGGGGAGGACCCGGGCTTCCGACGTGTGCGATCCGGATCCGGATTCCGCTACGTCGACCCGGCCGGTGAGACGGCGCCCGAGGCCGATCGGGAGCGGATCCACGACCTCGTGATCCCACCCGCGTGGCATGACGTGTGGATCGCGGCCGACCCGCTCGCGCACATCCAGGCGGTCGGCGTCGATGGCGCGGGACGCAAGCAGTACCTCTATCACCCCCTATGGCGAGTCACCCGGGATCGCCGGAAGTTCGTGCGGGCGCTGGATCTCGCGGCCGCGCTTCCTCGAGCGAGGGCCCAGGTCACCCGTGCGCTCGCGCAGGAGGGGCAGACGAAGGAGCGCGCCCTCGCCGTCGCCTTCCGGCTTCTCGACGATGCGGCCCTCCGCATCGGGTCGGAACGGTATCTCGTCCGCCACGGGAGCCGCGGTCTCACCACACTGCGGAGGCGGGATGTGCGGGTGGAGGGGAGTGAACTGGCGCTCTCGTTCCCTGCCAAGAGCGGCCGTACGGCGTCGATCGAGATCACCGACGAGACGCTCGCCGAGGCGTTGACCGACTTCGCCGCGGGGAAGTCTGCGGCCTTCCTGCTTGCGTACCGCCGAGGGCGTCGGCGGGTACGCATCACACCCGCCGAGGTCAATGCGTACCTCCGAGATGTCACGGGTGCCGCTTTCACGGCGAAGGACTTCCGCACTCTTCACGGCACGATCATCGCGGCCGACGCCCTCGCTCGGATCGGTGAGCTCGACAGCCGCCACCACCGGAGCCAGGCGGAGCGCCTCGCTGTGCAGGCGGCGGCGACGGCGCTGGGCAACACGACCGCCGTCGCACGCGGAAGCTACATCGATCCACGGGTGTTCAGTCAGTACGCGCGCGGACGGACACTCGATCTCTCGGTGACCCCTGAGACGGCCATCCGGCGTCTTCTCGGCGGACCGCAGATCTCGCGTAAGGTCACCCGACGAAGTGCAGCCAGACGACGGCGATGAGCATCGGCACCAGGGGCGTGGCCACTGCCAGGAGAACGGGCCACCATCGCACGCGCGTGTCGACCCCGCGCGCCCGATCGGCGAGAGTGTCGCCGTCGCGGCGGTAGGACGCCGGGTCCAGCGGTTCGGCGGCCTCGTCGCGATAGAGCATGGTGCGGCGTCCGAAGCGGTCGTACAAGGCAGCGATCACGGCGAGGAAGTCGCGCAGCTCTTCATCGTCGGTCAGGTCGACGGCGGGGAAGTACACGTGGAGCGTGCTGTCAATGATCTCCAGATCGAGGTCGGCGCTCTGGTCGAGGAGCACGACCATCAGGTCGGGTGTGAGCACGTAGAGCGCATCCGTCTCGTAGCCCGCCGGCACCGAAACCTCGAAGACGTCGCTGAAGTCGCCCTCGAGTCGAATCCGGGACGCGCCCGTCGGACGTCGGGGGAGCACGCTGAGTGCGCCGCCGCCGCGCCGTGATCGGAGCGTGATACGCGGCGCTTCGGAAGGAAGGGGGATCCGCACCGCCCGCACCGTGTGCATCGTCGCCCCCTCGCGGTCGCCGACGACGAACGTGCGCTCGATGCTGTCGAAGGGGAGGGCCGCGTGTCGCGCGTCCAGATGATCCCGTGCGGTTCGGGCGCCGCGATCGATCTGCTCATCGATGGAGCCACCCCACACGCGGTCGCCGATATCCGTGCGGAACTCCCAGCCGAGTGTCTCTGCGACGGCGGCGAGAGCGGCCCGATGTCGATGATGCCGGCGAACGGCGATCGTCGACGAGGCGACGATCGCCGCGCAGAGAAGCATCGCGGCGACCTGCGCGAGCACGAGCGTCGCGCCGGTCAGGCCGAAGCCCACGGGCAGCAGGTAGAACGCGATCACGGCGGCGATGCCGACCGTGGCCAGCGACGACCCGATGAGGGCGAGGCCGCCCGGCACGCGCTCGTCGGCGTGCGGGGCGGACTCGCCTTCCAGGAGCGTCGGCACCGTCAGGGCTTGTACACGATGGCGATGTTCAGCTGATCGCCCTCACGTGCCCACGCGAGCCAACGCGGCTCGACCGTGCCGGTGAGTCGCTGGATGGGGATCACGTAGATCCCCTGGTCCAGCCGGCTCAGAGCGCGGAACTCGGGCTTCTTCGAGATCCAGATGGTGCCGCCCCCGTCCCAGGGCTCGAGGCAGGTGTACACATAGCCGTGTGCGCGCAGGTTGACCTGGTCGGCGAGGGCATCCGCTTGTTGCCGGAGTTCGGAGACGACCTCCGCGGGCACGATTCCGTCGAGGGCGAAGGCCGCGACGTCGTACACGTTCCCCTCGCCGTAGTCTCGTGTGGTGAGCAGCGTCAGCTCCGTGACGCCCTTGTCGGAGGTGCGGGTCCACAGTGCGTGCGAGCTCTTGGCCCGCTTGTTCATCAGGAACCCGCCGAAGTTCATCTTCTGAAAGGAGAAGTCGTCGAGTTTCGCTGCGATCACTGCACGTGTCGTCATGGGGTTTGTCTCCTCGTCCGGGAGGTCGCGGTCGGCCTCTCCGTCGAGCGAGCATAGGGGTGATGAGCACAGGGCCGTCCGACTCCGAACGAGCCCGAACGGCCGCCGTCCGTCGCCGCGACGGCGTGCCATAGGCTCGACCCATGCCCGCGCCGCGCACCCTCGACGAGCTCTGTCTGGGGCTCGGACGGATGCGCGCGAACGCGGGATCACCGTCGTATGCCGAGATCGCCCGTCGCATCGGCGGCCTGCGCGACGGCGCAGAGCCGCCCAAGGTGACCGTGTACGACTGCTTCCGCCCGGGGCGGAGGCGACTCGATGAACGCCTGGTCGGCGACATCGTGCTCGCCCTCGGCGGTGACGATGCCGAAGCCGGCATCTGGCGGGAGAACGCGCGTCTCCTCAACGGTGAGAGAGCGGGTGTGCACGTCGAGGTGACGCTCGATGTTCGGGACGCGGCGGGAGCGGACGTCGGACGGGAAGAGCTGCTGGCCTCGGTCCCCGAGGCCGAAATCCTCCTCCTCACCGGTCTGCCGGGAGCGGGGAAGACCACTCTCGCGACGGCGTTGGCCGGTCCGTCACCCGTGCTCACCGTGCATCTGCGCGAATCGGACGTGGATCGTCCCCGAGCCGACCCGATCGACGTCCTCCGGCGGATGCTGGGAGCCCTCGGCGTCCGCTCTCTTCCTTACGAGCTGTCGCGGCTGCGCGAAGGGCTGCAGTCCGCGGCGCGAGGCATGACCGTGATCATCGAGGACGCGGGCGATGCCAGGCGTCTCGCCGCGCTGCTCGTCCCCGGTGTGCGATTCATCGTGACGACGCGCGTCGACCTTGCCGACCTGGAGGAGCGGATCTCGGCGATGGGTGCACGCGTGGCGCGGGTCCTCGTCCCACCGATGACGAGCGCCGAAGCCCTCCGACTCCTCACCCATCTCCTCCGGGGGGATGACGCGTCGTCAGGGGCCGATGCCGACGCCGACGTGAACGTGCACGCGGATGCGCTGCGCCGCATCGTCGCCGTCGGCGGGGGTCTCCCTCTCGATCTCGCGATGCTGGCGGGGATCGTGCGGGAGCACGAGGGCTGGTCGTTCCAGGATCTCGCATCGCGGTTCGAGCACGAGCCTCGTGATCTGCGCATCCGCTCCGTCCTGGAGGCGGCGACCCGGTCGCTGTCCCCCTCCGAGGAAGCCCTGCTCGCGGACGCCGCCCTGTTGGACAGGGACATCGACGAAGGAGTGCTCCTGGCCGCGGGCGGGGCATCGTCCGCCCTCGATCTGCACCGGCTGCACGCCCGCCATCTGGTCGAACTGCGCGACGGCCGAGTGCGCATGCACGACACGGTCTTCGCCTTCGCTGCGTCTCGGTCACGATCACTGCGCCCGTCGTCCACCCGCAGAGGGTTCGTGGAGAGGTCCGCGTCTGCGGTGCTCGCGCGGATCCACGAAGATCCCGACTTCGCCGCACGTGCGGTCACGACGGTGCTCGCGGTCGCGGCGGCGGCCCGCGAGCACGGCCTCGACTCCTCGGTGGAGCGGCTGGCGATCGAGGCGCATCCCGCGCTCTCACGCTGGTCGTTCTGGAACGAGTCGCTGCGGCTGCACGACCTCGCGTCGCGAGGAGAGGGGCTCGACCTGGTCCCGGACATCGCCCTCGGCATCGCGCACTGCGCCGAGAAGCTCGGGCGCCTCGACGAAGCGTTGGTGACCCTGAATCGCGTGCGCCGCATCGCCTCGGGTGCGGCGCTGGCGCGCACGTGGAATCAGATCGGCAACGTGCAGCGCTGGATGAGTCACCTCGATGAGGCTGTGGAATCGTACGAACGAGCGATCGCGCACGCACGGGACGCGGGGGACCGGATCGTCGAGGGCCGTGCCACCGGGAATCACGCCGACACCCTTCGTATCCTCGCCCGCTATCCGGAGGCGCTGGAGCGCTACGCGAGTGCCCTGTCCATGGCGCAGGCCGAAGGCGATGAGCTCAACATCGCCGTCGTCCGTGGCAACCGCCCGCTCCTGCTCCTCGCCATCGGTCGACTCGATGACGCGGAGGTGGAGCTGCACGGGCTGTTGGACGAGTCGAACGGCGAGCCGCTGCCCTTCGTCCGGCGCACTCTGGCCCTCGTCGCAGAGGCACGAGGCGATGATGTGCGCGCCCGCGAGCTCTGTGCGACTGCGATGCAGACGCTGGCGACCGCGGGCGAGTATGGGACCTCTGCCGACCTCGTGCTCCTGCACGCGCGCATCGACGGACGAGCGGGAGATGTCCGGAAGGCGACGGCTGCCGCGGAACAGATCCTCCGTGAGGCGGAGCGCGCGGGCTCGCCGTTGATCGCGACAGAGGCTGCGAACTCCCTCGCCGAGATCCTGCTGTCGGCGAACACGGAAGACGCGGCGGATGCGGGCGCGGTCCTGCACGAGGCTGAACGACACGCGCAGGAGGCCCGGAGCATCGCAGAGGCGACCGGTGATCGTGCCGAAGTGGCACGAAGCGATGCGATCCTCTCGTCCATCGCGCGGGTGCGAGAAGACGAGGAGTCCGCCGAGGCACGCGCTCACGCTTCGGCACAGGTCTACGCCGAGATCGGGCATCGTCTCCAGAACGCCTGATCCGTCGCACGAGGGTCTGTCCGCCTCGCCTCCGGATGCCAGGATGGAAGCATGGACACAGCCAACCTCACCCGCGAGGAGACCGCAGCGCGATCCGCTGCCGTCACCGTGCACCGCATCCGCGTCGAGCTCGATCTGACCGGAGCGCCGGAGCGTGCTCGGACCGGGTTCCCCAGCGTGACGACGCTCGAGTTCGACGCGACCACCGACACGACGTGGCTCGACTTCATCGGCGAGGGCGTTCAGCGGGTCTCCGTGAACGGGGTCGACCAGGAGATCGTCTATGACGGGGCACGCATCTCGCTCTCCGGGCTCGCCGCGTCCAACCTCGTGCGGGTCGAAGCGGTCGGAACGTACAGCCGTTCCGGTGAGGGACTGCATCGCTTCCACGACCCCGTCGACGATGAGACCTATCTGTACACGCAGTACGAGCCGGCGGATTCGCGACGCGTCATGGCATGCTTCGAGCAGCCCGACATGAAGGCCGAGTACACGTTCGTGGTGGACGCGCCGACCGGATGGGAGGTGCTCTCCAACCAGTCTCCGACGCATACCGACCTCGGCGTCGGTGTGCAACGTGTGGAGTTCGCCCCCACGCTGCCGATCTCGAGCTACATCACCGCCGTCGCTGCGGGACCGTACTCCCGCGTGGATGGGGAGTGGCAGCGCGGCGAGCAGAGCGTCACGCTCGGGGTGTTCGTCCGGAGGTCGCTCGCTCCGCACCTCGAGGCCGAGGAGATCCTCGAGGTCACACGCCAGGGTCTCGACTTCTTCACCGACGCCTTCGCCTCCCCGTATCCGTGGGGCAAGTACGACCAGATCTTCGTTCCGGAGTACAACCTCGGTGCCATGGAGAACCCCGGTCTGGTCACGTTCACGGAGTCGTACCTCTCCCGCGGCGCGGCGACCGATGCGCAGCGCGCGGCTCGCGCCAACACGATCCTGCACGAGATGGCCCACATGTGGTTCGGCGATCTCGTCACGATGACGTGGTGGGACGATCTGTGGCTCAAGGAGTCTTTCGCCGACTACATGGGTGCGCACGCCTCAGCGGTCGCGACGCGCTATCACGATGCGTGGGTCAAGTTCGCCGCGAGTCGCAAGGCATGGGCGTACCAGCAGGACCAGCTGCCGACGACGCACCCCATCGTGGCGGACATCACCGATCTCGAGGCCGCCAAGCTGAACTTCGACGGGATCACTTACGCCAAGGGCGCCGCCGTGCTCAAGCAGCTCGTCGCATTCGTCGGAGACGAGGCCTTCTTCGAGGGGGCGCGGCGCTACTTCGCCGCCAACGCGTTCGGCAACACCACCCTCGACGACTTCCTGGTGCAGCTGAGCGCGGTGTCGGGGCGCGATATGAGCGACTGGTCCGCGGCATGGCTGCAGACGTCCGGCGTGTCGACGCTCTGGACGGAGACCGACCCAGAGGGACGACAGATCCTCGTGCAGACCGACCCACGGCCGCATCGACTCCGGATCGGGCTGTACGAGCGCATGGACGGTCGTATCGTCCGCCGTGAGCAGCGCGAGCTCGACGTGGTCGGAGAACGCACGGAGCTCGACCTGCCCGAGGCCGATCTCGTTTTGCTCAACGACGATGACCTCACATACGTCAAGGCGCGTCTCGACGAGGGCTCTCTCGTCACCGTCGAGGAATCCCTCTCGGCGATCGACGATCCGCTGGCCCGTGCACTCGTCTGGTCGTCGTTGTGGAATGCGACGCGGGACGGCGAACTCGCCGCGCAGCGCTATCTCGCGATCGTCCGCTCCCATGCGCCTCACGAGTCCAATATCGGGCTGCTGACGGGAGTCCTCGCGAACGCGATCTACACGATCCGCCATTATGTCTCCGCGACCAGCCGCGAAGAGGAGCAGCGGACGTGGACCGACGGCGTGTGGAGCGCGCTGGTATCCGCCGAGGCCGGCAGTGACGCGCAGCTCTCCTGGGCACGGGCGTTCGCGACCGCATCCGCTTTCGACGACGAGCATCATGCACAGGTGCGAGCACTGCTCGAGGGTGATGCGCCGGAGGGACTCGTCATCGATCCCGACCTGCGCTGGCAGCTGCTCAGCGCACTCGTCACCACCGGACATGCCGACCTGGCCGATGTGGCGGTCGAAGAGCAGCGGGATGACACGGGCGACGGTCGAACAGCCGCACGCCGGGCTCGGGCATCGCGCCCGGATGCGGCGGTACGTCGCGACGCGTGGCAGTCCGCCTGGGAGGATCTCGCGCTCAGCAACGATCACCTCGATGCCGAGATCAGCGGTTTCGGGGCCGGCGGGCGGCGCGACCTGATCGCCGGGTTCGACGCGGAGTACTTCGCCAGGATCGTCCAAGCCTGGGACGAGCGCAGCATCGAGATCGCACGACGGCTGGTCATCGGTCTGTTCCCTGCCGGGGACTCCCTGGATGCCGTCGACGCGTGGTTGGCTGCCAACACAGCGGCGCCGGCGGCATTGCGGCGTCTCGTGGTCGAGCAGCGCGACCACCTCGCGCGGGACCTCCGGGTCAGGGCCGCACAGGACTGAGCCTGCGCGGCCCCGGCTGCTCAGCGTCCGAGGGCCTCCTTCAGGGCCTTGCCTTCGCTGCTCTCCGCCATCGTGTCCCACAGGTCGGCAGAGCTCAACGAGACGTACACCCCAGGCGCTCCTTGTCCGCCGCATCCGTCCCCGTAGGAGACGACACCGATCTGATAGGCGGTCTCGCGAGCGGGCGGCTGGCGGAAGAGGGGGCCGCCGCTGTCGCCCTGACAGGAGTCCTTGCCGACGACCCCGGCGCACAGGTTGACGTCGGGCCGGAAAGCACCGTAGCTGAGCTCGCACTCGGCAGTCGCGAGCATCGGCACCTGTACCTGACGAAGACGGTCGGGGAAGTTGGCGAGAGCGGTGTCCGTGTTCCCCCAGCCGATGACGGTCGCACTCTGACCGGGGCGCAGCAGGGCGTCCGTCCCCTTGGTCGGCAGCTTCACCGGGACGATGCCCTGGACGGGCGCGTCCAGCACGAGGAAGGCGACGTCATAGGCACTGTCGCCGGCGAGGTAGCGAGGATGGACGATGGGCTCGGCGCCGGGGGACTCGGACAGCCCGCGTTCCTGTCCCTGCGTACCGTCGGACAACACCGTACGCCCCACGACCACCGAGACGCCGTCGACGTCGATCGTCGGCAGACCGGTGAGGGAGTCCGTGCCGGTGACGCAGTGCGCTGCGGTCATCACCAGCGTCGGGCCCAGGAGCGAGCCCCCGCAGAAGGATTCGCCGCCGGCCTGGAGCGAAGCCATGAACGGGTAGGCGTCGTTCGGGACCGCCTGGCCCCCGATGATGCGCGACAGCGCGCGCTCGTCCTGGTCCGGTGGGGTCGTGCCGTCATTCGTCGTGGCGCCTGCTGCGGGCCCGATCAGCAGGCTGGCGCAGATGACGGCGGCGCCGGTAATCCCGGCGCCGAGAATCTTCTTCGTTCTGGATCGTACGGTCGTCATGGTGATCTCCGTTCAGATGAGTGATGGGTAACACGCTACTGCGCAGTCAGTACACCATGTCCGAAAACCTGTGGCAAGGATGAGCCCCGAACGTCGGGCGCCCGCCCGCGCGGCATCAGCAGGAGGAGGAAACTCCGGACAGCTCCAGAGCGGTGTCGTGGCCGAGCGCGCGCAGGTCCTCGCGATCGTCGCTCGAATGGCAGAGGATGGCCGCGACGGCTGCTGCCCAGGCGCGAGCGCGCATCCAGGTGGCGTCGTCGTATCTCGATGCCGTCGCGCGCCGGAACACGTGTCGGCCTTCGGTGTCGAAGGCGAGCCACCCCGCGGCGAGATCGTAGGCGGGATCGCCCGAGGTCACATCACCGAAATCGATCAGTGCGGAGAGGCGGTCGCCGTCGACGAGGATGTTGCCGGGGTGCAGATCACCGTGGATCCAGGTGCTCTCGGCTGCTGGTGCGGCGTCCAGGCCCGTCTGCCAGAGGGCGTCGAGAGGCTCCGCGAGCGCTGGGGCGAGGTCGGCGAGGCGCGAGCGGATGCTCTCATCGCGAGCACTCAACGGGACGCCGCGCATGGGGTTCCGGGGCGCATCGACGGGCGCGTCATGGTGCAGGGCGACGAGCACCGCGGCGAGGTCTGCCGCCCAGGAGGTGTTGTCGCGACGGGCGCGACCGAGCGCGTGGCTTCCCGGAAGCCACGGCACGATCGACCACGGCCAGGGGAACATCGGCGTGGGTGCGCCGGCGAACACCGGAAGAGGGGTGCGGACGTTCGTGGGGGCGAGGCGGAGGGCGATCGCAGGAAGGGCGCGCTGTTCGTGCCTGATCAGAGGCGCCGCGCGTTCGCGGCGGGGGATGCGCACCGCGAGGTCGGGCCCGAGGCGCCACGTGACGTTGTCCCATCCCTCAGCGACGCGTGTCAGGGGAAGCGCTGCCCATTGTGGCGCGACACCGTGGAGGAGCTCTCGCACATCACGCTCGGCGAGGGTGAGCTCGGCGGCAGGGGAGTCCGCCATGTTCAGAGATCGAGGGATTCGCCGGGCTCGAGGACGAAGAACTCGCCGCCGCCCTGCTCCGTGGCCCACTGCAGTCGCTGTCGGTGCATGTTCCTGCCGATCACGGACAGCGTCATGTCGTGGGTGCCGAACGCGCGGCGCGGGGCGACAGCGAGCACGTAGTCCATCGCGTCACCGATCTTCAGCCAGGGGGCGCCGAGCGGCGCGGCCAAAGTACCGACGGCGACACCCTCGGGAACCGCGTAGGAGTCGCCGGGGTAGTAGAGCTCGTCGTTCACGAGGACCCCGACGTTCTCGACCGTCGGGAGAGAGGCGTGGATGACCTCGTGCGTTCCGCCGAAGAATCGCAGAGTGAATCCGCCGATCTCCACGGTGTCGCCGGGGGAGACCACCGTGATGTCGTATCCCTCGGCCGCGCGGGCGACACCCGCGGGCGCGAAGATCGGCGTTCCGGGCGCTGCGCGGAGGAGGCGGTCGAAGTGATCGGTCGTCCAGTGGTCCGGATGCTCATGGGTGATCACGATTCCCACCAGATCGGTGAGGTCGTTCAGGGGTGCCGTGAACGATCCGGGATCGATCAGAAGGGTCTTCTCGTTCGCATCGAGACGGAGGGCGGCATGTTCGAACTTGGTGACGCGCATGGCATGAGTCAACTCCTTCAGGTCGCCCACGGCAAACGGAATCGGTGCGCCACGCCCGGGATTCGTTTCAGGGCGGCGCCGATTTGGCGCAGTGAGAATCGCCGTGGCATACTTGAACGGTTGTCGCGCGACGGAAACGTTTCGCCAGACGGCCCCATCGTATAGCGGCCTAGTACGCTGCCCTCTCACGGCGGTAACGCGGGTTCGAATCCCGCTGGGGTCACACAACAGAGAAAGCCTCCGGTTCGCCGGGGGCTTTCTTGTTTCCGCCGTCCACGTGCCCGTGCGCTCAGACTGCGGGTTTCAGCGACATCGCCCGGAAAGTCCGATTGCTCAAGGGCAGGATCATCAGCGCCATCATCGCGCCGCCGAAAATGGTGAACGGCACCCAGAGTGCGGTCGCGGAGGCGAGTGCGCCGAATCCGGCCATCGCGAGCGGCATGAGGCAATCGTCGCCAAGACGGGTGAGGGACCCCATGCGACCGAGATATGCGGTGTCGACGGTCGCCGAGAACGTCGCACTCAGCAGCACCGATGCGTACCCCGCGGTGGCGCCGATGACGAAAGCGGCGGTACCGACGGTCCATGCCGGCCCGAAGCCGAGCGCCACGATTCCGGCGCCCTGCACGACCAGCGCCCAGAAACCTGCCCGTGCCTCGTGCCGCGGGCGCCACTTCGCCACCGACACAGCCCCGAGTGCGGCGCCGAGGCCGAGCAGCGCCTCGAACAGGCCGACAGCCTGGGCGCCCCACCCCTCGTCATGCGCCCTCAGGGCGAGCCCGATCCCGACGGCGGGTCCGACGGCCAGGTTCAGTCCCGAGAGGGCGATCACGAGCGTGCGGGTCGTGGGGTTCGCGGAGAGATGGGCGAACCCGCGCGCGATGCCGCGCAGAGCGGTCTCCTTCTCCGCACGGGCGAGACGGAAGCGGGGGCGCAGCCAGATCGCGATGAAAGCGACCACCAGTGTGAAGGTCAGGGCGTTCACGGATGCGCTTCCGGCGAGACCGGCGTGCGCGACGACGAATCCACCGATCGCCGCGCCGCCCATGGTGCCGAGCCGAGACGCCGTCTGCGCTGCAGCGCCGTAGCTGGGGAGGTCGACGGCTCTGACCAGCTGGCGGGCGATCGTGCCCGCCGACGGCTCGTAGAACGCATCGCAGACGCCGAACGCGATCGCGGCGAAGAGCAGCACGGCGACAGAGGGAGGAGTCGTGAGCACCCAGACCGCGACGGCGACCAGCACGCCGACCCGGAGCACGTTGAACACGAGCATGATGCGACGGGCGTCTGCGCGGTCGGCGATCACGCCTCCGAACAGCAGGATCACCGCCCGGGGCACGGTTCCCGCGGCGACGATCAGTCCTGCGACGGCGGGAGAGGCGACCTGCACGGCCGTCCAGGCGAGGGCGATGGTCCAGAGAGCGTCGCCGGCATCCGAGAGCGCCTTCACGCCGATCCACGCGTGCACCAGGCGATCGCGGCGGAAGGCGGGGGGCGCGACGATCTCGACAGGGTCGCTGACGGTCGACATCACGGCGCCGTCGGGAAGGCGTGCGCGAACACGAAGACGGGAGCGCGGTCCTGGCCATCGTCGAGGTCGATGTCGTCCTGCCACGCGCGGATCGTCGTGAGGATCCGCGCGGAGAGGTCCCGCAGTTCCTCGGGTGACGCCCAGGCTGTGGTCTCGGTGTTCGAGCCGTCGTACCCGGCGAAGGCCGGATCGTGGCGACTGCGATGCCAGCGCTGGAGCCGATCGATCTGCATCCGGATGCCCTGTCGCTGGGCCTCTCTGGCGAGCAGGGCATCGGCGGGCGAATCGGCGTAGTCGTCGGTCGACCAGGTGAGGCCCCGACGCGCGACCTTCCACCAGCTGGTGCGTCTGTCGCCCGCAGGATCCGGGGCGCGTTCCACGACACCGGCGCGCTCGAGCATGCGCAGGTGATGGCTGATGCTGCCGACCTGACTGTCGAGTGCGCGGGCGATCGCGGTGACCTGCGCCGTGCCGTACAGGAGCAGGTAGTCGTAGATGCGGCGGCGCAGCGGGTGATGCACGGCGGTGATCACGGAGATGTCTTCCACGGCAGACGACGCTAATCGCGGTTCACAAGATGCACAAGTGTTCTTGTATAAGCCGGAAAATCAAGAAGGGGCCAGCTCCCGTCACAGGGAGACGGCCTCTTCCTGACACCGCCCGCGTCAGGCTTCGACGATCGTCTCGTCTGATGTCGTCGCGCCGGCGAGGCGTCGGTTCCGTCGTGCGCGGCGGAGGAACCAGACGACGAGCACGACGGCGCCCGCGATCACGAGCCAGGGGAGGAGGAAGCCCAGGGCGATGACCAGCGCGTTCAGCGACACGACGAGCCCGTTCCATCCCGCCGTCAGCCCGTCGACGAAGCCGGCAGGGTCGGCGGTGGTCGGCGTGCTCGCCTTGGTCAGCTGCACCTGCAGCGATGACATGGCGACCTGATCGTCGAGAGCGGCGAGCTGCTGCTCATACGATTCGAGCTGTGCCTGGCGGTCTGTCAGCGCCACCTCGGCTTCGATCAGCTCGGCGACGGTTCCCGACTGCGCCATCAGCTGCGTGAGCCGCTCGACCGACGCTCGGGTGGAGTCGACGCGCGCCTGGAGGTCGATCGCGACCGATGTCACGTCCTGCTTCGACGTCGACGACGAGAGCACGTCGCCGGTGTCATCGAGAGCGGCGATCACGTCGACCAGATCAGCCGACGGCACCCGGATGCTGATCCAGCCGTACGCCGAATCGGCGGGAACGGGGGCCGGCTCGGAGGGGCCGTCGGCGGCGATCGACTTCCCGATCTCCGTGCTCTCGACGTAGCCGCCGTGCTCCTCCGCCAGGGCGGCGATCGCCGTCGCGGCATCGGGAATGCTCTTCACCTGGACCGTCGCCTGCGCCGTGGCGATGATCTGGCGTCCGGTGTCGGCCTCCGCGGTGCCGGACTCCACCGTGCCGGGGAGAGTTCCGTCCGTGCCGGAGCTCAGTGCGCCGTCGGGCAGCGATTCGGGTGTGATCCCGGTGATCCGCTCGGGGGAGGAAGGAGCGGAATCGGCGACGGAGCCGCCGGAAGTGCTCACGCCGTCGGCCGTGACAGAGGTGCCTCCGCCGACGGCACCGAGGATCGGCGGAGTCACGAGCACACCCACGACGAAAGCCGCAGCGATGCCTGCGCCGGTGAGCCAACGCCGATGGCGCGTCCGCGATCGCGCTTCCCCGACGTGCGCAGGGGCCCGCTCGGTGGCGATCTCGGCGAAGACCGCGTCTTCGATGCGGGAGATCGTCTCGTCCGAGAGCTCGGGCAGGTCGCCGCTGGTGGTCTGTTCGTTCATGCGTCTCTCGCTTCCGTGACGGCGCCCCGCAACTGCGTGCGCACTCGGGAGAGACGATTCCGAACGACCGCGTGGGTCACCCCGAGCTCCTCGGCAGCCGTCTGATAGGCGTAGCCCTCCGACGCGCACAGGCGGAAGATCTCGCGGTCCAGCTCGCTCAACGTGCCCACCTCCTGCGCGATCCGCGCTGCCAGCTCCGCCGTGATGACCTGTTCCTCGACGCTCACCGTGTCCGGCAGCAGGGTCTCATCGACCGCCTCCGCGGTGTGCGCCTGATCCCTCCGACGTTGGCGAACTCGATTCGCTGCCTGGAAGCGACAGATCGTGGCCAACCAGGGCAGGATCGACTCGCCCTGGAGCTCCAGACGGGGGAGTTTGCGCCAGGCGACGACGAACGTCTCCTGCGTCACATCCTCCGCGTCGGCCGGCGAGGCGAGGATGCCGTGCGCGATCCAGTACACAGGTCGCACGTGTGTGCGGTACAGCTCGCGGAAGGCGCTCTCGTCGCCCGCCGCGGCCTGCGCCGCCCATCTCTGGTCATCTGTCTGCAGGGGCATCCCGGTTCCGTTCGGTGTCTCTCACAGGGAGAGTGTCGATCGACGCCCCATCGTCTCAGATTCGATGCGGGAGCCGGGGGTCGGGTGGGGCGCGAAGATTCGGGCGTCATCCGCTCCCGCTGATGCCGAGGCTCCGGTAGCATTGCCCGGGCGAGAGGGAGTATCCCGAATCCGCGCGTAACGTCATCACGAGCACCGTCATCGCTGCTCCGGGCGCGCGCCGCACGTCAGTGCGGGGGAGAGACTTTCGACTCATTCCCGACCCCTCCGCGAAAGGTGCAGTGCGCCCTTGGACATTCCCGTCTGGTTCGAGATCACCTCGATGATCGTCCTCACGATCATCCTGATCGGCGACCTGCTCCTCATCCGGCTCCGGCCGCACATCCCGTCGACGAAGGAATCCACACTCTGGGTGGTCTTCTACGTGGGCCTCGCGCTGTTGTTCGCTGTGCTCCTCGGAAACGTCGGGGGCTGGCAGAACGCCGGCGACTTCATCACCGGATGGGCGTTGGAGTACAGCCTCTCCATCGACAATCTGTTCGTCTTCGTGCTGATCATGGCCCAGTTCGCCGTTCCGCGACGGCTGCAGCAGCAGGTCTTGATGATCGGCATCATCATCGCGCTCGTCCTGCGAGGGCTCTTCATCCTCGCCGGCGTCGCGATCGTCGAGAACTTCTCGCCGATCTTCTACATCTTCGGCGCCTTCCTCATCTGGACCGCGATCCGCCAGGCCATGCCGGACGGCGACCACGAGGGCGAGGTGCAGCGTGAGAACTTCATCGTGCGGCTGCTGCGTCGCCGGGTGGACATCAGCGAGACCTACGACGGCTCGAAGATCCGCACCACGGTGGACGGCAAGCGCATGTGGACGCCGATGGTCATCGTCTTCATCACCATCGGTGTGACCGATCTGATCTTCGCGATCGACTCCATCCCCGCGATCTTCGAGATCACCACGAACGGCTTCCTCGTCTTCGCCGCCAACATCTTCGCGCTGATGGGGCTCCGCCAGCTCTACTTCCTGCTCGGCGACCTGCTCGACCGGTTGCGCTACCTGCACTACGGCATCGCCGTCATCCTCGGTTTCATCGGCATCAAGCTGATCCTGCACGCCCTGCACGTCAACGAACTGCCGTTCATCAACGGCGGCGAGCACGTCGAGTGGGTGCCCGACATCAGCAACATGGTCTCGCTCGGCGTGATCCTGGCCTCGATGACCATCGCGACGGTCGCAAGCCTGATCGCGTCGTCCCGTGAGAAGCGCGTGGCGAGGCGATCCACCACCGTGGAGTGACGCCGGCGGCGGCACGCTCGCCAGCGGACGCCTCTCCTCTCATCCGCGTGACCACAGAAGCTCGGCGTCCAGGGTGAGGTCGATGATCTGACGAAGCAGCCCACCCATCGTGGTGGAGTTCAGCAGTGCATATCTGTCGTACTCGCCCAGGGGAGCGATCGCCGCGAGCTGCCAGGCCGCGGCGACCGGCTCGTCCGAGATCTCGGTGTCGGCGTCCCACTGCGCTCCGGGGGCGCGTGCGAGAGTGCGGCGCACGATCGCCTCGGCTTCGGTGCGGAGCGGAGTGAGCTCGTCGTTCCATTCGAGCGCGGACAGCGACGTCACCTCGGCGCGGGGGAAGGGGTCGTCATCGAGCCACTCCTCGACAGCGAAGCGGTCGGTGCCGACGGCGACGGCGAGCAGCGCATCCGCACCGGCGGATACGTTCACCAGCCGGGCCATCGTCCCGATACGACTGCGCCGATCACCCCCGCCGACCTCGTGACCGCGTTCGATGAGAACGACCCCGAATCGAGGGTCCTCCTCATCCAGGAGCCGGCCGATCATCGTGAGGTAGCGCGGCTCGAACACGCGGAGGGGAAGCGGCGTATGCGGGAAATGCACGGAGCCGAGGGGGAACATCGGGATGACGGTCACGGCACCAGTCAACACCGAGAGACGTAAAGTGAACAGATGCGTCGACCTCGTCCCATCGCCCCGGCCGCCGGACAGGAATCCGTCTGGGACTACCCGAGGCCCCCGCGCGTCGAGCCGGTCACGGAGCGCGTCACGATCCGCCTCGGCGGAGACCTGATCGCCGATACCCGTCGTGCGGTGCGCGTGCTGGAGACGAGCCACCCTCCCGTGTATTACCTTCCGATCGCCGACTTCGTCCCCGGTGCACTGGTCGAGGCCGATGGTGCATCGTTCTGCGAGTTCAAGGGCGCGGCCCGCTACTTCGACGTGCGCAACGGCGGCACCGTGCGCCGGGGCGCCGCCTGGAACTATCCGAATCCGACACCGGGATTCGAGGCGCTGACCGATCGGATCGCCGTGTACGCGGCCCCGATGGACGAGTGCACGGTGGGCGACGAGATCGCGACGCCACAGCCGGGT
The DNA here is from genome assembly GCF_039729145.1 of Microbacterium sp. SY138. Classification (NCBI taxonomy): domain Bacteria; kingdom Bacillati; phylum Actinomycetota; class Actinomycetes; order Micrococcales; family Microbacteriaceae; genus Microbacterium; species Microbacterium sp. SY138. Next base: position 2,023,467 of record NZ_CP155793.1, on the reverse strand, counting down.
GGGTTCTACGGCGGCTGGGTCACCTCGTCCGTCGTCGGCCCTTTCAAGGGCGATCCCGGTTCCCTGGGCTGGTGACGGTCGGCCCCACCGACGATCAGAACGCGCGCAGGTTCGCCTGCAGGCCACCCTCTGCGTACTCGCGTCGGAGGATCCCGCGGCGACGCAGAACGGGTACGAGCTCATCGAGCGTCCGGTGCAGCGTCACGGGGTGGAAGTCGCCCCACAGCAGCACGCCGTCGTTGCCCCAGTCGCCGAGCTCCTCGATCACGTCTGCGAACTCCTCGGCGGTGCCGACGAATCCGGTGCGATCCTTGAGGCGACCGGCGCGGGCGAGCGCGCTCAGATGCGCACGCAGCGGGGCGTCCTCCCCGCGGTCGCCGATCAGGCGCTGGATGCTGCCCCGCGAGACATGGGCGCCGAAGATCGAGAGGTCGAGCGGCCGGTCGAGGTCGAGTGACGTCAGGTCGGTCTCGAGATCACTCGACTGCTTGCGGGCGATCTGCACGAGCGCGGCGTCGTCGGGGTGCGTAGAGGCCGCGACGATGCGATCGGCTTCGTCGCTCGACGACGTGATCACGGGCTGGATGGCGAAGAGGATCTTGATGTCGTCCGGACGTCGGCCTCTCGCGACCGCCGCCTCGTGCACCTTGGCGCGGTAGTCGCGCACGGACTTCTCGTGCAGCGGGGCGAGCGCCAGCTGTACGTCGGAGTTCGCGCCGGCGAAGCCGAGTCCTCGGCCCGAGCCGCCGGGCGAGACGATCGCGGGTTCCCCCTGGGTGAACGGCACGGCGTTCAGCGGTCCGTCGAACGCGAAGTAATCGCCCCGGTGCGTGACGGCCCGCAACCGCGTGCCTTCGGCGAAGACATCGGTCTCGCGGTCGGCGACGAGGGCCCCGTCATCCCAGCTGCGCCAGAGCGAGCGGATGCCGGTGAGCCATTCCTCGGCGCGGTCGTACGCTTCGTCGTGTCCCAGCTGCGTCGCGTCGGAGAAGTGGCGGGCGCTGCCGGTGTCGGTGACGACGTTGAGTCCGAGCCGGTGACCGCTGAGGTGCTGCAAGGTCGCGAACTGCCGCGCCGCCGTGTAGGGGAGGGAGGCGGCGGGATTCACCGTCGGGACCACGCCGAGATGCCTGGTCGCCTGGAAGAGGTACGGCGCGAGGAGGAGCGGATCATGCTTCGGCCCGCCGAAAGCGTGCCGCACCCGCAGGTCGATCGTCGAAGGCGATCCCAGAGATGGTGCGTCCTCGATGATGACCAGATCGAACCCGGCCTGTTCGAGCGTCCGCGCGGCCTCCTGATAGATCTCGGGACGCGTCCAGTCGTAGTCCCAGTCGAGCGACGGATACCCCCAACCCTGCGGGCCGAAGCCACGGGCGACGAACCAGCCGAAGTGCTGAGGGCGGGTCATGCCACCGTCTCCCGCACACCCTGGAGCACGCGAGACAGGTCGGAGAGAAGATCGTCGACGTCCTCGATGCCGATCGACAGGCGGAGGGTGCCCGGTCCGACGCCGAGGATCTCGCGTTCTTCGTCGGTGCGCTGCGCATGACTCGTTGTCCCCGGATGCAGCACCAGGGAACGGACGTCTCCGATGTGGGTCATGTGGGTGAAGACCTGGACATCCTCGACGAAGCGGCGCGCTGCGGGGAGTCCGCCCCGAAGGGTGAAGGTGAAGATCGAGCCGGAGCCGCCGTCGAGGTAGCGCTTCCCGAGCGCGTGGTCGGGGTGGGAGGGGAGTCCGACGTAGTCCACGCTCTCGACGGCCTCGTGCTGCTCCAGCCACCGGGCGATCTGCAGAGCATTGCGGGACTGACGCTCGACCCGGAGTCCGAGCGTCTCCACGCCCTGTCCGATCAGGAAGGCGTTGAGCGGCGAGGGAGAGGCGCCGAAGCGCGGAGCCACCGACTCCCTGGCGTACGCGATGCGGGCACGACCGCCGTGTCGCGCGAAGACACTGGGCGTCTCGCCTCGACCGGGAAGTACGAGGTGGGGGGCGTTGTGGCCCGCCAGCTCGGCGTCGAAGCGTCCGTCGTCGACGAGCACGCCACCGAGCACGGAGCCGTGACCGGCGAGGAACTTCGACGCGGAGTGGACCACGATCGCCGCTCCGTGCTCGAGAGGCCGCAGCAACGCAGGCGTGGCCAGCGTGTTGTCCACGATGAGCGGGATGGCGTGCTCGTCGCCGATGCCGCTGACGGTGCCGATGTCGAGCACGTCGTTGCGCGCGTTGGCGAGCGATTCGGCGAACAGCGCACGGGTGTTCGGGCGTATCGCCGAGCGCCAGGCCTGCGGATCGGCGATGTCGTCGACGAACGTCGTCTCGATGTCGAGCCGCGCAAGGTTGTCGAGGAACAGGCCTCTGGTGCCTTCGTAGATGTGCGTGGACGACACGATGTGATCGCCGGCGCCCGCGACGGTCAGCAGGGCTGTGGCGACCGCCGCCTGCCCGCTGGCGACGAGCACGGCGTCCGCTCCCGATTCGAGGGCGGCCAGTTGCCGTTCCACCGCGCGCACCGTGGGGTTCCCGGTGCGCGTGTATCCGAAGCCTGTCCCTGTGCGGAAATGATCGGCTGCGTGATCGAAGTCGTCGAACTCGAAGCCCGCCGTCAGGTAGATCGGCGTCGCGCGCGACGCCGCAGTCTCGCGGGTTCTCGCCGCATGGACCGCGCGTGTGGCGAAGCGGGCGGAGTCGACGGTCATGCGGTGCCTCTCGGTCGGTCGGGGTGCTCAACAGAGTGTCATGACGGGGAGGAGCATGTCCGAGCGGTGGTAATCTGACGTCATGCGGGCCGTCCTCCTTCTTCTTAGGCGCCGCGACGAGACCTCGTTCTGAGCCCCTCCTCGTCGCGGAGTCCATCGTGGGCCGAACCGCCAGCCACAGGAGACACGCAATGACCACCCCCGCAAACGGTGCCGATCCCGCACGCCGCAGAACTCTCGCAGAGAAGGTCTGGGACGACCATCTCGTCGTGAAGGGTGAGAACGGCGAGCCGGATCTCATCTACATCGACCTGCATCTGGTGCACGAGGTCACCAGCCCGCAAGCCTTCGACGGACTGCGCAGCGAAGACCGCCCGCTGCGCCGTCTCGATCTCACGATCGCCACCGAGGATCACAACACCCCGACGTGGGAGATCGACAAGCCGATCGCCGATCTCACCAGCCGTACGCAGATCGAGACGCTGCGCCGCAACGCGGCCGAGTTCGGGGTGCGTCTGCACTCGCTGGGTGATGCCGAACAGGGCATCGTGCACGTGGTGGGTCCTCAGCTCGGGCTGACGATGCCCGGCATCACGGTGGTGTGCGGCGATTCGCACACGTCGACCCACGGCGCATTCGGCGCGATGGCGTTCGGCATCGGCACGAGCGAGGTCGAGCATGTCATGGCGACCCAGACGCTCCCGCTCAAGCCGTTCAAGACGATGGCGATCAACGTCGAGGGGACGCTCCGCCCCGGTGTCACGGCCAAGGACATCATCCTCGCGGTCATCGCGAAGATCGGCACCGGCGGCGGTCAGGGATACGTGCTCGAATACCGCGGCAGCGCCATCCGCGCCCTGTCGATGGAGGGCCGGATGACCATCTGCAACATGTCCATCGAGGCCGGGGCCCGCGCCGGCATGGTCGCTCCCGACGAGACGACGTTCGCATACCTCGAAGGCCGCCCGCATGCGCCGAAGGGACAGGACTGGGAAGAGGCCGTCGCGTACTGGCGCACGCTGCCGACCGACGACGGCGCGACGTTCGACGCCGAGGTGTTCATCGATGCCGACCAGCTCGAGCCCTTCGTGACGTGGGGCACGAACCCCGGTCAGGGCAGCTCGCTCTCGGCCTCGGTGCCCGACCCGGCCGAGATCGACGATCCGAACGAGCGCGCCGCCGCCGAGCGTGCGCTGGAGTACATGGATCTGACTCCGGGGACACCACTCAAGGAGGTGCCGGTCGACGCGGTCTTCATGGGGTCGTGCACCAACAGCCGTATCGAGGACCTGCGTGCGTTCGCCTCGATCATCGAGGGCAAGAAGAAGGCCGACGGGGTGCGGGTCATGGTCGTCCCCGGATCCGCCAGGGTGCGGCTGGAGGCCGAGGCGGAGGGCCTCGACAAGGTCATCAAGGACTTCGGGGCGGAGTGGCGCTTCGCCGGATGCTCGATGTGCCTCGGGATGAACCCCGATCAGCTGGCTCCGGGGGAGCGCTGTGCGTCCACCTCCAACCGGAACTTCGAGGGCCGGCAGGGCAAGGGAGGGCGCACGCACCTCGTCTCGCCGCTCGTCGCCGCAGCCACCGCGATCCGTGGCACCCTGTCCAGCCCGAGCGACCTCACGGAAGGGTTCTGAATCATGGAGAAGTTCACCACTCACACGGGTATCGCGGCGCCTCTGAAGCGCTCGAACGTCGACACCGATCAGATCATCCCCGCCGTCTTCCTCAAGCGGGTCACGAAGACCGGTTTCGAGGACGCTCTGTTCCACGGATGGCGTCAGGATCCCGATTTCGTTCTCAACCAGGCGCCTTTCCAGGGGGCATCGGTGCTTCTCGCCGGACCCGACTTCGGCACCGGATCCAGCCGCGAGCACGCGGTCTGGGCGCTCCGGGATTTCGGCTTCAAAGTCGTGCTCAGCCCGCGCTTCGCCGACATCTTCCGGGGCAATTCGGGCAAGCAGGGTCTGCTCGCCGCGACGATCTCGGAAGAGGATCTCGAGCGGTTCTGGGCTGAGATCGACCGGAATCCCGGGGTCCAGATGACCGTCGACCTCGAGGCGCGCACCGCGTCCATCGGCGACGTCCAGGCCGACATCGGTATCGACGATTACACTAGATGGCGGCTCCTCGAAGGGCTCGATGACATCGGGCTCACGCTGCGCAACGAAGACAAGATCGCGCAGTTCGAGGCCCGTCGCGAGTCGTGGCGGCCCCGAACCCTTCCCGTTCAGTAAGACGGTGGGGGCGGGGGAGCCAGGGGCAACCCGCCCCCGAAATCCGTGAATGAAGTGAGGCTCCGAATGACGACACCTGTGCGCGACGCTCTTCCGGACGGAGTCCCTGCCCTCACCGGAGACGTCCTCGCCATCCGAGGCGGACGTCCGCTTCGCGGCCGTGTCGATGTCAAGGGCGCGAAGAACCTGGCGACGAAGGCCATGGTCGCCTCGCTCCTGGGCGAGACCGTGAGCACTCTGCGCGACGTGCCGGCGATCAGTGACGTCGCCGTCGTGCGGTCGCTGCTCGAGGTGCACGGCGTTCGCGTATCCGAGGGCGATGAGCCCGGTTCGCTCGTGTTCGACCCGAGCGATGTGGAGTCGGCGCACTTCGAGGAGATCGACGCCCACGCGGGAGCCTCGCGTATCCCGATCCTGTTCTGCGGACCGCTGCTGCACCGTCTCGGTCAGGCGTTCATCCCCGACTTGGGTGGATGCCGCATCGGGGATCGTCCCATCGACTTCCATCTGGACGCTCTGCGCAAGTTCGGCGCGATCGTCGAGAAGCTGCCCAGCGGCATCCGCCTCTCGACGGGGGGAAGCCGTCTGCACGGCGCCAACATCCACCTTCCGTACCCGAGCGTCGGTGCCACGGAGCAGGTGCTGCTCACCGCCGTCCGCGCCGAAGGCGTGACGGAGCTGCGCAACGCGGCCATCGAGCCCGAGATCATGGACCTGATCGCCGTGCTGCAGAAGATGGGCGCCATCATCTCGTACGAGCCGAACCGCGTCATCGTGATCGAGGGCGTCGAGAAGCTCCGCGGATACGACCACAGGTCGATCTTCGACCGCAACGAGGCGGCATCGTGGGCATCCGCGGCGCTGGCCACCGACGGCGAGATCTTCGTCGGCGGCGCCAAGCAGCAGGAGATGCTCACGTTCCTCAACGTCTTCCGCAAGGCGGGCGGCTGGTTCGACATCCAGGAAGACGGCATCCTCTTCCGTCGCGACGGCGACATCAAGCCCGTCGTGATCGAGACCGACGTGCACCCCGGCTTCATGACCGACTGGCAGCAGCCGCTCGTCGTCGCTCTCACGCAGGCACACGGCCGCTCCGTCGTGCACGAGACCGTGTACGAGAATCGGATGGGGTTCACCGATGCCCTGGTCAAGATGGGGGCCGACATCGTCGTGCACCCCCGTGGTCTCCAGGACGGCCCGCGCCGCGTTCCGCGGCGGGACCTGGAGCAGGCGGCAGTCATCACCGGCCCGACGCCTCTGCATGGCGCGAACATCGTGGTTCCCGATCTCCGCGGCGGCTACAGCCATGTGATCGCGGCACTGACGGCCACCGGCGAATCGAAGGTGTCGGGTGTCGACATCCTCAGCCGCGGCTACGAGAAGTTCCTCGCCAAGCTCGACGCGCTCGGCGCCGACTTCGACGTCATCCGGTGACCGCGGTGACGTCCCGATCATCGGAGACGAAGCGTCCGAGCATCTTCTGGCCGCTCGCGGCGCTGATCATCCCGCCGGTCTCTCTGATCGCGAAGATCCGTGTCCGCGGGGCCGAGAAGCTGCCCCAGGAGGGGTCGTACGTCCTGGCGCCGAACCACTACTCCGAGTTCGATCCGCTCATCGTCGCCGTCGCCGTGTGGCGCTCCGGTCGCGCGCCGCGGTTCATGGCGAAGGAGAGCCTCTTCTCGGTCCCGGTGCTGGGCTGGTTCCTGCACCGCACCGGGATGATCCCGGTCGCGCGGACCTCGTCCGCTGCCTCCGCACGGCAGACGATGAAGCAGTCGGAGGAGCTCGTCGAGCACGGCCGCGGCGTGATCGTCTACCCTGAGGGCACGCTCACGCGTGATCCCGACCTGTGGCCGATGCGCGGCAAGTCGGGTGCGGTACGCCTGGCCCTCGCCGATGGCATCCCGCTGATCCCGATGGCCCAGTGGGGCACCCAGGCGATCATGGGGCGCTACCAGAAGGGTCTGAGCCTCTGGCCGCTGCGCAAGCCGGTCCAGGTGCTCATCGGCGATCCGGTCGACGTCTCCGATCTGCGCGAGCGTGCCGGAGAGCCGGCGGCCCTCACCGAGGCCACCAATCGACTCATGAACGCGATCACCGCGCTCCTCGAGGAGCTGCGGGACGAGAAGGCACCGGCGGAGCGGTGGAACCCCGCGAGCCATGGGCAGAAGGAGACCGGGCGCCTTGACTCCTAAGAGAACCGTTGCAGCAGGCCCACGGGCCACCGTCATCGGCTCGGGCAGCTGGGGGACCACCTTCGGCAAGATCCTCGCCGACGGGGGCGCCCAGGTGACGATGTGGGCGCGTCGTGCCGAACTCGCCCAGGAGATCAACGAGGCCAAGCGCAATTCGCGCTACCTGCCAGGGATCAACCTTCCCCGCACGATGGCGGCGACCCACGAGCTCGCGACCGCGCTGGAGGGGGTGGACCAGGTCTATCTCTCCGTGCCGAGTCAGTCGCTGCGCGAGAACCTGAAAGCTCTGCGGCCGCTGATCGCGGACAGCGACGCGAAGATCATCAGCCTCATGAAGGGTGTCGAACGCGGCACCGGATTGCGCATGAGCCAGGTGATCCAGCAGGAGCTGCGGTGTGACCCCGATCGCATCGCGGTGGCTTCGGGGCCGAACCTCGCCCTCGAGATCGCTCGGGAGCAGCCGACCGCCGCCGTCATCTCCTCACGCAGCCAGGAGACGGCGGAGATCGTCGCACGCGCGGCCCGCAACAGCTACTTCCGTACCTTCGTGAACACCGATGTGATCGGTACCGAGTTCGGTGGCGTCCTCAAGAACCTGATCGCCGTGGCCATCGGCATCGTGGACGGTGTCGGCTACGGCGAGAACACCAAGGCGTCGATCATCACCCGTGGACTGGTCGAGATGACCGACTTCGCGGTCGCGAACGGCGCGCACCCGGAGACGCTTCAGGGCCTCGCCGGTCTGGGCGACCTCATCGCCACGTGCCAGTCGCCACTGAGCCGCAACAACACCGCCGGGCGACTGCTCGGTCAGGGATACAGCTTCCAGGACGTCGTGAAGCAGATGCAGCAGACAGCCGAGGGACTCGCCTCCGTCGCGCCCATCCTGCAGCTCGCTCGCGAAGCCGAGGTCGACATGCCCATCGTCGAGCAGGTGAAGATGGTGCTCGACGGCAAGATGGATCCGCGAGACATCGCACCCCACCTGACGACGGACGACGACACCCCGCAGGGTGAGAGGACCAACCATGGACAAGCAGACGGTGGTGGTGCTCTTCGGCGGGCGCTCCAGCGAGCATTCGATCAGCTCCGCAACGGCGGGGGGCGTGCTGGGCGCGATTGACCGCGACCGCTACGCCGTGATCCCCGTCGGGATCACCCGTGAAGGAGCGTTCGTCCTCGAGGACGACGATCCGGCGAAGTTCCCGCTCGATGCCGCGCACCTCCCCGAAGTCGTCGACAACGGCACTCGGGTGCTGTGGCCGGAGCCCGGTGGCGACCGCACGTTGCGGGTCGTGCACGCCGATGGCACCGTCGAGGGGCTGGGGGAGATCGACGTCGTCCTGCCCATCCTGCACGGACCCCACGGGGAGGATGGCACGATCCAGGGCTACTTCGACACCCTCGAGGTCCCCTACGCCGGAGGCGGTGTCCTCGATTCCGCTCTGTGCATGGACAAGCACTTCATGAAGATCGCGCTCGAGGCATCCGGCATCGCGGTCGCGCCGTGGGTGACGGTGCGCCGAAAGGACTGGGACCGCAGTGCCGCAGACGTTCGTGCGCGTGCTGCGGAACTCGGCCTCCCGGTGTTCGTGAAGCCCGCCCGTGCGGGCTCGAGCGTCGGAGTGTCCAAGGTCGAGACCGCCGACGAGCTCGACGCGGCTCTGGCGGTGGCTTTCGCCGAAGACGACAAGGTCCTGATCGAAACCGGGGTGAGCGGGCGCGAGATCGAGGTGGCGGTGCTCGAGACCGCTGACGGAGTCAAGGCTTCGCTGCCCGGCGAGATCGTCTTGACGTCGCGGGGCTTCTACGATTTCGAGGGCAAGTACCTGGGCGGTGACGGCGTGGACGTCGTGTGTCCGGCCGAGGTGACGGATGCGGAGTGCGCAGCGATCCAGGAGATCGGCGTCCGCGCGTTCGAGGCTGTCGACGGACGAGGCCTCGCTCGTGTCGACATGTTTCTGACGCCGTCGGGTGAACTCGTGGTCAACGAGCTCAACACGATGCCGGGATTCACCCCGATCTCGATGTTCCCCAAGTGCTGGGTCGCATCGGGCCTGAGCTACGGCGATCTCATCACCGAGCTCATCGAAGCGGGCCTGCGCCGCTGAGATCGGAGTTCCCCGGGGGCGGTCAGCCCGCGGGGAACTCGACGCGGTCCGTGCACTGTCCGGTCGCCGGCTGGAGCCCGGACTGGATGCTCGCCGAGATCTTGTCGACGATCGCCTGGAAGTCGATCTGTTCGCCACGGCGGATCGTCACTTCCACCGCGGGGTCGCGACCGAAGGTGACGAGGCGCTGACGGTCCTCTTCCTGGTCGAGCACGAGCCAGTCGACGCCGCCGAGGGTCGTGCACACCAGGGCCGACGGCGCAGGGGGTTCGACACCGCACCGCAGCACGACTGTGGGGTCGCCCCAGGCACCGGTCGCCTGCGCGTCGGTGAAGACGCGATCGAGTCCGCCGACGGACTCCGGCAGCAGCACCGAGACGTTCGCACACGCCGGATTGTTCGCATCGGCTGCAGGCTCGAGGTGCACGGTGGTCGAGCAGCCGGCGAGCACCGCGGTGAGGGTCACTGCCCCGGCGAGGACAGCGAGGCGACGGGAACGGGGCATGCTTCCAGGCTACCTTTGACAGCATGCCCTCCCGACACGAAGCCGACGATCCGCGCCTGGGAGATCTCTCCGAAGGGCGCATCCTGCAGGCGATCCTCACACGGACGCCGACGGGGGCCCACACGCTCATCGGGCCGGGAGACGATGCGGCGGTGATCGCCACGCCGTCGGGTTCCGTGGTCGCGACGACGGACACCCTCGTGCACGGCCCGGACTTCCGGCTCGCATGGTCGAGCGGGTACGACCTCGGCTGGAAGGCCGCAGCGGTGAACCTCGCGGATGTCGCGGCGATGGGGGCGCGCCCGACCGCGCTGCTGGTCGCTCTCGCGGTGCCGCGCGACCTGCGGCTCTCTTTCGTGGAGCGGCTCGCCGACGGCTTCCGCGATGCGTGTGCCGCGCTCGCCCCCGGCTGCGCCGTGGTCGGCGGCGACCTGACGGTGTCGGATGTGCTGACCGTGGCGGTGACGGCGCTGGGCGACCTCGAGGGACGCACTGCCGTGACCAGGAGCGGTGCGCGCCCCGGAGATGTCGTCGCGGTCGCCGGTGAACTCGGTCATGCCGCACGTGGACTCGCGGTGCTGTTCGGTCGATTCCGAGACGGCGACGTGCCGGTGGCTGTCGATGCCGCGAAGCTCGCCGCCGGAGAGCGCGCGGCGGTGACGGCGCAGCTGCGGCCCGCGCCCCCGATCGGCCTCGGCGCAGTCGCCGCGACGGCGGGGGCGACGGCGATGATGGACGTGTCCGACGGACTCGCCCTCGATGCGCGACGGATGGCCGCGGCTTCCGGCGTCACGATCGCGCTGGAACGAGCCCTTCTCGGGGACGATCCTGAGCGAGCGATCGCCGGAGGGGAGGATCACGCCCTGCTCGCCGCGTTCCCCGAGGGCGTGCTCCCGCCCGGGTTCCGCGTCATCGGCGCCGTTCGTGCTGCCGGACCGGAAGATCTGCTCTGCGATGACCTTCCCGTCGACCTCAGCGGGTGGGACCCCTATCGGGACTGGGACTCGGTCGCAGGCTGATCGACCGGCTCGTCGTCCTCGTCGGCAGCGGGCTCGGCCCACCAGATGGTGGTGTCGCCGTAGGTCTTCTCCCGGAACTGCTCCAGGTTCGCCGCGCCGAAGTCCGGGGGCGTCGAGCGGCGCGCCCGTTCCACGACGACGACGGCATCCGACGACAGGAGTGGAGCGAGGGCGACGAGATCGGCGGTCATGGCGACGTCGTCGAGGTCGTACGGCGGATCGGTGAAGACGAGGTCGAAGGGTCCCGTCGCGCGCTGCAGGAACGCATGCACCGTGCTCTCGTGCACACGACCGAGCGGGAGACTGCCGGCCTTCGCGACCACGCCGGCGTTTCGTCGGACGATGGCGGCGGCCGGGCGTCCGCGCTCCACGAAGTCGGCACTCGCGGCTCCGCGGCTGAGCGACTCCAAGCCCAGGGCTCCCGATCCGGCGTAGAGATCGAGGACCCGCGCCCCGGCGATCGCGCTCAGTGATTCCAGCGCGCCGAACAACGACTCGCGCACCCGATCGCTCGTGGGCCGTGTGCCCGAGCCCGGCACCTCGAGTCGGGCTCCTCTGGCGCTGCCTGCGATGATCCTCGTCACCCGTTCACGATACGACAGGCGGGATGTCTGCCGTGTCCGTCGCGTTCCCTAGACTCGGAACATGTCGCTCACGCTCGATTCCTCGTTGGAGGATGCGCTCGGTGCGGCGTCTGCCAAGACGCTCGGTCGCGCCTTCGGCATGAAGAGCGTCGGTGACCTTCTCGCGCACTATCCTCGGCGCTACGCCGATCCGGGCGAGCTGACTCCGATCCGCGACCTCCCCCTCGGCGAGACGGTGACCATCGTCGCGGAGGTGCTGTCGTCCAGCTTCCGCCGCATGCGCAATCGTCCGGGAGCCATGGTCGATGTCGTGATCGGTGACGGCATCGGACGCATGTCGTTGACGTTCTTCGCGAAGAACGTCGGTGCTGCCGAGTGGCGATCGAAGGATCTGGCGGTGGGTCGAAGGGGCGTGTTCTCGGGAAAGGTCGGCGAGTTCAACGGTGTGACGCAGTTCGCGCACCCCGAATACGAGCTGTTCGACGACGAGGACTCGGCCCGACGCAGTGCGGATGCGCGGGCCGCCGTCCCGATCCCGATCTACCCGGCTACCTCGGCGATCCAGACCTGGCAGATCGCTCGACTCATCGGACGCGTGCTGGATGATCTCTCCGACGCGCCCGACCCGTTGACGGCGGAGATCCGGGAACGAGAAGAGCTGCTCACCGCTCGCGAGGCCCTGGAGCTGGTGCACCGTCCCCGTACTCGCAACGACATCGATCCCGCCGTGCGAACCCTGCGCATGCACGAGGCACTCACCTTGCAGACCGCGCTGCTCCAGCAGCGCGATGCGATCCGTGCCCTCTCCGCCACCTCACGGCCTGCGAGTGCCGGCGGACTGCTCGAACGCTTCGACGCGAGCCTCCCGTACACGCTCACGCCCGATCAGGAGACGGTGGGACACCAGATCGCCGAGGATCTCGTGGGTGCCTGGCCGATGAACCGGCTCGTCCAGGGAGAGGTCGGTTCGGGTAAGACCCTCGTGGCTCTCCGCGCGATGCTGCAGGTCGCCGAGAGCGGCGGGCAGGCGGCGCTGATCGCTCCGACAGAGGTGCTGGCGGGTCAGCACCTGCGTTCCATCGCGAAGATGCTGGGTCCCGATCTCGCGCCCCAGCTGATGCCGACGCTGTTGACCGGTCAGATGCCGGCGGCGGAGCGTCGCAAGGCTGCTCTGCGGGTTGCTTCCGGTCAGGCGCTGATCGTCGTCGGAACCCACGCGCTGCTGGGGGAGAAGACCACGTTCGCCGACCTCGGCCTGGTCGTGGTCGACGAGCAGCACCGGTTCGGTGTCGAGCAGCGCGAGGCTCTACGGGCGAAGGGGTCGAGCCCGCATGCCCTCGTGCTGACCGCGACGCCGATTCCGCGGACGGTCGCGATGACGGTCTTCGGCGACCTCGACACCTCGGTCATCCGCACCATGCCGGCCGGGCGCGCGGGTATCGAGTCGTTCGTGGCGCCGCTCGCTGAGCACCCGGGGTGGTTCAACCGTGTCTGGGAGCGCGCTGCGGAGGAGATCGCTCAGGGACGACAGGTCTTCGCCGTCTGCGCAGCGATCGACACCACCAAGAAGACGACGGAGGCGGGGGAGCAGCCGTCGCTCGCTCCAGAAGGGGCCTCCGGGCCGCGATGGGGCGTCGTACAGCTCGACGAAGCCCTCGCCACCCATCCCACTCTGGGCGGATTGCGCCGCGCCGTTCTGCACGGTCGTATGCCGTCGGACGAGAAGGACGCGGTGATGCAGTCGTTCGCCCGGGGAGACATCGATCTGCTGCTCGCCACCACGGTGATCGAGGTCGGCGTCGACGTGCCCAACGCCTCCACGATGATCGTTCTCGATGCCGATCGTTTCGGCGTCTCGCAGCTGCACCAGCTTCGAGGGCGCGTCGGTCGAGGGGGTGTTCCCGGGCTCTGCCTGCTCGTGACCGAGGCCGAGGCCGGGTCGCTCGCCCGTGACCGCGTCGACGCGGTCGCCGCCACGCTGGACGGGTTCGCCCTGGCGGAGGTCGATCTGGAGCTGCGCGGGGAGGGCGATGTGCTCGGCGCCGCACAGGCGGGTGTGCGCTCTTCTCTGAAACTCCTCCGCGTCGTCAAGGATGCCGGCCTCATCACGCGTGCGCGCGAGGTGGCGGAGGGCATCCTCTCCGTCGATCCGGATCTGGCCGACCACCCGGGCCTGCGCGAGGCGATCGGACGACGTGTGAGCGACGAGGATCGAGCGGCGCTGGCGAAGAACTGAACCGGAACCGGCGTGCCCTAGGCTGGAAACATGAGCAGCCGGATCGCCGTCGTCCCGGGTTCCTTCGATCCGCCGACCCTGGGTCACCTCGATGTGATTCGGCGCGCGGCCGCCCTTTACGACGAACTGCATGTGCTCGTCGTGCACAACCCGGGCAAAGAGGCGATGCTGCCGATCGCGCAGCGGCTCTCCCTGCTGGAGAAGTCGATCGCGGATGACGGCATGCAGGGCAACATCGTGATCGGTTCGTGGAGCATGGGTCTCCTGGTCGACTACGCCCGCGATGTCGATGCCGGGGTGCTGGTGAAGGGTATCCGCTCGCAGATCGATGTCGCGTACGAGTCTCCGATGGCGATCGTCAACAGGCACCTCGCCGGTATCGAGACGGTGTTCCTTCTGCCCGACCCGTCGCACGCGATGGTGTCGAGTTCGCTCGTTCGCCAGGTGGCTTCCCTCGGCGGCGACGTGACCCCGTTCGTTCCCGCCGCAGTGGCAGATTTTCTCGACACCGGTTCCCGCGGTATCTGAGTCCCTTCCCTGAGCGCGCGGTCAGGGCGACCGCTCGCGTCGGCCGGTAGCATGGAACGGTGCGCTCTCGAATGAACGGCCCTTTTGTCCTCCCCGTCCGCGACATCGTCCGGCGCCCGGGCGAGATGCGCGAGCACGAGTTCACCGTCGCTCTCTCCGAAGCCTGGGGTGAGGGGATCGTGTCCTACGAGGCGGGATCCGAACTCGATCTCGACGTCCGGCTGGAGTCCGTCCACGAGGGCATCCTCGTGTCGGGAACCGCTGACGCCGAGTACGTCGGTGTGTGCGGAAGATGCCTCATCGACATCACTCGGCCCGTCGAAGTCGAGTTCCAGGAGCTTTTCGCGTATCCTGGTGAGGAAGAAACTGACTTCGAGGTTCAAGACGACCACGTGGATCTTGAAACTCTCGTCAGGGATGCGGCCGTACTGGCACTTCCTTTTCAGCCGGTGTGTCAGCCGGATTGCCCGGGTCTTGACCCGAAAACGGGTGAACGACTGACCGTGAGCACCGGAACGGAGCAGGCCGCTCCCATCGATCCTCGGTGGAGTGCGCTCCAGAACATCACAGACCAAGACGGCACGGAAGAATCTCGTGCCGCCGAGAAAGAAGAGAGCTAGTCATGGCTGGTAACCCCCCGAAGCGCAAGGTATCCCGTTCGAACACCCGCTCGCGCCGCGCGCAGTGGAAGGCGGCGCCCGTCGCGCTCGTCAAGACGATCGAGAACGGCCAGGTCGTCTACAGCCGTCCCCACCAGGCGAAGGTCGTCACCGACTCGCAGGGCACGGAGCTCTTCCTGGAGTACAAGGGCCGCAAGGTCGCTGACGTCTGAGTCGCGTACCGTGACGGAGGTCCCCGGGGGGACGAGGCCTCTCCCAGATAAGCTCCGCGTCGATATCGACGCGGAGCTTCTGGAGTTGGCCCTGACCCACCGCTCCTACGCGTACGAACACGGCGGCATCCCGCACAACGAGCGACTGGAGTTCCTCGGAGACTCCGTCCTCGGGCAGGCGGTGACCGTCATGCTCTTCACCACGCACCCCGACCTCGATGAGGGCGAACTGGCGAAGCGGCGTGCGAGCGTCGTGTCGACGGTCGCTCTCGCCGAGGTCGCTCGAGGGATCGACCTCGGCAGTCATCTGCTGCTCGGTCGCGGCGAAGAGCAGACGGGTGGCCGAGACAAGGATTCGATCCTCGCCGACACGATGGAAGCCGTCATCGGAGCCACCTACCTTTCCGCAGGTCCCGAGGCCGCCACGGAACTCGTGTTGCGTCTGACGAAACCGCTGCTGGCCGACCCGGAACGCTACGGCGCGGCGATGGACCCGAAGACCAGCCTGCAGGAACTCGCGGCCCGCGTCGGTGCGACGCCTCCGCAGTACTCGGTGGAGGCGAGCGGTCCGGATCACGACCGTCGTTTCGTGGCGACCGTCATCGTCGGCGACGTGAGCATGACCGGTGCCGGCAGCAGCAAGAAGACAGCCGAGATGGCCGCGGCTCTCAGTGCCTGGCGCACCCTCAGCGAGCGTGCCTGAGCTTCCCGAGGTCGAGGTGGTCCGGGCGGGCCTCGCCCCGGCCGCGGTCGGATCTCTGATCACCGCGGTGAGCGTGTTCGACGAGCGAGCGCTCACGCGGCACGTCGCCGGCGCCGCCGATTTCGTCGCTCGTCTCGAGGGTCGGACCTTCACCGCAGCCTCTCGCCGGGGGAAGTTCCTCTGGCTTCCGCTCGACGATGAGGATTCCGCGCTCATCGCGCACCTCGGGATGAGCGGACAGATGCTGTTGCGCGCACCGGACGCCGGTGCCGAGCGGCATGAGCGGGTGCGCATCGGCATCGAGCATCCCGTCCACGGCGAACTCGCGATCGTTTTCGCCGACCAGCGCACCTTCGGGTCACTCGCGGTCGATTCCCTGGTGGATGACGACGGTTCTTCGATTCCGACGCAGGTCGCGCACATCGCCCGCGATCCGCTGGATCCGGCTTTCGACGACCGGGCGTTCCGTGCCGCTCTGGCACGGCGGGGGAGCGCGATCAAGCGCGTACTCCTCGACCAGGGCGTCGTGAGTGGGATCGGCAACATCTATGCCGATGAGTCGCTGTGGGCGGCGCGCATCCACCCGGAGACACCATCCGACCGACTCTCCACACAGGCGGTGCGCCGACTGCTGAACGAGGTGCGGCTCGTGCTGGCGAAGGCGCTCGCGGAGGGCGGCACCAGCTTCGACGCGCAGTACGTGAATGTGAACGGCCAGGCCGGGTACTTCGCGCACTCGCTCAATGCCTACGGGCAGCAGGGAAAGCCCTGCCCGCGATGCGGCACGCCGATCATCCGGGAGAGCTTCATGAATCGCGGTTCGCACTTCTGCCCGCGGTGCCAGCGGCTGCCGAAGTAGGTCGCGTGCTCGGGCCGGGAGCCTGAACGCTGTGTGCGTCAGGCTCCCGGCCCGTCAGTCACCGCAGGTGCGGAGTGGCGGTCACGCCGTCTGGAAGGAGCGCTGGAGCAGCGGGCGGGTGGCCCATGTGGTCGCCCACACCACACCGATCCCGACGGTGACCACGAGCGCGATGGTCATCAGAGAGACCGGAGCGGTGATCAGCGCGATACCGACCAGCGGGAACACCAGGAGCGCAGCCACCAGCGCCGACCCGATCGCCGTCACGAGCAGAGGCGACATGATCGCGCGTCGGCGTGCCCGGTCCACGGTGTCGAGCGGCATTCCGAGGTGGTGCAGGCTGCGGTGCAGTTCGCTCTGGTCGAGAACGTCCGAGGCCTGATTGACGCCGACGGACGCCGCGACCATCAGGAAGGAGCCGATGAGCGTGATGATGAGTCCCGTGCGGATGTCGTCGGCGAGCGCGATGTCGGCAGCGGCGGCGTCGGAATCGCTCATCATGCTCATCAGCGCCACTCCGGTGCCGGCGAAGACGGCCATGAAGCTCGCCATGGCGATTCCACCCACCTGGCGCCAGGCTGCCTTGGGCGAGTCCAGCACGATGCGTGCGGCCAGCAGCCGCTCGGGTCGCTCGGCGCGACGCAACTGACGCGATGCCGCGACCTTGAGCACCCACGGTCCCACGAGATTCAAGACACCGAGTGCGGCACCGAACAGTCCCGCGAGGACGACGATCGTCATCACGACTCCACCCACCGAGGGGAACACCTTGATGAGTGCGAACGCGATGGCGATCGCGCCGGCTGCCAGTACTGCTCGAATCCAGTGCACCTTCGGCACATCAGTGCGCGTACGGACGCCCAGCGGCGAGATGACGACGCGACGAAGTCCGATGACGGCGCTGGTGGCTGCGAGCGCGAGCACGGCGACCACGACGATGACGGTCTGCAGCGGAGGGAGGACCACGGCCGCGAACCCGAGCGGCTCCCCGCGGAACGGGATGAGCCCGATGAGCGGACTGATAGCGACATGCCCGATGACGCCGGCGAGGGCGCCGACCGCCGCGACGAGGACGGACTCCGTGACCGTCGCGATCGTCACCCCGCCAGGTGACACACCGAGCAGGCGGAGGGTGGAGAGCCGTTCATCGCGTCGACGCGCGGAGAGACGAGCCGCTGCCCCGCCGAGGGACATCAGCGGCACGACCAGGAGAACGAGAGCGATCGCTGCAAGCCCCTGGTATAAGGGTGCGAACTCATCGGTCCATCCCCAGAAGGACTGTGCGCCCCCGATGACCGTGAGCACCAATGTGGTCACGACCCCGAACGCGACGACGGGCAACGCGAGGACGCTGCCCTGTCCGGGCGCCGGACGCAGGAGGAGCGCCAGCACGTTGCGATTCATGCGGCCACCGCCGAGGAGATGATACGTCCGTCGCGCACGGCGATCGTACGGGAGCAGCGGGCGGCCACCTCCGGGTCGTGTGTGACCACCACGAGTGTCCGCCCCTGCCCGGTCGTCGACCACAGCAGGGCGTCCATCACCTCGGAGGAGGTGGTCGAATCGAGCGCACCGGTCGGTTCGTCGGCGAAGACGAGCTCTGCGCCGGTGGCCTGTGCTCGGGCGATCGCGACGCGTTGTGCCTGACCGCCGGAGAGCTCGCCGATGCGGCGTTCCTCCATACCGGCGAGTCCGAGGGCCGCGAGCCAGGATCCTGCGTGCTGTACGGCATCCTGACGACGGACGCCGTTGATCATGGATGCGAGAGCCACGTTCTCGACGGCGGTCAGCTCGGGAATGAGAAGCCCCTGCTGGAAGACGAAGCCGAACCTCTCGCGACGCAGACGCGACCGCGTGGACTCGCCGAGTGCGGTGACCTCGATCGGGGCGCCCTCGGCGGGGCGGAACAGTACGCTGCCGGAATCGGGGGCGGTGATCCCGGCCAGCACGTGGAGGAGCGTGGTCTTCCCCGATCCGGAGGCGCCCATGATCGCGACGGCCTCGCCACGATGGATCGCGAGGTCGACGCCGGCGAGAGCGCGGGTCGTCCCGAAGTTCTTGATGAGGGCGTGGGCTTCGATCACGGGGATGTTCATGGTTCCAGCCTCGCCGAGCGATCCTGCGCCGTCGTCGCCCCGGCGGATGACCGCGCGGGCCCGACGTCATCCCGAAGAATGAGATCGGGTCCGCGCGCACCTCAGATCTTCTTCTGCCACGCGCCCGCGTACGACACGGGCACGAAGCCGATCGCCTCGTTGATGCTCAGCATCGGTCGGTTCTCCTCGGCGTTGAAGGTGGAGACGACGGTCGAGAGAGGCATGAGCTCGCGCCATCGGAGCAGGTTCGCGCACTTCACGATCGTGCCGAGGCGGTGCCCTCGGTGCTCCTTGCTGACCAACGTTCCGAACTGATGGGTGACACCGGTGCGATCCGCGGCGATGAGCAACTCGTTGTAGGCGACGAGCTGGCCGCTCGGCACATGTAGCACGGCGGCCACGGACACCGTCTGACCCGCACCGAGAAGTCGCGCTTCGCGGCGGACGACGCGGTCCGCGTCCCAGTGTTCCTCGGCGAAGTCCATGTCGCCGCTCGGGGCATCCGTGGAAAGACGTGCGAGCACGGCGGCGAAGCCGTCCCGCCACTCCGGAGGCGTCGGCATGTTCCACTCGACGATGCGGTAGTCCGGCCCGGCGAACGCGCTCGCGTCCGCCAGAGCATCGCGGAGCGGGCGGACGTCGCTGTGCAGGTCATACTCACTGTTGCGCTCGACCTGTTCCAGCGAGTAACCATGGTCCTCGGCGAGCTCGGAGAGCGGGGTGGCGGGGATGCGTCCCCATCCCGTTCGAGGCACGAGCATCCGGTCGGCTTCCACGGGACGGTGGAGACTCCAGATCTGCAGGACGGTTCGCCCGTGAGCGCGTGCTTCTTCTTCGGCGCGGTCGAGCAGAGCGGCCTCGACGCCGAGCCCCCAGTGCGCTTGCGGAACCAACAGGTCGATCTCGGCCGCATGGGCTTCGGCCTCCTGGGCGAGTGTGACCGTCACCATGCCGACGATCTCGTCATCGATCCGTGCCACGAACCCACGGTCGAGCGCGTCGCTGTCGTCCTGCCAGTTCGGCAGCATCTGCGCGGCGTCCGGCGCGAGATCGGGGAGTCCCACCTGCTCGTCGCACACGAGTCGGTTGAGGTCTCCGTACGCGCGGAACTCCGCGGCGTCGTCGGCATCCAGGGAGACCGGCACGATCAGCGGTGTGATGGTCGGTTCGGTGGTCTTCATGTCAGTTTCTTTCGTGCAGGTGCTCAGGGTGATGATCGAGGCCGGGCGTCTACGGGATTCGACGTTCGCGCCACGAGGAGACGGAACCTCTGTGCGCGCCCGCCCGCGGACTACACGGGCGGGCGCACTCAGAGGGGGACGGTGCTGCGGAGGGCGACCGCTGAATCGCGGCGTCAACGCATTCCGCGCTGCATGTCATACGTCAGCAGTGCGTACGATTCCGCTGCCGAACGATGACGCTGCTCACCGAGCAGGAACATGTCTGCCGGATCGATGCGCAGGCCGCGACGCGGACGTCGGGGGCGCTGCGCCCTCTGGAAGAGCCAGAGGCCGATCCGGAGGGAGAGACGATCGGCGAGCGACAAGCGGCGCAGTTCGTCGGGGCGGGGGATCTGGAGGACCTCGCGGTCCTCGGTATCGGGCGGGTGGATGTCGCTGCGATGCAACGTGGTGTTCACGATGGTCCTTCGAAAGGGATGGTGGTGATGGATGCGGAAGCACCGCGCGCCGACAGCGGAGCGGTCGGGAACGATGCGGAGGAAGCGTGGGTCGGCGGATGCCACGGAGCGTGGACGCCATACGCGGAGAGGAAGTCGTGATCTGCGGTGCAGATCAGCAGACGGGGCGCGGAAGAGCCGGCCGGAGAGTGCCCACTACGGGCCCGAGATCTCGGGGTGCGGTTCTACGAGAGAGCGCTGATGCGGACGCCGGCGGTTACCGAGAACGCAAAGCGCGGCGCAAAATGCGCGGGCGCGGCGAGGCCAGTGGCCTGTGCGTTGAGCTGAGTCGTAATCATCGGTAACCTCCTTTCGTGTGGCGATCCGGAGGACACGGTAGCGAATCCGCGCGGCGGACGTCAAGCACCTGCGGTTCTCCTCGGCGTGTCGCGCGGTTCCCGAGTTCTCCCACCGTCCGCGCGGGATGAGGCTCCAGGCCCGGAATTCCGGTAGCGTAGCCGCGTGATTCTCCCCGGACGAGCGGCGCCCCCATGCATCTGAAGAGCCTGACGCTCAAAGGGTTCAAGTCGTTCGCGCAGCCGACCAGCTTCGTGTTCGAACCCGGCGTCACCTGCATCGTCGGACCGAACGGCTCGGGCAAGTCGAACGTCGTGGACGCGCTGGCCTGGGTGATGGGTGAGCAGGGTGCGAAGACACTGCGCGGCGGCAAGATGGAAGACGTCATCTTCGCGGGTACCTCGACGCGCGGCCCGCTCGGTCGTGCTGAGGTGCAGCTCACGATCGACAATGCCGACGGTGCCCTGCCGATCGAGTACGCGGAAGTGACGATCAGCCGCACGCTGTTCCGCAACGGCTCCAGCGAGTACGCGATCAACGGCGAGGGATGCCGACTCCTCGACGTGCAGGAGCTGCTGAGCGATTCCGGACTGGGCCGGGAGATGCACGTCATCGTCGGTCAGGGGCGCCTCGACACGGTTCTGCAGGCGTCGCCCGAGGATCGTCGAGGGTTCATCGAGGAAGCCGCGGGAATCCTCAAGCACCGCCGCCGCAAGGAGAAGACCCTCCGCAAACTCGACGCGATGGAGACCAACCTCACTCGGTTGAGCGATCTCGCCGGAGAGATCCGCCGGCAGCTCAAGCCGTTGGGGCGTCAGGCAGAGATCGCCCGCGAGGCGCAGACGATCGCCGCCGTCGTGCGCGACGCGAAAGCCCGTATCTTCGCCGACGACGTGGTCGCACTTCGCGCCGCGCTCGCGGACCACACACGCACCGAGCAGGAGCGTCACACCGAGCGTCTGGTGCTCTCGGATCAAGCCGAGACGGTGCGCGCGAACATCGCGCGGCTCGAACAGGATCAGAACTCGGTCGCGGTCGATCAGGCGCGCAGCGTGGCGTTCGGGCTCGAGCAGGTTCAGGAGCGGATGCGCGGGCTCTACACCCTGGCGAATCAGCGTCTCGCTCTCCTCGGCACCGACGATGACGACGCCGCGGTCACTGCCGTCACCGTGACACAGGCCACGATCGACGAGGCGAAGGACGAGATCGAAGCGGTCTCCGCCGGGCTCGGGGATGCTCAGGACGCCGCGGCGGCTGCCAGCCGTGAGGTGGTGCACGCCAGAGCGGAACTCGACACGCTCGACGTCGATATCGCCGAGCAGAGCGCCCTGGTCTCCGAGTACGACATGCGCCTCTCCGCCTTACGCGGGACCGCAGATGCCGCAGCCTCAGCCCTCGCCGCAGTGCGTGGCGCCGTTCTCCGCCAGGAGAACGCGCTCGAGGCCGCAAACGCACGCAGGCGCGAAGCCGCCGAGGCACTCGACGCGATCGACGACGCGGAAGCTCCTGAGGGCACGGCCGTCGAACATGCCGCTGCGTACGACAGTGCGCAACGGGCAGCGACCGCCGCGGAATCGGAGCGTGAGACCCTGCGCGAACGTCTGCACTCGGCAGAGCGCGAGGTCGATGCGCTCACGGCCAAGGCTTCGGCGCTGAGCAGTGCTCTGGCGTTGTCCGGTGGGGCGGCGGAGATCGTCGAAGCGGGCGGAAAGGGTGTGCGGGGGCTCGTCGGAGACGCTGTGCAGGTCCGAACGGGTTTCGAGGCGGCCATCGCCGCGGTCCTCGGTCCGCTCGCGGAGGGCGTGTTGATCGACTCCGTGGACGACGCCTTCGCGTCGGCGAAGGAAGCGGCGGAGCAACGCAGGGGAGTGGTGGACTTCGTCATCGCGAATGCGGTCCGTGGCGACGGCGTGACTCCGACGATCGCCGGAGTCACGCCCGCCGTCGATACCGTGACAGCGCCCGACGGCATCCTCGGCGTGCTCTCGCATGTCCTGATCGCGGACGACCTGGATTCGGCGCGATCGGCGCGGACAGCGCTCGATGTCGCGGGTGACACGGCGACGACGATCGTCACGGTGGCCGGTGACGTCCTCACCGCGCATACCCTGCGCACCGGTTCCGGCGGAGAGCGATCCCGTCTGGAACTCGCCGCCGAGCGGGATGCCGCTGCCGAACGTCTCGCGGAGATCCAGATCGTGGTCGACTCGCTTCGTGAGGCCCGCCGCGACGCCGAGGAGGCTGTCGAGACGACCAGGCGTCACGCGAAGGACGCCCTGCGCGCACTCCGTGAACACGATGCTGCTCTCGCCACGCACGCCGAGCAGCTCAACCGGGTCACGGTGCGCCATGAGTCCGCCGTCGCCGAGTGCGAACGCCTCGAGACCGGGTTGGCACAGGCGCAATCCGCCGTCGCCGAGGCCGAGGCGAAGGCCGAAGCAGCGAAGACGGCGCTGGACGATGCCATCGCGACGCCGAGGCCGGTGCTCGACGCTTCCGCGCGCGACAGCCTGCTCGAGGCGCTCGAGGTCGCTCGCGAGGGTGAAGTGCGGGCGCGGCTCGAGATCGAGACGCTGCGTGAGCGTGTGCGTGCAGCGCAGTCCAGGGTGGTGTCTCTGGAGCGCCAGCGTGAGCATGAACGCGATGCGGCGGCGGAGGCGGCACGGCGAGCAGTCATCCGTCGCGCGCAGCGCGAGGCGGCCTCGGGGGTGGTCGAGGAGCTGCCGCGCATCCTCGACTCGCTGGATCGATCGGTGACGGAGGCGCGTCTCGCCCTGGCCGAGGCCGAGACCGCGCGCTCGGCGCAGAATCAGGAACTGGTCAGCTTGCGCGCGCAGGAGAGTTCCCTGCGAGAGCGCCTCGCCGGGCTCACCGAGAGCGTGCACGGACTCGAGCTGCAGATCCACGAGAAGAAGCTGCATCTGAACAGCCTGCTCGAGCGCGTCTCCTCCGAGCTCGCTCTGGAAGAAGATATTCTCATTGCAGAATATGGTCCTGAACAGCTTGTTCCGCGGGATCCCGGTGCAGAACCCGCCGAAGCAGGGCACGACGACGACACGGCGATTCCGTTCGACCGCCGGATTCAGCAACGCCGACTCGCGGAGGCGGAGCGCAAGCTCGCACAGCTCGGCCGTGTCAACCCGCTGGCGCTCGAGGAGTTCGCCGCGCTGGAGCAGCGGCACGCCTTCCTCACCGAGCAGCTGGCAGACCTGACCCAGACGCGCCAGGACCTCCTGACGATCATCACCGATCTCGATGAGCGGATGCAGACGATCTTCGCGAGTGCTTTCGAGGACACCAAGGAGGCATTCGGTCAGGTGTTCCCGCTGCTGTTCCCCGGTGGAACCGGCAGCATCTCCCTGACGGATCCCGACAACATGCTGACGACAGGCATCGAAGTGTCCGTCCGCCCTGTGGGGAAGAAGATCGAGCGACTGTCGTTGCTCTCGGGAGGCGAACGATCCCTGGCGGCCGTGGCGCTGCTCGTCGCGATCTTCAAGGCGCGCCCGAGTCCTTTCTACATCCTGGACGAGGTCGAGGCGGCGCTCGACGATGCGAACCTCGGGCGATTGCTGACGGTGTTCGAACAGCTGCGGGAGAGTTCTCAGCTGCTGGTGATCACGCACCAGAAGCGCACGATGGAGATCGCCGATGCCCTCTACGGCGTCTCGATGCGGCAGGACGGCGTCTCCGCTGTCGTGGGTCAGCGTGTCGGCGACCGGGCGGCGGCGGTTTAGGGGCGCGTACGGGCTTGCGCGCGGAGCATCCACTCGCACAACCCGTAGGCTGGAGTGATGGCGGAGAAGTCCTGGTCTCTTGGTCGCGCACTGCGCGGCATGTTCGTCAAGCCCACCATCGATGAGACGACCTGGGAGGACCTGGAGACCGCTCTCCTGACGGCCGACTTCGGCCCGGACATCAGCGAACGCGTCGTGGATGAGCTGCGTGCGAAGGTCGAGCGGTACCGCACCACCGACCCCAAGGATCTCCAGCGGATGCTGCGGGAGACGTTGGAGGAGCACTTCGCGAAGTTCGACACGACGCTGAAGCTCACCGAGCGTCCAGCTGTCGTCCTCGTCGTGGGCGTCAACGGCGTCGGGAAGACGACGACCATCGGCAAGTTCACGAAGTTCCTCCGTGGCTATCAGCGCAGTGTCGTGGTCGGCGCGGCCGACACCTTCCGCGCGGCCGCGGTCGACCAGCTCGCCACCTGGGCGCAGCGCGGTGGAGCCGCGATCGTGCGGCCTCAGCAGGAAGGTCAGGATCCGGCATCCGTCGCGTTCCAGACGGTCGAGTATGCCAAGCGCGAGGGCATCGAGATCGCCATCATCGACACGGCCGGGCGTCTGCACACCAAGGGCGGCCTCATGGACGAGCTCTCGAAGGTCCGGCGCGTGATCGAGAAGCAGGCGCCGATCAGCGAGGTGCTGCTCGTGCTGGACGCCACCACGGGCCAGAACGGTGTCATGCAGGCCGAGGCCTTCCTCGAGCACGCTGGCGTCACCGGACTCGTCCTCACCAAGCTCGACGGGTCGGCCAAGGGCGGGTTCGTGCTGGCGGTGCAGGAGCGCACCGGTATCCCGGTGAAGCTGCTCGGACAGGGCGAGGGGATCGACGATCTGACCGGTTTCACCCCCCATGTGTTCGTCCAGTCGTTGGTCGGTTGATGACGGGACTACCGCAGTGAGCACGAGGCTGGTTTCATAGCGTTATGGCGATCGAACACGACTACTTCGGACTCCTGTCCTCAGGCCCGGACGGCTCGATCTTCTGGTCGGAGACCGTGGAGCTCGGCGACCAGAGTGTCACCGTCGATCTGACCGCTCCGGATCAGGACGACGTTTCCGCGGATGCGCTCGACATCGCCGCCTCGCTCATCGCAGGCCTCGAGAGCGTCGACGACACCGCCCGGCGTGGCATGCTCGCCGAAGTCGATGACCGCACGAGCGAGGTGACCGAGTACATCCTCCAGCAGCAGGAGACGTACGGCGACGATCTGCCGGATGTCCTCGTCGATGTCTCGGGCGACGCCGCCGTCGACATCATCCGATCGCTCCGGTTGATGAGCATGACGATCCTCGCCGATGAGCACGGAGGCTCCGAACCGTTCGCGGTGCTCGAGTATGCGCTCGACGACAGCTCGACGGACGACGTGCTGCTCGTGAATCTCGGCTCGGACGGCAGCGTTCAGTCCGTCATGAGCGCGGACTGATCCGCTGCCCGAACGGGGGCCGGGCAGCACTCAGGTCAGACGGCCTGCGCGAAACCGAGATCTGCGCTCTCGGCGATATGCGCGAGGTGTGCGGGGATCTCGCGTCCCTTCGACGTCATGGACTGCGCCCACAGTCGACCGGCCCGATACGACGACCGCACGAGGGGACCCGCCAGAACACCGAGGAAACCGATGCGCTCGGCTTCCTCCTTGAACTCGACGAACTCGGCCGGCTTCACCCAGCGTGAGACCGGGTGGTGGCGGGGTGTCGGTCGCAGGTACTGCGTGATCGTGATGATGTCGCAGCCGGCGTCGTGCAGATCGTTGAGCGCCTGCACCACCTCTTCGGGTT
Source organism: Microbacterium sp. SY138 (assembly GCF_039729145.1). NCBI lineage: Bacteria > Bacillati > Actinomycetota > Actinomycetes > Micrococcales > Microbacteriaceae > Microbacterium > Microbacterium sp. SY138. The sequence goes on along the minus strand of NZ_CP155793.1, from coordinate 1,997,323 downwards.
CCTCACCCATCCCGAGGATGAGGTTGGACTTCGTGATCAGTCCGGCGTCCCGGGCCTGGGTCAGGACGTCGAGCGATCGCTCGTAGCGGAACGCCGGCCGGATGCGCTTGAAGATGCGGGGCACCGTCTCGACATTGTGCGCGAACACCTCGGGGCGCGCGTCGAAGATCTGCCCCAGGAACGCCGGATCGGCGTTGTGCTCGTTGGCGAGCAGCTCCACACCGGTGTTCGGGTTCAGCTCATGGATCTTGCGCACCGTCTCGGCGTTGAGCCAGGCGCCGGTGTCCGGGAGGTCGTCGCGGGCCACGCTCGTGACGGTGGCGTACCGGAGGTTCATCCGGACGACGCTCTCCGCAACCCGGCGTGGCTCGTCGGTGTCGTAGTCGGCGGGCTTGCCCGTGTCGATCTGGCAGAAGTCGCAGCGGCGGGTGCACTGGGAGCCACCGATGAGGAAGGTCGCCTCTCGGTCTTCCCAGCACTCGTAGATGTTCGGGCAGCCCGCCTCCTGGCAGACCGTGTGCAGGTCCTCGCTCTTCACGAGCGAATGCAGCGCCGTGTACTCCGGGCCCATCTTCGCCTTCGTCTTGATCCACTCCGGCTTGCGCTCGATCGGTGTCTCGGCGTTGCGGATCTCGAGGCGGAGGAGCTTGCGACCCTCGGGGGCGGCGGTCATGCGAAGGCTCCTGTCAGTTCGGTGGTCGTGTACTCGGCGAGGAAGGCGCGGGTGACGGCGTCGACGAGGTCGAGGGGCGGGACGGCGGACCCCACCACCTCGCTCACCGTAGTGACGCCGGCATCGGTGATGCCGCACGGGATGATGCCGCGGAAGCCGGCCAGCGAGTTGTCGCAGTTGATGGCGAAGCCGTGCATCGTGACCCCCTGCTGCACGCGCACTCCGATCGCCGCCACCTTGTCCTCCGAGAGTGGCCGGCGTACCCAGACCCCGCTGCGGCCCTCGACCTGATAGCCGTCGACGCCGAAGGGGCGCAGTACGTCGATCAGGAGGCGCTCCAGACGGCGCACGTGCGCGACGACATCGATCGGCTCGGGGAGTCGCACGATCGGATAGCCCACGAGCTGCCCCGGCCCGTGCCAGGTGATCTTCCCGCCCCTATCGACGTCGATCACGGGGGTGCCGTCCTGTGGCCGCTCCTGGGGTTCCGTGCGCTTGCCCGCGGTGTAGACGGCCTCGTGCTCGAGGAGGATCAGCGTGTCGGGACGGGTGCCGTCGACGACATCGGCGTGGACGCGACGCTGAAGCTCCCACCCGTCGATGTACGGCACGAACGTCGGAGCGAACCCGGGCGTGAGGATCTCGAGCATCACAGAACCGCCTTCATTGCGTAAATGGACTGAGGACAACAATACCCCTCGGCGAGAGGGGCGGCGCTCTCGACCCGACCCCGCGATAACGTGAGGACATGAGTTCCACTGGCAGAGCCGGGCGACCCAAGGCGTCGTCGCGGGAGACCCTCGCAGAAGCAGCATGCGAGCTCTTCCTGGAGCGCGGATACGACGCGACATCTGTGGCGGACATCACGCAGCGCGCTGGCGTCAGCCGGTCCAGCTTCTTCAACTACTTCGCGTCCAAGAGCGACGTGCTGTGGTCGGGCGTCGACGAACGGATCGGACAGGCCATCGCCTCGCTGGAACAGCTCGGCAGGGCGGCGACGGGTGACGCGGTTCACGACATACTGCTGTCGATCGTGCACGATTTCGCACCGGACCCCCTTGCCTTGGCGCTGCGCAATGCCGCAGCGATGGGGGTGGAGGGCGAGCTCATCCGTGACACCGGGCTCCGCCTCGCCCGTCTGTCCGCGGCGGTGTCACGCGCGGCGTCCGCCTCGGGAGTCGACGTCATCCGTGCCGACATCCTCGGGGCGGCACACGCGGCCGCCGTGCTCTCCTCACTGCGCGTGTGGGCGGAACAGGGAGCCGGACGGGGGACGCCGGAGACGGTCCTGAGGGAAGCCCTGGGAACGATCCACGACCTTCCCTGGTCCTGACTCCCGCGCGGGGCTGAACGACCGGCCTCGGCTCGCGTAGAATCGGAGCACCATGGCTACATTTGGCACGCTCTCCGATCGGCTCACCGAGACCTTCCGCAATCTGCGCACGAAGGGAAAGCTGACCGCGGCCGACGTCGACGGCACCGTCCGCGAGATCCGACGCGCCCTGCTCGATGCCGACGTCGCGCTCGTCGTCGTCAAGGAGTTCACCGCGAAGGTCCGCGAACGCGCACTCGGCGATGAGGTCAACAAGGCGCTGAACCCCGCGCAGCAGGTCGTCCAGATCGTCAATGAAGAGCTCGTGCAGATCCTCGGCGGAGAGCAGCGCCGTCTGCAGTTCGCGAAGACGGCACCGACGGTGATCATGCTCGCCGGCCTGCAGGGCTCCGGTAAGACCACCTTCGCCGGCAAGCTCGCGAAGCAGCTCGAGGGCGAAGGGCACACGCCTCTGCTCGTCGCCGCCGACCTCCAGCGTCCGAACGCGGTCAACCAGCTTCAGGTCGTCGCGGAGCAGGCCGGTGCGTCGATCTACGCCCCCGAGCCTGGCAACGGCGTCGGAGATCCCGTGAAGGTCTCTCGAGACGGTGTCGACTACGCACGTCGTCAGCAGCACGATGTCGTGATCATCGACACCGCCGGCCGCCTCGGCGTGGACGCCGAGCTCATGAAGCAGGCGGCGGACATCCGCAAGGCTGTCAACCCCGACGAGGTCCTGTTCGTCATCGACGCGATGATCGGTCAGGACGCCGTGAACACCGCCAAGGCGTTCCAGGACGGCGTCGACTTCACCGGAGTCGTGCTCTCCAAGCTCGACGGCGACGCCCGCGGTGGCGCCGCGCTCTCGGTGGCCTCCGTGACCGGCCGTCCGATCATCTTCGCCTCGACCGGTGAGCGACTCGAGGACCTCGAGCCCTTCCACCCCGACCGCATGGCGAGCCGCATCCTCGACCTCGGCGACATCCTCACCCTCATCGAGCAGGCCCAGCAGGCCTTCGATGAGGAAGAGGCCATGAAGATGGCCGAGAAGCTCGCGACCGAGGCCTTCACCCTCGAGGACTTCCTCGACCAGCTTCAGCAGATGAAGAAGATGGGCTCGATGAAGAAGATGCTCGGGATGCTCCCGGGCATGGGCCAGATGAAGCAGCAGCTCGACGACTTCGATGAGCGGGAGATCGACCGCACGGAGGCCATCATCCGCTCGATGACGCCGGGGGAGCGCCGCAACCCCAAGGTACTGAACGGATCGCGCCGTCTGCGCATCGCCAAGGGTTCCGGTATGACCGTCACCGACGTGAACCAGCTCGTGCAGCGCTTCGAGCAGGCCGCGAAGATGATGAAGACGGTGGCGCGCGGCGGCACCCCGAACATCCCCGGTATGGGGCCGGTGCCCGGGATGGGGCGTCCCGGCGCTTCTTCCAAGCGCGGCAAAAAGGGCAAGTCCTCCGGTGGATCGCGTTCAGGCAACCCGGCCAAGCGCGCGGCCGAGAACGCGGGGATCGCATCGTCAGCGACGCCGACCGGCTCCGGATTCGGTTTGGGCGGCGGGGCGGCTCAAGCTCCGAGCGAAGCCGACCTCGCCGAGATCCAGAAGCTCTTCGGCAAGGGCTGACTCCGCTCAGCGCGGCGCCGTGAGAGCATCCGCGGCCGTTGCATGCGGGGCGGGCGCGGCAGTGCGCCGATTGGGCCGCGAGGCCAGCTGCCCCAGCACGAGTGCGCCCAGAGTCAGGACGAGGCCGATGGCCTGGAGGGGGCTGAATCGCTCCCCGGCGACCACGACGCCGAGCGTCGTCGCGACGATGGGGGAGAGCAGCGCGAGGAGCCCCGGCGCGATGACCGGGAGCTGCTGGACGCCGCGGAACCAGAGCGTGTAGGCGACGATCCCGCCCGCCGTCCCGAGCCACAGATATCCGAGCACGGCGCTACCGTCGATGGTCTGGGGCACGCCTTCGACGATCAGTGTCAACGGCAGCAGCAGAAGCCCTCCCGCGCTGAGCTGCCACCCGGCGTAGGCGACGGGTCCGACGCCAACCGGCCGGCCCCATCGCTTCGTCAGGATCATCCCCGCTCCCGTCGCGGTGACGCCTCCGACAGCGGCGAGGATCCCCCCGAGATCCAGCTCGGCGGCGGGACCCAGGACCACCAGGGCCACTCCGCCAGCGCCGACGACGGCAGCGGCGGCGGCGAGCGGCCGGATCCGTTCTTGCAGCACGAGCGCTCCGAGGACGAGGACGATAAGCGGCTGCGCACCCGCGACCGCGGCTGCGACGCCGCCAGGGAGCCGCTCCGCGGCCAGGAACAGCAGCGGGAAGAAGGCGCCGATGTTGAGCGCTCCCAGGATGAACGACTTTCCCCACCACCCGCCGCGGGGGAGACACCCGCTGATGAGGACTGCCAGGAGCCCCGCGGGGAGGGAGCGGAGGAGCCCGGCGAACAGCGGGTGCCCGGGCGGGAGCAGTTCTGTCGTGACGAGGTAGGTCGTGCCCCATGCGATGGGGGCGAGGGCGGTCAGTAGCACCAGGGGCAGGCGGCTCATGCTTCCAGCCTGCGAGGACCAAAGTGATGAGTCCAACGCATGGTTGTCACCGCATACATGAACCGAGATCATGGAAGCATGGAACTTCAACAGCTCCGCTATGTCGTCGAAGTCGCCGAGACGCTGAGCTTCACCCGGGCCGCCGAACGGTGCTTCGTCACCCAATCGGCGTTGAGCCACCAGATCGCGTCACTCGAGCGTGAACTCGGCCGCCGACTGTTCGCACGGTCGAGTCGCCATGTGCGCGTGACGGAGTCAGGTCAGGCGTTCGTCGCACACGCGCGGCGCGCGCTTCGGTCAGCAGACCAGGCGAAGGAGGACGCCGCCGCCGTCGACGGCGTCGTGGAAGGCACGCTGCGAATCGGCGTCATCCCGACGGTGACCGCCATCGACCTCCCCGCGGTGCTCGTCGCCTACCGTGGGGCCTACCCGCTCGTCAGGGTGGAACTGCAGGTAGGGAACAGCGATGTCCTCGCCCGCAGGCTCCGAAACGACGAGCTCGACATCGCGCTGCTCGGACTGCGAGAGGGTGTCGATCCAGAGGGGGTGGAGTCGCGTGTCCTCTCTCGGGATCCCCTCGTCGCCGTCTTCCCTCGCGGGCACGAACTCGCGGATGCGGAGAGCATCGCGCTCGACGATGTCGCGGGGATGACGTTCGCGGACTTCCCCGCGGCGACCTCCGGTCGTGCGCAGAGCGACGGGGCGTTCGCTGCTGCGGGCCTGACGCGTGACGTCGCCTTCGAGGCCGACTCCGCGACCCTCATCCTGGGACTCGTCGAGGCAGGGCTGGCAGTGACCCTGCTGGCGCCGGGCACCGTCGATCGCTCCGGTTTCGACGTGGCCACGGTGGAAGTGCGCGGCGGCCCTGTGCGTCTCGAATACCTCGCCTGGGACGCTGCCGCGCCACGGAACGTCGCACGCGCGTTCATCGCCGTGACCGAAGTCGCGCACTCGGCGTGACCACCTCCCGGCGGAATCGACCGTCGGCCAGCCTGCGTTAGTCTGAGTCCGTTTGAGTCCGCGCCGAAGAAGTCCTTCGGCCGGTGATCGCCGGGGGAGAATACCGCATGGGGTTCCTGAATTTCGGTGAGAAGTCGAACGCAGCACAGCCTGATGCGGATCTCGAAGACCTCACGGTCCCGCAGGCCACCCTGCTGCGCACTCTGTTCGCGGAGAAGTGGCCTACGACAGCAGGGGCGATCACCGTGCACGGCGACTACGCCGAGGGGGACTCCGGCGCGCAGTACGGGCTGTACAACCTCGCGCGCGCCGTGAAGCTCGAACCGGAGTCGAACTGGCCGGAGGCTGTCGAGCGTCACATCTCCGGTCTGCTGAGCCGTCAGGCCGCCCCTCGCGACGAAGATCTCTCCGATCATCAGGTCCTGTCCCTCGTGAAAGCACGTCTCATCCCGTCGTCGTATCTCCCGGAGAGCCACCGTGCGGCGTACACGTACCGGCGCACGATCGTGAGCGGCCTCGAAGCGATCCTCATGCTCGATCACCCCGAGACCACGACCGCCGTCCCTGACGCGATCGTCGGCCGGTTCGATGCCGGACAGCTGTGGGCCACGGCCCTCGCGGCAGTTTCGGCGGAGCCGATCGAAGAGGTGCACACCGTCGACGTCGGCAACGGCGCGTTCCAGGCGATCGTGTCGGACTCCATGTTCACCGCGAGCCGGGTGCTCGACTTCCCGGCCCTCCTGGCCGCAGCCGGTATCTCATCGGCTCCGCACGGCGTCCTGTTCGCCGTGCCCTCACGTCATCATGTCGCGTTCCATGTGATCACCGGACCGGAGGCGATCTATGTCGTGCAGGACATGCACGGATTCGCTCAGCAGATGTTCGGACAGGGCGTCGGCGAGATCGCGACGGATGTCTTCTACTGGAGCGACTCCGGCTACGAGCAGGTGACGTCGAGCGACGAGAGCGGACGCGTCTCGGTCGACGGTACCGGCGCCTTCTTCGCGTCGATCAACGGGTTCTGACGGTTCAGCGGGCCGCTGCCGCGGAGACGACGAAGCGGGTCCGGAGTTGGACTCCGGACCCGCTTCGCTGTCACGTCAGATCACTTCACGTCGTCGTCGACCCAGTCCATCGACTTGGTGATCGCCTTGCGCCACAGGCGCAGCTGGCGGTCGCGCTCGGCCTCCTCCATGGAGGGTTCCCAGCGCTTGTCCTCCTGCCAGTTGGCAGAGAGGTCGTCGAGACCGTTCCAGAATCCGACCGCGAGTCCGGCCGCGTAGGCCGCACCGAGCGCCGTGGTCTCCGCGACCACCGGGCGAACGACCGGCACGCCGAGGACGTCTGCCTGGAACTGCATGAGCGCATCATTCGCCACCATGCCGCCGTCGACCTTGAGCTCGGTGAGATCCACGCCGGCGTCCGCGTTCACGGCATCCAGCACGTCACGCGTCTGGAAGGCCACCGCTTCGAGAGCTGCGCGAGCGATGTGGTTCTTGTTCGCGTACCGGGTGAGTCCGACGATCGCGCCTCGGGCATCGGGACGCCAGTACGGAGCGAACAGACCGGAGAACGCCGGCACGATGTAGACCCCGCCGTTGTCCTCGACCTTGTCGGCCAGCTCCTCGACCTCGGGGGCCGAGGAGATGATGCCGAGCTGGTCGCGCAGCCACTGGATCAGCGATCCGGTGACGGCGATCGAGCCTTCGAGGGCGTAATGCGTGGGCTGGTCGCCCAGCTTGTAGCCGACGGTGGTGAGCAGCCCGTTCTTCGAGTGGACGATCTCCTCGCCCGTGTTGAAGATCAGGAAGCAGCCCGTTCCGTATGTGTTCTTGCTCTCGCCCTTCTGGAACGCCGCCTGACCGAACGTCGCCGCCTGCTGGTCGCCCAGGATGCCGGCGATCGGGGTCTCGCGAAGCAACGAGGAGTCCTCCGCCGCGCCGTAGACCTCCGAGGACGAGCGGATCTCCGGCATCATCGACCGCGGCACACCGAAGGCCTCGAGGATGTCGTCGCGCCATTCGAGCGTCTCGAGGTCCATGAACATCGTGCGCGAGGCGTTGGTCACGTCGGTGACGTGCACTCCACCGTCGACGCCACCGGTGAGGTTCCAGAGAACCCAGCTGTCGGTCGTGCCGAAGATCAGGTCGCCGGCTTCCGCCTTCTCACGGGCTCCATCGACGTTCTCCAGGATCCAGGCGATCTTGGTACCCGAGAAGTACGTGGCCAGGGGCAGACCGACGATCGGCTTGAACCGCTCGACGCCGCCGTCAGCAGCCAGTCGGTCCACGATCGCCTGGGTGCGCGTGTCCTGCCACACGATCGCGTTGTAGGCGGGCTTTCCCGTGGTCTTGTCCCAGACCACCGCGGTTTCGCGCTGGTTGGTGATGCCCACTGCAGCGATGTCGTGGCGGGTGAGGTCGGCGCGGCTCAGAGCCAGGCCGATGACCTCCTGGACGTTGCGCCAGATCTCGGAGGCGTCGTGCTCGACCCAGCCGGCCTTCGGCAGGATCTGCTCGTGCTCTTTCTGGCCCGTCGCGATGATGCTGCCCTTCTTGTCGAAGATGATCGCGCGGCTCGAAGTGGTTCCCTGGTCGATGGCGAGGATGTAGTCAGCCATTGTGTTCTCCTTTGAATTCAGGTCGTTCAGGCGAGGTGCAGCAGGACGGGCGCTGCAGCGGCGGCGATCGCACCACCGATGAGCGGACCGACCACCGGGACCCACGAGTAGGACCAGTCGCTGGAGCCCTTGCCCTTGATCGGGAGGATCGCGTGAGCGATACGCGGGCCGAGGTCACGCGCCGGGTTGATCGCGTAGCCGGTCGGGCCACCGAGGGAGGCGCCGATCGCGACCACGAGGAGTGCTACGGGGAGCGCGGTGAGCGGTCCGAGGCCGCCGGGGGTGCCGACCTCGATGTCGCCGTAGTCGGCGAACGCGAAGATCACGAACACGAGCACGAAGGTACCGATGATCTCGGTGACGAGGTTCCAGCCGTACGAGCGGATCGCGGGGCCGGTCGAGAACACGCCGAGCTTGTTGGCCGGGTCGGGCTCCTCATCGAAGTGCTGCTTGTATGCGAGCCACGTGACAACGGCACCGAGGATCGCTCCGACGAGTTCAGCGGCCGTGGCCGTCAGGAACATCACGAAGCTGATCTTGCCCGCGAGCAGCAGGCCGATGCCGACGGCCGGGTTGAGGATCGCACCGGAGTAGGCGGAGACGAGCACACCGGCGAAGACCGCGAGGCCCCATCCCCAGTTGACCATCAGGAAGCCGCCGCCGAAGCCCTTGTTCTTCGCGAGGGCCACGTTGGCGACGACACCACATCCGAGCAGCACGAGCATCGCTGTGCCGACCAGCTCGGAGAGGAAGTAGAGACCGAGATTCACATCAGCCATGTCTTCTTTGACCTTTCTTGTGTGTCGGGGCACCTCTGCCCCGACACGTTATGGGAGTTGCGCCGCGAGGAGGGCGGCAGTCCGAGACCCCGTCAGCCGCGGGTGCGGGACGGGATATCGAGTCCGTGTCGTTCGTTCAGCAGCTGGCGCGTCTGCTCGAGCTCGGCGTCGTGACGCGAGCGATCCCAGCCGAGCATCGGCGCGAGCGCGTCGGCGATCTCGTCGAGGACCTCGGCATCGGCGCCACCGGTGAACGCGATGCTGGTGCGACGCAGGACGACATCCTCGAGGCGCGCCACCATCTCGTTCTGCACCATCCACTCGAGTTCGCGCGTGGAGAGGGCGCCGCCGGCAAGCGGAGCGTCCGTTCCCTGCTCGACGTACTCCCAGACCTGGGCGGCCCGGGTGCCGTAGCGGGCGAGCAGCTGATCGGCGCGGGCACCGGCACCGGGAAGGTTCTCCTGGATCCAGATGCGCTTGGCCTTCTCGGTGCGCGGGAACTCCCGGCCGCCGCCGATCGCGCGTCCCGCGGTGGAGACGGTCCTGGTGCGGTCGATGAGGCCGAGCACGACGTCGGAGAGCGATTCGCCGAGCGCGCGGAACGTCGTCCACTTTCCGCCGACGAGGCTCACGAGGGGGACTGCGCCCTTCTCGTCGACTTCGATGCGATAGTCGCGGGAGACGAATCCGGGAGCGGTGTCCTCATGGCGCGGCAGCGGACGGATACCAGAGAACTTGTACACGATCTGGTCGCGTGCCACGGGGATCGTCGGGAAGACGTGGTGGATCAGGTCGAAGAAGTAGTCGACCTCCTCCTCGGTGCACACCGGCACCTCGCGCGGGTCGGCGTCGATGTCGGTGGTGCCGACCAGGACGCGTCCCTTGAGCGGGTAGATGAGTACGATGCGGCCGTCGGAGTGCTCGAAGAAGATCTCCCGCCCCCGCGTCGCCTCGAGCAGCTCTGGGTGATCCAGCACGATGTGCGAGCCCTTGGTGCCGCCCATGAAGCGGGTGTCCGTGCCCAGCGCGTCATTGGTGAGGTCGGTCCAGGGGCCGGAGGCATTAACGACCACGTCAGCCTGCACAGTGAACTCCGTGCCGCTCTCGCGGTCGCGGAGGACGACCTTGTCGCCGTCGCGGGCGATGGCCTCGACGTAGTTGAGAGCGTGCGCTCCCGGGTGCGCCGTGCGTCCGTCCTGCAGCACGTCGAGCGCGAGGCGCTCCGGGTCGTGCATCGAGGCGTCGTAGTACGTGGCGGTGTACTTGATCTTCGGGTCGAGCGAGGGAAGCTCGGCGAGAGACTTCTTGCGGCCGAGGAACCGATGGCGAGGCACCATCCCTCCGTCACGGGAGAAGGTGTCGTAGATCGTGAGGCCGACCTTGATCAGGAACGCGCCCCGTTCCTGGGGCTTTCCGCTCTTGTGCGTGAGGAAGCGCAGGGGAGCGGAGAGGATGCCCGAGAATGTCGAGTAGATCGGGATGGTCGTCTGCAGCGGCTTGACGTAGTGCGGGGCGATCTTGAGCAGGCCGTTGCGCTCCTCGACGGACTCGCGCACGAGCCGGAACTCACCGTTCTCGAGGTAGCGGATCCCGCCGTGGATCATGTGGCTCGATGCGGAGGATGCGCCGGAGGCGAAGTCCCCTCGCTCGACGAGCACGACATCGACGCCCTGCAGAGCCAGGTCGCGGAACGTGGAGATGCCGTTGATCCCCCCGCCGATGACGAGGACGCTGGTGCGTCCGGATTCACGGACGGCGCGAATCTCCGCGCGCTCCGCCGACGAGTGTGTCGAATCGATCATCGTCGACCCTCTCTTCCTTACTTGCCAACCAGCATCGACCTGTGTGACATCCCGCGCAAGCCCACTGCACATATGTGCAAGGATCGAGGGCGAGGAGGTCATCATGGCCGGTGCAAGCGCGGAATCCCGCGACAGCAAGCTGATCGCGGCGCTCACCGCCGCGCAGCTCTACTACATGCAGGACAAGACGATGGAAGTCATCGCGAAAGAGCTCGGCACCTCCCGGTCCTCGGTCTCGCGGCTGCTGAGCTTCGCGCGGGAGAGCGGCCTGGTCGACATCCGGATCAACTCCCCGCTCGAACGCCTCGGCATGCTCGAGCATCGGATTCGCGACAGGCATCGGGTGGCGGCGCACGTCGTGCCGATGCCGGAGATCCTCAGCGAGGTCGAACGTCTCGAGCGCGTTGCGCTCACCGCCGGACGGCTGCTGTCGCAGTTCGTCGACTCGAACATGGTGATCGGCGTCGCATGGGGCTCGACCATCAGTGCGGTGAGTCGCGGGCTCACGCAGAAGGAGACGCACAACACGACCTTCGTGCAGCTCAACGGGGCCGGGAACACGCAGACGACCGGCGTGGAGTACTCCAGTGACATCCTGCAACGGTTCGGCAGCGCCTTCGGTGCACAGGTACAGCAGTTCCCCGTTCCCGCGTTCTTCGATGACCCTGCCACCCGCGAGGCCATGTGGCGTGAGCGCAGCACTCGTCGTGTGCTCGATCTGCAGGCGAAGATGGACGTCGCCGTGTTCAGCCTCGGCTCGCCCGCCGCCGAGGTTCCGAGTCGGGTCTACGTCGGGGGCTATCTCGGACGCGATGACTATCGCAGCCTTCGGGAGGACCACGCCATCGGCGACGTCGCGACGGTGTTCTTCCGTTCCGACGGGTCCTGGCGCGACATCCGTGTGAATGCCAGAGCCACGGGTCCCGGCCTCGACCGTCTGCGTCGCGTCCCGCGTCGCGTGTGTGTCGTCTCGGGAATCCCGAAGCTGGTGAGTCTCCGCGCGGCCCTGGCCGCTGGCCTGATCACGGATGTCGTCCTGGACGAAGGGCTCGCGAGGCGCCTCGTCGAGGACTGAGCTCGCTGCCCTCGACCGCTAGGGCTCGTCGGTGGAGGACTCCGGCCCGGAGCGGAACTCGCGGATCAGGTGGTGCACCACCGCTGAGAGGTCGCCCCCCGCGGCATCCGCCACCGCGAGTTGTCGCGCGTAGCTTGCGCCTCCCTCCAGGATCGTGGCGATGCCGCCGAACTCGCGACCGCAGCCGAGCTCGACGGCTGTCGGGGTGAGGGCTTCGAGCGTCTCCGTCAGATGCTCGCGCACCGGGCGCTGCGTGCCGTCGGCGTCGACGATCACGCGGGCCTCCAGCCCGTAGCGCGCGGCGCGCCACTTGTTCTCGCGGTGGAACCAGGCGGGAAGCTCCGGAAGTGCCTTCCCCTCGTCGAGCTGTCGTGAGAAGTCCTCGACGAGCACCTGGACGAGCGCCGCGACCGATGCAAGTTCCGGCAGGGTGGAGAGCCCGTCGCACGCGCGGACCTCGATGGTGCCCCAGCGTGGAGCGGGACGGATATCCCAGCGCACCTCGGTCGCGTCGGCCATGACACCCGTGCGCACCATGTCATCGAGGTAGGACTCGTACTGCCACCAGTCGTGCAGCGGCCACGGCAGGCCGGCGGTGGGAAGCTGCTGGAACACGAGTGCGCGGTTGGAGGCATATCCGGTGCGTTCTCCCGCCCAGAACGGGCTCGACGCCGCCAGCGACTGCAGGTGCGGGAGGAACCCGGCGAGAGCGTTGATGATGGGGAAGACCTTGCGCTGGTCCTCGACGCCGATGTGCACGTGGATTCCCCAGATCATCATGTTGCGTCCCCACCACTGGGTGCGCTCGATCAGGGTGTGGTAGCGCGACTTGTCCGTCACCTGTTGGTCGTACCACTGCGCGAAGGGGTGGCTTCCGGCCGAGAGCAGCTCGACACCCGCGGGATCGGTCGCGGCCCGCACCGCGGTGATGGCGTTCGCGATGTCGTCGACCGCATGAGCCACGGAATCGCCGATACCGCTCGTGACCTCGATCGTGTTGGTGAGCAGTTCGCCGGTGACCGTATGACGCTCATCGGCGCTCTCGGCCTCGAGCGCGGCGAGAAGTTCGGGGGCGCGACCGACGAGGTCACCGCTCGCGGGGTCCGCGAGCATGATCTCCCATTCGAGGCCGACGGTGGACCGGGCGGATGAGGCGAACTCGAGCTTCACCCGCACAGTCTGGCACGCGAGGCATGCGACACGGCAACGGCGGTTTCGCCACGTTTCGCGCCTGGCGCGCGCATCTGGCAGAATAGAGGGCTGGACCACCTGCTCGACCCTCTATCCAGCAGGTGTCCACACTCATTTGAGCTTCCGCCGGGTGTGCACCCCACTCTCCAGGCGACCGGTTCGTTTCCTTCCACACAATTCAGGAGAATCGTGGCTGTCAAGATTCGTCTCAAGCGCCTGGGCAAGATCCGTGCGCCGTACTACCGCATCGTCGTCGCCGACTCGAAGACCAAGCGCGATGGTCGCGTGATCGAGGAGATCGGCAAGTACCACCCCACCGAGGAGCCCTCGTTCATCGAGGTCGACTCCGAGCGGGCGCAGTACTGGCTCTCCGTCGGCGCGCAGCCGACCGAGCAGGTCGCCGCCATCCTCAAGATCACGGGCGACTGGGGCAAGTTCAAGGGCGACAAGGACGCGAAGTCCACGCTCAAGGTCGCCGAGCCGAAGGTCCCCTTCGAGATCGACGCGTCCAAGAAGTCCGTCGTCAAGCCCAAGGTCGAGAAGAAGGCCGAGGCTCCCGCTGAGGAGGCTCCCGCCGCGGCCGACGCGGAGGCCGCTGAGGCTCCCGCAGCAGACGCAGAGTAATCCGTCGTGCTCGCCGCCGCGCTCGAACACATCGTCAAGGGGATCGTCGATCACCCGGAGGATGTTCGCATCAACGAATCCACGTCGCCGCGAGGCGACCTCCTCGAGGTGCGCGTGCACCCCGATGACCGTGGACGCGTGATCGGGCGCGGCGGCCGCACTGCGAAGGCCCTTCGCACCCTCGTCAGCGCACTCGCTGACGGGCGTCGGGTCCGCGTCGATGTCGCGGACGACTGACGTGGTGCCGAAGGACCGCAATCAGGGCAAGAACCAGCTGCGTGTCGGACGCCTCGTCAAGGCGCACGGACTCAAGGGTGGGCTCAAGCTCGAGCTGTACACGGACAACCCCGAGGGTCGTTTCACCCCCGGTGCCGGATTCACCTTGCAGGTGCCCGAGGCATCTCCGTGGCACGGCAAGCAGATCACGGTGCGCGAGTACCGCGTGATGAACGGCAATCCCGTCGTCTTCTTCGAAGACGTCGACGACCGTGACGCCGCCGACAGCCTCGTCAGGGCGATCCTGTGGATCGACCAGGACGCCGACGAGGTCGAGGACGACGCATGGTTCGACCATCAGCTCGTCGGACTCGATGTCGTCCGAGACGACACGGTCATCGGGCGGGTCATACGGGTTGAGCACTTCCCGGCACAGGATCTCCTCATCGTCAAGGCCGGCGAAGACGAGGTCATGGTTCCGTTCGTCGCCGCCATCGTCCCGACCGTCGATGTGCAGGAGGGCCGCGTCATCGTGACGCCGCCGCCGGGACTCTTCGAAGAGATCGAAGAGATCGCAGAGATCGCGGACGCCGAGCCGCAGGTCGCCCCGGACGCCGACGCGTCCGAGTGACCGCTGATACGGTTCCTCCGTGCGCATCGACGTCCTCTCCATCTTCCCGTCCTACTTCGACGGCCTGACGCTGTCCCTGCTCGGCAAGGCGCAGAGCACGGGTCTCATCGACCTGCGTGTGCGAGACCTGCGCGACTGGACCTCGGACCGTCACCGGACGGTGGACGACACGCCGTACGGCGGCGGCGCCGGCATGGTCATGAAGCCGGAGCCCTGGGGGCTCGCGCTCGACGAGATCGCCGGTTCCTCCGACACCGAGGACGGGCAGCGACCGACCATCATCTTCCCGTCGCCGGCGGGGGAGGTCTTCACCCAGAAGACCGCGCGTGAGTTGGCGACCCGTGAGCATCTCGTCTTCGGCTGTGGTCGTTACGAGGGCATCGACGAGCGCGTGTTCGAGTTCGCCGCCGATCTCGGCGAGGTCCGGTTGATCAGCCTCGGCGACTACGTCCTCAATGGGGGCGAGGTCGCGACCATGGCGATGATCGAGGCGATCGGCCGACTCATCCCCGGTGTCGTCGGCAACCCCGAGAGCCTCGTCGAGGAGTCGCACGAGGACGGACTGCTGGAGTATCCGTCCTACACGAAGCCCGCGTCATGGCGTGAGCGTGCCGTGCCGGACGTTCTGCTCAGCGGCAATCATGCCGCGATCGCCGCCTGGCGTCGCGAGCAGCAGTTCGTGCGGACCCGAACCCGTCGACCCGACCTGCTTGCGGAGGGCGAAGCCGCGTCCTCGTGATCGACGGGCAGATCTGAATCCCGTCGGGCCCGGCGTCAACGTCCGCCTCAGAGAATCCGCTCGGACCGGCGTTCGATATCGAAGACCACACCGTGCGGATGCCGCAGACCGAGCGCACTCGATGCGTCCAGTCCTCGCAACTCCGCGCGCAGCATGCGTCCGATCATCTCGTGGCTCACGAGCAGGGGGACGCCCTCGGCCGCCCACCCACAGTTGCTGAGCGCCTTCCGCGCCCGAGACCTGGCCTGCGCGTAGCTCTCCCCGCCCGGGAATGCCCAGCCATAGCGGTTGGCGGCACGTTCCTCTCTGGCGGTCGGGTAGACCTCGTCGATCTCTTCCCATGTCATCCCGGCGAGCTCACCGTGGTCGAGCTCTGCGAGCTCCGGCACCTCGATCAGTTCCGCTCCGATCCGATCGGCGATGATGATCGCCGTCCGCATCGCTCTGCCGAGAGGGCTGGTGCACACGGTGAGCACGTGAGCGCCCACGAGTCTGTCCGCGATCGCGTGGGCGTGGGCGACACCGGCCTCTGTCAGTGGAGAGTCGAGCTGGCCTTGGAGTCGGTGCTCGACGTTCCACACGGTCTGCCCGTGCCGAGCGAGGAGCACACGCTCCGGCACATGACGGTCCTGCGGAATCATGGATTCAGAATGGCATACGCCGCAGTTCCCGGACCCGCGGGGTGTGAGATGAGCCTTGGTAACGTCGAGTCATGCCTGAACATGCGCTCGCAAGGTCGTTCGAGATCATCGGTGACGACTACGACAGATACCGCCCCGGATTCCCGGAGGCAGCGGCGGCCATGATCGTTCCGACAACCGTCGACGTCGGGCTGGACCTGGGTGCCGGGACCGGCAAGTTCACCGAACTGCTCGTCGATCGTGCGCGGCGCACGGTGGCCGTGGAGCCGTCGGAGCGCATGCTGCAGATGCTGCGAGTCAAACTCCCCGACGTGGAAGCTCAGATCGGAGCAGCGGAGCGGATTCCGCTCGGGGATGCGTCAGTGGACGTCGTCACGGTTGCCCAGGCCTTCCACTGGTTCGATCGTGACGCGGCCTGCGACGAGATCGCTCGCGTGCTGGTCCCCCGAGGGGCGCTCGGGCTGCTCTGGAATCGCTCCGATCCGACGTGCACCTGGGACCGGGCTTGTCACCGCATCGCTCATCCGGCGGTGTCCGAGGCCGACGCGACGACCGACGGTGCGGCTGAGGTGCTTCCCCATTTCGAACTCGTCCGCCGGGAGGAGATCCATTGGGCCGAGCGCATCTCGCGCGACCACTATCTTCGTCGATGGGCGACGGTGAGCAGCCTGCTCGTCGCCGAGGAGTCGACGCGTGCGCGGATGCTGGGGGAGATCGGGGCGGTGCTCGACAGTTCAGCGGGCACGCGTGGAAGAGAGATGCTCGACCTTCCGCAGGTCACGGACGTCTACGTCTACCGCCGCGCCTGAGAGACCGGCCGCACTCGATCAGTCGACGCCGAGGAACGACCGGTCCGTGAGGATGAGGGGTCCGTCCTCGGTGATGGCGATCGTGTGCTCCGAGTGCGCGCCGCGGGAGCCGTCGACGCTGCGCAGAGTCCATCCATCCGGGTCCGTGACCAGTTCGTCGGTTGTCGCAAGGAACCAGGGCTCCAGTGCGAGTACCAGGCCCGCACGCAGGGGGAAGCCCCGTCCGGCGCGGCCGTCGTTCGGGACATGCGGATCCCCGTGCATCGTGCGCCCCACGCCGTGTCCGCCGAAGTCGGTGTTGATCGAGTAGCCGTCTCCGTGGGCAACGGCAGCGACAGCTGAGGAGATGTCGCCGATGCGGTTACCGACCGTC
Source organism: Microbacterium sp. SY138 (assembly GCF_039729145.1). Lineage (NCBI taxonomy): Bacteria > Bacillati > Actinomycetota > Actinomycetes > Micrococcales > Microbacteriaceae > Microbacterium > Microbacterium sp. SY138. Next base: position 1,980,321 of record NZ_CP155793.1, on the reverse strand, counting down.
GCGGCGTCGATCGCTGCCACCAAGGCGCGCTCGGTGGTGTCGATGAGTCGTAGGTCTTCTTCGCGCGCGGTCCCGACGACGAACGAGACTGCGGAGTCCGCGACCCATCCGTCGACGGAGACGGCGAAGTCGAGGGTGACGAGGTCACCGTCGCGCAACGTGTAGTCGTGGGGGAGCCCGTGCAGGACGGCGTCGTTGACCGAGGTGCAGATGACCTTGCCGAACGGGCTCGCACCGAACGAGGGGTGGTAGTCGATGTAGCAGGACTCGGCTCCGGCTTTGCGGATCAGGTCGTGTGCGCGTCGATCGATCGAGAGGAGATTGGTCCCGACCTTCGTCTCGTCGCGCAGCGTCGCCAGGGTCTCAGCCACGAAGCGCCCTGCGGCGCGCATCTCATCGATCTCGGCGGGGGTGCGCAGTTCGATCATCGGGTGTCCTCTCGTCATCTCCATTCTCCCTGATCCCGCACCGGCGGATCCCCGACCGCTCTCAGCGAACACCGGGACACGCGGGGACGCAGCGACGTACGATCTGAGCATGTGGTTGCGACAGGCCTTCTTCCGCTGGCTCCTTCCGGCGGCGTTCCTGCTGCCGCTCTGGCTGCTGATCGGGTGGGGAGTCTTCCAAGGCGGCTGGTCGATCCTCTGGGTGCTGCTCATTGCGATGCCGTCCGTCTTCCTGGGCCAGCTCCTGCTGACGCTGCTCACGCGTTCACGGCCGTCCGTCCGCATCGAGCGTGCCGTCTCCTGGTGGGATGTGGCGGGGTTCACCGTGTGGAACGGGCTCACGATCGCCGTCGGATTCTTCATCGACGGGGCGTTCCCCTGGTTGCTCACCGGTGCGATCGTGGCGGGGATCGCCCTGATCTGGTTGCAGCTGTGGCAGCTGTGGAACGAGGCGAAGGGAAGCGGTACCCGACTGCGCGAGACCATCACGTGGTCCACGATCCCGACGGTCGATGAGCCGGCACCGCCGACGCGCGCGCACGAGGTCATCGTGGTGCGGGAGACCGATTCCCGCGACTGACGTCGTCGTTTTGGCCGGGCGCCGTATCCGTGGCAGAATGAATGTTTGTGCTGTGACCGGCTCTGCCACAGGGGAGCCCGCGGACGCGTCTGCTCCGTACAGCTCACTCCTTTTCTTGTTCCTTTGAATACATGCATGCGACCTGTGGCGGGTGCAGAGAGAGACGATCATGCAGATCCTCGACGCCGTCGACGCGGCTTCCCTCCGTTCGGACATCCCGGACTTCTTCCCCGGTGACACCGTCAAGGTGCACGTCAACATCACCGAGGGCAGCCGCTCTCGTATCCAGGTCTTCCAGGGCGTCGTCATCGGTCGCCAGGGCGACAGCGTGCGCGAGACCTTCACGGTCCGCAAGATCAGCTTCCAGGTCGGCGTCGAGCGTACCTTCCCGGTGCACTCCCCGGTGATCGACCACATCGAGGTCGTCACCCGCGGTGACGTGCGTCGCGCGAAGCTCTACTACCTCCGCCAGCTGCGCGGCAAGAAGGCGAAGATCAAGGAGAAGCGCGACCGCTGAGTCGCAGCATCTCCAAAGCACCCCGGGACACGATGTCCCGGGGTGCTTTGTTCTCCCACCGGTGTGCGAACCTAGATACCGTCGCCGCACGACGGTGCATGATCGTGAAGGAACCTGATGACCGAATCCCCGTCCGCGCCCACGTCCAGACGTCGTCGCGGGTTCCTCGTATTCCTTCGCGACGTCCTCGTGATCGTCGTGATCGCCGCGCTGGTCTCGTTCGTGGTGAAGACCTTCGTCGTGCGTTCGTTCTACATCCCCTCCGCATCGATGGAACGTACCCTGTTGATCAACGACCGCATCCTGGTCGATGAGCTCACGCCGCGATGGACCGACTACGAGCGAGGTGACGTGGTCGTCTTCAAGGATCCGGGCGGGTGGCTCGACGGTCAGCCGCAGACCCCTGCACAGCCGCCGCTGGTCGAGGCCGTCGACTGGGTGCTGAACTTCGTGGGCATCTCCGCGACGGACTCGCAGGACCACCTCGTCAAGCGCGTGATCGGTCTGCCGGGCGATCATGTGGTGTGCTGCAACGCGCTCGGCCAGATCACGATCAACGGCGCGCCCATCGACGAGCTCAGCTACCTCAATCTGCCTCCCGGGGACACGGCCGCGTCCAACGAGCCCTTCGATGTCGTGGTCCCGGAGGATTCCGTCTGGCTGCTCGGAGACAACCGCGATCGCTCGCGTGACGCCCGTGCGCACCAGGATCTCCCCAGTGGCGGATTCGTGCCGATGGAGAACATCGTGGGAAAGGCGTTCCTCACGACGTGGCCGTTGAACAGGCTGGGACCGATCGACGGGCACCACGAGATCTTCAACGGCGTCCCGGATCCGGAATGACCGTCGTCGCACCGAAACTCACTCTCGAGAGGCGCCTCCTCGGTGAGTGCGAGGTGATCATCTCGCTCGATGAGGTCGGCCGAGGGGCACTCGCGGGTCCTGTCGCCGTGGGCGCGGCCGCGATGAATGCCGCAGGCGCGCGTCGGCGCGTGCCGGAAGGCCTCCGCGACTCCAAGCTCGTGACGGAGAAGCGCAGACCTGAAGTCGCAGCACGCGCCGCCGCATGGGTGCAGGCGTCGGCCGTCGGATGGGCGAGTGCGGAGGAGGTCGACGAGGTCGGCATCATGCGGGCGCTCGGTCTTGCCGCGTCGCGTGCGGTGCAGGCCGTCGCGGATCAGGGGGTCGCGCTCGACGACGCTCTCGTCCTGCTCGACGGCAACCATGACTATGTGTCGAGGGCGCACCCGGTGCCGCTCCACGTGCGCCCGGTGATCAAAGCCGACCGAGACTGCGCCTCCGTCTCCGCGGCGTCCGTGATCGCGAAGGTCGCGCGGGACCAGCACATGGCGGAGCTCCACGAGACGTATCCCGCGTATCAGTGGAACCGCAACAAGGGCTATGCCAGCCTCGAGCATCGCGACGCGATCCGCGCCATCGGGCTCTCCCGCTACCACCGCGCGTCGTGGGCGATCGCCGACGTTCCCACCCTTTTCTGAGCCGACCGCGGCGCGCACGGCCGACCGCTGGATGACGCGCCCCGGTGTCCGCGACTCTAGGATGGACACATCATGGATGAGGAAGCCTTCGACGACTACGACCGCGAGCTCGAGCTGGCACTGTTCCGGGAGTACCGGGATGTGGTGTCGCAGTTCCAGTACGTCGTCGAGACCGAGCGGCGGTTCTACCTGGCGAACGAGGTCAACGTCGTCCGTCGTGACACCGAGCATGATTTCTATTTCGAGATCTCGATGACCGACGTCTGGGTGTGGGACATCTACCGAGCCGACCGCTTCGTGAAGGCCGTGCGCGTGCTGACGTTCAAGGACGTCAACGTCGAGGAACTGCAGCGTCGGGAGTTCGAGCTCCCCCAGGAGCTCTCGCTCGACGGCGAGTGACGGCGCCTCTCGACGAAGCATCTCGGGGAGCTCTCTCGGCGCGTTGCGGATCTCGGTGTTCCTGCACCCCGCGCTGCGAGTTCGAGTTCTCCCCGACCACCGGGGTTGTGCGCCGGCGCCGGCCACGTGCGATCCGCATGCGCGTGAAGCTGGCCGTATGGCAGCGAAGGACGAGCTCGGAAGAGCAGGGGAAGAGCGGGCCGCTCAGCATCTGAGGCGTCGCGGGTACACCGTGCTCGCCAGGAACTGGCGGTGCGCGCAGGGAGAGATCGATATCGTCGCCGTGCGCGACCACCACCTCGCGGTGGTTGAGGTCAAGACGAGACGGACCGCCGTTTACGGGCACCCGTTCGAGGCCATCGACGCTCGCAAGCGACGTCGGCTCTGGCAGCTCGCTCAGGCATGGGCGACGGAGAATCCGGAGGAGGCGCGAGGGCGCGTCCTCCGGCTCGAAGCGATCGGCATCATCGGGTCCGATCCGGCCTCCGGCTCGCTCGAGCACCTCGTGGACATCGCGTGACGACCTCGCGCACCTGGGCGGTCGCGCTCACCGGCGTCGATGGGCATCTCGTCGAGGTCGAAGCCGACATGTCGAACCAGACACCGGAGTTCCGGATCATCGGGCTCCCCGACAAGTCCCTCGGCGAAGCCGTCCAGCGCGTGCACAACGCCTGCAAGAACGCCGGGCTGGATCTTCCACGGCGACGGCTCACGGTGAATCTGTCGCCGGCGAGCCTCCCCAAGCACGGCGCCGGGTTCGACCTGGGGATTGCCATGGCCTGCCTCGCTGCAGGCGGTGTCATCTCACCGCGGTCGATCTCGGCGACGGTCCACATCGGCGAGCTGGGTCTCGACGGCAGGATCCGGCCGGTGCTCGGGGTTCTGCCGGCGGTGTTCGCAGCGGCACGCGCCGGATTCGAATCGGTGATCGTGCCACGGGGAAACGAAGCCGAGGCACGTCTGGTACCGGGTGTCGATGTGCGCGCAGCCGCTTCACTCGCAGAGGTCGCGGTCTGGCACGGTGCCGATGTCGAAGTGCCCGATGTGGAGGCGGTCGTGCTGGCATCGACTCAGAGCGGACCACGTGACACGCTCGACCTCGCCGATGTCGTCGGTCAGGAGGATGCCGTGGAAGCGTTGGTCGTCGCCGCTGCCGGCGGTCATCATCTGCTGTTGAGCGGACCTCCAGGCGCGGGTAAGACGATGCTCGCGCGCAGGCTTCCGGGCATCATGCCGTCCCTCACGGAGCAGGAGGCACTAGAGGTCGCGTCGGTGCGATCACTCAGCGGAGAGCCCGTCGCAGCGCTCGATGTGCTCCCGCCGATCGAGGCGCCGCATCACAGCGCGTCTGTCGCATCGCTGGTCGGAGGGGGCTCGCGCACGGCGCGACCGGGAGCGATCGCACGTGCCCACCGCGGTGTGCTGTTCCTGGACGAGGCTGCCGAGTTCTCCCGGGTCGCACTCGATGCGCTCCGACAGCCGCTCGAATCCGGGGCGATCGAGGTGCATCGGGCGGGATTCACCGCCACGTTTCCCGCGAGATTCCAGCTGCTGCTCGCGATGAATCCCTGTCCGTGCGGGAACCACGGTGTCCGCGGCGCGGAGTGCGTCTGCCCACCCATGTCGATCAGGCGATACTCCACGCGCTTGTCCGGACCGCTTCGCGACCGTCTCGACATCGATCTGCAGGTGAGTCGTGTCGCGGCATCGCGAGCGATGGGCGATCATTCTCCATCGATGACGACGGCGCAGGCTCGAGAACGCGTCGCTGCGGCCCGAGAGCGAGCTGCCCATCGGTGGATGAGTATGCGGTGGCGACGCAATGCAGAAGCGCCGGGGACCAGTCTGCGTCAGGGGGCACTCCGACTGGCTCCTGCGGTGCGCGCTCCACTCGATCGAGCCCTCGAGCGCGGCGCCCTCACGCTCCGTGGGTACGATCGCGTTCTGCGTGTGGCTTGGACGATGGCAGATCTGGCGGAGCTCGATCGTCCCGGGATCGATGAGGTCGGACGGGCGCTGCATCTCCGAAGGGGGCTCCCGCGATGATGGATGTCCTCCTCGCTGATTCCGAGATCCTCGCCCTCGCCCGCACCCTCCATCCCGGTGATGAGCTGGCCGATTGCGTCGCGCGTGTCGCCTGGTCTGTGATCGCCGAGCCCGGCGATGCAGTGGCCGGATCGTTGATCGAATCGCTCGGTGCAGCGGATGCGCTTTCTCTCGCTGTGGGAGATTCGTCGTCGCTTCTCCCTCCGGGCGGTGCCAGCGCTACGGCAACGCGCGCACTGGTCGACGGTCGAGCCCGCTGGCGCCCCCGCGCCGATCCTCGGGCGGTCATGGCCGCGCTGCGCGGAGGTGTCGCCGTGCGAGCGCAGCTCGTGATCCCGGGAGACGCCGCATGGCCCCGCGGTCTCACGGATCTCGGCCCACACGCCCCGAGCGCGCTGTGGGTGCGCGGCCGCGTGGAGTTGCTCGGCCGCGAGCCCCGAGTCTCGATCGTCGGGGCTCGAGCCTGCAGCGGGTACGGCGAGCACGTGGCGACCGAACTGGCGGGTGATCTCGCGGCCACCGGCGCCGTGATCGTCTCCGGTGGTGCGTACGGGATCGATGGGGCCGCGCATCGTGCCGCACTCGGCGTTCAGGGCGCCACGATCGCGATCCTCGCCGGCGGCGTGGACCGCGCATATCCTGCCGGCCATCAGAGTCTCCTGCGTCAGATCGCGGAACGAGGGGCTCTCGTGAGTGAGCCGCCGTGTGGGGCGGCGCCCACCAAGTGGCGATTCCTCGCTCGAAACCGTTTGATCGCGGCGCTCGGCCATGCGACGGTCGTCGTCGAGGCGGGGTGGAGAAGTGGATCGCTGAACACCGCGGGCCACGCGGCCTCGCTCGGTCGGCCACTCGGCGCCGTGCCCGGTGCAGTGACGTCTGCGTCGTCGGCGGGGTGTCATCGTCTGCTCCGCGAGTACGACGCACACTGTGTGACCTCCGCGCAGGAGGTGAGGGAGTTGTACGGCGCGATCGACGAAAGAGTCGAGGAAGACGGGTCAGAGCGGGACTCGAGCCACAGCCGCGTGCTCGATGCGTTGGGTACCCGGACGCGTCTGTCCATAGAAGAGGTGGCGCGTCGCTCCGGCCTGTCTCCTGATCGGGTTCGGGCCGTACTCGGGCTCCTTCATCTCGAGGGCGACGTCGCGCATGACGACGGAGGGTGGCATCGTCAGCGCCCCGCGAGAGCATCGGCTTCCCGTGCACGATGAACGGCGAGGCTGCCGCGGACAGGGCATGCGCGGGGCAAGCTGGACTCATGGATCTCGCTGCCGCGACGGAGGCGTTCGCCGAACACCTGGAGAAGGTGCGCCGGCTGTCCGCCGCGACCGTCAAGGCCTATCGCTCAGACCTGCGAGACCTCGACGCCGCGGCGGGTGGTGTTCCCCTCGAGTCCGTCGACCTCGAGGTGCTTCGGGACTGGCTGTGGCGCGCCACTCAGCGTGGCGACGCCAGATCGACCCTCGCGCGCCGCGCCGCCACGGCCCGCTCATTCTTCAATTGGGCTCAGGAGCAGGCGCTCATCACGCATGATCCGAGCCTGCGCCTGGTCGCCCCGAAGAGGGGAAGGACGTTGCCGACGGTCGCCTCGCGGGACGCGATGTCGACACTTCTGGATTCTCACCGCGACGCCGCCGAAGAGGGCGACCCGATCGCGTTGAGAGACCACGCCATCCTCGAGCTGCTGTACGGCTCCGGTATCCGTGTCTCCGAGCTCTGCGGACTGGACATCGACGATCTCGATCTCGACCGCGGTACGGCGCGAGTGCTCGGCAAGGGCGCGAAGGAACGCATCGTGCCCTACGGCACTCCGGCGCGCGACGCATTGTCGGCGTACCTGAGGCGCGGTAGGCCGGTACTCGTCGCGCGCGCCCGAACCTTCACCCCTGCCGTGATCCTGGGCAGCCGCGGTGGCAGGGTAGGGCCGCGGACCGTGTACGAACTCGTCGCGCGGGTTCTCGCGCCGATCGTGGGTGCCGAGACGATCGGTCCTCACGCTCTGCGGCACACCGCGGCCACTCATCTGCTCGACGGGGGAGCCGATCTGAGGGCGGTCCAGGAGATCCTCGGACACGCCAGCCTCGGTACGACGCAGATATACACCCACGTCTCCACCGAGCGTCTGACGGCGACCTATCGACTGGCCCATCCGCGCGCATGATCTCTCGCTAAGCCCCCGTCGCTCAGCGTGCTTCGCAGCAGGGGAGCAGGACGGCTCTCGGAACGCCGTCGAAGAGCAGCAGGGGATTGATGTAGTCGCCGTCCAGCCGCACGCCGAGGTGGAGGGAACCCGCGGCGGTGTGCCCGCCGATATCCAAGACTCCGAGCGCCTGCCCGGCCGTGACGACATCACCCGCGACGAGCGTCGACCGAACGGGTTCGAGAGTCGTCACGAGGCCGCCGGTGTGCTCGATGGTGAGGAGCGGCCGATCCACCACGGTGCCGCGGAAGGCGACCACACCGTCCGCGGGGGCGGACACCTCTGCTCCCACCACTGCGGCCAGATCGACGCCGCGATGGCCGGCACCGTACTCGTGCGCGGGCGCGCGAAACGGAGCCGCGACAGCGCGAGGCCCGGCCACCGGCCAGCTCCAGCGAGGCCATTCGGTTGTCGAGGGAGCTTCCGCCGCCGCCACGGGAGCCGGCGCGGTGAGAGCGAGCAGCAGAGCGACGACGAGAAGGGAAAGGGCTCGGGGGACTGTGCGCATGGTGCGAGTCTGGTCGGGTGCACTCCGTCGCGGGCACCGGAATGGTCGGCCGCCGCGGGACACCGGAACAAGACCGGCGTGCGGCGTGAGGTGCAGGGTGAGTGCCCGCGCGATCCTGTATGCTGGGGGAGCACCTCGAAATCGAGGTGACTACGCGTGCCCAAAGCGATTCACTTCGCGGCATCCACTCCCACAGGTCCTTCTCCTCGATAAGGCGGGCGTGAGCCGGGCACCAGGAAGTCCGATCATCCGATCGGCTTGCAACCTCAACGGCGCAGAACCGCGCCAGAACCAGGAGACGACCATGGCTGTGGTCACCATCCGCCAGCTGCTCGACAGCGGCGTGCACTTCGGACACCAGACCCGTCGGTGGAACCCGAAGGTCAAGCGCTTCATCCTCACCGAGCGCAGCGGTATCCACATCATCGACCTGCAGCAGTCGCTGGGTTACATCGACAAGGCCTACGACTTCGTCAAGGAGACCGTCGCCCACGGTGGCACGATCCTCTTCGTCGGCACCAAGAAGCAGGCGCAGGAGATCCTCGCCGAGCAGGCGACCCGTGTGGGTCAGCCCTTCGTCAACCAGCGCTGGCTCGGTGGACTCCTCACCAACTTCCAGACGATCTCCAAGCGTCTCGCTCGTATGAAGGAGCTCGAGGAGCTCGACTACGAGGTCCCCGCGAACAGCGGCTTCACCAAGAAGGAGCTCCTGCTCAAGAAGCGCGAGCTCGACAAGCTGCACAAGTCGCTGGGCGGTATCCGCAACCTCACCAAGACGCCCTCGGCCATCTGGGTCGTCGACGCCAAGCGTGAGCACCTCGCGATCGATGAGGCCAAGAAGCTCGGCATCCCCGTGATCGGCATCCTCGACACGAACGCCGACCCGGATGACTTCCAGTACCCGATCCCCGGCAACGACGACGCGATCCGCTCCGTCTCGCTGCTGACGCGCATCATCGCCGACGCCGCGGCCGAGGGCCTGCAGCAGAAGCACAACCCGGAGACCGGCGACGCCGAGCCGCTGGCCGACTGGGAGAAGGAGCTCCTCGAGACTCCCGCACAGGAGGTTCAGGAGTCCGCTGACGCCGCCGAGGTCGTCACGGCAGACGACGCCGCTGCCGTCGTCGAGACGCCCGCCGCCGACGAGACCGCTGCCGACGAGGCCGGTGCTGAGGCGCACGACGAGGCGATCGCCGCCGCTTCCGGTGAGGAGACCGCTGAGGTCGCCGCCGCCGAGGCTGCTGACGCCAAGTAATCCCTCGTACACACACCTAACGAAGCAAGGAGCCACCACACATGGCCAACTTCACCATCGCTGACCTCAAGGCGCTGCGTGAGCAGCTCGGCACCGGAATGGTCGACACCAAGAAGGCGCTCGAGGAGGCTGACGGAGACGTCGCGAAGGCCACCGAGATCCTGCGTCTCAAGGGTGCGAAGGGCAACGCGAAGCGCGCTGACCGTTCCACGAGCGAGGGACTGATCGTCGCTCGCGAACAGGACGGCGCCGTGACGCTCATCGAGCTCGCCTGCGAGACCGACTTCGTCGCGAAGAACGAGCGCTTCATCGCGCTGGCCGACAAGGTCGCCGACGCTGCAGCAGCGGTCAAGGCTGACTCGGTCGACGCCGCCCTCGCCGCCTCTGCCGGCGACAAGAGCGTCGAGCAGGTCATCTCCGAAGAAGCCGCGATCATCGGCGAGAAGGTCGAGCTGCGCCGCGTGCGCACGATCACCGGCGACAAGGTCGAGGTCTACCTGCACCGCACGAGCAAGGACCTTCCGCCGCAGATCGGCGTCGTCGTCGCCTACTCGGGTGACGATGCCGAGACCGCGCGCAGCATTGCGCAGCACATCTCGTTCGCCAACCCGTCCTACCTGTCGCGTGAAGACGTGCCGGCTGACGCGGTCGAGAAGGAGCGCGAGATCGTCACTGAGATCTCCCGCAACGAGGGCAAGCCGGAAGCGGCTCTCCCGAAGATCGTCGAAGGCCGCGTCTCTGCGTTCATCAAGCAGGTCGCCCTGCTCGAGCAGGACTATGCCAAGGACAACAAGCTGTCGGTCGCCCAGGTGGCGAAGGACGCCGGTATCACCGTGACGGACTTCGCGCGCTTCAAGGTCGGCGCGTAGCACCGTCGAAGGGGTTCGGATCGCCAAGATCCGAACCCCTTCTTCATGCCCACGAGGCACTATCTTGAATCGGGACGAGAGGACACCCACCCATGACTGAACGCACCGGACGCCGACGCGTCCTTCTCAAGCTCTCCGGAGAGGCATTCGGAGCGGGACAGCTGGGTGTCAGCCCCGACGTGGTCTCGCAGATCGCCCGTGACATCGCTGCTGCGGTGGACCGTGTCGAGGTCGCGATCGTCGTCGGCGGGGGCAACTTCTTCCGCGGCGCAGAACTGAGCCAGCGAGGCATGGACCGCGGTCGCGCCGACTACATGGGCATGCTCGGCACGGTCATGAACGCGCTCGCCCTGCAGGATTTCCTCGAGCAGGCCGGGGCCGCCACCCGTGTGCAGTCCGCCATCTCGATGACCCAGGTCGCCGAGCCGTACATTCCGCGTCGGGCTGAGCGTCATCTCGAGAAGGGGCGGGTCGTCATCTTCGGTGCCGGGGCCGGCCTCCCGTACTTCTCCACTGACACCGTCGCGGCACAGCGTGCGCTCGAGATCGGCGCGGACGAGGTCCTCGTCGCCAAGAACGGCGTCGACGCCATCTACACCGCCGACCCCAACAAGCATGCCGACGCGGAGCGCATCGAGCGCGTCACCTATCGCGATGCGCTCCAGCGTGGTCTCAAGGTCGTCGACTCGACCGCCTTCAGCCTGTGCATGGACAACAGCATGGACATGCGCGTGTTCGGCATGGAGCCCGCCGGGAACGTGACCCGTGCGCTCCTCGGCGAGCCGATCGGAACCCTCGTCACCGCCTGAGCGTGTGACACGGCGGAGACGACTTCGCCCGATAGAATTTGCAGAACACCCCGACGATAGGAGTCACCGTGATCGCGGACGTCCTCGCTGAAACCACCACTCGCATGAACCGGGCGGTCGAAGCTGCCAAGGAGGACTTCTCCACGGTGCGCACCGGTCGTGCGAACCCGCAGATGTTCCAGAAGGTCCTCGTGGACTACTACGGCACTCCCACGCCGATCGCCCAGCTCGCCTCCCTGGCGAACCAGGAAGCTCGCACGCTCATCATCACGCCGTACGACAAGTCGGCGCTGAAGGCGATCGAACAGGCGATCCGTGACATGCCCAACCTCGGAGCCAACCCGACGAACGACGGCAACCTCGTTCGCGTGACGATGCCGGAGCTCACGGCCGAGCGCCGCAAGGAGTACGTCAAGCTCGTCAAGACCAAGGCCGAGGACGCGAAGGTCCACGTCCGTGGTATCCGTCGCAAGGCCAAGGACGAGCTTGATGCCCTCAAGAGCGAGCTCGGTGAGGACGAGATCGCGCGCGGAGAGAAGGAGCTCGACGTCCTGACACGTCAGCACGTCGAGCTCATCGATGACGCGCTGAAGCGCAAAGAGGCAGAACTCCTCGAGGTGTAGTCGGGATGTCTGACGAAACGCGAGATGCCGACGACGATGGGCCGTTCACGCGTCACGGCGGGAACGGGAAGACCCCATCCGACGGCGTCCCGCTCGTTGACGCCGCGTTCCCGTCTTTCGACGCGGCTGCCGTCCCTCCGCGCCCACCGCTTCCCGCAGCTTCGGAGGGCGCGCCCTCGGGCGGCGTCGGTCCGCTGGACACGGCGGATCACAACGCTATCCGGGAACAGTGGCGCGCGGCACGGGATGAACTCGGCAGCCATGTCTCCCATGCACGCGACCAGCTCGACCAGGCGAACGAACGTATCAAAGAGCGCACGGGTCGCGATCTCGTCCTCGCCATCCTGATCGGTCTCGCCTTCGGCGCCGCGCTCCTGGGATCGCTGCTCTTCCTCAAGGTGCTCTTCGTCCCGTTCGCTCTCGCGGCCGCCTTGCTCGGGGTCTACGAGCTCTCCCGAGCTCTGCGGAGCTCGGGTCGTCGCGTCGACGTGGTCCCCCAGCTGATCGCCGCCGCGTTCCTCGTGCTCTCGGCGTACTTCGCCGAGCCGTGGTTGTGCTGGGTGATGCTCTTCGTGTCCGTCGCGTTCGTCATCGTGTGGCGGCTCATCGCGCAGATGGTGGAGAAGGACGGCCGCACCTACGGGGACGTCCTCGCCGACGCCGTCACGAGCGGGTTCGTGCAGGTCTACGTCCCCTTCCTCGCGGGGATCGCGCTCATCCTCCTCAAGCAGGAGGGCGGTCAATGGTGGGTCCTCAGCTTCATCGCGATCGCCGTAGCGGCCGACACGGGCGCGTACGCCGCCGGTCTCGCCTTCGGCCGTCACCCGATGGCTCCGAAGATCAGCCCGAAGAAGACCTGGGAGGGTTTCGGCGGCGCCGTCATCGCCTCGCTCGCTGCGGGGGTGCTGCTCGCGATCTTCCTCCTGGAGCTGCCGTGGTGGTGCGGCGTGATCTTCGGCGCGTCGATCCTGCTCTCCGCGACACTGGGGGACCTTGGTGAATCGATGCTCAAGCGCGACCTCGGCATCAAGGACATGAGCTCCTGGCTCCCCGGGCACGGAGGGCTGCTCGATCGACTCGACAGCATTCTGCCCTCGACGATCCCGGCGCTCTGCCTGTATTTCCTCTTCTCTCCTTGGGTGGTTCTGTGATGAACGAAGATCAGCTCGACGAACAGGCGGAATCGACGCCGCCGGCATTCGCACTCACCTCAGGTCGGGTGCGTGGCTATCACCGGGCAGCCGTCGACACGTTCCTCGCATCTGCCCGCCGCGCGTTCGAGGCGGGCCGCGATGAACTCAGCGCGGACGATGTGCGGACGGCCTCCTTCCCGCTGGTGAAGAACGGATACGTCGTCGCGGATGTCGACGCGGCGCTCGGCCGTGTCGAAGACGCCTTCGCCGCTCGAGAACGCGAACGCGCGGTGCGATCCGCGGGAGCAGGTGCCTGGGTGGAGCAGGCCAGAGCAGACGCGCAGGTGATCCTGGATCACCTGGCGCGACCACGGCGCCACCGCTTCGCCCGTACCGGGGTGCTCACCTTCGGGTACCGTCTCGATGAGGTCGATCATGTGTCGACGCGTATCGTGCGGTATCTCCGTGACGGCGATGCGCTGACTGCCGAGCAGTTGCGCTCGGCGGCGTTTCGGATGCAGCGTGGGGGATACCGCGAGGAGCAGGTGGATGCCCTTCTGGACGCCACGATCGACGTGATTCTCGCCGTTCGCTGAGGTTCCTGATGGTCGATCCAGGCACTCTTGCGTAGACTGTCCCTCATCGTGAACTCCCGAAACGACATGAATCTCGAAAGAAACGACCTCTCGCCGGTGCCCGCGGTGAAGGCTCGTTTGGCGCGCACGGGCACACGACGCTGGTCTCGCAGCCGTGGTGTCGTCGGGGTCTTCAGTGCCCTCGCCGTCGTGGGTTTCGCCGGTGCATTGGTCGCACCGACCGGGGTGGCATTGGCCGCACCCGCCCCTGAGGAGTCGCCGGACTCCGCCTATTCGCTTGCGCTCGCGGACACTCAGAACCTCACCGTCACCGTCGAAGGTGCCGAGATCGCACCCGTCGTGCGCGGAGGATTCGAGGTCTATGTGAAGCCGAAGCCGGCTCCGGTCCCGACCGTGGCTGCAGCACCCCGTGGGGGATCCTCCGGAAAGTCTTCCGGAGGTAGCCTTCCTCCGTACACGGGAGGCGGTGCTCCTGCAGAGTGGATGGCGGCAGCCGGCATCGCGCAGAGCGACTGGCAGTACGTCGACTACGTCGTGTCCCGCGAGAGCGGTTGGAACCCGAACGCCACGAACAAGTCCTCCGGTGCCTGCGGTCTGGTGCAGGCGCTGCCATGCAGCAAGGTGCCCGGCAACGGCTACAACCCGGTCGACAACCTTCGCTGGGCGACCGGATACGCCACCGGCCGCTACGGCAGCTGGGCCGGTGCGTACAACTTCTGGGTCAACAACCACTGGTGGTGAGCAGGCAGTATGCCCCGCTCTCGCAGACGTCCTTCGGAGCGCCCTGACCCCGAGGACTCCTTCGATCGCCTCCTCGCGGGCTGGAAGCGTACCGAGACCCGCCGCGGCGGTGAGTGGACCGTGCAACCGGTTTCCGGGGCGCAGGCGCAGAAGGACTATCTCTGCCCGGGCTGCGGTCGATCGATCGTCGCCGGAACCGCTCATCTCGTCGCCTGGCGCGCGGACGGCGTGCTCGGCGACGCGGCTGACCTCGCCGCACGGCGACACTGGCACACACACTGTTGGAGGCTTGCATGAGCATCGAGATCCGAGGACCACTGGAGCTTCCGGCGCGACGCGAAGACATCGAGCTGAAGACCGCCGACGGTCTCACGTTGGTCGGAGAGCTCGCCGTGCCGGAGACCACGACTCCTGTCGCGACTCTCGTGACGCTTCATCCCCTGCCTACGGCCGGCGGGTTCATGGATTCGCACATCATCCGCAAAGCGGCTGCACGTCTGCCCGCTCTGGCGGATCTGGCCGTGCTGCGATTCAACACGAGGGGGACCGCATCACCTCGTGGGACCAGTGACGGATCTTTCGACGGCGGGGCGTCCGAACAGTTCGACGTCGCCGCGGCGATGGACTTCGTGCGTGAACGCGCTCTGCCTCGACCCTGGCTGCTGGGATGGTCCTTCGGCACGGAACTCGCGTTGAAGTACGGTCGGCAGCACGACATCGAGGGGATCATCCTCCTTTCGCCGCCCTTGCACCGCGCGACACCGGAAGAGGTCGCCGCGTGGGCGACGATCGACCGACGCGTGGTCGTCCTGGTACCGGAGCTGGATGACTACCTGCGCCCCGCCGAGGCCCGCGAGAGGTTCGCTGCGATCCCGCACGCACAACTGATCGCGGTGGACGGGGGTAAGCACCTCTGGGTGGGCGAGACCCAGACGCGACGCGTGCTGACGGAGATCGTGGCCGCGGTCAATCCTGCGGCACTGCCTCTCGCCACGCACTGGCCGACCGACGACTGACGCGCAGCGGGTTCAGAGCTCGTTCATCCGCGGGATGAGCACCTGCCGGTAGATGATCAGGATGCTCGCGGCGACCGGGATGGCGATCAGCGCGCCCAGCAGACCGAGAAGGCTTCCTCCGGCGAGTGCCGCGACCACGACGACCGCCCCCGGTACCGAGACCGCACGACTCATGATGCGCGGCGAGATGATGTAGGCCTCGATCTGCATGTAGATCAGGTAGTAGATCGCAGCGGCGATCGCGGTCGCCGGAGAGCCCAGTCCGGGGATGAGACACACCAGCACGATGATCGTGGAGCCGGTCAGGGTGCCGACGAGCGGGATCAGGGAGAAGAAGAACGCGATCACCGCGAGGACGGCGGGGAACGGCGCTTGGATGATCGACAGGAAGATCGCGCTGAGCACGCCGTTGATCACACCCTGCGTCACCTGCCCCATGACGTAATAGCCGACCGAATCCGTGATCTGTTCGGACAGGTCGATGAACCTGTCTCGTTTCGACGCCGGAGCCAACTGGTAGACCGCCCGTTTGAGGGACGGCGTGGAAGCCGTGAGATAGATCGTCAGGATGAGGACGATGAACGCACCGAACAGGCCGCTGAGCACGGCGCCACTCGCCACGAGGAACCCTTGGCCGATGGAGCCGCCGATCTCGGTCAGGTTCGTGGTGAGCCAGTCCTCGACGTAGGTGAAGACATCATCGACCCTCAGGTTGGGGAACGCGTCCGTCATCCACTGCTTGAGGTCGTCGATCGCGGTACCGCGTTGCACGATCGCCGTGATCTGGGCGATCAGCTGGGAGATCTGGTCGACCAGCACGGGAAGGACGATGAGCACGATGCCGACGAAGATGCCGAGCACCGCGAGGATCGTGACGATGACAGCGAGCCATCGGGGGAGACGCCGGCGCTCCAGGAACGAGACGAGCGGATCGAGTCCGAGACTGAGGAAGAGAGCCGTGCCGAGATAGAGCAGAACCGTGGAGAGGTTCTGCACGCTGTTGATCAGCAGGATGCCCAATCCCACGCCGAGCGTCGCCACCAGGGCGGTGCGGAAGGGATTGTGGATCTTCATTCGGAGGCTCCTCGAGGACGGATGCAGCAAGGCTATCCAGAGCGTCCGGCTCGGCACCGACGACGTGCCGGTCCGGCCCGCACTGAACCTGCTCGTGGGCAACACACAGCTGATTTCGCTAGTCTGAAATGTCGAGTGTTGCGTCGCTGGCAAGTGCCGGCGATGCGTGAGGAGACTATTCGTGCGTTTCGTATGGGCCGTGGTGGCCTTCGTGCTGGCTGCCGTGCTGATCGGCGCGGGGATTGCTCAGCGCACCATCTTCATGGGGCCGGACACTCAGCAGACCCAGGTCGAGATCGATGAACCGGCACCCTTCGTCCTCATCGACGGCGACGTGCTTCGGGCGAATCCAGGCGCGCAGACGCTGATCGTCCGGGGGGAGGGCGAGATCTTCGGCAGCTATGGTCGCACCGCCGACATGGAGGCCTGGCTCGCCGACTCCGACTACAACCAGGTCACGCTGAAGAAGAACGGCGATCTGGCGGTCGAGCACGTCACGGCGCCCTCCGCTGACGGCGAGACCGATGCTCCGAGCGACGGCGCTGAGGGCGACTCCGCCGACGCGGAGTCCGCGGGGCGTGATCCGCGGGGATCCGATCTCTGGCTCGACTCGTTCGTCAAGGACAACCGTCTCACGGCCGAGAACATGCAGTTGCCCGAGGGCACGAGCATGCTCGTCGCCTACGACGGCACAGCCGATGCGCCGGATGACATCGTGGTCTCCTGGCCGCTGGACAACTCGACGCCGTGGGCGGGACCTCTCATGGTCGCCGGGGGAATCGTGCTGCTGCTCGGCCTCATCCTCTACGTGCTCGCGATCCGCCATCAGCGCCGCGGTCGCGGCCCCCGGCGCAAGGGCCCGGGTCCGCTCCCGGCGACCGAACCGATCGACGTCGCGGTTCTTCCGCCGTCTGAGCGCGCGGCGATCGAGGAGTCCGGCACTCCGCGCAGCGAACCCTCCGCAGGAACGGCGGCGCCGACCGACGGAGACGTCGAGGAGGCGGAGATCGTGGACGAGAGCAAGGACCCCGACGCGAAGACCTCCATGCGCGCAGCGACGCGGCCTCGCCGTCGTCGCATGCTCGCGCTTCCGGCTCTCGGGCTCACGGCGCTTCTTGCCGCCGGGTGCTCGTCGGACTCGTGGCCGCAGCTGGGCGACGCCTCGCCGACTCCGTCTCCGAGTCCGACGGTGATCGCGCCGGAGAACCAGAAGCCCCCTGCGGTGACCGAAGCGCAGGCCAAGCGCATCTTGAAGACGCTCGCCGGCACGGTGAGCGAAGCCGACGCGGCACTCGACCTCGACCTGCTCGCTACCCGCTTCGAGGGGCCCGCTCTCGCAGCGCGGACCACTGAGTATGCTCTGCGCTCGAAGCTCCCGGACACCGTTCCGCCCGCGGCGATCCCGACCGATCAGGTCGAGGTCGTGCTGCCGGAAGCGACAGATCAGTGGCCGCGCACAGTACTGATGCTGTCGAAGACAGGGGATGACACGGTGCCGCCGGTGGTCCTCACGATGACGCAGGCCGACCCCTGGTCGAACTACAAGGTCTCGAACATCGCCGAGATGTCTGCTGACGCGGTCTTTCCCGAGGTCGCCGCATCCTGGCTCGGGACCTCGCTCGTTCCGTCCGATTCCGCGTTCCTGACGATCCCACCGGCGAACCTCGCCTCGACCTTCGCCGATGTGGTGGACCAGGGGGAGCAGAGCGAGTTCTACGACATGTTCGACGATCTGGCGCTGACCTACGCCAAGTCGATCACCGACAGCCGTCAGGCCGTGATCCAGGCTCTCGCCGACAAGGGCGCCGCCGACACGTCGAAGGCCGCCTTCGACATGGCTCCGACGACGGATGCCCCCATCTCGATGACGACTCTGGACAGCGGCGCGATCGTCGCCGTCACCCTCACCGACACCGAGACGGTGACGCCGACGGGAGACGACGTCTCCATCCGTTTCGGCGACAATGCACAAGCAAAGGCCCTCACCGACGCGACCGAGTCCGCGAAGGGCGTCGAGACGACCTACGAGTTCCAGCTGTTCTTCTCGGTCCCGGCAAAGGGCTCGACGGAGCAGATCCGGCTCCTGGCAGCCCACCAGGACCTCCTGTCCGTGAAGGTGATCAAATGAGTGAGATCTCTCCTGCCGCCCTGCGCGGTGCCGTCGACCTGTCGAGTCTCCGCAACCGGCCCGCATCTCCCGCAGAGGGCGCCCCCGCCCCGGGACTGCCCGATGTCGTCGTGGATGCGACCGACGAGACGTTCGGGCAGATCCTCGAGCTCTCGCGCACCGTTCCCGTCGTCGTCGACCTCTGGGCGGAGTGGTGCGGGCCCTGCAAGCAACTGAGCCCGATCATCGAGAAGGTGACGCGCGAGCTCGGCGGACGCGTGCTGCTCGCCAAGGTCGATGTGGATGCGAATCCGCAGCTCGCGCAGAGCTTCCGTGCCCAGTCCATCCCGATGGTGGTGGCCCTGATCGCCGGTCAGCCGGTGCCGATGTTCACCGGGGCCGTGCCGGAGCAGCAGGTTCGCGACGTCTTCGCGCAGCTGCTGCAGGTGGCGGCGCAGAACGGTGTCACCGGATCGCTCTCGGTCGGCGAGGAGGGCGCGGACCCGGAACCTCCCGTGGAGCCGGAGCTCCCCCCGCTGCACGCTGAGGCGTTCGCGGCGATCGAGGTCGGCGACTACGCGGCAGCGATCACGGCGTACGAGAAGGCGCTCGCGGAGAACCCGCGGGACGCGGACGCGCTCGCGGGTCTCGGCCAGGTGCGGCTGCTCGACCGCGTTCAGGGCCTCGATCTGCAGGCGGCACGGGCCGCAGCGGCCGACGGCCCGCTCGACGTCCAGGCGCAGTTCGATGTGGCCGACCTCGACCTCGCCGGCGGGCATGTCGATGACGCCTTCGGTCGCCTGCTCGATCTGTTCGCGCAGCTCCCGTCCGACCAGCGCACGCCCGTTCGAGAGCGTCTGGTCGAGCTCTTCGGGCTCATCGGTGCGGAGGATCCGCGGGTCGTGTCGGCGCGCAATCGGCTTTCGTCGCTGCTGTTCTAGGGAGGCACGCGCCGAGTCCCCGGCGCGCTCAGCCGTGGTTGACCGTCGGCACGTGAGGGTCGGACTGGTAGCGCAGCCACAGCGTCGAGAGCGCGGGCAACGTCAGGGTCGCGAGCGGTGCTCCTCCTTCAGAGGGCTTCGCATAGACCAACCCGAGGTTGCCCGATCCTCGACCCCCGTAGTCCGCCGCGTCCGTGTTGAGCACCTCCTGCCACACTCCTTCTCGAGGAAGGGTGAGCTGATACCCGGTGCGTTCCACCCCGGCGAAGTTGCTCACGACGACCAGGCGTCCGCCGTGCGCGTCACGCCGCTCGAACGCGATCACCGTAGATTCCCAACTCGGTGCACCGAGGCGGCTGAACGACGAACCGTCGTTGTCGCGTTCCCAGAGAGGGGACTGCGCCCGGTAAGTACGGTTCATCTCGCCGATGAAGTCCTGCAGTTGGGCGTGCGAGGGCTGCTCGAGGAGCCACCAATCCAGCTCGCGCCCTTCCGACCACTCCGCGAGCTGGCCGAACTCCTGCCCCATGAACAGCAGCTTCTTGCCGGGGTGCCCCCACATGTAGGCGAGGTACGCACGCACGTTCGCCAGCTTGTGCCAATGGTCTCCCGGCATCTTTGCGACCAGGCTGCCCTTGCCGTGGACGACTTCGTCGTGGCTGATGGGAAGCAGATAGTTCTCACCGAAGGCGTAGACGAAGGAGAAGGTCATCTCGCCCTCGTGATGCCCGCGGTACATCGGGTCGCGTGAGATGTACTGCAGGGAGTCGTTCATCCAGCCCATGTTCCACTTGAACCCGAAACCCAGGCCTGCGTGGTCGGTGGGAGCGGTGACGCCGGGGAAGCTGGTGGACTCCTCCGCGATCATCAGGATCCCCGGGTGCAGCCGGTAGGCGGTGGCATTCACCTCCTGCAGGAAACGGATCGCCTCGAGGTTCTCGCGCCCGCCATGGATGTTCGGCTCCCATTCGCCCGGTTGACGGGAGTAGTCGAGGTAGAGCATCGAGGCGACGGCGTCGACACGGAGCCCATCGACATGGAACTCCTGGAGCCAGTACAGGGCGTTGGCGACCAGGAATCCGCGGACCTCCGGGCGGCCGTAATCGAAGATGAGTGTTCCCCAGTCCTGATGCTCTCCGCGTCGTGGGTCCGGGTGCTCGTAGAGAGGCTGACCGTCGAAGCGTGCGAGTGCGAAGGCATCCTTGGGGAAGTGGCCCGGAACCCAGTCCATGATCACGCCGATGCCGGCCTGGTGGAGACGGTCGATGAGGTAGCGCAAGTCGTCGGGCGTGCCGAACCTGCTCGTGGGGGCGTAGTATCCGCTGACCTGATAGCCCCACGATCCACCGAACGGATGCTCCGCCAGCGGCATGAACTCGACGTGGGAGAAGCCCGATTCCGTCACATGCTGGATCAGCGGGTCGGCGATCTCGCGGTATCCGAGGCCCGCCCGCCATGAGCCGACGTGGACCTCGTAGATCGACAACGGCTGCGCCACGGCGTGGGTGGCCGCCCGGCGCGTCATCCACGCGCCATCCGACCAGCTGTGCGTCGATGCCGTCACGATCGATGCCGTGTCGGGCGGAACCTCGGCAGCGAGCGCCATCGGGTCGGCCTTGAGGATCCACGCCCCCTCGCGGGTGCGGATCTGGTACTTGTATCTGGTGCCGATCGGCAGCCCTGGAACGAAGAGCTCCCAGACGCCGCTGACGCCCATCGAGCGCATGGCGTGGGGCTCGCCGTTCCAGTCGTTGTGGTCGCCGACCACCCGCACGGCAGTGGCGTTGGGCGCCCAGACCGCGAACGAGACGCCGATCTCTCCGTCGAACGTGCGCACATGAGCACCCAACGCCTCCCAGAGGCGTTCGTGACGCCCCTCGGCGATCAGGTGCAGGTCGAGGTCGCCGAGCGTCGGCGGATGCCGATACGGGTCGCCCGACACTGTCTCATCGTGATCTGCGTACCTCGTGGCGATGCGGTAAGGGACCGGGGGACCGCTGTGCTGGCCCTCCCAGATGCCGTGGGCGACGTGGGCGAGCTCCTGCCTGCTGCCGTCGTCGAAGACGGCTGCGACTGCTTCTGCGAGCGGGCGTCTGGCACGGATCACGGTGACGGTGCGATCGGCCGCATCCTTGTGGGCATGCGCGCCGAGAACGGAGTGAGGATCGTGGTACGTGGCTGATGAGACCGCCTCCCATTCGGTGGATGCGGCGACGTCTTCCGTGTAGCTCATGATCGCTCCCTCACCTTCAGGATGTGCACCGGCTCGGCGAAGGCGTCGAGCCGCACGTAGTTGTGATCGGTCCAGGTCCAGACGGCCCCCGTGAGGAGGTCCTCCACCTCGAAGGCCTCGCCCCGGGGGATGCCCCACTGGGTCGTGTCGAGGTGCACGGTGGTCTCCCGCACCGAGTGCGGGTCGACGTTGGCGACGACGATGACGGTGTCTCCGCGACCGGTGCCGGTGAACGGCGCCGCCAGATGCTTGCTGTAGACGAGCACCGCGTCGTCGTCGCTCCAGTGCGCGCGGAAGTTGCGGAGCTGCTGCAGCGCGGGATGAGCGCCCCGGATCTCGTTGAGTCGGCGCAGCAGGGGAGCGAGCGATTCGCCGCGGGCCTCGGCGCCGACCCAGTCTCGGAACTTGTACTCGTACTTCTCGTTGTCGATGTTCTCTTCGGACCCGGGACGGGCGACGTTCTCGAAGAGTTCGTAGCCCGCGTAAACGCCCCATACGGGACCTGCCGTCGCGGCGATGCAGGCGCGGATCCTATAGGCCGCTCTGCCACCGAACTGCAGGTACTCGGTGAGGATGTCGTGGGTGTTCACGAAGAGGTTGGGCCTCATGTAGTCGGAGGTCTCGTGGGATACCGAGCCGAGGAACTCCTCGAGCTCGGCCTTCGTGTTGCGCCAGGTGAAGTAGCTGTAGCTCTGCTGGAAACCGACCGCGGCGAGCGCGCGCATGACGGCCGGTCGGGTGAACGCCTCCGCGAGGAAGATCACGTCGGGGTCGACGGCGTTCACCTCTGCGATGAGCCATTCCCAGAACTGGAGCGGTTTCGTGTGCGGGTTGTCGACGCGGAAGATCTTCACGCCCTGCGCCACCCAGTGCTGCACGACCCGCAGCATCTCCGCGTAGATGCCGTCCGGATCGTTGTCGAAGTTCAGAGGGTAGATGTCCTGGTACTTCTTCGGCGGGTTCTCGGCGTAGGCGATCGTGCCGTCCGGGAGGGTCGTGAACCACTCCGGATGCTCGCGCACCCATGGATGGTCGGGCGAGGCCTGGAGTGCGAGGTCGAGCGCGACCTCGAGCCCTTCCCTCCGTGCCGCGCGCACGAACGCCCGGAAATCCTGCGAGGTGCCCAGTTCGGGATGGATCGCATCGTGCCCGCCTTCCGTGGCGCCGATCGCGTACGGCGAACCCGGGTCTCCGGCCTCGGCGGTGAGGGTGTTGTTGCGTCCCTTGCGATTGGTGGAACCGATCGGATGGATCGGCACCAGATACACCACGTCGAAACCCATCGCCGCGACGTCGGGCAGACGACGCGTCGCGGTGCGGAACGTGCCGCTCTTGACAGTTCCGTCCTTCAGACGCCGCGCGCCTTCGGAGCGGGGGAAGAACTCGTACCAGGCGCCGACACCTGCCGCGCGCCGGTCGGCATGCAGCGTGTGTGTCGGCGTCGCGGAGCGCAGAGTCGTCACGGGACGGTCGCGGAAGATCTGAACCAATCCCGCATCCGTCGCCAGCGCCATGGTTGTCGCGGCATCGCCGTCCTGCAGGGATACCGCGTCTGCGCCGAGCCGTTTCCGCTGCGGTGCCGGGCGGTCCTTCTCCGCGGCGGCCCGCGCCAGCAGATCTGCCCCCAGCGCTGCCATCACCGGGACGTCGACCCCGGCGGCGACCTTCAGCTCCGCGGCGTGCGCCCAGGTCGCGAAGTCATCGGAGAAGGCCTCGAACCGGAAGAGCCATTCGCCCTGTTCGTCGAGCGCGATCGGCGTCGACCAGGTGTCGGTGCCGTCGTCGCGGGGAGAGAGGCGATGCAGGGTCTCTTCTCCGGAAGGGGACGTGAGCCGGACGTGCACGCCGATGACGTCGTGGCCCTCGCGGAACGCGACCACGCTGAAGGGCACCACTTCGCCGACGAAGGCCTTCGGCCTGAAGCCACCGGGTACCGATGGCGACGGGTCGAGCAGCGGGATGCGGGTCGTCCGCAGTGCACCGGGAGAATCCGCAACGCCCAGGGCGCGCGTCGGGATCTGAGCGGGGCTCCGAAGAGCCGAGGACCGAGTACCAGCACGTGCAGCCACCTCCCGAATGTACCGCGCGGACGTGGCCACGGGTAGCGCGCCGGAGGGTGCGTCGTCGGCCGGCTTCATTCGATGCGGAACAGCCTCATCGACGTGCCCGAGACCGGCAGCACATCGCCAGGCGCGAAGACCTCTTCGTCATCGGAAGGGCGCTCCTGAGCACTCGACCACAGCGAGACGAAGCGGGTCGCGTCTTCGATCTCGACCGGCAGGCGTACATCGATGGGCGACTCGGTACCGTGCACGATCAGGAGGATGCGGTTGTAGGCCTCGGTGTCGGGAGTGGAGGCGGCGACGTACTGCAGCGTCCGGTTCCCTGGGTCGGCCCATTGGTCCTGCTCCATCGTCTCCCCGTTCTGGTCGTACCAGTCCATCACCGAGGCGTTGGGGATGTGCTCGCCGAGTCGCGCGTAGCGGCTCGGTCGCAAGGCGGGGTTCTCCTGGCGCAGCCGGATGAGCCGGGAGACGTGGGCGCGCAGATCGTCCTGCCAGGGCTCGAACTCCCAACCGAGCCAGGTCAGGACGGAGTCCTGGGCATAGGCGTTGTTGTTGCCTCGCTGGGTGCGACCGACCTCGTCGCCGGCGGTGAGCATGGGAATGCCCGCGGACAGCAGGAGCGTTCCGAGCAGGTTGCGCATGGCTTTGCGCCGCGAGGCGAGGATGGTCGGGTCGTCTGTCGGACCCTCGACTCCGTGGTTGAACGCGCGGTTCATGTCCGCACCGTCGCGATTCTGTTCGCCGTTGGCCTCATTGTGCTTGACGTCGTAGGAGACGAGGTCGTGCAGGGTGAAGCCGTCGTGCGCCGTGACGAAGTTCACGCTGGCGAGCGGACCGCGGTCCTCGCTGAAGGTGTTCGACGATCCGGCGAGACGGGTCGCGAATCCACCGATG
Organism: Microbacterium sp. SY138; assembly: GCF_039729145.1. NCBI lineage: Bacteria > Bacillati > Actinomycetota > Actinomycetes > Micrococcales > Microbacteriaceae > Microbacterium > Microbacterium sp. SY138. The sequence continues at coordinate 1,955,772 of NZ_CP155793.1, read as the reverse complement.
CCCACCGGGGCAGATGCTCGCCGGGCGTAGTCGATGTCGCTCAGCCAGAAGTTGCGCACCCGATCGCGATAGCGGTCGTTCCACTCATGCCAGCCGGCCGGGAAGTTGCCCGTCTGCCAGCCGCCGAGACCGACGTCCCATGGCTCGGCGATGAGCTTGGTGTCGGCGAGGATCGGATCGTCCGCGATGGCGGTGAGAAGCGGATGCTCCGGGGTGTAGGTGTGGGCGGCGTCGCGGGCGATGGCCGTGGCGAGGTCGAAGCGGAAGCCGTCGATCTGCATCTCCTGCGCCCAGTAGCGCAGGGAGTCCAGAACGAGTCGGGCACCGGCATCGGTCGCCGTGTTCAGGGTGTTGCCGCACCCGGTGGTGTCGACGTAGACGCCGGACTCATCCTGCCGGTAGTAGTTCGCGTTGTCGATGCCGCGCAGGCTCGAGCGCGGACCGCCGATGCCCTCTTCGGACGTGTGGTTGTACACGACGTCGAGGATGACCTCGAGTCCTGCCTCGTGCAGCAGCCGCACCATGCCCTTGAACTCGGCCAGCACTGCCTCCGGCCCCTCCTTGCGGGCCTCCTCGGTGGCGTAGGCGGTGTGCGGGGTGAAGAAGTTCAGCGTGTTGTAGCCCCAGTAGTTGGTGAGACCGCGCTCGAGGAGGCGAGGTTCCGGCACGAAGGCATGAACCGGGAGCAGCTCGATCGAGGTGATCCCCAGGGAGTGGAAGTACGCGATCATCGCGGGGTGGGCGAGCCCGGCGTAGGTACCGTGCAGTGCGGGAGGAACATCGGGATGACGCTTGGTGAGGCCCTTGAGATGCCCCTCGTAGATGACCGTGCGGTCCAACGGCACCCGAGGCTTCTGCGACTCGCCCCAATCGAAGCCGTCGACGATCACCACGGAGCGCCATTCCTCGTACCCGTCTCCCTGCGCGAGGCCGCGGGCGTAGGGGTCGAGGAGCAGCGTCTCCGGGTTGAACGTGTTCCCGGGGCCGTGCGGACCCCCGACACGGATGGCATACCGCACACCGGGTTGGAGCAGTTCGGTGGTGACCTCCCAGACGCCCCCGGCGAGTCGCTCGAGCGGCACTTCGTCCGTCGCCCAGTCGAGGTCGGTGGCGTCGAAGACGACCAACTCGATGGAGGAGGCGTTCTGCGACCAGACGCGCAGGGTACCGACGCCGTCGTGCAGACGAACGCCGAGGTTGTCGAGGGCAGGTCCGCCGGGCACGGTGAGGTCTCGGGACTCGGGCATGAGTACACACTAGGCGCGATGTGTTGCCGTCTCATGTCAGCGCGCACCCGGTACCTGGAGGCAGCACCCTTCCGCCCTCGTTTCGGGAGAGAATCGAAGGATGCGGCACTATCTGGACCACGCGGCGACCACGCCACTGCGCCCCGAAGCACGGGAGGCCTGGCTCGCCGCTTCCCAGATGGTCGGCAATGCGTCGTCGACGCACGGGGCGGGTCAGGATGCGCGTCGGCTGCTCGAGGAGTCGCGCGAACGGGTCGCCGCGGTGCTGGAGGCCGACCCGATCGAGATCGTGTTCACCTCCGGGGGCACGGAGTCCATCAACCTCGCTCTTCAGGGGTTGTGGCACGGCCGCGCGGGCGGAACGTCGGCGATCGTGATGCCCGACGCCGAGCATCACGCGACCATGGACACGGTCGCCGCGCTCGTGGATGAAGGGGCAGCACTGCGACGAGTGCCCGTCGCGCCCGACGCGCGGATCGATCCCGAGCAGTTCGCCGCCGAGCTTCCCGGTGCCGCTCTGGCGACGGCGCTCGCGGCGAACAACGAGGCCGGAACCATCAACGACACCCGCTCCCTCGCAGCCGTGGCGGCGGGAGCGGGAGTTCCCCTGCACATCGACGCCGTCGCGGCTCTCGGGCACGTGCCCCTGTCGTTCCGCACCCTGCGAGGTGATGCCGACGGTGGGGTCGGCCTGGTCGCCATGAGCTTCGCCGGCCACAAGATCGGCGCGCCGGTCGGCGTGGGAGTCCTCGTCACGGCGCGTACGGCCCGCCTCACTGCGCTGCTGCGTGGCGGAGCGCAGCAGCGCGGGTTGCGCGCGGGCACGCAAGATGTCCCCGGAGCTGCCGCTTTCGCGACGGCGCTAGAGCTCGCAGAGCGCGAACGATCGGACGAGACCGCACGACTCAGCGCGCTGCGTGACCGTCTCGTGTCCGGCATCAGGGCGGCCGTGCCGAGAGCAGAACTGCTGGGGGATCCGACCGTGCGCCTCCCGGGGAACGCGCACGTGCTGTTCCCCGGCGCGGTGGGGGAGAGCCTGCTTTTCCTCCTCGATGTCGCCGGCGTCGCCGCCTCGACGGGATCCGCCTGCCAGGCGGGCGTCGCCGAGCCGTCGCACGTCGTGATGGCGATGGGGCGCAGCGAACGGGATGCGCGCAGCGTGCTGCGGTTCTCGCTCGGTCGAACCTCGACCGATACCGACGTCGATGCGGTGCTCGCCACGATCGCTGACGCGTATGCCCGCGCATCCGGCGCCGGCACAGCCGCGCGCTCGTAGACTGGTCTCATGCGGATCCTTGCGGCTATGAGCGGTGGTGTCGACTCCGCCGTCGCGGCCGCCAGGGCCGTGGAGGCGGGGCACGACGTGGTCGGCGTGCATCTGGCACTGTCCCGTGCCGGCGGCACCCTGCGCACCGGCAGCCGCGGCTGCTGCACGATCGAGGATGCCCTCGACGCCCGTCGCGCCGCCGACGTGCTCGGCATCCCGTTCTACGTCTGGGACTTCTCGGAGCGGTTCCGCGACGACGTGATCGCAGATTTCATCTCCGAGTACCAGGCCGGTCGCACCCCCAATCCCTGCATGCGATGCAACGAGAAGATCAAGTTCGCCGCACTGCTGGAGCGAGCGATCGAGCTCGGGTTCGACGCCGTGTGCACGGGGCACTACGCGACGTTGATCCACGGCGACGGGGGTCTCGAGCTGCACCGCGCCTCCGACAACGCCAAAGACCAGTCGTACGTCCTGGGCGTCCTCAACGCCGAGCAGCTCGCGCACACCTACTTCCCGCTCGGCACCACGCCCTCGAAGGCGATCGTGCGTGCAGAAGCCGAGGCACGCGGTCTGAGCGTCGCGCAGAAACCGGACAGCCACGACATCTGCTTCATCCCCGATGGTGACACCCGCGGTTGGCTCGCCGAGAAGGTCGGCACGGCGACCGGCGAGATCGTCGACCGCAGCGGAGAGGTCGTCGGATCCCACGAGGGTGCTCACGCCTTCACCGTCGGGCAGCGCCGCGGTCTCAAGCTCGGTGTGCCCGCCGCCGACGGCAAGCCGAGGTTCGTCCTCGAAGTGCGCCCGGTCTCCAACACCGTCGTCGTCGGCCCGAAGGAGGCCCTCGCCATCGCCGAGATCGCGGGGGAGCGGTTCAGCTGGGCGGGCGCTGCACCGACCGAATCGTCCTTCTCCTGCCATGTGCAGATCCGTGCGCATTCCGAGCCCGTGGCCGCACACGCCGAGGTCTCCGACGGGGGTGTACGCGTCACACCGGAGGTTCCCCTCGACGGCGTCGCACCGGGGCAGACCGCTGTGCTCTACGTCGGAACGCGCGTGCTCGGACAGTTCACGATCGATACGACGGTCTCGGCGGTTCCCGTCGGCGCGTAGACGTTTCCGGTGTCGGTACCCGCTCGTAGACTGGCGGGGTGCCGGAGAACATCTCGCTGGAAGACGCCCGAACCGAAGCTGAAGAGCTGACCACTCGCATCCTCGACGCCAAAGAGGCCTACTACGGCCGCGACACCTCGGTCGTCGATGACTTCACCTATGACGGATGGATGCACCGGCTCGAAGAGCTCGAGCGTCTGCACCCCGAGCTCCAGGGACAGGACTCGCCCACCCAGATGGTCGGCGCGGCCGAGGCGACGGGTCTTGCGACCATCGAGCACGCCGAGCGGATGCTCAGCCTCGACAACGTCTTCTCGGTCGACGAGCTGAAGGAGTGGGCAGCGAAGACGAAGGCCGCAGCGGGCCGCGAGGTCGCCTGGCTCACCGAGCTCAAGATCGACGGACTGGCGATCAACCTCCGCTACGAGAACGGTGTGCTGACCTCCGCGGCCACCAGAGGCGACGGACGCGTCGGAGAGATCGTCACCGAGAACGCTCTGCGTCTCCCCGAGATCCCGTATCGGCTCAGCGGCGACGGGCATCCCCCGATCGTTGAGGTGCGCGGCGAGGTCTTCATCCCCGTGGCGGCGTTCGAACGACTCAATGCGGCGCAGGCGGCCTTCCGCGACCGGGCCTACGCCGACGCGCTCGAGCGGTGGGAATCGCGCGGCGGGGTGAAGAAGCCCTTCGACGAGGAGAAGGCGCGCACCGCGGCCGCCCGGCGATTCCCGGCCTTCGCGAACCCCCGCAATGCGGCGAGCGGTGGACTCCGCCAGCAGATCGACAAGAAGAACGGCCTCGAGCTCGAAGCAGGACTGTTGCGGATCGAGTCGCTCGCGCTGTACGTGCACGGAGTCGGCGCATGGTCGAACCCTCCGGTCGCCGCGCAGAGCGAGGTGTACGACCTGCTCGCGGAGTGGGGGCTGCCCACGAGCCCGCACACGAAGGTCTGCCGCACGATCGACGAGGTCGTCACGTTCGTCGAGTACTTCGGCGAGCATCGGCATGATGTCGAGCATGAGCTCGACGGCATCGTGGTCAAGGTCGACGAGCTCGAGCTGCACGACGAGCTCGGCGCGACGAGCCGGGCCCCGCGCTGGGCGATCGCCTACAAGTACCCGCCGGAAGAGGTGCAGACGAAGCTGCTCGACATCGTCGTGTCGGTCGGTCGCACCGGTCGCGCGACTCCGTTCGCCGTCATGGCCCCCGCACATGTCGCCGGATCGGTGGTCCGCCAGGCGACGCTGCACAACAAGGACGTCGTGAAGGCGAAAGGCGTGCTGATCGGTGACACGGTCGTGCTGCGCAAAGCCGGCGACGTGATCCCCGAGGTCCTCGGGCCGGTCGTCGAGAAGCGCGACGGCACCGAGCGCGAGTTCGTGATGCCCGTCGAGTGCCCGGAGTGCGGCACGCCCCTGCGAGCCATGAAGGAAGGCGATATCGATCTGCGCTGTCCGAACGCACGCTCGTGCCCGGCGCAGGTGCGCGGACGCGTGGAGCACATCGGTTCACGAGGCGCCCTCGACGTCGAGGCACTGGGCGAGGTCACCGCTGCGGCCCTGACGCAGCCGACGTCTCCTGCAGTGCCACCGCTCGAGACCGAGGCGGGCCTGTTCGCGCTCAGCCTCGAACAGCTGGTCCCCATCGAGCTGTTCGTTCGCGACGCCGAGACGGGTCTCCCCAAGGAAGACGAGGACGGGGTCGTCAAAACTCGCGCTCCTTTCCGACGCAACCCCACTGCGGCTGAGAAGAAGTCCGGTCTCGACGGACCCCAGCCCTCCGCACAGGCGCTCACCCTGCTCGTAGAACTGGAGAAGGCCAAGACGAAGGACCTGTGGCGACTGCTCGTCTCACTGAACATCCGCCATGTCGGCCCTGTCGCCGCGAGGGCGCTCGCTCAGTGGTTCGGGTCGCTCGACGCGATCCGCGCGGCGTCACGCGACGAGCTCGCCGCGGTCGAGGGCGTCGGTGGGATCATCGCCGATTCGCTTCTCGCCTGGTTCGAGGTGGACTGGCACCAGGAGATCGTTCAGCAGTGGAAGGACGCGGGAGTGCAGTGGGCGACGCCTGGGCATCCCGGTCCCGGCGCGGCTGTGGCCGCGGGCGGAGTCCTGGAGGGGCTGACCGTCGTCGCCACCGGATCCCTCGACGGTTACACACGAGACGGCGCACAGGAGGCCATCATCAACGCGGGCGGCAAGGCCGCGTCGAGCGTGTCGAAGAAGACCGACTTCGTCGCCGCCGGCCCCGGCGCGGGATCCAAGCTGGCGAAGGCGGAGGACCTCGGCCTTCGAATCCTCGACGCGGCGCAGTTCCATATCCTGGTGACCCAGGGGCCGGATGCCCTCCCTCCCACGGGCGAAGGGGTGTGAAGCGCTTCGGGCCACTGATCGTCGTCCCGGAGGCTCTCGCCGTCGGAGATCCCGGTCGCCATCATCTGCGGTTGACCCCTGATGCCGTGATCATTCGCGAGGGCGTCGATAGTCGCGGGATCGTGAGCTGGAGCGAGCTCGACACGATCGTCATGGACGTCCCCACGACGAGGTTCCGTCTTCCCGGGCTCGTCAGCACGATTCTGCTCGGCGCTTTGACCGCCGCCATGCTGACCGATCCCGGAGTCGATCCCGACGACGGTTCCGTGACTCTGACGGTCGACGGAGAATCTCGAGTCCTGCCCCTGAGCAGACACCACGTCGGCGGATACTGGGAGCCTGCGGTCATGGGCGCGCATCGGCTGATCGCCCATCTCATCGCGCACCCCGAGCAGCGTGCGCTGCTCACACATCCGGAGCCGCTGATCGATGTCGCCGCGCGACTCGCGCGCGGAACGGGATAGTCCGTTCCGCGCGCGAGGGTGGTCAGCTCTTGTGGCGCGGCTTGCGGTACGGCTTCTCGTCACGCGTGTCGCGCGCCGGCCGATCATCGCGGTCCCGACGCTCGAAACGGTCACCCCGGCCGCCGGCCTCCCGAGGGCCGCCGGTGCGGCGTGCGCCCCCGGGACCGCGGTCGGGCTTGATCTCGATCAGGCGTCCCGAGATGCGCGTGTCGCGCAGCTTCTCGAGGACAGACGGATCCAGGTTCGATGGCAGCTCGACCGTCGAGAAGTCCGGACGGATGTTGATCGCACCGAAGTCGTCGCGTCCCAGACCGCCCTCGTTGGCGAGGGCCCCGACGATCTGGCGGGGTTCGACACGGTGACGTCGTCCGACCTCGATGCGGTAGGCGGTGTAGTCGCCACGCCCGCGTCGTTCCGTACGCGGCTCACGAGCATCGCGTCCCGTGCGCTCGCGCGGGGGACGGTTGTCTGCTTCTACCGCCTTGGTGAGCGGATCGTTGGCGGGGTCGAGCAGCAGCGGCTTGTCACCCTGCGCCACGACAGCCAGAGCGGCGGCCACGTCACCCTCAGGGACATCATGGTGACGCACGTAGTGCGCCACGATGTCGCGGAACGCCTCGATGCGCCCGGTCTCCGACAGCGCCGTGGTGATCGCATCGTCGAAGCGGTTCAGACGCGTGGTGTTCACATCTTCCGTGCTCGGGAGCTGCATCTGGGCCGGCTGCTGACGCGTCGCTTTCTCGATGTGCTTCAGGAGGTAGCGCTCGCGCGGGGTGATGAAGCTGATCGCGTCGCCCGATCGTCCGGCGCGGCCCGTGCGACCGATGCGGTGCACATAGGACTCGGTGTCGGTGGGGATGTCGAAGTTGACGACGTGGCTGATGCGCTCGACGTCGAGTCCTCGCGCGGCCACATCGGTCGCGACCAGGATGTCGAGCTTGCCGTCCTTGAGCTGGTTCACGCTGCGCTCACGCTGCACCTGAGGCACGTCGCCGTTGATGGCTGCGGCCGAGTAGCCACGGGCGCGCAGCTTCTCCGCCAGGGTCTCGGTCTCGTTCTTCGTACGGACGAAGACGATCATTCCGTCGAAGTTCTCGACCTCGAGGATCCGGGTGAGCGCATCGACCTTCTGCGCGTACGACACGACGAGGTAGCGCTGCGTGATGTTGGTGCCGGTCGCGGTCTTGGACTTGATGCTGATCTCTTCGGGGTCTCGCAGGTACTTCTGGGCGAGACGGCGGATCTGCGGCGGCATCGTCGCGGAGAACAGCGCGACCTGCTTCTCCTCGGGTGTCTGCGCGAGGATCTGCTCCACGTCTTCGGCGAAGCCCATCTTCAGCATCTCGTCGGCCTCGTCGAGCACGAGGTACTGCAGCTGAGACAGGTCGAGCGTGCCCTTGGCGAGGTGGTCCATGATGCGGCCCGGCGTGCCGACGATCACGTGGACGCCGCGGCGCAGGGCCGACAGCTGCACGCCGTAGCCCTGCCCGCCGTAGACGGGGAGCACGTGCACGCCCTTCATCTTGGAGGCGTACGACTCGAACGCCTCGCAGACCTGGAGCGCGAGCTCACGGGTGGGTGCGAGCACGAGAGCTTGCGGGGTCTTCTGGGAGACATCGAGGCGCTCGAGCACGGGGAGGGCGAAGGCCGCGGTCTTCCCGGTACCGGTCTGCGCCATGCCGACGACATCGCGCCCAGCCAGGAGCGTCGGGATGGTGGCCGCCTGGATGGGCGACGGCGTCTCATAGCCGAGGTCTTTGATGGCTTTGAGGACGGGCCCGGTGATGCCGAGCTCCTCGAATCCAGGGGTCGCGGGAGATTCGTCGGGGGCGTCGGTCAGCACTGCATCTTCAGGGGTCACTTCCCAAGGGTAGCGCGCTGCGGCGTCCGCCGCCTGTGAGGGCGTCCTCAGGCACCGGTGTTCAGCGCCACGAGCTTCTCCTTGACCTGGCGCCGGAGCACCTTACCGATCAGCGACTTCGGGAGTTCGTCCACCACGAAGATGCGGCGGGGGACCTTGTAGGGGGTGAGGATGCTGCGCGCGAACTCACGAACGGCCTCGACGTCCACGTCGGTTCCCTGATCGATGACGATCGCGGCGACGACCTCTTCACCGGAGTGCTCGCTCGGCAGACCGATGACCGCGGCATCCGCGACCTGCGGGTGCTGGCGCAGGGCGTTCTCCACTTCGGTGGGTGCGACGTTGAAGCCGCCCGTGATGATGAGCTCCTTGATGCGATCGACGATGCGAACGAAGCCGGCCTCGTCGATCGTGACGATGTCGCCGGTACGGTACCAGCCGTCGACGAAGACCGCCTCCGTCTCCTCCGGCTTGCCGTAGTACCCCGAGAACACCTGCGGCCCGCGCACGACGAGCTCCCCGGCAGAGCCCGACGGCATATCCTCACCAGGGTTCTCCGGATCCACCACGCGGCATTCGGTTCCGGGCAGGGGAAGCCCGACGGTTCCGGGAACGCGGTTGTCCGCCACCGGGTTCGCCATCAGGACAGGGGAGCACTCGCTCAGCCCGTAGCCTTCGACGAGATATCCGTGGGTGGCCTCCTCGAAGGGGACGACCAGTTCATGTGGCAGCGCCATCGCGCCGGAGATCGCGACCTCGATGCCCTCGAGCGACACGCCCTTCGCCTCGGCCGCGGCGAGAAGGCGGTCGGCTATGGGCGGTACCAGCGGCAGGAACGTGGCGGGGTGCTTTTTGACGACATCGAGCACGAGGTCCGGATCGAACTTGGGGAAGAGCACGAGTCGAGCCCCCATCGACATCGCGAACGTCAGACAGAGCGTGAGTCCGTATGCGTGGAACATGGGAAGGACCGCGTACACGACGCAACCGTTGCCGCGTCGGATCGACGGCACCCAGGCCTGCGACTGGGCAGCGTTCGCCAGCAGGTTGCGGTGTGTGAGCGCCGCCCCCTTCGGCGTTCCGGTCGTTCCGGAGGTGTATTGGATGATCGCCAGATCGTCGGTTCCCGGCTTCGGGTGCGTCTCCGGCAGAGGGTCGGAAGCGACCAGCGAGTCCCAGACGACCGTGCCGCGCACCTTGGCCGTGAGGGCCGCGCGGGAGTCGCGAGCCTTCGCGACGGGGAGACGCAGGGCGAAGCGCGTGAGGAACGGCATGGCGCGCGTCACGTCGACGGAGATGAGGTTCGTCACTGCGAGGTCCGCCGGGAACTCCTGCACCGTGGAGACGACCTTGTTCCACACGATCGCGTGTTTCGCTCCATGGTCCTCGAACTGCTTGCGCAGCTCACGAGGCGTGTAGAGCGGGTTGTGCTCGACGACGACGGCGCCGAGTCGCAGCACCGCGTAGAAGGCCACGATGTGCTGCGGGCAGTTCGGCAGCACGATGGCCACAGGGTCGCCGGCGCGGACGCCGAGATCCCGCAGCCCCGTCGCCGCGCGGTCGATCGCTGATTGCAGCTGTGCGTATGTCGTCTCACGCCCGAAGAACTGCAGCGCGGGGGCATCGGGGTAGTCCCGCGCCGACGCGGCGACGATGTCGACGAGTGATCCGTCGACCGGGGCGAGGTCTTCCGGGACGCCTGCGGCGTAGCTGGCGACCCACGGGCGAGGGGGCTGGAACGTGCTCACCCGCCCAGCATATGTCGAGCTGCTCGTGGGGCATGGGACCGGGGAGCGCGCCAACTAGACTGGGGGAGTGTCTGAAATCACCCCTGAACTCGTGCGCCATCTCGGTGTGCTCGCACGCATCCAGCTGAACGACGACGAGGTGTCGCGGCTCACGGGCCAGCTCGACGCCATCGTCGACAACATCGCGAAGATGTCGGAGGTCGCGACCGCCGACGTCGTGGCGACGAGCCACCCGATCCCACTGAGCAATGTGTTCCGTCCCGATGTGGTCGGCCAGACGCTCACGCACGAGCAGGTGCTCCAGAACGCCCCGGATGCCGCCGACGGCCGCTTCCGCGTGACCGCGATCCTGGGAGAAGAGCAGTGAGCGACATCATCCGACTCGATGCGGCGGATCTGGCAGCGAAGCTGGCCTCTCGCGAGGTCTCCAGCGTCGAGGCGACCCAGGCGCACCTCGATCGCATCGCCGCCGTGGACGGCGACGTCCACGCCTTCCTCCACATCAACGATGGAGCGCTCGAGGCCGCCGCGGCCATCGACGCCCGTCGCGCCGCCGGCGAGGCCCTCGGACCGCTCGCCGGCGTTCCTCTCGCGATCAAGGACGTCCTCGTCACGACCGACCAGCCGACCACCAGCGGCTCGCGCATCCTCGAGGGCTATCGCTCTCCCTACGACGCCACGGTCGTCGCGCGTTCACGCGCCGCGGGACTCGTCCCGCTCGGCAAGACCAACATGGACGAGTTCGCCATGGGGTCCTCCACCGAGCACTCCGCATACGGCCCCACGCACAACCCCTGGGACCTCGACCGCATCCCCGGCGGTTCCGGTGGCGGTTCGGCTGCCGCTGTCGCCGCATTCGAGGCACCGCTCGCTCTCGGCTCCGACACGGGCGGCTCGATCCGTCAGCCCGCGCACGTGACCGGCACGGTCGGCGTCAAGCCGACGTATGGCGGCGTGAGCCGCTACGGCGCGATCGCCCTGGCCTCCAGCCTCGACCAGGTCGGCCCCGTCTCGCGGACGGTCCTCGACTCGGGGCTGCTGCATGACGCGATCGGCGGCCACGACCCGAAGGACTCGACGTCGTTGCGCGACGCGTGGCCCTCGTTCGCCGAGGCGGCTCGCGAGGGTGCGCGCGGAGACGTGCTCAAGGGTCTCAAGGTCGGCGTGATCCGCGAACTGCCGGACAGCGGCTTCCAGCCCGGCGTCGCCGCATCCTTCCGCAATGCTCTCGCGCTCATGGAGGCTCAGGGCGCGGAGATCGTCGAGATCGGTGCTCCGCATTTCGAGTACGGCGTGGCTGCGTACTACCTGATCCTCCCCGCGGAGGCCTCGAGCAACCTCGCGAAGTTCGACTCGGTGCGCTTCGGTCTGCGGGTGACGCCCGACGGAAACCCGACGGTCGAGGACGTCATGTCCGCAACCCGTGACGCCGGCTTCGGTGACGAGGTCAAGCGCCGCATCATCCTCGGCACGTACGCACTGTCGGCCGGTTACTACGACGCCTACTATGGCAGCGCGCAGAAGGTCCGCACACTCATCCAGCAGGACTTCGCCAATGCGTTCGCCGAGGTCGACGTCATCGCGACGCCGTCGGCCCCCACCACCGCCTTCAAGCTCGGCGAGAAGATCGACGACCCGCTGCAGATGTATCTCAACGACATCACCACGATTCCGGTGAACCTCGCCGGCGTTCCCGGCATCTCCGTCCCCAGCGGTCTGGCCGATGACGACGGACTCCCCGTCGGCATCCAGTTCATCGCCCCGGCACGGGAGGATGCACGTCTCTACAAGGTCGGCGCCGCGCTCGAGACGCTGCTCGTCGACTCCTGGGGTGCGCCGCTGCTCACCCGCGCACCGCAGCTCGCAGGAGGGAAGCGCTGATGGCCGCCGCCAAGCTCATGGACTTCGACAAGGCGCTCGAGCTGTTCGAGCCGGTCCTCGGATTCGAGGTGCACGTCGAGCTCAACACCAACACGAAGATGTTCTCCGATGCGCCGAACCCGGCCAACGAGGCCTTCCACGCCGCTGAGCCGAACACGCTGATCGCGCCCGTCGACCTCGGTCTGCCGGGGTCACTTCCGGTCGTGAACGAGACGGCGATCCGTTCGTCGATCAGCCTGGGTCTCGCTCTCGGTTGCTCGATCGCGGAATCGAGCCGGTTCGCGCGGAAGAACTATTTCTACCCGGATCTCGGCAAGAACTACCAGATCTCGCAGTACGACGAGCCGATCGCCTATGACGGTTCGGTCGAGGTCGAGCTCGAGGACGGGACACTCATCACGATCCCGATCGAGCGCGCTCACATGGAGGAGGACGCCGGAAAGCTCACCCACATGGGTGGGGCGACCGGACGCATCCAGGGTGCCGAGTACTCGCTCGTCGACTACAACCGTGCGGGCGTGCCACTGGTGGAGATCGTGACGAACATCATCTACGGCACCGAGCACCGCGCACCGGAGGTCGCCAAGGCCTACGTGCAGGCGATCCGTGACATCGTCCGTGGTCTCGGAATCTCCGAGGCCCGGTTGGAACGCGGAAACCTGCGCTGCGACGCCAACGTCTCTCTGCGTCCGCGTGGCACCGACAAGCTCGGCACCCGCACCGAGACGAAGAACGTCAACTCCATGCGTTCGGTCGAGCGGGCCGTGAAGTACGAGATCCAGCGCCAGGCGCAGATCCTCGCCGATGGCGGCACGATCACGCAGGAGACGCGGCACTGGCACGAGGACACCGGTACGACATCGCCGGGTCGTCCGAAGTCGGACGCCGACGACTACCGCTACTTCCCGGAGCCCGACCTGCTGCCCGTGGAGCCGGCCGCCGAGCTGATCGAGGAGCTGCGCGCGGCTCTTCCCGAGCAGCCTGTCGCCCGCCGTCGTCGCCTGATGACGGAGTGGGGCTTCACCGACCTGGAGTTCCAGGACGTGCGCAACGGAGGCCTGCTCGAAGTGGTCGAGGCGACCATCGCCGCCGGTGCGGCACCTGCGACCGCCCGCAAGTGGTGGACGGGGGAGATCTCCCGTCTCGCGAACGCGCAGGAGAAGGAAGCCACCGAGCTGATCAGCCCGGAGAACGTCGCCGCACTGCAGCAGCTGGTCGACGCGGGCACGCTCACCGACAAGCTCGCCCGCCAGGTGCTCGAAGGCGTCATCGCGGGGGAAGGCACTCCGCAGGAGGTCGTCGACGCCCGTGGCCTCGCCGTGGTGTCGGACGACGGCGCGCTGATCGCTGCGATCGACGAGGCTCTCGCGGCCCAGCCGGATGTGATGGCGAAGATCAAGGACGGCAAGGTCCAGGCCGCCGGCGCTGTCATCGGCGCCGTCATGAAGGCCATGAAGGGCCAGGCGGACGCGGCGCGCGTCCGTGAACTCATCCTCGAGCGCGCTGCCCAGTAGCGCGTGGCCCCGGGCCTCCTGTCGGAGGCCCGGGGGAGAATGGTCGTATGGGACACGGTGACGGCACGGGACGGATCGTCTCCGCCTCCGACGCCGACGACACCGGGACGCGCATCCTCCATGTCGACATGGACGCGTTCTACGCGGCTGTCGAGGTCCTCGACGATCCCACGCTCCGGGGGCTTCCGCTGATCATCGGCGCACCGGACGGCCGCTCGGTCGTCTCGAGTGCGTCTTACGAGGCCCGCCGATACGGCGTACGCGCAGCGATGCCGGTATCGCAGGCGCTGCGCCTGTGTCCCTCCGCGCGCATCGTGCCGCCGCACTTCCATCGATATCAGGAGGTCTCCCGGCAGGTGATGGCGATCTTCGAATCGTTCACCCCGCTCGTCGAGCCGTTGTCGGTCGACGAGGCGTTCCTCGATGTGCAGGGCGTGCGACGGCTCTGGGGCAGCCCTGCGCACATCGCAGAGCTCATCCGGGGGCGTGTGCTCAATGAGGTCGGCATCACCTGCAGCGTCGGAGTCGCGGCCACCAAGCACGTCGCCAAGATGGCATCGACGATCTCCAAGCCCGACGGCATGCTCGTCGTCGCCGCGAAGGACACGCTCGAGTTCCTCGCGCCACGTCCGGTCCGCGCGATGTGGGGCGTCGGGCCGAAGGCTGCCGAGGCGCTGGAGGCACGCGGTATCCGTACCGTCAGAGATGTGCGCGAGGCTCCGCGCGAGATGATCGAGCGTGCGGTCGGCCCCGCCCTGGGCGCGCGCCTCGCTCAGCTCGCGATGGGTGAGGATGCGCGCGCCGTCGACACGGTGCGCGTGGAGAAGAGCATCGGTCATGAGGAGACCTTCGATACGGACATCCTCGATCGTCCGTTCCTCCGCGCGGAGCTCCTGCGGCTCGCTGACCGTGTCGCCGCACGTCTCCGCCGCGCCGAGTGGGAGACGTCGACCGTCGCCATCAAGATCCGTTTCGACGACTTCCGCACCCTGAGTCGCTCTCAGACGCTGAGCGAGCCCACCGCGGTCGGGCAGCGCATCGGCGAGGCTGCGCAGGCTCTGTTCGAGCAGATCGACCGACGCGATCCCGTGCGTCTCGTCGGCGTCAGAGCCGAGAACCTGCGTCCGGCCGGCGGCGGCGGTCTCGGGCTGTGGGACGACGACGAGGACTGGCGCAGAGTCGAGGGGGCAGTCGACGAGGCCGTGGCCAGGTTCGGAACAGCGACGATCAGCCGCGCGCGACACATCGGCCGCGGGGACGGCCGCGGTGCCGCCCAACATCCGAAGGCCCACGGCCTGGATTGATCGCACGCGCGCGCGGTTCCTCGACTAGCGTGGGGGTATGCCGAACATTGCACTGGAACTCGGAAAGCAAGCTGCGTCCTTCGGCGTGAAGAGCGCGTACGGGGAGCCGCAGGATGTCGACGGTGTGAGCATCACTCCGGTGGCATTCACCTACTCGGGCTTCGGCGGAGGCAGCGGAGACGGTGGCGAGGGTGGTGGCGGTGGCGGTGTCTCCGTCCCGGTCGGGGTCTACGTGCGTCGCGAGGAAGGTCTGCGCTTCGAGCCGAACATCGTCACGTTGCTCGTCGTCGCCGTGCCGTTCGTCTGGGTCGCCGGACGGGCGCTCACTCGCATCATCCGTGCCCTCAAGAAGTGACGATCCGGTCGCTGCCGCGCTGGAGCTGGCCGCGACGCTGATCGAGCGGGATGTCCGTGCCGTCGCCGCCGCGAACCCCGTCGTGCTCATCGATGGCGGCAGCGGTGCGGGAAAGTCGTCCCTCGCCTCCCTGTTGGTGCGTCGCTGGCCCGTGGTCGGTCACGTACAGCTCATCGCGTTGGATTCCATCTACCCGGGCTGGGACGGACTCGATGAAGGCGCTGAGCGCGCCCTCGACTGGATCCTCCGTCCGCACGGCCGCGGGTATCTCGGCACCTGGCGGCGATGGGACTGGGAGGACCGCACCGAGGCGGAGAGCCACGCCGTCGACCCGGCCCTCGGAGTCATCATCGAGGGCAGCGGGATCCTCCGCCCCTCGACCGCCGCCCTCGCCGATGTCAGGGTATGGGTGGAGTCGGCGGAGGCATCGAGGAAGGCGCGTGCCCTGGCACGCGATGGGGACGCCTATCGGCCGCACTGGGACCGTTGGGCGGCACAGGAACGCCGACACATCGAGCGGGACGACCCTCGATCCCTCGCTACGAGAATCGTCGAGGTTCCTTAGACCTTCCGGCCCTCATCCGCTTCGTCTGCAGCCTGGATGAGAAGTTCCAAACGGTATCCGAGCCAGTCGTACACATCGTGACGCCCATCCGTGGCGGTCTGTTCGTCGGTCGTGATCCCGAGCCGCGTGGCTATGACGAGGCGAATAGCCGTGAGCGTTCGGAGCCAGGCGTCGACGTCCTCCACGGGCACGGTCATCTCCCGCGTCCGCAGCGCTTCTGCCTCGGCGAGGTCGTCACCGGTGACGTCTCCGAGAGACCCACGTGTCCGGCGCGCATCGGCGAGCCGTCGATCGAGGAGATCATCCCTCGTGCTTTCGGCGAACTCGGCGGCGGAGTCCGCATCGTCGGGGTAGGGAGTCGGCGTCAATCGGTCGATGGCGGGGTCCCCGACCTCCCGCGAAGTCGCGAGGAGCTCGATGAAATCGTCCACGAGCTTCGCGAGGTGGAGCTCCTCGATCCCGGTGATCGTGACGATGACGGCGTCCCTGGTCACTGTGAGGCCTTCCTGACCGTGGCCCACAGGCCGTAGTCGTGCATGGCCTGCGCGTGGACCTCCATGGTCTCGCGCGGCCCCGTCGCCACGATGGCGTGTCCGTCGTGGTGCACGGCGAGCATCAGCGTCGTCGCGTGGTCGAGCGAGTATCCGAAATACGTGCGGAAGACGCGGACCACGTAGCTCATCAGATTGACGGGGTCGTTCCAGACGACCACCTGCCACGGCTCCAGGGGAGCGGCGCTCAGATCGGTCGCCTCATCGAGATCGGGAACTGCGGCGGGGATCGTCATGCCCAACCCATCTCATGCAGCTGCTCGTCGTCGATGCCATAGAAATGCGCGATCTCATGCACCAACGTGGTGTGGATCTCGTCGCGGAGCTCTTGCTCGTTCTCGCATTGGGCCAGGTGCGGCTCGCGATAGACCACGATGCGATCGGGCAACTCGCCCATCCCGTACTGGGTCCGATCGGTCAGCGCCAGCCCGTCGTAGAGGCCGAGCAGATCGAGGCTGCCGTCCTCCGGCCGATCCTCCACCACGAACACGACGTTCTCCAACCCTTCGACCATGTCGTCGGGCAACTGGTCGAGCTCATCGATCACGAGCTCTTCGAAGGCGGCGGCATCCATGTCCATCCCCCTCAGCCTAGGGCCCGAGGGAGGTCAGTGCAGGAGAACGAGGATCGCGGCCACCGCGATGAACAGGGCGCCGAACACGGTGTTGAGGATGCGCTGTCCACGTGCGGTTCGCGTGAGTCGACGGAACGGACGTGCGGCTGCAGCGAAGAATCCCCACATCACGATCACGTCGACGACGATCACGGTGACGATGAGCGTGAGGTATTGGGGGAGCGGAGGCTCGTCCAACCTGACGAACTGCGGAATGAACGCGAGGAAGAACACGATCGCCTTCGGGTTCAGGAGATTGACCCAGAAACCGCGGCGGATCATCGACCAGTGGCTCTCGCGGCTGTCTACCGGCAGGGGATCGTCGTCGACCACGACCGCGGGCTTCGCGAGGATGAGGCGGATCCCGAGGAACACCAGGTAGGCGGCCCCGGCATAGCGGATGCCGTTGAACAGCACTTCCGAACGCGACACCAGGAGCCCGACACCGGCAGCCACGATCGCGACGTGGACGATCAACGCGATCTGCTGGCCGATGATGCCCCAGATCGAGCGCCGCCAGCCCTGGTTCATCGCATTCGACATCGTGTTGATCGCCCCAGCCCCAGGCGTGAAGCTGATCACGACGGACGCGGTCAGCAACGAGAACCAGACCGCGAGTGACACGTCGTCAGTCTAGGGCGTCGGGGGAGGGGTACCAGCCGCGCGTAGACGCGAAGAAGGCCCGAATCTCGCGATTCGGGCCTTCTTCAGTGGGGTGAGTAACGGGACTCGAACCCGCGACATCCGGCACCACAAGCCAGCGCTCTACCAGCTGAGCTATACCCACCATGTGCCTGCCGGAGCAGGCAACCATACGAGTCTATTACATGTTCGGAGTGAACTCGGACACCGTACGTGCAGCGATCTCGCGAGCTTCGTCGCTGGACGGTCCCGGCTCATCGACGAACACCGCCTCGCGGTAGTACCGGAGCTCTCGGATCGACTCCAGGATGTCGGCGAGGGCGCGGTGCCCTCCGTCCTTGGGCGGAGCCTGGAAGAAGACCCGCGGGTACCAGCGTCGCGACAGTTCCTTGATGCTGGAGACGTCGACATTGCGGTAATGCAGCCACTGATCCACCTGCGGCATGTATTTGGCCAGGAACATGCGGTCCGTCCCGATCGTGTTACCGGCCAATGGAGCCTTGCGCTCGAGGGGCACGAAGCGCTTGATGTACGCCAGTGTCTGGGACTCCGCCTCCTCCAGCGACACGCCACCGGGGATCTCCTCGATCAGGCCCGATGTCTCATGCATCTTCGTGACGAAATCGTTCATGTGCGCGAGCGCGGCTTCGGTGGGGCGTATCACCACCTGGAATCCGGGGTCGATCGGGTTGAGCTCGAAGTCGGTGATGACGACGGCGATCTCGACGAGTTCGTCGACCGCGAGATCGAGTCCCGTCATCTCGCAGTCGATCCATACGAGACGATCATTCTCGGACGCAGATACCATCTCGCCATACTATCGACGCCCCCGACATCACCGGCCGGAGTGTGACTCGTGAATCGTCTGCGCGACCGCGATACTCTAGAGTCGTGCGCCTCCGTAGCTCAGGGGATAGAGCAGGAGCCTTCTAATCTCTTGGTCGCAGGTTCGAATCCTGCCGGGGGCACTTCACGGTGTCGGCGTTCGAGAATGTTCGCTCCGACGGATGATCGATCCGACGAGAGACGATCTCATGTGCGGAGCGCGACCTCTCCCGGATCGACGCCATGCGTCGCGGCGGCGACCACCGTCAGGAATAGCGCAGCACCGCGACAGCGTCATCGACACGCCAGAACTCGCCGACCACACGGAACACGCCGGTTGCGAGATGCAGCCTCTCCGCCCGGTACCGGACACCGAGCGGGTCCGGGACGATGCGCAGATGTCCGAGGACATGCTCTCTCTGGTCCTGGACCCTCCAGAGATGATCGGCTGCGCGGACGAGATGCTCTCGCGGAGACGAGAGTCGAGGCGTGGCGAAGGGGACTTCGGGAAGAGAGGTGATCATGCTGTCGGACATCGGTGCTCCTTTCGTGATTCGAAGATATGACCGACCACCGACATTCCCTCGCGCGCAGTCCTCTCGTCCTCATCGGGGGTTTCTCTCCACAGAGGTCAATTGCCTCGGTCTCTCCACCGACTTCGCGTTTCGGGCTCCCCGCCTCCGTCGTGGCCGCGCACGCTGGAAAGACCGGAAGGGATCCGGAGACGAGAGGACGAGCAACATGATCGACACGCTGACCATCGTGGGAAGAGTCGCCACCGACCCGACACAGGTGCAGACCGCAGGAGGTGTGGCGGTCACCAACTTCCGTCTCGCCAGCACCCACCGACGATTCGACCCCGCCGCCCAGGCTTGGACAGACTCGGGGACCAACTGGTACTCGGTGGCGGCGTTCCGGCAGCTCGGCGAGAACGCCAAGGCGTCCCTGCGGACGGGTGACGCGGTGATCGTGACAGGTCGGCTGAAGATCCGGAATTGGGAGAGCAACGGCAAACATGGCACAAGTGTCGATGTCGAAGCAGAGGCGATCGGTCACGATCTGCGGTGGGGGACCACGGCGTATCGACCGCAGCCGCGGCCGCAGACCGGGATCGCGGAGGCAAGCTCCGACGCGCCGAGCGCTCACTCTGCAGAGGAAGGAGCCCCTGTACACGCCGCAGAGTCGGAGTCTGCGGCATTCGACCTCTCGTGGGCGGATCCGGCGTCGAGGATAGCGGCGAGCGACTGACGCGCACCGGATTCCGAGAGCGTCGGGTGTCGGCCGTCGGCCGGTTCACGCTGAGGCGGGAGGAAGGCGACGTAGACTCGGCACGTGCTTCGTCGATCGGTCTCCTCACCGGCGCGTGCAGCCGGCGTTCTGGCGGTCACGGCCGTCTCTGCTCTTCTGCTCTCGGGCTGCGTTCCGGAACCTGCACCGACGGCGTCTCCGTCGAGTTCGGCAACTCCCGATGCGGACTCGACGGCGCCGTCTGCTCCCGTGCTCGTTCCCGACGGCAGCGCAGAGGACAACCTGCCGGTGTTCACCGCGACTGCGGAGGGCATCTGGGCGACAGATCAGCGCGGTTCCGGCCGTGCCTACATCGACGCGCTGATCGGCGCAGGGTTCGATCGCGAGTCGATGCAGGTGACCCAGGATCAGACCACCGTCGGCAACCCGGCGGAGAGCCTGCAGTTCTCGGTGCGGTGGGGTCAAGACGAGTGCTTGGTCGGCCAGGTCGGCCCGTCCACCGGGCAGGTCGTCACCGCGGTCCTCCCGCAACTCGCCGAAGGGCGATGCCTGGTCGGCACCACACGTCCGATCGACTGGTGACACGCCAGGGGGCCGGTAGGCTGGAGTGTCGATCTTCGACGCCAACAGAAGGAGCGGTTTTCGGTGGCTGAGTACATCTACTCGATGGTTCGTGCGCGCAAGGCAGTGGGCGAGAAGCTCATCCTCGACGACGTGACCATGGCGTTCCTCCCCGGGGCCAAGATCGGCATGGTCGGTCCCAACGGCGCGGGCAAGTCGACGATCCTCAAGATCATGGCGGGTCTCGACACTCCGTCGAACGGTGAGGCGAAGCTCTCCCCGGGGTTCACTGTCGGCATCCTGATGCAGGAGCCGGAGCTCGACGAGACGAAGACCGTGCTCGAGAACATCCAGGACGGCATCGCGATCAAGGCGAAGCTCGACCGTTTCAACGAGATCTCGGCGCTGATGGCCGATCCCGATGCCGACTTCGACGCACTCCTCGCCGAGATGGGTTCGCTCCAGGAAGAGATCGACGCGGCCGACGGCTGGGACCTCGACTCGCAGCTCGACCAGGCCATGGATGCGCTCCGCACCCCGCCGGGAGACGCCGCGATCGCGCCTCTCTCCGGTGGCGAGAAGCGTCGAGTGGCGCTGGCGAAGCTGCTCCTGCAGAAGCCCGATCTCCTGCTTCTCGACGAGCCGACCAACCACCTCGACGCCGAGAGCGTGCTGTGGCTCGAGCAGCACCTGCAGGCGTACAAGGGTGCCGTCATCGCGATCACCCACGACCGGTACTTCCTCGACCACGTGGCCGAGTGGATCGCCGAGGTCGACCGCGGTCGCCTGATCGGCTACGAGGGCAACTACTCGACGTACCTGGAGAAGAAGGGCGAGCGCCTCGAGATCCAGGGCAAGAAGGACGCCAAGCTCGCCAAGCGCCTCAAGGAGGAGCTGGAGTGGGTGCGCTCCAGCGCGAAGGGTCGCCAGACGAAGTCGAAGGCACGTCTCGCCCGCTACGAGGAGATGGCATCCGAGGCCGAGCGCACCAGGAAGCTGGATTTCGAGGAGATCCAGATTCCCGCCGGTCCTCGACTCGGAAGCGTCGTCATCGAGGCCAAGAACCTGAAGAAGGGCTTCGACGGGCGCTCGCTCATCGACGGCCTGAGCTTCAGCCTGCCGCCGAACGGTATCGTCGGCGTCATCGGTCCGAACGGCGTGGGAAAGACGACGTTGTTCAAGACCATCGTGGGCCTCGAGCCTCTGGACGGCGGAGATCTGAAGATCGGTGAGACGGTCAAGATCAGCTACGTCGACCAGTCGCGCTCCAACATCGACCCGAACAAGACGCTGTGGGAAGTCGTCTCCGACGGCCTCGACTACATCACCGTCGGCAAGACCGAGATCCCGTCCAGGGCGTACGTCTCGAAGTTCGGCTTCAAGGGGCCGGACCAGCAGAAGAAGGCCGGGGTGCTCTCCGGTGGAGAACGCAACCGCCTGAACCTCGCGCTGACGCTCAAGGAGGGCGGTAACCTGCTGCTCCTCGACGAGCCGACGAACGACCTGGATGTCGAGACCCTCAGCTCGCTCGAGAACGCTCTGCTCGAATTCCCCGGATGCGCCGTGGTCATCACCCACGACCGGTGGTTCCTCGACCGCATCGCCACGCACATCCTCGCCTACGAGGGCACCGACGAGAAGCCGGACCAGTGGTACTGGTTCGAGGGCAACTTCGAGGCGTACGAGGAGAACAAGATCGAACGCCTCGGAGCCGATGCGGCAAAGCCGCACCGTTCGACGCACCGCAAGCTGACGCGCGACTGAGCACCTCGTGACTGCGACGCCGGGGCCCCGCCTGCACATCCCGATCCAGCTCCGCTGGGGCGATCTGGATGCGTTCAACCACGTCAACAACACCTCGATGCTGAAGCTGCTCGAGGAAGCTCGTGTGCGAGCGTTCTGGCGTGCAGGCCCCGGCGAAGAGGCACCATCCACCGCGGTGCTCGACTCGGGTATCGATGAGGGGATCCTCACCCTCATCGCGCGACAGGAGATCGAGTACCTCGCGCCGGTGCCCTACCAGCGGCGACCGCTCGAAGTGCAGATGTGGTTCGGCAAGCTCGGCGGATCCAGCGTCGAGGTCTGCTACGAGGTGCACAACGATCCCACGGCGGCGCCGCGTCAGATCTACGCCCGCTCCACGGCGATCATCGTGCTCGTCGATGCGAAGACCGGACGTCCCACCCGTCTCACCCAGGAGATGCGCGACGCGTGGGATCCGTACGTCGGCGAATCGATCGAGTACAGCCACCGCTGACCGCCACACGTACCGCCGGCGTGCACCAGAGCACGGCCCCCCGGGCAGACCCGCAGCACGACGAGCGTCTGAGCGGATAAATCAGTCCTGGCCGTCGGGAACCCTGATCATGATCTCCTGGGCGACACTCGCCACCAGGGTGCCGTCGCGTGTGAAGATCCGTCCGGTGGCGAGTCCGCGGCCTCCGCGGGCGTTGGGGGACTCCTGTACGTAGAGCAGCCACTCATCCACGCGAGCAGGGCGGTGCCACCACATCGCGTGATCGAGACTCGCGACCTTGAGGCCGGGGAGCGCCCAATAGACCCCGTGGGCGCGAAGAATCGACTCCTGGATCGTCATGTCGCTGAGGTAGGCGAGCGCTGCGCGGTGCAGACGCTGGTCGTCCGGAAGCGGCGCGCGAAGGCGCATCCACACGGCCTGCTGCGGTGTGCGGGCATCGTCGCTCGGCAGATACATCGGCGAGTCGACATGGCGGACATCAGCCGCTCGGTCGCTCAGCATCCGCGCCGTGCCGCCGGGGAGTCCCTGTACACGGTCCTCGTCCGGCTGGAGGGCCTCAGGCTCGGGGATGCCCTCGGGCATCGACGACGCATGCTCGACGCCGGGATCCGCATCCTGGAACGAGGCGATCATCGAGAAGATGGGTACGCCGTTCTGGTATGCCTGGGCACGGCGTGTCGAGAATGAGCGCCCGTCATGAATACGGTCGACCGAGATCGTGATGCCCTGACTCGCATCGCCGGGGCGCAGGAAGTATCCATGCATCGAGTGCACCGCCCGATCTTCGGGAAGAGTGCGTTCCGCAGCGAGGAGCGCCTGGGCGAGAACCTGTCCACCGTAGATCCGCCCGCTGGGCATCGGGTGCGACGAACCGGTAAAGATGTCCTCGGTGGTCCGTGCCTGGGTCGAATCGAGATCGAGGACCTCGAGCAGTCGCTCGACGGTCTGGATGGCGTGTTCTTCCGCGCTCATGGATTCCTCTCCGCGCCCCGGGACGCCGCTCCGTTGGTAGTTTAGAACGCGTGCCGCATCACCTTCTCCTCGCCGACGCCGACACGGCGAAAGACGTTCTGACATTCGTGGGGCGAGCCGCCAGAATCAGCGACGAGGGCGTACGACTGCAGGCGACGGGGGGAGTCCTCGCGCTCACGACGGCGGCCCTGGCACCACACGGTCTGTTCGATCAGACGCCGACGATCCTCGCGATGCGCATCGTCCATGCCGACCCCGAACTCGAGTGCGATGTCGTCGTCGACCAACTCACGCAGACCGACGGACTCGATCGCCTGACCCTCCCGGATACGGGCCTCTCTCCGGCCTGGGCCGGCATCGCTCCGCCTCGCGGTGCATGGGAACGGTCAGTCGTCCTCGACGCCTCGACGCTGGCCCGACGAGCACAGTGGGGCATTTCCGCCGTCGCCCGAGGCGCGACGCCGGGCGCCGGAGAAGAAGCCGTGCGGGCGCTGCGTGCCGCGATCTGGGGTGAGCCGGACGAGGAGCTCGAGGGTCTGCCGAGAGGGGTCGCCTTCGCCGCGGACGCGATGGGTTTCATCTCCGGCGAGGAGCAGGTACCGGTGACTCGATCCGGGCGATGGACGCGACTCGCCTTCCGGCGCGGGCATGTGCTCTCTCGGGGACCGGTCGCCTCTGGCCTCACGAGCGTGCGTCAGACCGGCGTGCTCGACTGACGCGAAGCGCGCAGGCGTCCCCGTAACGCGACCGGCACGACTCGGAGCGCGACGATCCTGCTCACCAGAGCACTGATTCCCCCCAGCACGAGCACGATCCCGAGAACGTCGAGGAGCGGGAACAGCCAGAGGTCGAATACCCAGTACTGCCATTCGACCGATCCTCCGAGCAATGCCGGTGCGAGCGGGACGAACAGGCCCACCACGATGACGAGCGTCAGCGGGACCAGACGAAGCCAGACGCGTGGTCTTCGCGCTGCGCGTCTCCGCGCCGCCCACCGCGGAGCACGAAGTGCGGTCACCAGGAGAAGGATCAGAGCGATCACAGCGAGAGCCGACAGGATCCCGTTGACGATGTTCAGCGGATTCTCATACGGCTTCGTCGCCACCCCGCCGGCACCGTCGATCAGGTTCTGCACCAGCTCGCCGGGGGAGCCGACGCCGTTCGTCAGCACCACTGCCGCTCGGCCCGTCTCGGGAGCGAATGCCATCGAACCGGTGAACGTGGCCAATGTGCCGCCGTGGGAGACGAAGCCGGGGGCGTCGCCTCCGCCCGGAGCGGCGCGTTGCCAGCCGAGGGCGTAGGACTCCGCGCCCCGCTGAGAGGCATGGAGCTCCTCGAGCAGTATGCGATCCAGGACGCCCGCTCCGACATCGCCCTGCTGGAACCGAAGCCACCGCACCATGTCGGCGAGCGTAGACACCACACCTCCGTTCCCCCCGCAGCGTCCGGGCATCTCCGGCATGACGTAGGCGAGTCCGAGTACGACGGAGAAGCCGGGGGCGAGTCGGTCGACCGCCTGATCGCAGGCAACGACGCTCCGTGTGTCGAGCATGCCGAGCGGGACGAAGAGGCGCTGCCGGAGGAAGTCGTCCAGCGACTGGCCGGAGACGACTTCGACGACGCGCGCCGCGATCGAGTAATTGGTGTTGTGATACTCGAATCGGGCGCCGGGCTCGGCCACCAGCCGCCGATCGCGGAGCTCGGCCACGACCGCCTCGGTCGTCCGTGGTGCGGGGAGCGCGAACTCGGGGTTGGTTCGCAGCGAGAGTCCGGAGGTGTGCGACAGCAGCTGCCGTATCGTGACCTCCTCATAGCGCTCGTCGGCCATGGTGAACTCCGGCAGTGTGTCGATCACCCGGTCGTCGAGCGCGATCTTGCTGTCCTGAACGAGCAGCATGACCGCCGTGGCCGTCATCGACTTGCTCATCGAAGCGATCCGAAACAGCGTGTGCGGGGTGATCGTGCGCCCGTCCCCATCCCGACCGCGCACGATCAGCTCGACGCCTCCGTCGGAGACCACCGCCGCAGCTATGCCCGGTGTCGCGAACGCATCCACGTAGGCCTGCACGGTGGCGTCGGAGGAGAGTGGGGCGGAAGTCGCGGCGGCGGGAACCGCGGTGCCCGGGATCAGAACGGACAGGAGACCGAGAACGGGGAGGAGGCGCACGAGCCCACAGTAGGGACGAACATCGAGCGATTCGAGTGACGCACACACTTCTTCGGGGTAGCCCGAACAGGCAGGAGGGAGCCCCGGAACGGCATCATCCGGAAAGCTGGAACCGGCGCTCTCGGAACGTGCCTCAGCCCGCGAGTGCCGCTGCCCGCCCCGCCGTCCGTCCCGAGAACAGGCAACCGCCGAGGAACGTGCCTTCGAGGGCCCGGTAGCCGTGCACGCCCCCGCCACCGAAGCCGCTCGCCTCGCCTGCCGCATAGAGCCCCGGGATCGGCTCTCCGGCCGGGTTCAGAGCGCGGCCCTCGAGGTCGGTGTTGATTCCGCCCAGAGACTTCCGCGTGAGCACGTGCAGCTTCACGGCGACGAGCGGTCCGGCCGCAGGATCCTGGAGACGATGCGGTGCAGCGGTACGGATCAGCTTGTCGCCCCGGTAGCTGCGCATCGATCGGAGCATCCCGATCTGCGCATCCTTCGTGAAATCGTTCTGCATCTCGCGGTCGCGGGCGAGCACCTCGCGCCGGACGTTGTCGATGTCGAGGAGCTCCCCGCCCGGATGCCGCTGCATCTGTTCGAGCAGCGTTTCCAGGTCGTTCTCCACGATGAAGTCCTCGCCCTCGTCGAGAAACGACTGCACAGGCCCGGTCGGTCCCTTGGCCAGGCGCGATCTCACCAGGAGACCGACGTCCTTGCCGGTGAGATCGGGATTCTGCTCGCTGCCGGAAAGTGCGAATTCCTTCTCGACGATCTGGCGTGACGTGACGAACCAGGAATGGTCGTGACCGGTCGTGCGCAGGTGCTCCAGCGTTCCGAGGGTGTCGAATCCGGGAAACAGGGGGACAGGGAGTCGTTTACCCGTCGCGTCGAGCCAGAGCGAGGAGGGGCCGGGGAGGATACGGATGCCGTGTGACGGCCACACCGGGTCCCAGTTCGTGATGCCTTCGACGTAGTGCCACATCCGGTCGCCGTTGATCAGCCGGGCGCCGGCAGCTTCGCTCACACCGTGCATCGATCCGTCGACGTATGCCGGTACCCCGGTGAGCATGTGCTCCGGCGCGGTACCGAGGCGCGCCGGCCAGGCTGCGCGGACGAGGTCGTGGTTTCCTCCGATGCCGCCCGACGAGACGATGGTCGCCGTCGCCGTGATCTCGAACTCGCCGATGACGTCGCGGGAGGACGGCACACCGCGGCTGGATCCGCTCGTCGCGAGGACGTCGCCTCGCGCTCCGGTGACGGTCCCGTCCACCGCGAGCAGTTCCGTCACGCGGTGTCGGGGGAGGACCGTGAGCCGTCCCTCCCGCTCGCCCTGTTCGACAGCCGCCGCGAAAGGGGCCACGATCCCCGGACCGGTACCCCAGGTGATGTGGAACCGCGGGACGGAGTTGCCGGGACCGATGGCGCCGTAGCCTCCTCGCTCAGCCCAGCCCACCACCGGGAAGAAACCGACGCCGCGCTCTCGCAACCAGGCGCGCTTCTCGCCGGCAGCGAACTGCAGGTAGGCCTCGGCCCAACGGCGAGGCCACTCGTCCTCCGGCCGGTCGAAGCCGGCGTTTCCGAACCAGTCCTGAGTGGCGAGTTCCAGGGAGTCCTTGATGCCGAAGCGCCGCTGCTCGGGGGAGTCGATGAAGAACAGACCGCCGAAGGACCACCACGCCTGTCCACCGAGGTTCGTGCGTGGCTCCTGGTCGACGACGATCACGCGTCTCCCACCCGCGAGCGCTTCTGCGGCGGCCACCAGGCCGGCCAACCCCCATCCGATCACCAGGACGTCTGTGGACAGGGGCGTTGTCGTCATGAGTTCTCCGTTGATTCCTGACGTGAGCGGGTCTCGAGCGTGGGACGGCCGCCGGGACCGGCGCCGATGCCGGAAGGCTCGAGTGTGTTCACCATGGCATAGGCGGCGCGCTCCAGGTAGTCCCACAGCGTCGTTTCGTGCAGAGGAGACAACTGCGCCTCGTCCACCGCGGTCCTCATGTGACGAAGCCAACGATCGCGGGCATCGGCGTCGATGTGGAAGGGCATGTGTCGCATGCGGAGTCGCGGGTGCCCTCGCGTCTCGCCATAGGTCGTCGGCCCTCCCCAGTACTGCTCGAGGAACATCCGGAGCCGATCCTCCGCCGGTCCGAGATCCTCCTCGGGGTACATCGGCTTCATCACGGGGTCGAGCGCGACCTCGCGGTAGAACACCGAGACGATCTTCCGAAAGGTCTCATGCCCGCCGATCTCGTCGTAGAACGTCACTTCTGAGGGCTCCCGTCATCATTCGGCTTCTTGCGGCGCCAGATCCCACGATCGGGGATGATCGGCACGCCCGTGACCGCGTTCGGACGGGTCCTGGGTGGGTTCGCTCCTCGTACCCGACGGGCGCCGTCGAGCCCCGTCGGCACCACATCGACCATCCGGGGCACGCCGATCTCCTTCTCGAGGAGCGCGGCACGCAAGCGACGACGCAGCTCTTGGGCCACGTCGTCCTTCGCGTTCGCACGGGCCTTGATGACGATGCGGACGACGAGCGCATCGCCGTCGATGGATTCGAGCCCCCACAGCTCCGGTTTCTCGATGATGCGGGTGCGCCACTTCGGATCTTTCGACAGCCCTTGCGCGGTCTCGAGCATGATGTGCTCGACCTGTTCGAGGTCCGAGTCCGCCGGCACCCCGATGTCGATGATGGAGCGTGCCCATCCCTGTGACATGTTGCCGATGCGGGTGACCTCGCCGTTGCGCACGTACCAGAGGGTTCCGTTGACGTCGCGCACCTGCGTGATGCGCACGCTGACGTACTCGACCACACCGCTCGCGAGACCGAGGTCGACCACATCGCCGATACCGATCTGGTCCTCCGCGACGATGAAGATCCCGTTGAGCACATCCTTGACGATGTTCTGGGCGCCGAAACCGAGGCCGGCACCGACGGCGGCGGTGAGGAGGGTGAGCGAACCGAGCAGGCTGTTGTCGATGGCGTTCACGATGAGCACGATCGCGATCACGACCAGCATCACGTTGACGATGTTCTGCAGGATCGTACCGAGGGTGCGGGTGCGCTGCACCAGTCGCATGTCGGCAAGTGGCGAGCGCTCGAGCGCCTGTGTGTCGTCGACGGACGCCTTGTTCTTGGCGCTGTCGACGATGCGGTGCACCACGCGCCGGATGACGACGCGAAGCACGAGGCCGATCACCACGCACGACACGATGATGATCGCGACGGCGAGCACCTTCATGCCGGCCGCTCCGAGCCAGCCGAGCAGCGCCGTCACCCAGTCGGGAAGCGGCACGGGGTCGGGGGGAGTGTCTGTCGTGGAGGGGATCATCATCACCACCGATCCTAGCGATCGGGCCTCTGTGCGGGCTGGGTGGTGGATGCCGCACGCGAAAACGGAGACCATCTGCCTCAGCCGGGGCGTGTCGTGGTGTGGACACTCCCAGGGCGAGACAGATGGTCTCCGTTTCGGATGTACTCCGGTATCAGTCCTCGGCGTCGCGCGCCTGCGCAGCGAGCGCCCGTTCGACATCGGCCAGATTCTCGAGCACGAGTCGGCGCAGTGCCGGTGCAGCGTCCTGGTGGGCGGCCAGCCAGCCGCGGGTCGCGTCGCGGAGGGCGATGTCGGCCAGAGCCGTCGGGAAGAGCCCGACGATCAGGTACTGCGCGATCTGATAGGTGCGCGACTCCCAGACGGGGAGCAGCATGTCGAAGTACGCGGGGACGAACTCGCTCAGCACCGCTGCTCCGGACGGGTGCGTGAAGCCGAGTGCCGCCGAGCGGACGATCGTGTTCGGGGCGTCATCGCGCTCGATGAGCGACGCCCATGCGGCCTTCTTCGACGCCGAGTCCGGGAGAGAGGCGCGGGCCTGTGCCGCGAACTCCCCGCCCTTGGCGGTGTTGTCCGCGGCGAGAGCGGCATCGATGGTCGCGGCATCCGTCGCGCCGATCGTGGCGAGGCCCACGAGGAGCTGCCAGTTCAGGTCGGCATCGATCTCGAGCCCGGGCAGAGTGTCCTCGCCGGAGCGCAGACGCCCGATGATGCCGGCATGCTCCGGGGTGACCAGCGCGTTGGCGAAGGCGGTGACGAACTGCAGCTGGCTGTCGCTGCCCGGCTCGGCGGACTCCGCGAGACTCCACAGGCCGTCGGCGATCTTCAGCCGCGCCGCCTCGCGGTCGGCCGGCGTGACGTACAGCGTCGCCGCAGTGCGCAGCTGGGCGAGCGTGGTGCGCACCGTCGTCGACTCGGTCTCGCGACCGATGTTCCCCAGCACGAGGTCGAGGTACTCCGAGGCGCCGGTCTCGGCGTCGCGGGTCTGATCCCACGCGGCACCCCAGACGAGCGAGCGGGCGAGCGGGTCGTGGATGTCGGCGAGGTGCGCGATCGCGGTGGCGAGCGACTTCTCGTCGAGGCGGATCTTCGCGTAGGCGAGATCGTTGTCGTTGAGCAGCACGAGGTCGGGCCGGGCGAGACCCTGCAGCTCGGGCACCTCGGTGCGGTCGCCGTCGACGTCGACCTCGAGGTAGTGCGTGCGCGTGAGCGAACCGTCGGTCAGCGTGTAGAAGCCGATTCCGAGCCGGTGCGGACGAATCGTCGGGTAGTCCGCCGGCGCGGTCTGCGTGATCGCGAAGCGCGAGATCTTTCCATCGTGGTCCTCTGCGATGACCGGCTCGAGCGTGTTCACGCCGGCGGTCTCCAGCCACTTCTTCGACCAGGAACCGAGGTCACGGCCGCTGGTGGCTTCCAGCTCGGAGAGCAGGTCGCTCAGCTCGGTGTTGCCCCAGGAGTGCTTCTGGAAGTACTGCGACACGCCCGCGAAGAACGCCTCGATGCCGACCCAGGCGGCGAGCTGCTTCAGGACGGAACCGCCCTTGGCGTATGTGATGCCGTCGAAGTTCACCTGCACGTCTTCGAGGTCGTTGATCTCGGCGACGATCGGGTGAGTGGATGGGAGCTGGTCCTGGCGGTAGGCCCAGGTCTTCTCCATGGCGTTGAACGTGGTCCACGCCTCGGTCCACTCGGTGGCCTCGGCGGTGGCGATGGTCGACGCCCACTCAGCGAACGACTCGTTCAGCCAGAGGTCGTTCCACCACTTCATGGTGACGAGGTCACCGAACCACATGTGGGCGAGCTCGTGCAGGATCGTGACGACGCGGCGCTCCTTGACAGCATCCGTCACCTTGCTGCGGAAGACGTAGGTCTCGGTGAAGGTGACCGCTCCCGCGTTCTCCATGGCGCCGGCGTTGAACTCCGGCACGAAGAGCTGGTCGTACTTGGCGAACGGGTACGGCACGCCGAACTTCGACTCGAAGTAGGCGAAGCCCTCGCGCGTCTTGTCGAAGATGTAGTCGGCGTCGAGGTGCTGCCACAGGCTCTTGCGGCCGTACACGCCCAGCGGGATGACACGGCCGGAGGCGCTCGTCAGCTCCGAGAAGGTCGATTCATACGGTCCGGCGACGAGTGCGGTGATGTACGACGAGATGCGCGGGGTCGGCTCGAAGCCCCAGGTGGCGGTGACGTCGTCGTCGTGCACGATGGGCTCGGGCGTGGGGGAGTTGGAGACGACCTTCCACGCGGCCGGTGCCGTCACGGTGAACTGGAACGTCGCCTTGAGGTCGGGCTGCTCGAAGACCGCGAACACGCGGCGCGTGTCGGGCACCTCGAACTGGGAGTAGAGGTAGACCTCCCCGTCGACGGGGTCGACGAAGCGGTGCAGTCCTTCTCCCGTGTTGGTGTATTCGCAGTCGGCGTCCACGACGAGGACGTTCTCGGCCTGCAGCCCGGTGAGCGCGATGCGCGAGTCGGCGAAGACCTCGTTCGGGTCCAACTGCTCGCCGTTGAGCGAGATCTCGCGCACCTCGCGGGCGATGAGGTCGATGAAGGTGAAGCCCTCCGGTGTCGCGGTGAAGCGCACCACGCTGCGGGAGCCGAACACTTCGGCGCCCTTGGTCAGATCGAGGGCGACTTCATAGGACTGAGTGTCGACGACGTCGCGGCGCTCCTGCGCTTCGATGCGGGTGAGGTTCTCTCCAGGCACAGCTGTACTCCCAGGGGTGAGGGGATGTCACCGGGGCTGGGCGCAGTTGGCGCCGACGGCAACCCTGACAGCCTACGCCAGTGCGACGGATGCCCTCTCGCAGCGGCGCAGGAACGGAAACGGATAGAAACGGTGAATGCGCGCACTCCCGCACTCCGCCGAGGTGGGAGGATGGAGGGGTGACTGCGATCGAGCCGAATGTCGTTCCCTTTGCTTCGCCTGCTGCCTCCGGCGGTGCGCCCTTCGTGACCACGCCGGTCGCCTACGACGCGATCCTTCTCGCCGGATTCGGCGGGCCGGAGGGTCAGGAAGACGTGATCCCGTTCCTCCGGAATGTGACGCGCGGGCGCGGCATCCCCGACGAACGACTCGAAGAGGTTGCACACCACTATCGTCACTTCGGCGGAGTGAGCCCGATCAACGGGCAGAACCGTGTGCTCAAGCAGGCGCTCGAGAACGCCCTGGTCGAGCGAGGCATCACGCTCCCTGTCTACTGGGGGAACCGCAACTGGGCCCCGTACCTGGAAGAGGTCGTCACCGAGGCGTCGGGCAACGGTCACAACACCCTCCTGGCTTTCGCCACCAGTGCATACAGCTCGTTCTCCAGTTGCCGTCAGTATCGCGAGGACTTCGCCCGCATCCTCGAGGAGACGGGCCTGGGCGAGACCGTGACGATCGACAAGATCCGTCCCTTCTACGATCACCCGGGGTTCGTCGAAGCGTTCGAGACCGGCGTGCGGGAGGCTGTCGAAGGCTTCCTCGCCGAGGGTGTCGCCGCAGCCGACATCCAGATCCTCTTCTCGACGCACAGCATCCCGACGGCCGATGCCGAGCGCTCCGGTGCACGGGACATCGACTGGGGCGAAGGCGGTGCGTACGCCGCACAGCATCTCGCCGTCGCCGCCTGGGTGATGGACCGCGTGCGGCAGACCGTTCCGGCATCCGCCGATGTGTCCTGGGAACTCGTCTACCAGTCCCGTTCCGGCCCCGCCTCGCAGCCGTGGCTCGAGCCCGATGTGTGCGACGTGATCGGCGAGCTGCCCGAGCGCGGTCGCAAGGCCGTCGCCGTCGTACCAGTGGGCTTCATGAGCGATCACATGGAGGTCCTGTGGGATCTCGACACCGAGGCGGCGGAGGCGGCGGAGGAAGCAGGTCTCTCCTTCACGCGCACTCCCACCCCGGGCGTGTCGCCCGCGTTCGTGACGGGCATCGTCGACCTGATCGAGGAACGTCTCCAGGGCCGTCCCAACGAGGAGCGCGCGCATGTCACCTCTCTTCCTGGCGGTTTCGACGTGTGCCGTCCCGGGTGCTGCGAGAACATCCGCGCGGGCTTCAAGCCGGCCGCGGCCGGTGTCGCCCCGTGACCTCTCGGTGATGCACGCGCACTTCTAGGATGGGAGTCATGCGCATCCACATCGCCACCGACCACGCGGGCCTCGACTTCTCCACCCAGCTGCAGGGACATCTGCGCGCAGCCGGACACGAGGTCGTCGATCACGGTCCGATCGAGTACGACGCGGTCGACGACTACCCCGCGTTCTGCATCCGCGCGGCTCAGGCGGTCATCGCCGATCAGCGGGCGGGCGTCGAAGCTCTGGGTGTGGTCTTCGGAGGTTCCGGAAACGGCGAGCAGATCGCTGCGAACAAGGTGGAAGGCGTCCGTGCCGCACTCGTGTGGAACCTCTCGACGGCAGAACTGGCCCGCGAGCACAACGACGCCAACGTGATCTCCATCGGCGCACGACAGCACACCTACGACGAGGTCACCTCGTTCATCGACCGTTTCATCGAGACGCCGTTCTCCGGAGACGAGCGTCACGTGCGGCGCATCGGCCAGATCGCGGACTTCGAACGCGACGGCTCCCTGCTCCCGGACCCGCGGGCCTGAGATGCCCGAGGGTCATTCCGTCCACCGGATCGCTCGTCAGTTCGACCGCAACTTCGTCGGCAAGACGCTGAGCGCCTCCAGCCCGCAGGGCCGGTTCGCCGAAGGTGCCGCTGTCCTCGACGGGCGCGCGGCGGTGAGCGTGCAGGCCGTCGGCAAGCAGATGTTCCTCGAGACGGAAGGCGATCTGTGGCTCCGCGTGCACCTCGGTCTGTACGGGGCGTGGGATTTCGCGGGCGAGATCCTCGTCGACCCGACCATCGCCTCGGCGAACGGGCGGATGGGCCAGACCAACCAGCGGGGTACCGTCCTCGACGAGCCGATCCTCGATGATGCGGGGGAGAACTCGCTGGCGTCGATCGGAGCCCCTCGACGCACCAGGGTGCATGTGCGCATGTCGGAGCAGACGAAGGGCCTCGCCGACGAGGGGATGGAGTGGCCTCCTCCTGTCGTCGGGCAGGTGCGCCTTCGCCTGATGACCGACATCACCGCAGCCGACCTCCGAGGACCGACCGCCTGTGTGCTGCAGACGCCCGAAGAGATGCTCGCCACCGTCGCCAAGCTGGGGCCCGATCCGCTCGTCGGCGATCCGGTCGAGAACGAAGAACGGTTCGTCCGGGCGGTCCGGAAGAAGCCGACGGTCATCGCACTCCTGCTCATGGACCAGTCGGTCGTGAGCGGCATCGGGAACGTGTACCGGGCCGAGATGCTGTTCCGGCAGCGGCTGAATCCGCACACACCTGGTCGGGATGTGCCCGAAGACGTCGTGCGTGCGCTCTGGAACGATTGGGTGCGGCTGCTCGCCGTCGGTGTGGAGACCGGGCAGATGATGACGATGGACGGTCTCACCGGTGCGGACTATCGAGCGGCGATGGCAAACCGCGACGACCGCCACTGGGTGTATCACCGCGCGGGGCTTCCGTGCCGCATCTGCGGGACGGAGATCGCCCTCGAGGAGATCGGCGCGCGCAAGCTCTACTGGTGCCCCCGTTGTCAGGCCTGACCACGCACCTGCCACCGCCATCCGTTCTAGGCTGATCGAATGCGACAGAATCCCAGCTTCACGCTGGCCGACGTGACCGAGATCCGCCGAGTGATCGAGGCGAATCCGTGGGCGACGATCATGAGCGCGGGCGATGACGGACTCGTCGCCTCTCACTACGCCGTTCTCCTCGACGAATCGCGCGACGACCTGACCGTCGTCGGGCACGTCGGCCGTCCGGACGATCTCATCCACGGCATGGGCCGGCGAGAGATGCTCGCGGTGTTCCAGGGTCCACACGGTTACGTGTCTCCGGGCTGGTACGGCGATGTCGCCGCCGTGCCGACGTGGAACTACACCGCCGTGCATCTGGCCGGCGTGCCCGAGATCCTCACGGACGAAGAGAACCTCGTCGTCCTCGACCGGCTGGTGGAGCGATTCGAATCGCGGATGCCCGAACCGAGGCGTATGTGGGAGCGTCCGAATGACCCGGGATACATCGAGCGGCTCGCTTCGGGGACTGTCGGCTTCCGGTTGACGCCGACCCGCGTCGTCGCCAAGAGGAAACTCAGTCAGAACAAGCCGCCGGAGACGATCGAGACGGTGATCGCCGCGCTGTCGACCGACGGACCGTATTCCAACCCGGCTCTCGCCGCGGAGATGCGGCGCGCACAGGACGCGCGCCGAGGAGGACGACAGCAGTGACAGAACGCGGAGCGGCGATCGACACCATCACGGCCGTGCGGATCGCGGGCCCCGGGCGTGAATTCCTGATGGATGACGAGCCCGTGGACATCTTCATCGCCGACGGGCGCATCGTCGACATCGCGCCGACCGGTGCATTGCCGGCGCGGGGCGAGGTCATCCGCGGTGATGGCGCCTGGGCCGTTCCGGGGCTCTGGGACAACCACGTGCACACGGTGCAATGGGCTCTGGCATCGGAACGAGCGCCGCTCGGTCACCTGGAATCCGCCGCCGCTGCCGCCGCGGCGATGAGCGGTGTGGCCCCGTTGCCGGATGGACGTCGTGTCGGCACCGGTTTCCGTGACGCCATGTGGTCGGATCGGCCCTCACTCGACCTCCTGGACGCGGCGACCGGGGATATCCCGACCTACCTCATCAATGCCGACGTCCACAGCGTCTGGCTCAACACCGCGGCGCTCGCTCGTGAGGGGTTCCGGAGCGACGATGGTGTGCTCCGCGAGACCGACGCCTTCGAGATCTCGCGGCGCCTCAACGCGGTCGACGCCGCCCATGGCGACCGCGCCATGATGCGCGCTGGAGAGCAGGCCGCCGCGCGCGGCATCACCGGCCTGGTCGACTTCGACATGGCGTGGAGTGCGGAAGCCTGGCCGCGACGGGTCCAGGCCGGCTTCGCCTGGCACCGTGTCGAGTTCGCGGTCTACCCCTTCGACCTCGACCGTGCGATCGGCGCCGGGTTGCGCACGGGAGAACTCCGCGAGGAGCACGACGTTCCGACACCGGGTAGAGGCCTGGTCCACGTCGGGCCGCTGAAGATCATCACCGACGGTTCGCTGGGCACGCGAACCGCCGCCTGCTCGCACTCCTATCCCGGTGACCCCGACAACTTCGGGATGCTCACCGTGCCTTCCGATGAACTCGTCGCGCTCCTGACCCGGGCGACAGGCGCTGGTCTGGGCGTGGCCGTGCATGCGATCGGCGACCGGGCGATCACCTCGGCGCTCGACGCCTTCACCACCACGGGCGCCGTCGGGTCGATCGAACATGTGCAACTCGTCCGACACAGCGATCTCGCGCGGTTCGCGCGCCTCGGGGTGGTCGCCAGCGTCCAGCCGCAGCACGCCGTGGACGACCGTGATCTGGTGGATCGCCACTGGGCGGAGCAGACCGCGATCGGCTATCCGCTGGCATCGCTGCGCGATGCCGGCGTGCACCTGCGTTTCGGATCCGATGCACCCGTCGCCGAGCTCGACCCGTGGCAGGCCATCGCGGCTGCGGTATCGCGCACGGACGACGCGCGGGAACCCTGGCATCCGGAAGAACGGATCACGATCGACCAGGCGCTCGAGGCGAGCGTGCGTTCGTCGGTGCGTC
Source organism: Microbacterium sp. SY138 (assembly GCF_039729145.1). Taxonomy (NCBI): domain Bacteria; kingdom Bacillati; phylum Actinomycetota; class Actinomycetes; order Micrococcales; family Microbacteriaceae; genus Microbacterium; species Microbacterium sp. SY138. The sequence continues at coordinate 1,919,281 of NZ_CP155793.1, read as the reverse complement.
CGGGCGAGCCCGCCGACATCGCCCTCTGCGCTGCAGATCCTCGCACGGCGACAGGGGCGGACCTGCGATCCATGCCCATTCGCTCCACGATTCTGGCCGGATACGTCACCCACATCGGCTGATCTTCCGCACGCACGAAGCGCGCACGAAGAATGGGCGATCCTCGGAGAACCGAGGATCGCCCCTTGCTGTGCCGATCAGATCAGGCGGCGATGTGCGAGACCAGGAACCAGCGGTCCTTCTCGAGGCCGCGCTGGATCTCGATCGCGACGTCCTGGCTGGTGAGGTCGACCTCGTCGAGGCCGTCGACGGCGGCCTTGACGTCGATGAGGATCGCGTCGATGTCAGAGATGACGGCGCGGATCAGTTCGTCCGACTGGGCGAAGCCGGCGGCGACGGAGGTGGTTCCCGCCTTGTCGGCGACTGCGTTGACGCGAGCGTCGATCGGCAGACCGAGCGCGACGATCCGCTCTGCGGCGGTGTCTGCGAAGTCACCGGCGTGGGCGACGATCGTGTCGAGCAACTCGTGGACGCCGATGAAGTTGGCGCCGCGGACATGCCAGTGTGCCTGCTTGCCGTTGATCGTCAGCGCCTGGAGGCCGAGCACGACAGGGGAGAGGAACTGGGCCGCCCCTGCAGCCACGGTCGGGTCGATGGCGGTGGTGGAAACGGTCTGTGCCTTGCTCATCTTGTGCTCCTCTGGAACGGGTTCTCGTATCTGATGAAGACAACGCTACTCAGCCTCATACATTCCGCAAGCAAGCTGAGGCTCGGCTCACTTCCGCGTGATTCCGGGGAAGTGAGGGTAGTCTCGCCTCATGAGCATCGCGTCCGGAGCCTCTGTCCTCGCCCTGCCGAACAGCACACCGTCGATCGACGCGACGGCTTTCGTCGCAGACGGGGCGCGCATCATCGGTGAAGTCTCCCTCGCCGCCGGTTCCAGCGTCTGGTACAACGCCGTGCTTCGTGGCGACTCGGCCGGGATCGTCATCGGTCCCGGCTCGAACGTGCAGGACAACGTCTCGGTGCATGTGGATGCCGGACACCCGGTCGTGATCGGTGCCAAGGTATCGGTCGGACACAATGCGGTCGTCCATGGCTGCACGATCGGCGACGGCACGCTGGTCGGCATGGGATCGGTGATCCTCAGCGGTGCGGTGATCGGTGAAGGCTGCCTCGTCGCCGGAGGCGCCGTCGTACTCGGCGGGACGGAGATCCCCGCCGGTTCCCTCGTCGCCGGTGTTCCCGCGAAGGTGCGTCGGGCACTCAGTGACGAGGAGCGTGCGGGACTCATCGCCAACGCCGACATCTATCTGGGGCACTCGCAGACGCACTCATCGGCTACCTCGGCCTGACGGCCCCGGCCGCTAGGCTGGGAGGAGTACGGGGCGGTGGCCAAGCTGGTTAAGGCAGTGGGCTCATAACCCAACGATCGCGGGTTCAAGTCCCGCCCGCCCTACTCCTCAGCCACGACCGCTCCCGGGTTCCCTCCGCCCGAGCAACAGCCGGCATTGCCGCGGCGAGACGAACGGATCCAACCGCTGCATCTCGAGCGGCCCGTCGCTGAGCTGGAGCACGTCGCGGACGAGCTGGGCGTGAACGTCGCAGACGAGCGCCTGATCTTCCGCCAACAGCCCTTGATAGCGGCACGGAGCCAAGTCGAAGCGCAGCGCCGCTTCATCGACGACGGGGTCCAGACCGGCGTCGTCGAGGTGTTCGTAGAGGACGTCGACCTGACGCAGGGCGTCCTCCTCGAGCGCAGTCGGGGCATCGTCCGTCACGGCTCGGAGCATCCGCCCCCGCTCGCTCGCCCCGTCGACGCGCGAGCGCGTGACGGTGTTCGATGTCACGTCGCGCACAGGATGGAAGACGACGGACGGACGCCCTCGACCGCCGGACCTTCGTGTCTCACTGCGGATCAGCCCCTCGTCCTCCAACACCCGCAGATGATCCCGGACGGTGTTCAGCGGGATGCCGCTCTCCTCGGCGAGCGCGCCGGCGCGCCGGCCGGGCGCCTGTTGTATGGCGTGCAGCAGCTGGAGTCGACGCGGCTGAGTGAGTCCTCGGAAGTCATGGGCGCGACGGGGCATGTGGCGAGGATAGGCGGGCGCGAACAGTCCTGGACTCCTTTCCACCGGAAATAACCCGGTGAAAGACCCGGCGCGTACCCTCGCCGCGGGAAAGGGTGGGAGAACCATGACGATGAAGAGAAGGGAAGTCATGAAACTCTCAACGGAGTCCGAGGCGGTCGTGCGTGCGACCGCGGGAGTCGTCGCGCAGCATGCGGACGAGATCACGACGCTGTTCTACCGCGAGATGTTCGCCGCACATCCGGAACTGCTCCGTGTGTTCAATCGTGCAAACCAGGCGATAGGCGAGCAGCCCAAGGCGCTGGCCGCATCGGTGGTTGCGTTCGCCGTCCACCTCATCGACCCCGAGGCCCCCGATTTCACGCCCGTCATGCGCCGGATCGCTCACAAGCACGTCTCCCTGGGCATACAGGCACGCCAGTACACGATCGTCGGGCACCACCTCCTCGACGCTGTCCAGACGGTCCTGGGCGATGCCGTCACCCCCGAGGTCAGAGCCGCCTGGGACGAGGTCTACTGGCTCTTCGGCTGCTCGCTCATCGCGGAGGAGGCGAAGCTCTATGCGCAGGGCGGAACCGATCCCGAGCAGCCGTGGCGCACATACCGCGTCGTGGAGCGCGTGGTGGAGTCCGACGACGTCATCTCCCTGCTCCTCGCTCCCGTGGAGGGGGCAGTGGCCTCGCACCGCACCGGCCAGTACGTCGCCATCGCCGTCGACCTGCCGGATGGCTCCCGACAGCCGCGCCAATGCACGATCTCCTCCGGGCCGCGAGGCGATTCGCTGCGGGTGACGGTGAAGCGGGTACGCGGTGAGGGCGGCCTGCCCGACGGCCTGGTGTCGACCTGGCTGCATGAGCACGCGCATCCCGGAACAGTGCTCGACGTATCGCAGCCGGCAGGCGATGTCGTGCTCGACGACGACGAGCACCCGCTGATCCTGGTGTCGGCGGGTATCGGCATCACTCCGATCGCTGCGATCGTCGAGGACCTGTCGCGACGTTCTCCCGGCCGCACTGTGCGGCTCTTCCATGCGGACCGCGCCCACGACACGCACGCGCTGTATCCCTCACTTCGTCGTCAGGTGCTCGCGATGGACGACGCCAGGGCACAGAACTGGTACGCGAAGGACGCAGACGGGGCCCCGACCCTGCATCCCGCTCTTCCGGGCAGGATGGACCTCACCGATGTGGAGCTGCCGGAAGACGCGGTCGTGTTCATGTGCGGACCCCTCGAGTTCATGCGGAACGCGAGAGCGACCCTTCTGCGCCGAGGAGTGCCCGCTGAGCGGATCGCCTACGAGGTCTTCGGCCCCGATCTCTGGCTGCAGCAGCCCGCGACCGACGCCGCCTGAGGTCTCCGCACACAGGGGAGGAGGGGAACGGGCGCGCGGATGTCAAGCCCCTCCTCGGCGGTGCCGCACCACGCCATGCTTTCGATGTGCGGCACCGCGCCGCAGAACGGGAGGCACCATGAGCATCGGCAGCGGAATCGCGCTCTTCGTGATCGGGGCGATCCTCGTCTTCGCAATCAACGTCGACGTTCCCTGGGTCGACCTCGACATGGTCGGCTACATCCTGATGGGGGCCGGCGTCGTCGTCTTCCTCATCGGCATCGTGCTGCTCGCACGTCGGCGTCGCACCGAGACGGTGTCGCGCACCTTCGTCGATCCCGCCACCGGAGAGCCGACGACGCGTCGCTCCGTGAGCACCAGCGGCGACGAAGCGGTGTGAGCCCAGCCGCTGACGGCGTCCAGCTCGGAGGGTGTCGGGCGCCGTCAGTCGGCGGTGACGCTCTCGAGATGTTCCTCGACGAGCGTGATGCCACCGCTCGAACTCGCGGAATGAGCCAGCTCTTCGATCCACCTTCTGCTCAGCTCCGGCGTCTGTGCGTCCTGGAAGACGAAGCGGAGCGGGATCGAGGGATGCAGCCACAGGGTGGAACGTCCGGGCGCATCGCCGTCCGGGTGCCGCCACGAGAGGGTGAAGCTCTCGTTACGACGGAGCTTGGTGGCGATGACCACTTTGAGATGCGCGAGCGCGCGGTCATCGATGTGGATGGGAGTCTTCGCGTCGCCGTAGTAGAGGCTTCCCATCAGCGTGGGGACGATTCGTGGGGGTGGCGCGCGTGGACCATGGTTCTCCTCGGGGGCGTGCTCGCAGGACCGAGGTCCGGGACACTCGAACTCTAACCGCAGATCGCTCCGACGCCCCGCGCTCGCCCCCGACCCGCCGAGCGACGCGAAGAGAATATTCGTTCCCTGTCAGGTCGATGGCAGTGCAGGCGCCATCCCGTACGCCTCGCGGTAGGCCGAAGCGAACCGCGAGGAGTTGCTGAAGCCCCAGCGTCGAGCGACCTCGCCGACCGAGCGACCCCGACCGTTGCGGAGATCACGATGGGCGCCGTCGAGGCGCGCCCGACGCAGAGCATCCGCAGGCGTGATATCGAGCGCGCGCCGGAACGCGTATTGCAGACCGCGAGTGGAGATGTAGGACGCGGCCGCGACGTCGTCGATGGTGATCGCCAGATGCGCGTTCGCATCGATGTAGGCGAGCGCTCGGCGAACGGCCGCCGGTGCACCGGCGCGCTGCGCCGGGCGCCGCAGCGATTCGGAGAATGTGGTCGGGAACGCCGAAAGCGTGATCATCAGGGCATGGCGTTCGAGCTCGGCGACGAGCAGATCGTCTGCGATCCCGTCCCGCAGGGACCGGTCGAGGTAGGCGAACATCCGCTCCCACCGTTGGGAATCCATGACGGAGTGCGGCGCGAGTCCGGTCGTGCGAAGCTCTCGCCGATCGTCGCCCGTGATCTGCCGCGCTCTGCTCTGCGCGGCCTGATGGTCGAAAACGATGGCGCGAACGCGAGCCGACCGGTCCCATCTGGCCTCGACCTCAGTGCCGTCCGACATCCAGACGGCCTCGGCGTCCAAGGAAGCGCGCCCCGACCAGACGCGCGCGTCCGGGGCGTCCACACGGCACACGAGCAACTGATCCTGCGGCTCGGCCCGCGAATGCACCTGAGCGGAAAGGCGATAGTCGACGAACGACGCGGTCTCGAGTTCCTCGGATCGCCAGTCGAATCGAAAGCTCCGCGGATCAGCATTCTGCAGAGAGGCCGAGGGAACGAACTGCTGCCACGTGGACTCGACCCGTTCGAGATCGACGGACGTGAACTGCATGGGCTGCTCCTCGTGCTTCGCGCCCTGATCCCACTCGAGGGCGCACCATCTGGAGCGTATCCCACGACACCTGATTCCGAGCCGAGGAGCAGCGACGCACGTCACTCCACGATGGGGCCGGCGTGCCGCACCGGCCAGCGTCCATCGAGCATGTCATCGGGTTCCAGACGTCCGATGCTCACGAAGTACTCGGTGAGGTTGGCTGCCTGCGAGCGGGCCCAGCCGATCTGGTGCGTGTGGAGCTGTACCGGATTCTCGGGGAGACGGAACTGACGGGCGAGCGCCTGCGCCACGCGCCCGGCGGCGATCGCATCCGCAGACGCTTCGTGGGCGCCCTCCAACGGGACGGCGTAGTGCGCCGCGACCACCTCGAGCGTGCGTCGACCGCGCCGGTAGCGGTCATACGCCTTGTCGATGACGAGCGGATCGATCACCGGTGCGGGGTCGGTGAGCGGGTCGACCCCGTGCCGAGCGGCTTCGCAGGCGAGCAGCGAGAAGTCGAACGACGCGTTGTATGCGACGACCGGCACACCCTGCCGGAACAGGGACCGCAGGGCAGCAGTCACTTCGGCGACCACCTCAGGGACGGGCCGCCCGTGGGCGCGCGCGTGCGCTGTCGTGATCCCGTGCACCGCGGTTGCGCCGTCGGGGATCGGCACACCGGGGTCCGCAAGCCACGAACGGGCCGCGACCTGTCTGCCATCGGCGTCGAGGATGCCGACGTAGGCGGTCACCACGCGGTCCGACTCGACGTCGACTCCGGTCGTTTCCAGATCGAACACCCCGACACGGGTGAGCCAGGCAGGAAGCGGGGGACCGACTGGCATGGCTTCACGCTATGGTCGGCCGCGGACATTCAGGAGAAGGCGCACGGCGACTCGTAGACTCTGAGGATGACCGTGCCTTCCCCGTATGCGGACCGTCTTCGTCGTCTGCCCGTGCAACGCCACGAGGTCGAGGTGCGCGGGGCGACCACGGCGTACTGGGCGTATGGACCCGAAGACGCCGGGACGACCGTCGTCGCGGTGCACGGCTTCCGGGGCGAGCACCATGGCCTCGAACCGGTGCTCGCATACCTCCCCGAGGTGCGGGTGATCGCGCCCGACCTTCCGGGCTTCGGCGAGTCGGCCCCGCTGCCGGGACGCCGTCACGATCTCGACGAGTACGCCGGATGGCTCACCGACTTCGCCACCGAGGTCGCACCCGGCGCGGTCATCCTCGGCCACTCCTTCGGGTCGATCGTGACGGCCGCGGCGGTGGCCCGCGGATTGCAGACTCCGCGCCTGATCCTCGTGAACCCCATCGGTGCCCCCGCGCTCGAGGGACCCAAGGGGCTCATGACGCGCCTGGCCGTGTTCTACTACGCCCTCGGCGCCCGGCTCCCGGAGAATCTCGGAACCGCGCTGCTGCGCAATCGGATCATCGTGCGGGTCATGAGCATCACGATGGCCAAGACGAAGGACCCCGAGCTCCGGCGGTTCATCCACGACCAGCATGACACCTACTTCTCCCGGTTCTCCGATCGTGATGTGCTCCGCGATGCCTTCGTCGCGAGCGTCTCGCACGACGTCCGCGAGTTCGCGCCCGACATCGACGTTCCGACGCTCTTGGTGGCAGCTGAACGCGACGACATCACGCCGATCGAAGCGGAGCGGAAGCTGGCGACGCTCTTCCCGGACGCCGGGTTGGTCGAGATCGCCCACGTCGGGCATCTGATCCACTACGAGACGCCGGCGGAGGCCGCAGGGGCGATCCGGCGCTTCCTCAGGATTCCCGTCGTGCGAGGCCGATGAGGCCGGCCACACGGAACGGGATCACCTCGCCCATGGCGAGTGAGGTCTCGGTGCGTTCCACTCCCTCGATCGACAGGATGCGCGCGTCGGTGTCGAAGAGGTGACGCGCGTCGCGACAGGCCACGCGTGCGAGCAGATCGATCGATCCGCTGAGCCCATGCGCCTGCACGACTTCGGGAATCCGGGCGAGTTCGTTGATGATGCGAGGAAGCTCCGTCTGGCGGACGCCGATGCTCACGAACGCCTGCAACGGGAATCCGAGCACGTCAGGCGAGAACGACCTCTCGTAGGACAGGAAGATCCCGCTCTGCTCGAGACGTGCCATCCGCGCCTGGATCGTGTTGCGGGACAGGCCCAGGCTCTCCGCGAGCGCGACGATCGTGGTCCTCGGGTCGTCAGCGAGTGCGGCGAGAAGCTCGAGATCGATGCGGTCCAGTCCTGGCATAGTGCCAAACCTTAGCAGGAGCCTTCCGTGCCAAATTGAGCAACATGCTCAAGCCCTTTCAGAATGCTTGAGCGAGGTGTTGAGCAGACGTACTCTCAGACCATGCCGGTGATGACGCTGGCATCAGTGCGCGGAGCCTCACGAGGGCCGCCGAGGACGAGGAGGACGACGATGTCACCGCAGATCACCCCCATCGCAGACACCGCCCAGGATCTGGAGCTCTCGGAGCGCATCCTGAATCCGGACGGCAGTCGCATCGCGAACCCTCGGCTGGATCCTTTCGTCGCCGACGTCGACAGTGCGCAACTGCGTTCGCTGCTGCGGGACATGGTCATCCTCCGGCGGATCGACGCCGAAGGCGTCGCCCTGCAGCGCCAGGGACAGCTCGGCCTCTGGGCCCCCTGCCAGGGGCAGGAGGCGACCCAGATCGGCACGGCACGCGCCATCGCGCCGGAGGACTACGTGTTCCCGAGCTACCGGGAGACCGGGGTCATCTACGCGCGCGGCGCCCAGCCGGGCGACTATGTGCGCATGTGGCGCGGCGAGGAGGGCGCCGCGTACGATCCGGCCGCACTCGGGGTCGCGCCCTTGCAGATCATCATCGGTGCCCAGACACTGCACGCCGTCGGCTATGCCTTGGGCATCCAGCACGATGGCGCCAAGGAAGTCGCGGTCACGTACTTCGGCGACGGTGCCACCAGTCAGGGCGATGTCAACGAGGCGATGATCTTCGCCGCCTCGTACCAGGCCCCCGTGGTCTTCGTCTGCCAGAACAACCACTGGGCGATCTCGGAGCCCGTCTCCGTGCAGTCGCAGTATCCGATCGCCGGGCGGGCTCCGGGGTTCGGTATCCCCAGCGTCCGCGTCGACGGCAACGATGTGCTCGCCTGCATGGCTGCCATGCGCTGGGCCCTCGATCATGCACGTGCCGGCAAGGGGCCCGCCTACATCGAGGCGGTCACGTATCGAATGGGGCCGCACACCACGGCCGATGACCCGACGCGCTACCGTGACCAGGACGAACTCGAATCCTGGCGCCGACGCGATCCGATCGCACGGCTGGAAGCCCATCTGCGCGCCACGGGAGATCTGACCGACGAGCACCTCGCCGAGACCCAGGCGGCAGCAGACGCGGTGGCGAAGGAGATGCGCGCCGCATGCCTCGGCATGGTCACGCGCCCGCCCCTCGCGGTCTTCGACGGCGTCTACGCCGAACCGCACACCGGGCTCGAGCGTCAGCGTGGTGAGTACGCCGCGTACCTCGCCTCCTTCGAGGGCGAGGCCGGCGCATGACCGAACTGACCCTCGGAAAGGCGCTCGGCGCGGGACTGCGTCAGGCGATGCGCGACGACGACAAGGTGGTGCTGCTCGGAGAGGACATCGGGAAACTCGGTGGCGTCTTCCGCATCACCGACGGGCTGCTCGACGAGTTCGGCGCAGCGCGGGTGATCGACACTCCGCTCGCGGAGTCGGGCATCGTCGGAACAGCCGTGGGCCTGGCGTTCCGCGGTTATCGGCCGGTGGTCGAGATCCAGTTCGACGGCTTCGTGTACCCCGCGTTCGACCAGATCGTCGCTCAGGTCGCGAAGCTGCACTACCGCACCCAGGGCCGGGTGAAGATGCCGATCACCATCCGCATCCCGTGGGCAGGAGGCATCGGCGCCGCCGAGCATCACTCGGAGTCCCCGGAGGCCTACTTCGTGCACACGGCCGGTCTGCGCGTGATCGCGGTCTCGAACCCGGAGGACGCGTACCGCAGCCTGCGACAGGCGATCGCCTCCGACGATCCGGTGATCTTCTTCGAACCGAAACGCCTGTACCACCACAAGGGCGATGTCGACCTGGAGGCGCCGCTCGCGGACGCAGCGCCCATGGGACTCGCGCGCGTCGTGCGAACCGGGAACGACGCGACCCTGATCACCTACGGGGCGATGGTCTCCACGGCGCTTCAGGCGGCCGACGCTGCAGCGGACGAGGGCGTCTCTCTCGAGGTCATCGACCTCCGCTCGCTCTCACCGGTGGACTACGACTCGGTCGCCGCCTCGGTGCGCAAGACGGGACGCGTGGTCGTCGCCCACGAGGCCTCTCGCGAGGCCGGCGTCGCAGCCGAGGTGATCGCGAGCATCACGGAGCGCTGCTTCGAGTACCTCGAGTCGGCGCCGTTGCGCGTCACCGGACACGACGTCCCCTACCCGCCCGCAAAGCTCGAGAAGTATCACCTTCCCGATCTCGATCGGCTGCTCGATGCCGTCGACCGGGTGCTGGACCGGCCGAACAGTCTGACGGGAGCAGGGGCATGATCGCGGAGTTCCGTCTTCCGGACCTCGGAGAGGGACTGACCGAAGCCGAGGTGGTGACCTGGCTCGTCGCCCCCGGCGACGCGGTCTCGCTCAACCAGACTCTCGCGGAGGTGGAGACGGCGAAAGCGGTCGTCGAGCTGCCCTCGCCCTATGAGGGCACGGTATCGGCCCTGCACGCCGAGGCCGGCCAGACGGTCGCCGTCGGTGCTCCGCTGATCGCCTTCGATGTGGTGGGGGAGGACGAGGATGGGCCCGCGCCCGCGTCGGATTCCGAGGAGAAGGCGCAGCCGAACCTCGTCGGCTACGGTGCCGCCCCCACGACCGCCGGCCGCCCTGCGCGACGGGCACGGCGCATCGGAGCCACCCCGGCACCGGTCGACACAGCCGTTCTCGAGGCCGCACCGCATGACGCCACCCCCTCGGCAGCCGTGGATGCGGTCATCGAACGGCCGCGCTCCACCCCGCCCGTGCGCGCTCACGCCAAGCGTCTCGGCATCGATCTCGTGCTGGTCGCCGCCGACGTGGGGGATCGAGTCATCACCCGCCGCGACGTCGACGAATACGCAGAGCGGATCGCCCACCGCACGCCGCGTGCCGACGACCTGTCGTCGACGCCCACCCCGTCGAACGCGTCAGTGCTCACAGACGCGGAGCGAGAGACCCGCATCCCCATCCGCGGCGTGCGCAAGCACACGGCGGCGGCGATGGTGCAGAGCGCGTTCACGGCCCCCCATGTCACGGTCTTCCACACGGTCGACGTGACCGCGACGATGGACCTGTTGTCGAGTCTTCGCGACGATCGCGCCCTCAGCGCACACCGGATCGGCCCGCTCGCGGTGGTCGCGAAGGCCGTCTGTCTCGCTCTGAGCCGCACGCCCGGGCTCAACTCGCGTTGGGACGAGGCCGCCGGGGAGATCGTCCAGCACAACTACGTCGACCTGGGGATCGCCGCCGCGACGGATCGGGGCCTCATCGTCCCGATGATCCGTGATGCGGAGCAGTTGACCCTCGTCGGTCTCGCGGATGCCGTGAAGTCGCTGGCCGAGGTGGCCCGTGCGGGGAAGACCTCGCCGGCGGAACTCGCAGGCGGCACGTTCTCGATCTCGAACATCGGAGTCTTCGGCGTCGATGCCGGCACACCCATCCTGCCCCCGGGGCAATCCGGGATCCTGGCCGTCGGAGCAGTGCGGCGTCAGCCGTGGGAGCACCACGGCGAGATCGCCCTGCGGCAGATGATGACCCTCAGCCTCTCGTTCGATCACCGTCTGGTCGACGGAGCCGAGGGGGCGAGCTTCCTCAAGGATGTCGCCGACATCCTCGAAGAGCCCGGACGGGCGATGCTGCTCAGGTAGTCGCGCGCAGAGCCGCGTCCGCCATCGCGATCAGTACGGTCGCGGTGGCGGAATGCCGCCTGGCGGCGGCACGGGTGCTGTGCGGAGTCGAGTTGATGAGCCCGAAGCATGCCTGCACGCGCAACCGCAGCTCATCCTGATCCGCGCCGCCGCCCGGCGTCCCATGCAACGGCGACAAGGCTGCCATCCACAACTCGATGTACGCGCGCTGGAGGCGGCGGACCTCGGCCCGGTCCGTCTCGGAGAGGAACGCGACATCACGGTCCTGCACCTGGATGACCTCGGCATTGCCCAGCGCGAACTCGACATGGAAGCCGATCAGCGCACGCATCCGCTCGTCGGGGGTCGGAGTTTCCTCGGAGACCTGCCGTCCACCGCGGATCAGATCCTGACTCACCTTGACGAGCACGGCCCCGAGCAGTGCCTGCTTGCCGGCGAAGTGACGGTAGACGGCCGGTCCGGATACGCCGACGGCAGCCCCGATGTCCTCCAGGCTCACGCCGCTGTATCCACGCGCGGCGAAGAGACGCGCGGCAGCGTGCAGGATCGCATCCGACCGTTCAGCCTTGGCGCGGTCTCGGGCGGTGACCGGGCTTGTCATCTCAGTTAATCCTCGCTAACCTGAATCAACGGGTTAGTGAACACTAACCGAAAGTGCATGCACCGCGCCAGGGCCCGCCCTCGCGGACGTGGGTCGAGGAGGACATCACGATGCCGGCAACCCAGGAGTCTCTCGCGCAAGACCTGCGAGACCGCCTCGCGACCGCGGCTCGCGGCGGACCGGAGGCGTCCCGCGAACGCCACGTCGCGCGCGGCAAACTGCTCCCGCGGGACCGCGTCGCTCGGGTGCTCGATGAAGGCAGCCCGTTCCTGGAAGTCGCCCCCCTCGCGGCCGACGGCCTGTACGGGGGAGAGGCGCCCGGTGCCGGGGTGATCGCCGGGATCGGACTCGTCCACGGTCGCCACGTCATGGTGGTCTGCAACGACGCGACGGTGAAGGGCGGCACGTACTACCCCCTCACGGTCAAGAAGCATCTGCGTGCGCAGGAGATCGCCCTCGAGAATCGCCTGCCTTGTCTGTACCTGGTCGACTCGGGAGGCGCCTTCCTCCCGAAGCAGGACGAGGTCTTCCCGGATCGGGAGCATTTCGGCCGGATCTTCTTCAACCAGGCGCGTATGTCCGCCGAAGGGATCCCTCAGCTCGCCGCAGTTCTCGGTTCCTGCACGGCGGGTGGCGCCTACGTCCCCGCCATGAGCGACGAGACCGTGATCGTCCGCGGCCAGGGAACGATCTTCCTCGGGGGGCCGCCCCTGGTGAAGGCCGCGATCGGCGAGATCGTGACCGCAGAGGAACTGGGCGGGGGAGAACTGCACGCACGACGCAGCGGTGTGGTCGACCATCTCGCGGAAGACGACGAGCACGCCCTCGAGATCCTGCGCGATATCGTCGCCACGCTCCCCGCACCCGCAGCTCCGGCCTGGGACGTGGCGCCCAGCCGACCGCCGTCCGAGTCCTCCAGCCTCTACGACGCGGTTCCCGTCGACGTGAATGCCGCGTACGACGTGCACGAGGTCATCTCACGCCTCGTCGACGGCGACACGTTCCTCGAGTTCAAGCCCGAGTACGGCACGACCCTGGTCACCGGTTTCGCCCGACTCCATGGTCATCCCATCGGCATCGTCGCGAACAACGGCGTGCTGTTCAGCGAGTCCGCGCTCAAGGGCGCCCACTTCATCGAGCTGTGCGATCAGCGCGGGATCCCGTTGTTGTTCCTGCAGAACATCACCGGGTTCATGGTCGGCTCCGACGCCGAGGCCGGAGGCATCGCGAAGGACGGCGCGAAGATGGTCACTGCGGTCGCAAGCACACGGGTGCCGAAGCTCACGGTCATCATCGGCGGTTCTTTCGGGGCCGGCAACTACTCCATGTGCGGCCGTGCCTACTCGCCCCGCTTTCTGTGGACGTGGCCTGCGAGCCGCATCTCCGTGATGGGCGGCGCGCAGGCGGCGTCGGTGCTCGCCACCGTCAAGGAGGATCAGCTGACCGCGCGCGGCGATGCCTGGAGCGGCGAGGACCGTGCGGCGTTCGAGGCTCCGATCCGTGAGCAGTACGAACACCAGGGCGAGCCCTATTACGCCACAGCCCGACTCTGGGACGACGGGATCGTCGACCCTGCACAGACCCGCGACCTCCTGGGGCTCTCCCTCGACGTCATCTCCCGCAGCCCGCTGCCCGAACCGCGCTTCGGCGTCTTCCGGATGTGAGTGTCTTGTCCATGACCACGACGTCGTCGTCGAACACCGTCTCCTTCCACACCGTTCTCGTCGCCAACCGCGGGGAGATCGCCCGACGGGTGATCCGCACCCTGCGCACGCTCGGCATCCGCAGCGTCGCCGTCTACAGCGACGCCGACGTCGCGGCACCCCACGTGCGAGAGGCCGATGTCGCCGTGAGAATCGGCCCGGCACCGGCTGCGGAGTCGTACCTCGACATCGATGCCGTCATCGCGGCGGCTCGGCGCAGCGGCGCGCAAGCCATCCACCCCGGCTACGGATTCCTCTCCGAGAGCGTCGGACTCGCCGAGGCCTGCGCTGAGAGCGGCATCGTCTTCATCGGCCCGTCGGTGGAGGCCCTGCAGATCATGGGCGACAAGGCACGCGCTCGCGAGCACGTCCTGCGTTTCGGCGTTCCGGTCGTCCCCGGTTTCGACGCCAAAGGCCTGTCCGACGTCGAGATCGCCGAAGAGGCGGAGAACGTCGGATACCCACTGCTGGTCAAGCCCAGCGCCGGCGGAGGCGGCAAGGGCATGGAGGTCGTCGCCGACTCGACGGGGCTGCGCTCTGCGCTCGCCTCGGCCCGGCGCGTGGCGGCCGCGGCGTTCGGCGATGATGCGCTCATCCTCGAACGCCTGATCAGACGTCCGCGGCACATCGAGGTGCAGGTCTTCGGAGACGCGCACGGTACGGTCATCGCGCTCGGGGAGCGGGAGTGCACGCTGCAGCGACGGCACCAGAAGGTCGTCGAGGAGGCGCCGTCGGCAGGCATCCCCCCGCACACCCGGGAGCGACTGCTCGCAGCCGCCGTGCTGGCGGCTGAGAGCGTCGAATACATCGGGGCCGGCACGGTCGAGTTCCTCATCGACGCCGATGCGCCGGACGAGGTGTTCTTCATCGAGATGAACACCCGCCTCCAGGTGGAGCATCCGGTCACCGAGGAGGTCACCGGACTCGATCTCGTCGCCCTTCAACTCCGCGCGGCCGATGGGCTTCCGCTGGATGTCTCGCCGCGTCTGCGCGGTCACGCTGTGGAGGCGCGCGTGTATGCGGAATCGCCCGAGCGCGGCTTCCTCCCCTCCACCGGGAAGGTGCTGTTGTTCGAACCGCCCGTCGGTGTGCGCGTCGACGCGGCGATCGAGACCGGAAGCGAGGTGACCGGGTTCTACGATCCGATGATCGCGAAGGTGATCGCCTTCGCGGACGACCGTGCCACGGCACTCGCGCGGCTCGACGAGGCGCTCGCACGCACGGTCGTGCTGGGCGTCGAGACCAACATCGCGTTCCTGCGAACTCTCTGCCGGGACGCGCGCGTGATCGCGGGGGATCTCGACACGGGACTCATCGAGACCCTGCTTCCCCTCGACGCGCAGACGCCGTCGACCGCACAGCTCGCTGCCGCGAAGGATGCCATCTCGGAGCTCCGCGCGCCGGTGCGGACCAGCCCTCTGTGGCGAGAGCTGCCGGGATGGCGCCTGGGAGCGGAGAACACGGTGGTCGCCCCGTTCGTGGCGCTCACGGATGACGATGAAGAGGTCGAGCTCCACGAGGCCCCGTCCGCACGATCTCGAGTCTCCGTGCGTGCCGCTGTCGACGGCGACGGCGCGGTCTGGGTGGCCGAGGACGGACACACGGTCCGCCTGCGTCCCCTCGACAGAAGGCAGCGGATGCGGCGTCGGCTGTCGGCGCGCGAGGCGGGATCCGGGGCGACGGAACCGGAGGGACGGGCCCCGATGCCGGGCAGCGTCGTGGCGGTTCACGCCGCGGACGGGGAGAGGGTCTCCGCCGGCGACCCTCTCGTCTCGATCGAGGCGATGAAGATGGAGCACCCGGTGCTCGCACCGCACGACGGTGTGGTGCACCTGCTGGTCGCGGTGGGCGATCAGGTGCGGCGCGACCAACCGGTCGCCCGTGTGATGACGGAGGAGAGCTGAGCATGGAAGATCTGACCGAGGAGGAGCGCGAGCTCGCCGCCATGGTGCGGGAGTTCGCAGACACGGTCGTCGCGCCGCAGGCCTATGAGGCCGACCGCACCCATACGCTCTCGATGGACGTCGTGGCGCAGATGGGCGATCTCGGTCTGTTCGGCCTGCCGTTTCCCGAGGAGTACGGCGGACAGGGCGGCGACTACATGGCGCTCGGCATCGCGATCGAGGCGCTCGGCCGCGTGGATCAGTCCATCGCGATCACGCTCGAAGCAGGGGTCAGCCTCGGCGCCATGCCGATCTTCCGCTTCGGCACCGAGGAGCAGCGCCAGGAACTGCTGCCCGATCTGCTCGCCGGACGGGCGCTGGCGGGCTTCGGCCTCACCGAGCCGGAGGCGGGCAGCGACGCCGGCGCGACCAGGACCACGGCCCGACTCGACGGCGACGAGTGGGTGATCGACGGCTCCAAGCAGTTCATCACCAACTCCGGTACCCCGATCACGCGCTTCGTCACGGTCACCGCGGTGACCGGGAACGAGGACGGTCGCAAGGAGATCTCGACGATCATCGTGCCCAACGGCACCCCGGGATTCACGGTCGAGGCCCCCTACGACAAGGTGGGCTGGAACGCCTCCGACACGCATCCGCTGACTTTCGACGGGGCGCGGGTGCCCGCCTCGAACCTGCTCGGCACACGGGGGAGCGGCTTCCGCAGCTTCCTGAGCATCCTCGACGAAGGCCGCATCGCGATCGCAGCTCTCTCGACGGGGGCGGCGGAGGGCTGCCTGGAGGCGGCGGTGGACTACGCGAAGAGCCGCACGATCTTCGGCGCTGCGTTGAGCACGCGCCAGAATGCCCAGTTCACGCTGGCACGGATGCGCGCGCGGGTTCACACCGCTCGGCTCGCCTGGCATCACGCCGCGCGGTTGCGGGATGCCGGCAAGCCGTTCGCCGAAGCGGCGGCCATCGCGAAACTCGTCGGCGGAGAGGCCGCGATGGACAACGCCAGGGATGCGACGCAGATCTTCGGGGGAAACGGGTTCATGAACGAGTTCCCCGTCGGCCGTCATTACCGTGACTCCAAGATCCTCGAGATCGGCGAGGGCACCACCGAGGTGCAGCTCCTCGTCATCGCACGCGGACTCGGACTCGCCGGGTAGCGTGACGGTATGACCACGCACGACATCCTGCAGCGGGGGCTGTACTACGAGGAGTTCGCGGTCGACGGCCGCTACCTGCATCGCCCTGGGCGCACGGCGACCGAGGCCGACAACGTTCTCTTCACGACGCTCACGATGAATACGCAGGCGCTGCATCTCGACGCGGCCTTCGCCGAGGCCCAGGATCCGTTCCACGCGCGGCTGATGAACTCGATGTGGACGCTGTCGACGATGGTGGGATCATCGGTCGCGCAGCTGACCCAGGGAACTCTCGTCGCGCAGCTCGGTTTCGGCGAAGTGGCTTTCCCGCATCCGCTGTTCGCCGGCGACACGCTCTACACCGAGAGCGTCGTCGTGGAGAAACGGCTCTCCTCGTCCCGACCGGGGCAGGGAATCGTGAAGATCGCGCACACCGGACGCAATCAGGACGGAACGGTGGTCGCCACTGCCGTGCGCTCGGTGTTGGTGCACTGCCTTCCGGAGGGTCCCGCCGCATGAGCTTCGACCTCGGCCCTGCTCTGCTGTTCTGCCCCGCCGATCGACCCGAGCGTTTCCAGAAGGCCGCCGAGCGCGCCGATGCGATCATCCTCGACCTCGAGGATGCGGTGCTCCCGGATGCGAAGGACGCCGCGCGCAGGAATGTCGTCGAAGCCGACCTCGACCCCGGCCGCGTCGTCGTGCGCGTGAATGCCGCGGACAGCGACGCCTTCACCGCCGACCTCGCGATGCTGGCGAAGACGGACTTCCGCACCGTGATGGTGGCGAAGACGGAGAGCGCGGAGAGCCTCTCAGCGTTCGACGACCGTTACTCGCTGATCGCTCTGTGCGAGACCGCCCGTGGCGTGCACGCCGCAGACCGCATCGCCGCGCACCCACGGGTCACAGCGATGATGTGGGGGGCCGAGGATCTCGTGGCCTCCCTCGGTGGCACGTCGTCCCGGAATGCCGATGGGGGCTATCGCGACATCGCCCGCTATGCCCGCGCGCGCATCCTCCTCGAGGCTGGGGCCCGGGGCAAAGCCGCCATCGATGCCGTGCACATCGCCCTCGACGACGCCGAGGGCCTCGATCGCGAGGCGCGCGATGCCGCCGCGTCGGGCTTTCGCGCGACGGCATGCATCCATCCCAACCAGGTGGCGGCGATCCGGGCCGCCTACCGACCGGACGAGAGGACCGTGGCATGGGCGCGTGCGGTCCTCCTCGCCGCGGCGGCAGAGCGCGGTGTGTTCCGGTTCGAGGGACGGATGATCGACGAACCAGTGCTCCGTCACGCGCGCTCCGTCGTCTCTCGTGCCGGCTGATCGCCGCCTCGGCTGATCAGGGCAGCAGCTGATCAGGGCAGCAGCTGATCAGAGCAGCAGCTGATCAGAGCAGCAGCTGATCAGAGGACCGGAGATTCCTCGAGCAGCCGAAGGTATCCGGGAGCTGCCACGAAGCGATGCGCCGAGCCGTTCTGAAGGACCTGGCCGTCCCGGGGGAGGGTTCCGCCGGAGACGTGGTCGATCACGGCCCGGATCACTCCGCCATGGGCGACCACGATGACCGACTCCGCGCGAGGAGCGGACCGCCGGCGTGCGTCTCGGGCGATCTCGTGCAGCGCCGCGATGGCCCGTTCGCCGACCTCGTGCAGGGACTCGGCCCCGGGAACCTCCGCATGCCAATCCCCGTAGGTCCTGATGTAGTCCGGCACGAGCATGCCTTCGCCCTCGCCGAACTCGCGCTCACGGATGTCGGGGACGACTCCGGTGATCTCCAGCCCCAGCCGATCCGCGATGATCTCCGCCGTCTCCCTCGCTCTCAGCAGGGGGCTGGTGTAGACGGCATGATGCGTACCGGCAGCGAGCCTCTCCGCCGCCCACCGCGCGTCGTCGCGCCCCGTCTCGTTCAGCGGGATGTCGGTGGAGCCTTGGATGCGCTTGGCGAGGTTCCAGTCGGTCTGACCGTGGCGGACGAGGGTGAGGTGGGTCACGAGAGGAGTTCCTGGAGTGCGGGGAGCACGTCGCTGGTGCCGGCGGCGATGGTGAGGTGCGCCCAGGCATCCGCGCGCGTCGGCTCACGGTTGACGATGATCAAGGGGATGTTGCGGCGACGGGCGCGCTCGACGAGACGCACGCCGGAGTTGACGACCAGCGAGGAACCCGCGACGATCAGTGCGGTGCTCGAGCGCAGCAGCGACTCGGCGGCACGGAAGCGGTCCTGGGGAACGTATTCGCCGAAGAAGACCACATCCGGCTTGAGCGTCCCTGCGCACACCGTGCACACCGGGACGATGAACCCCTCCGTGGTCTCAGGCAGGACGTCGCCGTCGGGAGCGAGCGCGATGTTCTCCGGCACCGTGATCCAGGGGTTGAGCTCCTCGATCTGCACGGCGACATCGCGGCGGTCGAACACCTGACCGCACTTGAGGCAGAGCACGCGGCGCATCGTCCCGTGCACCTCGATCACGTGCGAGCTCCCGGCTCGCAGATGCAGACCGTCGACGTTCTGCGTGATGACTCCGGATACGGTGCCCACGGTTTCGAGTTGCGCCAGCGCGATATGTCCCGGGTTCGGCTCAGCTCGGGCGAACGCGCGCCAACCGAGATGGCTCCCGACCCAGTACCGACGCCGCGCGGCCTCATCGCCCAAGAATGTCTGGATCGTCATGGGATCGCTGCGGGTCCTGGCGCCTTCACCGCGATAGGCGGGGATACCGGAATCGGTCGAGATACCGGCGCCGGTGAGAAGTGCGATGCGCTTCTCGCGCAGCAACTCGGCGGCGTGGGCGATGGTGGCCGACAGCTCGGCGGGATTCGACACGCTCACGGGACCTCCTCGAGCGAGTCTACGGTGCGGGGACGGACACGGCGCCCGCCGACGGGGCGTCAGCGCGCGCCGACGCCGTGCGAGGCCTGCCCACGGACGATGGCAGAGTGGACATCGTGGAACTACTGCCTGTGACCGATGCCGACGACCCGCGTCTCGACGACTACCGCGGACTCACCGACACCGCGCTTCGTGCCCTGTCTGAGCCGTCGGGTGGTCTCTACATCGCGGAATCGACGAAGGTGATCGCCCGCGCGGTGGCGGCTGGACATCGTCCGCGTTCCGTACTGGTCCAGGAGCGCCGGGTGGAGGACATCCGGAGGATCGTCGGCGATCTCGATGTGCCCGTGTACGTGGTGCCGGACGAGATCGCCGAGACGGTGACCGGCTTCGCGGTGCACAGGGGGACGATCGCCTCGATGCACCGCCCCGAGCTGCCGTCGGTTCACGACGTGATCCAGGGGGCGACCCTCGTGCTCATCCTCGAGAACATCGGCGACCACACCAACGTCGGAGCGGCCTTCCGTGCGGCTGCCGGGCTGGGGGCCGACGCGGTGCTGGTGTCGCCAGGGGGCGCCGACCCGCTGTACCGTCGCAGTGTCCGCGTGAGCATGGGGACCGTGTTCCAGGTGCCGTGGACGCGTATCCCCGACTGGGATTCCGCCATCGCAGACCTTCACGCCGCGGGCTTCGACATCGCCGCCCTCGCGCTGCGTGACGACGCGGTGACGCTCGACACCTACGCCGCCGATCGTCCGGAACGCGTCGCACTCGTCATGGGCTCGGAGGGCGACGGCCTCTCGCGCGAGGCGATGGAGGGTGCAGACACCATCGTCACCATCCCGATGTCCGGCGGGGTCGACTCGCTCAACGTGGCATCCGCCGCCGCGGTCGCGCTCTGGTCGATGAAAGCCTGACCTCTCAGTCCCTCTCCGGAGGGGTCTGCTCGAATCGGAACACCGGCGAGGGCTCCGGACGCTTCGCCGCGAGGTTGTCTCCGGATGACTGGTGCCGCAACCTCCGGAGCACCCATGGCACCAGGTGCTCGCGTGCCCAGCCGAGGTCCTCGGCGCGCGCCTCTCGCCACGTCCGCAGCGGGAACGGCTCGGGCTGCATGGCCTCGAGGTCGTTCGGCACGTTCAGCGCGCGCAGCGCCATCCGTGCCACCTCGTGGTGACCGAGGGCGTTGTAGTGCAGGCGGTCGTCGTCGAAGAACCGCATGTCCTGCACGACCTTGAGCGCCCACTGATCGGCGACGATGCAGTCATGACGCTCGGCGATCGCGCGGACGTTCTCGTTGTAGATCGCGACCTTGCCGCGGAACGCCCGGAAAACCGGCGTGAAGGCGGTGTCGATCCCGGTGAAGAGGAGCACGGCCGCTCCCGTCGAGGCCAGTCGGGCCACGGCGTCTTCGAGCTGACTCGCGATGGCGTCCGGATCGGTCCCGGGGCGGATCACGTCGTTGCCGCCCGCACAGATCGACACCAGATCAGGGTGGAGCGCCACGGCCGGCTCGATCTGATCGGCGACGATCTGTGCGATGAGTTTTCCGCGGACGGCGAGATTCGCGTAGGCGAAGTCGTCCACCTGCGAGGCGAGCACCTCCGCGACGCGGTCGGCCCAGCCGCGGTGGCTGCCGGGATGTGCGGGATCCGGGTCGCCGATGCCCTCCGTGAACGAATCGCCGATCGCGACGAAACGACGCCACGGATGTGCGGTCTCGTTCGGAACGTAGGGGGTCCGAGTCGAATCCTGGTCGGTCATCCCGCTCTCCTTCACGAACATTCTGCCCGGCGGAGGTGACCGCTGCGCAGTGACAGAGCCTACTGCAGGCGCACGTCCGGGGGAGGGGCACGCGCGGGAACCGCGGCGAGTGATCCCGTGTCCCCGGCAGCGATTATCGTGGAGTCGATGCTCTCTCCGTCCTTTCCACAGCGTGCTCCTTGGGGCACCGCGAACAAGCTGCGCGCGTGGCAGCAGGAGGCCCTCGAACAGTACTTCGCCGCGGATCAGCGCGACTTCCTCGTGGCCGCCACCCCCGGTGCAGGGAAGACCACGTTCGCTCTCACCCTGGCGGTCGAACTCATGCGCATGGGCGAGGTCAACCGCATCATCGTGGTGGCTCCGACCGAGCATCTCAAGACGCAGTGGGCCGATGCCGCCGCGCGCGTGCACATCCGCCTCGACCCCCGCTTCCGCAACAGCGACTGGGCACCCGCCCGCCACTATCACGGCGCCGTCGTGACGTACGCGCAGGTCGCGGCGAAGTCCTCCGTGCACCGGCATCTCACGGAAGACGCGAAGACGCTGGTGATCCTCGACGAGGTCCACCACGGCGGTGATGCACTGAGCTGGGGCGACGCCATCCGCGATGCGTACGGTCCCGCCAAGCGGCGTCTCCTGCTCTCCGGAACCCCGTTCCGCAGCGACACGGCACCGATCCCGTTCGTCGAATACCACCCCGACGAATCCGGCGCGCGCATCTCTCGCACCGACTACAACTACGGCTACGGTCGTGCGCTGGCCGACGGCGTCGTCCGACCTGTCCTGTTCCACATGTATGCGGGCAAGATGCGGTGGCGCACGACGACGGGCGACGAACTCGAGACGCACCTGGGCCAGGACAACACGAAAGACGTGACTTCGCAGGCCTGGCGCACCGCGCTCGACCCCGAGGGCGACTGGATGCCGGCCGTGCTGTCGGCCGCAGACCGCCGCCTCACCGAGATCCGCCACCACGTCCCCGACGCCGGCGGTCTGGTGCTGGCGACCGATCAGACCGTCGCCCGGGCATACGCCAAGATCCTGCACAGCATCACGGGCCAGCAGGCCACGGTCGTGCTCTCCGACGACGCGACCGCATCGGAACGCATCGAGAAGTTCAGCGCGAACGACTCCCGGTGGATGGTGGCCGTGCGCATGGTGTCGGAGGGTGTCGACGTGCCGCGCCTCGCGGTGGGCGTGTACGCGACCTCCTCGTCGACTCCGCTGTTCTTCGCCCAAGCCATCGGTCGTTTCGTGCGGGCCCGACGCCGCGGTGAGGCCGCCAGCGTGTTCCTTCCGCAGGTCCCCGTGCTCATGGGGCTCGCGAACGAGATGGACAAGCAGCGTGACCACGCACTCGACCGGCAGTCGAAGGAGGACGACGGGCTGGAAGACTCCCTGCTCGAGAGCGCGAATCGCGAGGAGGAGACCTCGGACGCGCTGACGCAGGAGTTCAGCTATCAGGCGCTCTCGTCCGTCGCGCACTTCGATCGCGTGGTGTTCGAAGGTCAGGAGTTCGGACAGCTCGCAGAACCCGGCACACCGGAAGAGGAGGAGTTCATCGGATTCCCCGGTCTCCTCGAACCGGAACACGTCCACGAACTGCTCATGCAGCGTCAGTCCCGTCAATCGCGTCTGCGTGAAGCGCGAGAAGCCTCGACCGCACCGACCGAGACGACGACGCTGCCCCCGCCCCTGCATCGCACGCTCAAAGAGCAGCGACAGCTTCTGAACAGTCTCGTCGGACTCTACGCCCGGCAGAAGGGCGAGCCCCACGGCGCGGTGCATGCCGAGCTCCGACGGATCTGCGGAGGTCCGGCCGTCGCTCAGGCGACGGTGACCCAGCTGCAGTCGCGCATCGAGGTTCTCCGCAAACGCGTGCGTTCCTGAGGACCACAGGACCGCATGACGTCCGGCCGGTGCTTCGGATCCCCGAAATGCTGTCAATCCGCGCCTGAGCAGGGTTCCTGCGCGCCTTCAGAGCTAGCGTTGAACGGTTGCCCGCGCACCGGGCACCGTCTTTCCTGGAGGATCCATGACAGCCCCCGCCGCAGTCGAACCGACGCCAGCCGACCGCCGGCGCTGGGCGCGCTATCTCGTCGAGGAGCGTGCCGAAGGCGCCGTTTATCAGAAGCTCGCTGCACGACGAGAGGGGGAGGAGCGCGACATCCTGCTGAGTCTCGCTGACGCCGAACGCCGCCATGAGCAGCATTGGCTCGATCTTCTCGGCAGCGAGCCGAAGCGACTTCCCCGCGCCGGAGTGCGTTCGCGACTCCTCGGCTGGATGGCCGGTCGTTTCGGGTCCATCTTCGTCCTGGCTCTCGCCCAGAGCGCGGAGGCGCGTTCCCCCTACGATGCGGAGCAGTACGCCACCCCCGCGATGCGGGCCGACGAGAAGGTTCACTTCGAGGTCGTGCGCGGGCTCGCGGCACGCGGCCGCAGGCGCCTCTCCGGATCCTTCCGTGCAGCCGTCTTCGGAGCGAACGACGGCCTCGTGAGCAACCTGGCGCTCGTCCTCGGCATCGGCGCGACAGGGGTGAGCTCCGGTTTCGTGCTCTTCAGCGGCATCGCTGGTCTTCTGGCCGGAGCGCTGTCCATGGGGGCGGGGGAGTTCGTCTCCGTACGATCCCAGCGCGAGCTGCTCGCAGCCACCGAGGCGAACGAAGACGCCCATGCGTCGGCCGGCGATCTCGACATCGACGAGAACGAGCTCGCGCTCGTCTACCGCGCACGGGGCATGGAGCAGGAGGAATCGCTGGCGCGCGCCCGGCGCATCGTGAGCGCAGCCCAGGCCGGGGCGCGCCGGGCCGCGACCGGTCCGGTCGACATCCAGGGCGGCGACGCACACGAGATCGTCGGCAGCGATTGGACGGCCGCGATCTCGAGCTTCCTCCTCTTCGCCTCCGGGGCGATCATTCCGGTGCTGCCCTGGATATTCGGCCTGGAGGGAACGACGGCCGTCGTCGTCGCACTCGTGCTCGTCGGCATCGCGCTCCTGAGCACCGGCGCGATGGTGGGCGTGCTCTCGGGCGGCCCGCCCCTGCGCCGCGCCCTGCGCCAACTCGCCATCGGCTTCGGCGCAGCCGCCATCACCTACCTGCTGGGCCTTCTCTTCGGAGTCAGCGCGGCGTGACCGGCAGCGACTCCTGTTCCTGCGATCGCGTGATCGCCGGAACAGGATAGCGGCCCTCGACGACGACGGAGGCGGGCTCGTACATCCGCATCACCGGACGGAGTTCTCCCGATGGAGCGGAGCCCGGTAGCTCCGGATCAAGGCGCGGCGTGTATCTCCGCTCTCCGGTGAGCTGTTCCCCGCGTCGTCGACGCACACGACGTCGGTCGTCCACACGACAACAAAGAAGGCCCCGGATCCAGGGATCCGGGGCCTTCTTCTTCCTGTGCGCGGAGGGGGACTTGAACCCCCACGCCCTTACGGGCACTACGACCTCAACGTAGCGCGTCTACCATTCCGCCACCCGCGCAGGTGTTGGATAATCGTTGCCGACCGAAGAATGACATTACCACGTCCCCAGCGGCCTCTCGAACCGAGGCGCACGCCCGGGCGTGGCGCGCGCTTTCGATAGCCTGGACCCATGACCGATCCGTCTCTTCCGGAGGTCGTCCGCATCGCGAGCGACCTGATCCGCTTCGACACCTCCAACTTCGGCGGGGGCAACGCGAAGGGCGAGCGCGAGGCCGCGCAATATGTCGGTGCCTACCTGGAGGGGCTCGGGCTCGCGGTCGAGTACTACGAGCCGATCCCGCGCCGCACGAACGTGATGGCGAGGGTGCCGGGGCGTGACAGGGACAAGCCCGCGCTCGTCGTGCACGGCCATCTCGACGTCGTTCCCGCCATGGCGGAGGACTGGAGCGTCGACCCGTTCGCCGGCCTCGTGCGGGACGGAATGCTGTGGGGCCGTGGAGCCGTCGACATGAAGAACATGAATGCCATGATCCTCACGTCGGTGGCCGAGATCCTGCGCGCAGGCGAGCAACCGGAACGCGATCTCGTGCTGGCCTTCTTCGCCGACGAGGAGAACGGCGGTGTCGAGGGGTCAGCGCTCGTCGTGCAGAACCGCCCGGAGTGGTTCGAGGGCGCGACGGCCGCCATCAGCGAGGTCGGCGGCTACTCGATCACCGTCGATGACCGACGGGCCTATCTGCTGCAGGTGGGGGAGAAGGCCCTGATCTGGATACGGCTCGTCGCGAAGGGCCGCGCGGGCCACGGAAGCCGCCTGCACGACGACAACGCCGTCACGAAGCTCGCTGAAGCGGTCGCGGCGATCGGGCGCACCCGGTGGCCGATCCGTCTGACGTCGACGACCAGGGCCCTGCTGGAGGGCCTGAGCGACCTGACCGGGCGCAGCGTCGACGACCCCGATGCCCTCGCCGCAGCCGCGGGACCGGCCGAGGCCTTCCTGCGGTCCTCGTTCCGCACGACGACGAACCCGACAGCGCTGGCAGCGGGCTACAAGCACAATGTGATCCCGGAGCGCGCCGAGGCGCTGATCGACGTACGGGTGATCCCCGGGACCGAGGACGACGTCCTCGCCGAGCTGCAGCAGATCGTCGGAGACGAGATCGTCATCGAGACGGTCGTCCGCGACATCGGGATGGAGACGCCGTTCGAGGGCGAGCTCGTGGAGGCGATGGTCGCCAGCATCGGCCGCCACGACCCGGGGGTTCCGGTCATCCCGTATCTGCTCGGTGCCGGCACGGACAACAAGGCACTGGCATACCTGGGCATCACCGGCTACGGCTTCGCGCCGCTCAGGCTGCCTGCCGACCTCGACTTCACAGGCATGTTCCACGGAGTCGATGAGCGAGTACCCGTAGAATCGCTTGTCTTCGGCCAGCAGGTTCTGACCGATCTGCTGCGCACGTACTGAGCGCCGCGCGCTCCGTGCCTCCCTGAACTGAAAGCTCTCCATGCACCTGCTCGAAGCACTGATCCTCGGCATCGTCCAGGGACTCACCGAATTCCTTCCGATCTCCTCCAGCGCTCACCTGCGCATCCTCGGAACGTTCCTCCCCTCGGGTGAGGACCCGGGGGCCGCGTTCACCGCGATCACACAGATCGGTACCGAGGCCGCCGTCGTGGTGTTCTTCTGGCGCGACATCGTGCGCATCGTCACGCAGTGGTTCCGGTCTCTCGTCGGCAAGGCGCCGCGCAACGATCCGGACGCCAGGATGGGCTGGTTGATCATCATCGGCAGCATCCCGATCGTGGTCCTCGGGCTCCTTTTCCAGGATCAGATCGAGACCGTGCTCCGATCGATGTGGATCGTCGCCGTCATGCTGATCGTGTTCGGCATCCTGCTCGGCGTCGCCGACTACGTGGGAGCGAAGCGCCGAAAGCTCGATGACCTCACCTACCCGCACGGCATCGCCTTCGGTTTCGCGCAGGCGCTGGCGTTGATCCCCGGGGTCTCCCGCTCGGGCGGCACGATCACGATGGGCCTGTTCCTCGGATACGAGCGTGCGGCTGCAGCGCGCTACGCCTTCCTGCTGGCGATCCCCGCCGTCTTCGGCAGCGGCTTCTACCAGGTGTTCAAGAGCTGGGACGAGCCGTCGTTCTTCTCGTTCGGCGACACCCTCGCCGCGACGGGAATCGCCTTCGTGGTGGCACTGGGCGTGATCGCGTTCTTCATGAACTGGATCTCGAAGCGCAGCTTCCTGCCATTCGTCATCTACCGCATCCTGCTCGGCACCGTCCTGCTGGTCCTTCTCGGCACCGGCGTGATCGCCGCCTGACCCGCGCTCAGCGCTTGCGGTCGCCCGGACCGTCGTCGCGGCGGCGCAGGTAGCGCTCGAATGCCTGGGCGATCGCATCGCCCGACGCCTCGGGGGAGTCCCACGTGTCACGGGTGCGCTCGAGCTGGCGGATGTACTCCGCCATGTCCTCGTCCTCCGATGCGGCGGCATCGATCGACGCCTCCCAGGCGGCGGCCTCCGTGCGCAACGCCGTGCGATCCACATCCACTCCGGTGAGCTCCTCGAGACGGTCGAGGAGGGCGAGCGTGACCTTCGGCGAGGGTGTCGCCGAAGCGACGTAGTGTGGCACGCTCGCCCAGAGGCTCGCGGTGGGGATGCCGGCGTTCTCCGCGAAGTGCTCGAAGACGGTGAGGATGCCCACGGGGCCCTCGTACAGCGAGCGTTCCAGACCATGTGCCTCGCGCACCTGCTCGTTCTGGCTGGAGGCGAAGATCGAGATCGGCCGTGTGTGCGGAACGTCGGACAGCATGGCGCCGAGGGTGACGAGACCGGTGATGTCGTCGCGCAGAGCGATGTCGATGAACTCGGAGGCGAACGCCTGCCAGGTGCGCGCCGGCTCGGCTCCGGTGAGAAGCCAGAACTCCGGGCCCGGGCCGGGGTTCCGAGGACGCCACAGACCTGCTTCCGGCCAGGTGAGCTGACGACGGCCTTCCGCATCCATCCGCGTCGACGGACGCGTGTACTGGTAGTCGAAGTACAGCTCGGGGTCGACGGAATGCACGAGATCGTATTCCGACGAGGAGCGCAGCGCATCGATGGCACTGCTCGCCGCTTCACCCGCGTCATTCCAGCCGTCGAAGGCGGCGATGACGATGCGCGGACCGAGAACATCCATCGAGGGCTCCCTTCGAGATCGCGGTCGTGATCCTTCCAGGCTAGTCCGCGAAGGCGGGGAGCGGGCGGCACCACGGCTAGCATGGGTTCAGTGAGCAGAAAGCCCAGCGCGGTCCTATGGGACATGGACGGAACACTCGTCGACACCGAACCGTATTGGATGGCGGCCGAGACAGCACTGGTCGAGTCCTTCGGCGGATCCTGGACCCACGAAGACGCTCTGCAGCTCGTCGGCAGCGGATTGATCGACAGCGCGGTGATCCTTCAGAATGCCGGAGTCGCCATGGAAGCCGAGGCGATCGTCTCCCACCTGACCGACGTCGTGCAGGAATCGCTCCGCACGCAGGGCGTCCCGTTCCGTCCCGGCGCGCGCGAACTGCTCCGGGATCTCCGGGCGGCGGGCATCCCGACCGGGCTCGTGACGATGTCGCTGCGTCGGATGGCTCTGAACGTCGTGGATCTGATCGATTTCGAGGCCTTCGACATCGTCGTCGCGGGGGATGACGTCGACAACCCCAAGCCGCACCCCGAGCCGTATCTGCAGGCCGCAGCCCTCCTCGATGTCGACATCGCCGAGGTGATCGTCATCGAGGACTCGCCCACCGGTGTCCGTGCCGGCCTCGCCTCCGGAGCGCTGACGCTCGCCGTTCCGCACATCGTCCCGCTGGATCACCTCGGGGCGCACGAACTGTGGCCGACGCTCGCCGGCCGGGGAGCCGCCGACCTCACCGATCTCTATGACAGCAGCACCGCCTCGACAGGAGCGACCCGATGACCGACTCCCGAGCTCCGCGGCCCAGCGGGCCGTTCCGCGCCGGCGATCGCGTGCAGCTGACCGGTCCGAAAGGCCGTCTGCACACCGTGACGCTCCGCGAGGACGGCGAGCTCCACACGCACCAGGGCGTGCTCCGTCATCGCGACCTGATCGGGCTGCCCGACGGCTCCGTCGTCGCCAACAGCTCGGGACACGACTACCTGGCGTTGCGTCCGCTGCTGCGCGACTTCGCGATGTCGATGCCCCGCGGCGCCGCGATCGTATACCCCAAGGACGCGGCGCAGATCGTGATGCAGGCAGACATCTTCCCTGGGTCGGTGGTCGTAGAGGCCGGGGTCGGTTCCGGCGCGCTCTCGCTCTCGCTCCTGCGTGCGGTGGGTCCGGCGGGAAGGCTCATCTCGTTCGAGCGCCGTGAAGATTTCGCCGATGTGGCGCGCGGCAACGTCGAGACGTTCTTCGGCGAGCACCCGGACACCTGGCGGGTCGTCGTCGGCGATCTCGTCAAGGCGTTGCCGACGGAGACCGCTCCGGCCTCCGTCGACCGCGTCGTGCTCGACATGCTGGCGCCGTGGGAGTGCATGGATGCCGTCGCTGAGGCCCTCACCCCTGGCGGGGTCGTGCTCTGCTACGTGGCGACCGCGACGCAGCTCTCCCGGGTGGCCGAGTACATCCGTGGCACGGGGCTCTTCACCGATCCCGATGCCTCCGAAACGATGGTCCGCGGCTGGCACGTCGAGGGTCTCGCCGTGCGGCCGGATCACCGGATGGTCGCGCACACGGGATTCCTCCTCACCGCACGTCGACTCGCACCGGGCGCCATCGCGCCCTCGGTGAAGCGGCGGGCGTCCAAGAGCAGCTACGGCGACGAAGACGTGGAGGCGTGGACCCCCGGCGCCGTCGGCGACCGCGAGATCAGCGACAAGAACCTGCGCAAGCGCGCGCGGGAGGCGGAGAAGGCCGCCGAGGGGGCGCGCCTGGCCGCCGCATCGCGCGATTCCGGGCACGTGACGGAATAGACTGGAGCGCGTGCGTAAAACGTCCGCCGTTCTGGCCTCTCTCAGCCTTGCCGTCCTCGCCCTCACAGGGTGCACCGCGACCGCATCCGACGGTGTCGCCGCTTGCGATCGCGGGGGCAACGACAAGATCCTGAACGTCGCCGACGTGAGTGGTGACCTCGGCTCTGTCCCAGACGTCACCGTCTTCGGGCCGGTGAAGAGCGACAAGACCTCGTTCGCCGACGTCACGGTCGGCGACGGGCTCGCGCTGGGCTCGGACTTCCAGCCGGTGGTGCTGGACATCGCCTTCTACGGCGGCGACAGCGGCAAGAAGCTCTATCAGTCCGAGTTCAACGGCGACCAGAGCCGCGTCCACAGCATCGACTACTGGGCGCAGCGTTCCGCGGGGCTCTCGGACGTGCTCGAATGCGCGACCGAGGGCAGCCGCGTCCTCGCCGTCCTGACCCCCGAGGACTTCGGCGAGCAGAACGTCCAGGCGTTCGGCCTCGACAAGGGCGA
This sequence comes from Microbacterium sp. SY138, assembly GCF_039729145.1. Taxonomy (NCBI): domain Bacteria; kingdom Bacillati; phylum Actinomycetota; class Actinomycetes; order Micrococcales; family Microbacteriaceae; genus Microbacterium; species Microbacterium sp. SY138. The sequence goes on along the minus strand of NZ_CP155793.1, from coordinate 1,889,300 downwards.
GAACATCGTGGCCGTGATCGATGTGCTCGACGTCATGCCGTCGAAGGCCACGGGAGCGCTCCAGTTCAACGACGCACGCGGCATGCCGACGGTGGTGCGCGCTCCTGACGGAACTCCCGGCATCATCATCCCCGACGTTCCGGCGCCCACCGAGATCACCACCCAGACGCTCATCAAGGGGGACGGCCCGAAGGTGAAGAAGGGCGACATCGTCGTCTCGAACGTCATGGGCGTCGGCTGGGACGACAAGAAGGTCACGACGAGTTCCTGGGGCAAGGATGCCAGCGTCAGCGTTGCTGCAGAGCAACTCGTCGGCGCCACTGTCGGCTCTCAGCTCCTCGTCGTGTTCCCCGCGGCCGAAAACACTCCCGCGACCGCGATCGTCGTCGACATCCTGGGCGCAGTGACGGCGCCTGCGCCGTGATGGCCGCCCGGATCCCCGCGGAGGAGCGCCTGACGAATCTCGTCGTGGCGTTGATGGCCACGGAGATCGGGTTGACCAAGCAGCAGATCCTCGACAACGTCTCCGGCTATCGGCAACGCGCCGAAGCGGGCACCCGCTCGGACGCCCTGGAGAAGATGTTCGAGCGCGATAAGGACGAGCTGCGCTCGCTCGGCGTGCCCATCGAGACCATCGGGGACGCCGCGGACCCGAACGATCTCCGCGAAGCGCGGTACCGCATTCCGCAGGCGGAATACGATCTCCCCAGCGACATCGAGTTCTCGCCCGCCGAGCTGGCGGTGCTGCAACTCGCCGGCAGCGTGTGGAGCGCGGAGTCGGTCTCGGGCGACGCGCAGTCCGGCGTCCGCAAGATCCGAGCCCTCGGCATCGACGGCGACGAACCGATCATCGGGTTCGCGCCGCGCATCACGGCACGAGACGCCGCCTTCTCGCCGCTGCAGGATGCGATCGAGCGGTGCAAGGTGGTGACGTTCGAGTATCTGAAGCCCGGCGAGGACACGCCTCGTCGTCGGCGTATCCGCCCCTTGGCGCTGGTCGACTACGAGGCACGCTGGCATGTCTTCGGCATCGACGTCGACGTCGAAGAAGATCGCACGTTCCTCCTCAGCCGGGTCGTCGGCGACGTGCGCGTGAGCACGCAGAGCTTCGACCCCGCGCTGCGTGACGGGGCGGGGGATCGCGCCCTCGCCGGGTTGGAACGCGTCGCATCCGAGAACTCCGCGCTCCTGGAGGTCACGCCAGGGACTGAGGCCGCTCTGCGCCTGGGACGACGGGCCACATCCGCAGCACAGGGGATCAACGTCCCCTTCGTCGACCTGCACATCCTCGCGGATGAACTCGCCTCGTACGGTCCGGAAGTCAGAGTGGTCGAACCCGCCCTGCTCCGGGAAGCGGTGATCTCGCGCCTTCGTGCCGTCGTGCGAGCCCACACCGACGTCGAGGAGGCGAAATGAGCGCGAAGGCGAAGCCCCTGCTCGCGGCTGATCGCGTGCGGGTCTATCTGACCCTCGTCCCCTACCTCCTCGAGCACGGGCAGGTCTCTCTCCAGGAGGCGGCGTCAGAGTTCGGCGTGACTCCGCAGGAGATGCGGAGCATGGTCGAGAAGCTCACCGTCATCGGTCTGCCCGGGGAATCGGGCTACTGGCAGCAACCTCAGGAGATGTTCGACATCAACTGGGACCTGCTCGATCTGGACGACGTCATCGAGATCACCAACGACGTCGCTCTGCGTCGTGTCCCACGGTTCACCGCGCGTGAGGCTGCCGCGCTCCTGGCGGGTCTGCAGATGGTGGCTGCGGTGCCCGCCGTCTCCGATTCGGGCCTCGTCGCCGGCCTGATCTCCAAACTCTCTCGAGGCGCCGCGGATGCGCCCGCCGATGTGGTCGTCGCTCCGAGCGCCGTCGACGAGGTTCGCGAGGCGGTCGCCCGCGGGCTTCATGAGGGGGTCGCGATCTCCTTCACCTATCAGGCTCCCGACGCAGCCCCGACGACGCGCACGGTCGACCCGATGCAGATCCTCATCACCAACGGACAGTGGTACCTGCAGGGGTGGTGTCACCTCCGACAGGCGATGCGCACCTTCCATCTCGATCGGGTGAGCGCCCCGACGCTGACCGACATCCCGATCACCCATGCGGGCGATCAGGTTCCCGAGGCATTCGCAGGACTCGACGATGAGCGCGAGGTCACGGTTCGTGTCGCCGAGCGGTTGGCTCCGCTCCTGAACGGATTCCTTCCCCCCGGTGAGACCGAGGTGATCGGCGGGGCCGTGACAGCGCGCCTCCATCTCGCCGACCCACGGGGCATCAAGCGGCTGGCTGCGCGCTTCGGCGGAGCGATGGAAGTCCTGGAACCCGGTGTCGCCCGCGCAGCGGCGAGGGACTGGGCTGCCTCGGGACTCGCCCTGTATCGCCAACCCGAAGCAAAGGTTTGATCTGTAGACTGGAGCGAACGCTCACCGACGACGGGAATCCTGACATGTTCGCTGGAATGCAAGGCTGGCACCTGCTTATCGTGCTCGCCGTGATCCTCCTCCTGTTCGGTGCTGCCAAGTTGCCGGCTCTCGCGAAGAGCATGGGACAGTCCGCGCGCGTGTTCAAGGGCGAGATGAAGGCGATGAAGGACGACGACGCCGCTCGCACCGATTCCGCAGCCGCCGAGCCGACCACGGTGAAGGACTCGGGCATCGACCCTGAGACCCCGCCCCGCGCCTGACCGGCCGTGGCAGCCATCGAACCGACCGTGATGCCGAAGGCGGATCGGGATCGACGGATGTCGCTGGGCGCGCATCTCGTCGAACTGCGCAAGCGCCTGATGTTCGCTGCGCTTGCGCTGCTGGTCGGCATGGTCGTCGCGTTCCTCATCGCCGACCCGATCATCAACTTCATCACCGAGCCGGTACGGATCATCGCCGAGAAGCGCGGAGACGACTTCAGCGCACTCAATTTCGGCACGGTGACGGCCGCGTTCGACATGCGCATGCGCATCGCCTTCTCCATCGGCATCTTCCTGTCGGCTCCGGTATGGCTGTGGCAGATCTGGGCGTTCATCATGCCCGGTCTCACCCGCAAGGAGGTCAGGTACACGATCGGTTTCGTCGTGGCCGCCGTTCCGCTGTTCTTCGCCGGCTGCTACCTCGGCGTTATGATCATGCCCCACATCATCGAACTGATGTGGAGCTTCACGCCCGCCGGGGCGACGAACCTCTACTCCGCCCAGGAGTACTACGACTTCATCTTCAAACTGATGATCGTGATCGGCATCTCGTTCGTATTGCCCGTGTTCCTGGTGGCACTCAACCTCGCAGGCGTCATGTCCGGACGGGCGATCCTCAAGGGATGGCGTGTCGCGATCATCATCGCCACGGTGTTCGCCGCGCTCGCGACGCCGGCGGCTGACGTCGTCAGCATGCTGATGCTCGCGGGCATCCTGATCGTCCTCTTCTTCGCCGCCGCAGGTCTCTCACTGATCTTCGACCGACGAAAGCGCAAACGCGACGAGGCATCAGGGCTTCTGCCGGATCCGGCATGAGTTCGCCTTCCGAGAGGTACGCCCGCGCGCAGGAAGCAGTGGAGCACCCGCAGTCGACGGCGTTCGCCGCACTGCAGAAGTTCCAGCTCGATCCCTTCCAGGTCGCCGGCTGTCACGCGCTCGAGAGCGGCCGGAGCGTGTTGGTCGCGGCGCCGACGGGCGCCGGGAAGACGATCGTCGGCGAATTCGCTATCCACCTCGCGATGCAGACCCCGAGTGACAAGGCGTTCTACACGACGCCGATGAAGGCCCTCTCGAACCAGAAGTTCCGAGAACTGGTCGACGTCTATGGTGCCGACGACGTGGGACTCCTTACGGGCGACACGAACATCAACGGCAACGCACGGATCGTCGTGATGACGACCGAGGTCCTTCGCAACATGATCTACGCCGATTCCTCGGCCCTCCGCGACCTCCGCTACGTCATCATGGACGAAGTCCACTACCTCGCCGATCGGTTCCGGGGCGCGGTGTGGGAGGAGGTCATTATCCACCTCCCCGCACGTGTCCGCCTCGTGTCGTTGAGTGCCACGGTGTCGAACGCGGAGGAGTTCGGCGACTGGCTCGACACCGTGCGCGGCGACACCGAGGTGATCGTCTCCGAGATCCGTCCCGTGCCACTCGAGCAGCACGTGCTCGTCCGCGACGACCTCCTGCCGCTGTTCGACGACCGCGCTGGTCTGGCCACGGCGCAGGTGAACCAGGAGTTGATGCGGATCCGCTCGTCGACGGGCACGACCTACGAGAACAACCGCCAGGCGCAGTCCTATCGCAGCGACCGTCATGCCGGCCGTCAGGCGAAGCGGCCTCCGCGGGGAGGACGTCGTCCGGTGCGTGCCGCCAATGCCCGCCGGATCGAGCGGATGGACCGCCCCGACGTCGTGCGGCTTCTGGAGCGGGCGAATCTGCTGCCGGCGATCTTCTTCATCTTCAGCCGCGTGGGGTGTGATGCCGCGGTGCAACAGGTGCGCCGCTCGGGGATCCGGCTCACCTCGAATGAGGAACGTGCCGAGATCCGGGCCATCGTCGAAGAGCGCACGCGTACGCTCCAGGAGGAGGACCTCGGCGTCCTCGGCTACTGGGAATGGCTCGACAATCTGGAGCGCGGCGTGGCGTCGCATCACGCGGGGCTGCTGCCTGCTTTCAAAGAGGTCGTCGAAGAGCTCTATCAGCGCAAGCTGGTCAAGGTCGTCTTCGCCACCGAGACGCTCGCGCTCGGGATCAACATGCCGGCACGCACCGTTGTGCTCGAGAAGATGGAGAAGTTCAACGGCGAGGCCCGGGTGGCCATCACCTCGGGGGAGTACACCCAGCTCACCGGGCGCGCAGGACGCAGAGGGATCGATGTCGAGGGTCACGCCGTCGTGCAGTGGACCGAGGGCATGGATCCACAGGCGGTCGCTGCACTCGCCTCCCGCCGCACCTACCCGTTGAACTCCAGCTTCCGGCCGACGTACAACATGGCCGTCAACCTGATCGACCTGTTCGGCAAGCCCAGTGCCCGTGAGATCCTGGAATCGTCGTTCGCCCAGTTCCAGGCCGACCGTGCCGTCGTCGGGCTGGCGCGGCAGGTGCGTGAGGCCGAGGAATCGCTGGCCGGCTATCAGAGCGCAATGGCGTGCGAACACGGCGACTTCCCCGAGTACGCGGCGATCCGACGCGAGCTGAGCGACCTCGAGAAGAAGAACCGTCAGGACTCGAACGCCCCGCGCGCGTCGCGCGACAAGCGCATGAAGCGCATCCAGACCCTGCGGACGCAGATGCAGCGTCACCCGTGCCATCGCTGTCCCGACCGCGAAGCGCACGCACGCTGGGCGGAGCGCTACTGGAAGTTGAAGCGTCAGACGGATCGCATCCGTCGCCAGATCGAGACACGCACCGGGACCGTCGCGCGGGTCTTCGACCGCGTCGTCGAGGTCCTGGAGACGCTCGACTATCTACGTGATGAGGACGGGGAGACCACGCTGACCGAGGCCGGACGGACCATGCGTCGCATCTACGGCGAACGTGACCTGCTCGTCGCGGAGTCCTTGCGTCAAGGCCTCTGGGCCGGCCTCGATGCTCCGTCCCTTGCAGCCATGGCGTGCTGTCTGGTGTACGAACCCCGCCGCGACGAGGCGAACACGGGGGAGAGGGGTCTACCGCGAGGGCCCTTCCGCGCGGCGTATGAGAAGACGACCACGCTCTGGGCCGAGCTCGACGACCTCGAGCAGGACCATCACCTCCCCGGAAGCGAGCCCCTGGCCGCAGGCCTGGCCGGCGCGATGCACTCCTGGGCGCGGGGCGGGATGCTCGACCGAGTGCTGGTCGATGCGGATATGGCGGCCGGGGACTTCGTGCGCTGGGCCAAGCAGACGATCGACCTGCTCGACCAGCTGTCGATCGTGGCCGAGGATGCGGCTCTCGCGCGTACGGCTCGTGCCGCGCTCGACGGGGTGCGTCGCGGCATCGTCGCCTACTCGTCGATGTGAGATGGACGGAATGACCGAGAAACCAGCGCCGCAGCGCGCCCTCCTGCCACTCTGGGCCGCTGTGCTCGCTGCCGCACTCGCCGCCCTGATGATGGACCTGGCCTATCCTGAGGCCGCGATCTGGATTCTCGCCTTTCCCGCGACCGCGCTTCTGCTCGTCGCGCTGATCGGGCGCCGGTTCGGTGGGGCTCTGCTCGTCGGTCTCGTCTACGGCATCCTGTTCTTCGGGCTTCTCGTCTCCTGGACGTCGCGATACCTGGGGCCTGTTCCCTGGGCCGCCCTCAGCGTGGTGGAAGGCGTGCTGACCGCCGTCGCCCTGGTTCCGATCGCCCTCGCGTACCGTTGGATGCCGAAGGCCTTCCCCGGGACCGCAGCACGTCTCCTGGGGCTTCCCACGGTCATCGCCGCCCTTTGGGTCGGTCGGGAGCTCTTCATCGGCTCCTGGCCCTACGGGGGCTTCCCCTGGGCACGGATCGGCATGAGTCAGGCGGAGAGCCCTCTGGCATCCGTCACATCATGGGTCGGCGTCAGCGGTCTCAGTTTCCTGATGGTGCTCGTCGTCGCGATGCTGATCGAAGTCTTCCGACTGCGTGCATGGCGTGGTCCGCTCCTTCTGATCGCGCCCGCCGCCGTCCTCGCGGTGCTGCTGTTCACCCCGCTCTTCCCGACGTCCCCGAGCGGTTCCCTGCGCATCGCGGCGGTGCAGGGGAACGGTCCCACCGGGTACTTCGATGACCGCGAAGCGTTCGCCGTCATCCAGGCGCAGACCGAAGCCACGGCGCCTCTCTACGGCGAGGACGTCGATCTCCTCGTCTGGCCCGAAGGCTCACTGGACGGCGACCCCTTCCAGATCGACGCCCTCGCTCGACGGATGACGCTCGTCGCCAATCGGATCGATGCCCCGTTGCTGGCGAATGCGGCCACCGGGCGCGACGACCGCTTCTTCAACACCTCCATGCTCTGGAACGCCGATGGCACCGCGACGCAGCTGCACGACAAGCGTCACCCTGTCCCTTTCGGGGAGTATGTACCCGACCGCGCCTTCTTCAACGCGCTCGCGCCCGATCTGATCGGGCTCATCCAGAGGGAGTACACGCCGGGGTCGAACCCCCCGATCATGGATGTGGGCGACGTGCGCGTCGGTCTCGCCATCTGTTTCGACGTGATCTACGACGACGTGATCTGGCAGGGGCTGAACTCCGGCGCCGAGGTGCTGGTGTTCCAGACCAACAACGCCGACTTCCGCGGTACGGACGAGAACCTCCAGCAGCTCGCCTTCGCGCGGATGCGGGCGATCGAGACGGGCCGCAGCGTGGTGAACGTCTCCACGGTCGGCACCAGCCAGGTCATCCGCGCGGACGGCTCGACGGTCACCAGCCTGGAGGCAGATGAGGCCGGAGCGATGCTCGAAGATGTCGAGCTACGGTCCGGCCTCACGGCGGGTGTCGTACTGGGCCCCTGGGTGCAGGCGATCCTGCTGTGGGGCGGTCTCGGCGCGCTCCTCGTCGGGTGGTGGCGCGCCAGGAGGCGCTAGGCGCCGATCTTCTCGCGGGTCGGGTCTTCGCCGGCACCGCGCCGGGCGCGGATGAAGGCGAGGCGCTCTTCGAGGAGCTCTTCGAGCTCGGCGCGGGTACGGCGCTCCAGGAGCATGTCCCAATGGGTGCGGGCGGCCTTCTCGTCGCTGGCCTCGAGCGTGACGGCCTGACCGTCGACGTTCAAGCGCGCCTCGGCGCCGCACGCGCGGCACTCCCAGGTCTGGGGCGGCTCTGCATCCGCCGCGAACATCAGGTTCGTGACGTGGCCGCAAGTGTCACAGGTGTAGGTGGTCTCACGGCGCTCCATGAAAACGACGCCCTCTTCGCTCTGTAGGCTCTGGGCGCCGAGTCGGATGCCGCGCAGGCTGCGATCTGCCATTGTGTGGTCCTCTCGTCGCTGTCAGGTATAACGCTCCAGCCTGTGCGCTTCATCCACGCGCCCGCCTTCTCGGCGGAACTCACAGGTTAATCCCAGCGCCGGAGGTTATGGGGCGAGTCGTCAGTCAGCGGGGAGAGAGCGTCTTGAGAGCGAGATCCGCGCGATCGGAGACGATGCCGTCAGCCCCGAGGCCGACGAGTCGCCGCATGTCCTCGGGGTCGTTGACGGTCCACACATGAACCTCGACGCCGTGCCGGTGCGCCGCACCCAGGAGCGCGGGGGTCAGGACCTTCAGCGCGCCGTAGCGCTCGGGAATCTGCAACACGTCGATCTCGCGGAGCAGGCGGGCGGGGGAGAGGTGGAGTGCCGAGGCTCCCCGCAGGGAGGCGATCGTCCGGCTCCCTCCCGACGTCGCGGGACGGAGAGCGGCGCCGGCGCGCAGCACCGAGGCGAGGGCGGCACGGCGGTTCGCGTCGGAGAAGCTGGTCAGGAGGACGCGGTGGGTGTGATCGACCAGGATCGGGCCGAGGGGCTCGACGGCTGCGGCCGTCTTCACATCGATGTTGAAACGCACGTCCGGGAACGAAGCCAGCGCCTCCGACACCGTCAGGAGTCCGCCGTGGTCGGAGAAGAGCGTCCGCAGTTCGCGTGTGCGCACATCCTGGACCCTTCGGCTGTCGCCGCTCAGGCGGGTCAGAGTCGTGTCGTGGAACAGCACCACATCGCCGTCCGCGGTGACCTGGCAGTCGGTCTCGATATAGTCGACGCCCGCCGCGTGCGCGGCGGCGAAAGCCGCGGCAGAGTTCTCCCAGACGCCGGAGTCCTCGCCTGCCGCGGTGATCAGACCGCGGTGGGCGAGGACTCGGGGATGCCGCGTCTTCGAGAAGTACGGGTGCGTCACGCGCCCGGAAGCGTGTTCGTCGGGCCCTGGCCCGGCTTCGGGGTGAACGCACTGCCGATGCCCTTGAGCGCCTCGGTGAGTTCGCTCGGGATGATCCACAGCTTGTTGGACTGCCCCTCGCTGATCTTCGGCAGCATCTGCAGGTACTGGTAGGCGAGCAGCTTGTCATCCGGCTCGCCCTGGTGGATGGCGCTGAAGACGTTCTGAATCGCCTCGGCCTCACCCTGTGCGCGGAGCACAGCGGCCTGCTTGTCACCCTCTGCCCGGAGGATCTCGGCCTGACGGGCACCCTCGGCCTCGAGGATCGCCGACTGCTTGGTTCCCTCGGCCGTGAGGATCGCGGCGCGTCGGTCACGCTCGGCGCGCATCTGCTTCTCCATGGAGTCCTGGATCGAGATGGGCGGGTCGATCGCCTTCAGCTCGACGCGGCCGACGCGGATTCCCCATTTGCCGGTGGCCTCGTCGAGCACGACGCGCAGCTGCCCGTTGATGTTGTCGCGGCTCGTGAGTGCCTCTTCGAGGTTGAGGCCACCGACGACGTTGCGAAGAGTGGTGGTGGTCAGCTGTTCGACCGCACCGAGGTAGTTCGCGATCTCATAGGTGGCTGCGCGCGCGTCGGTGACCTGGAAGTAGACGACCGTGTCGATCGACACGACGAGGTTGTCCTCGGTGATGACCGGCTGCGGCGGGAAGGAGACGACCTGCTCGCGCATGTCGATCAGGGGGCGCAGGCGATCGATGAACGGGACGAGGACGTTCAGACCGGGGGTCAGCGTCTTGTGATAGCGCCCGAGGCGCTCGACGACCCCGGCCGTCGCCTGGGGGATGATGCGGATCGCACGGGCGACGGTGACCACCACGAAGATGATCACCGCGATCACGAGGATCCACAGGATCGCTGTAGGGATGAACGATGCGTCGTTCACGGGTTCTCCTAGTCGTTGACGGGACGGACGATGGCGGTCGCACCGTTGATCGCGGTCACGGCGATCGGAGCGCCCTGCGGGATCGGCACGGGCGTGGCGGTGCGAGCGGTCCAGGTGTCGCCGTTGGCGAGCTTGACCTGGCCGGAGATCTGAGTGATGTCGTGCAGCGCGATACCGCGCAGGTCGACGAGGGCGTCGACATTCGACTTGGTCGGATCTTCTCCGCGGCGCAGTCGCTTGAGGAGCGGGGGACGCAGGAAGAGGATGAACAGCGCGGCGGCGGCCGCGGCGATGATGACCTGCAGCCAGACCGGAACACCGATCAGATCCGTGACCAGCCCCACGACGCTGCCGAAGCTCAGCATCAGGAAGGTGAAGTCCAGCGACAGCATCTCGATGACGAGGAAGACGGCGATCAGGACCAGCCAGCCGATCCACGCCCATTGGTCGATGAACGTGACGAATGTCGTGAAGTTGTCCATGCGGCCTCCTTTGTGGTCAACGTATCACGCGGGCACCGACGGATCAGGGTGCCACAGCGCGCGCTTGATAGTGTGAGAGGGCCGTGCGATCACGGCTTTTTCACGCATCATGAGGAGTCACCGTGACCGACGTTCTTCCCGCAGGATCCCTTGACGGCAAGGTCGCTCTTGTCACCGGTTCATCGCGGGGCATCGGCGCCGACACCGTGCGCTACCTCGCCGAGGCAGGCGCCGACGTCGTCATCAACTTCCGCAACAAGGCACCGCGTGCAGAGAAGCTCGCCGCCCAGCTCCGCGAGCTCGGCCGTCGCGCTCTCGTCGTCGGCGCGGACCTGACCGACCAGGCATCCGTCGCCGAGATGTTCGAGGCGATCCGCGCCGAATACGGGCGGCTCGACGTCCTCGTGCTCAACGCCTCCGGCGGCATGGAATCCGGCATGGCCGAGGACTACGCCCTCGCGCTGAACCGTGACGCGCAGCTCAACGTCCTGAACGCGGCGACGCCCCTGCTCGGAGACGGCGCGCGCGTCGTGTTCGTCACCAGCCACCAGGCGCACTTCATCCGGACCACGCCGACCATGCCGGAGTACGAACCGGTGGCACTCTCGAAGCGGGCGGGGGAAGACGCGCTCCGCGAGCTCATCCCCGGACTGGCCGAGAAGGGGATCGGCTTCACCGTCGTCTCGGGCGACATGATCGAAGGAACGATCACGGCGACTCTGCTCGAGCGCGCGAACCCGGGCGCCATCGCCGAGCGCCGGGAATCGGCCGGCAGGCTCTACAACGTCTCGGAGTTCGCAGCCGAGGTCGCCAAGGCCGTCATCGACCCGGTACCGGCGGACAACACGCGCCTCGTCGGTGATGTGAGCGCCTTCGCCGCCGAGTAGCCAGGGCGCACAGATCGGCCCCGTCCTGCACGCTGCGGGACGGGGCCGATCTGTTTTCAGACCGACAGGATCAGCTCGTCGCTCCACCCTGCACGGCGGAGACGTATTCCTTCTCGTCTCGACCGAGCGTGATGGCGCGCACGATCTGGATGATTCCGAGCACGACCAGCGAGATGCCCAGCAGCAGCCAGAACGCGAAGCCGGCGATGAGCGGCGAGAACAACACGATGATTCCCGCGACGATGCTCAGGATCGCGTAGAGGACGGTCCAGACGCGCGAGCCGTCGCTGCCCAGCAGTGTGAGCGCGACGATCCCATCGACGATCCAGCTGACGCCGATGAAGATCACGACCACGAAGGCGAGCGTGGCGGCGGCGGCATTCAGGTTGAAGTACGCGATGACACCGGCAGCGATGTAGAGCAGGCCGAGGACGATGTGACCGACGCGCGCCCACCCGCCCTTCGCGCTCGAGAAGATGCCGAGTCCGACGTAGACGAGACCGGCGATGATGAGGTAGGTGGCGAAGATCGCCGTCACGATGACCGCGGACTTCACCGGCCAGACGAGGAGGACGATTCCGGCGAGCAGCGCCAGCACACCGGCGACGGCCAGCGTGACGCGGATCGACTTGAACAACGACTTGGCCTCCGTGAGTGGTTCAGACATGGTGGGGACCCCTTTCTGAGAAGATCCTGTGAGGATGCGCCCTCAGGATAGCGCTCCGCCGGGCCGGAGCGGGGGAGAAGCCGTCTTCCGCGTTTCGTTCCGTCATGCCGCGACTTCCGGGGACATGGCAAGATCAAGTCGTGACCGACGTCGACGAAGTTCGCCTCCGCGAACTCACCGTGATGAGGAGAGTCCGAGACCGCATCGACCGGGAGTACGCACGACCACTCGATGTCGAGGCGCTCGCCCGCGGTGTGCATATGTCGGCGGGGCACCTGAGCCGGCAGTTCAGAGAGGCCTACGGCGAGTCTCCCTACTCGTATCTGATGACCCGACGTATCGAGCGGGCGATGGCACTCCTGCGACGCGGAGACCTGACGGTGACGGAGGTGTGCTTCGAAGTGGGCTGCTCCTCGCTCGGCACATTCAGCACGAGATTCTCCGAGCTGGTCGGTGTCGCACCCAGCGTGTACCGTGAACGCGCTGCCAGCGTCGAGGGAATCCCCTCGTTCCAGGCCAAGCACGTGACCAGACCGATCAGGAATCGAGAAGCGCCGCGCACCGATGCGCACCTAACGTGAACACCATGAACATCAGCATCCACTACGCATTCCTCCCGCACACCGATGCCGAAGCGGCCCTCGCGTTCTATCGCGACGCCCTCGGCTTCGAGGTGCGCAACGATGTCGGGTACGACGGCCTGCGGTGGCTCACCGTCGGGCCCGAGGGTCAGCCGCAGACATCGATCGTGCTGCACCCGCCGGCAACCGATCCGGGCATCACGGACGCCGAGCGTCAGACGATCCTCGAGCTGATCGCCAAGGGCAGCTTCGCGGCCCTCACGCTGGCCAGCGATGACGTCGACGCCCTCTTCGAGCGTCTCGTCGAACGTGGAGCCGATGTCGTGCAGGAGCCCATCGATCAGCCCTACGGTGTGCGCGACTGCGCGTTCCGCGATCCTGCAGGCAACCTGCTGCGTATCAACCAGGCCGCCTGACCTTCTCCACCGATCCCACGAAAGACGCCGATGACCACGGACGAGCACCCCGCAGACACCCACGACCTGATCCGCGTACAGGGTGCGCGCGAGAACAATCTCAAGGACGTCAGCGTCGATATCCCGAAGCGCCGTCTGACCGTGTTCACCGGCGTGTCTGGTTCGGGGAAGAGCTCGCTCGTCTTCGACACGATCGCGGCGGAGTCGCGGCGCATGATCGACGAGACCTACAGCGCCTTCGTCCAGGGGTTCATGCCGTCGGTGCCCCGTCCAGATGTCGACATCCTCGAGGGTCTGACCACGGCGATCATCGTCGACCAGGAGCGTCTGGGAGCGAACCCCCGATCGACCGTCGGCACCGTCACCGACGCCAACGCGATGCTCCGCATCCTGTTCAGCAAGCTGGGGCAGCCCTATATCGGCGGACCGACCGCCTTCTCGTTCAACATTCCGACGCAGAAGGCAAGCGGTGTCATGACAGGCCCGGGTGGAGAGAAGAAGATCGTGAAGGATGCGATCTACCTCGGCGGCATGTGTCCGCGATGCGAGGGCAGGGGAGCGGTGTCCGACCTCGATCTCGCCCAGATCGTCGACGAGTCGAAGTCTCTCGACGACGGTGCCATCATGGTGCCCGGCTACACGGCCGACGGATGGATGGTGAAGGGGTTCTCCCAGTCGGGCTTCTATCCCGCGGATAAGCCGATCTCCCAGTTCACCGACAAGCAGCGACACCTCTTCCTCTACGGCGAGGTCACGAAGGTGAAGATCTCCGGGATCAACATGACGTACGAGGGTCTCATCCCGAAGATCACGAAGTCGATGCTCTCGAAGGACCTCGACGCGCTGCAGCCGCACATCCGGGCCTTCGTGGAGCGCGTGGCCACGTTCGCCGTCTGCCCGGAGTGCGATGGGACGCGGCTCACCGAGGGGGCGCGGTCATCGAAGATCGAGGGTGTGAGCATCGCCGATGCGTGCCGCATGCAGGTGACAGACCTGGCCGATTGGGTCCGGGGACTCGATCTCCCTGGAGCCGGTCCGCTGCTGCAGGCGCTCAGCGCCAATCTCGACGCCTTCGTGACGCTCGGCCTCGGATACCTCAGTCTGGAGCGTCCGTCGGGCACGTTGTCCGGGGGAGAGGCGCAGCGCATCAAGATGCTGCGGCACCTCGGCTCATCCCTCACCGACATCACCTACGTGTTCGACGAGCCGACGATCGGTCTGCACCCGCACGACATCCAGCGCATGAACGGCCTGCTGCTGAAGCTGCGGGACAAAGGCAACACCGTGCTGGTCGTCGAGCACAAACCCGAGACCATCGCGATCGGCGACCACGTCGTCGACCTGGGGCCTGGTGCGGGCAGCGCCGGTGGTGAGATCTGCTTCGAGGGCACGGTCGAGGGGCTGAAGGCCAGTGGTACCAAGACCGGTGACCACCTCGAGGATCGGGCCCAGCTCAAGGAGGCAGTGCGCTCCGGAACCGGATCGATCGAAGTGCGCGGGGCCACGGCGAACAACCTCCAGGACGTCGATGTCGACATCCCGACGGGGGTCCTCACCGTCGTGACGGGCGTGGCGGGCTCGGGCAAGAGCTCGCTCATCCACGGGTCGGTGTCCAAGCGCGACGGAGTCGTGGCGATCGACCAGGCCGCGATCAAGGGCTCCCGGCGAAGCAACCCGGCGACGTACACGGGACTCCTCGAGCCGATCCGCAAGGCTTTCGCGAAGGCGAACGGCGTGAAGCCGGCTCTGTTCAGCGCGAACTCCGAAGGCGCCTGCCCCTCGTGCAAGGGCGCGGGTGTGATCATCACGGAGCTCGGCTTCATGGACACGATCGAGACTCCCTGCGAGGACTGCGGAGGCAAGCGCTTCCAGGCCGGGGTACTGGAGTACAAGCTCGCAGGCAAGGACATCACCGAGGTGCTCGATCTGCCGGTCTCCGAGGCCCGGGTGTTCTTCAGCGACGGGGAGGCCAAGCTGCCCGCCGCCACGGCGATCCTCGGGCGGATGGAAGACGTGGGACTCGGCTACCTGTCACTCGGGCAGCCGCTGTCGACGCTGTCCGGTGGCGAACGCCAACGCATCAAGCTCGCGATCCAGATGGGGGAGAAGGGCGACGTCTATGTGCTGGACGAGCCCACGACCGGCCTTCACCTCGCCGATGTGGACAAGATCCTGGGACTGCTGGATCGACTCGTGGATGCCGGCAAGACCGTGATCGTGATCGAGCACCATCAGGCAGTCATGGCGCACGCGGACTGGATCATCGACATCGGGCCGGGAGCCGGACACGACGGTGGCAGGATCGTCTTCGAGGGGACGCCGAGGGATTTGGTATCCCAAAAATCGACACTCACGGGGGAGCACCTCGCGCAGTACGTCGGAGCGTGAGAATGGTCGGAGCGCGTGCCCGCGCCCGCACTCCGACCATCACGCGTCTCCGGCGGCTCCGCCTTCGTCGACGCGCGCGATGATCGTGTACGTGCAGGGGATCAGATCCCGCTCGGCTTCGGGCCAGGCGTAGCCGCCGGACACCTCGACCATGCGATCGCTGAATCGCCACGGCAGCGTACGACCTTCATCGAAGTGGACGAGCCTGAGCCCTGCACGCAGCAGCGCACCGAGGATCTCGGACAACGGGTGCGGCCACTCGTAAGTGCGGGCGTGGTCGATACGACCGTCGCCGGCATATGTGCTGTCGTCGTCCCATTGCTGCGCGCGACCGGTCGCGAAGTAGGAATAGCGCGTGGCCAAGGTGTCCGCGTCCTCATCCAGCGCGTACAGGGCGGGATGACCGTCGCGGATGAAGAACATCCCGCCCGGACGCAGCAGCTGCACGATCTGCGCCGCCCACCGATCCAGGTCGTCGAGCCAGCTGATCGTCCCGATACTCGTGTACACGACATCGAAGTCACCGGTGACTGCAGCCCGTGCATCGAGCACATCGGTCTGCACCCACGTCGCATCGATACCCAGACGCGCGGCGAGGTCGGTCGCCGCACGGAGCGCAGACGGCGAGAAATCGACGCCGGTCACCGTCGCACCGGCGCGAGCCAGGGAGACCGTGTCGGTGCCGATGTGGCATTGCAGGTGACAGAGATCGAGGCCGGACAGACCGTCCGCAGGAAGGAACGAGGTCATCGTCGCGAGGTCGTCGCGAACGACGTCGCTGAGATGCGCGGGATCGTCGAACGCAGCGAGCCCATAGGCTTCCGTGTGCACCGGGACGCGATCCTCCCAGTTCTCCTGATTCGCGCGTCGCGCAGATTCCCAGTCGATGTCGACGTTGCTTCCGTTCACGAGGCGAGCCTATCGATCACCGCTCTCGGATCGTGAAAGATAGCCGATAATGCACATTATGTCAGCTAAGAAGATCGTCAGCGCCACCGGTGACAGATGCAGCTCCCGGTACCAGCACTCCCCCGTGCGATGATCGGTGCGTGCACCCAGCCACCCACGAGCCGCCCGGATATGCGTGTCCGTTCTGCAAAATCCAACAGGGTCTGTACGACCAACTCAGCATGCCGTCCGACGTGGTCGCCGTCACCGACCGTGCATTCGCTCGGATCGCGCCGAAGTGGTGGCCGGGGAACTCCGGAGCGGTCCTCGTCATCCCGCGGACGCACGTGGAGAACATCTACGACCTGTCACCGGAGGACGGCTTCGCGGTGTGGGATCTGACGCAGAGGGTGGCGATCGGCATCCGGTCATCCTACGGATGCGAGGGGACCTCCATCCGGCAGCACAATGAGCCCGCAGGAGACCAGGACGTCTGGCACCTGCATGTGCATGTGTTCCCCCGCTTTCCGGACGATCGGCTGTACCAACGACACGGAGACGCGGAGTGGGTGGATCCCGGCCGTCGCGAGACATTCGCGTCGAGACTCAGGGCCGTGCTGGGAATGCCGTTCGCGCTCGATTGATCGCCGGACTCGACCCGCCTGGCGGGCGCTGCAAGGATGGTTCGATGACTCTCACGGGCAGTGGCTCCACGCGTCTCGTCATCCTGCGCGGCGATGCCGCATCGGGGAAGACGACGACGGCGAGGGCACTGCGACCGGCACTAGGTCAACGGGTCGCCATCATTTCTCAAGACCACTTCCGCCGTGAGCTGCTGCACGACCCCAACCGGTTGAGACGCTCTCGAGCGGCGAGCATCCTGATCGTCGGCGCCGCCCGGCAGGCGCTGGACCTCGGTTACGACGTCATCCTCGACGGGATCTTCAATCTGCGCGACTACGCCGAAGCCTTCGAGAGCTTGTACCTCGACCATCGCGGAACGACAGGAATCTATCAGTTCGACGTCGGCCTCGAAGAGACGATTCGGCGCCATGCCGGAAGGCCTCTCGCGAACACTTTCGGGGAGGACGAGATCCGCCGATGGCACGACGGGTGGCAACCACTCCCCTGGTTCGATGAGCGACGGGTCGGCCCGGAGACGACCACCGATCAACTCGTGACGATGATCCTCGAAGATCTCGGCCACCGCATCGTCGACTAAGCCGGTTCCTCAGCCGCCGGATCAGCAATCGGCCACGGTGACCGGAGTCGGCTGTACACGAGCATGTCCCGGCGCTCATCGCCGATCTTCTGCCACGAATGAAGCAACCCTTCGCGCGCATAGCCCGCCTTCTCAGCAGTCCGGAGTGAGGGCCCGTTCGTCGGATCGATGTGCAGCTGCAGACGATGCAGATCGGCGAGGTGCCACGCCCATTCCGTGAGGGTTTGCAGCGCGCTGTAGGCGTATCCCTCGCCGCGTCGCGTGGGTCGGATCCAGTAGCCGACGGTCGCTCGACCCTGGTCCCGGTCACGAAGCCACAGCCCGATCTGCCCCACGCATTCTTCGTTCGCCTCGATCGCGAACGAGTAGCCGATACCCTTCGCTGCCCGCTCGTGCTGCCGGACCAGCCACGCGCCGGCGAGCCCGGGATCAGCGACGATGGGAACGGTGGTGACGTCGGTGATCGAACGATCGAAGGACGCCTCCAACACGGCATCGATGTCAGATTCCTCGAAAGGTCGGAGAACGATCTCGGGACCCTGTACCCGCGGAACGCTGAGTCCTGAGGTACCCGCGATCGCTCCGCTGTGCGGATCGACGAGATCACGGCGATAGGTGATCATGGGCTCGCCGCCGAGCGGGTGCGGGACAGGCTCCGAGACCGCCGCGAAGCCCTCCGATTCGTAGAGCGGGATGGCGGCGTTCCCTCGCCGCACCGCGAGTTCGAGGCTGAAGAAGCCGGCACCCGTCGAATACTGAATCGCATCGCGCAGCAGGGCACGACCACGTCCCTGCCCGGCGGATGACGGCATCACGGCGATCCGCTCCAACACGGCCGTCGTCTCGTCGTGTGTCTTCGGCGTGGTGAGAGCGAAACCCGCCAGAGGCTCCCCCGTGAGCGCGAACCGGAGGACATGGCCATCGAACAGCTTTCGCATGCGATCGGCGATCGAGCGGGAGTCGACATCCCCGTCACGGTGCCGGAGCGCGTGAATCCAGACGTCCACGCATCTCTCGATGTCCTCGGGGATGTCGCCCGCCACGATGTCCGTCATACCGGCAATAGTCGCACGCGCGACACCGGCGAAGCCACGGCTGACTCCTACTGCGTCGACCAGACTCCGAGCTCCGTGCCCGTCGGGTCGGCGAAGTGCAGGCGTCGCCCCCCGGGGAACGCGTACGGCTCTTGGAGGATCGTTCCGCCGGCCTTCTCGATAGCCGCCTTCGTGGCGTCGAGGTCTTCCGAATAGAGCAGTACGAGCGGACCTCCGACGGGACGCGGCTCGTCGGCCAGCATCAGACCGCCGGCTTCGTTGCCGTCGCCTCGTGGCGACACGATCCCGGCGTATCCGGGGCCGTAGTCGTTGAAGCTCCAGCCGAAGGCGTCACCGAAAAAGCTCTTCGACGCCTCCAGATCGGTGACGACGAGCTCGACGTAGTCGAGTGAGTGGTGCAAAGGGGAACTGGTCATGGCGCCACCGTAGCGACCCCGACCGACATCGAGCGGAGGTCGCCGAATGCGCGCCGTCGGAGGAGTAGCGTTGAGGCGTGCCGCAGGTCTCCCCCTCCCCCGTCTCGACACCGGGGTGGAGAGCCTGGGTGATCTGGTCGGTCGGAGTCGCCGCTTACGTGTTGGCCATCACGAACCGCACATCGCTCGGCGCTGTCGGCGTCGAAGCGGCCGACCGCTTCCAGGCGGATGCATCGACGCTCGCTCTTTTCGCCGTGGTCCAGCTCGCCGTGTACGGCGGAATGCAGATCCCGATCGGAGTGCTCCTCGATCGCTTCGGCTCGCGCCCGATCATGACCGTCGGCATGCTGCTGATGGCCGCGGGCCAGCTGACCATGGCCCTCTCCCCCAGCATCGGCATCGCGATCTTCGCGCGTGTCCTGCTCGGTGCCGGTGATGCCGCTATCTTCCCCGCGGTGCTACGACTCGTCGCGACCTGGTTTCCCGCTCAACGCGGGCCGCTCATGGTCCAGTTCACCGGCATCATCGGTCAAGCCGGCCAGCTGATCGCCCTGGTCCCGCTGGCCGCACTCCTGCACGCCACCAACTGGACCATCACCTTCGGCAGCATCGCGGGCCTCGGTGTGCTGTTCACCATCCTCGTGGCGCTGGTGATTCGCAACCATCCCGCAGAGCGCGGCGCCGACGTCACGGTGAACACCGATACCGGTGTCGTCCGCGTCGTCACCTCCGCCATAGATACCGGTGTCGGCATACGTGCCGCCTGGGCACACCCGGGCACGCGGCTGGCCTTCTGGTCGCACTTCACGACCCCGTTCGCGGGTACCGCGTTCGTGCTGCTCTGGGGAATGCCCTTCCTCACCGCGGCGGAAGGGCTCGACACGGCCCACGCCGCGGGAATCATCTCCGTATATGTCGTGGCCGGCATGCTTCTGGGACCCCTCATCGGCGACCTCTCCCGGCGGCTTCCGAATCACCGGTCGCTCGCGCTGGTGCTCCCCGCCGTCGGGGTGCAGATGGCAGCGTGGGTCGCTGTCATCGCTGTGCCCGACACCGCGCCCATCTGGCTCCTCTATGTGCTGGCGATCGCCCTCGCGACCGGAGGGCCCGCCTCCATGATCGCGTTCGACCATGCGCGGACGCACAACCCCACCCACCGTCTGAGCACCGCCACCGGTGTGACGAACGCGGGAGGGTTCATCGCCGCGCTCATCGCCATCTTCCTCATCGGCCTCGCACTCGACCTGCAGGGCGCCGGCACTCCCGAGACATACTCGCTCGGGGCCTTCCGGATCGCGTTCCTGATGCCGATCCCCCTCTGGATCATCGGCACGGTGTTCATCCTCATCGAACGCAAGCGGACGCGCATCCGGATGGGCCTCGATCCGGAACGTCGGCACTGAGCGCACCCTATCGGAGCAGGTGCTGCAGCGTCTCCACGATGAGCTCGACGCTGACGCGCTCCGGCACCTCATCGTCGCCCGCTTCGAACTCCGCGAGTTCGATCCCCCGGACCGAGTCGGACGGCAGCGCCGCGAAAATCGCCGCCACGTGGTGAGGCAGCAAGCCGCCTCCGACCCGGTAGGCGGCGGGGATGTACCCGGGTTCGAGCACGTCCCAATCGACGTGGATCCACACGGGACGTCCGGCGACGAGTTCGAGGACGCGCTCCGGCGTGCTCTCGGAAGGAGCGAGAACGGTGACCCCCGCTTCGGCGAGCAACTCACCCTCAGCGACGTCGATGTCGCGACCGCCGACCACGATCACCTGCTTCGGATCGATGCCGTCGCCGTGCCCACTGTCCCAGAGTCCGCACGCCGCGGCCAGGACCATACCGCCGAGATAGCCCGAATCCGTCGTATCCGGAGTGTTGAAGTCGCCGTGTGCGTCGATCCAGAGCACGACGGCGTCGGGATGATGCTCGGCAGCAGTGGGAAGAGTGCCGAGGCTCGCCGCGCAGGTGTTCGTGATCAGGAGGGGTGTCGCGCCCGTAGAGATGGCGTCGTGCACCGCTGCGCGCAATCCGCTCAGAGTCGCCTCCGCTTCGGGAAGAGCGACGGACCAGTCATCGACCAGGCCCGGTGTCGGGGTGCCGACGACGTGCGGTTCGATCTCCAGCAATGCCGAGACCGCGTCACCCACGCGTCGTGCCCCCACGAGCGCTCCGTCGGTGCGATCGGCCACTCGGCCTTGGGAGACGATGAGCGCGTAGGAAGGTGCCATGTCCCCAGCTTTCCATCCGCGGGATGTCAGGACAAAACGTGGACTGATGCGGACACCGAGGCCGCGCGGTACCGGCGTCTCAGCTCCGACGAGGCGTCCATCCGGAAGGCAACGGTCCATTCCGGACAGCACGTTCGCGGTCCGCGCGCGCGGACCAGCCCTGTGCACCGTCGACCGTGTCGAACGCACCCCGCGCCAGTCGGAGCCCGACATCCTCGTGATGCATGCGCGGCGCGCCCCCGCGACGCACCGATGCCCGCACGCTCCACGCGTCGTCGGCGAACCCGCCGCCGCGGAAGACACGGTAGTCGTCATAACGGGCGGGATCCAACAGGTCCCAGCACCACTCCCAGACGTTGCCGAGCGTGTCGAAGAGACCGTTGAGGTTCGGCAGCTTGCCGCCGATGTCCTGCGGAGAGGACACCCCGTCCGCACTCGTCCATGCCGCATCGGCAAGAGGCGCATAGTGCGGACCTGTCGACCCGGCGCGGCAGGCGAACTCCCACTCCGCTTCTGTGGGGAGCCGGTACCCGTCGGCGGTCGTGTCCCAGGTCACCTCCTCGCCATCGAACAGATAGACCCGATCCAGGCCCTCCCATTCGGATGCGGCGTTGCAGAAGTGGACCGCGCGCAACCAACTGAGGTCGGCGGCGGGGCGACGCGGGTGGCGCACCGGGATGCCCAGCACCTCGGTGAGCTGCTCCTCCGTCACCGGATACACACCGATCCGGAACGGCTCGAGTGTCACATCACGCCGCTCGTCACGACGCGCATCGTGCAGCGTCAGAACACCGGCGGGTATACGCGCCAATTCGAAGTCGCTCACCGATCCCCCGCAACCGAGGAACCGCTTCGCATCACGAGGGCACTCGTTCGACCCAGGACGGGTACTTCGCCGTGCGGCCATCGCCCGACGAGGTGCGCGTCACGCGTCGGCGGACCCAGGGACCGACGAACTCCCGGTAGTAGGCGAGCCCCGATGGCCCGGTACCCAGTCGATCATTCGGGGCCCACCATGTCGCCGGGGGCTCGAAACCGAGCGCGTGCAGCACGCGGGCAGCGACACGGTGGTGACCCGCAGCGTTCATGTGCAGACGGTCATCCGCCCAGTACGCACCGCGCGAGAGCTCACGATCCGGCCAATTGAGTGCTCGGACCACGTCGGGGCGCTCTTCGATCCGCCGGAGCACCGCGTCGGAGAGCAGATCGCCGCGCCGCTGGACGAGGGAGCCCATCGGGAGCTGCCCGCTGGGATTGGCACCCGAGAGCAGGATCATGGTCACGCCCTCCTCATCGCACCGACGCAGCACTCGGCTGAAGGCATCGGCGATGTGCTCGACATCGGTGCGCGGGCGCAGCATGTCGTTGCCACCGCCGTTGAAGGAGAGATGCGTCGGGCGCAGGGCGAGCGCGGGTTCGAGCTGCTGCTCGACGATCGGCCAGGCGAGCTTGCCCCTGATCGCGAGGTTCGCGTACTGGATGGAGTGGCCCGCCGCGTCCGCCCAGCCTTGGGCCGCGAGATCGGCCCAGCCGCGCTCCCGCCCATCCGGAAGAACGTCACCGACCCCCTCGGTGAACGAGTCGCCGATCGCCACGAACCGCACATCTGCCATCGTCCCAGCCTATTGCGGCTCACGACGCGCGGCGTCAACGGTCGTCGAGAGCCTGACCACCCCGATCGACGAGCCCCCATGCCGCGGCGGCCGCACCGAGGAAGCACACGCCGAACACGGCGAACAGCAGCGGAGCCCCACCGGCGATCAGAAGGACCGGTACGGAAAGCGGCGCCACGATCGATGCGATGCGGCCGACCCCGGCGGCCCAGCCCGCGCCCGTTCCCCGCAACGACGTCGGATAGATCTCGGGCGTGACGGCGTACAGCGCGCCCCAGGCACCGAGGTTGAAGAAAGACAGAGCCATGCCCGCAGCGATGATCGCCCCCTCGGTCGTGGCCGTGCCGAAGATCACAGCCGAGACGGCCGACCCCAGAAGGAACACCGACAGGGTCAGCCGTCGCCCCCAGACCTCGATCAGCCACGCGGCGACCGCGTATCCCGGAAGCTGCGCGAGCGTGATGATCAGTGTGAATCCGAACGAGCGGACGAGATCGAACCCGGCGTCCACGAGGATGCTCGGAATCCAGATGAACGCGCCGTAGTAGGCGAAGTTCACGCCCAGCCACACCACCCAGAGGCAGAGGGTGCGCAGGCGGAACTCGGGGTTCCAGAGCGTGGCGAGGCGGGCCCGAGCCGTGACCGCGATCGCGCGGGACGCCGGCTCCTTCCGAATGGCCGGGGCCGTCCCCACACCGGCATCAGCCTCGAAGGCCGAGACGATTCGTTCAGCTTCCGCGATGCGTCCGCGCGAGGCGAGCCATCGCGGAGACTCGGGCATCCGCCACCGCACGAACAGGGCATACACGGCAGGAATCGCGCCGAGCGCGAAGGCCCAGCGCCAACCGTCGTCGGACGCCGGGATGACCAGGAACCCGATGACGGCGGCTGCCGTCCATCCGAGCGCCCAGAAGGCCTCCAACACGACGATCAGACGACCGCGGATTCGAGCAGGAGCGAACTCGCTCACGTACGTCGACGCGACCGGGAGCTCGGCACCGAGACCAAGCCCGACGAGGAATCGCAGCACGAGGAGTGCTGCGATTCCGCCGACGAGCGCGCTGGCCCCGGTCGCGATGCCGTACACGAGCAGGGTGAGGGCGAACACCTGGCGGCGACCGAAGCGATCGGCCAGCAGACCGCCGAGCGTCGCACCGATGGCCATCCCAATGAAACCGACCGAGGCGATCCACCCCGCCTCGCCCTTGGTCAGTCCCCACTGCTGCGTGAGGGCCGCGAGGATGAAGGAGATCAGACCGACATCCATCGCGTCCAGGGCCCATCCGAGCCCGGATCCGGTGAGCAGCCGGAGGTGTCGACGCGTGAACGGCAGGACGTCCAGGCGCTCGGCCAGCGATGAGCGGCTCGGCAGGGCGGTGTTGGCCATGCTCCTCATCGTAGAGCCGAGCGCCGGACAGGCCGCGCGAGATGTCGTCAGTCGTGCGCGGCGAGGATCTTGCGCACCCGCGGGATGACCTCGGTGCCGTACAGCTCGATACTGCGCATCATCGACTCGTGCGACAGGGTACCTGTCGCGTACTTCAGGTCGAACCGTCCGAGACCCAAGGTCGTGATCGTGTCGGCGATCTTCGCGGCGACTCGATCCGGTGAGCCCGCGTAGATCGCCCCTTCCGGACCGACATCGTTCTGGAAACGCGCGCGGCTGTATGCCGGCCAGCCGCGCTCGCGGCCGATGGTGTTGTTCATCGCCTCGAATCCGGAGTACGCCGCGTCCCAGGCCTCCGCGTCGGTCTCGGCGATGTGGCCCGGGGAATGAACGGAGACGGGGTGCGAGGTCGTGCCGAACGACGCCACGGAGCGGTGGTAGAGGTCGACGAACGGCTTGAACCGATGGGCCGGTCCCCCGATGATCGCGAGCATCAGCCCCAGGCCGTGACGCGCGACGCGCACGACGGACTCCGGGCTTCCACCGACACCGACCCAGGTACGCAGGCCCTTCTCGGTCTTGGGGAACACATTTGCGTTGTCGAGCGACGCCCGCATCGTGCCCGACCACGTCACGGGCTCTTCCTTGAGCAGCTCGACGAAGAGCTCCAGCTTCTGCTCGAACAGTGCGTCGTAGTCGCGGAGGTCGTAGCCGAACAGGGGGAAAGACTCGATGAAGGATCCGCGCCCGAGAACGACCTCGGCGCGACCGTCCGAAAGCGCGTCCAGCGTCGAGAAGCGTTCGAACACGCGTACCGGATCGTCGGAGGACAACACGGTCACCGCGGTGCCCAGTCGGATGTGTTCCGTGCGAGCCGCGATCGCGGCCAGCACCATCTCCGGCGCGGACACCGCGAACTCGGCGCGGTGGTGCTCCCCCACCCCGAAGAAGTCCACGCCCACCGTGTCGGCGAGCTCTGCCTGCTCCACGACGTTGCGGATGGTCTGCGCTCCGGTGAGGAGCTCTCCGTCTGTGTCCCTCGTGATGTCCCCGAAGGTGTCCAGCCCGAATTCGATGCCCATGTCATCCCTCTCTATTCAGGTGAATGAACACGCGGCGATCGAATCGCATTCCCGTCAGCGCGGAAGCAGCGCGCTGCGCAGCGTGTCGAGGCCGACCCCGCCCATGTCGAGCGCGCGCTTGTGGAAGCCCTTGAAGGAGAAGGCGTCGCCCTCCGCCGCACGGACGCCGTCACGCACCTGCTCCCAGATGCGCTGACCGACCTTGTACGACGGAGCCTGCCCCGGCCAGCCGAGGTAGCGGTTCACCTCGAACTGCACGAACTGATCCGACATGTTCACGTTCTGGCGCATGAAGTCGAGCGCATACTCCGCATCCCACACTCCCGTGCCATCGAGACGTGGCTTGCCCAGGTGTACGCCGATGTCGAGCACCACACGGGCCGCCCGCATACGCTGCCCGTCGAGCATGCCGAGTCGATCGGCGGGATCGTCGAGGTAGCCGAGCTGCTCCATCAGACGCTCGGCGTACAGGGCCCACCCCTCGGCGTGGCCCGAGGTGCCGGCCAACAGCCGGCGCCAGGAGTTGAGCTCGGCCCGGTTGTACACGGCCTGGGCGATCTGCAGGTGGTGGCCCGGCACGCCCTCATGAAAGACGGTGGTGAGCTCTCGCCAGGTGTCGAACTCCGTGACGCCCTCGGGAACGGACCACCACATACGACCGGGACGCGAGAAGTCGTCGGTCGGGCCCGTGTAGTAGATGCCACCTTCCTGGGTGGGCGCGATCATGCACTCGAGCGTGTGGATCGCCTCGGGGATGTCGAAGTGGGAGGCTCCGAGTTCGGCGACCGCGCGATCGCTCGTCTCCTGCATCCACTTCTGGAGAGCGTCGGTGCCCACGAGCTTGCGGGCGGGGTCGGCTTCGAGGTGGGCCACGGCCTCTTCGACGGAGGCCCCCGGCAGGATCTCATTCGCGATCGCGGTCTGCTCCGCCACCATGCGCGCGAGCTCTTCGCGGCCCCACTCGTAAGTTTCGTCGAGGTCGATCGTCGCCCCGAGGAAGCGACGGGAGTTGAGCGCGTACAGGTCGCGTCCGACGGCGTCGACCTCTCCGGCGGCAGGGGCGAGTTCCTCCGCGAGGAAGCGGCGCAGCTCGTCGTACGCGACGCGTGCGGCGGCGGAGTTGTCGGCGAGAGTACGCGCGAGCGAGGCGGGCAGCTGGCCTTCTTCGGGGTCGGCCTCCGCGACGAACGCGGCGAAGAATCCGTCATCCGCGGTGTAACGGTCGATCTGCGTCGCGACCTCGATCACTTGACGACGTGCCGGCGTCACCCCCTCGGCGATACCGGTGCGCAGCGTCTCGACGTAGCCACGGAGGGCGTCGGGAACAGCGGCGAGCCTCGTCGCGATCACGTCCCAGTTCTCGACGGTCGCGGTCGGCATCAGATCGAAGGCCGCGCGCACATCCTGCGCCGCCGAGGCGATGACGTTGAGATCGCGCAGATGCCACTTCGCGTCGTGCAACTCGAGATCGAGACGCAGCTCCGCGCCCAGGTCGGTCTTGGTCACCTCGTCGATCGCGTCGACGGGCTCGAGGGCCGAGAGCCTGTCGAGTGTCGCGCGAGTCGCAGCGGCGATCTCTTCCTGCCCCGCGGGACTCAGGTCACCGAAGCGATCGTTCACCTCGTCGCGGCCGATGTAGGTCCCGAGAGTGGGCGCCAGTACCGCGATCGTGTCGACCCATTCATCGGCGACGGCGTCGATGGCGGAGGGAGTGCGGGGAGCTGAAGTCATAGTTGTCAGCCTAATCCCCGACCCCCTCTCGCCGCCGGGTCTCAGTGCGCTGCTTCGTTCCAGTCGCGTCCGCGTCCGACCTGCACGTCGAGCGGCACCGAGAGCTCGGCCGCATCCCCCATCCGGGCGCGCACGATCCGCTCCGTGGCATCCCACTCCCCCGGAGCGACCTCGACCACGAGTTCGTCGTGGATCTGCAGCAGCACGCGAGAGGAGAGCTGCTCGGACCGGAGATCGTCGTGGATGTGCAGGAGCGCGATCTTCATGATGTCGGCCGCACTGCCCTGGATCGGAGCGTTGAGCGCCGCACGCTCGGCGTTCTCGCGCAGCACCCGGTTCGGACTCGCCAGGTCAGGGAACGGGCGACGGCGACCGAAGATCGTCTCGGTGTAACCGACCTCCTTCGCCTTCATCACCGAGGCCCGCAGATAGTCGCGCACGGCGCCGAAACGTGCGAAGTACTCGACCATGAGCTGCTTGGCCTCGGACTGCTCGATACGCAGCTGCTTGGAGAGACCGAAGGCGGAGAGGCCATAGACGAGACCGTACGACATGGCCTTCACCTTGGTGCGCATGGCCGCAGTGACGTCGCTCGGCTCGACGCCGAACACCCGCGCGCCGACGAAGCGGTGAAGGTCTTCTCCGCTGTTGAACGCTTCGATCAATCCTTCGTCACCGGACAGGTGCGCCATGATGCGCATCTCGATCTGCGAGTAGTCAGCCGTGAGCAGAGACTCGTACCCCTCGCCGACTTCGAAAGCACTGCGGATGCGGCGAGATTCCTCGGTGCGCACCGGGATGTTCTGCAGGTTCGGATCGGTGCTGGAGAGACGACCGGTCTGGCTTCCGGTCTGCACATAGGTCGTGTGCACACGGTGGTCGTCGCCGATGGCCGTGTCGAGCGACTCGATGATCTGGCGCAGCTTTGTGGCTTCGCGATGCTGCAGCAGAAGGCTCAGGAAGGGATGGGGATTGCTCTCCTGCAGGTCGGCCAGCACCGCGGCATCCGTCGAGTAGCCGGTCTTGGTCTTGCGGGTCTTGGGGAGCTGGAGGTCTTCGAACAGGACCTCTTGGAGCTGCTTGGGCGAGCCGAGGTTGAACTCCCGTCCCACGACGGAGAACGCCTCCTGCGCGAGCCCTTCGGCTCGGGTGGCGAGCTCACCGGAGAACGTCGACAGCACGTCGTGAGAAACCGCCACGCCCGCGACCTCCATATCGGCGAGGGTGAGCAGTGTCGGGAGCTCGATGTCGACCAGGACCGCGGCGACCGGCTCGGGGATGTCTTCACGAAGCGCATCGGCGACGCGAAGCGCGAACCATGCCTCCTGCGACGGGGTGGCCCCCTCCGTCTCGGGGACGAGCTGCGTCGGATCGGCCTCGGGAAGCTTCTCGCCGAGGTAGCGTTCGACCAGATCGGAGAGCGTCTTGTCGGGGAAGCTGGGGCGCAGGAGCCAGCCAGCCAGGCTCGTGTCGTAGGCGAGCCCGCCGAGGCGGATGCCCTGGCGGATCAGCGCCTTCACCTGCGGCTTCGCATCGTGGAGCACCTTCGGCGCGTCGGACTCGATCCATCCGCGCAACGCTTCGGCGGCGGCGTCTGCCCAGTCGGTCTCGCGGAGCTCGGTCAGCGTGGCGGCACCGATGCGCACGGGGACCCCGCCTTGGGTCGTGATGCGCAGAGAGACGTCGCCTTCCTGGGCCGCGGCCCACGTGGCGAGATCGGTCGGCGTCACCTCAGCGGGGACGGGAAGGACGACGACGGATGCGGGGTCGTCGGCGACCTCGCCTGCGCCCACGGCCTCGAACACGCGAGGCAACAGGGTGCGGAACTCGAGGCGCGCGAAGATGTCACGCACAGCCTGCGGATCGATCGGTGCCACCGCGAGATCGGCGGGGCCGACCGGAAGCTCGACGTCGGTGAGCAGGCGGTTGAGCTTGCGGTTGCGACGGACGTCCTCGATGTGGTCGCGGAGGTTGCCGCCGACCACACCCTTGATCTCATCGGCACGGGCGATCAGCTCATCGAGCGAGCCGAACTGCGTGAGCCACTTGACCGCGGTCTTCTCGCCGACCTTCGGCACGCCGGGGAGGTTGTCGCTCGTCTCCCCGACGAGTGCCGCGATGTCGGGGTACTGCTCTGGTCGCACCCCGTAGCGCTCCTGAACGGTGGACGGGTCGTAGCGCTTGAGCTGGGAGACACCCTGCACCGACGGGTACAGCAGGGTGACATCGTCGTTGACGAGCTGGATCGTGTCGCGGTCGCCGGAGACGACGAGCACTTCGAAGCCCTGCTCCGCGCCCTGCGACGCGAGGGTCGCGAGGATGTCATCGGCCTCGATCCCCTCTTTCGTCAGGACCGGGATGGACATGGCGGCGAGGCAATCCTGAAGGAGAGGGATCTGACCCTTGAACTCCTGCGGCGACTCCGACCGCGTCGCCTTGTATTCCGGGTACTCATCCGTGCGGAACGAATGACGCGAGGTGTCGAAGGCGATCGCCAGATGCGTCGGCTGCTCGGCCTTGATGAGGTTCACCAGCATCGACAGGAAGCCGTAGATGCCGTTGGTGTGCTGATTGTCCTTGGTCGTGAAATTGTCGACCGGGAGGGCGAAGAAGGCACGATAGGCGAGCGAGTGGCCGTCGACGACCATGAGGGTAGGCTTTGCGGAGTCCGTCACCCTGTCAGCCTAACGAGGACGACAGACACCCGCTGAGGAGGATGCATGAGCGACGTCGCGATGAGCGAGGGACTCGACTGGGCCACGGCCCGTGGAATGGGTGCTCTGGCCGAGAAGATGGGCATGGAGTTCGTCGAGTTCAGCGTCGAGCGCTGCGTCGCGACCATGCCCGTCGAAGGCAACACCCAGCCGGTGGGACTCATGCACGGCGGCGCCTACGTGGTGCTCGGGGAATCCCTCGGATCGATGGCGGCGAACCTGCACGCCGGTGCCGGCCGACTCGCCGTCGGTGTCGACATCAACGCGACGCACACGCGGTCGGCGACCTCGGGTGTCGTCACAGGAGTGTGCACGCCCGTGCACCTGGGCAGGAGCATCACCGTTCACGAGATCGTGGTCACGGACGATCAGGGGCGCCGCTGCTCGACGATCCGCATCACCAACATGATCAAGGACCTTCCCGCCGAGCGCTGAGCGGTTCCTCCAGCAGTCGCTGGAACAGCAGGTGGTCCTGCCACTCCCCCGCGATGCGGAGGTAGTTCGGCGCCATACCGATGCGCTCGAAGCCGTTTCCGAGCAGCACCCGTTGTGACCCGAGATTGTGCAGCAGCGTCGCCGCCTGCAGCCGATGGAGGCGCAGTTCCGCGCGCGAGTACTCGATGATCTGCGCGACCCCGCGGCTCGCGAGCCCACGGTGCAGCCTCGACCTGTCGACCCAGTATCCGAGGTCGGCGCTCCAGAACGCGCCACGGACGATGTTGTTGATGTTCATCCGTCCGCGGATCTCTCCGTCATCGGATTCGATGACGAAGCGGATGCTGCGGCCACTGGCCGCATCATCCACGCATTGCTGCACATGCTGCTCTTGCGAGTCGACGGAGAAGAACGCCTCGCTGCGGGTGGGTTCCCACGGTGCGAGATGCTCGCGGTTCGCGAGATAAGCGCGTGAGAGCGCAGCGCCATCGCCCCGCCGTACGGGCCGCAGGATGTGCTCGGTATCGAGCCGGAGGATCCCGGCGTCCACCGCTACTTCTTGGGAGCGAGCTGTTCGATGATCGCCTTGGCGACGTCCTGCATCGTCAGACGGCGGTCCATGGACGCCTTCTGGATCCATCGGAACGCCTCGGGCTCGCTCAGGCCCATCTTCTCGTTGAGGAGGCCCTTTGCACGGTCGACGAGCTTGCGGGTCTCGAAGCGCTCCACCATGTCGGCGACCTCGGCCTCGAGCGTGATGATCTGCTCGTGGCGGGCCAGCGCGATCTCGATCGCGGGCAGGAGGTCGTTCGGGGTGAACGGCTTCACGACGTACGCGAGAGCACCCGCCTCGCTGGCGCGCTCGACGAGCTCCTTCTGGCTGAATGCCGTGAGGAGGACGACGGGGGCGATGTTGCCCTTGTGCAGCTTCTCGGCGGCACTGATGCCGTCGAGCTGAGGCATCTTGACGTCCATGATGACCAGGTCGGGACGCAGCTCGGTCGCCAGAGCGACAGCGGTCTCTCCGTCACCGGCCTCACCGACCACATCGAAGCCGTTGTCGCGGAGGATCTCGACGATGTCGAGACGGATCAGCGACTCATCTTCGGCGACGACGACGCGTCGGGGTGCGGATGACGTGGGCTGCTCAGCCTGCTCTTCTTGCTCTGTCACACAACCATCCTAGTGGAGTGCCCCTGTCCGCAGGCCCTCGGCGCTCGGCGCGGACGTTCACGCGCCTCGCCTGCGCTAAAGTCGTAAACGCGACACACGAGCCGGCGTGGCGGAAT
Source organism: Microbacterium sp. SY138 (assembly GCF_039729145.1). Lineage (NCBI taxonomy): Bacteria > Bacillati > Actinomycetota > Actinomycetes > Micrococcales > Microbacteriaceae > Microbacterium > Microbacterium sp. SY138. The sequence continues at coordinate 1,858,119 of NZ_CP155793.1, read as the reverse complement.
GGCAGACGCGGAGCACTCAAAATGCTTTGTCCGAAAGGGCGTGTGGGTTCGAGTCCCACCGCCGGCACCCTCGATGAGACTCCCTCCGTCGTCTCCTCCGCGCCCACCGGCCCCCTCCCTCGAAACGGCCCCGTGCGCTAGAAAGTCCTTATGCACGAAGGCGACGACCTGCCTGCCGCACACGCTGCGCGTCCGCGACGTCGGCGCCGTGCCCTCATCGCCATCGGCGCCGTCCTCGCCGTGGCTCTCATGCTCCTCGCCGCCGAGGTGACACGGAGAACCCTCGCCGAGCAGGACGAAGCCCGAGCGGATCCCGCGTTCTACACCCTCCCCTCTCCCCCACCCCGGGGAGATCCGGGCGAGATCATCCGCATCGAGTCGATCGAGAGCGCACCCGCGGGCGCCGTCGCGTGGCGCGTGATCTACCACTCCCGCGATCTCGTGGGGGCGGACATCCCTGTCTCCGGCGTGGTGATCGTCCCGGACGGGCCTGCTCCCGAGGGCGGACGCACCGTGATCTCCTGGGGCCATCCCACCACCGGTGCGGCATCGACGTGTGCGCCTTCACGCGACCTGGATCCGTTCCAGTACATCGAGGGGATGCATGAGCTGCTCGCCGAGGGCTACGCGGTCGTGGCCACCGACTATCCGGGGCTCGGCGTCGAAGGCGCGTCGTCGTATCTGCTCGGCGTGCCCGAGTCCAACAGTGTGCTCGACATCGTCCGGGCGGCGCGACGGATCGACGACGCACACGTGAGCGACCGGGTCGTGCTGTGGGGACACTCGCAGGGCGGGCAGGCTGTGCTCTTCGCTGCGGAACGTGCAGCGGAGTACGCGCACGAGCTCACGATCGAAGGGGTCGCCGTGGCGGCCCCGGCGGCGAATCTGAACGCCCTGATGACCGACGACATCGTGAACCTCTCCGGCGTCACGATCGCTTCCCTCGCCGTTCCGGCCTACGAGGCCGCCTACGCCGAGCAGTACGGCGCCACGGAGATCACCGGCATCCTCACCCCCGCCGGGCTGAAGGCGACACCGGCGATGGCCGCCCTGTGCCTGCTCACCCAGAACGATGAGATCCACGCGATCGCCGATCCCCTGGTCGGCGGATACGTCCGGAGCGATCCCGCCACGACGGAACCGTGGCAGACGATGTTGCAGGAGAACAGTGCGGGGAACAGTCCCGTCAGAGTGCCCGTCTTCGTCGGCCAGGGAGAAGCCGACGAACTCGTGCTGCCGAGCGCGACCGAGGACTACGTGAAGCTGCTGTGCACGCAGAACGCCGAGGTGACGTTCCACCGCTACCCCGGCGTCACCCACGGCCTCGCCGCCTATGCCTCCCTGCCGGACCTGCTGCTGTGGCTCCCGACGCTGGACGGAGACCGCGCAGAGGCTGACGGCTGCCGGTGACCTTCTGATCCTCGGCGACGAACTATTCCGCGAGGACCGCGAGTTCCGCCAGGACCCGAGGATTCGCGAGGATCCGGAAGTGCCCGCCCGTGTCGAGGCGGACGTTCTTGGCTCCGGCGAGTTCGCTCCCCTCCGGGATATGGGGGTCGAACGTCGCATAGACCGACACGATCCGCCCGTTCACCGTGAGCTGCTGCGCGAGGCTCACGATCGACGGGTCTTCCGGTGAGAACTCCCGCAGAGTGCGCGACAGCATGAGCCGGGCATAGCGCGAACCCCCGAACGGGGTCGCGATCGCGAGCATCGAACGCACTCGCTCGCCCGCGGGACCCGTCATCACGACCTTTCCTGCGAGACCCCCTTTGCTGTGGGCGACGAGGATCACATCGTCGAGCCCGTTCTCCGTCAGGAACGCCTCCACGGCTCGCGCCATGTCCGCCACCGGTCGCTGATTCCGGTGAAGCGTATCGACGATGTGGACCGGATGCCCGCGGTCGTGCATGGCGGCGACGAGCGGCTGCAGGAACCGCCACGTCTCATAGACGCCCGGGAGGACGACGATGTGCGCCGCACTCCCGGATGCGAAGGATGCCGGATCGGTGCGGTCGAACATCGCGCGCACCTGCCAGTACCCGGCGTACACGTAGTCGGCGATCCACCACCCCGCGTTCTTCAGCACGCCGATGACGGGCTCCTCCGACGACACCACGGCTCCATGAGTGAAAACTACCCGATGCGCATGACAGAGGGGGCGGGACCGAAGTCCCGCCCCCTCTGGATGCTGTGCGTCAGACGCCGGCCTTGTAGATCGGAGCTGCACCGCGGATCGCATCGCCGACCTTGTGCACACGAAGGTCGTTCGTCGATCCGACGATTCCGGGAGGGGAGCCGGAGATCACGACGACCTTGTCCCCTTCCTCGGCGAGACCGTTGCCGAGCAGATACTCGTCGACCTGGTGATACATCAGGTCGGTGTGCTGCACCATGTCGACCAGGGTCGAACGGATGCCCCAGGTCAGCGCCATTCGGCGACGGATGCCCGGCTCGGGCGTGAACGCGATCATCGGGATGCGCGAGCGCAGGCGCGACAGACGACGCGCGGAGTCGCCCGACTGGGTGAACACGCAGAGGAACTTCGCGTCGACGAACTCGGCGACCTCGAGAGCAGCAAGCGTGATGGCACCACCCTGGGTGCGGGGCTTGGTCGTGAGGGGCGCGATGCGCTCCAAGCCGTGCTCTTCCGTGGACGCGATGATCCGCGCCATGGTCTCGACGACGACCACCGGGTAGTCGCCGACGCTGGTCTCACCCGACAGCATGACCGCGTCCGCGCCGTCGAGCACGGCGTTCGCGACATCCGAGGTCTCGGCGCGGGTCGGCACCGGGCTGCTGATCATCGACTCGAGCATCTGCGTCGCGACGATGACCGGCTTGGCCATGCGACGCGCGATCTCGACGGCGCGCTTCTGCACGATCGGCACGGCCTCGAGCGGAAGTTCCACACCGAGGTCGCCACGAGCGACCATGATCGCGTCGAACGCGTCGACGATCTCTTCGAGCGCATCGACGGCCTGCGGCTTCTCGACCTTGGCGATGACAGGGACGCGGACGCCCTCTTCCGCCATGATCTCGTGCACACGCTCGACGTCGGCGGCGTTGCGCACGAACGACAGGGCGATCAGGTCGGCACCGATGCGCAGACCCCAGCGAAGGTCGTCTTCGTCCTTCTCGCTCAGCGCGGGGACGTTGACGGCGACGCCGGGCAGGTTGATGCCCTTGTTGTTGGACACGGCACCGGCGACGATGACCTTGGTCGTGACGGTGACGCCGTCGGTCTCGACGACCTCGACCCGGACCTTGCCGTCGTCGATCAGGAGGAAGTCTCCCGGCTTGACGTCATGCGGCAGCCCCTTGAAGGTCGTCCCGCTGATGTCCTTGTTGCCGATGATGTCCTCGGTGGTGATCTTGAAGATGTCGCCCTTGGCGAGTTCGTAGGGGCCGTTCTCGAACTTGCCGAGACGGATCTTCGGACCCTGCAGGTCGACGAGGATGGCGACGGCACGGCCGGCGTCTTCTGCGGCACGACGCACATTGGCGTAGTTGTTCTCGTGCACGGAGTAGTCGCCGTGGCTGAGGTTCAGTCGAGCGACATCCACCCCCGCATCGATCAGTGCGCGCACCGTCTCATAGGTGGAGGTGGCGGGGCCCAGGGTGGCGACGATTTTCGCGCGTCTCAAAGATTTCTCCAGGGTAGAAGTGGGGGAAGGTAAATCAGGCGACGGTGCCGGCCTCAGCCTACGCGGGCTGGAGACCGATCGCGACATCACTCGGGCGCACCGGCTCGGGGAGCACGGTGGTGCCCATCAGGAACCGGTCGACGTTCGCCGCCGCCGCACGCCCTTCGGCGATGGCCCACACGATGAGCGACTGTCCGCGTCCGGCGTCACCGGCCACGAACACGCCGGGAACCGTCGACTCGTACGAGGAGTCGCGACGGAACGCACCCCGGTCGGTCACCTGCGGAAGCGTGTCCTCGGTGTATCCGCCCTGCTCGGGACCGGTGAATCCCATCGCGATCAGGATGAGGTCGGCCGGGATCTCCCTCTCGGTGCCGCTCTTGGGCACACGGCGTCCATCGACGTACTCGGTCTCGGCGACACGCAGGGCGCGGACCTCGCCGACCTCGTTGCCGAGGAACTCGACGGTGGATGCGAGGAAGACCCGCTCGCCGCCCTCCTCATGCGCAGACGACACCTCGAACACGGTCGGCATCATCGGCCACGGCTGGTGGTCGGGACGCGTGTCACCCGGCTGCTTGCCGATCGCGAGGTTGGTGACGCTGAGTGCGCCCTGACGGTGAGCGGTGCCGATGCAGTCCGCTCCGGTGTCACCGCCGCCGATCACGATGACGTGCTTGCCCTCGGCGCTGATCTGATCGGCGACCTTGTCTCCCGCGACCGCGTGGTTCGACTCCACGAGGTACTCCATGGCGAAATGCACCCCGTCGAGGTCACGGCCGGGGATGGCGAGGTCACGCGGCACGGTCGAGCCGGTGGCGATGACGACCGCGTCGTACCGCGCGCGCAGATCGGGCCAGGAGATGTCCTTGCCGATCTCGACACCGGCACGGAAGCGGGTGCCCTCCTCCTGCATCTGACGAAGACGCGACTCGAGCTGGGTCTTCTCCATCTTGAAGTCGGGGATGCCGTAGCGGAGCAGACCTCCGATGCGGTCGTCACGCTCGAAGACCGCGACGGTGTGCCCGGCACGGGTGAGCTGCTGCGCGGCGGCGAGACCCGCCGGTCCCGATCCGACGACAGCGACAGTCTTGCCCGTCAGTCGCTCCGGCGGCTCGGGTTCGACCCAGCCCTTCGCGAACGCCTCGTCGATGATCGAGACCTCGATCTGCTTGATGGTCACGGCCGGCTGGTTGATGCCAAGCACGCACGAGCTCTCGCACGGCGCAGGGCACAGCCGTCCCGTGAACTCAGGGAAGTTGTTCGTGGCGTGCAGACGCTCGATCGCCGCGCGACCCTCACCGCGCCACGTCAGGTCGTTCCACTCCGGGATCAGGTTGCCGAGCGGGCACCCCTGGTGGCAGAACGGCACACCGCAGTCCATGCAACGGCCGGCCTGACGACGGAGCACCTGCTTGTCACCGGGCTCGTAGACCTCTTTCCAGTCCATGATGCGCACCGGCACCGGACGTCGTGCGGGGAGTTCCCGCTCGGTCACCTTCAGAAAGCCTTTGGGATCAGCCACCGGTCACCTCCAGGATGCGGTTCCACACGATGTCGCCGTCGGGGTCGATCCCCTCGGCCAGCGCCTCCTCGCGCATGCTCCGCACGGCGGCGAAGTCACGAGGCAGCACCTTCACGAACTCTGCAGCGGTCTCCTCGAAGCTCTCGAGGAAGGACGAGGCCAACGGCGACGCCGTGCGCTCGACATGCGCGACCAGCAGGCTGCGCAGTACCTCGAGGTCCGCTCGATCGAGCGGTTCGAGCAGCAGCTCTCCACTCCCGAAGGATTGCGCGTTCACCTTGCTCGTGTCGAGCGCGTGCACATACGCCACTCCCCCGGACATGCCGGCGCCGAAGTTGCGCCCGGTCGACCCGAGGATCACGGCCAGACCACCCGTCATGTACTCCAGAGCGTGGTCACCCACGCCCTCGACGACAGCGGTCGCACCGGAGTTGCGCACGAGGAAGCGCTCGCCGACGACGCCCGAGATGAACATCGTCCCCGAGGTCGCGCCGTAGCCGATCACGTTGCCGGCGATCACGTTCTCGTGCGGAGCGATCGCGGAGCCGCGCGGCGGGCGGATCGTGATGTCGCCGCCGGAGAGCCCCTTGCCGACGTAGTCGTTCGCATCGCCCTCGAGGCGGAGCACGATCCCCGGCGGCAGGAACGCGCCGAGCGACTGTCCGGCGGTGCCGTGCAGCGTGACGTCGATCGTGCCCTGCGGCAGACCCGCCGCCCCGTGCCGCGAGGTCACCTGGTGACCCAGCATCGTGCCCACGGCGCGCTCGGTGTTGGCGATGGGCAGCTCCACCACGACGGGTTCGCCGTTGAGGAGCGCCCCCTTCGCGATGTCGATGAGCTGCACGTCGAAGTGCTTCTCGAGCTCGTGATCCTGTGTGCGCCCGCTGCGACGCGGCTCACCCGCAGGGAACACCGGTCCTTCGAGCACCGGAGTGAGGTCGAGCCCCTCGGCCTTCCAGTGCTCGACAGCGGCGTTCACCTCGATGAGGTCGGCACGGCCGACGATCTCGTCGATCGAGCGGTATCCGAGTTCGGCGAGGAGCTCGCGCACCTCCTCCGCGATGAACTCCATGAAGTTCACGACGAACTCGGGCTTGCCCGTGAACCGCTCGCGCAGCACCGGGTTCTGGGTCGCGACGCCCACCGGGCAGGTGTCGAGGTGGCATACGCGCATCATGATGCAGCCGCTGACCACGAGCGGAGCCGTGGCGAAGCCGAACTCCTCGGCTCCCAGCAGGGCTCCGATGATCACATCGCGACCGGTCTTGAGCTGCCCGTCGACCTGCACGACCACACGGTCGCGCATGCCGTTGAGCATGAGCGTCTGCTGCGTCTCGGCGAGACCGAGCTCCCACGGCGTACCCGCGTGCTTGAGCGAGTTCAGCGGGCTGGCACCCGTTCCCCCATCGTGACCGGAGACCAGGATGACGTCGCTCAGTGCCTTCGCGACACCCGCCGACACCGCACCGATGCCCGACTGGCTCACCAGCTTGGTGTGGATGCGTGCCTCGGGATTCGCCCTCTTCAGGTCGAAGATCAACTGCTTGAGGTCTTCGATCGAGTAGATGTCGTGATGCGGCGGCGGCGAGATCAGGCCCACCCCGGCGGTCGCGTGACGCGTGCGTGCCACCCAGGGGTACACCTTGGTCGGGGGCAGCTGACCTCCCTCGCCGGGCTTGGCACCCTGCGCGAGCTTGATCTGGATGTCGTCCGCCTCGGTGAGGTAGAGGCTCGTGACGCCGAAGCGTCCGGAGGCGACCTGCTTGATCGAGCTGCGGCGCTCGGGGTCGACCAGCCGATCGGGGTCCTCGCCGCCCTCGCCCGTGTTCGACTTGGCCCCGATGCTGTTCATCGCGATCGCGAGGGTCTCGTGCGCTTCCCGGGAGATCGAGCCGTAGCTCATCGCCCCCGTGGAGAACCGCTTGACGATCGCGGAGACCGGTTCGACCTCGTCGAGCGGCACGGGCTTGCGTGTGCCGGTGCGCAGGGTGAAGAGTCCGCGCAGGGTCTTCAGCTCTGCGGCCTGCTCGTCGACGAGCTTCGTGTACTCGCGGAAGATGTCGTACCGCCGTGTGCGGGTCGAGTGCTGCAGCTTGAACACCGTCTCCGGATTGAACAGGTGCGGAGAACCGTCCCGACGCCACTGGTACTCGCCGCCGGTCCACAGACGCTCGTGCGCACGTGCGGCCGCATCCTCGGGATACGCGTAGTCGTGGCGCGCCTGGTTCTCGGCGAAGATCTCCTCGATGCCGATACCGCCGAGCTTTGATTCGGTGCGCGTGAAGTACGCGTCGATGAACTCCTGGCTGAGGCCGACCGCCTCGAACACCTGAGCGCCCGCGTACGACGACACCGTGGAGATGCCCATCTTCGACATGATCTTGAGCACGCCCTTGCCGAGCGCGTAGATCAGGTTCTTGACCGCCTTCTCGGGCGTGATGCCGTTGATGTAGCCGGTGCGCACGAGGTGCTCGACCGTCTCCATAGCGAGGTACGGGTTGACGGCGGAGGCGCCGTAGCCGATCAGCGTGGCGACGTGGTGCACCTCGCGGACGTCACCCGCTTCGACGATGAGACCGACCTTCATGCGGTTCTCGCGCCGGATGAGATGGTGATGGATCGCCGACACCATGAGGAGAGACGGGATCGGGGTGAGGTCCTTGTTGGAGTCGCGGTCCGACAGGATGATGAACTCGGCGCCGTTCTCGATCGCCTCGTCCACCTCTGCGCACATCTCGGAGAGCCGGTCCTGCAGCGTCTGGGGGCCGGCATCGAAGTGGTAGAGACCCCGGATGGTCGCGCTCGACCGGCCGGGCATGGCCTTGTCGATGTGGCGGATCTTCGCGAGCTCGTCGTTGTCGATCACCGGGAAGTCGAGCGAGACCGTGCGGGTGTGCTCCGGCCCCCACGACAGCAGGTTGCTCTCCGGGCCGAGGCCCAGCTTGAGGCTCGTCACGACCTCTTCGCGGATCGAGTCGAGAGGCGGGTTGGTCACCTGCGCGAACTGCTGCGTGAAGTAGTCGAACAACAGCCGCGGACGCTTGCTCAGCACAGCGATCGGCGTGTCCGATCCCATGGCGCCGAGCGGCTCGACGCCGGTCTGCCCCATGGGGGTGAGGAGGATGCGGACCTCTTCCTCGGTGTAGCCGAAGGTGCGCTGACGGCGAGTGATCGATGCCGGCGGGTGCACGATGTGCTCGCGCTCCGGCAGCTCGGCAAGACGCACGGCACCGGCGTCCAGCCACTCCTGCCACGGATGCATCGTGGCGAGGTCGTGCTTGATCTCGCTGTCCTCGACGATGCGGCGCTGCGCGGTGTCGACGAGGAACATCTTCCCGGGCTGCAGGCGACCACGGCGCTTGATGCGCTCCGGCTCGAACTGCAGCACGCCGGTCTCGGAACCGATGACCACGAGCCCGTCGGTCGTCTCGGTCCAGCGTCCGGGACGCAGGCCGTTGCGGTCGAGCGTGGCACCGACGAGCGTGCCGTCGGTGAAGATCAGAGCGGCAGGGCCGTCCCACGGTTCCATCTGGTTGGAGTGGTACTCGTAGAACGAGCGCAGCTCCGGCGTGATGTCGGCCTGCTTCTCGTAGGCCTCAGGAACCATCATCATGATGGCGTGCGGCAGGCTGCGGCCGGTGAGGGTCAGCAGTTCGAGCACCTCGTCGAACGAGGCCGAGTCGCTGGCACCGTCGGTGCAGATGGGCAGGAGCGGCGTGATGTCGCCCAGCAGTTCGGATTCGAGCTGAGACTGGCGGGCGCGCATCCAGTTGCGGTTGCCTCCGACCGTGTTGATCTCACCGTTGTGGGCGAGCATGCGCAGCGGCTGCGCGAGCGGCCACGAGGGGAACGTGTTCGTGGAGTACCGGGAGTGCACCACGGCGAGTTCGGACGCGAAGCGCTCATCCTGCAGGTCGGGGTAGAACGGCTCGAGCTGCAGCGTCGTGACCATGCCCTTGTAGCCGAGCGTGCGCGCCGAGAGCGAGACGAAGTAGGCGCCGAGTTCGTGACCGGCGCGCTTGCGCAGACGGTAGGCGACGCGGTCGAGGGCGATGCCCGTGAGCGGCGCATCGGTGTGGGTCGCCCCGCCGGCGCTCACGAAGAGCTGCTCGAAGGCAGGACGGGCCTCATCGGCGAGCTTGCCGAGGTTCTCGTTGGCGGTGGGGACGTCGCGCCAGCCGAGGACCCGGAGGCCCTCGGAGCGGGCGATCTTCTCGATCCCGGCCTTCTGCTGGCGGCGCTCGCTCGAATCGCGGGGCAGGAACGCCAGTCCGGCCGCGTACTCCCCCACGGGCGGCAGTTCGAAGCCGACGACGGCGCGGAGGAACGCATCGGGCATCTGCGTCAGGATGCCGGCGCCGTCCCCGGTGCCCGCATCCGAGCCGATGGCTCCGCGGTGCTCCAGGTTGCGCAGGGCCTCGAGGGCCAACGCGATGATGTCGTGCCCGGCTTCGCCGCGCAGGGTCGCGACCATGGCGAGGCCGCAGGCGTCCTTCTCGAACGCCGGGTTGTACATGCCCTGCTTCGGGGGGTATGCGCCGGAGGCGCCGTAAGGGGGCTGGAAGTACACCAGTTACCGTCCTCAGATCTTCGAGTGAAACCCGGGGACGACGTCGGCCCGCTCGTTCAGTGCAATGGTTCTCCCGCCACGAGGCGGCGTTATCGAGAGCCGTCCTCGCTCGTGGGAGCAGTGCTTGTGGCGGTGGCTCCTGCGGTGACTTCTTCGGTCGGAGGCTCGCTCACGTCCACGAAGTCAGAGGGATTGTTCTGCGATTGTACATCAGCGTCCACGTCCGTCCGTTCGCGGCCCGGCTGGTACGGCGAAGGCTCGAGTCCGGGGTGTCGACGTGTCTGGACGATGAGGATCGCGAGACCGACGAGGACGCCGATGATCGCGGCAAGGACGTTGCTGCGCAGGCCGAGGATGATCTCGCTCGGATCGATGCGGATCGACTCCCAGACGATGCGGCCTGCGCTGTACCAGATCAGGTAGATGGCGAACAGACGGCCCCACTGGAAGAAGAGCTTGCGGCCGAGCCAGAGCAGGACGATGACTCCCAGTCCGTTCCAGAGAACCTCGTAGAGGAAGGTCGGGTGGAACAGCGTGCCCTCGGGCAGCCCCGGGGGGAAGGCCGAGTTCGTGGACGGGATCTCCAGCCCCCAGGGCAGGTCCGTGGGAAGACCGAAGAGCTCGTTGTTGAACCAGTTGCCGAAGCGGCCCATGGCCTGCGCCAACAGCAGGCCGGGGGCCAGGGCGTCGGCGAACGTCCAGAAGCGGATACCGGTCCAACGGCACCCGAGGTACGCACCGATCGCACCGCCGATGAGGGCACCGAAGATCGCGATTCCGCCCTCCCAGATCGCCCACACCGAGCCGGGCTGGAAGGGGTTCCAGGTGTTGATCCCCTCCCCGAAGTAGTCGTTCGGGTGGGTCAGGACGTGGAAGATGCGCGCACCGATGATCGCCAGGGGCACGGCCAGGATCGAGATGTCGATGACGACCCACGGCTCCGCGCCGCGCTTGGTGAGACGGTGATTCGTCAGGAAGGTCGCCACGATGATGCCGGCGATGATGCACAGCGCGTAGAAGTGGATCCGAATGGGCCCGAGGTCGAAGTACGAGACCGTGGGGCTCGGGATGCTGGCGAGCACGTTCGTGAAGGTGCTGTGGAGCGCGAGTGACATGAGTGCGATTCTAGTTCTCGTGATCGGGGCGTGCCGACGAGGTGCCGGAGGCCAGGTTTCGGGTGACTTCCGCAAGGGCGGGCACGCCGCCGTCACGCAGGGCGCGGACGAGCGCGGTGCCGACGATCGCGCCGTCGGCATACTCCGACACCCCGGCGATCTGCTCGGCGGTGGAGATGCCGATGCCGACGCATGCACGGTGAGCGCCGTGCGCGCGAAGACGCCCGACCAGGGTGCGGGCGGCGCGATCGAGCTCAGCGCGCTCCCCGGTGATGCCCATGGTCGAGACCGTGTAGACGAACCCGGTGGACGACTTCACCACAAGGTCGAGACGCTCGTCGGAAGAGGTCGGAGCGGCGAGGAATACCCGGTCCAGGCCCGTCCGCTCGCTCGCGGCGATCCACTCCCCTGCCGCGTCGGGTGTGATGTCGGGCGTGATCAATCCGGCGCCGCCCGCAGCGAGCAGGTCGTCCGCGTAGCGGTCGATGCCGTACTGCATGACCGGGTTCCAGTACGTCATCACGAGGACGGGCACATCGGTCGCCGCCGTGATCGCGCGGATCGCCGTGAAGAGGTCGGCCATCCGGAAACCCGCCGCCAGGGCCTTGGTGGTCGCCTCCTGGATGATCGCGCCGTCCATCACCGGGTCGCTATACGGCGGGCCCAGCTCGATGATGTCGACACCGTTCTCGGCGAGGGCGATGGCCGCCTGGATGCTCGTCTCGAGGTCGGGGAAGCCCACGGGCAGATAGCCGACGAAGGCACTGCGCCCGGCGTCCTGTGCGCGCTGGATCGCCTGTTCGACGCGGCTCATAGCTGCGGCTCCCCCTTCGCGGCCAGTTCTTCCTCTTCGCTCTCCGCGGCGACATCGTGGGCCAGAGCGGCCTCGTCGTAAAGCTGGAAGTAGCGCGCCGCGGTGTCCATGTCCTTGTCGCCGCGGCCGGACAGACACACGGCGATCAGTCCGTCGGGGCCGAGCTCGCGGCCGATGCGCAGGGCACCGGCGAGAGCGTGCGCCGACTCGATGGCGGGGATGATCCCCTCTGTCCGGCTGAGCAGACGCAGCGCCTGCATCGCCTCGTCGTCGGTGGCCGGGATGTACTCGGCACGACCGATGTCGGCGAGCCACGAGTGCTCCGGACCGACGCCCGGGTAGTCGAGTCCGGCGGAGATCGAGTGCGACTCGACGGTCTGACCGTCGGCGTCCTGGAGGACGTAGGTCTTCGCACCGTGCAGCACACCGGGGCGGCCCCGCTCGATCGACGCCGCGTGCTTCTCGGTGTCGACGCCGTCGCCCGCCGCCTCGACGCCGTAGAGCTTGACGCCCTCGTCATCGAGGAACGCGTCGAACATGCCGATCGCGTTGGATCCGCCGCCGACGCACGCCATGACGGCGTCCGGCAGACGACCGACCTCGTCGAGCAGCTGGGCACGCGCCTCTTCGCCGATGATCTTCTGGAAATCACGGACCATCACGGGGAACGGGTGCGGTCCCGCCGCGGTACCGAAGATGTAGTTGGTGGTCTCGACCGACGCCACCCAGTCGCGGTAGGCGTCGTTGATCGCGTCCTTGAGCGTTCGCGAACCCGAGGTGACCGGAACGACCTCCGCGCCCAGAAGGCGCATGCGGGCGACGTTGAGCGCCTGACGCTCGGTATCGACCTCGCCCATGTAGATGGTGCACTCCAGACCGAACAGCGCCGCTGCGGTCGCCGTCGCGACGCCGTGCTGACCGGCACCGGTCTCGGCGATCACGCGGGTCTTGCCCAGACGCTTGGTCAGCAGCGCCTGACCGAGCACGTTGTTGATCTTGTGCGAGCCGGTGTGGTTGAGGTCTTCGCGCTTGAGGAAGATGCGCGCACCCCCGGCGTGCTCGGCGAACCGCGGTACCTCGGTGATGGCGGAAGGGCGGCCGGCGTACGAGCTGAGCAGGTGCGCGAGCTCGGCTCGGAACTCCGGATCGACGATCGCCGCCTCATAGGCCACCGTCAGCTCATCGATCGCGGCGATGAGCGACTCAGGCATGTAGCGCCCGCCGAACTCGCCGAAGAACGGGCCGTGCTGGTCGCGCAGGCTCATCATGCCTCCAGGAAACTCTTGAGGGTGGCGACCGGGTCGCCGGTCACGAGCGCCTCGCCGATCAAGACGACATCGGCGCCGGCGGAGCGGTAGTGCACGACATCGGCGGGCGTCAGCACCGCGGACTCCGCGATCTTCACCGCCGTGTCGGGGATTCGATCGACCAGGCGCCCGAAGAGGTCGCGGTCGAGTTCGAGGGTCTTGAGGTCTCGCGCGTTCACGCCGATCAGCGGCGCGCCGAGATCGATCGCGGCCTCGAGCTCATCCGCGGAATGCGTCTCCACGAGAGGGGTCATGCCCAGCTCGCCGATGAAGCCGAAGAGATCACGGAGCACCGCGGGCTCGAGGCCCGCGACGATCAGCAGAACGAGGTCGGCACCCGCCGCACGGGCTTCGAGCACCTGGTAGCGGGTGGCGATGAAGTCCTTGCGCAGCACCGGCAGCGACACCCGGGCCGTGACGGCCTCGAGGTCGGCGAGGCTTCCGCCGAAACGACGCTCCTCCGTGAGGACGCTGATCGCGGAGGCGCCGCCCGCCTCGTACAGGGAAGCCTGCAGCGCGGGATCGGGGATGTCGGCGAGAGCTCCTCGCGAGGGGCTCGCGCGTTTGACCTCCGCGATGATCTTCACCCGATCCGACGGTGCGAGGAACGACAGGGCGTCCTTGGCCGCGGGGCGTGCGAGAGCGTCTCGCTCGACAGTGGCCAGCGGGCGCGACAGGGAGCGACGCTCAGCGTCTGCGACAGCGCCGGCCGTCAGGTCGGCGAGCACCATTAGTGCGCCTTCGGAGCGTACTTCGGACCCTTCACGCCGTAACCGGCCTTCGCGAGCGCCCAGCCGACGATCGCACCGATCGGGATGAGCGCGACCGAGGCCACGACGAGGGCGGGCTGCTCGAAGCAGAAGGCGACGGTGCCGGCGGCGACGCCGACCAGCATGATCACGACGGCGGTCCAGGCGGCAGGCGAGTGTCCGTGGCCGGGGTCGGCGATCGGGTTGGTCATGTTCTCCTCCGGGGGGACGACGTGCGGTTCGGAATCAGTCTATCGGGGTCAGCGCGTCGGATCGGTGCCCCGGGACAGCTCGTCCCAGGAATCCACGGCGTCGACGGGACCGTCATGCGCGACCTCGACGTGTTCGGTCCGGTAGCGCCGTCCTCCAGCCTTCCATCCCCGCCACGTGATCAGGACGACCAGGGACGCGACGAGCAGGATCGCCCAGCCCACGAGGGCGATGTACGGCCAGGCGGACGGCACGATGCTCGCCACGACCTCGTGGACGGCGAGTCCCCCGGCGAGACCGGTGACCTCGGTCACCGTCGCCGCGACCGCGTCGAAGGGTTCGGCGATCAGCAGCTGGAGAGTCGACCAGCCGAGGAACAGCGCCGTCGCCGCCGCGAGGACACCGAAGATCAGGCGCACGACCTTGCCGGAGATCGACAGCGCCGCGCCGAGGGCCAGAACCGCGAGACTGAGCGGAGCGAGCAGCACCATGGCGGAGGCACCGGGTACCAGGATCGCCTCGCCCGCATCCGCGCGCTCGACCGTCAGCCAGGTCTGGGTCGACGAGATGATGCCGATCGCACCGGCGAGAAGGAATCCGGAGACGGAGAGGGCGCGACCGCGCTGCGCGAAGCTCACGACTGATCCGTCCCGACGATCGCCTCGAGATCGTTCGTGTCGAAGCACGTGCGTGTGCCGGTGTGACAGGCCGGTCCGGTCTGCGCGACGAGGAGAAGGATCGCGTCCCCGTCGCAGTCCAGACGCGCCTCGTGCACGACCTGGATGTTCCCTGACGTGTCCCCCTTGCGCCAGTACTCCTGGCGGGAACGCGACCAGTACGTCGCCCGTCCGGATGTCAGGGTGCGTCGAAGCGCCTCCGCATCGACCCAAGCCATCATGAGCACCTCGCGGGTGTCCCATTGCTGCACGATCACGGGGGCCAGGCCGTCGGCGTTGAAGACGACCTGTGCCATGCGCTCCTCCACCGAAGCCGCCTGCCCGTCTGCATCGCTCATCGTACGAGCACTCCTTCCGCGCGAAGCGCGTCCTTGACATCTCCGACCGTGAGCGCGCCGGTGTGGAACACGCTCGCCGCCAGGACGGCATCCGCGCCCGCTTTGATCGCGGGAGCGAAGTCGGAAGCCCGCCCCGCACCGCCCGAAGCGATGACCGGCACGGAGGCTGCTTCGCGCATCAATCGGACGAGCTCCAGATCGAAGCCGTCACGCGTGCCGTCGGCGTCGATCGAGTTCACCAGCAGCTCACCCGCGCCGCGTTCCGCAGCCTCCCGTGCCCAGTCGAGCGCATCGAGGGTGGTCTGGGTCCGACCGCCGTGTGTCGTCACGACGAAGCCCGAGCGCGTTGTCGGAGCACGCTTAACGTCCAGCGACAGCACGAGCACCTGTGCACCGAACCGGTCGGCGATCTCGCCGATGAGCTCAGGGCGCGCGATCGCAGCGGAGTTGACCCCCACCTTGTCCGCACCCACCGCGAGGAGACGTGCGACATCGTCGACGCTGCGCACGCCCCCGCCCACGGTCAGCGGGACGAACACCTGCTCGGCGGTGCGCTGCACGACATCGTAGGTCGTCGCACGGGCGTCGACCGTGGCGGTGACGTCGAGGAAAGTGATTTCGTCCGCGCCCTGGGCGGCGTAATGCCGGGCGAGCTCGACCGGGTCGCCCATGTCGCGCAGGTTCTCGAAGTTGACTCCCTTGACGACGCGGCCATCGGCCACGTCGAGGCACGGGATCACCCGACTGGCGAGCGTCATCAGAGTCTCGCGTTGTGGATCGCGGTGACCAGGATGGCCCGCGCACCCAGCGCGTACAGCGCATCCATCACGGGGTTCACGCGGGAGCGCGCCACCATGACCCGCACCGCCACCCACTCGGGGTCGCGCAGCGGAGAGACGGTCGGCGATTCGACGCCGCCGGCGATCTTCACGGCGTCATCGAGGAGGGCGACCGGCAGGTCGTAGTCGATCATCACGAAGCGACGTGCGACCATCACGCCGCGGAGGCGACGAAGAAGCGTGTCCGCGCCCTCGGCATCCACCGGTCCCGCGATGAGTACCGCCTCGGATTCCAGGATGACCGGACCGAAGACCTCGAGCCCGGCCTGGCGCAGGGTCGTCCCGGTCTCGACGACATCGGCGACCGCGTCGGCGACGCCGAGGCGGACCGCGGACTCCACGGCTCCGTCGAGCGGCACCAGATCGACGGCGATGTCGCGTTCGTCGAGGAAGGCGTCCACCAGGCCGGGATACGAGGTGGCGATGCGCAGACCGTCGAGCTCGCTCACGTCGGTGTAGCGTCCGGTCGGAGCGGCGAAGCGGAACGTCGAGCCGGCGAAACCGAGCGCCTCGATCTCCCGCGCACCCGGCATGCGGGCGTCGAGCAGCAGATCACGTCCGGTGATGCCGACATCGATCGCGCCGGAGCCGACATAGGTGGCGATGTCCTTGGGGCGGAGGAAGAAGAACTCGACGTCGTTCTCGGCGTCGATGACGTGCAGGGTCTTGGGGTCGCGGCGACCGGCGTAGCCCGCCTCGGCGAGCATGTCGGCGGCGGTCTCGGAGAGCGAGCCCTTGTTGGGAACAGCGATGCGCAGCATGGATGGCTTTCAGTTCGAGGAGATCGGAACGGAGCGCATCACAGATGTCGGTAGACGTCCTGCAGGCTGAGGCCCTTCGCGAGCATCATCACCTGGACGTGGTACAGCAGCTGGGAGATCTCCTCGGCGGCGGCTTCGTCGGACTCGTACTCCGACGCCATCCACACCTCGGCGGCCTCTTCCACGATCTTCTTGCCGATCGTGTGCACGCCGCCGTCGAGTTCGGCGACCGTCCCCGATCCCTCAGGACGGGTCTCGGCCTTGACGCTGAGCTCGGCGAACAGCTCGTCGAAAGTCTTCACGGTTCCAGGCTAGCGGCTCTGGCGAGGTCTCTCAGCCGGGTGACGGCCGCCTCGATGTCATCGGCGCCGTATACGGCCGAGCCCGCGACGAACGTGTCGGCGCCCGCATCGGCGGCGATCTCGATCGTGCGGTCGGAGATACCGCCGTCGACCTGGAGCCAGACGCGGGATCCTCGCCGACGCGCCTCGTCTGCGAGGGCACGGAGCTTCGGCATCGTCTCGGGCATGAAGCCCTGTCCCCCGAAGCCGGGCTCGACCGTCATCACGAGGATCTGATCGAACTCGTCGAGCACGTCGTACAGCGATTCCACGGGAGTCGCCGGCTTGACCGCGACCCCCGCCCGCGAGCCGATGTCACGCAACCGGCGTGCGAGGGCCACGGGATCGCTCGACGCTTCGAGATGGAAGGTCACGCTCGCCGCGCCGATCTCGGCGTATCCGGGAGCCCAGCGCTCCGGGTCGGTGATCATCAGATGCACGTCGAGCGGAATCGGACTGGTCGCCTGGATGCGTTCCACCATCTGCGGGCCGAACGTCAGGTTGGGGACGAAGTGGTTGTCCATGACATCCACGTGCGCGAAGTCGGCTGTCGCGATCCGGGCGAGGTCCGCCTGCATGTTCACGAAATCGGCAGCGAGGATACTCGGGTTGATGCGCGGGGCGCGGGGCAGTTCCACGGTCCTAGTCTTCCTTCCCAGATGAGTGGTTCCCGGTCGATGAGCGTTGCAGGAGTGCGAGGAACATCGCGTCCGTCCCGTGTCGGTGCGGCCACAGCTGGGCGCTACCCGACCCCTCCCGCCCCTCCTCGGCCAGATCGATCGGTGAGCGAGCGACATCGGCGATGGCCGCGCGCGCATCGAGTTCGACGACGTCGGTGCGGTCGCGCAGGACCTCCTTGACGACGCCCGTCGTCTCGGCGAGGTGAGGAGAGCACGTGACGTACGCGACGATCCCGCCCGGGGCCAGAGCATCGACGGCGGAGGAGAGCAGCTCCACCTGGAGCGGAACGAGCTCGGCGACGTCGGCCGGAGACTTGCGCCACCGTGCTTCCGGACGGCGGCGCAGCGCACCGAGGCCCGTGCAGGGGGCGTCCACGAGGATGCGGTCGAACTCGCCCGGCCGCGATGCGGCGAGGGTGCGCCCGTCCTGCTCGTGCACCACGACGTCACCGGGAACCGCCCTGAGCGCCTTGCGGACGAGTCGCGCGCGGACCGGGACGATCTCGTTCGCCTCCAGCGTCGCCTCGTGCTGACGCGCGATCGCGGCGAGGAGTGCCGTCTTGCCGCCGGGACCGGCGCACAGGTCGAGCCAGCGCTCCCCCGTCTTGATGGGCGCGGCGCCCGCGAGCGCGAGCGCGACGAGCTGGGACCCCTCGTCCTGCACGCGCACGGTACCGCCCGTGGCTTCCACCGGCCGACGCGGATCGCCTCCGGGAGACGCGAAGGCGGTCGGCGCGTAGGGAAGTCGGGGCTCATCGGGCTCCGCCAGGCCGGGGAGGGCGACGAGGGTGACCTCGGGCGAGGCGTTGTCGGCATCGAGAAGAGCGTCCAGTTCCTCTCCGCGCCCCTCGGCCGCCAGAGCGCGACGCAAGGCGCGGATCACCCAGACCGGGTGTGCGGAACGCAGAGCGAGGCGCTCGTCGTCGGAGCGTGCCCCGCTCTCGATGCGTTCCTGCCAGTCCTCGCTCGATTCGCGCGTGATACGTCGGAGCACCGCGTTCGCGAAGCTCGATGCGCCGCGGCCGGACTCTGTGGCCACGAGGTTCACCGACTCGTTGACAGCCGCATGCGAGGCGACGCGGGTGGCGAGCAGCTGGTGCACCGCGAGGCGCAGCGCATCGAGCACGGCCGGATCGATGCTGTCGGTCGAACGATCCGCCGCAGCGGCGATGATCGCATCATACGTGCCGAGTCGTCGCAGCGTGCCGTAGGTCAGCTCGGTCGCGAGGGCCGCGTCCTGCGGAGAGAGCCGCGCATCGGCGATCGCCGGAGGAAGGACGAGGTTCGCATAGGCATCCGTCTCGGACACCGCGCGCAGCACGTCGTAAGCCACCCGTCGCGCGGGTTGCACGGCACGGACGGGGCCACGCTGAACGTCGCGACGAGCCTCTGTCGCTCCCCGCCCGCCACGCGGCCGTCCGTTCGGCGGCTGCGGCCGCCGGGGTCGTCCGTCTTCGCTCATGATCCCGCCACCAATTCATCGACCCCGCGCACACCGCGCCACCAGTCGACGGCATTCATCGCTCCCTTGCCCGCGGGCTGAACCCTGGTGACGGCCAGCGGTCCGGTGGACGTGCCGATGTGGAGCGCCGTCTTGGCTCCACGAAGACGTCCTGGGGCCAGCGCTTCGGCCTCCGGCGCAGGGACCGCTTCCAGCACCTTCAGCGGCTGCCCGGCGACGGTGGTGTGCGCGCCCGGTTCCGGGGTCACCCCACGGAACCGGGCGAACACGACATCGAGCGGCTGGTTCCAGTCGAGCAGTCCGTCGGCGAGCGTCAGCTTGGCGGCGAAGGTCGGCTCGCCCTGCTGAGGCACCGCTACCGCTGTACCGTCCGCGATCCCCGAGACCACGTCGGCCGTGAGTTCGGCGCCGTCCAGCGCGAGCGCCTCGAGCGCCTCTCCCGCCGTCGCCGTCGCGGGAAGGTCGACCGTGCGGCTCGCGAAGACGTCGCCGGCATCCAGCTCCGCGACGAGCTGGAAGACGCTGGCACCGAGAACCTCGTCGCCGGCGATCAGTGCGCGCTGCACCGGAGCCGCGCCCCGCCAGGCGGGCAGCACGGAGAAGTGCAGGTTGATCCAGCCCGCGGTCGGCGCCGAGAGCAGCGGCTCGCGCACGAGCCCGCCGTAGGCCACGATCACACCGAGGTCCGCCCGCAGGGCCGAGATCGCTTCGGTCGCGGCGTCATCGAGCCGAGCGGCCTTGATCACGGGGAGGCCCAGTTCGACGGCCGCTTGAGCCACGGGCGACGGAGTCAGCACCCGACGACGCCCGAGAGGTGCGTCCGGTCGGGTGACGACCGCTGCGATGTCGTGGGACACCGCGAGGCGACGAAGGGTGGGCACGGCCGCAGCGGGGGTGCCGGCGAAGACGAGGCGCATGAAGGTTCTCCGGAAGGGTCAGAGCTCTGGTTCGAGGATATCGAGGCGGACGGAGAGCGTGCTCTTGGTCGCACGTCCCTTTCGGCGACGCCCGCTCACTGCTTCGGCCACGACCGCGGCGCGCAGTGCGGTCGCCACCCGCGCTCCGGCGCCGTAGTCGAACCGAACGAGCGCCCGCACCCGTGGAGGGACGTCGTCGGATTCGACCGGGACGGGCCCGAGCACCGCGTCGGGAGGCAGCGCGAGCTCGGTCAGCGCGGCGAGAGCGCCGGAGACCGCGGGAGCCGACCCCTGGACCAGGGCCACCCGGGTCGTCGGCGGCATGTGCAGAGGTGCCCTGCTGTCGAGCTCCATGCGGGCGTGGCCCGCCTGATTCCAGGTCGCGAGCGCCTTCGCGGCCGCGCCGTTCACTCCGACCAGATGGATCGGTGCGCCGGGTGCGGCGAGGGCCGCCGCGTTCGACCACCAGCGCAGGCAGGACTCGGCGACGCGCAGATCGGGTGCCTGGAGCATCCGTGGGCCGTCGAGCAGGACGACGGCACGATATCCGCCGTCGGCGATCGGCTCGGCACCACGGGTCGCCACCACGAGCGCGGGCTTGGAGGGAACCCGCTCCACCGGGTGCGCACTGTCGGCGACGATCACACGCACGCCCGGGAACGCCCGACCCAGTTCGTCGGCGGTGCGCTCGCTCCCGGATGAGGCCAACCGCAGCTTGGTGGAGGAGCACGTCGGGCACGACCATGCGCTGGCCGATCGACCGCACCAGGCGCACACCGGCACGGCACCGCGATGCTTCGCCCCGAGCGGACCGCCGCAGTGCGCGCATCGAGCCGGAGCCCGGCATTCCGCACACACCAGCGACGGCGAGAAACCCGGTCGCGAGACCTGCACGAGCACCGGTCCCTCTGCTGCGGCGGAACGGGCGGCGAGAAACGCGGAAGACGGCATCCGCTGGGCGGTGGGCTGTTCCATCTCCTGGGGCGTGCTGAGCACGACGCGGGGCAGCACGCGGCGCGTTGCTCTGACGTCCTGCAACCAGCCGAGGGCGACCAGACGTTCCACATCGGTCGTCCGGGTGTGCCCGGCGAAGAGCAGCGCCGATCCCTCGAGCTCCTGACGCAGCAGCGCAGCATCACGCGCATTGACGTACGGGGCCAGCGGCTCCCCCAGGAGAGGATCGCCGTCGTCCCAGATCGCCACCATGCCGGCGACGACCGGCGAGTAGACCGCCGAACGGTTTCCCACCACGACGCACGGCGCGTCCTCGAGCGTGCGCAGGAAGCCGCGATAGCGATCGGGGTTGGTCTGACGGGAGTCATGGCGCACGATCGCTGCGACGGGCACGAGGACCTCGAGCGCGGCGAGAAGTCGATCGAGGTCACGGCTGTCGGGGACCACGATGATCGACGACTTCCCCGCGGCGAGCATCCGCGCCGCCGAGGCCGCCAGCAACCGGGACCATCCCTGAACCCCGTCGACGAGTTGCGGAATCGCCTCGACGGCCGCCCGTCCACCCGCATCGAGCACGACATCGAGGCCCTCGTAGAGACCGACGGTCTCTTCTGCCGCGATGAGCGCATCCGCCGTCGGCGCCTCGGCCGGCGTGTCGGCGGTCCAGGCCTTCTCGACGCGCACCTGGCGCTTGGGGATGACGAGCCGAAGCACATCGGAGGCCGAACCCGCGGCGCGATCCGCCACGCGGCGTGCGAGCGTGTGCAGGCGCTCCGGAAGCACCGGCACCAGCGACACCACGCTCTCGACTTCCGAGAGCGCCCGGTCGGCGTCGTCCTCGGTGTCGACGTCGACGACATAGCCGTCGATCACACGCCCGGCGGAGCGCAGCGGGACCTGCACGCGAACACCACGCGGCACCTCGCCCCACTCGGGAGGCAACGCGTAGTCGAAGAGCCGATCGAGCTGCGGCAGGGGCGAATCGAGGAGCACGCGCGCGATGCGCCGGCTCTCCGGAGGCATCAGGACCGCGGTCCCATCAGAGCCCGGCAGCGCGACGCAGCTCTTCGGCGCGGTCGGTGCGCTCCCAGGTGAAGTCGGGGAGCTCGCGGCCGAAGTGCCCGTAGGCGGCCGTCTGGGCGTAGATCGGACGCAGCAGGTCGAGCTGCTCGATGATCGCCTGCGGGCGCAGGTCGAACACCTCGTTGATCGCCCGCGTGATGACTTCATCCGACACCGTGCCGGTCCCGAAGGACTCGACGTAGAGACCGACGGGACGGGCGACGCCGATGGCATAGGCGACCTGTACCTCGAGACGCTCCGCCAAGCCTGCGGCGACGGCGTTCTTCGCCACCCAGCGCGTGGCGTATGCACCGGAACGGTCGACCTTGGACGGGTCTTTGCCGCTGAACGCCCCACCGCCGTGACGCGATGCTCCGCCGTAGGTGTCGATGATGATCTTGCGACCGGTCAGACCCGCGTCGCCCTTGGGGCCACCGGTGACGAAGGGACCCGCGGGGTTGATGTAGAGGGTGACGTCGTCGAGATCGAGACCTGTCGTCGCGAGCACCGGGTCGATCACGTGCGCACGGACCTGAGCCTGAAGCTCTTCCTGCGAGATGTCGGGGTGGTGCTGCGTGGAGACCACGACGGCATCGACGGTCTTCGGAGTGAAGCCGTCGTACCCGAGGGTGACCTGGGTCTTGCCGTCGGGGCGCAGGAAGGGCAGCTCCCCGCTGCGACGCACCTCGGCGAGACGCTCCGACAGACGGTGAGCGGTCCACGCGGCCATCGGCATGAGCTGAGGCGTCTCGTTGGTCGCGAAGCCGAACATGATGCCCTGATCGCCGGCACCGAGGCCGTCGAGCGGGTCCACCGAGGACCCGTCGCGGTGCTCCTGCGCGCTGTCGACGCCATGGGCGATGTCGGTCGACTGCTCGCCGACCGAGATGCTGACGCCGCACGAGGAGCCGTCGAAGCCGGTGTCGCTCGAGGTGTATCCGATGCCGTTCACGACCTGACGGACGATCGTGGGGATGTCGACGTATGCCTCGGTCCGGATCTCACCTGCCACATGGACGAGGCCCGTCGTGACGAGCGTCTCGACTGCGACGCGCGAGCCCGTGTCCTTCGCGATGAGGCCGTCGAGGATGCTGTCCGAGATCTGGTCGCAGATCTTGTCCGGGTGCCCTTCGGTGACGGACTCGGACGTGAACAGACGCAGGGCGCTCATCGGTACTCCAGAACGGGACGGACGGAAGGAGGGTGTTGCACCCATTCTGGACCGCGCCTCCGACAGACGGGAGGCGCGGTCTCGAATATCACTCTGCGTGACGCAGACGGAGCTTGTCCTCGTTGATCTCGTGCAGGGCGATCGTGAGCGGCTTGTCCTCGACGGACGAGTCCACGAGCGGGCCGACGTTGTCGAAGAGGTTTCCCTCGTGCAGGTCGGAGTAGTAGTCGTTGATCTGACGCGCACGCTTGGCGGCGTAGATGACGAGCTCGTACTTCGAGTCGACGCGGTCGAGCAGGTTGTCGATGGGGGGATCGATGATTCCGTTGTTGTGTCCGGCCATGGTGAGACCTCCTGATCAGGCGACGGGATCGTCGCGAAGACGGTGCGAAAGGCGCGCGAAGACGCTCAGCGCGCAGAGCTTGTGGACAATTCTACGACCTCGCGAGCCGCGGTGGCGACGTCCTCGTTCACGACGAGGTGGTCGAACTCGTTCTGGGCGGCGAGTTCGACCTTCGCGGTGCGCAGTCGTCTGGCCCGTTCCTCGGCGTCTTCCGTGCCTCGCCCGA
The DNA here is from genome assembly GCF_039729145.1 of Microbacterium sp. SY138. Lineage (NCBI taxonomy): Bacteria > Bacillati > Actinomycetota > Actinomycetes > Micrococcales > Microbacteriaceae > Microbacterium > Microbacterium sp. SY138. The sequence continues at coordinate 1,834,411 of NZ_CP155793.1, read as the reverse complement.
CCAGTCGATGCACCAGTTCATCCCAACTCGGGGGCAGCAGGAATATCAGCGTCGCCGACGGCTCTGCACGACGCACCTGACGGGCGCCCTGGAGGTCGATCTCGAGGAGCACGGTCTTGCCCTCGGCCAGTGCGGCGTCGATCGGCGCGCGTGGCGTGCCGTAGCGGGAGCGGTTGTGCACCACGGCGTACTCGAGCAGCTCGTCGTCGGCGATCAGCCGGTCGAACTCGGCGTCGTCCACGAAGTAGTAGTGCACGCCGTCGATCTCACCGGGGCGGGGCGGCCGGGTCGTGGCCGATACCGACAGGTGGATCTCCGGGTTGTGCTCGCGGATATGCGCGGCGACGGTCCCCTTCCCCACAGCGGTGGGGCCGGCGAGCACCAACAGGTGGCTCCGTGCGTCGCGCGGGGTCGGCACCGGGAAGCGCGAATCGAGCCAGGCCTCCAGCACCCGGCGCTGGCGCGCGCCGAGACCGCCGAGACGCTTGACCGGGGAGATGTGCAGCTCATCGAGCACGCGGTCACGCTTGCCCGCACCGATCGCGGGGAGCGCCAGCAGGAAGTCGGTGATGCGCATCGACCCCTCCACCGAGTCGGCATCGGCCGTCGCGCGGTGCAGGACGGTCTGCGGGGTCACCACGCGCATCGTCAGGTCGCGTTTGACCGATGCCCTGGCGCGGCGCCGTTCCACGGCACGGCGGGCGGCCGCGGCCCTGTCGACCTCGGGAACCGTACGCTGCGCGTCAGGCACGCGCCACCTCCAAGTACTCGGCCGCACGCGCGGTGATGGCGGTCGCCAGGTCGGCGGGACCGGCGGAGAGGATGCTGCGGCTCTCGCTCGCGATCACGGCATCCGCCATCGAGCCGAAGCGAAGGCGGAGATCAGCGGGAGTCGCGCCCTGCGCGCCGAACCCCGGAGCGAGGATGGGGGCGACCGGGCCGAACGGCGAAAGGCCTGCGGCCGCCCAGTCCACGGTCGCGCCGACGACGAAGCCGAAGCTCCCCCACTCGCCTGTGCCTGAGGCTGCGGCATTGCGTGCGGAGACCTCCGCGATGATCGCGGCAGACACCGTCTCATCGCTCGCAGTGATCGAACGCTGGATGCCCGCTGCCTCGGGGTTGCTGGTGGCGGCGAGCACGAACACGCCCTTGCCGTGCTCTTCGGCGAGGGCGAAGGACCCGTCGAGGGCACCGACGCCGAGGAATGGATTCACCGTGAGCGCGTCGGCTTCGAGCGAGGATCCCGGCGTCAACCACGCCTTCGCGTAGTCGTCCATGGTCGATCCGATGTCGCCACGCTTCGCATCGGCGATCACGAGCAGATCTGCGGCACGTGCCGCCGCGAGCACCTCTTCGAGAGCTGCGAAGCCTGCGGAACCGAAGCGCTCGAAGAACGAGACCTGAGGCTTCACGAAGCCCACCCGACCGGCCGCCGCCTCGACGGTGCGGAGGCCGAACTCACGGACACCGTGCGCGTCGTCGGTCAGCCCCCACGCGGCGAGCAGCGCCGCGTGGGGGTCGACGCCGACACAGAGCGGCCCCCGCGCACTCAGCGCGGACCGTGTGCGTTCGCCGAAGCGTTCGCTCACAGTGCCGCCTTCCGGTCCAGCGCGTACTCCTGCAGGCTCTTGACCTGGAAGCCCTCGTGGGCCGCGTCCATCCCGCTCACGGCCGCGCCGAGCACAGCCATCGTGGTGAACAGCGCCTTGTCGGCGGCGACGGCGGCAGCGCGGATCTCGTAGCCGTCCGCTCGCGCGGCACCACCGGACGGAGTGTTCACGACGATGTCGATCGAGCCCTCGTTGATGAGATCCACGATGTTCTTCGCGCCCGACTCCTGCGTCTCGCTGTACTTCTCGACGACCGTGACGGCGATGCCGTTGCGCGAGAGGATCTCGGCGGTGCCCTCCGTCGCGACGATCGTGAAGCCGAGCTGCTGCAGACGGTGGGCGGGGAGGATGACGGCGCGCTTGTCCGAGTCGGCCACCGAGATGAACACGGTTCCCGAGGTGGGCATGCCGCCGTAGGCCGCGGCCTGGCTCTTGGCGAACGCGGTCGGGAAGTCGCGGTCGATGCCCATGACCTCACCCGTGGAACGCATCTCCGGGCCGAGCACGGAATCGACGGTCTTGCCGTCGGCGGTGCGGAAGCGCTTGAACGGGAGCACGGCCTCCTTGACCGACACGGGTGCGTCGAGCGGAACGCGCGAACCGTCCTGCTCGGGAAGCATCCCTTCGGCGCGCAGCTCGGCGACCGTCGAGCCCGTCATGATGCGGCTCGCAGCCTTGGCCATCGGGATGCCGAGTGCCTTCGACACGAACGGCACGGTGCGGCTGGCGCGCGGGTTGGCCTCGATCACGTAGAGCACGCCGGCGCTGATGGCGAACTGCACGTTCAGGAGTCCGCGCACGCCCACGCCCTCGGCGATGGCCAGCGTGGCCTCGCGCACGCGGTCGACATCGGTCCGGCCGAGCGATACCGGCGGCAGCGTGCAGCTGGAGTCGCCGGAGTGGATGCCGGCCTCTTCGAGGTGCTCCATGACGCCACCGATGTACAGGTCGGTGCCATCGTAGAGCGCATCGACGTCGAGCTCGATCGCGTCGTCGAGGAAGCGGTCGACCAGGAGGGGCTTGCCCTCCTCGATGACGACCTCGCCCGCGGTGCGCACGAAGTAGTCGCGCAGCGACGCGGTGTCGTACACGATCTCCATGCCGCGTCCGCCGAGCACGAAGCTCGGACGCACCAGCACCGGGTACCCGATCTCCTCGGCGATACGCACGGCACCCTCGACGTCGATCGCCGTGCCGTTGCGCGGTGCGACAAGACCGGCCTCGTCGAGCAGCCGCGAGAAGAGCTCGCGCTCCTCCGCGAGGTCGATCGCCTCGGGGCTCGTGCCGAGCACCGTATAGCCGGCGGCCTCGATGCCCTTCGCGAGTCCCAGGGGGGTCTGACCGCCGAGCTGGCAGACGACACCGAGGATGGTGCCGCTCGCGGCCTCCGCATCGAGCACCTCCAGCACGTCTTCGAGCGTGAGCGGCTCGAAGTACAGGCGGTCGGAGGTGTCGTAGTCGGTCGAGACCGTCTCCGGGTTGCAGTTGACCATGACGGTCTCGAAGCCGGCATCGGACAGCGCGAACGATGCGTGCACGCATGAGTAGTCGAACTCGACGCCCTGCCCGATGCGGTTCGGGCCCGATCCGATGATGACGACCTTGGTGCGTTCGGACGGCTCGACCTCGGTCTCGAAGTCGTAGCTCGAGTAGTGGTACGGCGTGAGAGCCGGGAACTCGCCGGCGCAGGTGTCGACCGTCTTGTACACCGGGCGGATGCCGAGACCGTGGCGCACGCCGCGGACCTCGGCCTCAGAGGTTCCGCGGAGCTCGGCGAGCTGCGCGTCGGAGAAGCCGTGTTCCTTGGCGTAGCGGAGCGTCGCCGCATCCAGTTCGGATGCCTGGTGCACGACCTCGGCGACCTCGTTGATCAGCACGATCTGGTCGAGGAACCACGGGTCGATCGCCGTCGCATCGAAGGCCTGCTCCACGGTCGCGCCCTTGCGCAGCGCCTGCTGGAGGGTGACGATCCGACCGTCGGTGGGGATCTTCGAGATCTCGAGCAGCTCCTCGACGGAGCGGTCCTCCACGCCCCAGTGGAAGCTCGATCCGCGCTTCTCGAGCGAGCGGAGCGCCTTCTGCAGCGCGGTCGCGTAGTTGCGGCCGATGGCCATGGCCTCGCCTACCGACTTCATGGTCGTGGTCAGCGTCGCGTCGGCGGCCGGGAACTTCTCGAAGGCGAACCGCGGCACCTTGACGACCACATAGTCGAGCGTGGGCTCGAAGCTCGCCGGCGTCACGCCCGTGATGTCGTTCGGGATCTCGTCGAGGCGGTAGCCGAGCGCGAGCTTGGCCGCGAGCTTCGCGATCGGGAATCCGGTGGCCTTCGAGGCGAGGGCGCTGGACCGCGAGACGCGCGGGTTCATCTCGATCACGATGATGCGGCCGTTGGTCGGGTCGACCGCGAACTGGATGTTGCAGCCTCCGGTGTCGACGCCGACGGCGCGGATGATGTCGATCCCGATGTCGCGCATCTTTTGGTACTCGCGGTCGGTGAGGGTGAGCGCCGGGGCGACCGTGATCGAGTCGCCCGTGTGCACGCCGACCGGGTCGACGTTCTCGATGGAGCAGACGACGACCGTGTTGTCGGCTGTGTCGCGCATGAGCTCGAGCTCGTACTCCTTCCAGCCGAGGATGGACTCCTCCAGGAGCACCTCGGTGGTCGGCGAGTCTCGCAGGCCGGCGCCGGCGATGCGGCGCAGGTCTTCCTCGTCGTAGGCGAAGCCCGACCCCAGGCCCCCCATCGTGAAGCTCGGGCGGACCACCATCGGGTAGCCCAGCTCGTCGGCAGCCGCCAGCACTTCGTCCATGGTGTGCGCGATGCGGGAGTCCGCCACGTCGGCACCGGCGTCGAGCACCAGCTGCTTGAAGATCTGGCGGTCCTCGCCCTTGTTGATCGCCTCGAAGTTGGCGCCGATCAGCTCGACGTCGTACTTCTCGAGGATGCCGTGGTTGTGCAGCTCGATCGCCGCGTTCAGCGCGGTCTGACCACCCAGTGTGGGCAGGATCGCGTCAGGACGCTCCTTCGCGATGATCGTCTCGATGACCTGCCAGGTGATCGGCTCGATGTACGTCGCGTCGGCGAAGTCGGGATCGGTCATGATGGTCGCCGGGTTGGAGTTGACCAGGATGACCCGGACGCCCTCCTCGCGCAGCACACGGCACGCCTGGGTGCCGGAATAGTCGAACTCGCAGGCCTGACCGATGACGATCGGGCCGGAGCCGATGACGAGGACGGAGTTGATGTCGTCGCGCTTGGGCATTACTTGGAGTCCTTCTGGCTTGCGATGACCAGGTCGCGGAACCTGTCGAAGAGGTAGTTGGCGTCGTGGGGGCCGGCCGCCGCCTCGGGGTGGTACTGCACCGAGAACGCCGGGATGTCGAGGGCGCGAAGCCCCTCGACGACGTTGTCGTTGAGGCCGACGTGGCTGACCTCGACCTTGCCGTAGCCGTTCGGGCTGTCGAAGGTGCCCTCGATCGGAGCCTCGACCGCGAAACCGTGGTTGTGCGCGGTGATCTCGACCTTGCCGGTCTGCTTGTCCAGCACCGGCTGGTTGATGCCGCGGTGACCGAACGGCAGCTTGTAGGTGCCGAGGCCCAGCGCACGACCGAGGAGCTGGTTGCCGAAGCAGATCCCGAAGAACGGCAGCCCGTCATCGAGCACCGCACGCAGCAGCTCGACATGGTCGCCGGAGGCCGCGGGGTCTCCGGGGCCGTTCGAGTAGAAGACGGCGACCGGGTCGACCGCACGGATCTCGTCGATCGTCACGTCCTGCGGAAGGACGTGCACCTCGAAACCGCGGGCGGCGAGGTTGTCGATCGTCGCCTGCTTCACACCGAGGTCGAGCACGGCGAGGTTTCCGATCCGCTCCCCCATCGCCGTCGTCACGGTGGCCACGTCGACCGAGACCTCGGCGGACAGGTTGCGCCCGGCCATCTCCGGTGCTTCGCGGACGATGCGCACCTGCTCCTCGGCATCGAGCGCCGCATCGGCACCGGAGAAGATCCCGCCGCGCATGGAGCCGGCCGACCGGATGTGGCGGGTGATCGATCGGGTGTCGATACCGCTGATCCCCACGACGCCGTCTTCGACGAGCACGTCGTCGAGCGAGGCGTTCGCGCGCCAGTTCGACACGACGCGGGAGGGGTCACGCACGATGTAGCCGGCGACCCAGATGCGACGTGATTCGGCGTCTTCGTCATTCATGCCCGTGTTGCCGATGTGCGGCGCCGTCTGCAGGACGATCTGGCCCGCGTAGGACGGATCGGTGATCGTCTCCTGGTATCCGGACATGCCGGTCGCGAAGACGACCTCGCCGAGGGTGCGGCCGCGGGCGCCGTAGGCGCGTCCGATGTGACGTGTGCCGTCTTCCAGGACGAGGACGGCGGGATCGGGAAGCGAGGCCGCGGGGGCCTGCCCGGAGGTTGTCGAGAGTGTCATGACTGTGCTCCTGTGTCGGGGGCGGCGGGGACGAGCCGCTGCAGGTCGGAGATGAGGTTCTGGGGATCGCCGGTGGCGAGGCGCAGGTAGCTGTCGACGATGGTGTCGTCGTCGATGTTCCAGGCGATGCGCACGAGGCCGCCGGGCTCCACGACGCGGTCGATGGTGACCGTAGCGCGGTCGACGGCGACGAGCCGGTCGTTCGCGAGGAAGACCGTCGGGGTACCGTCGAGGCAGAGGGCGATGCCGCGATCCGTGAGCGCGAGCTCGCCGCGGGCCCGGTACGCGAGAGGTGACACCGCGAGACGCTCGAGCGGCTGCTCGTGCCGTGTCGTCGACACGTACAGCACCTCGTCGCGGCGGGCGACCTCCGCGTGCTCAGGCACACCCAGCGGGGCCGTGAACACGGAATCGCGGCGGACTCGTCGTCGCCAGGCGAGAAGCATCACCAGCAGCACCAGGAGCGCGACGGCGATCGTGATCGCGACGGCGAGGTCCCGAGCGCTCATGCGCGGAGCTCCTCGACGACGCTGCCGCCGTCGACCGTGAGCACGCCGCCGTGGATCGTGTACTCCACTCGTCCGGGAAGCGCGCGGCCGAGGTACGGCGAGTTCACGCTCCGGCCGTGGAGGTCGGCCTCCGTGAAGACACCGTCGACCGCGGCGTCGTACAGTGTGAGCTGTGCCGGCTGTCCGACTTCGAGCGGCGTGCCGTGTCCGGAGAGACGTCCGATGCGAGCGGGCGCCGCGCTCATCACACGCGCGATGTCGGCCCAGTCGAGCAGGCCGGTCTGCACCATCGACTGGTGCACGACGCGCAGCGCGCTCTCGAGACCCACCATGCCGTTCGCCGCTGCCTGCCACTCGCAGGCCTTGTGCTCGCTGGGATGCGGGGCATGATCGGTCGCGACGATGTCGATGGTTCCGTCGGCGAGACCCTCGCGCACCGCGAGCACATCCTCTTCGCGACGCAGCGGAGGATTGACCTTGTAGCGCGCGTCGTACCCGCGCACGAGTTCGTCGGTCAGCAGGAGGTGGTGAGGGGTGACCTCGGCCGTGACGTCGATGCCGCGCTTCTTGGCCCAGCGGATGATGTCCACCGAGCCCGCGGTCGAGAGATGGCACACGTGCAGTCGCGAGCCGACGTGCTCGGCCAGCAGCACGTCGCGGGCGATGATCGACTCCTCGGCGACCGCGGGCCAGCCGGCGAGACCCAGCTCGGCCGACACCGTGCCCTCGTTCATCTGCGCGCCCTCCGTGAGGCGAGGGTCCTGCGCATGCTGGGCGATCACGCCGCCGAACGACTTCACGTATTCCAGCGCGCGACGCATGATGAGCGGGTCGAACACGCAGAAGCCGTCGTCGCTGAAGACACGGACCTGCGCGCGGGAGGTGGCCATCGCGCCCAGCTCGGCGAGCCGCTCGCCCTTCTGCCCGACGGTGACGGCGCCGATGGGCTGCACCGTGGCGTAGCCCGCCGCTTCACCGAGCGCGAGCTCCTGCTCCACGACACCAGCGGTGTCGGCGACCGGCGAGGTGTTGGGCATCGCGAAGACAGCGGTGAAACCGCCGGCCGCGGCGGCGCGCGTTCCGGTGAGGATCGTCTCGGACGCTTCGTAGCCGGGCTCGCGCAGATGCGTGTGCAGGTCGACCAGTCCGGGCAGGGCGACGAGACCCGCTGCGTCGATGACCCGAGCACCCGAGCGCTGCAGTCCGCTCCCGATCTCGGCGATCCGGCCGTCCTCGATGATGATGTCGGCGCTCTCGGCACCGAGCAGTCGTGCACCGGTGATGACGAGGGTCTCGCTCACAGGTCTCCCCCTCGTTCGTCGTCTCGTTCTCCTGCCAACAGCAGGTACAGCACCGCCATGCGGACGGATACCCCGTTCGTGACCTGTTCCAGCACCGTCGAGCGGGGGGAATCGGCAGCTTCCGAGGAGATCTCCAGTCCCCGGTTCATGGGTCCGGGGTGCATGACAATGCTACCTGCCGGAAGACCGGCCACACGCCGTGCGTCCAGGCCCCAGCGTCGGGAATACTCCCGCTCAGTCGGGAAATACGCCGCATTCATCCGTTCCAGCTGGATGCGCAGCATCATCACGGCGTCCGGCTCTTCCGCCAACGCCTCATCGAGGTCGTAGACGACCCGCACCGGCCAGAGCGACACGTTCTGCGGAACCAGCGTGGGCGGCGAGACGAGCGTGACATCGGCGCCGAGCGTGGTGAGCAGCCAGACGTTGGAGCGCGCGACCCGAGAGTGCAGCACGTCACCGACGATCACCACGCGCAGACCGCTCAGGTCACGACCGCGACTGTCGGCGCCGAACCGGCGCTTGCGGATCGTGAAGGCGTCGAGCAGCGCCTGCGTCGGGTGCTCGTGGGTGCCGTCGCCGGCGTTCACGACACCGGCCGAGATCCAACCGCTGGTGGCGAGCGTCTGCGGCGCGCCGGAACCCGGGTGCCGGACCACGACCGCGTCAGCACCGATCGCCTCCAGGGTCTGCGCCGTGTCCTTCAGGCTCTCGCCCTTGGAGACGCTGGATCCCTTCGCCGCGAAGTTGATCACATCGGCGGAGAGGCGTTTGGCGGCCGCCTCGAACGAGATGCGCGTGCGCGTCGAATCCTCGAAGAAGAGGTTCACGACGGTCTTGCCACGCAGCGTCGGAAGCTTCTTGACCTCACGCGACTGCGTGTCGGACATGTCTTCGGCGACGTCGAGGATGCGCAGGGCGGTGGCCCTGTCGAGGGTGCGGGTGTCGAGGAGGTGTCTCATTCGCCGATCGTCACCTCCTCCGCACCGTCGTTCTCGAAGAGGCGCACGTTGACCCGCTCGGTGCGGGCGGAGGGGATGTTCTTGCCGACGAAATCGGGACGGATCGGGAGCTCACGGTGCCCGCGGTCGACGAGGATCGCGAGGCGCACGACCGAGGGGCGCCCGATCGACTGGATCGCGTCCAACGCTGCCCGGATGCTGCGACCGGAGAAGAGCACATCGTCGATGAGCACGACGGTCTTGCCGTCGATGCCGCCGACCGGGATCTCGGTGGGTTGCGGGGAGCGTGTCGGGTGCTGGGCGAGGTCGTCGCGGAAGAGCGTGACGTCGAGAGCGCCGACCGGGACGGACTGCTGCGCGATCTCGCTGATCAGCAGCCCGAGGCGATGGGCGAGGGTCACACCGCGGGTCGGGATGCCCAGCAGGACCAGATTCTCGGCTCCTCGATTGGACTCGAGGATCTCGTGCGCGATACGGGTCAGCGCTCGTGAGATGTCGGCTTCGTGCAGCACGGTGCGCATGCTCATCGGCCGCTCCCTTCTCCGCCTCACAGGACGGTGTTAAAGGTTGCTTGTGATGTCAGTCTATCGGAGCGCGGGGACTCCGGCGGATCAGCTGGCCTCCTGCAGCACGGGGTCGGTGACCTCATCGATCTTGGAGGAACGGATCGGGTGACCGGCGGTCGACAGACAGCGCCCCGTCTTCAGGTCCCACTTCCAGTCGTGCATGCTGCACGTGAGGATGCCGTCTTCGTCGACCGTGCCCGTGCGGGTGAGGTCGGCACGCAGGTGCGGGCACCGGCGCTGCACGACCCAGTCGCCGATCTCGGCATCCTCGGTCTGGTCGGTCTGCTCCTGGTACCAGTTCTCGACGTACTCGATCCGATCCACGGAGAGGCACTTGAGGAACGTGGTGAGGAACTCGTTGAACTTGCCGCTGCGCCCCACGGAGAACTGCATCGAGAGGAAGATCGAGTTCGACCAGTCGATCTCGTGATCGACGATGTTCGTCGAGACCAGGTCTGCGGGGATGGTGTACCAGTAGATGCACTCCTCCCCGGCGTACTCCCGGACCTTCGCGCGGGGGAAGTCGACCACCATGTCGAGCTCGCCGATGCGGAAGCGCACGCACCCGCCGACGCCGAGTCGGATCGTGCGGGACTTCTTCAGCAGCGGCTCCCACCAGTTCTTGATCGCCTCGAGCATCTCGGCGGGCGGGATGATCGCGGCACGAGAAGCCTCCTCGTCGCGGATCTCCTGCTGTCGACTCGCCCGCTGCTCCTCGAGGTAGTCCCACTTCTCGTCGAAGATGTGGGAGATCTCGGCCTCGGTGTAGAGCGTCTGCTCGCTCGTGACGGATCCGTCCTCGACCGTGACGACCGTGCCGGGGATGAAGAGCTGCCCGTCGTACTGCGGCGCCAGCTCCTTCATGTGCGCGAGGAACTGCTTCTGGTCGGTGAAGATCGACTCGCCGTTCTTACCGAGGCCGTTGAAGTCGAACAGGTCGTCACGCAGGAACATGGGCGGGCCCGCCATCGGGAAGACGTGCGGAGCGTCGACCTTCTCGATGTAGTACATGGCGCGCTTGTTCTGCGCTTCGCGCTTGAGACGGGCGAAGTTCTGCTTGGCATCGAGAGGCAGGTCGTAGACCATGGGCCACCAGATCGCGCCGGACACCTGAGTGAAGTACGCGTCGGGCTTGCCGAAATCGAGCAGCTTCTCGAGATCGAGCGGGTGGGAGTCGTTCTGGTTCAGCATCGAGCCGGTGCCGTCGTCGACGCTCAGCGAGGAGTCGCCGATCGGACCGTCGCTGGGGGCTCGCAGCGGCGTGATCATCATCTTGAGCTCGCCGCGCTGGATCACCTGCCCGGCCGGGGCGTACGTGATGTTCGTGTAGCCGAGTGCCCGGATGTCCTTCTCGAGGTCATCGGTCGGGTACTCCGGAAGCAGCACCTCGATGTCCTTGCGGATGTAGCGTTCGAGGAGCCGCGGGTCGAAGTGGTCGCGGTGCCGGTGCGAGATCCAGAGGAAATCGGCTTCACGCCCGAAACGCTCCCAGTCCAGGCCTCGGTTGTCGGGGAACGGGAACCAGGATCCGTAGAACGAGGGTCCGAGGACCGGGTCGCAGATGATGTTCCCGCCGACCGTCTCGATGAACATCCCGGCGTGGCCGAGTCCCGTGATCCGCATTGCATTCCTCCCGAAAGTGAACCGTTCGATTGTACCGACGGCTCCCTGAACGCCCGGTCGACCGGGCCGTGAGTATTCCGGTCAGCCCTCGAACAGCCCGCGGATGTCGTCGGCGGAGAGCGATTGCGCGAACAGCGCCTCGTCGTCGAGCACGGCGGTGAACAGCCGGGCCTTGCGGCGTTGCAGGTCGAGCACCTTCTCCTCGATCGTGCCGGTGGAGATCATGCGATACACGAACACCTGGCTGTCCTGACCGATGCGGTGTGTGCGATCGACGGCCTGCGCCTCGGCTGCGGGGTTCCACCACGGATCGAGCAGGAAGACGTAATCGGCCTCGGTCAACGTGAGGCCGAAGCCGCCGGCCTTCAGACTGATGAGGAACACCGGCTGCTCCCCCGAGGTGAAGCTCTCGACGACCTTCTGCCGGTGACGTGTCGACCCGTCGAGATGCGCATAAGGAATGCCGGCGGCATCGAGGCGCGCCGCGGCCAGATCGAGGAACGAGGTGAACTGGCTGAACACGAGCGCCCGATGGCCCTCCGCCTGGAGCTCGATCACCCGCTCGATCAGCACGTCGAGCTTGCGCGAACCGATCTTCGCATCTTCGGGGTCGATGAGCCCGGGGGCCAGGCTGAGCATGCGCATCAGTGTGAGCGAGCGGAAGACAATGAAGCGGTTGCGATCGAGGTCTTCCAGCAGTCGGAGAACCTTCTGCCGTTCGCGCTGCAGGACCACGTCGTAGAGCGCGCGATGAGACGAGCTGAGCTCGACCTCGAGGATCTGCTCCTGCTTCGCCGGGAGGTCGGGGGCCACGAGCTCCTTCGTCCGTCGCAGCAGCAGGGGCCGGATGCGCCGCCGCAGCTGCTCGAGGCGTCGCTGCCGATAGGCGCCGCCCTCCTCGTTCTCCGGGACCTTTCCCTGCTCGATCGGCTGGATGTAGTGTTCGCGGAACTTCCGCGCAGAGGCGAACAGGCCGGGAGCGGTGAGCTTCAGCAGCGCCCACAGCTCGCTGAGGCTGTTCTCCATCGGGGTGCCGGTGACCGCGAACGTCACGTCCGCACGGAACGAGGCCACAGCACGATGCAGCTTGGTCGCCGGGTTCTTCACGAACTGCGCCTCGTCGAGGATGAGTCCCGCCCACTCGACACGGGCGTACTCGGCCTCGTCAAGACGGGCGACCGCGTAGGTCGTGATGACGAGATCGGCGTCACCGATGCTGTCATCGAGCGAGCGACCCTGTGTGCTCCCCCGGAGCAGCACCCGGAGCGCAGGCGCGAAGCGCTCGGCCTCGCTCCGCCAGGTGGCGAGCACCGACGTCGGGACGACCACGAGGAACGGCCGCTGCTCCCCCGTCTCTCGGGCATGCGCGATGAGAGCCAGGAGCTGGAGCGTCTTTCCGAGCCCCATGTCGTCGGCGAGGATACCGCCCAGACGATGACTCCACAGGAAGGCGAGCCAGTCCAGGCCCTCCTTCTGGTACGGCCGGAGCGCGGCGGTGATGCCCGACGGCATCGACACCGCAGGCACGGAGGTGGCTGTGCGCAGGCCGTCGGCGGTCGCGCGCCACGTGACCGCGGGAACCGCCTCATCAGCGAGATCCTCGAACTCCTCCCAGAGATCGGTCTGGTAGCGGCTGATCCGCGGGCCGGTCTCCCATTCTTCGAGCTCGCCGGACTCGTCGATCAGCTCCCGGAGACGATCGAGCGCTCGATGGTTCAGGGAGAAGTAGCTGCCATCCACGAGGAGGAGCTTCTTGCGGCCCTTGCTGAGCGCCGTGAACAGCGGTTCGAACGGGATGGTGCGCCCGTCGATCTTTACCAGGACTCCCAGGTCGAACCAGTCGGGGTCGCTGCTCTCGACGGTGGATACGGTGATCTGCGGCTCGCCCGTGAGCTCGTGATAGCTCTTGCGACGACCGGATACGGAGACCATGACGCCCTCTGCCTCGAGCGCCGGCACCATGCGAGTGACGAACTCGGCGGCGGCGACGTCGTGGAAGGAACCCGCCGAAGTGAGTTCTTCGCCCAGCTGCTCCATCCAGACGGCCTGGAGCGCGTCTCGGAGCATCTCCTCCGCGACCGCGTCGCGCACGGCGTCTCCTCCGGGAGCGAACGGGACGCGCCCGAACCCGCGATAGTCCCATTCGAACGTGTACTTCACCGTGTCGCCGCGCAGGAACGACAGTTCGAGCACCGGTCGGGGTGCGGGCAGCACCGGCAGCTCGACGCGACCGACCGGACGCACCTCGACCCGCCGGGCAAGCAGCGGGTAGGCGTCACGGAAGAACGCGGCTTCGTCACGCGCGGGCACCTCGAGCCCCGTCCTTGCGGCGAGCAGTGCGTGCACCGGCTCGGCGATCGGCGCCTCGGCGAGCGTCACGCGCAGCTTCGTGCCGTGTTGAGCGACCTCGTAGAGCCCTCTGTGCCCGATCGTCTGCACGTCGGCGGGGTCTGCATCGCGGCCGTCGATCGTGATGTCAGGGCGCACGAGGAGTCCGCCCGCGTCGTCACGGCCGACCGTCGCGCCGATCGTGGCGCGATCAGCGAGAACGACGGTCGTGCTCTTCTGCGTGGCGATCAGCGGGACGTCGACGTCGGCCGCCGCGCGCAGATGCCCCCACAGCAGGCCGGACTCGATCAGATCGGCGACCAGCCAGTCGCCCGCCGTGCCGGACAGCAGCGTGTCGCGCGCGATGCTGAGCAGATCGGCGAACCATCGGGAGCGGTCGCGTCCGTACTGCGTCGGGGAACGTCTCACCGCGTCCCAGGTTGCCGCACCCTGCACCCAGGCACCGGTCGCCGCGCTCTTCTCGAGCGGACGGATGCCGAGCAGGATCTCCCCCGTGCGCTTGGCGACGTCGCGCGCAGTAGCGGTCCGCTGCGGGCGGGAGGCCCAGGGGTTCGCTCCGCGACCGTCGCGCACGCGGAGCTCGACCCCGAGCGCGAGCTGCGTCACCGCATCTTCGCGCGGCGCTCCGAGGATCGAACGCCAGTCTGCGGATGACGCGCCATCGGGACGGGACGGGTCGTTCGGCAGGGGCATGCCCCCATCCTCTCCGACACCGCCGACAGTGCCTCCCCGTCGGACGGATCAGGCGGCGCGGGCGACTCGCGCGAGGACGCCGTGCACGAAGGCGCCGGAGTCATCGGTCGAGAACTCCTTGGCGAGTTCCACGGCCTCATCGATCGCGACAGCCGTCGGAACGTCGTCGTTGTAGAGGATCTCCCACACGCCGATCCGGAGCAGCGCGCGGTCGACCGCGGGCATCCGCTCCAGCTTCCAGTCGCGGCTGTGCGTCGTGATCTGCTCGTCGATCTCATCGCGCGAGTCGATGATGCCGTCGACGATCTCGCGGGCGTAGAGCCAGGACGCCTCGCGGGCGGGCTCGCTCGCGGCGCGCTTCGCCTCGGCGGCCAGCGTGACCGCGAGGTCGTCCCCGCGCACATCGGCGGAGAACAGGATGTCGAGAGCGCGCTTGCGCGCCTTCGTCCGGGCGCTCACGCCTTACTTCTCGCGGCCGAGGTAGTCACCCGTGCGGGTGTCGACCTTGACCTTGGTGCCGGCCTCGACGAAGAGCGGCACCTGGATCTCATAGCCGGTCTCGAGCGTGGCGGGCTTGGTGCCGGCCGACGAGCGGTCGCCCTGCAGGCCGGGCTCCGTGTAGGTGATCTCGAGGACCACGGACGCCGGGAGGTCGATGTAGAGCGGGTTGCCGTTGTTCAGGGCGATCGTGACGGCCTGGTTCTCGAGCAGGAAGTTCTTCGCGTCGCCGACCGTAGCGGCGCCGACCGTGATCTGGTCGAAGTCTGTCTGGTCCATGAAGACGTAACCGTCGCCGTCGGTGTACAGGTACGTGTAGTCGCGGCGGTCGACGTTCTCGATCTCGATCTTGGCGCCGGCGTTGTACGTACGGTCGACGACCTTGCCCGAGACGACGTTCTTCAGCTTGGTGCGCACGAAGGCGCCACCCTTGCCGGGCTTGACGTGCTGGAACTCGATGACGCTCCAGAGCTGACCGTCGATGCTGAGGACGACGCCGTTCTTGATGTCTGCGGTAGATGCCATGCGCTGCGAGTTCCGTTCGTGAGTCTGCGGGGTCGGACGAGACCGACAGTCGATTCTAAGGGATGAGTGCTGCGAGCTGCCGCACGGCATCCGCGTAGCCGTCGACACCGCGTCCGACGACGCGCACGGCCGCGACGTCGTCGAGGTAGGAGTGGTGCCGGAATTCCTCCCGTGCGTACACATCGGAGATGTGCACCTCGGCGAACGGCAGCGAGACTCCGGTGAGAGCGTCGCGCAGCACCACCGACGTGTGCGTGAGTCCGCCGGGATTGATCACGATCGCGGCGCAGTCCTCACGGGCGGCGTGGATCGCGTCGATCAGCACCCCCTCGTGGTTGCTCTGCACCGCACGCACCTCGAAGCCGTGTTCTGCGGCGGCGTCGATGGTGATGCGCTCCACGTCGGCGAGCGTGGCCGTGCCGTACACCTCGGGTTCGCGCGAACCGAGCAGGTTCAGGTTGGGTCCGTTGACCAGGAGGATGCGTCGGCTCACGCGCCGACCTCCTGGTAGGCGGCGAACATCAGCGATTCGTCCGGGGCCTGCAGCACCGTCGGCTTCGCGATGTCGTCGAGAAGGATGAAGCGCAGCATTCCGCCGCGGCTCTTCTTGTCGCGCTGCATCGTGGCGAGCAGCTGCGGCCATGCTCCTGCGCGGTACGAGGTCGGAAGCCCCAGCGACTCGAGGATGGTGCGGTGACGCTCCGCCGCGGCGTCGGAGAGGCGTCCGGCGAGACGCGAGAGCTCGGCCGCGTACAGCATGCCGACCGAGATCGCGGCGCCGTGACGCCAGCGGTATCGCTCTGCGTGCTCGATGGCGTGCCCGAGGGTGTGGCCGTAGTTGAGGATCTCCCGCAGGCCCGCCTCCCGGAAGTCGTCCGAGACGACCTCGGCTTTCATCGCGATCGCAAGTTCGATGGCACGCCGGAACTCGTCCGTCGTGGGGTCAACGGCACGAGCGGGATCCGCCTCGACGATGTCGAGGATCTCCGGCGCCCAGATGAATCCGGCCTTCACCACCTCGGCGAAACCGGCGGTCGCCTCGTTCGGGCTGAGGCTCGCGAGCTCGTCGAGGTCGCCCACGACGGCGCGCGGCGCCCAGAACGCACCGACGAGGTTCTTGCCCTCCGCGGTGTTCACCCCGGTCTTGCCGCCGACCGCCGCGTCGACGAGGCCGAGGACCGTGGTCGGCACCTGGATCAGCTGCACACCGCGCAGCCACGTCGCCGCCACGAAGCCGGCGAGATCGGTGACCGAGCCGCCGCCGTAGCCGATGACGGCGTCACTGCGCGTGAAGTCGGCCTGCCCCATCACCTGCCAGCAGAAGGCCGCGACCTCGATGCGCTTGCCCTGCTCCGCATCCGGGATCTCGGCGAGCAGCACCTCACGCGGCCCGTCCGAGGTGTCGGCGAGCAGGCGATCGCGCAGCTCGGCGGCCCGGGCGGCCAGCGTCGGGGGGTGCACGACCAGGATCTTGCGCACCCCCGGAGCCAGCGCAGCCGAGACCCGTTCGAGGATCCCCCGCCCGATCGTGATGTCGTAGGCGTCGCTACCGGTGACGCTGATGGTCGTCGTGCTCATCGCTGCTCTCTCCTCCATGCCACGATCTCGTCCGCGATCTTCTGCATCGGACGACGTGAGGTGTCGAAGGTCGCCGATGACACCTCGGCGTACCACCCCCGACGTTCCTCGAAGATCTTCTTCCAGCGCTCCAGGGGGTCCTCCCCCGCCAGCAGCGGACGATTGCTCCCACGGAGCCGATCGGCCACCGCGTCGGGGCTCACGGTCAGGAACACGACCGGGTGCTCTGCCAGCAGCTCCCGGGTCGCCGCTTCCGTCACCGCCCCGCCACCGAGGGAGATCACCCCGCCCTCGGCGAGGGCCTCTGCCACCGCGGCCCGCTCGAGGGCACGGAAGTGCGCCTCGCCGTGGGCCTCGAAGATGCCGGCGATGGGTCCGTGGGCGGCCACGATGCGCTTGTCGGTGTCGATGAACGCGACGCCGAGCCGACGAGCGACGCGTCTGCCGACGCTGGTCTTGCCGGCGGCCATCGGGCCGACCAGCACCAGCGTCAGCGGATCAGCCGCGCTCGTCATGCGCGATGAGCGCCGCCTCGGACGCGGGGGTCGTGCGCAGCTCGGCAGGGATGCCCGCCAGGTACCCGTCGAGGTTCCGTCGCGTCTCCCGGATGCTGTCGCCGCCGAACTTCTCCAGCACGGCGTTCGCGAGCTCGACCGCGACCATCGCCTCGGCGACCACACCGGCGGCTGGTACCGCGCACACGTCGGAGCGCTGGTGGTGGGCAGTGGCGTCGTCTCCTGTCGCGATGTCGATCGTCCGCAGCGCGTGCGGCACCGTCGCGATCGGCTTCATGCCGGCACGCACGCGCAGGACGGTGCCCGTCGACATGCCGCCCTCGGTGCCGCCGGCACGGTCGGATCCGCGCGTGATGCCGTCGGCGGTCGCGAAGAGCTCGTCGTGCGCGGCCGAGCCGCGACGACGGGTGGTCTCGAAGCCGTCGCCGACCTCGACACCCTTGATCGCCTGGATGCTCATCAGGGCCTGGGCCAGACGCGCGTCGAGGCGCCGGTCCCAGTGCACGTGGGAGCCGAGTCCCGGAGGCAGCCCGTACGCGAGGACCTCGACGATCCCGCCGAGCGTGTCGCCGTCCTTCTTGGCGTCGTCGACCTCGGCCACCATCAGCGCGGAGGTCGCCGCGTCGAAGCACCGGAGCGGATCGGCGTCCAGCGCCTCGACGTCATCCGGCGTGGGCAGCGCAGAACCCTCGGGTACGCGCACCGGGCCGATCGACAACGTGTGGCTGACGAGACGGATCCCGAGCTCACCGAGGAAGGAGCGGGCGATCGCTCCCAACGCGACACGAGCGGCCGTCTCGCGGGCGCTCGCACGCTCGAGGATCGGACGCGCCTCGTCGAAGTCGTATTTCTGCATGCCCACCAGATCGGCGTGCCCTGGACGCGGACGGGTGAGAGGCGCGCTGCGTCCGCGAGACTTGTCCGTGAGCTCGACGGGCTCGGGGTTCATGACCTCGATCCACTTGGGCCATTCGGTGTTGCCGATGCGCAGCGCGATCGGACTGCCGAGGCTCCGGCCGTGGCGCACACCGCCGGAGATCGTCAGCTCATCCTGCTCGAACTTCATCCGCGAGCCGCGGCCATAGCCCAACTTGCGACGGGCGAGGTCGGCCTGGATGGCCTCGGAGGACACAGGGACGCCGGAGGGAAGACCCTCCATGACGGCGATGAGTTCTGGGCCGTGCGATTCGCCGGCCGTGAGCACGCGGAGCATTGCTCCAGTCTCCCACGGGTTCGCACCCCCGCAGCGCCGCGTTTCGTCGAGCGAGCGGTTCGGTCAGAGCGCGGCGCGCATCGCGGTGATCACCGCGGCCTCGTCGCGGAGCTCCATCGTCGGATCGCCGTGCCGGAAGATACGGATCTGGCGCACGGCCTGATGCAGCAGCATGCCGAGTCCGGAGATGGCCGGGCCATCGCTCCAGGTCATCGCGAGAGCTGACGGCCACGGGGCGTAGGCGGCGTCGAAGAGCGACCCGCCACTCGACGACAGCACCGAGGCGATCTCCGCGGGGAGAGCGGTGCCGCTGGGCAGCGTGGCCACGGTCAGCTCGACGGCCGGAGCAGG
Organism: Microbacterium sp. SY138; assembly: GCF_039729145.1. Classification (NCBI taxonomy): domain Bacteria; kingdom Bacillati; phylum Actinomycetota; class Actinomycetes; order Micrococcales; family Microbacteriaceae; genus Microbacterium; species Microbacterium sp. SY138. The sequence goes on along the minus strand of NZ_CP155793.1, from coordinate 1,815,677 downwards.
CGCATCGAACGCGCGTACTTCCACGACGAGGCCGAGCCGCTCCCCGAGATCCACCAGCGCCGCCGCGGCAGCAGCGCGCCGAGCACGCACGTCGACGCGCGCGGCCCCGATCTCGGCTGCGGCGACGAGAGCCGACGCCGCCGTGGCCCCGGCCCCGAGTATCCGGACCCGTTCGACCTCGGCGATGTGCGCCTCGGCGAGGGCATCGACGATCCCTCCGACATCGGTGTTGAACCCGGCCGGCTCGTCTCCCAGGAGGAGCGTGTTGACGGCGCCCGTGAGCCGCGCGTGACGATCCCGTGTCGCCGCCGCGCGGAACGCCTCTTCCTTCAACGGCATCGTGAGGGAGAGACCACGCCAGGTGTCGTCCAGTTCGGCGATCGCCGAGGCGAATCCCTCCGCCGAGACCCGACGCCGTCCGTACTCCCAGTCCAGGCCGAGCACACGATAGGCGGCCGCATGCAGCTCCGGGGACTTGGAGTGCGCGATCGGATCGCCCCAGACCGCCAACCGTGAGCGCGTCACCGTCTCAGCAGCCGCCGTCGGGGTTCGCACGGCACCACTCACGCCACTTCTCGATTCCCTGCTCGTGCTCCGCCATGGTCTCGGAGAACTGCGTCTCCCCCGTGGCGAGGTTGATCGTGACGAAGTACAGCCACGGGCCGTCAGCAGGCTGCATCGCCGCCTTGATGGCCGCGTCGCTCGGGCTGGCGATCGGTGTCGCCGGCAGGCCGGTGCGCACGTAGGTGTTCCACTCGTTGTCGTCCTCGAGCGCTTCCTTCGAGCTCGACACGACGCCTTCGTGCAGCGACCCGTAGCCGTACTGGGCGGTCGAATCCATCTGCAGCTTCATGTCGATGTCGAGGCGGTTCTGAATGACGCGGGACACCTTCGCGAAGTCGTCGAGACGGCCCTCGCGCTGGATGATCGAGGCGATCGTCAGGATCCGTTCGGCATCAGCCGCCGGCACACCTGCCGCGTCGAGCGACTCTCTGGTGCGGTCGACCATCCGCTGGATCACCTGAGGTGCGGTGACCCCGGGATCGAATTCGTACACTGCGGGGAACAGCCAGCCCTCCAGGCTCGGCGCGTCCACGCCGTAGGCCGAGGGGTCCTGGACCGCAGCCTCGAAGTCGGCGAGCGGAAGCCCGAGAGTCTCGGCCATGCCGGGCAACGAGGAGACGATCGTGCCTCCCTCGGAGACCGAGACGGCATTCGCCATCTTGTTCGCGTCGTCCTTGAGCGCGGCGAGGGCGGCCTCTGCCGTCATCTTCTTCTGCAGGCGGTAGACGCCCGGATAGAACGTGACCGCGAGGTTCTCTTCGACGATGTAGTCGTAGAACACGTCCTCGGTCTTCGTGACGCCGGCCTCATAGAGCGCCGTCGACACCGGCCCCCCGGTGTCGCCCTGCTTGATCGTGACGAGGGCTTCGCCGTTCGCGAGACCGGGCTCCCAGTCCTTCGACTCGCCCCAGCCCATGGCATCGCTGATCTTGTCGCCGTAGGTGTTCCAGGCCCAGGCGCCAGCCGCCGCGATGCCGCCGAGCACGGCGAGCACGATGATCAGCGCGATCAGGCAGCCCTTGCGGCGCTTCTTCTTCGGCGCCGCGGGAACATGGTCGTCGTGCGGGGCGAACAGATCGTCGAGCCCGCCTCCGATCACCGGTTCGGGCGTTTCGGCCGCTGCCGAGGTACGACCGGTGCCCGCCGCGGGCACCGCTTGCGGGAGAGCACGCGTGGGAGTCTCTGCGGCGTCGGCCGAAGCGCGAACGGGCGTCGGCGACGGCGCCGCATCCGCGGTGACGGCATCGTCCGCGGACCCACGTACCGGCACAGGGGACGGCTCGGCCGGCGTGCGGGCCGTGCCTCCCACCGGAGTCGCGGTTCCCTCTCCGGCTGCTGCCTCTCGGGCGGCGCGGCGCGAACCGGGCGCCGGAGCACTGTTGTCGACGGTCGGGATCTGCTGCGTCGGGTCCGGCAGATTCTCGAACAGATCCCCCAGGCGGGAATCAGGATCGTGCCGGGGGGTGGCGCTGTCACGTTCAGACATCGTCAGGCGTGCTCCTCGTCAGGCGAGATGGTGGCGCCGGCCGGGTTTCCGGTGCTCTTCTCCATGTCGATCGCCTGCTGCAGAAGCACCACGGCGGCGACCTGATCCACAATGCTACGAGAGTTCTTCTGAGATCTCCCGGAACTGCGCAAAGCGGCGTGCGCGCTCACGGTGCTGAGGCGCTCGTCCACGAGGCGCACGGGGATCCCGCTGCGCACCTGAAGCGCAGCGGCGAACTCTCGCGCATCCGTGGTCGACGGTGTGTCGGCACCCTGCATGTTCACCGGGAGGCCGACCACGAACTCCAACGGGTCGTACTCCCCTGCGATCTGCACGAGGCGGTCGATCGATGCGTCGTCCCGAGGGACCGTCTCGACCGGGACGGCGAGCATGCCATCGGGATCGCAGCGCGCGACACCGACCCTCGCCCTGCCGACGTCGATGCCGAGTCGCACGCCGCGGCGGAACCCGCTCACGCGGCGTGCAGCTCCTGTGAGATGGCCTCGAGCGCCGCGGGAAGAGCCGCGGCATCCGCGCCACCGCCCTGCGCGACGTCGTCACGACCGCCGCCGCCGCCGCCGAGCACACCGGCAGCGCGTTTCGCCAACGCGCCGGCCTTCGCGCCCGCAGACCGAGCGGCATCGTTGGTGGCGACGACCACGACCGGACGACCGTTGACCACAGCTCCCAATGCCACGACCGCGGCATCGGAACCGAGCCGATCGCGCACGCCGTTCACGAGATCGCGCACATCGTCCGCGGACGCCACCTCGCCCAGGTTCTGGGCAGCCAGGCGGAACGCTCCAGCGCGGGTCGCGGCCTCGACGATGGCGGGAACCTGACCCGCCCTCTCCTTGGCCTCGAACTGCGCGATGCGCTTCTCCGCCGCCTTCAGACTCGCGGCGAGGTCGGCGATCCGCTCCGGAAGCTGTTCGCGCGGCGTCTTCAGGGAACTGGTCAGCTGCGAGACGATCGCCCGCTCCGCGGCGAGCTCCCGGAAGGCATCGGCACCGACGAGCGCCTCGATGCGACGATTGGATGCGCCGACGGAAGACTCTCCGACCAGGCTCACCAGACCGATCTCCGCGCTCGTGCTGACGTGCGTGCCCGCACACAGCTCACGCGACCAGGGGCCGCCGATGTCGACCATTCGCACGACGTCGCCGTACTTCTCGCCGAACAGAGCCATGGCTCCGGCTTCCTTCGCCTCGTCGAGGGAGACGATGCGCGTGGTCACCTCGAGGGAGTCCTGCACCGCGCGGTTGGTGATCTCCTCGATCTCGCTCCGCGTATCCGTCGAGAGCGCCTGCGACCAGGCGAAGTCGAAGCGCATGTAGCCGGCACGGTTCAACGAGCCCGCCTGCGTCGCGGTCGGACCGAGCGTGTCGCGCAGAGCGGCATGCACGAGGTGGGTGGCCGAGTGCGCCTGGCGGGCGGCACGACGGTTTGCCGCGTCCACCACCGTGGTCGCGATGTCGTCGACGGCGACGCTGCCGCGCGTGACCTCGACGGTGTGACTGATCAGACCGGGAACCGGCTTCTGCACATCGAGCACCTCGAGCGTGTATCCCGGGCCCACGATCGTGCCCTTGTCGGCCACCTGTCCACCCGACTCCGCGTAGAGCGTCGTCTCGGCGAGCACGACCTCGGCGATCTGGCCCTCGGCGGCGCTGCGCACGGGGACACCGTCGACGAGGAGACCGAGCACACGGGATTCGACCTCGAGCGCGGTGTAACCGTCGAATCCGGTCTCTCCCAGCGCGCGCAGATCGCGATAGACGGACACGTCGGCGAGCTGACGCTTGCGGTTGCGGGCGTCGTCCTTCGCGCGCTGGCGCTGCTCCTGCATGAGGGTGTCGAAAGCGGCTCGATCGACGTCGAGCCCTGCTTCCTCGGCGACCTCGAGCGTGAGGTCGATCGGGAAGCCGTAGGTGTCGTGCAGCAGGAAGGCCTCGGGACCGCTCAGGGTCTTCCCGCCGCCCTTCCTGGTCTCGTCCAGAGCCAGGTCGAGAATCGTCGACCCGGCGACGAGGGTGCGACGGAAGGTCTCCTCCTCGGCGAACGCCGATGCCGAGAGCACAGACCAGTCCCTCTCGAGTTCCGGATAGGTGGTCTTCATCACATCGCGGGACGCGGCGAACAGCTCGGGGAACACCGGCTCGTCGACACCGAGCAGGCGCATCGAGCGGACCGTGCGACGCATCAGACGGCGCAGGATGTACCCGCGTCCCTCGTTGGAGGGACGCACGCCGTCGGAGAGGAGCATGAGCGAGGAGCGCACGTGGTCCGCGACGACACGGAACCGCACGTCGTCCTCGTGCTGCGCCCCGTAGGGCCGTCCGGAGAGCTCGACCGCACGGTCCAGCACCGGCCGCACCTGATCGGACTCGTACATGTTGTCGACACCCTGCTTGAGGAAGGCGACGCGTTCGAGGCCCATGCCGGTGTCGATGTTCTTCATCGGCAGCTCGCCGACGATGTCGAACTCCGTCTTGCTGCGGATGTTCTCGATGAAGTCCTGCATGAACACGAGGTTCCAGATCTCCAGGAACCGCGAGTCGTCGACAGCCGGGCCGCCGTCCTTGCCGTAGGCGGGACCGCGATCGAAGAAGATCTCCGAGTCGGGACCACCCGGTCCGGGCTGGCCGGTGTTCCAGTAGTTGTCCGCCCGGCCCAGGCGCTGGATGCGCTCCGGCTTGAGCCCGATGATGTCGCGCCAGATCGCCTCGGCCTCGTCGTCGGTCTCGTAGACGGTGACCCACAGGTCCTTCTCGTCGAAGCCGAGACCGCCGTCGGACTCGGAGCTCGTCAACAGCTCCCAGGCATAGCGGATCGCGCCTTCCTTGAAGTAGTCGCCGAACGACCAGTTGCCGAGCATCTGGAAGAACGTGCCATGACGGGCAGTGCGGCCGACCTCTTCGATGTCGTTCGTGCGGATGCACTTCTGCACGTCGGCGATACGCGAGTGCGGAGCAGGGACGACACCTGTGAGGTACGGGATCATCGGCACCATTCCGGCGACCGTGAACAGCAGGGACGGGTCGTCACTGACCAGGGAGGCCGAGGGGACGATGAGGTGGTCGTTCTTCTCGAAGAAGTCGAGATAGCGCTGCGCGATTTCCGCAGTTTTCATAAGGTTCCGGGTGTCCTTGCGTGAAGATGCCGCGCCGAGGCGCCGCTGCGGTGGTTCAGTTGTCGCCCGGCTCCGTGAGCCGTGCCTCCTGCTCGCGGTAGGCGTCGCTGAGGATCGCGGTGAACCCGTTGATCCGGGCGTCGACCTCGGCGAGGATGTCATGACCGCGCGGGTCCTTGTTCATGAAGTGAGCCGCGACGAAGCCGCCGATCACACCGATCAGGAACCACAGCACGTTCTTCATGTCGTCATCCTTGCCCTTGACCCGCGAAGGCGCGGTGTCACCATCGTATGCGGAAACGACAGGAGGCGTCGGGAATCCCGACGCCTCCTGCCTGATTGCTCGATCGCTGGATCAGCGAGCCGCGTAGTACTCGACGACGAGCTGCACTTCACAGGTCACGGGGACCTCGGCGCGCTTCGGACGACGAACCAGACGCGACTGGAGCTTGTCGAGCTCGACCTCGAGGTAGCCCGGAACGGGGGGCAGGACCTCGGCGTGACCGCCGGCTGCCGCCACCTGGAAGGGCTCGGTGCCCTCGCTCTTGGCCTTGACGTGGATGAGCTGACCCGGCTTCACGCGGAACGACGGGCGGTCGACGAGCTGGCCGTCGACCAGGATGTGGCGGTGCACGACGAGCTGGCGAGCCTGTGCGGTGGTGCGGGCGAAGCCCGAACGCACGACGAGAGCGTCGAGACGCATCTCAAGGAGCTCGACCAGGTTCTCACCGGTCAGGCCGTCCTGACGACGAGCCTCGTTGAAGGTGTTGCGCATCTGCTTCTCGCGGATGCCGTACTGCTCGCGAAGACGCTGCTTCTCACGCAGACGGACGGCGTAGTCGCTGTCTGCCTTGCGCTTGGTGCGGCCGTGCTCACCCGGAGCGTACGGACGCTTCTCGAGGTAGCGGGCGGCCTTCGGGGTGAGAGCGACGCCGAGGGCGCGGCTGAGACGCACCTTGCGGCGGTCCTGGGACTTCGTGGTCACGAAGTTTTCCTTCCGATGACGTGGTCGCGTCTTTCACGACTCACGGACGTATCGTCCGCGTTCTGCCTTGGAGCGCACGCCGGGGCGCCAGCAAGGTGTGGTGTGAACGAGGAGATGCCCGAAAACTCGGTTTCGAGCCGCTCAAGTCTAACAGATCGCTTTTCCGCGCCGGATCCGCAGGGTCAGCGGTCTCCGAGGATGCGGCGGATCCGCTCGAGGCGCGCACCGATGTCGCGCTCCGCACCGAGGTTCTTGGGCTCGTAGTAGTGCCGACCGTCGAGTTCGTCCGGCAGATACTGCTGGGGCACGACGCCGAACTCGCTATCGTGCGAATAGACGTAGCCGCGGCCGTGGCCCAGACGTTTGGCGCCCGGGTAGTGCGCATCACGGAGATGCAGCGGAACCCGACCGAAACCGCCGGCGCGGATGTCGGCGATCGCCGCGTCGATCCCGACGTACGCGGCGTTCGATTTGGCGGTGGTGGCCAGGTAGACGGTCGCTTCTGCAAGGGGGATGCGACCTTCCGGCATGCCGATGAACGCCACGGCATCTGCGGCCGCCACGGCGATGGCCAGGGCCTGCGGGTCGGCGAGACCGACGTCTTCCGATGCCGAGATCACCAGGCGCCGGGCGATGAAGCGCGGGTCCTCCCCTGCCTCGATCATGCGGGCGAGGTAGTGCAACGCGGCATCGGGGTCGGACCCTCTGATCGACTTGATGAAGGCGCTGATGACGTCGTAATGCTCGTCGCCTTGCCGGTCGTAACGCAGCAGGGCCTTGTCGACCGCCTGGGAGATGTCATCGGCCGAGACCTCGGGCACCGACGCACCGGGCACCGACGCACCGGGCGCCGACGCATCGTTCCCCTCGTCGTCCGCGTCCGCGGCCGTCGCGTGGGACAGTGCGACCGCGGCGCCGGCCTCCAGCCCGGTCAGGGCGCGCCGTGCGTCACCCGAGGCCAGCCGCACCAGAGCCGACCTCGCTTCGTCGCTGAGAGCGACGGATGCGTTCAGACCGCGGGGGTCGGTGACCGCACGATCGACGAGGAGGCCGATGTCGTCGTCGGTGAGCGGCTGCAGCGTCAACAGCAGCGAACGCGAGAGCAGCGGTGAGATGACGGAGAACGACGGGTTCTCTGTCGTCGCGGCGATCAGGATCACCCAGCCGTTCTCGACTCCGGGGAGAAGGGCATCCTGCTGCGCCTTGGTGAAGCGGTGGATCTCGTCGAGGAAGAGGATGGTCGTCTGCCCGTAGAGGTCGCGCTGCGTGACGGCTTCCTGCATGACCTCGCGCACGTCTTTCACCCCCGCCGTGATGGCGGAGAGTTCGACGAATCGCCGACCGGACGATCGTGCGATGGCCTGAGCGAGAGTCGTCTTCCCGGTTCCCGGCGGTCCCCACAGGATGATCGACACGGCCCCGGGGGCTGTCGCTTCGGGGTCGGCGAGTGCGACGATCGGCGATCCCGCACGCAGCAGATGACGCTGGCCCGCGACCTCCGCGAGGGACACCGGACGCATGCGCACGGCGAGGGGCGTCTGCCCGGAGAGCAGCGCAGCAGGGGACGTCATCCCTCCAGGCTAACGTCGGCCCCCGACACTTCGGTGAACCTCCGCATCCGGGTAGGCTCTCAGGCGACGTCGTGGAGCGGCGTTCGGATGGGAGAGCAGGGCATGGCCGCACGCGGTTCCAAGAACGCACAGGCGCGCACATCGGCGGAGCGCGCGCGACTGCACACCGCACGCACCCAGTGGCACGAAGGGCAGATCCGCCGCCGTGTCCGTGACAACACGATCGCCGCCGTCGTCGGCAGCCTCATCGTCGTCGCAGCGATCGGCAGCCAGGTCGTGCACGCCCAGGTCACCGCGCCCGAACCGGAGCCCACCCCCACTCCCTCCGTCGAGCCGACCACCGCTCCGACCGAGACACCCGCGGAGACGCCGGCCCCCGTCCCCTCGGACGCACCGGCGGAGTGACCGCCGACGCGGTTGATCGCCCCGACCACCGATGCCCTCGGCTCACGACTCCGATACGGCGAGGCGATAGCCCCGCTTGACGACGGTCTGGACCAGGTCGACGCCACCCAACGACTCCCGCAACCGGGCGACGGCCACCTCCACCGCCCGTCCGCTGCGCTCGCCGCCGGGTAGCTCACGACCGAGCTCCCTTCGCGAGAGCACGCGTCCGCGGGCAAGGAACAGGGCCTCGATCAGGCCCGCTGCGCCACGGGACAGCGGAAGGAAGCGCCCGTCCAGCACGACGCCCCCGCTGCGCACCTCGAGGCTTCCGGCATCGGTGCGCACCGATCCTGCACCGCTTCCGTAGTGTGCGACGACGCATCCGACGAGACCCGTCGGTCTCTCCCGCTCGACGTATCGTGCGATCAGGCCGGCGTCCTGAAGGCGGCGAGCCTCGCGCTCGTCATCCGAGACCAGGAGCAACCGGCCCGCTTCGGCACGACGACGATGCGCTTCGAGCGCGCCGCTCCTCGTCGCCGCGTCGATCCATGACGCGGACGACGCGGTGAAGATCACGGCGTCGGCGCCCCCGGACCCCGCGCGATGCACCGCACGGTGCAGCACGCCCGTCGGGGTGGTCATCGGACGGGATGTCACGACGCGCATCACGTCCGCGCCCGCGGCGCCGAGTACGCGGTCGAGCTCATCCGCTCCGGCGGAACGATTCCCGGCCGCGGATGCTCCTGCCGCCCTCGCCTGGGCGGAGATGATGATCCTGCATCCTGCGAGCACCGGGCGTGCCCCCGAACGCCCGGTCATCACGCGGGATTCTCGGCGCGAAGGGAGACGACCCGCCGCGGATCGGCGCTCCGACCCCGATCCCTCCAGCCGATCGCGATCGTCGTGCCGTCACCGCGATGCGGGGACTCGGATGAACTCGGATCCGCCGATACCGCGCCGTGTGCGCGCCGCGTCGGTGACGCGGAGTTCGGGTCGGCTCCGTCCGGCAGAGGGGGTGAGGACGCGAGGCCCGCGGCGGTGAGGCCATGCCGCAACCGCGCCTGCTGGTCGTGGGAGACGCCCTGCAGTTCGATCCGGGAGTCGACGATCCGCAACGTCAGGCCCAGGTCCTCCGCAAGACGCCCGATGTCGACGAGATGCCCCGGCGTGAGCTCCGTCCCCGTCACCGTCGACAGCCGCACTCGGCTCCCCTCCGATCGGACCGGGCCCGTGTGCGAATCGAGCCCCTCCTGTGCGCCGCGCGTGCTGAGCGGAGAGCGCTCCGTCGCCAGTTCCGCGAGCGCGCGTGCCACAGCCAGGGTGCAGCGCTCGCACTCCGGGTCGCGCCCGAAGCAGGCTCCGACCGCGCTGAACGTGAACACCTCGTCCGCGCGGAGCACCGCCAGGAGCTCCTGCGACGACATGCCGATGTGCACGCAGACCGCACGGGAGTCGTCGGGATGCGCTGCCCGGCGCAGTTCGGCAGCGAGCTCGCCACGCGCCGGTCCACCGACGAGCCGACGAAGAACGCCAAGACCGCTCGTATCGCCCATGAGAATTCCGCCGAGGAGCGTCTGCGCATCGTCGGTGAGCACGAGCTTTCGGTAGACACCGGTGCCTCGCGAGCGATGCGTGACGACCTCGACGGCGTCGGGATCGGCGTCGCGCGTCGCCGGCTCGCCGAAGCACGCGAGATCGACGCCCGCGATGGTGCGGTGCACGTCTCGTCGGTGCCCGCCGAAGCGCTCCCCTCCCCCGAGCAGACGCGCGGCCGCCACCTCCGCCATGGCATATGCGGAAGCGGCGGCGTCGACGCAGCGTCCGTCGACGCAGGCCGCCTCACCGATCGCGAGGATGCGCGGATCCGATGTCGTGCAGCGATCGTCGACGATCACTCCTCCCTGCGGGTGCACGTCGAGTCCGGCATTGCGCGCGAGTTCGTCCCGAGGTCGCACGCCGACGGTGAAGACGACGAGGTCGGCGCGTTGGAAGGTACCGTCCTGGAACTCGAGCGCCGTGACGGCTCCCGAGTCGTCCGGATCGAGCCGCGTCGTCCTGGTCCGAGTGCGGACAGCGATGCCCCGTTCTTCGAGGGCGCCGCGCAGGACGTCTGCTGCAGCTTCGTCCAGCAGGGAGGGAAGGAGACGATCCGCGTACTGCACGATCGTCGCGCCGACGCCGGCGTCGTCGAGTGCTACAACGGTGTCGATTCCGTGCTGCCCGCCACCGATGACAACGCCTCGCAGCGGACGGCCGAGGGCACGCGATCGCGAATCGACGAAATCCCGCACCGACTCCGCGTCCTCGATGGTGCGCAGGACGAAGCAGCCGGGGAGGCGAGCCCCTGACACCGCCACCCGCGCCGCGAACGACCCGGTGGCCAGCACGAGCACGTCGTAGGAATAGGAGCGTCGGGATCGTGTGCGCACCACCCGCGCCGACCGGTCGATGCGGAGCACGCGGTCGTCACGGATCAACCGCACACGGTCGTCGCGGAACACCGTTCGGTCGAGCTGGAGATCCTCGACCTCCCGGCCGGTGAGGACACCCACGAGAGCGGATCGGTCGTACGGGCCATGTCCCTCATCGCCGATGACCGTGACCCGCACCGCCGCACCCGGGTCGCGAAGCAGGCGCTCCACGAAACGGTGCGCCGCCATCCCCGCGCCGACGACCAGGATCTCGTGCGGCGGGGAAGTCGTGTCCTTCATACTGCTCCTGTCGACCGGAAGACTGTCGTGCTCGCGACGATAGGAGCATCGTGTTTCCCGGAGATGACGGAGAATGTGTCCTGCGTCGAAAGTTCTCCTCACAGAACGGTAACGATCATCGAAGTCCTGGGACCTCACCCGCGACGCTCCGGCGTACTAGGCTGAGCCTCGTCCTTTCCGCCTCCCGCGGCCCGACCGCGCAAGGAGAATCACGTGTCTGCCAACGAGCCCACGAAGCCGACTCCCCCCGTCCCCGGCCCCCCTGCCGTACCGATGCCGCGCAAGGCGCCGACGCCGGCCGCCGTCGCGCCCGTCGCCCCGGTGCCTGCGGCATCCTCGACATCAGCGGAATGGGGTCGCGTATCCGAAGACGGGACCGTCGAGGTCAAGGAGGGCGAGGCCTGGCGCGTCGTCGGCCAGTACCCCGATGGGACTCCCGACGAGGCCCTCGCCTACTTCGTCCGCAAGTTCGATGACATCGCCTTCAAGGTGCACGCTCTCGAACAGCGTCATCAGGCCGGCGGAGCGTCGGCGAGCGATCTCGCCAAGCAGGCCTCGCACCTGATCGACGAAGCGACCGATGCCGCTGCCGTCGGCGACCTCGCCGGCCTGCGCGATCGACTCAACGCCTTGACCTCGTCCCTCTCCGAGGCGACCGAGCAGGAGGCACAGCACGCCAAGGAGCTCGTCGACAAGGCGATCGCCGAGCGCACGGTCCTCGTCGAACGTGCCGAGGCCATCGCCGCCCGCGATCTCAGCAAGGTGCAGTGGAAGCAGGTCACGGCCGAGCTCGGCGAACTGTTCGATGCCTGGCAGGCGCAGCAGCAGAACGGGCCGCGCCTGTCGAAGGGCATCTCCCAGCAGCTCTGGAAGCGATTCCGCGACGCTCGCGCCGTCGTCGACAAGCAGCGCCGCGCGTTCTACTCCGAGCTCGACGACGCGCACAAGGTCGCCCGCGACGCGAAGACCCGTCTGGTCGAGCGTGCCGAGGCACTCGCCCCGCGTGGCACGGACGGCATTCCCGCGTACCGGAACCTGCTCGACGAGTGGAAGGCATCGGGCCGCGCCGGCCGCAAGGCCGACGACGCTCTCTGGGCGCGCTTCAAGGCTGCCGGCGACGCGCTCTACGCCGCCCGCGCCGAGCAGGCCGCCGCAGAGGAAGCGGATTCCGCCCCGAAGATCGAAGCCCGCGAGGCGCTCCTCGAAGAGGCGAAGGCCGTGGCCGACGAGTCGAACATCAAGCGTGCCCGCGCTCTCCTCACCCGCATCCAGCGGCAGTGGGACGAGATCGGTCGCATCTTCCCTCGGGAGAAGGAACGTGCGCTCGACGACAAGCTCCGCGCCATCGAACAGGGGCTCAAGGGCCGCGAAGACGTGGACTGGAAGAAGAACAACCCCGAGACCAAGGCTCGCGCGAACGACATGAGCTCGCAGCTGCTCGAGGCCATCGAGAAGCTCGAGGCCGAAGTCGCCGCGGCAGAGAAGTCGGGCGACAAGAAGGCGGCCAAGGCGGCAACGGATGCCCTCGAGGCACGCCGCGCGTGGCTCAGCGCCCTCGGGAGCTGACCCGTTCTCCACAGGTGGCTCAGCACTGCTGAAGAGACGGGGTGCACTACGTCAGACTGACGTGATGCACCCCGTCTTCCTGTATGTCCCCGGCGATCGGCTGAGCCTGTCCGAACTCAGCGCCGCGCGGATCGACGGCCATGTGGTCGAGGTCGGCGAGGTCTACGTCCCGGCTGACCTCATCGAAGGGCCGGATGTCAGGGCAGGTGCAGTCGGGTCCCTCGTGCAACCGGGAACCGCAGCCGCGGGTCCGACTGCTGCCTGGATCCACGGCGCCGGTGACACCCCGCCCGTCGTGCACCATGTGCGACGCTGCGTCGAGAGACGGATCCGCGCGAGCACCAGCGCACGCCTCGTGTTCCACGACACCGTGCTCCCGGCGTCTGACGTGCAGGTGCTCGGCGGAGTCCGAGTGGCGCGGCCGGAACGGACGATGCTCGATCTCGCAACGGCTCTCCATCGCGACCCCCGAATGCTGACCTGGATGGAACGACTCGCGCTGGTGTTCCCCGATGCCCCGGCGGCCGCAGCCGACGTACTGCGCGGCATGAGCCGCGTTCCGGGAAGCAGAGCGGGATCGGCGGTGCTCGAGAGACTCGCCCTCAGGAGGAGGTGACGCGGTAGACGTCGTACACGGCATCGATCCTGCGTACGGCGTTGAGCACACGGTCGAGGTGCACCGCATCGCCCATCTCGAACACGAACCGGCTCAGCGCCAGACGCTCGTCGGTCGTCGTGACCGTCGCCGACAGGATGTTGACGTGGTGCTCGCTCAGCACGCGGGTGACGTCGGAGAGCAACCCGGAGCGGTCGAGCGCCTCGACCTGGATCTGCACACGGAACACACTCTTGGTGGTCGGAGCCCACGACACCTCGACGAAGCGGTCCTGCTCCGCACCGAGGGCCTTCACGTTCACGCAGTCCGCCCTGTGCACGGAGACACCACTGCCGCGGGTCACGAATCCGACGATCTGGTCCCCGGGGACCGGGGTACAGCACTTGGCGAGCTTCACGAGGATGTCGTTGGCTCCGCGCACGAGCACGCCCGAGTCGCCGGATCGCGGCTCACGGGTCTGGACGCTGCCGGGAAGGTCGATGGCACCGGTGGTCGGATCGTTCGCCGCGACGAGAGCGGTCACCTTCTCCAGCACCGACTGCGTGGACACGTGGCCTTCACCGACAGCGGCGTAGAGCGCCGAGACGTCTTCGTAGTGCATGCCCCGCGCCACCTCGGTGAACGAGTCATGGCTCATCAGGCGCTGCAACGGCAGGTTCTGTCGGCGCATCGCGCGCGCGATGGCCTCCTTGCCCTGCTCGATCGCCTCTTCGCGGCGCTCCTTCGTGAACCACCCGCGGATCTTGTTGCGGGCGCGGGTACTCGCGACGAAGCCGAGCCAGTCCTGGCTGGGACCGGCATCGGGGTTCTTCGAGGTGAAGACCTCGACGACGTCACCGCTCTTGAGCTCGGACTCCAACGGCACCAGGCGTCCGTTGACCTTCGCGCCCATCGTGCGGTGCCCGATCTCGGTGTGCACGGCATACGCGAAGTCCACGGGAGTGGCGCCGGTGGGGAGTCCGATCACCCGCCCCTTCGGCGTGAAGACGTAGACCTCCTTCGCGCCGATCTCGAACCGGAGCGATTCGAGGAACTCGCCCGGATCGGCGGTCTCCGCCTGCCAGTCGGAGATGTGCGCGAGCCACGCCATGTCGGTGTCGGAGGCACGGACCTCGGTCTTGCCACCGCCGTTCATCCGCTCCTTGTACATCCAATGCGCCGCCACACCGTACTCGGCCTGCTGGTGCATCTCGTGGGTGCGGATCTGGATCTCGACGGTGCGGCCGGCGGGGCCGATGACGGTGGTGTGCAGCGACTGGTAGAGGTTGAACTTCGGCGTCGCGATGTAGTCCTTGAAGCGGCCGGGCAACGGGGTCCAGCGCGCGTGGATGGCGCCCAGCACCGCGTAGCAGTCGCGCACGGAGGCGACCAGGACGCGGATGCCGATCAGGTCGTAGATGTCGTCGAACTCACGCCCGCGGATGACCATCTTCTGGTACACCGAGTAGAGCTGCTTCGGACGCCCGACGACCTTGCCGCGGATGCGGAGGTCGCGCAGATCCTCGTCGATCTCCTCGACGACCTGGTTCAGGTACTTCTCGCGCTGCGGAGTGCGCTGCGCGATGAGACTGTGGATCTCGTTGTAGATCTTGGGATGCAGCACCGCGAAGGAGAGATCCTCGAGCTCCGACTTGATCGCCTGAATACCGAGACGATTCGCCAGCGGAGCATAGATCTCCAGGGTCTCCTTGGCCTTCTTCGCTGCTTTCTCGGGGGGGACGAAGCCCCAGGTCCGCGCGTTGTGGAGGCGGTCGGCGAGCTTGATCAGCAGCACCCGGATGTCCTTCGACATCGCCACGATCATCTTGCGCACGGTCTCGGCTTGGGCGCTCTCGCCGTACTTGACCTTGTCGAGCTTGGTGACGCCGTCGACGAGCATCGCCACCTCGTCGCCGAACTCGGCGGTGAGGTCCGTCAGGGCATAGCCCGTGTCCTCGACGGTGTCGTGCAGCAGCGCAGCCGCGATCGCCCGTGGGCCGAGTCCGAGCTCCGCGAGGATCTGCGCGACAGCGAGCGGATGCGTGATGTACGGCTCGCCGCTCTGCCGCTTCTGCCCCTCGTGCTTCTCCTTCGCGACGGCGTAGGCCCGTTCGATGACAGAGAAATCACCCTTCGGGTGATTCGCGCGGACGGTGCGGATCAGGTTGTCGAGATCGTTGATCCTCGACGCGCGGGAGAAGATGCGGGGAACCAGCCGTCGCAGACTCGAGCCCTGCGATGACGTCTGCGGTTCCGCCATCTACTCACCTCCTGATCGATCAATCCTACGCGTGCTGTGCGGGACCGGGCCCGCTGAGGAGCCCGATCAGACCTCGACGGCCGCCCTGCTGCGAGCCTCGCGGATGCGGGCGTCGCGGGCTTTCAGCTGCGGCTCGTTCTCGCGGAACAGCGAGTAGAGCGGAGCAGCCACGAAGAGCGTCGAGTAGGTCGCCACCAGGATGCCGACGAAGATCGACAGCGAGATGTCGGTGAGCGACTCCGCACCGAGCCAGAAGGCGCCGATGAAGAGCACCGCGCCGACCGGCAGCGCTGCGACCACAGAGGTGTTGATGGAACGCACGAGCGTCTGGTTGACCGCGAGGTTCACCGACTCCCCGAACAGCCGGGCGGACTTCTCCCCGTCTTCCGTGGTGTTCTCCCGGATCTTGTCGAACACGACCGTGGTGTCGTACAGCGAGTACGCCAGGATCGTCAGGAAGCCGATCACCGCCGCGGGCGAGATCTCGAAGCCGGCCAGCGCATAAACGCCCACCGTGATCACCAGCACGTCGAGAAGACCGATGATGGCGGCGGCCGACATCTTCCACGTGCGGAAGTAGATCGCGAGGATCAGGAACGTGAGGGCCAGGAAGATCGCGAGGCCCCACAGGGACTGCTTCGTGACGTTCTCACCCCACGCGGGTCCGATGAACGACGACGTGACGTCGGAAGGATCCACACCATAGGCCTCTGCCAGAGCTTCGCCGACCTGCTGGGTCTCGGCCGCACTCATCTGGTCGGTCTGGACGCGCACGTCCTTGCCGCTGACGACGACGACCTTGGTGGCGGCCCCCGGTACGACCGACTGCACGGCGGTGGTGGCGGTCTCCTGGTCGAGGCTGTCCGGTGCCTGCACCGTGAACTGCGATCCGCCGGTGAACTCGATCGAGAACTGGATCGGACGAATGAGCGGTACGAGTGCCGAACCGACGACGAGGGCGATCGCGATGATGAACCACAGCCGGCGCTTGCCGACGAACGGGAAAGACGTCTTGCCCGAATAGAGGTTGTTGCCGAACTCATTCATGGAAGGCATCAGGCGTCTCCCTCACTTCCGGCGTTGGTGGGTTTGTCGCCCGCGAGGGCCTCGGCACGTTTACGTTCGGCGATGGTCTGTCGACGATCCGCCTCACCGCGCGAGCGGGCGTTCTTCGCACCCCGACCTGCGGATGCAGTGGTGACCTCGCGGTACTGCGACCGGCTGCGGTACACGGCACCGAGCGCTTCGGGGTCGAGACCGGAGAGCTTGTGTCCGCCGCCGAAGAAACGCGTGCGAGCGAGCAGCTGCATGACCGGGTGCGTGAAGATCACGAAGATGAACACGTCGATGAGCGTCGTGAGTCCGAGCGTGAACGCGAAACCCTTCACCGTGGCGTCGGCAAGGATGTAGAGCACGAGCGCGGCCAGGATGTTGATCGACTTGGAGATGTAGATCGTCCGCTTCGCGCGGCCCCAGCCGTCCTCCACCGCGGCGGTGATGGACTTGCCGTCACGGAGCTCGTCTCGTATTCGCTCGAAGTACACGATGAACGAGTCCGCCGTGAAGCCGATGGAGACGATCAGACCGGCGACTCCCGCGAGCGAGAGCCGGAAGCCGATGCGCCACGCCAGGATGCAGATGATGATGTAGGTCAGGATCGCCATCACCGCGATCGACGCGATGATCACCGACCCGAGCGCTCGATAGACGATCAGGGAGTAGATCGCCACCAGCGCGAGACCGATGAGCCCGGCGATCAGACCGATCTGCAGCTGCTGGGTACCCAGCGTCGCCGAGATCGTGTCCGAGCTCTGGACCGTGAAGCTGAGCGGAAGGGCACCGAACTTGAGCTGGTCGGCCAGGGTGGTCGCCGACTCCTGCGTGAAGCTGCCCGAGATGCTGGGGCGCCCGTCGAGGATCTGCCCGTTCATGCGCGGGGCGCTGATCACGTTGCCGTCGAGCACGAACGCGAACTGGTCACGCGGGGTGAGACCGTCGATGCGGTTCTGGTTCAGCCGCGTGCTCACCTTGCCGAACGCATCGGCACCATCGGCGTTCATCGTGAGCTGGACGAGCCATGCACCCGACTTCGGGTCGCGGCCGGCTGCGGCATCGGTGATCGCGGTGCCGTCGAGCTCGGCCGGTCCGAGGAGGTACTTCGCTGACCCATCGGCCGAGCACGCGATGAGCGGCTCGTCCTTCGGCGCCTTCGCGGCGTCGTTGTCCGGGTTCGCGCAGTCGTAAGCCTGGAACTCCGCTGCCAGCTTGTCCGTCACCCAGGAGAGGTCGCTCGCGTCGGTCGGCTCAGCCGTCGGCGTCGAGTTGAGTCCCGGGTCCGGGCTGGGGTACGGCGTGGAGTTCCCGTCCTCGCCGACGAACTCGTTGGTCGCCGCCGTCGTGTACAGCACGGGCCGGAACTCGAGCTGCGCACTGGACTGGATCCGCTCCCGTGTCTGCGCGTCCGCCTCGCCAGGGATCTGGACGACGATGTTCTGGCCGCCCTCGGTGGTGATGTCCGCCTCGGCGACACCGGAAGCGTCGACGCGCTGACGGATGATCGCCGCCGCCTGGTCGAGCTGCTCGGAGGACGGCGCCGCGCCGTCCTCGGTCTCCGCGCTCAGAACGATCTGCGTGCCGCCCTGCAGGTCGAGGGCGAGCTCAGGCGACCACGAGCTCGCAGCCTCCCCGTTGCTGTCCTTGAAGACGTAGACGCCCAGCGCATTGATGCCGAAGAGCACGCCCGTCACGAGGAGCAGGCCGAGAAGGACCCGCCAGGCGTGACGGACGGGAGAGGATGAAGCCACGTGTGTTCAGCTTTCTGGAAGGACGGAGATCCGAGCGGCCGTGTCGGCCCCGGGCTTACTTGTCGTCGGCGTCGCGCTCGAGGCGGGCGCGGGTCTCCTCGGGGGTCTCGACGGCCGGAGCGATCGACTCGTCGGCGACCGACGGGTCGACGACCTCATCGGCCGGAGCGTCGACGATGGCGTCCTTGGGCTCGACGACGCGCAGGATGGCCTGGCTGTGGACGTCGATGATGGTGCCGGGAGCGATCTCGACGAGTGCCGGCGTGTCGAGGTCCTCGGGGTCGTAGGAGACGATCGTCCCGTAGATGCCTCCCTGAAGGAGCACCTTGGCGCCCGGAACGGTCTTGGTGGCCTTCTCCTCCTGCTCGGCCTTCATCTGCTTCGTGCGCTTGCGCGTGTTGAAGATCATGAAGACGAGGAGGACGGCGAGAAGGCCGAAGAGCAGGAATTCCATGGGCATGGGGGAAGCGCCTTTCTCAGGTGCACGCTCCAGCCTTTGGGCGCGCGAAGGTAACCGGGAAGTCTTCAGTGATTATAGGTCATCCAACTTAAGCATCCCGTCCGGATGCGGGACGCCCAGATGCGAGTACGCCTCGGGCATAGCCACGCGGCCCCGAGGAGTGCGCCCGAGGAAGCCGATCCGCACGAGATACGGCTCCACCACGCTCTCCACGGTCTCCGCCTCCTCGCCGACGGCCACCGCGAGCGTGCTGAGCCCGACCGGGCCGCCACGGAACCGCCGGACGAGCGCTTCCAGGACCGCGCGGTCCAGGCGGTCCAGACCGATCGGGTCGACGTCGTACAGCTCCAGAGCCGCGCGCACCTCGCGGATCGTGGCCACTCCCCCCGTGTGCACCAGGGCGTAGTCGCGCACGCGGCGGAGCAGGCGGTTCGCGATGCGTGGTGTGCCCCGCGAACGCCGGGCGATCTCGGAGAGCGAGTCGGTCGGCAGATCCACACCGAGGACCGCAGCCGACCGGGCGATCACCTGCTCCAGCTCCGACTCCTCGTAGAACTCGAGGTGCCCGGTGAATCCGAAGCGGTCGCGGAGCGGGTTGGGCAGCAGCCCGGAGCGCGTCGTCGCGCCGACCAGGGTGAACGGCGAGAGCTCGAGCGGGATACTCGTGGCCCCCGCGCCCTTTCCCACCATGATGTCGATGCGGTAATCCTCCATCGCGAGGTAGAGCATCTCTTCTGCGGAGCGCGCCATGCGGTGGATCTCATCGATGAAGAGGACCTCGCCGGGGACCAGGCTCGACAGCAGGGCGGCGAGGTCACCGGCATGCTGGATCGCCGGGCCGCTCGAGAGACGCAGCGGACGCTCGCTCTCGTGCGCCACGATCATCGCGAGCGTCGTCTTGCCGAGTCCCGGAGGGCCCGCCAGGAGGATGTGATCAGCGGGACGGCTCTGGATGCGGGCCGCTTCCAGGAGCAGCTGCAGCTGACCGCGGACCTTCTGCTGTCCGACGAACTCCCCCAGGCTCGTCGGGCGCAGGGCGCCCTCGATCGCGAGTTCGGTCTCGTCGGACGGCTCACTGGCGTCGAACGGATCAGACACGCGCCTGGCCTCCCTGAGCCGGCCCGAGAAGGGCGAGAGTGCGTCGGAGCAGCGCGGCGACCGATGCACTCTCCGCCTCGGTAGCCTCTGCCGCGGTCTGGGCTGCGGCTTCCGCGGCCACCTTCTCCGACCAGCCGAGGCCGACGAGCGCTGCGGCCACCTGCGTCACGACGTCCGTGCCTCCCGTGGCGGCCGGCCTCGACGGCGCGGCGAAGGCCTGCACCTTGCCGGCGAGCTGCAGCACGATGAGCTTGGCGGTCTTGGGACCGATCCCGGACACCCGCCGGAACGGGGCGTCGTCTTCGGCCGTGACGGCTTCGGCGATCTGATCACCCGTGAGGTGCGAGAGCACACCGAGCGCCGACTTCGGACCGACACCGGTCACACCGATCAGCAGACCGAAGATCTCCAGCTCACCCCGGTCGGCGAAGCCGAACAGCGACAGCGAGTCCTCGCGGACGATGAGACTGGTGTGCAGCAGGAGCTTCTCCCCCACCACGGCCGTGTGCGCCACATCAGTGGGGACGGCGACGGCGAATCCGACTCCGCCCACGTCGATGACGACCTGATCGGATGTCGCGTGCAGGACGACACCGTGCAGAGAGGAGATCATTCTCTCAGCCTACGGCGTCGCTCGTAGGTATGTTCGACCGACACGCTTCTCGGCATCGGCCCAGGCCTGTTGCGCCGGAGTCAGCGCTCCCTGGCCGGGGGATGCAACGCCTCCGCGTCGCCAGGCGTGGCACAGGGCGATCGCCAGGGCGTCGGCCGCGTCGGCCGGCTGCGGGAGGGCGTCCAGCCGCAGGATGCGGGCGATCATCGTCTGCACCTGCCGCTTGTCCGCCGCGCCGTATCCGGTGACGGCCGCCTTCACCTCGCTGGGGGTGTGCGTCGCCGCGGGGAGCCCGGACTCGGAGGCGATCAGCAGCGCGACGCCGCTGGCCTGCGCCGTGCCCATCACCGAGTGCGTGTTCTGCTGAGCGAACACACGCTCGACGGCCACCGCATCCGGGCGATGCTCGGCGATCACGGCACGGATCCCGGCGGCGACGATCGCGAGGCGATCGCCGGGCTCGGCATCCGGGGACGAGCGGATCACCCCCACGTGCACCAGCGTTCCTCGACGCGAGGTGTCGACGTCGACGACGCCGACACCGCACCGGGTGAGCCCGGGGTCGATGCCGAGCACGCGCAGAGAGGAGGTCACTTCCCCAGGCTAGGCCGCGGCACCGACATGGACCGTCCGGCGCGCCTACGCCTCGTCGTTCTCCAGCTCGGCCTGCACCTCGGGGGTGAGGTCGAAGTTCGTGAACACGTTCTGCACGTCTTCGCTGTCTTCCAGAGCGTCGATCAGACGGAAGATCTTGCGAGCAGTGTCGGCGTCGATCTCGACCTTGAGGTTCGGAACGAACTCGACGTCGGCGGATTCGTAGTCGATACCCGCCTCCTGGAGCGCGGTGCGCACGGCCACCAGGTCGGTGGCTTCGGTGATGACCTCGAAACCCTCGGCATGCGGCTCGATCTCCTCGGCGCCGGCCTCGAGTGCCGCCATCATGACGTCATCCTCGGTGGTGCCCTCGGAGCCGACGACGATGACGCCCTTGCGGCTGAAGTTGTAGGCGACGCTGCCCGGGTCCGCCAGCGTGCCGCCGTTGCGGCTGAGAGCCGTGCGCACCTCTGCGGCCGCGCGGTTCTTGTTGTCGGTCAGACACTCGATCATGAGAGCGACACCGTTGGGTCCGTAGCCTTCATACATGATCGAGAGGTACTCGACGGCCTCGCCGCCGATGCCCGCACCGCGCTTCACCGCGCGGTCGATGTTGTCCTTGGGGACGGAGGTCTTCTTGGCCTTCTGCACCGCGTCGAAGAGCGTCGGGTTGCCCGCAAGGTCGGGCCCGCCGAGCTTCGCGGCGACCTCGATGTTCTTGATGAGCTTGGCCCAGGACTTCGCGCGCCTGGAGTCGATGATGGCCTTCTTGTGCTTCGTGGTCGCCCACTTGGAATGCCCGGACATAAGTCTCCGCTCGTCGTATCCGCGTGAGCTCGCACTCAGCGCGTCGTCCAGTCTAACGAACCGCGCAAGTGGAGCAGGATGGATGCATGCGCCGATCGCGACACATCACCCCTGCATCCCATTCGTCGGACGTGCATGACGGCGAGCCGTCACCGGCCGACTCCTTGCGGTATCTGGTGCATCTGCCGAACGACTACGAAACGGATCCGGACAGGCTCTGGCCCCTCGTGCTGTTCCTGCACGGTGCGGGCGAACGAGGATCCGACGTCGATCTCGCCGCGGTGCACGGGCCGCCGAGGCTGGCAGATGCCGGCCACGAGTTCCCCTTCATCCTCGTCACACCGCAGTGCCCCGAATCGAGTCAGTGGGTCGCCGAGCTCACGACGTTGTCCGTGCTGCTCGACGAGGTCGCCGCGGCGCACCGCATCGATCCCGCCCGCGTAGCCGTGACCGGACTCAGCATGGGCGGGTTCGGGACCTGGAGCCTCGCCGTGCGCTACCCCGATCGGTTCGCGGCGATCGCCCCGATCTGCGGAGGACTGTGGATGCAGAGCGCTGTCCCTATCCGCGCCCTGCCCACGTGGGCGTTCCACGGCGACGCCGACGACGTCGTGCCGATCTCCGCGACGGAGCAGATCGTGGCGGAGCTCAGATCGCTCGACGCCGACGTGCGGTTCACGCGCTATGCGGGCGTCGGTCACGATTCCTGGACCGAGACGTACGCGAACCCCGAGCTCTACAGCTGGCTGCTCTCCCACCGGCAGAACGATCACGACACGGAGCGAGCGGCACCATGAAACCGGGAGCGGACCGCCTCCGACCAGCCTGGAGTGCCCTCCCCGCTTCGCTGCGCACGCAGATCGTCGGCGTGATCGGTGGCGACTTCGTGGGGGACGAACCCGCTCATGGCGGCTTCAGCGCGTCCTATGCGGGCGTCGTGACGACCACCGCCGGTCACGCTTTCGTCAAGGCCTGCGGCGCAGACTGGCACGCGGACTCTCTGCACTTCCTTCGCGAGGAGATGCGCACGCTCGCACATCTGCCGCCATCTGTCGCCCCGCGTCTCCGTGGCGCCATCGACGACGCCGTCGGTACCGCGCTCGTGATCGAGGCCATCGACGGACGCCATCCCGGCCGACCCTGGACGACCGAGGACCTGCATTCCGTGGCACGATCCCTTCGCACCCTGTCGACCACCCCCGCGCCATCGGCGATGCCCCGCGCGGAGGACGGCATGATCCCGGGTTTCACACGATGGCGCGAGATCGCAGCGGATCCACCGCTCCTGGAGGCTCTCCCCCACGGCCTGTCCAGCCGCGTGCGCGCGCTCCTCTCGATGGAGGACTGCTTCCAGGACGCGCTGCACGGCGACGTCATCGTGCACGACGACGTGCGATCAGACAACATCCTGATCAGCGACGGGCGCGCCCATCTCCTGGACTGGCCACACGCGCGACGAGGTGCCGCGTGGATCGATCTCCCCTGTCTGCTGCCGAGCGTCGAGGCGTCCGGAGGGCCGTCCTGCGAAGAGGCCTGGGCCATCTTCGAAGAGCACGGCGCGCCACCTCAGGTTGCACTGCTCCCCGTCATCTCGGCGTTCGCTTCGTTCCTCTGGTATCAACAGGCGCAGCCCGAGATCTCTCAGCTTCCGGGCCTCCGAGAGTTTCAGCGTGCACAGGCGGATCCGGCTCTGCGCTGGCTCGCCACACTGATCTGATCACACCTGCGGCGGTGCCGTCACTCCTCGACGTGCTTCCACCCGTGCGAGGAAGCGCTGGTGAAAGCGCCTCTCCCCCGTGATCTCGGGGTGGAAGCTCAGCCCGAGCAGATTTCCCTGCTCCACCGCGACCACGCGGCCGTCGTCCAGCGCAGCCAGCACCTCTGCACCCGGGCCGACCGATTCGACCACGGGACCGCGGATGAATGCCGCGGAAACGGGTTCGCCCTCGAAGGCGGGAACATCGAGCACAGCCTCGAACGACTCGACCTGACGGCCGAAGGCGTTCCGGCGCACGACGACGTCGAGTCCGCCGAATGACTCCTGGCCGTCGATCGCGTCGACGACGTCATCGGCGAGCATGATCAGTCCCGCGCATGTTCCCAACACCGGCATCCCCGCCGCGATCGCGTCACGGATCGGTTGCTGCATGCCGAAGATGCGGGAGAGCTTGTCGATCACGCTCGACTCGCCGCCCGGGATCACGAGTCCGTCGACGGAGGAGAGCTCGTCGGGTCGACGGACCAGGACCGCATCGGCACCCAACTGCGCGAGCAGGGCGGCGTGCTCTCGCACGTCGCCCTGCAGCGCGAGGACGCCGACGCGGGTCTTACCAGCCACGCTCGGCGAGGCGGTGCGGGGCCGGGAGATCGCTGACGTTGATGCCGACCATGGCCTCGCCCAGTCCGCGCGAGACTTCGGCGATGACCTTGGCGTCGTCGAAGAAGGTCGTCGCCTTGACGATCGCCTTCGCGCGCTCAGCCGGGTTGCCCGACTTGAAGATGCCCGATCCGACGAACACGCCGTCGGCACCGAGCTGCATCATCATCGCGGCATCCGCCGGGGTCGCGACCCCGCCGGCGACGAACAGCACGACGGGGAGCTTGCCCGTCTCGGCGATCTCCGCCACGAGCTCGTACGGCGCCTGCAGCTCCTTCGCGGCGACGAAGAGCTCGTCCTTGGGCAGCGCCGTGAGCGCGGCGATCTCGCCGCGGATCTTGCGGATGTGCTTCATCGCCTCGGAGACGTCGCCGGTGCCAGCCTCGCCCTTGGAGCGGATCATCGCCGCCCCCTCGTTGATGCGACGCAATGCCTCGCCGAGGTTGGTCGCTCCGCACACGAACGGAACCGTGAAGCCGTACTTGTCGATGTGGTTCACGTAGTCGGCCGGCGAGAGCACCTCGGACTCGTCGATGTAGTCGACACCGAGCTCCTGCAGCACCTGCGCCTCGACGAAATGACCGATGCGCGCCTTCGCCATCACGGGGATGGAGACGGCATCGATGATGCTGTCGATCATGTCGGGGTCGCTCATGCGGGAGACCCCACCCTGCGCGCGGATGTCGGCCGGGACGCGCTCGAGGGCCATCACGGCGACCGCGCCGGCGTCTTCGGCGATCTTCGCCTGCTCTGCCGTGACGACGTCCATGATGACGCCGCCCTTGAGCATCTCGGCGAGGCCGCGCTTGACGCGCGCGGATCCGGTGGTTGTCTGCTCTGCCATGGGGAACTCCTGTCGGATGCACCGAAGTCGGTTTTGATCTAGATCAAACATAGCACTGTCCGATTCGACCTAGAATCGCTGAGGAGGACCATGAGCGACCAGATCACAGGCAGCACCGCATCGGACATCGCCGACAGCGTGCGTTCCCTGCGCGACCGCGGAATCCTCCAGGCCGGTGCAGTGCTCCCCCCGGTGCGGGAGCTGGCTGCCACCCTCGGCGTCAATCGGAATACTGCCGTCGCCGCCTATCGACAGCTCGCGCAGGCGGGCCTCGTGATCTCCCGTGGGCGCGCCGGAACCGTCGTCGCCGGGATCGAGGCCGTGGCTCAGGAGGGCTATGCCCCCGACACCGTGCTCCGCGACATCGGCACGGGGAACCCCGATCCGCGCCTCATCCCCGACCCGGCGCCGGCGCTCATGACCATCGCGTCCCGTCCCGTCCTCTACGGCGAGCCCGTGATCGACCGCGGTCTCGAAGAGTGGTCCCGGCGCTGGATCTCGACCGACCTCGACGACGTCGACTTCCGCATCACCGTGACCAGCGGCGCCGTCGACGCTGTCGAGAGGCTGCTCGCCCAGGCGCTCATGCGTGACGACGCGGTGGCTCTGGAAGACCCGTGCTTCCTGGCGAGCATCCACACCGTGCGCCTGGGCGGATACCGGGCCGTCCCCGTGCCTGTCGATGCCGAGGGGATGACGGTCGACGGCCTGCGTTCCGCGCTGGATGCCGGCGTCCGCGCCATCATCTGCACCCCGCGCGCTCAGAATCCGACCGGCGCGAGCCTCACCGCGTCGCGTGCCGCCGACCTTCGTGCCGTGCTCGCCGACCACCCGTACGTGCTGATCATCGAGGACGACCATTTCTCGATGCTGTCGCAGCGCCCCTATGAGTCCCTCATCGGCCCCGACCACCGTCGTTTCGCCCTCGTGCGCTCGGTGTCGAAGTTCCTGGGACCGGACATGTGCCTGGCCATCGCCGCCACCGATCCGGAGACCGCGGAACGCCTCGCGATGCGGCTGAGCCCCGGCACCACCTGGGTGAGCCATCTCCTTCAGCGACTCGCCCTCACGCAGTTGACCGACGATGCGGTGATGGCCGAGGTCGCCGCCGCCGCCGCGCACTACGCGCAGCGCAACGCGGCGTTCGCCGCGCGACTGCGTGAGAGCGGCGTCGATGCGACGGTGTCCGACGGCATGAGCCTGTGGATCGAGTTCCCCCGGCCCGCGCGGACCGTCGCCGACCGGCTCATGCGCCGCGGTTGGCTCGCCCGCACCGGAGACGACTTCGCGCTCGATGAGAAGGCCGGGCCGTCGCATCACCTGCGCCTGACGGTGCACGACCTCTCGGACGACGAGGCCGAATCACTGGTCGCAGACCTCGTCGCCGCCGGGCGATGACCATCCGTCGCGGGCACCGGCCCGCCCTGAACGAAAGAGTCGGAGAATGAAGATCCTCTCCATCCAGTCAGCCGTGGCCTTCGGACACGTGGGAAACTCCGCCGCCGTGTTCCCTCTGCAGCGCATCGGCGTCGAAGTTCTCCCGGTCTACACCGTGAACTTCTCGAATCACACCGGCTACGGCGCCTGGCGCGGACCGATGATCGCTCCCGACGATGTGCGCGAGGTCATCACGGGCATCGAGGAACGCGGCGTCTTCGGCCAGATCGACGCCGTCCTCAGCGGCTACCAGGGCGGAGAGGGCATCGGCGACGTGATCATCGACGCCGTCGCGCGCGTCAAGTCCGCGAACCCGAACGCCGTGTACGCCTGCGACCCGGTCATGGGCAACGCGAAGTCGGGTTGCTTCGTGGCGCCGGCCATCCCGGTGCTGCTGCGCGAGCGCGTCGTTCCGGTCGCCGACATCATCACGCCGAACCAGTTCGAGCTCGGCTTCCTCACCGACACCGAGCCCGACACGCTCGAGTCCACGCTCGCCTCGGTCGATCTCGCGCACGCGATGGGTCCGCGCACCGTGCTCGTGACGAGTGTCGAGCGCCCCGACCGCGAAGAGGGCACGATCGAGATGCTCGCCGCCGACGGGGAGGGCGCCTGGCTCGTGCAGACCCCGCACCTGCCGATGAAGGCGAACGGCTCAGGAGATGTGACCGCGGCACTGTTCACCGCCCACTACGTCGAGACGGGCAGCGCGAGGATCGCGCTCGAGCGCACGGCATCGAGCGTGTACGACCTGCTCAAGGCCACGCTCGAATCCGGTGAGCGCGAGCTGCAGCTCGTCGAGGCACAGGAGTTCTACGCGAACCCGCAGATGCAGTTCACCGCCCGCCAGGTGCGCTGAGGCCCGTACTCGCTCTCGCCGCTCCCCCGCTCGACGGATGCCCGCCGGACGGGTGGGCGGTGAGGGACGAAGCCGTCGGCCTCAGTGGTCGGATTCCGGCCAGGCCGCTGCCACGGCCTCGCGCACCTCTCCGAGGAGCTGGGGAAGCGCCTTGGTCTTCGCGATGATCGGGAAGAAGTTCGCGTCCGACGTCCAACGCGGCACCACATGCTGGTGCAGGTGGGCGTCGACGCCGGCGCCGGCGACCGCGCCCTGGTTCATGCCCAGGTTGAAGCCGTCGCATCGGGACACCTCACGGAGAACCCGCATGGCCGTCTGCGTCAGCGCTCCGATCTCGGCGACCTCTTCCGGCGTCGCCTGGTCGTAGGTGCCGATGTGGCGGTACGGGCAGACCAGGAGATGTCCCGAGTTGTAGGGGAAGAGGTTCAGCAGCACGTAGGCCGTCTCGCCCCGGGCGACGACCAACCGCTCGGCATCCGGGAACTTCGGGGCCTCGCAGAACGGGCACTCCTCGCGCAGCGGCTCCGGCCCCGCCTGGATGTACGCCATCCGGTGCGGGGTCCACAGCCGCTGGAACTCGTCCGGTACGCCGGCGAGACGTCCGGCGTCCTCCAGCGGCTGCTCCCCTTCGGTCACGCCAGATCCCCTGCCTTCAGCACGAGCGCGTGCGAAGCGATGGCGGCGTTGATCCGGCGCACCGCGTCCGCGACCGGGACGCCGTTCTCCTGCGTGCCGTCGCGGAAGCGGAACGACACCGTCCCCGCGGCACGATCCTGTTCGCCGACGATGAGGATGACGGGCACCTTCGCCGTCGTGTGGGTGCGGATCTTCTTCTGCATACGGTCATCCGAGTGGTCGACGTCTGCCCGGACGCCCGCAGCGCGCAACTGCCCGATGACGTCGTCCAGGTAGTCGCCGTACTGCTCGGCGACCGGGACGCCGACCACCTGGCTGGGTGCGAGCCAGAGCGGGAAGTCGCCGGCATAGTGCTCGAGGAGGATCGCGAAGAAGCGCTCGACGGAGCCGAGGAGTGCGCGATGGATCATCACCGGCCGGTGCTTCTGCCCGTCGGGTCCGGTGTACTCCAGTTCGAAGCGCTCCGGCTGGTTGAAGTCGAGCTGGATGGTCGACATCTGCCAGGTGCGGCCGATCGCGTCACGCGCCTGGACGGAGATCTTCGGCCCGTAGAAGGCCGCACCGCCGGGATCGGCGACGAGTTCGAGCCCGGACTCGATCGCGACCTCACGCAGCGTGTCGATCGCCGTCGACCACTGCTCCGGCTCGCCGAGGAACTTCGGGTTCCCCTCCTCGTTCGTCGACAGTTCGAGATAGAAGTCGTTGAGGCCGTAGTCGCGGAGCAGGTCGAGGACGAGGTTCAGGTTGGTGGTGAGTTCTTCTTTGACCTGGTCCTGCGCGACGTAGATGTGGGCGTCGTCCTGCGTCAGACCGCGCACTCGGGTCAGTCCCGACAGCGTGCCGCTCTTCTCGTAGCGGTAGACCGTCCCGAACTCGGCCAGACGCAGCGGCAGCTCGCGGTAGGAGCGCCCGCGCGAACGGAAGACGAGGTTGTGGAACGGGCAGTTCATCGGCTTCAGGTAGTAGTCCTGACCCTGGCGGGTGATGTTCCCCTCCTCGTCGACGATCTCGTCGAGGTGCATCGGCGGGAACATGCCGTCGGCATAGGTCTGCAGGTGACCCGACGTCATGAAGAGATCCTTCTTCGTGATGTGCGGGCTGTTCACGAGGTCGTACCCGTTGCGCAGCAGGTGCTTGCGCAGATTCTCCTCGATCTCGTAGCGGATGATGCCGCCCTTGGGATGGAACACCGCGAGTCCCGAGCCGATCTCGTCGGGGAAGGAGAACAGGTCCATCTCCGCACCGAGCTTGCGGTGGTCGCGGCGCTCCGCCTCGGCGATGCGCTCCTGATAGGCACGCAGCTCGTCCTTGGTCGGCCATGCCGTGCCGTAGATGCGCTGCAGCTGCGGGTTCTTCTCGCTGCCGCGCCAATACGCGGCGGCGATGCGCGTGAGGTCCCAACCGTTGCCGATCATGCGCGTGTTGGGCAGGTGCGGGCCGCGGCAGAGGTCCTTCCAGACGACCTCGCCATCACGGGTGGTGTTGTCGTAGATCGTCAGCTCGCCTTCGCCGACCTCGACGGAGGCGCCCTCTGCGGCTTCCTTCCTGCCCTTGAGACCGATGAGCTCGAGCTTGAACGGCTCGTCCGCGAGCTCGGCCCTGGCCTCGTCGTCGGTCACGACACGGCGGACGAAGCGCTGTCCCTCGCGGACGATGCGCTGCATCTCCTTGGAGATCGCCTTGATGTCCTCCGGCGTGAACGGGGTCTCGACCCCGAAGTCGTAGTAGAAGCCGTCGGTGACGGGCGGGCCGATGCCGAGGTTCGCCTGCGGGTTGATGCGCTGCACCGCCTGCGCCAGCACATGGGCTGCCGAGTGACGGAGGATGTTCAGCCCGTCCGCACTGTCGATCGTGACCGCTTCGACCACATCGGTGTCGGTCACGGTCGTGGCGAGATCCTTGAGGTCGCCGTTGACGCGCATCGCGACGACGTTTCGGTCAGTGAACAGGGCGAAGCCGTCATTCGGCCGGGCGTTTTCAGGCACAGAAACTCTCCATCTGGGTCGATACCCAGGTTACTCGCATGACCCGGTCCTCCTGACCGTCCTCGTCCGCGCCGCACGACGTCCACGCCGCCTCGCGAGCATCACGTAACGTGAACGGATGGACAGAGCAGTCGCACGATGGATCCTCGCGATCGCGCTCGGCGCGATCGGGGTCGGCCACTTCCTCAGCACCCGCGGATTCCGGGTGGTGGTGCCGGACTGGGCGACCCGCCTGACCAAGCTGGACAAGGACACGATCGTGATCGCCTCCGGTGCCACGGAGGTCGCTCTCGCCACCGGCCTGCTCACGCTGCCGAAAGAGCGGCGCCGCATCGGCTGGGCGACCGCCGCGTTCTTCGTCGCCGTGCTGCCGGGGAACATCCACCAGTGGCGCACGAAGCGCTCGACCCCGGGACTCGACACGGATGCTCGCCGATTCGGCAGGCTCTTCCTGCAGCCGCTTCTCGTTCTGTGGGCGCTGTGGGCGACCGGAGACGAGAACCCGCGCCGCCGCGACCGCCGTCGTCGTTGAACGACCGAGCCCGACCTCCAGGAGAATTGTCCCCATGACGTCCCCCTCCATCGTGTGGTTCCGCGATGATCTCCGACTCGCCGACAACCTTGCGCTGCGGGCCGCGATCGAACGAGGCGAAGCGGTCATCGCGCTGTATGTGCTCGACGAGGAGTCACCGGGCATCCGTGCGCTCGGTGGCGCTGCGCGCTGGTGGCTGCACCACTCTCTGGCGTCGCTGGACGAGCGGCTCCGCGAGCGCGGTGGCGCACTCGTGCTCCGTCGCGGCCCGGCCGAGCGCATCGTGCGTGAGATGGTGACGGAAGTCGGAGCGGGTGCCGTCTACTGGAATCGCCGTTACGGAGGTGCCGAGCGCGCGATCGACTCCGCGCTGAAGGCGTCCCTCCGTGCCGAGGGACTCGAGGTCACCTCCTTCGCCGGCTCTCTGCTGCATGAGCCGTGGACGGTCACGACGGGCAGCGGCACGCACTACTCCGTCTTCACTCCCTTCTGGCGGGCGTGCCTCGCGCTCCCCGCGCCCCGCGCTCCGCTCCCGGAGCCGCGAACGGTCGAGGGCCCGCAACGCACTCCGGCAACCGAGTCCCTCGAGGACTGGAGCCTGCTGCCCACCGGTCCCGACTGGGCCGACGGCCTGCGCGAGACCTGGGAGCCCGGCGAACCCGCCGCGCGACGGCGCCTGCGCCACTTCCTCGACGAGGACCTGGGGCACTACGATCGCGCACGCGATGAGCCCGCCTCCGGTGCCACGTCGCGGTTGTCACCGCACCTCCGCTGGGGCGAGATCAGCCCGTTCACGGTCTGGCACGAGGCGGTGGGTGTGGACGGTGCGGGAGGTTTCCTCTCCGAGCTGGGCTGGCGCGAGTTCGCCTGGCATACGTTCTACCACTCCCCCGATCTCGCCTCGGAGAACCTGCGACCGGAGTTCGACGCCTTCCCCTGGCCGCCGCTGGACCCCACCCACCTCGATGCCTGGCAGCACGGCGAGACGGGCGTGCCGATCGTGGACGCCGGGATGCGAGAGCTCTGGCACACCGGCTATATGCACAACCGGGTGCGGATGGTCGTGGCATCCTTCCTCGTGAAGAACCTGCTCATCGACTGGCGCCGGGGTGAAGAGTGGTTCTGGGACACGCTCGTCGACGCTGATGAAGCCAACAATCCCTTCAATTGGCAGTGGGTCGCCGGATCCGGCGCCGACGCCGCTCCGTACTTCCGTGTGTTCAACCCCGAACTCCAGGCGAAGAAGTTCGACCCACAGAACCTCTACATCTCGCGCTGGGCCGCAGACGCCCCCGCCGAGCCGATCGTCGACCTGGGTGACACACGCAAGGCGGCACTCGCCGCGTACGACGTCGTCAAGCGCACCCCACGCACTCGCCGCGAGTGACCGGAGGGCCTGTCACCTGATGGTCGGAGAACGACGCGCGCGCCGTCCGTGCCAGACTGGAGCCGTGACCGAGTCCAGGAAGCCAGCCGTCATCCGCGGCTTCGCTGCCTCGTCGCTGGCGATCTTCGTCGCACTCGCGGGGCACGTGTCGGGTGGCGGACAGATGCCCGGTGCGCTCGGCATCGTGGTGCCGTGGGTGTTCTCCTTCATGATCTGCGTGCTGCTCGCCGGGCGCACGCTCTCGCTCCTTCGCCTCGGCATCTCCGTCGCGGTGAGCCAGTTCCTGTTCCACACCCTCTTCGTGCTCGGAACCGTCACGCCCTCCGGTGTCTCCGTCCCGCACGTGCACGGTGCGCCTCTCGTGATCCCCGCGACGCCCGGCCTCCCTGAGGCTGTCACCGCCGACGCATCGATGTGGCTGGGCCACGCGCTCGCGGCGCTGCTGACAGTGTCCGCGCTGTATCGAGGCGAGCGGTTGATCATCGCCGCACGCAACCTCGCCGTGCAGCTGGGGCGATGGCTGCGCCGCCGGGTCGATCACGTGCTGGTCCTCCCGGCTCTCCGCCTCCCGCGCGCTCTCCGCGGCATCTTCGACGTCGCACGCACGGGCGATCTCGTTCTCCTCGCGACCCTCAGAGGCCGCGCTCCTCCCCTCTCCGCAGCGATCTGATCCGCGCCCTGGGCTTTCACCGGTCCTGTGGTGCGTCACCTCCGTGCGCCGTTCCTCGCGCACGGGTTCTGAACGCATGCATGCACGTCGCTCACGCGACGTCTGATGAGAGGCCATTCCCATGTCCCCTGTCCGCAGGATTGCGGCCGGGCTGGCGTTGGCGACGGTCGCGACCCTCGCGATCGCCACGCCCGCGTCCGCCCACGATCAATTGATCTCCAGCTCCCCGGCCGCCGACGAGCAGTTGGCGGCCGGGCCGGAGAGCATCACGATGACCTTCTCCGGTGAACTCCTGGTGCTCGACGAGTCACTGACCGGGGCTGTCGTCCTGGTCGTCGACGCCTCGGGGAAGGACTGGGTCTCCGGTGACGTCACGGTCGCCGGCCGCACGGTGACCGCCCCCCTCGAGCCAGGCATGCCGACCGCCGGCTACCAGGTGCGGTGGCAGGTCGTGTCGGAAGACGGCCATCCGATCGCCGGCGTCGTCCCGTTCACCGTGGGCGATGCCGAGCCGATGGCGGCCCCCGCGCCCGGCGGCGCGGCGGAGACCCCGTCGGCATCCGCAGAACAGCCGGATCAGAACGCAGCAGATTCCGGCGGCACCGTCAGGGTGCTGCTCATCGGCGCAGGCGGGGCGGCAGTGGCCGTCCTCGTCCTCGTCCTCATCCGATTCCTCCGCCGTCCTCGGACGGCAGCCGCTCCGCCGGAAGACGGCGGTTCCGCGGCAGATGACCTGTGAAAGGCACCATTGTGAACACCAGCAAGAACCTTCCCCGCCTCGCGGCCGTTATCGCGGTCTCCCTCCTCGCGCTCACCGGGTGCACCCCGGAGAGCTCCCCGACCGAATCCGCATCCCGCCCCGCCGGTGACGCCGTCACGATCGAGGATGCGTGGGTGAAGTCGGCGGAAGAGGGCATGTCCGCCGGTTTCGGCACCCTCGTCAACAGCGGTGACGACGACGTGACCGTCGTCTCCGTCACGTCCGAGGCGTCGAACATGCTCGAGCTGCACGAGACGGTCGAGAACGAGGCCGGTGAGATGGTGATGCGCGAGAAGGACGGCGGGTTCGTCATTCCCGCCGGCGGGAAGCTCGCCCTGGAGCCGGGAGGCAACCACATCATGATGATGGACCTGACCGGTCCTCTCACGGCAGGCAGCGACGTGACCTTCACCCTCACGTTCTCCGACGACTCCACGTATGAGTTCACCGCTCCCGTCAAGGACTACTCCGGCGCGAACGAGAACTACGAGGGCGGCGAAGAGCAAGACGGCTCGGGGCAGTGATGTCGGCGCCCGCCGAGGGCGCCCGCTCCCGCCGCGCCGGGTCGACCCGGCGACAGTTCCTCCTCGGGGGAGCCGTCGCCGGCGTCGGCGCGGTCGCGGCCGTCGGAGTGGACCTCGCCCTGAACAGTCAGGAGAACGGTGCGAAGCCGGTCTCCACGCCGATGAACGGCGAGCAGACCGTTCCGTTCTTCGGCACCCACCAAGCCGGTGTCGACACCGCGGCGCAAGCCCACGGTGTCTTCCTCGGGCTCGATCTCCGCGAGGATGTGGACCGCGACGGGCTCACTCGCCTGATGCGGATCCTGACGGACGACGCGGCTCGTCTGACGCAGGGGCTCCCCGCCCTCGCCGATTCCGAGCCGGAGCTCGCGCTCTCGCCGGCGCGGCTCACGATCACCTTCGGCTTCGGACCCGGTCTCGTCGCGCGCGCCGCGGGCTCCGGCCCTGCGTGGCTCGCACCGCTCCCGGCTTTCGGGGTGGATCAACTGCGACCGGAATTCTCGGATGGAGACCTGCTGTTGCAGATCGCCGGGGACGATCCGTTGACGGTTGCCCACGCGACACGGATGCTCCTGAAGGACGCCCGCGGCTTCGCGAGCATCCGATGGACGCAGCAGGGGTTCCGCCGCGCGTACGGCACGGAACGCCCCGGGACGACGATGCGCAACCTCTTCGGACAGGTGGACGGCACGACCAACCCCGAACCGGGCACACCGGACTTCGACGAGGTCGTGTGGAGTGCGGACGGCTGGCTGGCAGGCGGCACCGGCATGGTGATCCGCCGCATCCGCATGGACCTCGACAAGTGGGACCGCCTGGACCGCGGCGGCCGCGATGCCTCTGTGGGGCGAACACTCGCCAACGGGGCACCGTTGACGGGGACGGACGAGTTCGACGAACCCGATTTCGAGGCGACGACGTCGATAGGGTTCCCCGTGATCCCGCAGTTCGCACATATCCGGCGGGCCCGCGGCGACGGGGAGGAGCGCATCTTCCGGCGCGCGTACAACTACGACGAGCGTCCGATCGGCGCCGAGGTCTCCGAGTCGGGGCTGATCTTCGTCTCGTTCCAAGCCGACGTCGAGCGGCAGTTCATCCCGATGCAGCGCCGGCTCGACGAGCTCGACCTGCTGAACGAGTGGACCGTGCCGATCGGCTCCGCCGTGTTCGCGATCCCGCCGGGATGCGCGGAAGACGGATTCATCGGCGACACGCTTCTGACGTGATCGGCTGCGGGCGTGCCCGGGCCCATCCGGGCACGCCCGCAGCGGC
This sequence comes from Microbacterium sp. SY138, assembly GCF_039729145.1. NCBI lineage: Bacteria > Bacillati > Actinomycetota > Actinomycetes > Micrococcales > Microbacteriaceae > Microbacterium > Microbacterium sp. SY138. Next base: position 1,780,760 of record NZ_CP155793.1, on the reverse strand, counting down.
GGGCGGCACTCCCCCGACGAGGAACGGCCAGCTTCGGAAACCGATGCGACATCCTCGGAGTACGAGAGACTTTCGAGACACGAAAAAACCCCCGGAGATCCGGGGGTTTCAGTGTGCGCGATACTGGGATCGAACCAGTGACCTCTTCCGTGTCAGGGAAGCGCGCTACCGCTGCGCCAATCGCGCCCGTTGGGGCTTTTCAGTTTTCCGTGAGGTGGCGACGGGATTCGAACCCGTGTAAACGGCTTTGCAGGCCGGTGCCTAGCCGCTCGGCCACGCCACCGTGTGGATTGACCCCACGTGCGGCAGACCTTCCGAAGAAGACCTACTGCACTCGAGCGGATGACGAGACTCGAACTCGCGACCCCAACCTTGGCAAGGTTGTGCGCTACCAACTGCGCTACATCCGCATTTCGTTCCCGGTTGTCCCGGGCACTCATGAAACATTAGCCGAAGATCCGCACTCCGCCAAACCGGCAGCGAATCTCGCGCGTGTCTCGCCGAGTGGTCCGCGAGGCCTCCGAGCGTCCGGTAGTATCGGTTGACGTACCCCACGGGTATGGGCGATTGGCGCAGTTGGTAGCGCGCTTCCTTCACACGGAAGAGGTCATCGGTTCGAGTCCGGTATCGCCCACCACATCGCCCCCGGTTCTCCCGGGGGCTTTTTCGTCCCCTGCCCGCTCCCCCGGCGGCGTTCCTGGGAACTTGCTATGGTCGAGAGACGCTCTCACCCCCTGAGCGATGGTCGTGGCTCCGCCGCGATCTCACGCGTCAGACGCCGACCGGCGACCACGCGATCACCGAATCCCGTTCGAGGATGCACCGCTGTTCGGTGCGCCCGGAAACGGACGTCCTCGAAAGGAGCCGCACCCCGGGCTACTCGTCTGTGTGCTGTGATGCGCCTCAGTGGTCCAGGTTCGTTCTCGCCATGCCGACCCTTCTCCACTCCCCGCAGAACCCTCAACACCAGACGACGCATTACTCCCCCACTTAGCGGGACTCCTTCTCCATCGACAGGCGGCATCGCCGCACCAAGACGAGAAAGCGAGTACCCGGTGGAAGACTTCCACACACTGTCAGGACCGGTCGTGATCCTGCTCATGCTGCTGTTCTTCGGCGGCAGCCTCTACATGTCCATCCGCATCTCCCGCAGAAAGGAGAACGCCGACGGATACATGACCGGTGGCGGCAAGATCGGGTTCGGCATCTCCGCCGCCTCGATGACCGCTACCTGGATCTGGGCATCCTCGATGTACGCCTCCGCGACATCCGGATACACCTACGGCATCTCCGGCCCCATTCACTACGGCCTCTGGGGTGCACTGATGATCCTCCTCATCTATCCGTTCGGGCGCCGCATCCGCACGGTCGCACCCCACGCGCACACCATCGCCGAGGTCATGTTCGCCCGCCACGGACGTTCGAGTCAGCTCATGCTCGCCGGCTCCAATGTGCTCGGCAGCCTGATCAGCCTCACGTCGAATCTGATCGCCGGAGGCGCGCTCGTCTCGATGCTGTCGCCGTTCACCTTCACACAGGGCATCGTCGCCATCGCGATCGGCGTGCTCGCCTACACGCTGTGGTCGGGCTTCAGGGCGTCGGTGCTCACCGACTTCGCGCAGGTCATCGCCATGCTGGGGGCCGTCGCGATCATCGTTCCGGTGATCTTCTTCGCCGCGGGTGGCCCCGAGCTGTTCGTCACCGGCGCAGCGAACCTCACCCCGCAGCAGGGCGACTTCTTCTCTTCCGACGCGTTCTTCAACCAGGGCGCTCCCTACATCGCCGCGGTGCTCGCCTACGCGATCGGCAACCAGACCATCGCGCAACGACTGTTCGCCGTGCGAGAGGACCTGATCAAGAAGACATTCGTCACCGCGACATTCGGGTACGGCGCGTCTATCATCGGGATCGGCATGCTGGGAGTGCTCGCCCTGTACGCAGGGATCCAGCCGATGGACGGCGACGTCAACAATCTGATCCCGCAGATGGCGTCGACATACCTGCCCCCGCTGCTGATCTGCGTGTTCTTCGTCATGATCATCGGCTCGTTGTCGTCGACCGCGGATGCCGACATGACGGCTCTCTCGTCGATCATGATGGCTGACATCTACGGGCAGAACATCGCGGGCAAGAAGAACGCCAATCCGAAGACGATGCTGCTCATCGGCAGACTCACCATGATCGGCGCAACCGCCGCGGCACTCGGCTTCGCATCGATGCAGTTCAACATCCTCGACCTCCTGGTGTTCGTCGGTGCACTGTGGGGAGCGCTCGTGTTCCCGGTCATCGCGAGCTTCTACTGGGACCGCGTGACGAACGCCGCGTTCAGCATCGCCGTGATCGCCGCGCTCGCCGCGTTCCTGCCCGTGCGTTTCGAGTGGATCTCCCTGTCGGGGGGCTGGGGTCTCGCGAGTGACGTCCTCTCCGTCGTCGGGATCGGGGTGGTCCTGGCCCTGATGTCGTTCGGCTTCTTCGGTCTGCGGGTGGCGCTTGTGGTCGGGACGCTGGCCACGCTGGTGTCGGCGCCGTTCGCGATCGGCTTCCTGCACCAGTACCCGGTGTTGTCGGGGTCGCTGGTCGCATACGCGGTGAGCACGTTGGTCTGCGTCGCCCTCACGATGATGAACAGGACGCGGAGATTCGACTTCGACCTGATCAAGGAGCGCACCGGCAGCTTCGACACCGGGGATATCACACGAAGCGCCGATGTGAAGGGCGACGCCACGCTCGCCGGGAAGGACGCCTGATGGAGACCATTCTGTTGACCGCGTACGTACTGGTGTGGCCGATCATCGTCGTCGGGGTGCTCACCGTCGTGATTCGGGCTTTCGTGAAGGACGCCAAGGAGGCGAAACGCGAAGGGCGCGACATCATCTGATCATCGATGGCTCCGCACAGATGTCGACAAGGCGTGTGCGGAGCCATCGGCGCACTGCCCCCGCGCCTGCACCTCTCCCGCTCGGACGAAGCGGATTGCCCCGATGCCGCCCGTCGTCGCGCGTCGCCGCCCTCCGTGGCCCTACTCGATCGGAATACGCAGGACCCGGTCGTCGCGCTCGCGGGGATCGCCCCGCCCGTCCGTGTTGTTCGTGAGAACCCAGAGTGCCCCGTCTGGCGCGACCACGACGTCGCGAAGCCTCCCGAGCGATTCGACGAAGTATTCCCCGGCGGTGCGCACGTCGGAGAGCGGCACCTCCCTGAGCCGCTCTCCGCGGAGATTCGCGATGAAGATCGATCCCGATGCGATCGTGATGCCGCTCGGACTCGCGGTGTCCGGCGACCACTGCTGGACCGGATCGACGAACCCTTCATGATCGGCGATCCCCTCGACCGTCGGCCACCCGTAGTTCCCACCGGCCTCGATCACGTTCAGTTCGTCCCAGGTGTCCTGGCCGAACTCGCTCGCGTAGAGCGTGCCCTCGTCGTCCCACGCCAGGCCCTGAGGATTGCGGTGGCCCAGGCTGTAGATGGGTGATCCCGGGAAGGGGTTGTCCTCCGGCACGTCCCCGTCCGGTGTGATGCGGAGGATCTTCCCGGCCAGCGAGTCCCGATCCTGAGCCCCCTCACGGTCGCCCGCGTCGCCGACCGTCACGTAGAGCATGTCGTCGGGGCCGAACGCGATGCGTCCGCCGTTGTGATTCCCGGCGGCGGGGATCCCGGAGAGGATCGTCTCGGATTCGCCGAGCTCGAACGAACCCGGCGCCCCCGACAACGCGAAGCGCTGCACCCTGTTCTCGCCGACAGCCGTCGAGTACGCGTACAGCCAATCGTCCCGCAGCGCGATACCGAGCAGTCCCCCCTCTCCTCGAGGCGCGACGCCGTCGATCATCCCGAGCTCGCGAAGCCTCCCGTCGCCGGAAACCTCGACGATGCGGGCGGTGTCCCGTTCGCTGATCAGCGCCGTGCTCCCGAAGAAGGCGATGGACCATGGGGCCTCCAGTCCAGCCGCGACCGTAGACGCGCGCCCCGGAACGATGCTTCCCGATCCGGCGGACGGCGAGGGTGCGAGCGGCGCGGGAGAGGACGAGGCGGGGGACGTAGGAGCGCACGCGGCGAGAGCGATCGCGATGAGAGCAGTCGAGACGAGAGCAGTCGAGACGAGAGCGCCCGCCCCGCGAGCGACCGCGGCGACACGCGGATCGGCCGGCGTCCTCTGCGCCCTCCGCGTCGTCGTCATCGCCGATCCCTTCATCCTCCGTTCGAGAGTAGGCGAGCGGCGCGCACCGCAGAAGAGGCAGGTGTCCGAGGGGGCGCGTAGCCTGCCACGGTGTCGAAGGAACAAGCTCTCCCGGGCCCGTGCACCCTCTGCGGAGGAACGGTCGGTGCCCGCGGTGACGACTCCTGGCGCTGCGCCTCCTGCGGATGGCGTTACGGGGACGTCCCCGACGCCGATCTCCCGCTCCCCCGTATCGACATCGTCTACTACATCCGTTTCGACCGTCGGGTGAAGATCGGCACGAGCCGACGACCGCGACAACGGCTGGCGAGCATCCGACACGACGAGCTCCTCGCCTTCGAGCGAGGCGGACGCCCGGTCGAGCAGCAGCGACACCGCGAGTTCGCCTCGGTCCGCGAAGGCGGAGAGTGGTTCACGTTGACGGACGATCTGCGGACGCACGTCGACGCCCTCCGCCGCGAGGGTGAGCCGTGGCTGCTCTACGGGCGATGGCTGAGCAACGCGCTCCGCGGTCTCGATGCCTCGTGACCTGCGCCAGGACATGACGATGCCGGGCGACCGCTTCGGGAAGTCCAGTCGCCCGGCACCGCGTCTCTGCGGGGATCAGGCCGTGGCCGCATGCCCCCTGGTGGTCGCCGGCTGCGGCTGCGAGAACAGCACCACGACGATCACGGCGACGCCGACGACGACGTGCGGGAGCCAGACGTTCAGCGCCTCGCCCGCGAACCCGAAGATCCACGGCGAGAGGGCGAGGAAGAGGCTGGCGACGATGTCGAACACCAGGTGGACGGGCATCGGGATGAAACCGAAGGGACCCCATTCGTACTTCGTGAAGAGGCTGTACACGATCAGCCCGACACCGAGGACGATCGGGATGATGACCGCCGCTCCGCCCACGTTCGCGAAGCCGAACAGCCAGGGAGCGGCGATCAACGCGACGCCGACGATGTAGTCGAGAATTCCGTGGACCTTGGTGGGGATGAAACGCATGATTCCTCCTTGTGTGGCGCCGCTTCCGCGACTCACCACTGGTTCGAAGCCCGCCACGGATCGGATTGCCTCCCCGCCTCGAGGACGAACGACCTGCGGGCCGGGGAGCTCGACTCGAGTCTCTCGACGGCGCACTCGCGGCCCGGTCCCAGGCAGCCCTGCTACGTTGAGCATGCCGGTATCTCGCCGGCATCAGGGAAGACTTCTCGTCGACCAACGGGCCTCCTGGGTCATTTCGTTCTCCGTCGCCTCCTCTGTGTGAGCCCGAGGAGCATCATGCCCACCCCGTCAGTCCCCTCTTTTCTCGACCCTGCGCACGCCTGGGCGGCGCCCACCGCCCTCCCCGTCGGCACCACGGCCATCGTGTATTGCGAGGGCCAGTTCGGCGAGCAGGACGGCAAGACCGCGAACGGTCTGGTCCGACACTCGGAGAAGTACGAGATCCTCAGCGTCATCGACAGCACCCACGCGGGTGCGGACGCCGGGGTGCTCCTGGACGGTCTCGCGAACGACATCCCGATCCTCGACGGACTCCCGACGGCGATCGCTCATGCAGGTCACGTGCCGGACTACCTGATCTGCGGTGTCGCACCGGCTGATGGGCTGCTCTCCGCCGACCAGCGCACCGTGCTGCTGGACGGCATCGCCCGCGGGATGCACATCATCAACGGCCTGCACGAGTTCCTCACCGACGATGCCGAGTTCGTCGCGGCTGCCCTTCTCGCCCAGGTCACGATCACCGATATCCGTCGCCCCCGGGACAAGAAGGATCTCCATCTGTTCTCCGGCCGCATCTTCGACGTGACCTGTCCGCGGATCACCATCCTCGGGACCGACGGCGCGATCGGCAAGCGCACCACCGCGACGATCCTCGTGAAGGCCCTCAACGATCGTGGCGTCCACGCCGTGATGGTCGGCACCGGACAGACCACGATCATCCAGGGCGGCCGCTACGGCGTCGCGCTCGACGCCCTCGTGCCCCAGTTCTGCTCGGGTGAGGTCGAGAACCAGGTGGTCGCGGCATTCGAAGGCGAAGACCCGGACGTCATCATCGTGGAGGGCCAGGGCGCGCTCAGCCACCCCGCATACATCACCTCGGCGCACATCCTCCGCGGCAGTCAGCCTGCGGGGGTCATCGTGCAGCACGCCCCGGGCCGGACGGTCCTGGGCGACTTCCCGATGGTCGCTATGCCGACGGTCACGAGTGAGATCGCCCTGATCGAGGCTTTCGCCGACACGAAGGTCATCGGCGTCACGGTGAACCATGAGAACCTCACGGCGGAGCAGCTCGCCGCCGCCATCGACGAGATCGAGCTCGACACCGGACTCCCCGCCACCGACCCGCTGACCCGACCGCTGGCGGAGCTCGTGGAGATGGTGCTGCAGGCGTTCCCGACGCTCAGCCCGCGACGGACCACCCGTAGCGCCGCGTGAGAGCCGCTCCGACCCGGTCATAGCGCCCCCGATCGAGAACGGCGGCCTCTCGCCGCAACCCGCGCTCGTGCACGCTGTACAGCTGCTCGACATCCACCCAGGACTCTCGACCCTGAGAGTCCCAGTCGCCCGTACCGATCGACAGGTAGTCGCGGTCACCGTCATGGGGCTTGCTCGTCATCCGCACCGCGTACACGCGCTCTGCGGACTCCCGTCCGATGACGAGCACGGGACGATCCTTCCCGCGACCGTCGTTCTCCTCGTAGGGAACCCAGGTCCAGACGATCTCTCCCGCGTCCGGTGCGCCGTCCCGCTGCGGTGCGTAACCGACCTGCAGGTGCGTGATCCGATCCGGATCGATGCGGACGGTGTCGGTGCCGCGCGCCCGTCCCGGGTCGGTGCCGCCACCCGCGGGCGTCGGGCGCTCCTGCGGGGTCCGTAGACGCGCGTCCGGGCGTCTCGGATCTGATGTCCGAGACGCCCGGCCGGAGCCCACTGCCTTGAGCAGGATCTCCGCGAGTGTTGCCAGGATGCCGTTGGTCTTGCTCACACGGTCACCCTAACCGCTGATCACGCGTCTGCGAGTGCGTAGCCCTCCTCGCCGTGCACGACCTGGTCGACACCGGCGATCTCGTCTTCGTTCGTGACGCGGAAGCCGATGGTCTTCTCGATCGCGAAGCCGATGATGAACGCGACGATGAAGGAGTAGATCAGCACTCCGAGCGCCGCGATCAGCTGCACGGCGAGCTGGCGGGCGTCGCCGCCGACGAACAGTCCCGTCTCGGTGGCGAAGAAGCCGAGGTACAGCGTTCCGATGAGACCGCCGACGAGGTGGATGCCGACCACGTCGAGCGAGTCGTCGAATCCGAGGCGGAACTTCAACTCGATCGCGAGGGCGCACACGACACCGGCGAGTGCGCCGAGAAGCAGAGCCCAACCCGGCGTCAGGTTGGCGCAGGCCGGGGTGATCGCGACCAGACCGGCGACGGCACCGGACGCTGCACCGACCGAGGTGGGCTTGCCGTCCTTGATCTTCTCGACGAGGATCCAGCCGAGGATGGCGGCCGCCGTGGCGCCCAGGGTGTTCAGACCGATGAGTCCGACGCCGCCCATGTCTTCGGCCAGCCATTCCGCTCCCGCGTTGAAACCGAACCAGCCGAACCACAGCAGGGCGGCCCCGAGGAGCGTGAGCGGCACGTTGTGCGGCTTCAGGATGCCCTTCTGGAACCCGATGCGCTTGCCGAGGACCAGGGCGAGTGCCAGAGCCGCGGCGCCCGCGTTGATGTGCACGGCGGTACCGCCGGCGTAGTCGATCACGCCGATGCCGCTGTCCTCGCCGAAGAGCGTGGTGCCGAGGTTCATGATCCAGCCACCGCCCCAGACCCACGCGGCGACCGGGAAGTAGCCGACGGTCGCGAAGATGCCGGCGAAGATGAGCCAGCTGCCGAACTTCGCACGATCCGCGATCGCTCCGGAGATCAGCGCGACCGTGATGATCGCGAATGTGGCACCGTAGGCCACCCCCAGGAGCGCGACGTTCGAGCCCTCACCGGCCGCCAGGCTCGACAGCCCGAAGTCCGCGAAGGGGTTGCCAGCGAACGCGGTCGGGCTGTCGACCGCGCTCATCGAGAAACCGAAGAGAATCCAGAGCACGGCGACGAGTCCGATGGAGCCGAAGCTCATCATCATCATGCTGACGACGCTCTTCGCCTTGACGAGACCGCCATAGAAGAAGGCGACGCCGGGCGTCATGAGCAGCACCAGCGCTGTCGCGGTGATCGCCCACGAGATGTTGCCGGGAGCATCCATAGGAAAACCTCACATCCGAAGTAATTGAGAGCTTCAGTGTGACGACCTGCGGTTTCGTCAATGCGTGAGGTTTGTTTCCCCGCTGTTACAGCGCGGCTCCGCCCGTGAACATCGCGTTACGCGCGCCTGCAGGCTTACGCAGAATGTGTCAGGGCATTGAGTCGGGAGATGGCGCGGAGGTACTTCTTGCGGTACCCGCCGGCGAGCATCTCGTCGGAGAAGACCGCGTCGAGGCCGAGCCCGGTGGCCACGATCGGGATCTGCGCGTCGTACACACGATCGACGAACGCGACGAAGCGCAGCGCCTCCGACTGATCGGTGAGCTGGCGCACGCTGCGCAGGCCCACGCTTCCCAGTCCGTCGATCAGCCTGATGTAGCGCGAGGGGTGCACCTGCGCGAGATGACGGATCAGGTCGTCGAACCGGTCGTCGGACGCTGCGCCCGCGGCGCCGGCCTTTTCGATCGCCGTCTCGTACGCGTCGTCGTCGAGCACCACCGCGTGTCCGTCGAGGGCGCGCTGGCGGAAGTCGACGCCGTCGATGCGCAGCGTCTGGAAGCTGTCGGACATCGCATGGATCTCGCGCAGGAAGTCCTGTGCGGCGAATCGTCCCTCGCCGAGCGCGTTCGGCGGGGTGTTCGAGGTCGCGGCGAGCCGGGTCCCCGTCGGCACGAGCTCTCCCAGAAGGCGGGTCATCACCATCGTGTCGCCCGGGTCGTCGAGCTCGAACTCGTCGATGCACAGCAGGTCGGCACCTTTGAGCAGATCGACGGTGTTCTTGTAGCCGAGTGCGCCGACCAGGGCGGTGTACTCGATGAACGAGCCGAAGTATTTCCGGCGGGCGGGCATCGCGTGATAGATCGAGGCGAGCAGGTGCGTCTTCCCGACGCCGAAACCACCGTCGAGGTAGACGCCGGGCTTCAGCTCGGGCTCCTTCTTCGCCCGGCTGAACAGCCCTCCGCGCTTCGCGGGGGTGCCGCGCCCGGCGAAGCGCATCAGCGTCTCCTTCGCCTCCTCCTGCGAGGGATATGCGGGATCGGCGCGATAGCTGTCGAACGTCGCGGTGTCGAACTGCGGCGGCGGCACCAGGCTCGCCAGCATCTCGGGTCCGCTGACGGTCGGCTGGCGCTCGGTGAGGTGCACGATTCCCGTGCGGCTGGTCGGGTCGGTCATCACGGTCCTGAATCAGGTGCTCACCTGTGTCGAAGTCTTACGAATCGGGCGCAGGGTGCTCGGCGGGGATCTATCGTCGAAGGGACGGATCAACACTACGCCGTCTGCAGCCGCACCCTCGTCCGCTCAAACGCTTCGGAGATCCCATGGCCATCGAGTTCGATTCCTCCTCCCCCAAGTTCGCCGAGTACGCCGAACCCGGCCGGCTCGTCACCACCGAGTGGCTCGCGGAACGGCTGGGGACTCCTGGACTCGTGGTCGTCGAGTCCGACGAAGACGTGCTCCTCTACGAAACCGGCCACATCCCGGGCGCGGTGAAGGTCGACTGGCACACCGAACTCAACGACCCGGTCGTGCGCGACTACGTCGACGGCGAGGGCTTCGCCGAGCTGCTCAGCCGCAAGGGCATCGCACGCGACGACACGGTCGTCATCTACGGCGACAAGAACAACTGGTGGGCCGCCTACGCCCTCTGGGTGTTCTCGCTGTTCGGCCACGAAGACGTGCGTCTGCTCGACGGCGGACGCGATCGGTGGATCGCCGAGGGGCGCGAGCTCACGCGTGAGGCAACGAACCGGCCGCCCACGGAGTACCCCGTCGTCGAGCGCGACGACTCGATCATCCGTGCATACAAGGAAGATGTCCTGGCCCACATCGGCAGCCCGCTGATCGATGTGCGCTCCCCAGAGGAGTACAGCGGAGAGCGCACGACGGCGCCCGCGTATCCCGAGGAGGGAACCCTCCGCGCCGGTCACATCCCGACCGCGCAGAGCGTGCCGTGGGCGAAGGCGGTGGCCGAGGACGGCGGCTTCCGCAGCCGTGCGGAGCTCGACGCGATCTACCGCGACGGCGCAGGGCTCCGCGACGGGGATGATGTCGTCGCCTACTGCCGGATCGGCGAGCGGTCGAGCCACACCTGGTTCGTGCTCAAGCACCTCCTCGGCTTCGAGAACGTGCGCAACTACGACGGATCCTGGACAGAGTGGGGCAGCGCGGTACGCGTGCCCATCGTCACCGGTTCCGAGCCCGGCACACTCTGAACATGTGACAATGACAGGGATGAGCACAAGCGACGTTCCTGACACTCTCGCCGAGATCCGCGACGGCTTCCTGGAGACCCCGGAGCCCGATCGCCTCCTGCTGCTGCTCGAGTTCTCGGACGAGCTTCCCGACGTCTCCGACGAGGTCGCGGCCCACCCGGAGATGTACGAGCGCGTCGCGGAGTGCCAGTCGCCGGTGTACATCCATGTCGAGGTGAACGATGACATCGTGACGATGCACGCGACAGCCCCGCCCGAAGCTCCGACGACCCGCGGGTTCGCAAGCATCCTGGTGCAGGGTCTCACCGGCCTCACCGCAGACGAGGTGCTCGCGATTCCGAATGACTACCCGCAGTCGATCGGTCTCACGAAGGCCGTGTCCCCTCTGCGCATCGGGGGCATGACCGGGATGCTGATGCGGGCGAAGAACCAGGTCAGCCAGAAACGCTGAGAGCCTGTGATTCGAGCCAGTCCGTGATCGCGGTCGTCCAGCCGGTCTGGTCGTAGTTCCACAGCTTCGTGTGGCGTGCCACCGTGAACTTCGGCATCGTCACGAGATCCGGACGTGCCTCCTGCAGCGCGTGCGATGAATCCGCCGGCACGAAGCCGTCGTCGTCGCTGTGCAGGATCAGCACGGGCGCGGTCAGTTCGTCGGCACGAGCGACCATGTCCAGACGATCGAAGTGGATCGGTTCGTCCGCTCCGCTCAGGCGCGCGGTCAGAGGCATCTGGAGTGCCCCCATCGCGAGTTCCGGCAGCGGCGCACGCACGCCGGCCAGTTTCGCCTGGAACCGCAGCACCGTGCGCCAGTCGACCACGGGAGACTCGAGGATGATCCCGGCGATGCGCTCCCGGTGGCCGGACGTCACTGCGGCCTGCAGCGATACGGCGCCCCCCATGGACCAGCCCATCAGGATCACCCGCTCGGCGCCGTGTCGGAGCGCATAGGCGATGGCGGCGTCGACGTCACGCCACTCCGAGGCTCCGAGGGCGTAGGCACCCGCCCTCGTGCGCGGGGCCTCGCCGTCGTTGCGGTACGACACGACCAGGTTCGGCAACCCCGCGGCGTGCAGCACCGGCACCGCCCGCAGGCACTCGGCGCGGGTCGCTCCGCGTCCGTGAACCTGGATCACCCAGGTCGACGACGACGCCGGGAAGTACCAGGCAGGGCATGGCCCTGCGGGAGAGCCGATCAGCAGGTTCTCCCAGCGCAGATGGAGCTCGCTCGGAGACGAGTAGTAGTAGCCGCTGAAGGCCGCGGCACGATCGACACGTGCGCCGGGTTCGATCTGGGTGAGGAGCTTGCGCCGTACGGCCGAACCATCGGCGCTGAGCACCGCCCCGAGTTTGACGTAGCCGTAGGTGCCCGTCGTGAACAGGCCGTAGCGACCGGGAAGCTCGGTGTCGGGTGTGCGCTTCAGCTCGATGGTCTGGGCACCCGTGTCGACCGAGAGGATCTCCGTGTCGGTCGCGCGGCGCATGGGCGTGACGACCCGACGGGCCACGGCGAACACGACGAGAGCGAGCGCTGCTCCGAACGCGAACAGGGCAGGGACAAGGAGCGTAACGGCGTGCCTGAGACTCTTCATCGCTTCCTGACTCTAGCCTGTTGCCGTGACCGCACACCCCGAGGCCGGGACGCCTTTCGAGAGCGCCGTGGCCGAACTGCGCGAGACCGAGTTCCGCGATGACATCACGGTGCGCGAGATCGCCACGCCACAGGGCCTCGCGCCTTTCGCCATCGCCCTCGCCGCCGACGTGCGCCCGGAGGGTGACGGCGAGTCCGTGTACGGCACCGGCCGGTTCGTCCTGCTGCACGATCCGGACGAGCCGGGAGCCTGGGGAGGCTCGTGGCGCATCGTCATCTTCGCGCAGGCGCCGCTCGAGACCGAGATCGGCACCGATCCGCTTCTCGCCGACGTGACGTGGTCATGGCTGGTCGATGCTCTCGACTCGCGCCAAGCGGTCTATCACTCGGAATCGGGCACGTCGACGAAGACGCTGTCGAAGGGATTCGGCGGGCTCGCCGTCGAAGGAGACGGCGCCCAGATAGAATTGCGGGCGTCCTGGACTCCGGAGGGCCCGTTCCGACCGCACGTCGAAGCATGGGCCGAGCTGGTCGGAATGCTGGCGGGGCTTCCGCCCGGCTCCGAGGGCATCGCCGTGATCGGCGCGCGAAAGGCTGTACGTGACTGAATACTCCGTGATCTCGGATGCCGAGGAGTTCCGCGCAGCCTGCGCCGTGCTCGCCGCCGGTACCGGACCCGTCGCCGTGGACGTCGAGCGGGCGTCCGGCTTCCGCTATTCGCAGCGCGCCTATCTGGTGCAGGTGTTCCGTCGCGAGGCCGGCGTCTTCCTCTTCGACCCGCCGGCGATCGGCGATTTCGCACCTCTCCAGGAGGCGATCGGTGACGTGGAGTGGGTGCTCCACGCAGCGAGCCAGGACCTGCCGTCCCTTCGCGAACTGCGCCTCGAACCGCCGGTGATCTTCGACACCGAGCTCGCCTCGCGCCTGCTCGGCCACGAGCGTGTCGGCCTCGGTGCCGTCGTCGAGGACACGCTGGGCATCATGCTCAAGAAGGAGCACTCCGCCGCCGACTGGTCGACACGCCCGCTCCCCGATTCCTGGCTCGAGTACGCCGCCCTCGACGTCCTGCACCTGATCGACGTCCGCGACGTCCTCGTTCTCGAGCTCGAAGAGCAGGGCAAGACCGAGTTCGCCGCCGAGGAGTTCGCCGCCACCCTCGCCCGCGCTCCCAAACCGCCGCGCGAAGATCCCTGGCGCCGCCTCAGCGGCCTGCACCAGGTGCGTGGAGCCCGGAACCTCGCCGTCGCCCGTGCCCTCTGGCAGGCACGCGAAGCGTACGCGCAGGAGCAGGATGTCTCCCCCGGACGACTCGTGCCCGACCGCTCCCTGGTGGCGGCGGTGCTGGCGAACCCGCAGTCGAAGCAGGCGCTGGCCGGCCTCAAGGAGTTCCAGGGCCGCGCGAGCCGCACGCAGCTCGACCGCTGGTGGCAGGCGATCGTCGAAGGCAGGGCGTCGGAAGAGCTTCCCCGCGAACGCGTTCCGAGCGACACCCTTCCGCCCCCTCGCGCGTGGGCTGACCGGAATCCCGAGGCGGATGCACGACTCAAGGCCGCCCGTCCGGTCGTGGAGGCCGTCGCCGAGGAGCTGGGCATGCCCACCGAGAACCTCCTCACTCCGGAGCACCTGCGCCGCGTGGCCTGGGACCTGCCCGGTGAAACCCCCGAGGCGATCGCGGACGCGTTGGCAGCGCTGGGTGCCCGACCCTGGCAGATTGCACAGACCGCACAGAAGATCGCTGCCGCCTTTGTAGAGGCGGCGCAAACGCCCGACACGACGCCCGCACCGGCTTCGTAGGTTCGACCCAACCGATTCCTCCCCGTTTCGCGGGCTTCATAGACTGAGGCCACGCACTAACTTGGAGGCAGAGTGGCCGAGATCTCGGACGTCTTCTTCGTCGATGGAGTACGCACCCCCTTCGGGCGCGCCGGCGAAAAAGGCATGTACTGGAACACCCGCGCAGATGACCTCGCCGTGAAGGCGACCATCGGCCTGATGGAGCGCAACGCCGCCGTCCCGGCAGACCGCATCGATGACGTCGCGATCGCCGCGACGAGCCAGACCGGCGACCAGGGGCTGACGCTCGGACGCTCGGTGGCGATCCTCGCCGGGCTTCCGCAGACCGTGCCCGGCCTCGCGGTCGAGCGCATGTGCGCCGGCGCCATGACGAGCGTCACGACCATGGGAGCCTCGATCGGCGTCGGCATGTACGACTTCGCCCTCGCCGGCGGTGTCGAGCACATGGGTCATCACCCGATCGGTGGCAACGCGGATCCGAACCCGCGCTTCGTCGCCGAGAAGATGGTCGACCCCGGTGCACTCAACATGGGCGTCACCGCCGAGCGCATCTTCGACCGGTTCCCGCACCTGACCAAGGAGCGCTCCGACCGGTTCGGCATGCTGAGCCAGCACAAGGTGCAGGCGGCGTACGACGCCGGCAAGATCCAGCCCGACCTCGTGTCGGTCGCCACCAAGGGTGCCGACGGCGCCTGGGGTCTCGCGACCGAAGACGAGGGCCGTCGCCCGCAGACGACGATGGAAGACCTCGCGGCCCTCAAGACTCCCTTCCGTCCGCACGGGCGTGTCACGGCCGGCACCTCCTCCCCCCTCACCGACGGCGCCACGATGTCGCTGCTCGCCGGAGGTGGCGCGGTGAAGGAGTTCGGACTCGCGCCGAAGATGCGGATGGTCTCGTTCGCGTTCGCCGGCGTGCAGCCGGAGATCATGGGCATCGGACCGATTCCGTCGACCGAGAAGGCGCTCAAGAAGGCCGGACTGACGATCGCCGACATCGGGCTGTTCGAACTCAACGAGGCGTTCGCCATCCAGGTGATCTCGCTGCTCGACCACTTCGGCATCGCCGATGACGATCCCCGCGTCAACCAGTGGGGTGGCGCGATCGCACTCGGACACCCGCTCGCGGCGTCCGGTGTGCGTCTGATGATCCAGCTCGCCGCGCAGTTCGCCGAGCGTCCCGACGTCCGCTACGGTCTGACCGCCATGTGCGTCGGTCTCGGTCAGGGCGGTTCGGTCATCTGGGAGAACCCGCACTACGACGGCAAGAAGAAGAAGTGAGCGCGAACGTGACCAACTACGACGAGATCGACTTCTCCCCCATCCAGGCACTCACCGAGGGCGAGGTCATCACGCAGTCGCCGGTGCGCGACATCCGTCTCGCGTCCGGCAAGGTGCTCGCCCTGATCACGCTCGACAACGGCCGTGACCACACGCGACCGAACACGCTCGGTCCCGCGACGCTGACGCAGCTGGGCGAGACGCTCGACGGCCTCAAGGCGCGAGCCGCGGCCGGCGAGATCCAGGCTGTCGGCATCACCGGCAAGCAGTACATCCTCGCGGCCGGCGCCGACCTGTCCGACATCAGCAAGGTCGGATCGCGCGACAACGCCCGCCTGATCGCGCAGCTCGGACACAAGGTCCTCGGCACGCTCAGCGACCTCGGCGTGCCGTCGTTCGCCTTCGTGAACGGCCTCGCCCTGGGCGGCGGCCTGGAGATCGCGCTGAACTCCAGCTACCGCACCGTCGACTCCTCTGCTGCGGCGGTGGCACTGCCCGAGGTCTTCCTCGGCATCATCCCCGGTTGGGGCGGCGCCTACCTGCTGCCGAACCTGATCGGCATCGAGAACGCCCTCGAGGTCGTCATCTCCAACCCGCTCAAGCAGAACCGGATGCTGAAGCCGCAGCAGGCGTTCGACCTGGGCATCTTCGACGCGATCTTCCCCGCGGCGAACTACCTCGAGAACTCGCTGGCCTGGGCGGATGCCGTCCTGGGTGGCAAGAAGGTCGAGCGCAAGAACGAGCCCGGCAAGATCGAGCGTCTCACCAAGTGGCCGATCGCCATCAAGATGGCGCGCGGGATGCTGGAGTCGAAGATCGGCACCATGCCGAAGTCGCCGTATGCGGCCCTCGACCTGCTCGACAAGGCCAAGGGCGGCACCAAGGCCGAAGGCTTCGCCCGCGAGGACGAGGCACTCGCCGAACTCGTCACGGGCGACCAGTTCGCTGCATCCATGTACGCCTTCGACCTCGTGCAGAAGCGCGCGAAGCGACCGGTCGGAGCTCCCGACAAGGCGCTCGCGAAGAAGGTCACCAAGGTCGGCATCATCGGCGCCGGTCTCATGGCGAGCCAGTTCGCACTGCTCTTCGTGCGCAAGCTCCAGGTGCCCGT
Organism: Microbacterium sp. SY138; assembly: GCF_039729145.1. Classification (NCBI taxonomy): domain Bacteria; kingdom Bacillati; phylum Actinomycetota; class Actinomycetes; order Micrococcales; family Microbacteriaceae; genus Microbacterium; species Microbacterium sp. SY138. Next base: position 1,764,367 of record NZ_CP155793.1, on the reverse strand, counting down.
GCTCATCACCGACCTGGATCAGGCACGCGTCGACAAGGGCGTCGCCTACATCCACGAGGAGATCGGCAAGCTCGAAGCGAAGGGACGCCTAGACTCCGATTCGGCGAACAAGCTGCGCGCGCTCGTCACCGGCACCACCGACAAGAGCCTGTACGCGGACTGCGACTTCGTGATCGAGGCCGTGTTCGAAGAGGTCGGGGTCAAGCAGCAGGTGTTCGGCGAGATCGAGAAGATCATCGCCGAGGACGCGATCCTCGCGACCAACACGTCGTCGCTCTCCGTCGAGGAGATCGGATCGAAGCTCGCTCACCCCGAACGCCTGGTCGGCTTCCACTTCTTCAACCCTGTCGCGGTGATGCCGCTGATCGAGATCGTGAAGACACCGGCGACGGACGATGCGGCTCTGTCGACGGCGTTCGTGGTCGCGAAGAACCTCGGAAAGAACGCGGTCCTCACCGCCGACGCCCCCGGCTTCGTCGTGAACCGACTGCTCGCCAAGGTCATGGGCGAGGCGGCTCGCGCCGTCTACGAGGGCACCCCCATCGCCGATGTCGAGAAGGCCTTCGGCCCGCTCGGCCTGCCGATGGGCCCGTTCCAGTTGATCGACCTCGTCGGCTGGAAGGTCGCCGCCCACGTGCAGGACACGATGGTGAAGGCCTTCCCCGACCGCTTCTACGCCAACGAGAACTTCCATGCGCTCGCGGAGCTCGACACCGTCGTGGAGAAGGACAAGGGCGGGCGCGTCATCGGCTGGAGCAAGCAGGCGGAGAAGGTTCTGAAGCCCGCCGTCGGCAAGAACCCCGCAACGGCGGCGACGATCCTCCAGCGGGTGCAGGACGGTCTGGCGCAGGAGATCAAGCTGATGCTCGACGAGGGCGTCGTGCCCGAGGTCGAGGACATCGACCTGTGCCTGATCCTCGGCGCCGGCTGGCCGTTCATCGACGGTGGTGCTTCACCGTACCTCGACCGTGAGGGAGCCTCGGAGCGGGCCTTCGGCGGCTCGTTCCACACCCCGCAGATCCGCGGCGTCGAGAGCCGCTGATCGTCGGACGCCATCCCGCGAAGCGCTCCACAGGATTCCTGGCGAATCCGGTGGAGCGCTTCGTCGTCCGCCGCATAAGCACGCACACCTCCGAGCCGCACATCGCGCTGCCGCTCCCTGGCGTGAGCCCCGTCGGCGTGGCCCACTGCCGGCGCTGGCCGGCGTCGTGGGCCCTGCATGATGCCCCTGCGCCGCAGGCCCCGATCGCCGAGACTCAGCTCGCGGGCTGAGCCGGTCGGGGGTCTTCGTCACCACGTCGAGGCCAGTACGACAGCGCCCGTTCGGCCAGCGCGGTGATCGTGAGCGAGGGGTTCACGCCGGGATTCGCGGGAACGGCCGCCCCGTCGACGACGTGCAGGCCGGGGTGTCCCCAGACCCGGTGATATGCGTCGACGACCCCTTCCGCGGGCGACGCCGAGATCACCGCACCGCCGAGGAAGTGCGCCGTGAGCGGGATGCCGAACACCTCCGGCCAGGATCCGCGTGCGGCCGCAGACACCCCGCCGTCCGCCTCGACCCGCGCGGCGATCGCCGCAGCAGCCGTATGGGCTTGGGGCAGATAGCTCGGGTTCGGCTCCCCGTGTCCCTGCGCACTCGTCATCACGAGGCGACCGAAGCGGCGGCGCAGCGAGAGGGTGAGCGAATTGTCCGCCGTCTGCATCACCAGCGCGATGATTCCACGCTCGCTCCAACGGCGGAGACTCCCGAGCCGCCACTGTCTCACCGGTGAGCGGAGCACCTGCGCGACCAGACGGCGCAGGCGCACGCCCAGCGGCTGTCCGCCGGGGACGATGACGGTCGCCAGCGCACCCATCAGGTTCGATCCCGGACCGTAGCGGACGTTCTCGACGTGCGTGCGATCGTCTATGTGGAACGAGGTCGTGATCGCGACGCCCCGGGCGAGCTCGAGCGATTCCGGGACGCTCGTGGCGACCGCGCCGTCCAGCGCCTCGGAGTTGGTTCGGGTCAGCTGCCCCACGGCGTCGGAGACCCGCGGCAGCGCCCCGGACGCCTTCATACGGTGCAGCAGCTGCTGCGTACCCCAGGTGCCGGCGGCCAGCACCACCTGCCGGGCGGTCACGGTTCTCCGCTCATGCCGGAACCAGGCTCCGCTGCGCTGCGTCGTCACCGCGAACCCACCCCCGGGGAGCTCCCGCACCTCGCTCACCGTTCGCAGCGCCTCGATCGCGACCCCTCGGCGCTCCGCGAGATGCAGGTAGTTCTTCATGAGCGTGTTCTTCGCGCCGACGCGGCAGCCCACCATGCAGTTGCCGCAGAGGGTGCAACCGGTGCGATCAGGGCCCTCACCGCCGAAGAACGGATCCGGAGTGCGCTCCCCCGGCTTCCCGAACCAGACCCCGACGGGCGCGTGGCGGAACGTCGCACCGACGCCGAGGTCGTCCGCGGCGCCGGCCATGATCCGCTCCACCGGACCCGTGTGCGGGTAGCGCTCCACGACGCCGAGCATCCGCTTCGCCGTGGCATAGTGGGGTGCCAACTCGGACTCCCAGTCCGCGATGCCCTGCCACTGGGGGTCCGCGAAGAAGGCCGCCCCCGGCTGGTACAGCGTGTTCGCGTAGTTGAGTGATCCGCCACCCACCCCGGCGCCCGCCAGAATCATCACGTGCGGCAGTCGGTGGATGCGCTGCACACCGTAACAGCCGAGCACTGGTGCCCACAGGTACCGGCGGACGTTCCAGTTGGTCTTCGCGAAGTCATCGTCCTCGAAGCGGCGACCCGCCTCGTAGACGCGGACGCGGTAGCCCTTCTCCGCAAGTCGCAGAGCGGCCACGGAACCTCCGAATCCGGAACCCACGACCACGACATCCTCGTCGAACTCAGTCATCGCTCCCCTTCGGCACCATCATCGTGAGCGCGCCCGGCAGCACCGCGATGGTGCACTCATCCTCGCCGATCCGCTCGCCGTCGGCATAGACCACCAGGCCGGTGGCCGACACCGTGACGGACCGTGCACGACGATGCGCCACCTCGTCGCGCGCGAGATGCGTCCCGCGGAGCAGCAGGGGGAAGAGACGAAGCAGGCGCAGCCGGCCCAACGGGGCGACATGGACGATGTCGAGGAGCCCGTCGTCGGGGACGGCCCCGGCGCAGATCGGCATCCCGCCGCCGTAGCTGGAGGTGCTGCCGGCCGCGATCAGCGTACCCGGCTCGCTTCTCGGCGGCTCGCCATCGATGGCGAGGGTGAACTCCATGGGACGCAGCCGCACGAGTTCGATCAGCAGGGCGAGGTAATAGCGAGGCGCACCGTGCGGCCAGCGGAGCCGGTTGGTGCGATCGCTGACCTTCGCGTCGAAACCCAGCGCCGCGATGGTCAGGAATTTCCTGCTGCCCTTCCCGGTGCGGACCACGCCGACGTCGATCGACCGGGGCACGCCCGTGAGAGCGAGTTCGGCGGCAGCCCGTGCGTCGCTGCGTGGGAGTCCGAGAGCGCGGGCGAGGTCGTTCCCGGTCCCGGCCGCGACCAGCACCACGGGGACCGATGCCGCACATACCGTGTCGAGCACACCGGACAGTGTGCCATCACCACCGACGACGACCAGCGCTCGCGGATCGTCTGCCACGGCCGCGACCGCGAGCCGTGCGGTGTCTTCTGCGGATCCTCCCGCATAGGCCCGCACCTCGACACCACGATCACGAAGATGCAGAACAGCAGCTTCCGCCGCTCGCCCGCCCCGCCCTTTGCCGGAGAACGGATTCGCGAGCACGGCGATGTGCTCGGCCATGTCAGAGCGTCCGCTCGATGGGGATCACAGCACCCGGGTTGAGGATGCCCGACGGATCGAGTTCGCGCTTGATCGCACGGAGGATACGGACGCCCGTCTCGCCGATCTCCGCACGGAGCCAGGGCGCATGATCCCTGCCGACCGCGTGGTGATGGCTGATGGTCCCCCCCGACGCGACGATCGCATCGTTGACGCGCGCCTTCACGACTTCCCACACACCGAGCGGGTCCGAACGGATGCCGGCGAGCACGGTGAAGTACAGGGAAGCCCCGGTCGGGTAGATGTGGGAGACGTGGCACATGATGTACGACTTCGCCCCGGCGTCGGCGAAGCCGTCTTTGAGTGCAGAGTCGACCGCCGAACGCAGTGTCTGCAGGTTCGACCATGTGGTCGCGGTCTCGAGCGTCTCGCAGAAGACACCGGCGTCGAGCAGCGAATCCCGCAGGTAGGGGCCGTCGAACCGACCTTTCAGCCAGTCCTCCGCTGCCCCTTCACCTGCCGAGACTCCGCCGGCCGCAGCGAGCTGGATGCTGGCGCGGGCACGCCGCTCGGCGATACCGTCACCTTCGTACACGGTCACCACGCTGGCGCCCTTCGCGAGAGCCCTGCCGATCTTGCCGACCTGCGCGAGACTCACCGCCGTCTCCGCTTCGTCGGAGAGCCGGATGACGGTGGGGCCGTCGCCCTGCTGCGCGACCCGCCGCAGCCCCTCGGCGCCGCTGGTGAAGTCGGGGAAGGACCAGGATTCGAACACGCGGTCGCGCGGGATCCGATGCACCCGCACCCGTACCTCGGTGATCACGCCGAAGATGCCCTCGGAGCCGAGGAACACCCTGATCAGGTCTGGCCCTGCGGCGGAACCGGGCGAGCGCCCGAGCTCGATGTCGCCGGTCGGCGTCGCCACTCTGATCCCGGTCACCATCGTGTCGAAGCGCCCGTTGCCCGCCGAGTTCTGTCCCGAAGACCGGGCCGCCGCGAATCCGCCGATCGTGGCGTAGCGGAAGCTCTGAGGGAAGTGGCCGAGTTCGAAGCCGTGCGCGGACAGCGCTGCTTCCGCCTCCGGGCCTGTCGTCCCCGCCGCGAACAGGGCTTCGCCGCTGAACTCATCCAGCCGGATCAGACCGCTGAGACGTCGCAGGTCGAGGCTCACGACCGCGTGATGCGCGCCCCGGTCGGGGTCCAGTGCGCCGACGACACTAGTGCCGCCCCCGAAGGGGATCACCGCGATCCCTCGCGCGACCGCGATGTCGAGGCACGCGCGCACCTCGTCGTGATCGGCAGGACGGAGGACGGCATCCGGCGCCTCCTGACGCACCTCGCGACGACGGAGGAGGTCGGGTGTCGAACGCCCACCTGCGTGGCGGATGCGTGCCTCGGCGGCATCATCGATGTTCGTCGGGCCGAGCGCGGCGCTGAATGCCGCATGATCCTCAGCGGTCAAGCGCGGCGGATCGAGCTGCACGTGCCCGAGCTCGATCGCCGGTCCGGGCTTGCGCACTCGCCCCAGCAGCATCGGCAGCAGCGCGCGCACCGCCAGGGGCAGGTCCTTCGCCTTGGCCGGATCACCCCAGCCGTTCCATCTCATCGACGGGTCCGCATCGACCCTGCCACTGTCTTGGCCCATGCGTTACAGTGTGACACATCATGGAAGAACGTCAACCACAATGGGATGCGACACAGACGCGGATCCTCGACGCGGCCGACGCGCTGATCGAGCGTCGCGGCGTGCACGGCGTCACCATCGCCGAGCTCGCCCGTCGCGCCGATCTCAGTCGCCCCACGATCTACCGCAACTGGAGCGATGCCGATGATGTCGTCCGCGCCGCGCTGCTGCGGCGCGTCGACGGCATCCTGGGCACCTTCCCCGCGGAAGCGCGCACCCGGACGGTCCTCGTCAACGACGTCCTCCATTTCACGACGCTCTTCCGCAATGACACCCTCTACGGGCGTCTGCTCGCCGATGAACCCGAAGCCTTCACCCGCTACACGCTGCAGCGGGTGGGATCGAGTCAGCGCTTGATCCTCGACTGGCTCGCCACGGCGATCGGCACCGCACAGGCCGACGGCTCGGTCAGATCGGGACCACCGCAGGAGATCGCGGTCATGCTGCTGCTCATCGCACAGTCCGCGGTCCTCTCCCACGGCACCGTGGCAGACCTCATCTCGGAGAACGCGTGGGAGCGCGAACTGCGAGCCGCACTCGACGGGCTGCTCCGCCCATGACCCGGGAGTCATCCGCGCTCAACGTCGCGCGACGGAGGATCGAACTCGCACGCGCAGCCGACGAGACGGTCGACGTCCTCGTCGTCGGGGGCGGTATCACGGGCGTGGGTGTCGCTCTGGACGCCGTCTCGCGCGGGCTCCGTGTGACGCTGATAGAAGCCGAGGATCTCGCCTTCGGGACCAGCCGATTCAGCTCGAAGCTCGTGCACGGCGGCCTGCGCTACCTCGCGACCGGTGACATCGCGACCGCGCGAGAGAGCGCACACGAGCGACATCTCCTGATGACCACGATCGCCCCGCATCTGATCCGCCCGCTCGGACAGCTCCTGCCCTTCTCCCGCGGAGTCACGCTCCGCCAGCGCACTGCGGGCGCCGTCGGGATGGGGCTGGGAGATCTGCTCCGCATGCGCGCGCACACCACCCGGACGACGCTGCCTGCCCCCGCTCTCGTGTCCGCGCGCTCCGCCACCCGCCTGGTGCCTGCGCTCGACCCTCACGGCCTCCGCGGCGGAATGCTGTCCTTCGACGGCCAGCTGGTCGACGACGCGCGGCTCGTGGCGACCGTCGCCCGCACGGCGGCATCTCTTGGCGCTCGCATCCTCACCCGCGTCCGCGCGGTCGTGTTGCGGGAAGACGGCGCATCGGTCGAGGAGACGTCCACGGGCGAGCGGTTCGAGGTCAGAGCCCGCGCCGTCATCAACGCGACCGGCGTCTGGGCCGGTGCGCTCGATCAGACGATCCACGTGCGCCCGAGCCGAGGGACGCACATCGTCCTCGCCGCCGCCGACCTGGGTTCGCCGTCGGCCGCGCTCACCATCCCGCACGAGGGATCGATCAGTCGCTACGTCTTCGCGCTGCCGCAGGCCTTCGGCCGCGTGATCGTCGGCCTCACCGACGAAGACTCCCCCGGTGTCGTACCGCGTGTCGCCCGGCCGACGGAGCCGGAGATCGATTTCCTGCTGCAGAACCTCAATCGCGTGATCGCTGCTCCCCTCGGCCGCGATCGGGTGCGGGGCGCGTTCGCCGGCCTGCGTCCGCTGGTCGACAGCGGGACCGACTCCACCGCCGATGTCTCTCGCCGGCATCTGGTGACGGTATCCACCGCCGGATTCGTCACGGTGCTCGGGGGAAAGCTGACCACCTACCGCCGGATGGCCGAGGATGCCGTGGACCTTGCGGGACGCACCCGCGGACTGCAGTCGGGGCCGAGCCGCACGGCGTCGTTGCGCCTCGTCGATCGGTCGGTGCCCGCCTCGGATGACGTGCTCGACGACGCCACGGGCTTGACCGCCGCGGAGGTCGAGTTCGCCGTTCGCACGGAGGGCGCGATGACCGTCGATGACGTCCTCGACAGGCGCACCCGTGTCGGACTCGTGGATGCCGATCGCGCACGCTGCCACGCGGCGGTCGAGAACGTCGTCGCCCGCACTCTCGCCGACCTCGCCTGACCCGCCGCGGCGAATCCTGGCCCGCCGCGGCGAATCCTGGCCCGCCGCGGCGAATCCTGGCCCGCCGCGGCGAATCCTGAGCGGTGCGTATCCAGCGCACAGCGCCGCGGGTAACGTGCGCGGAACAGCGCATGAACTCCCCCGCCCGACCCGTCCCGAAGGCACCCCGGACCCCGGCGACCCTGCACAGTGGTGACATGGACATGCTCTTCACGATGCTGGGCAGCAAGGGGATGTCGGGTCTGCTGAAGACCGGAACGGCGATCCTCACCACCCTTCTGGTCCTCCCCGCCCTCCTCAAGCTCTTCATCGTCACCGTCGACGAGGGGTGGGCGGCGATCCGGACGCGCAACGGCAAGCCGATCATCCGCAACCGCCCGCAGCGTCGTCCGCGGAACCGCGGCGGGGCCGTCGGAGAGGTCGTCGTTCTTGACCCGGGCTCGCACGGAGCATTCCCGCTGTTCTACTGGTACAAGCTCATCGACGTCCGTTGCCGTGCGACCGATCTGCCCGCGCGAGAGATGAGCGGCGCGAGCGGACACCAGCACCGCGTGCATGCCTCGTTCGAGTGGCGTCCGATACCGACGGGAAGCGATCTTCGGGTGTTCGAGCTCGACGTCGTGAACGTCAAGGAGCGAGCCTCGAACATCGTCGGCGCCGCGCTGAGAGACGTGATCCGTGGGCTCGAGGGAGCCGAGCTGCCGCACAACGACGAGATCAACACCCGAGTGATCGCGGCCAGCGCCGCGGAGGTGCGTCGCGCCTGCGGCGTCGAGCTGGTGCGGGTCATGGTCACCGGCGACGCACTCACCGACGGTTACCTGCTGTCGACCGCGCTCCGAGATGCCGATCGCGGAGCACAGGCCGTCGCCGCGTTGCACGCTCTGAACTGACGTCTGCGCGCAGGGGATTGCGAAGGGTCGGAGCGAGCGTCAGTGCCGTTCGTGCAGCGGAAGATCGATGGTTCCTGTCTCTCCCGCGTCACGCGCCTTCGGGATTCGCGTCCCGAGCACCTGCGACACGATGTCCTGTGCGATCTTCGGCGCTGTGAGGCCGGCGTCGACGAGGATCTGATCACGCGATGCGTGGTCGATGAACTCGTCGGGAAGACCCAGCTCATCCACCGCGGTGTCGATGCCCGCCTCGCGAAGGACCTGACGTACACGGGTGCCGATGCCTCCGACCCGGATCCCGTCTTCGAGGGTGATCACGAGGCGGTGATGGGCGGCGAGTTCCACGATCGACGGCTGCACCGGAATAGCCCAGCGCGGGTCGATGACCGTCGCGCCGATCCCCTGCGCTCGAAGGCGGTCCGCGACATCGAGAGCGAGTTCGGCGAATGGTCCGATGGCGACGATCAGGACGTCTTCGGATTCGCCGCGGGCGAGCACATCGACGCCGTCGCTCAGACGTTCGATCGCGGGAAGATCGGCGGCGACCTCGCCCTTCGGGAAGCGGATGACCGTCGGAGCGTCTTCGACGTCGACGGCCTCACCGAGGGCCTCCGTCAGCCGCGCCCCATCACGCGGCGCGGCGATGCGAATGTGCGGGACGATCTGCAGCATCGCGAGATCCCACATGCCGTGGTGGCTGGGACCGTCGGGACCGGTGACGCCCGCTCGATCGAGGACGAAGGTGACTCCGGCACGGTGCAGAGCCACGTCCATCAGCACCTGGTCGAAGGCGCGTCCCATGAACGTGGCGTACAGGGCGACGACGGGGTGCAAGCCCCCGTAGGCCAGACCAGCCGCTGACGCCACCGCGTGCTGTTCTGCGATGCCCACGTCATAGACGCGATCGGGGAAGCGTTCGGCGAACGGCGCGAGGCCGGTGGGGCGCAGCATCGCAGCCGTCATCGCGATCACATCGTCGCGCTGCTCGCCGACAGCCACCAACGCGTCGGAGAACACATCGGTCCACCCACGCCCACCGGACGACAGGGTCTCCCCGGTCGTGGGGTCGATCTTGCCGACGGCGTGGAACTGATCGGCTTCGTCGTCGCGGGCCGGCTGGTAGCCACGGCCCTTCTCGGTGATGGTGTGGACGATGACGGGCGCACCGTACGACTTCGCCAACTCCAGAGTCTCGAGGAGCGCGGGAAGATCGTGGCCGTCGACCGGACCGAGGTACTTGATGTCGAGGTTGGAGTACAGCGCCTCGTTGTTGGTGAACCTCGACAGGAAGCCGTGCGTGCCTCCCCGGACGCCGCGGAACACCGCACGTCCCACGGGACCGAAAGCGCGGAACAGGCGATCGGACCGCTGGTGGAGGTCCTTGTAGGCTGCTGCCGTGCGCACGCGGTTGAGGTACCGCGACATGCCGCCGATCGTCGGCGCGTAGGAGCGTCCGTTGTCGTTGACGACGATGACCAGGTTGCGATCGTTGTCGTCGGAGATGTTGTTCAACGCCTCCCAGGTCATGCCGCCGGTCAGCGCGCCGTCGCCGACGACCGCGACCACGTGCCGGTCTGCACGACCGGTGGCCGTCAAGGCCCGGGAGATGCCGTCCGCCCAGCTGAGCGAGCTGGAGGCGTGCGACGACTCCACCACATCATGGGCGCTCTCGCCCCGCTGCGGGTACCCGGCGAGACCACCGCGCACGCGCAGCGCCGAGAAGTCCTGGCGCCCGGTGAGGAGCTTGTGCACGTAGGACTGGTGTCCGGTGTCGAAGATGAAGGGGTCGTCCGGGGAGGAGAACACTCGATGGAGAGCGATCGTGAGTTCGACGACGCCGAGGTTGGGGCCGAGGTGGCCGCCCGTCCTGGACACGTTCTCGACCAGGAACGTGCGGATCTCCGCAGCGAGCTCGGTCAACTGGTCGGTCGAGAGTGCATCGAGATCACGGGGTCCAGAGATGCTCGGAAGAATGGGCATCTGCACCTCCTCACAGGCTCCGTCAGAAGCGCCCGACGACGGTGCGAGCGCCCCTCGATCCTACCCCGCCGGACTCAGAGAGCACGGCGAATCGGACCCCCTTGACAGGAAGGGCCGGCACGATGAAGGGGCCCGGGTCCGCAGACCCGAGCCCCTTCGTCTCGTGCGATCAGACCAGCGAACGCAGCACGTACTGCAGGATGCCGCCGTTGCGGTAGTAGTCGGCTTCACCGGGGGTGTCGATGCGGACGACAGCATCGAACTCCACCGGCTGCTTGCCCTCGGGCGAGTTCTCGCTCGGAGTGGCCGTGACCTTGACCGTCTTGGGCGTGACACCGTTGTTGAGCTCTTCCAGACCCGAGATCGAGACGATCTCGGTGCCGTCGAGGCCCAGCGATTCCCAGCTCTCGCCGGCGGGGAACTGCAGCGGGACGACACCCATGCCGATCAGGTTCGAGCGGTGGATGCGCTCGAAGCTCTCGGTGATGACCGCCTTGACGCCCAGCAGGCTCGTGCCCTTGGCCGCCCAGTCACGCGACGAACCCGAGCCGTACTCCTTGCCACCGAAGATGACGAGGGGCGTGCCCTGCTCCTGATAGTTCATGCTCGCGTCGTAGATGTACGACTGCGGGCCACCGGGCTGCGTGAAGTCGCGGGTGAAGCCACCCTCGACGACCTGTCCGTCGTTCACGGCAGCGACCATCGCGTTCTTCAGACGAATGTTCGCGAAGGTTCCGCGGATCATGACCTCGTGGTTGCCGCGACGCGAGCCGAAGGAGTTGAAGTCCTTGCGGTCCACGCCGTGCTCCGTGAGGTACTGCGCCGCGGGCGTTCCGGCCTTGATGTTCCCGGCGGGCGAGATGTGGTCGGTGGTGACCGAGTCGCCGAGCGTCGCCATCACGCGCGCACCCTCGATGTCCTTCACCGGGGTGAGCTCCATCGTCATGCCCTCGAAGTACGGCGCCTTGCGCACGTACGTGGAGTTCTCGTCCCACTGGAAGATCGCGTCGTCCGGAGTGGGCAGGCTGCGCCAGCGCTCGTCACCGTCGAAGACCGTCGCGTACTGCTTGATGAACTGCTCGCGCGAGATCGAGGAGTCGACGAGTTCCTGCACCTCGGCCGGGGTCGGCCAGATGTCCTTCAGGAAGACGTCTTCGCCGTCGGTGCCCTTGCCGAGCGCGTCGTTCTCGAAGTCGAAGTGCATCGACCCGGCCAGCGCGTACGCGATGACCAGCGGCGGGCTGGCGAGGTAGTTCATCTTCACGTCGGGGCTGATGCGACCCTCGAAGTTGCGGTTTCCGGAGAGGACCGCGGTGACGGCGAGGTCGTGCGAGTTGATCGCTTCGGAGACCTCTTCGATCAGCGGACCCGAGTTGCCGATGCAGATGGTGCAGCCGTAGCCGACGGTGTAGAAGCCGAGGCCCTCGAGGTCCTTGTCGAGTCCGGACTTCTCGTAGTAGTCGGTGACGACCTTCGACCCCGGGCCGAGCGTGGTCTTGACCCACGGCTTCTGCTTCAGACCCTTCTCGAGAGCCTTGCGCGCGACGAGACCGGCGGCGATCATCACCGACGGGTTCGACGTGTTGGTGCACGAGGTGATGGCCGCGAGGGTGACGGCACCGTTGTCGAGGATGTACTTCTCCCCCGACGGCGTCGTGACCGGCACGGGCTTCGAGGCGTTAGCCGGTGCGCCGCTGTTGATGTGCACCGGACGCGTGGTGGGCTCTTCGTCGCCGGGTGCCTGTCCGGGGTCGGAGGCCGGGAAGGAGTGCTTCGATTCGAGGTCGACGATCGAGTCTGAGGTCGATGCCGTCGCGTAGCTCAGGATGTCCTGCTCGAACTGCGACTTCGCCTCGGAGAGCAGGATGCGGTCCTGCGGGCGCTTCGGGCCGGCGATCGACGGCACGACGGTGCCGAGGTCGAGCTCGAGGTACTCGCTGAACGTGGGCTCGTGCGCGGCGTCGTGCCAGAGCTTCTGCTCCTTGGCGTAAGCCTCGACCAGCGCGACGGCCTCTTCGCTGCGGCCGGTGAGTCGCAGGTAGTCGAGCGTCACGTCGTCGATCGGGAAGATCGCGGCGGTGGAGCCGAACTCCGGCGACATGTTGCCGATGGTCGCGCGGTTGGCGAGCGGCACCGACGCGACGCCCTCTCCGTAGAACTCGACGAACTTGCCGACCACACCGTGCTTGCGCAGTAGGTCGGTGATCGTGAGCACCACGTCGGTCGCGGTCACGCCGGCGGGGATCTCGCCGGAGAGCTTGAAGCCCACGACGCGCGGGATGAGCATCGACACGGGCTGGCCGAGCATGGCTGCCTCGGCCTCGATGCCGCCGACGCCCCAGCCCAGCACGCCGAGGCCGTTGACCATGGTGGTGTGCGAGTCGGTGCCGACGCAGGTGTCGGGGTATGCGCGGAGCACACCGTCGACGTTGCGGTCGTAGATGACCTTGGCCAGGTGCTCAATGTTCACCTGGTGGACGATGCCGGTTCCCGGCGGGACGACCTTGAAGTCGCTGAACGCGGTCTGACCCCAACGCAGGAACTGATAACGCTCGCCGTTGCGCTCGTACTCGATCTCGACGTTGCGCTCGAGGGCGTTCTCAGAGCCGAACAGGTCGGCGATCACGGAGTGGTCGATGACCATCTCGGCGGGCGAGAGCGGGTTGATCTTGTTCGCGTCACCGCCGAGTGCCGTCACGGCCTCGCGCATGGTGGCGAGGTCGACGATGCACGGCACACCGGTGAAGTCCTGCATGACCACACGGGCCGGCGTGAACTGGATCTCGGTGTTCGGCTCGGCCGCGGCATCCCACGAACCCAGCGCCTCGATCTGCGCCTTCGTCACATTCGCGCCGTCTTCGGTGCGAAGCAGGTTCTCCAGGAGGACCTTGAGACTGAAGGGAAGCTTCTCGAAACCCGGCACCGTGTCGATGCGGAAGATCTCATAGTCGGTGCTGCCGACTGTCAGGGTGCTCTTGGCACCGAAGCTGTTCACCGTGGACACGAATCCGTCTCCTTCTATTCGGATGGGAGCGACAGGCGCCTCCATCTTGCTCGCCAGCGAGCCCCTGCGGCTAGCAAGGCGGACCTAACCAGTCTGCTCCGCGCAGCTCACCGGCGAAAGCCTGCGATTTATCTTGATGTCAAGATAAATCTATCACGCCTCGGGGGCATCCTCGCGCGCGGGCTCGCGCGGGTGCAACGCGCGGACCACGAGCCACGTGACGGCGATCAGCGGGGCGAACAGCGGCAGCCCCATGATGAGTTTGAGCGTGCCCAGCGCCGTGACGTCACCGGCCAGATAAAGGGGCAGCTGCACAGCCAGCCGGGTGAAGAACAGCGCGGCCCAGGCGATCCCCAGCCAGAAGTAGGCACGTCGCTTGCGGCGATCGTTCCGCCAGGTGGTGCCCTCCCCCATCAGGAATCCGACGGCGAGGCCGATCAGCGACCAGCCGATCAGTGCCGACACCAGGATGACCGAGCCGTAGACCGCGTTGGTGATGAGCCCCGGGACGAAGTTGTCGGCGCCGCGTCCGGTCCACAGAGCCAGCGCTGCCGCGGCGACCGCGGCGATGAGACCGCCGAGGGCGGCCGAGGGCGGCGACTTCTGCACGAGTCGGACGATCGTGAAGACGGCTGCGAGACCGACCGAGATGCCGAGCGAGAGGATCAGCGGCTCGGGGCGGATCGTGAAGATGATCACGAACGCGAGGCTGGGCAGCACCGACTCGAGGATGCCCCGCCACCCGCCCATGGCGGTCCACACGACCGTGTGGGTGGCCGCACTCTCCGACGGGTCGAGCCCGGCACGACGGGCGACTCCTCCGAGGGCCTCCCCGAGGATCTCGGAGGTGCTCTTCTCCCGTTCGGCGTCGGGCTCGGGAGTGCTCACGCGGAACCAGGGGTCGCCGGCATCTTGAGCGGGATCAGGTCGCGCGGCGGCATCGGAGACCCGCCGCGGACGACCACGATCGACCGGAAGAGGTCTTCGACCTTCTCCGCCGCTTCGGGGTCCGAGGCACCGGCGCCGCCGATCACGCCGCGAAGGAACCAGCGCGGGCCGTCGATGCCGATGAAGCGCGCGAGGCGCAGACCGGATCCCTCCGCCGCCGTGGCGGGGACCTCGGCGAGGAGCTCCTTGCCCAGCGGGCCTTCGCGCTCTTCCACGCGGCCGCCCTGCGCCTTGACCTGGTCGCGGAGCTGTACGCGGGTCTCGTCCCACAGTCCTCCGGTGCGCGGTGCGGCGAAGGGCTGCACCTGCAGCGAGGAGTCCGCGTAATCGAGGCCGACCGCCACGATGCGCTTCGACTGCTCCTCGACCTCGAGGCGCAGGTTCAGACCTTCGCGCGGCAGGATCTTGATGCCGCCGAGGTCGATGTAGGGACGGACCGGGTTCGCCTCGGAATCGTCGAAGGGACCGTCGGTGGCACGATTCAGCGGTGCCGACTTCGAAGGGGTCTCGTTGTTGTCAGTCATTGGCCTGTCCTGCTTCGTTCTGGTGGGTCGCTGCCTGGTAACCGGTGGAACCGAACCCACCGGCACCGCGGACACTGTCCGGCAGCTCGTCGACCGGGATGAACGTGGCGCGCGTGACCGGCATGATGATCAGCTGCGCGATACGATCGCCGACCGCCACATCGTACGCGCTCTGGGTATCCGTGTTGATCAGGCTCACCTTGATCTCGCCGCGATACCCGGCATCCACCGTCCCCGGCGAGTTCACGATCGAGATCCCGTGCTTCGCGGCCAGTCCGCTGCGCGGAACCACGAAAGCGGCGTACCCGTCGGGCAGCGCGATGCTGACGCCCGTCGGCACCAGTGCACGCTCTCCCGGCTCGAGGTGCACGGCCTCCGCCGCGACCAGATCGGCACCGGCATCGCCCGGATGCGCATACCCGGGCACCACTGCAGCGATAATGGGGACATCAACGGAATCGGTCACCCCATGAGGCTAATGCAGAACCCCGCCACAGACGCACGTCCCCGCTACCGCGAAAGACTCTCGCCGAGCCTCTGGCTGCTCGTGACCGTCGCGGTCGCCGGCCCCATGGTGTCGCTCGTCTTCGTGCCGATCGGCTCGACCGTCGCACTGGTCCTCGGCGCCGCCGTATCGGCCCTCCTGGTGCTGGGCTTCATCGCGGCCACCCCTGTCGTCTCCGTCATCGGCACGGTGCTGCGCGCCGGCCGCGCGCACATCGACACGAAGCATCTTGGCGAGCCGGTGGCCCTGACCGGCGACGACGCCCGGCAGGCTCGCGGCCCCGGGCTCCCGGCGCGCGGGTGGCACCTGATCCGCGGCGGCATCGACGGAATCGTCGTCGTCCCGAATCTCGACCCGGACGACCCCGTCGACACGTGGACCGTCTCGACACGCACGCCGGATCGACTGGCAGCGGCGATCCGCACTGCGCAGAGCTGAGACGCGGCACGAAGAGGCAGAGCTGAGGTGCGGAGCCGAGAGGCACCCGCATACGACAGCGCGCCCCTGACCGGAGTGGTCGGGGGCGCGTGATACGTCGCTCGGAGGACTGCTTACGCAGCGCACTCCTTGCAGATGGGCCCGGATGCGCCCTCGTGGTCGAGCTGTGAACGGTGCTTCACGAGGAAGCAGCTCATGCACGTGAACTCGTCCTGCTGCGCGGGCAGCACGACGACGTCGAGCTCGAGATCGGAGAGGTCGGCACCCGGAAGGTCGAAGCTCGACGGGTTGTCGGAGTCTTCGTCCCCGCTTGAGCCGGAGAGCTTGTCCGGCACACGCTCCTTCAGGGCTTCGATCGACTCGGAGTCGTCTTCGCTCTTTCGGGGGGCGTCGTAATCGGTTGCCATGCGGTAGATCTCCACTTTCATGGTGCGAGTGGGTGGTGCGCCGTCGGGTATTCGGCGGCCATAGTTTGCACGACCGGACGACATAACGCAAATGCTCGCCCGTTCGCCTGAACAAACTCACGGCACGCCCAGGGTATTCCCGGCCCGGATGCCCCATGCGTGACACCATGATGAGACACCCATCAGAGGGGCATTCGCATGGAAAACGTCACCATCGTCGGCACAGAAGCAGGAGTCCTCGTACTCGCGACCGAGTCGGGCGAGCGGTTCGCGCTGCCCATCGACGACATGCTGCAGCGCGAGATCCGTCGCGCCACCCGTCAGAGTGAGCCGACGGCACAGAAGCTCGCCGCGAGTCCGCGTGATATCCAGGCGCAGATCCGAGCCGGTCTCACGGCTCCGGAGGTTGCCGAGCTCCTGGGTATCAGCGTCGACGACGTCGCCCGTTTCGAAGGCCCCGTCCTGGCCGAACGCGAGCACGTCATCGGCCAGGCCCTCGCCGTTCCCGTTCTCATCGGCAGCGAGGTCGAGCCCGACGCGCAGCCCACCTTCGGAGTTGCCGTCCGCGCCAAGCTCGCGGAGGTCGAAGCGACGTCGGAGCGTTGGGCGAGCTGGAAGGAGGACTCGGGCTGGACCATCAAGCTCGAGTTCACCGCCAACGACGTCGAGCACGACGCCCGCTGGAGCTTCGATCCCCGCCGCAGCGCCCTCTCGCCGCTCAATGCGGACGCCACGCAGCTGTCCCGCCAGGGCTCGCTGCCCGAGGGACTCATCCCCCGCCTGCGGGCCGTGGACGCAGAACGGATCACCTCTCCGTACAAGGACGAGAGCCGCTTCGACTCCGGCGCATTCGGCCCCCGTCTGCTCCCTGCTCCCGACGCCGAGATCGAGGATCCCTCCCTTCCCGAGCGTTCCGACGCGGCCGCACAGGACGCGGCGATCAAACGCGCACCGGCATCACAGACGACGAGCCCCGAGACCGCAGACCTTCTCGAAGCTCTCCGCCGTCGTCGCGGCCAGCGCGAGACCGCGCCGCTGCTGGATGAGCCCACGGACGCAGATCGGGCCGATCAGAGCCCGATCTCACTCTTCGAGGTCCTGGAGCAGCCGGACGACGAGCCGCAGTCTCCGCAGCCCGCGCCTCAGACGACCAACTCGGATTCCGGCGAATCCACAGGTCGGAGACGTCGTCGCAACGCCATGCCCTCTTGGGACGAGATCGTCTTCGGCGCACGAACGGACGAGTGAGACCGGCCTGAGAGTGCTCGCCGGGAAGTCGTGCCGGAGAGCATACCGGGCGATCGTCGTCAGCGAGCGAAAGCGCCGAGCCTGACGACGGGGACCTGCCGCTCCTCCGGTGTGAGTGCACCGTGCTGGCCGACCATTCCGCGACCGCGCTGGTCCGCAGCCGTGCCGTCATAGACCGCCCACGACCCACGCGCGATCGCGAGCACGTCACCGATCCGAGGCGAGGCTGCCTCGGAGACCGTGGGTCCGAAGAGGCCCGCACGCACGGCCTCCTCGCGGGTGACGACATCGGCGACCCCCTCGAGATCCGCACGCCAGCGCGATACCAGCGAGACGCCATCCGCATCGGGCTCCAGATAGGCGTGCAGCATCCGCGGTTCACCACCCACGTGTCGGACGCCTTCGAGGTAGTCCGCTTCGAGCACGATCTGTCGGTTCGGCGCCACATCGACCATCCCATGATCCGACGTGACCACGACCCCGACGCCCGGGGGCACCCGTGCGGAAAGAGCGGCATCGACGTCCTCGAGCGCCGCGACCCATTCGGACGAGGCGATGCCGTACTTGTGGCCGGCCTTGTCGACCTCTGGAAGGTAGCAGTAGACCAGCGAGCCCGGATGGGACTGAGCGAGCGCATAGGCGGCTTCGATACGCGACGCCGCTGTGGTGGCTGCGACGAACTCGGCACCTCGGAGAGTGGCTTTGGTGAAGCCGCTGTGCGCGTATCCGGCGAACCCCACGGCGAAACTCTCGTGGCCGGCACCACCGGCGCGCTCGAAGATCGTGGGAGCCGCCTGCCACGTATACGGGTCGATCCCGTCGGTCTCCCAGCCGCTGAGCTGGTTGACGAGCACGTCGCGGGTCGGATCGAGCACTCGGTAGCCGACGAGGCCGTGCTCCCCCGGCCAGACACCGGTGACGATGCTGGTCAGCGCCGCCGCGGTGGTGGAGGGGAAGACCGACTGCGCGACGTCCTTCTTCGCCATCCCCGCCGTCAACGCACGTGCGTGACCGGCGTGTGCCCGCAGACTGATCGCTCCGAGCCCGTCGATCACGACGAGCACGGCCGAGTCTGCGCGCGGCAACAGCGCCGATTCGCCGCGGAGGGCGGCGAGCAGGTCGTCCGCCACCCCGACGACACTCCGGGCACTCGGCGACGCGGACGGTAGCATGAAGGACATCCGAGCCAGTCTGACACAGGCTCCCGTATGCCTTCAGGAAGTCCATGCCGAAAACCCCGCCGCCCGAGCCTGTCGAGGAGCGCATCCAGGACATCGACCTCTCCACCGAGATGCAGGGCTCGTTCCTCGAGTACGCATACTCGGTGATCTACTCGCGCGCGCTCCCCGATGCGCGCGATGGTCTGAAGCCGGTGCAACGCCGCATCCTGTACCAGATGGCCGAGATGGGCCTTCGCCCCGACCGCGGTCATGTCAAGAGCGCCCGCGTGGTCGGCGAGGTCATGGGAAAGCTCCACCCCCACGGCGACTCCGCGATCTACGACGCGCTGGTGCGCCTCGCGCAGGAGTGGGCGCTGCGCGTCCCTCTGGTCGACGGACACGGCAACTTCGGCTCCCTCGACGACGGTCCGGCCGCGGCTCGATACACGGAGGCACGGCTCGCCGCCGCCGCCCTCGCGCTCACCGAGAACCTCGACGAGGACGTCGTCGATTTCATCCCGAACTACGACGGCCAGTTCCAACAGCCGGCTGTCCTGCCCGCTGCTTTCCCGAACCTCCTGGTCAACGGAGCGAGCGGCATCGCGGTCGGCATGGCGACCAACATGGCGCCCCACAACCTGATCGAGGTCGTCGCGGCCGCCACGCATCTCCTGGAGAACCCGGACGCGACCACCGAGGACCTGATGGAGTTCGTTCCCGGTCCGGACTTCCCGTCGGGCGGGATCCTGATGGGACTGGACGGGGTCAAAGACGCCTACACGAACGGACGCGGTGCGCTCAAGGTCCGAGGGAAGACCTCGATCGAGCCCCTCGGCCCTCGGCGCACCGGCATCATCGTGTCGGAACTGCCGTACATGGTCGGCCCCGAGCGTCTGCTGGAGAAGATCCGCGACGCCGTGCAGTCGAAGAAGCTGCAGGGCATCAGCGACGTCACCGACCTCACCGACCGCAACCACGGACTCCGCGTCGCGATCGGCATCAAGACGGGCTTCGACCCGAACGCCGTCCTCGAACAGCTCTACCGTCTGACGCCGCTGGAAGACTCGTTCAGCATCAACAACGTCGCTCTGGTCGAAGGCCAGCCGCGCACGCTCGGGCTCAAGGAGATGCTGAGCGTCTACGTGGGCCACCGCCTCGAGGTCATCACCCGGCGCAGCCGCTACCGCCTGAAGCGGCGCGAGGAGCGTCTGCACCTCGTCGAGGGGCTGCTCATCGCGATCCTCGACATCGACGAGGTCATCCAGGTCATCCGCTCATCCGACGACTCGGAGCAGGCCCGCACCCGCCTGCGCTCGGTCTTCGATCTGAGCGAGCTGCAGGCGGAGTACATCCTCGAGCTGCGTCTGCGCCGTCTGACGAAGTTCTCCCGCATCGAGCTCGAGACCGAACGAGACGCGTTGCTGGCCGAGATCGCTGCCCTCCGCGAACTGCTGGGGAGCCCCGTGCTGCTGCGCGCCGCGGTCGCGAAGGAACTCGATGCCGCGGCCGACGCGTACGGCACGCCCCGGCGCACACTGCTCATGAACGCCGCACCGCCCAAGCCCCGCGCCACCAAGGGCGCGGTCGACCTGCAGATCGCCGACGCCCCCACGGTGCTCATCCTCTCGACCACCGGGCGCACGGTCCGAGTCGACCTCGGCGAAGGGCAGGAGCTCACTTCCCCGGCACGTCGTAGCAAGCACGACGCGATCCTGACCACGGTCGAGACCACGGTCAGGGCCGAGCTCGGAGCGCTCACGAACCTCGGACGCGTCGTCCGCTTCTCCCCCGTCGACCTGCCTTCCGTGCCTGCCACCTCGGTTCAGCTCGCTGCCGGCACGCCGTTGCGCGACTACCTCGGGATCACGACGAAGGGCGAGCGGGTTCTCGGTTTCGTGCGGTTCGACAGCGATACGCCGATCGCCATCGGCACCGCCCAGGGTACGGTCAAGCGCATCGTCCCGTCAGCGCTTCCCGTGCGGCCCGACCTCGAGGTCATCGGCCTGAAGCAGGGCGACACGGTGGTGGGCGCGGCCGAGGCGCCGGACGACGCCGAACTGGTGTTCGTCACGACCGACGCGCAGCTGCTGCACTTCTCGGCCTCCGCCGTGCGCCCGCAGGGAGCGCCGGCCGGCGGCATGGCTGGCGTCAAGCTCAGCTCCGGGGCATCGGTCCTCTTCTTCGGTGTCGTCGATCCCGCCACCGAGTCGGTCGTCGCCACCGTCTCCGGAGGCGACAGCGCGCTTCCCGGCACGGAGCCGGGGCGCGCGAAGGTCTCGTCGTTCACCGAGTACCCGGCCAAGGGCCGCGCCACGGGCGGCGTGCGCGCGCACGCATTCCTGAAGGGTGAGGATCGCCTCACGGTCGCGTGGGTCGGGCCCCAGCCACCGCTGGCGGTCGATCCGACCGGTGCCGTGCGCAAGCTTCCCGAGACGGGCGCGCGTCGCGATGCCTCCGGACAGCCCGTCGAAGGCGTGATCGGCAGCATCGGCCGCACCCTGGTCTGAGTGCTCCGCAGGCGGGGTGACCGCCTGCAGCGAAGAAGCCGGCAAGGGATGACCCGTGCCGGCTTCTTCCGTGTCTCCGGGGCTCAGGCGTCGATCGACTCGCGCGACAGCCGGTCGGAGGAGTCGATGATGAACTCGCGGCGCGGGGCGACCTCGTTGCCCATCAGGAGCTCGAACACGCGGCCCGCGGCCTCCGCATCCTCCATGCGCACGCGACGCAGCAGCCGTCCGGAACGGTCCATCGTGGTGTTCGCCAGCTGTTCTGCGTCCATCTCACCCAAGCCCTTGTACCGCTGGATCGGCTCGTGCCAGCGCTTGCCCGCCTTGCGGAGCTTCGCCAGCAGCGTGTGCATCTCCTGCTCGCTGTAGGTGTAGATCGTCTCGTTCGGCTTCGAGCCCGGGTTCATCACGATGATCCTGTGCAGCGGCGGGACGGCGGCGAACACGCGGCCGTGCTCGATCAGCGGCCGCATGTAGCGGAAGAACAGGGTGAGCAGGAGGGTGCGGATGTGGGCGCCGTCGACATCGGCATCGCTCATCAGGATGATCTTGCCGTAGCGAGCCGCATCGATGTCGAAGGTCCGGCCGGAGCCTGCACCGATCACCTGGATGATCGACGCGCACTCCGCATTCGACAACATGTCGCCGACCGACGCCTTCTGCACGTTGAGGATCTTTCCCCGAATCGGCAGCAGCGCCTGGAACTCGCTGTTGCGCGCGTTCTTGGCGGTGCCGAGCGCCGAGTCTCCCTCGACGATGAAGAGCTCGCTGCGTTCGACATCGTTCGTGCGGCAGTCGACGAGCTTCGTCGGAAGGGTCGACGACTCCAGTGCGTTCTTGCGGCGCTGCGTCTCCTTGTGCGCACGTGCCGACACGCGCGCCTTCATCTCCGAGACGATCTTGTCGAGCAGCTGCGACGCCTGGTTCTTGTCGTCGCGCTTGGTCGAGCTGAATCGCTGGGCCAGGTCCTTGCGGATCACCTGGGCGACGATCTGCCGGACGGCCGGAGTGCCGAGGATCTCCTTCGTCTGCCCCTCGAACTGCGGCTCGGGCACGTTCACCGTGAGCACCGCTGTGAGGCCCGCGAGGACGTCGTCCTTCTCGAGCTTGTCGTTGCCGACCTTGAGACGACGCGCGTTCTGCTCGACCTGGGTGCGGAGAACCTTGAGGAGTTCTTGCTCGAAGCCCTGCTGATGGGTTCCGCCCTTGGGCGTCGCGATGATGTTGACGAACGACCGCACGCGCGTGTCGTAACCGGTGCCCCACCGCAGCGCGATGTCGACGGCGCACACGCGCTCCACCTCGGTAGCGACCATGTGCCC
The DNA here is from genome assembly GCF_039729145.1 of Microbacterium sp. SY138. NCBI lineage: Bacteria > Bacillati > Actinomycetota > Actinomycetes > Micrococcales > Microbacteriaceae > Microbacterium > Microbacterium sp. SY138. The sequence continues at coordinate 1,741,974 of NZ_CP155793.1, read as the reverse complement.
GTCGGCCTGCAGAACGGGAACGGTCTCCTTGAACGTCCCCTCCCCCTGGATGCGCCAGTTGTCGGTCACCGGCGGATCGACCGCGAGGTAGTCGACGAACTCCGAGATCCCGCCCTCATAGAGGTAGGACGTCACCGTCCCGGTGGCATCCGCATCCTCGGAGCCGAGCTCGGGAGCATCCGGACGATTCGTCCGCTTGTCGGCGACCTCGATCTCGAGGCCCGGGACGAGGAACGCCGTCTGTCGGGCGCGGGTCTCGAGCTCGGAGAGCTGGAAGGCCGCGTCCTTGGTGAAGATCTGCCGATCGGCCCAGTAGCGAACCCGCGTACCGGTCACGTCGCGGGGCGCCTTGCCGATGACACGGAGCTCGCTCTTCTCCTGGAAGGGAGTGAACGGCGCGTCGGGACGCTTCTCTCCGGAGTCTGCGAAGACCCCCGGTTCGCCACGATGGAACGACATGGCGTAGGTCTTGCCGCCGCGATCGACCTCGACGTCCAGGCGCTCGGAGAGCGCGTTCACCACGGAGGCGCCGACACCATGCAGACCACCGGATGCCGCGTACGACCCGCCGCCGAACTTCCCACCGGCGTGCAGTTTGGTATAGACCACCTCGACGCCGGTCAGACCGGTGCGCGGTTCGACGTCCACCGGGATGCCGCGGCCACGGTCGTGGACCTCGACACTGCCGTCGGCATGCAGGATGATGTCGATCTTCGTGCCGTTGCCGGCCACCGCCTCGTCGACGGAGTTGTCGATGATCTCCCAGAGGCAGTGCATGAGTCCGGGCGACCCGTTCGACCCGATGTACATCCCTGGGCGCTTGCGGACGGCCTCGAGGCCTTCAAGCACCTGGAGATGATGGGCGGAGTACTCGGCATTCACAATCTCCGAGTCTAATCTCGCGAGTCGTTCCGGCTCCGCAGACACTCCCCGCGGAGGGCCACTCGACGGGCGTCGCGTACGCGCTGAGCGAAACACGCCGCAAACCGGGCATGCGCACAGGTGGGGCGTGGTTGTATTGACCAAATCCCCCAGCGAAGCCGACACCCGAGGAGGCACCGAGATGAACGCAACGACCGAACGTGACACCTCCACCGTCGAGTTCCGCCTGACCGCCATGGATCGCTGTGATTCATGCGGCGCTCAGGCGTACATCGCCGCTGAGGTCAACGGATCCGAGCTCCTGTTCTGCGCCCACCACGGCCGCAAGTACGAAGAGAAGCTCCGCAGCATCGCGACCAGCTGGCACGACGAGACCGCCCGCCTCGTCGAGACGGTCTGATCGCATCCTGACGCACGTCGACTGGTCCCGGTCAGTCGGCTGCGGTCAGCGCACACGAATCAATCGGCGACGACTCTCCGCACACGTGATGTGAGCCGGGTGAGGATCTCTTCTCCCACGGTATCGATACGCTCAGCGAGAGTCGTCGCCGACGTCTCTCCGTGCGTCCCGGCGCCGAAGACCACGACCTGATCCCCCGCTCTCGCTCCTGCCCAGCCTTCGACAGTCGACGTCGTATGTCCCACCGACGTGAGGGTGCGCGTTCCGGCAGATGTGCCGACGCGACTTCCGGCCAGTGTCGAAGGGAATCCGTCGAAACTGCCGATGCCGATGGTCACGTCGTCCCGCTGGACGCTGATGACGGGCGCGACGAGGCTCGCAGCCGGGAGGATGCCTTCCAGTTCCGGTCCGTCTGCGGATCGGATGCCATAACAGAAGGCTCCGATGCGCGAGACCGTTCCGCGCAGTTCGGGGCGCCACCAGGACGCCGCCGACGCGGTCAGGTGAAGCGCGGCAGGGGTCGTCCCCGAATCCGCCACGGTACGGACCGCTTCGAGGAACACCGATTGTGCGACGTCGTCGTCCGCGTCGCTCGCCTCGGCGATATGGCTCCACACCCCCTCGAACTCCAGGAGTCCTGCGCGCTCGGCGTCGCGCGCGACAGCGACGGCCGCAGCCCAGTCGTCGGGCAGGATGCCATTGCGATGAAGGCCGGTGTCGATCTTCAGGTGCACGCGCGCGGGCGTGCCGAGCGCCTCTGCGCGCGTGATGATCCGCCGAAGGTAGTCGCTCGTGCCGACGCCGAGGTCGAGCCTCTGCATGAGGGCGTCGTCGATCTCGGCGTCCGTCGACGTCACCCACGCGAAGATCCTGGCGTCGCCGCCGGCGATCCTGCGCACGGTCAACCCGGTACGGATGTCATAGCTGCCGAACCACGTGACGCCCGCGTCGGCCGCGGACTCGACGGCCCACGAGAGTCCGTGGCCGTACGCGTCGTCCTTGAGCACGAGCATCAACGTCGACGGCGCCACTCGGGCGCGTACCGCGTCGATGTTCGCCCGGAACGTGCTGCTGCTCAGGCGCAGCTCCGGACGGCTCAAGCCTCCCACCCCCGCACGGCATGTGCGCCGGCGACGGTGACGAGTTCCGCCGGGCTCATTCCGGTGACGGCGGCCCAGTGCGCGATGGCGGATCCCGCCTGACCCTCGCCGCCGAAGTACGTGACCTCCGCGCCCGCCTCGGCATCCGCGCCTTGGAGGTCGACGACGCAGACGTCCATGGCGACACGGCCGACGATGGGGCGAGCTGCGCCGTCGATCTCGACCTCGGCATGGTTTCCGAGCGCGCGCACGATGCCTTGGGCGTACCCACCGGTCACCAGCGCCACCGTGGTCTCACGCGAGGCGCGGTAGGTGTAACCGTAGGAGACGGCGTCTCCCGGCCGGAGCCCCTTGGTGGAGAGGACGCGACCCGTCAGCCGCATCACCGGTCGCGTCCTCGTGCGTCCGGTCGCATCAGGAAGACCGTAGAGGAGCGTCGCGTCGATGTCCGGCTCACCCGTCGTGGCGCCGTCGATTCCCTCGAGCTGCAACGCCTCCACCTCTCCGCGGGCGTCGACGAGCACTCGCTCGGCTCCTGCGGCCGTCACGAGCTGCGCGACGGCGAGAACACCATGACCCCAGGCGTCACGCCGTAGATCGGCGACTCGGCCGCCTGCCGACACGGCAGCAAAGGCGCCCGCGGCCAGGGCCGAACGGGAGATCATCGCACGCGGCAGGGCGCTGGAAGTCGTCTCACACACGTCTTCCACCCTAGCTTCCGGCTCTCAGGTCGGCCGTCCCGGCCCCCGTAGACTGGTGGGGACCCCGACCCTGGAGCCTCATGTCTCGTCTTTCCCTCGCGCCCCGCATCCGCTATCTGATGGGACGTGCCCGCCGCATCGACGTCGGATCGGTGGTGGAACGCGCCAAGGAGGCATCCGCTCAGCATCACAAGGCCGTCCCCGCCATCGTCGTGGACATGCTCTGGTCGGCCGCGCGCCACAACGTCGGGTTCCAGGACTACATCGACTACGACTTCGCGATGCTGACGAAGGCCGAGCGCGACACCTACATGACGCATCCCGTCTCGAACCAGCTCTCGCAGCGGTATGACCACCCTGACTACCGCTGGATCTTCCAGGACAAGGTCGAGTTCGACAAGCAGTTCTCCGACCACCTGCACCGCGAATGGATGGTCGTCGACCAGGGCAACGCCGACGCGGTGCGCGAGTTCACACAGCGACTCGGCACGATCGTCACGAAGGAACCTGTGGGACAGGCCGGAACCGGAGTGCATCGCTATCACGCCGCCGACATCACCGACTGGAACGAGTTCCACCAGGGGCTCCTCGCTCGAGGCGAGCTGCTGATCGAAGAGGTGATCCGCCAGCACGACGCGCTTGCGGCCGTGTGCCCCGGCACGGTGAACACCACCCGCATCACGGCGTTCTTCGATGGTGAGAAGGCGCACATCCTCGCCATGGCCCAGAAGTTCGGTCGCGGTGCGGTGAGCGATCAGATGACCTTCGGCGGCTTCTACACGATGCTCGACGAGAACGGTCATGCCGTCGGTGCCGGGTACGACTCGCACGGGCACGTGCACGAGACGCACCCGGACTCGGGTTTCCGCATCGCCGACTTCCAGCTGCCCTACATGGACGAGGTGCGCGCGTTCATCGACGAGGTCGCCCGCGTCGTGCCCCAGGTGCAGTACGTCGGTTGGGACATCGTCGTCTCCCCGGACGGTCCCGTCCTCGTCGAGGGCAACTGGGGCGCCGGAGTCTACGAGAACAAGCCCAGCGTCACCGGTATCCGCACGGGCCACAAACCTCGGTACCGCGAAGTCATCGGTTTCTGAGACAGAGATGACGAAGGCCCCGGATGCCGAGCATCCGGGGCCTTCGTCGTCGTTCTGAGCGGATCAGATGACAGAGGTCAGACTGCGCGGACGATGCCGAGCGGTGTGGACTCGAGCCCCTGTCCGAGCGGGTTGTCCCCGAGGATCTTGACCAGACGACGCTCGCCGTCCTTGTCGAGCGTCGACCCGAGGATGTTGCCGCCGAGGTCGTTGATATCGACCACTGCCACTTCTGCCTGGCCACCGATCAGTGCCTTCAGCCGCGCGGCCACGCCGTCGGGATCCTTCGGTCCGAGCACGACAGCCTCGTTGTACGGAGGGATGGTGTGCTTGGTGGGACCGTCGATGGCCCGCGCCTTGTCACCCGCGATGCGGTAGAAGTCACCACGACGACCGAACGCCTTGGTGACCGCTGCCACGGCCGACGCGAACAGGATCCGCGGAGTGCCGCATTCCCGCAGCGCCATCTCCATCGTCTCCGGCATGCCGAGCCCGATGCCGTACGGCGTGCGGGTGACGTACTTGGAGAGGAACAGGGCGAGCTTGCGCGGCTTGATCTCGTCGAGACGGTACGACCGCCCCTGGGTGATCGCCACGATCTTCTCGGTCACGAACAGCAGGTCGCCCGGCTGCACGGCGTCCTTGGCGTACTCCGTGATGATCGCATCGAGGTCGTCCTCGGGCATGACCACACGGGTACGCAGCGGGATACGCGCATAGCTCTTGCCGTCGACGCTCGCCTCGAGCGCCTTGCCGTCGTTCGCCTGGCTCATTCGAGGTAGTCCCGCAGGGACTGCGAACGGCTCGGGTGCCGGAGCTTCGCCATGGTCTTCGACTCGATCTGACGGATGCGCTCACGCGTCACGCCGAAGGTGTCGCCGATCTGGTCGAGAGTCTTCGGCTGACCGTCGCCCAGGCCGAAGCGCATCCGGATCACGCCGGCTTCGCGCTCGGAGAGCGAGTCGAGCAGCTGCTCCAGCTGACGCTGCAGCATGGTGAAGCCCACCGCGTCGGCCGGAACCACGGCCTCGGTGTCCTCGATCAGGTCGCCGAACTCGCTGTCGCCGTCTTCACCCAGCGGCGTGTGCAGCGAGATCGGCTCGCGGCCGTACTTCTGCACCTCGACGACCTTCTCGGGCGTCATGTCGAGCTCACGGCTGAGCTCTTCCGGCGTGGGTTCGCGGCCGAGATCCTGCAGCATCTGACGCTGCACTCGCGCGAGCTTGTTGATGACCTCGACCATGTGCACCGGGATGCGGATCGTGCGGGCCTGGTCGGCCATCGCACGGGTGATCGCCTGGCGGATCCACCACGTGGCGTACGTCGAGAACTTGAAGCCCTTGGTGTAGTCGAACTTCTCGACCGCGCGGATGAGGCCGAGGTTGCCCTCCTGGATCAGGTCCAGGAACTGCATGCCGCGGCCCGTGTAGCGCTTGGCGAGCGAGACGACGAGTCGGAGGTTCGCGCCGAGCAGGTGGCTCTTGGCACGCTGTCCGTCGCGGGCGACCCACTGCAGGTCGAGTCCGAGCTGGCTCGTCTTCTCGGCCGCGGTCATCGCCGACAACTTCTCCTCGGCGAACAGACCCGCCTCGATGCGCATAGCGAGCTCGACCTCTTCGGCCGCGTTCAGGAGCGCGACCTTTCCGATCTGCTTCAGGTAGTCCTTGACAGGGTCGGCAGTCGCACCGGTGATCTGCGTCGAGTAGACGGGAACGTCTTCATCGTCGTTCGACGAGATGACGATCGCGCCGGTCGGCAGCGGCTCGGTGAACTTCGGCTTCGCGTCCTCGTCCTCGTCGTCCTCGACCGCAGCAGCGGCGGGGGCCTCGTCTTCTTCGACGACGTCCTCGGACTTCTTCTTCTTGACGGGGGCGCGCTTCGCGGCAGCACGCTTCGCCGCGCTCAGGGGCGCGGGCTTCTCGGGCGCATCGGCCTCGACCGGAGCGTCGGCGGTCGTCTCTTCGGCAGCCTTCTTCGTCCGGGTGTTCTTCGTCGTGGCAGGAGTCACGTTTCGCCTTTCACGGAGCTGCTGTGTAGCCCCGGGACATTTCGGACACTAGTAAGACCCTTGTCAAGTCCAGCGCTCGAAAACACTGATTGACAACGGGTCAGAGTCCTAGTATCGCACACGTGTGGCGATGCGGATGCATTACGACGAAGTTCTCGCGGATCCGTGTCAGTTGCGACCGGGCTTGTCCTCGTCGCCCGACGGACGCGACGCCAGGTAGCGCTCCAGTTCCGCAGCGAGCTCGTCGGCGCTGGGAAGGTCCCGCTCACTGAACCCGCCCTCGTCGTACGAATCGTCATCGGGATTGCGTCCCGCCATGTACGCGTCATATCGGCGCTCGAGGTTGTGCACCATCTGCTGCAGCTCATCGTTCCCGGCGACCTGCTCGTCGACGCGCGCCAGGTAGTCCTCGCGGCGCTCCTGAACGGCGTCCAGCATCAGCACCAGACCGGTCGAGGCCATCAGCCTCTCTGCCGCGGCGATCACCGCTTCTGGATTCTCGGTCTCGGCGAGGTAGTGCGGCACGAGGAGCACGAATCCGACGGCGGGGTCGCCGCGCTCGACGAACCGGAACTCGAGGAGGTGACCGGCGGTCGCCGGCACCTGGGTGCGCGGACGCCAGACGGAGTGCGCGACCGTGAGCTCACGGCGATTGCCGCTCACGGTTGTACCGATCGGACGTGTGTGCGGAACAGGCATGGCGATCGAATGCACCCAGTGCAGTCCCGACACCTCGAACTCCGCCGCCAGGGCGAGGACGGTGCTCGCGAAGCGGTTCCACGCGAAGTCGGGCTCGTACCCGGCGAGGAGCAGGAAGGGACGACCGAGCGCGTCCGTCGCAAGCGACAGCTCGAGACGCGGCGGCCGGAATTCGGTGAGATGGTCCTGGTCGAAGGCGATCACCGGTCGACGGGCGCGATAGTCCAGCAGCGCATCGTTGTCGAACACCACGACGGTTTCCGGCGACGCGGTCTCCCTCAGGTGGTCGATCAGGCCGGACACCGCGCTGCCCGCGTCGGTGAAACCGGTGAGAAGGAGCACCAGGGGCAGGCCGTGCGGCACTGTCGGCGCATTCGCGACGCGTTCGTGGATCTCACCGGAGAAGGGCATGTGTCCATGCTACGAGCAGGGCTGGGGGCCGGGGCGCGGAGCATCATGCTGAGAGCGAACACGCGCCACGAGGGCGCGCGACCATGCTGCGACAGAGATCCTAGGATGGAGGCATGACGCTTCCCGTGCTCTCGCACACCACCGCTCAGTTCCCCGGAAGCGCTGCAGATGCCGCAGTGCTCGTCGTCGCCGCTCTCCCTGATTCGGCGGATTCACTGGCCGGTTATCCCGGCCTCGCCGATGCGTTGGCCGGTATCGGCTTCACCGGCTCCGCTGGATCGTTCGCACGCGTGTACGCCCCGGAGGTGACGTCGTTGCCGCTGGCCGTCGTCGGCGTCGGCAACGCGCCCGATCCCGCTGCGGTGCGCAATGCGACCGGGACAGCGCTGCGCACCCTCGCCGGTTTCGAGCACGTCGCCATCGCCCTCGCCGACGGCCTGGAGTCCTTCGCCGTGCCGGCAGCAGAAGGCGCCGTGCTCGGCGGACACAAATTCGACGGGTACCGCACGGAGAAGGGCAAGGCTCGCGCCACCACGATCACCCTGCACGCCGCCCTCGACGACGAGGACGCCGAGCATGCTCAGGTCCTCGGCGACGCCGTCGCCCTCGTCAAGGACCTCGTGAACGTTCCCGCCGAGTGGCAGAGCCCTGCCCAGCTCGCCCAGAGCGCTGCCGACAGCGTCGCCGACCTCGACGTCACGGTCGAGATCCTCGACGAGAAAGACCTCGCCGATCAGGGCTTCGGGGGCATCCTCGGCGTGGGGCAGGGCTCCGACCGCCCCCCGCGCCTGGTCCGCCTCGACTACTCCCCCGCCGACGCATCGCGACACATCGCGCTGGTCGGCAAGGGCATCACCTTCGACACCGGCGGGCTGTCGCTGAAGCCCGCCGCATCGATGGTCGGCATGAAGTTCGACATGGCCGGAGCAGCGACATCTCTCGCCGCGATCCGCGCGATCGCGACTCTCGGGCTCCCTGTCCACGTGACGGCCTGGCTCTGCATCACCGACAACATGCCCTCGGGCCGCGCTCTGCGCCCCGGCGACGTCATCCGCATCCTCGACGGCACCACGGTGGAGGTGCAGAACACCGACGCTGAGGGCCGCCTCGTCCTGGCGGACGGTCTGGTCGCCGCGAGCCGAGAGAATCCCGACGTCATCATCGACGTGGCGACCCTCACGGGTGCCATCGTCGCCGCGCTCGGCCACCGGCACACCGGTGTCTTCGGCGACGTCGAGACGGTCTCCGCGTTCATCTCCGCGACCGCACAGGTCGACGAACCGGCCTGGCACATGCCGCTGCCGGAGTACATGGAGGAGTCGCTCGAGTCCCCCATCGCCGATCTCCAGAACGCCAACATGGGCGACCGGATGGGCGGTGCCTCCTATGCCGGCCTGTTCCTGCGCCGGTTCGTCGGGCGCACGTCGGAGGCCGAGGACGCCCCGCGCATCCCCTGGGTGCACCTCGACATCGCGGGCTCCGGCGAACACGCCGGCGCCCCGTACGGCTTCACCGAGAAGGGCCCCACAGGGGCGATGGTCCGATCGATCGTCGCCTTCGCCGAAGCATCCCACACGGAGGCATGACATATGACAACCCACACCTTCGACATCGTCGTCCTGGGCGGCGGAAGCGGCGGCTATGCCGCTGCATTGCGCGCGAGTGAGCTCGGCAAGTCCGTCGCATTGATCGAGAAGGACAAGGTCGGCGGCACCTGCCTGCACCGCGGCTGCATCCCGACCAAGGCACTCCTGCATGCGGCCGAGGTCGCCGAGCATGTGCGCGATGCCGCGTCGGTCGGTGTGACGGCGTCCCTGGAAGGCATCGACCCCGTCGGCGTCCGCACGTATCGCGAGGGCATCGTCGCCAAGAAGTTCAAGGGTCTCGAAGGTCTCGTCAAAGCTCGCGGCATCACCACCGTCACCGGGCTCGGTCGACTGAATCCAGACCGCAGCATCAGCGTCGGCGATGACATCTACGTCGGTGCAGACGTCGTGCTCGCGACCGGTTCGTACAGCCGATCGCTCCCCGGCCTCGAGATCGGCGGACGGATCCTTACCAGCGAGCAGGCGCTCGCTCTGGACGTCGTCCCCGACCGCGTCCTGATCCTCGGCGGTGGTGTCATCGGCGTCGAGTTCGCGAGCGTCTGGCGCTCCTTCGGCTCCGAGGTCACCATCATCGAAGCGCTGCCGCACCTCGTCCCGAACGAGGACATCGCGCTCAGCAAGGGCCTGGAGAGGGCATTCCGCCGCCGTGGTATCCAGTACTCCCTCGGGACCCGCTTCCAGACGGCCACGCAGGACGACTCGTCCGTCACGGTCACGCTCGAGGACGGCAAGGAGTTCACGGCCGACTACCTGCTCGTCGCCGTCGGACGCGGGCCGGCGACGGCCGACCTCGGCTTCGCAGAGGCCGGTGTCACTCTGGACCGCGGCTTCGTGATCGTCGACGAAGACCTGCGCACCGGGGTCCCGGGGCTCTGGGCCGTCGGCGACATCGTCCCCGGCCTCCAGCTCGCGCACCGCGGATTCCAGCAGGGCATCGCCGTCGCCGAACGGATCGCCGGCCTCTCCCCCGTCAACGTTCCCGATCTGCAGATCCCCAAGGTCACCTATTCCAGCCCCGAGGTCGCGTCGGTCGGAGTTACCGAGGAAGTCGCCGCTACTGAACACGGCGCGGACGCGATCGTCGCCTACGAGTACAACCTCGCCGGGAACGGCAAGAGCGAGATCATCGGAACGGGTGGTCTCGTGAAGGTCGTCCGCCTCAAAGACGGCCCCGTCATCGGTGTGCACCTGCTCGGCGACCGTGTCGGCGAGCTCATCACCGAGGGGCAGCTCGCCGTCGCCTGGGAGGCGCACCCGGAGGACATCGCTCCCCTGATCCACGCGCACCCGACCCAGAGCGAGGCACTCGGCGAGGCCTTCCTCGCCCTGGCCGGCAAGCCCCTGCACGCCCTCTGAGCACCAACCGGTGCCCGAGTCACTAAGCTAGACAAGCGTCATACAACTTCCTGAAGGAGACTCAGTCATGAGCACATCCGTCGTCCTCCCCGCTCTCGGCGAGAGCGTCACAGAGGGTACGGTCACCCGCTGGCTCAAGCAGGTGGGAGACACCGTGCAGGCGGACGAGGGCCTGCTCGAGATCTCGACCGACAAGGTCGACACCGAGATCCCCTCCCCCGTCAGCGGCGTGATCGAGGAGATCCTCGTGGCCGAGGACGAGACCGTCGAGGTCGGCGCGCTCCTCGCGCGCATCGGCGATGGCAGCGCCGCGGCTCCGGCCGCAGATGCTCCCGCCGCCGCCGCACCCGCTGCGGAAGAAGCGCCAGCGGAGGCATCTCCCGCTGCCGAAGAGACCCCGGCTGCAGAGGCTCCGACCCCCGCCGCAGAAGCACCGGCGCCCGCCGCTGAGTCCGCACCTGCCGCACCCGCCGCACCCGCCGGCGATGCGACAGACATCGTGCTTCCCGAACTGGGCGAGAGCGTCACCGAGGGAACCGTCACCCGCTGGCTGAAGCAGGTCGGCGACACCATCGCCGTCGACGAGGCCCTTCTGGAGATCTCCACCGACAAGGTCGACACCGAGATCCCGTCGCCGGTCGCCGGCGTACTGCAGGAGATCGTGGCCGGCGAGGACGAGACCGTCGCGGTCGGCGCTGTGCTCGCACGTGTCGGTTCCGGAGCAGCGCCCGCTGCCGAGGCCCCTGCTGCTCCGGCACCCGCTGCTGCACCGGCCCCTGCCGCCGCACCCGCCGCTGCTGCTCCGGCGCCTGCCGCTGCTTCGGCGCCTGCCGCTGCACCGGCCCCGGCTGCTCCGGCACCCGCTGCTGCTCCGGCGCCTGCCGCTGCACCGGCCCCTGCCGCTGCTCCTGCTCCGGCGCCTGCCGCCGCTCAGCCCGCATCGAAGCTCGCGCTCCCCACCGAGAGCGACAACCTCTATGTAACCCCGCTCGTACGCCGACTGGCGTCGCAGCAGGGCGTGGATCTGGCTTCCGTCACCGGAACCGGTGTGGGCGGTCGCATCCGCAAGGAAGACGTGCTGAAGGCTGCGGAGACCGCGAAGTCGGCACCCGCTGCGGCAGCGGCGGCCCCTGCTCCGCTCGAGGTCTCGCCTCTTCGTGGGACGACCCAGCCGATGTCGCGTCTGCGCAAGGTCCTCGCCAAGCGCGCTGTCGAGTCGATGCAGCAGACGGCACAGCTGACCACGGTCGTCGAGGTCGATGTCACGGCCCTCGCCGACTACCGCGACAGCGTGAAGGCGTCGTTCCTCGAGAAGACGGGCGACAAGCTCTCCTTCCTGCCGTTCTTCGCTCTCGCCACGGCCGAGGCCCTGCAGGCGTTCCCGATCGTCAACGCGACGGTCGACGGTGAGAACATTGTCTACCCGGCCAGCGAGAACGTCTCGATCGCGGTCGACACCGAGCGGGGCCTGCTGACGCCGGTACTGCGTGACGCGGCGTCGAAGAACATCGCCCAGATCGCCCACGAGATCGCCGATCTTGCGGCACGGACCCGCGACAACAAGCTGAAGCCCGACGAGCTGGCCGGTGGAACGTTCACGCTGACCAACACCGGTTCGCGTGGTGCCCTGTTCGACACGCCGGTCGTGTTCTTGCCGCAGTCGGCGATCCTGGGCACCGGAACGGTCGTCAAGCGTCCGGGTCTCGTGAAGGTCGGAGGCACCGACGCGATCGCTGTCCGGTCGTACGTGTACCTCGCTCTCTCCTATGACCACCGCATCATCGACGGTGCAGACGCCGCCCGCTTCCTGGGCGCCGTGAAGGCGCGACTCGAGTCGGCACAGTTCGCCGCTCAGCTCGGCGCCTGACGGGCGAAGAGTCATCCTGGCTGGTCCGCGACGTCGTAGACGTCGCGGACCAGCCATTTCTCTCCTGTGCGGATGAGCACGACGATCGTCTGATCCGAACTCTCGTCTTCCTCCCCGCCCTCTTCCCCCTCCGCGCCTCCCTCCCGACCTGCCGATGCGAGGCGCACCACCGCGACGTCGCCGTATTCATCCACCAGTTCCGCGGCCGAGGGCGGCAGCCCGTCGAGGGCCTTCATCACTCGCGCGGCGTCGCCGGACACCGCGTCTGCGCACGAGATGTCTCCCGCGGCCCGACAATCCGCGATCGCGCGGAGGAGCGATGAGGCTGCCGCCACGGGATCGATGCCCGCGGCCGACTCCTCGGGCTCTGAGCCCTCGGGGGCTGAGTCCTCGCTCTCTTCCGGGGCACCGATCACGGAAGGCGAGGCCGCCGGAGACGCATCGTCGGGCGACGACGATGCCCGCGCCTGACCACTGCCACCAGACAGGTCAGCGCCCTTACCCGACGCTTCTCCCTCCGGCAGCAGCAGTCCGCCGGCAAGCACAAGCGCCGCAGCCGCGCCCGCGACGAGCAGGGAACGTCGACGCAGCTTCCCAGTCTCAGCGGATCGCCCACGGCGTACGCTCTGGCGACCGGTTCGCGAAGCCTGCGTTCCTCTCATGCGATCCACACGCGCAAGAACCTCGCCGATCGATGAGCGCATCGCATCGCCGATCGCCTCCCGCGCGCGGCTTCCGCGACGCGACCCCCTGCTCGGAGTCCGGTCCGCGCGCAGACGTCGCCCCCCTTCGTGAAGGCCAGAGACGTGCGGAACGACGGCACGGGCGACGTCCCGCGCTCGTTCCGCAGCATGGATCTCGCGTTTGAGCGGCTGCGGCGCGGCGACGTCGAGCATCGACTGCTCCCACGCCTCGGTGAGCCTGCGGGGCAGACGCGGCTGGGCGATGACCTTCCGCAGGGCCTCCTCGATCGCACCGGTCGCGCGTCTGAGCACTTTGTCTGAACTGCGCTCCGCCAGCTGTTCCAGGATCTCCACGGTCCCCGCCCTCGCGTCCGTGCCGTCCCCCAGCACGAACACCGGTCGCCCGCCATCCGTCAGCCACCATGCCCCGGTGCGCATGCCGTCGATGCCCTCTCCCAACTCGTCGAGTCCCCGCAGGAGACTGACGACGAGAGTGGTGGTTTCGCCCGGCGTGATGCCCCCTCCTCCCACCGAACGGCGGCCCAGGAAGCTGCTCACACGCTCGGTGCACCACGGAAGCAACACGTCGTGCCCTCCCTGGCGCCGGACGACATCGATCGGCGCAGCGATGTGTTCGGCGCCGGAGAAACCCCATCCCACCCACCCGCCGAGCGCCGCCGCTTCCACTCTCACGGCGACGCCGTCCCCGTTCGTGACGAGAGTGCCGGGGAAGGGCCCCTCCGTCGCATCGAGCGTTCTCACCACGCGATGCGCGCCCGGTACGAGCGGCCCGCCCCGGCCGTCGTCGATCGCGATGTCTTCCATTGCTCCATCACAGCGCAGACCTCAGCCCGATCCCGGTGCCCGGGGATGATCGCGACGGATTCCGCCGAATCCTCTGATGTGCAGGAGTGGTGGCGCCGGTCCCCTCCGCTTCGCGCGAACGCCGACATCAGGAGGCTCCGGGACTCGGTAGGCTGGTCCTCATGGCAAAGCGTGCTCCTGAACCCGAAAAGCGTCCTGGGTTCTTCTCCCAGATCAAGTCCCTCTTCCGGTTCACACGTGAGGCATACTCCTGGTTGCCGTGGGCGCAGGCTGCCATCCTCATCGGCGGCGTGCTGCTCGGCCTCGTCGCCGGCTATCTCATCCCGCCCTTCCAGATCTGGACGCTCGTCCTCTGGGGGATCACCGGTCTCATGCTCGGCATCCTCGGTGCCCTGTTCCTGATGACGCGCCTCTCGACCTCCGCCATGTACAGCAAGATCGACGGCATGCCCGGCGCCACCGGACACGTGCTCAGCACGAGCCTCGGGCGCAGCTGGCAGGCATCCGAGACTCCCGTCGGCATCAACCCGAAGACCCAGGAGGCTGTGTACCGCACCATCGGGCGCGGAGGCATCGTCATCGTCGGTGAAGGTGCACGCGGCCGATTGACGCGTCTCGTGAACGAGGAGCGCAGCAAGGCACAGCGTGTCGCGCACGGCGTCCCGGTCACCGTCCTCTACGTCGGTCACGGCGACGACGAGGTGGCGATCGCCGATCTCTCGAAGACGATCAAGAAGCTCCCGAAGGCGATCGACAAGGCCACGATGGCCGCCGTCATCCGCCGCGTGGACTCCGTCTCTCAGTCGCTGTCATCGCTGCCGATCCCGAAGGGCATCGACCCGACCAAGGTGCGCTCCCAGCGTCCTCGTTGACTCTCCGCACCTCAGAAGCACCGAGCGCGGCCATCCTCCTGCGAGGGTGGCCGCGCTCTCTTTCACTCGGAGAGAGGCTGTCGCGGCAGCCTGCGGACTTTGGCGCGCCGACGACGACGCTCAGGAACCATGGAGCGCATCTCGTCGAGCTTGCCGAAGCAAAACAGCCGGTCATCGGCTTCCAGGACGACGTGCTTGCGCGGGTTGGGAATGACACTGACTCCTCGGTGCAGCGTGAGGACCGTGATGTCGCGTTCCCAGAGCCCGGCCTCCCCCAGGGTCTTCCCGACGAGGTCGACCGCGCCGTGGACCATCAGCTCGGCGACGCCATAGCCCGTCGAGACGGTGAGACGCTGACGCACGTCGATCTCGGGGAAGGCGACCTGACCGGCGATGTAGTCGATGATGGCGCCGGCGACGTCGAGCTTGGTGGCCGTCTCGATGCCCTGCAGCCCGGGTGAGGAGTTGACCTCCATGACGAGCGGGCCGTCGTCCCCCTCGAGCATGTCGACACCGGCCACACGCAGGCCCATGATCTGGGCCGAGCGCACGGCCGCACGCTCATAGACCGGATCGAGCTCGATGGCCTCGACCGATCCGCCACGGTGCACGTTGGATCGGAACTCGTCACCGGCCGCCGATCGTCGCATCGCCGCGACGACACGGTCACCGACGACCAGCGCCCGGATGTCGCGACCGCGGCTCTCCGAGATGAACTTCTGGATGAGCACGTTCTGCTTGGTGGAGTGCAGGGTCTCGATGATGGCCTCGGCGACCTTCACCTGAGGGGCGAGGATGACCCCGATCCCCTGTGTGCCTTCCAGGAGCTTGATCACGACCGGAGCCCCGCCCACGCGTTCGATCGCCGGACGGACGTCGGCGCGGTTGCGCACGAACGCGGTCGGCGGCATCGCGATGTTGTGGCGCGAGAGGATCTGGTTCGCTCGCAGCTTGTCACGTGCGCTCGAGATCCCGTTCGCCGTGTTCGGCGTGTAGACGTCCATCTGCTCGAACTGGCGCACGACGGCCGTGCCGAAGTACGTGATCGAGTTCCCGATGCGCGGGAGGATCGCGTCGTAGTCGCTGAGCTGGCGACCCCGGTAATGCAGGTCCGGTTCCTCGGCGGTGAGATCGATCGCGAAGCGCAGAGTGTTGAGCACCTTGACGTTGTGTCCGCGTTGAAGCGCGGCTGCACGCAGCCGCTGGGTGGAGTACGCCTGCGGCGCGCGGGAGAGCACTGCGATCTTCACGGGGGATTTTTCCTGCCAGGATGTATCAGGTGAGTAGGACTACCCCCCATTCAAACACCCTTACGGGGTGGCGAGAATGGGTGAGCCTGCCCGATCTCGGAGTGGACTGGCTGAAGGCCAAGATCGACACGGGTGCGCGCACGTCGTCTCTGCATGCTTTCGACATCGTGGAGTTCGAACAGGACGAGCAGCCGTGGGTGCGGTTCAAGGTCAAGCCCTGGCAGGACAGCCAGGAGGACGCGGTCGTCGTCGAATGCCCGATCCATGATCGTCGTGCGGTGCGGAGCTCGTCCGGGCACGCCCAGGAACGCCTCGTGGTCGAGCTGCTGATCCGGCTGGTGGACCGCGAGGTGCTGGCGGAGGTCACCCTGAGCAACCGCGACGAGATGGGCTTCCGGATGCTCATCGGCCGGGAGGCGCTGCGCCGCGGCTACGTGGTCGACCCCGCCCGCTCGTTCCTCGGCGGACGAGCCCCGCGCGAAGCACGTCGGCGCAACCGCGGGCGAGACTGACGGCAGCCCGCCGCAGGTCAGGTGCGGATCAGAACCGTGCCGACGGCCTTGTCGTGGAGACCGCGCTGATCGGCATCCCAGATCACCGCAGGCACGACGACCACGAGCAGAAGCGTGCGGACGATCGGACGCCACAGACCGACCCAGCTCCCGTCCATGCGAGCAAGACGCATGCCGAGGATACGGTGTCCCGGGCTGCCGCCGGCGGTCGGGATGAAGACGATCTGCAACACGGCGAACACCAGCATCGGAGCGAACTGGCTCAGGCCGGCTTCCGTCGGCAGTGCGAACTGGTTGAATCCGAGGAATCCGGTCGCGATGATCGTCGCCGCGGTGTAGTCGATCAGGAGCGCTCCGATGCGGCGTCCGGGACGGGCGATGCTCCCGGAGCCGGATTCGGGGAGTCCGAGTCGTTCACCGGGGTATGTGTTCACAGCATCCGTCACTCCCCCAGCCTACCGAGCGCGAAATGCCGCTCTGACGCCCTCGCGCCTGTAACACGCCCGAAACAAAGCGGATACCGTAGAGAAATCCCCCGTCCGTACTCTGCAGAGTGGCCGTGAAGCCATCGATCCGCATTACAGGAGTCGTACATGTTCAAAGATTCGTCCGAGGTACTGAGCTACATCAAGGAGAACGACGTCAAGTTCCTTGACATCCGCTTCACCGATCTCCCGGGTGTTCAGCAGCACTTCAACATTCCTGCATCGACGGTCGACGAGGCTTTCTTCACCGACGGCCAGCTGTTCGACGGCTCGTCGATCCGCGGCTTCGCGAGCATCCACGAGTCCGACATGCAGCTCATCCCCGACGTCACGACGGCGTACGTCGACCCGTTCCGCGAGGCGAGCACGCTCGTCATGCTGTTCGACATCTACAACCCGCGCACCGGCGAGATCTACTCGAAGGACCCGCGTCAGGTCGCCAAGAAGGCCGAGAAGTACCTGACCTCGACCGGCATCGCCGACACCGCCTTCTTCGCCCCCGAGGCCGAGTTCTACATCTTCGACGACGTCCGCTACAACGTCACGTCCAACTCCAGCTTCTACAGCGTCGACTCGGAAGAGGGCGCCTGGAACACCGGTCGCGAAGAAGAGGGCGGAAACCTCGGCAACAAGACCCCGTACAAGGGTGGGTACTTCCCGGTCAGCCCGGTCGACAAGACAGCCGACCTGCGTGATGACATCACCCTCAAGCTGATCGACGCCGGGTTCATCCTCGAGCGCTCGCACCACGAGGTCGGCACCGGCGGCCAGCAGGAGATCAACTACCGCTTCGACACGATGGTGCACGCGGCGGACGACATCCTCAAGTTCAAGTACATCGTCAAGAACACCGCCGAGGAGTGGGGCAAGGTCGCGACCTTCATGCCCAAGCCCCTCTACGGTGACAACGGCTCGGGCATGCACACCCACCAGTCGCTGTGGAGCGACGGCAAGCCGCTGTTCTACGACGAGGCCGGCTACGGTCAGCTCAGCGACATCGCGCGCTGGTACATCGGTGGCATCCTGGCGCACGCGCCGGCCCTGCTCGCCTTCACCAACCCGACCCTGAACAGCTACCACCGCCTGGTCAAGGGCTTCGAGGCTCCGGTGAACCTGGTCTACTCGGCCGGAAACCGCTCCGCCGCGATCCGCATCCCGATCACGGGCTCGAACCCCAAGGCAAAGCGCATCGAGTTCCGTGCCCCCGACGCCTCCGGCAACCCGTACCTCGCCTTCGCCGCGCAGCTGATGGCAGGACTCGACGGCATCAAGAACCGCATCGAGCCGCACGAGCCGGTCGACAAGGACCTCTACGAGCTTCCGCCCGAGGAGGCCAAGGACATCCCGCAGGTTCCGAACTCCCTGCTCGACTCGCTCGACGCGCTGGCGGCCGACCACCAGTTCCTCCTCGAGGGCGGCGTGTTCACCAAGGAGCTCATCGAGACCTGGATCTCCTACAAGTACGAGAACGAGATCCTGCCGATGGCGCAGCGTCCGCACCCGTTCGAGTACGAGCTGTACTTCGGCGTCTGACGACCGCGGAGCATCACGAAGAGCCCGTCCCCGCTTCTGCGGGGACGGGCTCTTCTGCGGTGGGGGTGGCGGCGCGGGGCCTCACTCAGATCGTTTCGGGCCGGGGCGCGACCCACGTGCCGTCGAGCACGGACAGGCGCGGTCGGTAGAGGCGCAGTGTGTAGTTCCACCCCGGCATGACGACCAGCGCGTTCGTGAGGCCGGCAGGGTGCGCACCGAAGTGGATGGTGATCCCGCCGTCGTCGTCCGCGGTCGCCGTCAGGCTGTTGATACTGTTCACCCCGAGCTCGTTCTCCTCGAAGTAGCCGGCGGCGTTGTAGAGCGAGACGGACCAGAAGGCGTCGACGGGAACGTCCGTCAAACGCAGACGATAGTCCCCGACCGGCAGGCCCTCGTCAACGCTGATGTAGGTCGCCTCGTACTCGGGCAGGCCGCCCCATCCGCCGGCGACGCCCAGCAGGTGCATGACGGGATCCACTTCCTCCCTCGTGCCGAACGCACGATCGTAAGTCGAGACGCCGCGCCCGAGAGTGAGCAGAGCACCACGGGTCTCCGACTGCGACGGCTCGTCGTACTCAGGCAGCGGGAACTCCCCCGATCCGCCGCCCACGAGACGAAGAGCGTCCTGGAGGCGATTCACCTCGGCGATGTCTTCGGCGTCGTTCGGGTCGACGAGGATGCGGACCAGGACCGCCGCGTGGTCGGTTCCGACGGCTGCGCGTGTGAGCGCATGGGCGCCGGGCTCGCGTAACAGGAACGGCGCGTAGTGATCCTGATTCACGACAAAGGCGGAGATGTAACGGCCACCCGTGTCGGGCAGCGTGAGCGTGACTCCTTCGCGCACATCGATGATGGCGCTGCTGTAGAGAGTGTCCCGGTTCTGCCGGATGATGGGCTGATCGTCGAGCGACTTCAGCTCTCGCGTGTGATTCCAGGTCCCGAGCGTGCTCCCGGCGGCGAGCCGGGAGAACATCAAGTCGGACTCGGCACGAGCGAAGTTGCGGACGTTCACCTTCGTGGCTGACATGTCATTCCTTTCTCTCGCGGCACAGACTCACCGCGAAGCATGGGTCGGGGTCGGATGGCCGGCCGTGACACGGTCCGGCAGCGCGGACCTCGTTGCGATTCTGTTCGCCCGGTCGCTCCCCGGACGCACGCGTCATCCTCATCGGATGAGATCTGCCTGCCCCACCAACATCACGGATTCCCACGCCGATATCGTTGTCCCGTGATCGATGCCGTCCGCGAGGCCCCTTCTCCCAGCGATCCGGCACTCGCCCGCGCGGCGCTGCGCCGGAACTGGCTCCGTCTCATCCTCGAATCCCGCACCCGAGATCTCGAGCAGCTCTGCCTCGCCCACCCCGAGCCGCACGACCCGCACGTCCTCCTCATCCGTGCCTGCTGCCGCGACCTCCTCGGCGATTCCCACGGTGCCACGTTCCTTCGCGGCCAAGGAATGCGCATCGCTGACGATGACTTCGTGGTCTGCTTCACCGAGCTCCTCCTCGCTGCCGACACCCTGACGAAGGCCACGGTCGCCGATCGCGCTCGAGAAGCTCTGACCGAGTGCGGGCCCGACGACGACTATCCCTCGGCGCTCTTCCTCCTCGGCTGGACGGAAGTGCGCCTCCGTCGCGACCTCTCCGGTGCCATCGGCCTCCTGCGCTCAGCCTCAGACGAAGCCCGCTTGCGCGGGCGGCCGGAGACCTATCGCCTCGCCCAGTCCAATCTCGCCTTCGCCTTGACCCACGCCGGTCTCTTCACCGATGCCGAGCAGACGCTCGATGCGCTTCCCGTCTCGTCCTCGCCGTCGGACTGGGACATCTTCGAGGGCGGGCTCCCCCAGGCGAACCGCGGCACCATCGCATACTGGCGAGGCGACTACGACGAAGCGATCGCCCACCTCGAACAAGCAGTGGACGACGGCGCTCCCGGCAACAACTTCGAAGCCCTCGCCCGGCTGTACCTGGTCATGAGCATCATCGCGCTCAGGCGCGAAGACCGATACTTCGCCGCGGCCGGCCTGCTCCACGGGGTGAGCAAGGACGATAAGCACGGCATCCCCTGGGACACGCTGCGCCGCGTGATCTCCGCACTGCTCGCGCACGCCGAGGGACACGACGACCGCGCTCGAACCATCGCGGCGCCGGCACTCGCCCGCCCCGGTGCCGCCGTCGCCCACGCGGTGCTCGCGGAGCTCTATCGTGTCCTCGAAGAACCCGCGTCGGCTGCGCAGGCGCTGCGGCTGGCGACATCGGGCGCGCTGCCACGCTACGCGCGGGCGAGCACGCTCGTCACTGCAGCGGCCCTGCGCTCCACCGCAGGGCATGGAGCGGACGCGCACGAACAGCTCGACAGAGCCCTCGAATCCGCAGCCCCCGAGCGGATCCTCACTCCATTCCTCTCGGATGATCCGCTCATCGGCGATCTCCTGATCGCCCATGCCCACCGCGGATCCCGCCACGATGAGTTCCTCGGAACGATTCTCGAACGACGGGGAGAGCTGGCCCGACGACGGACGGGCGTCCTCACCCCGCGCGAGAGCGAAGTCCTCGCATACCTGCGCACGACGATGACCGCCGAAGAGATCTCCACGCGTCTGGGGGTCGCCTATCCCACCGTCAAGACCCACATCCGCTCCATCTATCGCAAGCTCGGCGTGACCTCGCGACGGGGGGCCGTCCTCACCGCCGACGCGAGGTGAGGAATCAGACGTCGCCACGCCGCGCCACCGGCTTGACCGCGCGGGATCCAGGGTGATCAACTGGTGAGTCTGACCATCGACCGGGGGAATCATGCGCCGTAGAAGAGTGACCGCGAACACCGAGCTGCGCGCGTCGGCGGAGCCGCGTTCATCGCAGCCGTCGAATGCGGTCGCCGCATACGCCAGGACCAACCCATTCATGTTCGGCCTGCTGGGCGCCCTCGGAGTCCTCGTGGCGCTGGGGATCGGCAGCGTCGTCGGGCAGCTCGCGACCGTGCTCGTCTACATCGGCGTCGCCGTGTTCCTCGCACTCGGGCTCGATCCGATCGTCACCTTCATCGAGAAGAAGCTCCCCCGCCCCGCGGCCGTCACCATCGTGGTCGCCGCGGTCATCCTGGCGTTCGCCGGCGTCATCCTCGCGATCGTCCCGCTGCTCGTCGAGCAGATCAGCAACCTGATCAAAGACGGACCGCAGATGATCAAGGACTTCATGGCCAGCGACTGGTTCAAGGACGTCAGCGGTCAGTTCGGCTCGACGATCGACGACGCCGTGCAAGGCATCCTCGGCTTCGTGCAGGACCCCAACAACTTCCTCGACATCGGGGGTGGTGTGTTCGCCGTGGGCGCGGGTATCGCCGGCGGCTTCACCGGGATCACGATCGTCCTGATCCTGACGCTGTACTTCATGGCGTCCCTGCGCAGCATGAAGCACGTGGCCGCCCGCTTCGTGCCCGCCTACCAGCGCGACACCTTCAGCGGCCTCCTCGAAGACGTCTCCGGCGCCGTGGGCCGCTACGTCATCGGCCAGGTGAGCCTCGCACTCATCAACGGCATCCTGAGCCTCATCTTCCTCAGCATCATCGGCGCCCCGGTTCCGGCCCTGCTCGCCCTGATCGCCTTCATCGGCTCGATGATCCCGCTGGTCGGCACGCTGACCGCGTCGATCATCAACTCGCTGATCTGCCTGTTCGTCTCTCCGCTGACCGCGCTGATCGCGATCATCTACTACCTCATCTACATGCAGATCGAGGCATACGTGCTGTCGCCGCGCATCATGAGCAAGGCCGTCGCCGTGCCGGGTGCGCTCGTCGTGATCGCCGCGGTGGCCGGCGCCGCGCTGGGCGGCATCCTGGGCGCCCTGGTCGCGATCCCCGTGGCCGCGAGCATCATCATCATCATCCAGAAGGTGACGTTCCCCGCGCAGGACCGCAAGATCGTCCCCCCGCCCGTCACCCGCTGACACGGGGACGGGACGGGGCGTTCGACCTCAGCGGACCAGGAGGGCGCCCGGCTCGACGCGCACGTCGAACGCGGTGACCTCGCCCATCTCCTCCCCGTCGATCTCGAACACGAGGGGCGTCTTCAGCTCGACCGAGATGCTCTCTACCGGAAGGTGGCGGGCGGACTCGGTGCTCACGGCCTCGTCGGTGGCACCGAAGAGACGGCGGATGCCGTTGTCCCAGACGAAGGAACGGAGCGTGTCGAGCCACTGCAGCGCACCGTCCGCGCTGATCATGAGCACGTCGAGCTTGCCGTCGTCGAGCACCGCATCGGGAAGCAGCCGGATGCCGCCCTGCACCATCCCGCAGTTGCCGATGAGCATGGTGTGTCCCCGCACGGCCACGGCCTTCTCCCCGTCGATCGCCAAAGTGATGTCGGTCATCTCGGTGCCGGCGAGTGCGCGGCCCATCGCCTCCACGTAGGCCAGCCAGCCGGCCTTGGACTTGAGGTCGTCGTCGGTCTCCACCAGCATCTGCGCATCGACGCCGAAGCCGACCATCACGGCGAAGGCGTGCTCGGTGCCGTCGTACGAGACCCAGCCGAGGTCGATCCGACGGGGCTCGGCGTCGCGCACGCGCTCCAACGCCGCCTTCACGTTGTTCAGCGGAACGTCGAGGTTGCGCGCAAGCAGGTTGCCGGTCCCCTGCGGCACGATCCCCAGTGCTGTGTCAGACCCCGCCAGGGACTCCGCGACGGCGCGTACAGTGCCATCGCCGCCGACGGCGATCACGATGTCGCGGCCGTCTTCGCGGGCCTCGCGAGCCATGCCCCGGCCCGGGTCCTCCGGAGTCGTCTCCCACCAGCGGATATCGTACTGAGCGTCGAACACGCCGCTCACGGCGGTCTGCAGGACCTCCTGCTCGACCTTCGAAGGGTTCCAGACGATGCCGATACGTGCGTGGGTCATATCGTCAGCTTGGGACACCTCGCCCGATACCGCAAACTCAGGGCGCGGACTCAGCCGTAGAAGAGCTGCTCGAAGGTCTTCCGTGCGCGTCGGGTGACCCCGAGGTAGTCCTCTTCGAGCTCGGTCGCCGATCGATCGGGGTAGCCCAGGAGCCTGCCGATCGCGTCGAGCTGCCGACGATCCGCCGGCAGCACGTCACTCGTCTGCCCCGTGAGCAGGGTGATCGCAGAGCGGAGACGGCTGGACAGGAGCCAGGCTTCACGAAGGCGCAGCGCGTCTTCCTCGGAGACGAGATCAGCCGCGACGGCAGCCTCGAGGGCACCGAGCGTCGACGTCGTGCGCAACCCGGGAACCGCGTGCGCATGCTGCAGCTGCAGCAGCTGCACCAGCCACTCCACGTCGCTGAGCGAGCCGGGACCGAGTTTCAGGTGACGCCGCGGATCGGCGCCCTGCGGCAGCCGCTCCCCCTCGACCCTGGCCTTGATCCGCTTGATCTCACGTGTGCCCTGCAGATCGACGGACTCCGGATAGCGGATCGTGTCGGCCAGGGCGGTGAACCGCGTGATCAGCTTCGCACTCCCGGCCACGCCGCGGGCGCGGAGCAGGGCCTGCGCCTCCCAGGACAGCGACCAGCGTCGGTAGTACTCCGTGTACGCCTCGATGGAGCGGACGACGGGCCCGTTGCGTCCCTCCGGTCGGAGGTCAGCATCGAGGTCGAGCGGAAGGCGGTGATCGGTCAGATGCTCCCGCAGGCCCGCCACGATCTGCGTCGCCAGCTTCTGAGCCCGCTGCGGATCGACGCCGTTCGCGTCGTACACGTAGAGGATGTCGGCGTCGGACCCGAAGCCGAGCTCGGCGCCACCGAACCGTCCCATCGCGATGACGGCGAAGTCCAACGCCTCGTCTTCGAGCGGGACCACCTCGCGGATCACCGCGCGCAGGGCGGCTTGAATCGTGGCCTCGGTGATCTCGGTGAGTGCGGTGGCCACCTCTTCGATGGTGAGGACGTCGAGGACTGCTCCCATAGCGGTGCGCAGGAGCTCACGCCGTCGCAGCGCCCTGACGGCGCGCAGCGCATCGCCGATGGACTCATGACGCGTCTGTATCGCACGAGCCTCCTCGTCGAGCGCTGCCGCGCCCCGAGGGCGCAGACGCCCCGTGCTGTCCAACCATGCCACGGATTCGGGGATCCACTCCAGGAGCTCCCCGACGTAGCGTGAGGATGACAACAGGCGGGTGAGACTCTCGGCGGCCCCTGAGGAGTCCCGCAGCATCCGCAGGAACCAGGGAGTGTCCCCGAGTCGCTCGCTGATGCGCCGGAATGCGAGGAGCGCATAGT
This sequence comes from Microbacterium sp. SY138, assembly GCF_039729145.1. Lineage (NCBI taxonomy): Bacteria > Bacillati > Actinomycetota > Actinomycetes > Micrococcales > Microbacteriaceae > Microbacterium > Microbacterium sp. SY138. The sequence continues at coordinate 1,717,455 of NZ_CP155793.1, read as the reverse complement.
CGGGGTCGCTGCCGTCCGCGAACCACCGCACCATGATGGGCATCAGGTGGCGTTGGATCGTCGCCTTACGGCTCAGTCCGCTCGTGAGGGCGCCGATGTGCCGGAGAGCTCCCGCCGGGTCACGGAACCCGATCGCCGCCAGGCGGTCGTGCGCCTGGGCTGCGGAGAGCGTGCGCTCCTCCTCCGGCAGCCCGGCGACGGCGCTGAGCAGCGGCCGGTAGAACAGGCGGGTGTGGATCTCGCGCACCTCGCGCCGCACGCTCTCCCAGCGCGCCCACACGCCCTCGCCGCTCTCGGCCAGTCCGGTGCCTCGCGCCAGGATCCGAAGACCGGCAGGAGTGCGCGGCATCAGATGCGTGCGGCTGAGCTCCCTGAGCTGGAGGCGGTGCTCCATGAGCCGCAGCAGACGATAGTCGTCGGCGAACGCGGCTGCATCGACGCGCCCGATGTAGCCGCCCTCGACGAGTGCGTCGAGACTCTCGAGGGTTCCACGCGTGCGCAGCGATTCGTCGGTGAGACCGTGGACCAGTTGCAGCAGCTGCACCGTGAACTCGATGTCTCGCAGACCGCCGGCTCCGAGCTTCAGCTGATACGGCGCATCCTCGGGATCGATGTGCTCCATCACGCGCTCCCGCATGCGCTGCACGCTCTCCACGAAGTCCTGTCGCGCCGCGCTCGACCAGATCTTCGGCTGCACCGCGGCGATGTACTCGCCCCCGAGCTCGGCGTCTCCCGCGATCGGACGGGCCTTGAGCAGCGCCTGGAACTCCCAGCTCTTCGCCCAGCGGTCGTAGTACGCGAGGTGCGACGCGAGCGAGCGGACCAGTGCACCCTGCTTGCCTTCGGGGCGGAGAGCGGCGTCCACCTCCCACAGCGGCGGCTCCACCTCGATGGCGTCGAGGTTGCGCATGGTCTCGCGCGCGAGTCGCGTGGCGATATCGATCGCCCGCGCCTCCGAGAGGATCTCCTCGTCGCTACTCCCGCCGACGAAGATCACATCGACGTCGCTGACGTAGTTCAGCTCGCGAGCCCCGGCCTTGCCCATCCCGATGACGGCGAGACGCGTCGCGGCCACTTCCGCACGGCCCATCGATGCCTGCAGTCTGGCCCTGGCGACGGCGAGCGACGCTTCGAGGGCGGCACCCGCGATGTCCGCCAGCGCCGCAGACACCGGTCCGACGATCGACTCCGGGTGCGGATGCGAGAGGTCATAGGCGGCGATAGCGGCGAGATGCCGACGATACGCGATTCTGATCGCGACGACCGCATCATCGTCGCCCGACTGCGCGAAGCCGTCTTCCGCGCCCACCGCAGCCAGCAGGCGCTCCTGCAGCTCCGCCGACGAGGGCAGCCCGACGATCGGCCCTTCCAGGACCGAGAGCTGATCCGGGTGGCGGAGGAAGAACTCGGCGAACCCTTCCGACGCGCCGAACACCCGCCATACCCGCCGACGGGTCTCCTCGTCGACCAGCAGCCGCCGCAACGGCTCCTCGTCGCGGCGCGCCACCCGCAGGAGTCCGCGCACCGCTGCATCGGGGTCGGCGGCGTCGGCCGCCTCGAGCAGGACCGAGCGCGGCTGATCCAGAATGGCCGCCAGCTCAGCGAGAGAGGCCGCGGCTTCACTCAACTCGGAGAAGCCGAGCCTCGCCAGCGCGGAGAGGGAGACCGAATCGTCAGGACGCGCCATCTGTGCGGATCAGAGCAGTTCGAGATTGCTCTTCAGCTCGAACGGGGTGACCTGACCTCGGTAGGCCTCCCATTCCTTGCGCTTGTTGAGCAGCACGTAGTTGAAGACCTGCTCGCCCAGCGTCTCCGCGACGAGCTCGGATGCCTCCATGTACTCCAGGGCATGGTCGAGACTCGCCGGCAGCGCCTCGTAGCCCAGTGCACGCCGCTCGGCGTCGCTCAGCGACCACACGTTGTTCTCGGCCTCGGGCGGGAGATCGTATCCCTCCTCGATTCCTTTGAGCCCCGCTGCGAGCAGGAGTGCGTACGCGAGATACGGGTTCGACGCCGAATCGATGCCCCGGTACTCCACGCGGGACGACTGGCTCTTGTTGGGCTTGTACATCGGCACGCGGACGAGAGCGGAGCGGTTGGCGTGGCCCCAGGTCACGAAGCTCGGCGCCTCGTCGCCGCCCCACAGGCGCTTGTACGAGTTGACGAACTGGTTGGTGACTGCAGAGATCTCGTTCGCATGACGGAGCAGGCCCGCGATGAAGTGCCGCCCTGTCTTCGACAGCTGGTACTTGGCGCCTTCTTCGTAGAACGCGTTCTGGTCGCCTTCGAACAGCGACATGTGCGTGTGCATCCCGCTGCCGGGCTGGTCGCTGAGGGGCTTCGGCATGAACGTCGCATAGACGCCCTGCTCGATCGCCACCTCCTTGATCACCGTGCGGAAGGTCATGATGTTGTCGGCTGTCGTGAGTGCGTCCGCGTAACGGAGATCGATCTCGTTCTGCCCGGGGCCGCCTTCATGGTGGCTGAACTCCACGGAGATGCCGAGGTCTTCCAGCATCCGCACCGAGCGGCGGCGGAAGTCGTGTGCCGTGCCACCGGGAACATTGTCGAAGTATCCGGCCGAGTCCACGGGCACGGGGCCGTCGGGACCGAACGAGGAGGACTTCAGCAGATAGAACTCGATCTCCGGATGCGTGTAGAACGTGAATCCGGCGTCCGCGGCCTTCGCGAGCGTGCGCTTGAGCACGTGACGCGGGTCGGCGACGGCCGGCTGCCCGTCGGGCGTCGTCAGGTCGCAGAACATGCGCGCGGTCGGGTCGATCTCCCCGCGCCAGGGCAGCGTCTGGAACGTCGTCGGATCGGGCTGCGCGAGCAGATCGGATTCGTAGGTGCGTGTCAGCCCCTCGATCGCCGAACCGTCGAACCCGATGCCCTCCGCGAAGGCGCCCTCGACCTCGGCCGGCGCGATGGCCACCGACTTGAGCGTGCCGATCACGTCCGTGAACCACAGCCGCACGAACTTGACGCCGCGCTCCTCGATGGTCCGGAGGACGAAGTCCCTCTGCTTGTCCATGGCTACTCTGCGCCCTGGCCCTTTGCGTCGCCCTTGACATCCCAGCCCTGCTCGACGGCCTCTTCCTCGGCCCAGGCGCGCGAACGCTCCTTGACGACCTCGGGCGCACGGCGGGCCTCGGCCTCCGTGTCGAACGGACCGATGCGGTCGATGGAGGGCGAGATCATGCCGAACTCGATCTCGCCGGTCGTGGAGTTGTACCAGTACTTGTGGTCGCCGTCAGACATGTCTGCCCCTTCTTCACGTGATGTCATCGATCCTACTGGCGCGCACCGCGGTCGCTAAGCTATCGCCCATGGCAAAAGCGATCGGCGTCGACATCGGCGGCACGGGTATCAAAGCAGGAATCGTCGACCTCGAGCACGGAATCATGGCATCCGACCGGGTGCGGGTCCCCACTCCCGAGGGCGCATCGCCGCAGGATGTGCTCAACGCCGTGCAGACCGTTCTGAAGACGCTCGACGTCCACGACTCCACCCTTCCGCTCGGTGTCGCCTTCCCGGCGATCGTCAAGCGCGGCAAGACCCTCTCCGCCGCGAACGTCTCGAAGGAGTGGATCGACTTCGACGCGGAGCGGTTCTTCCGGGACGGCCTCGGCCGCAACATCGTCTTCGTCAACGACGCCGATGCCGCCGGCGTCGCGGAGGCCCGCCACGGAGCCGCCAGGGACGTGCGCGGCTTCACCCTTCTGACGACCCTCGGCACCGGTATCGGATCGGCTTTCCTCTACGACGGTGTGCTGCTGCCGAACACCGAGCTCGGGCACCTGAACTTCCGTGAGTACGAGTCGGTCGAGACGTACGCCGCGACCTCGGCGCGCGAGCGCGAGAACCTCACCTGGGCCGAGTGGGCCGAGCGCCTGCAGGCGTTCTACTCGCACATCGAGTTCCTGTTCAGCCCCGACCTGTTCGTGGTCGGCGGCGGCGTGTCGAAGAATGCGGGCGACTTCCTCCCGCTTCTCGATCTCAAGACCCCGATCGTCCCGGCGATCCACCGCAACAACTCCGGCATCATCGGTGCGGCGTCCCTGGCCGGGGACTGATCGCCACGACACCGGACACCCGAAGGCCCCGCTGACTCTGCAGTCATCGGGGCCTTCGTTCGCCTTCGGGGACGATCAGCCGCTGGATGGTGGACCCCCTGGCGGTCTTCGGTGGGCAGATCCACCCCCCGCGAGCCTCGCGGAGGTCACCGAATCCTCGTGCACCCACCGGGGGTGGGTCGACCAAGTCCGGTGAGGTGAATGGCCCGACTCATACGGGCGACGTCCCGCCTCTCGTCCGGGGGCAAAACGCCCGCGGCCGGTCAGCGCTGCGGCGGCAGGACGAACGTGGTCTCGTACGCGTGCACCTCGCCGTTCACATCCCCCACACTCGTGATCGTGTACGGGCTGAGGTTCAGCGTGTCACCGGCGTAGAGCGGGGTCAGGTACGTCTGGTTCGTGGGGTCGACAGAGTGCAGGCTCCCGCGACGAACCGCGTTCAGGGCTTCGTACGAGTACGGGCCGAGACAAAGCCGTTCGAGGATCGCATCCTTGTAGTCGCCCGACGCGACCAGGTACGACGCGAGCGAGCCGTCATCCGCGGACACGACGGTCCCATTCGCTCCTGCGCGCGATCCCAGGTCGACCATGCCGTCGTACAGACCGACGTCCAGCGGCTCGCCGTTGGAGATCGTCCCATCTCCGCCTGGCCGCCGGCACTGGGGTGTGGCCGCGGGGACCGGGTCGGCGCCCGACGTCGGCTGGATGCTCGGTGCCAGGGTGGGCTGAGCCTCGGCAGGTGACTCGACGGCTCCCGGGGTCGGCGCGCCACAGCCGGTGAGCGCTGCGGTGGACAAGCCGAGGAGAAGCGCCGTGGTCGCGGCGGGCGTGCGGTACGACATGAACGAACGCTACAGGGTAGCCGGCATACGAACCAGCAGCGAACGCCGAGCGTGTCACTGCGAGGTCCCCACGCGCCACCTCGACGTACAGAATCGAAATGAACTTGATTAGATCGTGAATGCGAATGGGCCGACCTGTACGCCGGGTTCTGTTCCGGGGTTCTTCGCCCCTTCGACGGCCATCTCTCTCGGCGACACGTTGCCGTGGCACTCTAGCGGTCTACCCGAGGACTCGGCGAGCCGCGTCAACATCCTCTGTCTGACCTTGCTCCGGACGAGGTTTACCTGGCGGGCCATGTCACCATGGCCCCCGGTGGTCTCTTACACCACCCTTTCACCCTTACCCCTTGCGGGGCGGTCTACTCTCTGTGGCACTTTCTCGCGGATTGCTCCGGGTGGGCGTTACCCACCGTCCTGCCCTGAGGAGCCCGGACGTTCCTCGGTGCGGTCACCCGCAACGCGGCCGTCCAGTCGACCCATTCGCGTCTCCAGTCTACGTTCTCCGGATCCCCCGGCCTGCGACTACTTCTCCGCCGACTCCGCGATGCGCAGGTCGAGGGGCACATCGATCGGGAAAGAGCCGAACAGTCTCGTCGTCGCGGTGGCCGCTGCCTCTCGCACGGCCTCCGCGGCGGCCTCGGCATGTTCGAGCGGAACATGCAGGATCACCTCGTCGTGCAGGAAGAACGCGAGGTGCGGCGCGCGTGCGAACGGACCGGATGCCGCAGCCTCGGCGAACACCTCGGGGATCTGCTGCAGCCGATGACGGATCTCCGCCAACCAGATCAAGGACCACTCGGCAGCCGTGCCCTGCACCACGAAGTTCCGGGTGAACCGCCCCCAGTCGCGTGCTCTGCGTCGCGCGAGAGCCACGACCGCCGGGTCGGCGTCCGCGTCGGTCGCTTCCGACTGCAGCCGCATCCACTCCACCGATGGCCGCGGGGAGGATCGGCCGAGCCAGGTCGACACGATGCCACCGTCCTCTCCCGTGCGCGCTGCGGCATCGACGAGCGCCATCGCGCGCGGGTACACCTTGCGCAGGCGCGGAACCAGCCGGCCGCTGTCGCCCGTCGTGGCTCCGTACATCGCTCCGAGAACCGCGTACTTCGCCTCCTCTCGGGTCGCGACCGCACCGGAGGCGACGACTCCGGCGTAGAGATCACTCCCCCGGGCGGCCCGGGCCATCGCCTCATCGGCCGCCATCGCGGCGAGCATCCGGGGTTCCAACTGCGCGACGTCCGCCACGACCAGAGTCCATCCGGGATCCGCCCGCACTGCGGGGCGCAGGCTCCTCGGCAGCTGGAGCGCCCCACCGCCGGCCGAGGCCCAGCGCCCGGTGACGACGCCACCCGGGATGTACACCGGACGGAATCGTCCCTCGTGCACCCACTCCGCAAGCCATGCCCAGCCGTTCGCGCTGAGCAGTCTCGAGAGCTTCTTGTACGCGAGCAGCGGTTCGACCACGGGATGATCGTGCTCTGCAAGCTCCCACCGACTCGTGGACTCCACCTGGATGCCGACGCGATGCAGCGCCCGAAGCAGCTTCTGCTGGCTGTCGAGGTGGAGCGAGGAGTCACCGAGGAGCTCACGCACCCGATCGCCGAGCTCGACCATGCGGCTCGGCACTCCCCCGGCGACCGGACGCGTCCCCAGGGCGTCGGTCAGGATCGCATCGTGCACGCCCGCGTCCCAGGGCAACCCTGCGACCCGCATCTCCTCGGCGATCAGGCCACCCGCCGATTCGGCGGCGCACAGCAGTGTGAGACGTCCGTCCGGTGCCGCAGCGATCACGTCGCGCTGCGCCCGGTACTGATCGAGCGTCACGGCGACCGCATCGTCATCGACGACATCGTCGAACACGTCGAACAGCGATGGGACCGCTGCGGCCGGTTCGCGTCGCTCCCAATCGGGCGATGCCGGGAGCGGGCTCGGAACCGCCGAGGTGTCCCGCAGGATGGCGTGGCACAGGACCAGATCATGGCTGCGCGTGATCCGAACTCCGTGGCGTAGGAGAAGCGCATAGGTTTCCGCGGCGGAGCGCATGATCCATCGCGGAGCATCGGAATCCTCGACCGAACGGACCCACGCGGCGAGATCATCGGCGCGCAGAAACGTGCGGTCCTGCTCTCGGTCTTTCCCGTCGAGTTCGATCGCCGCGTACTCCCGCGGCCCGACGGAGATCAGCGCGATGCGTCTCTCGACGCCCGACGCCGGTGTCGTCATCGCCGGCGCGCGCAGGCGCCGCTCATGCGAGCCCGGACTCCTCGGTGCGCACGAGGATGCAGCCGCATTCGGGACATGAGACCACGAGGTCGTCGGCCGCGCGACGGATGTCGTTCAGGTCGGTGCTGGGGAGCAGGATGCGGCAGCCTTCGCAGGTGCCGCGAGTGAGCAGCGCGGCGCCCGCGCTGTTCGCGGCACGGCGTGCGTACTCGGCCAGCAGCTCCGGCGCCACGCCTTCCGCAACGGCAGCCCGATCGCGGGCGAGTTGTGCACCGAGCTCGGTGGCCGCGGCGACATCCGCCTTCGCCTGCGCCGTCAGCGCGGAACCCTCCGCCGTCGTGGTGTCGAGAAGTGCCTGCTGGGCGGCGAGGGCGGCTTCTGCTTCCTCGAGCCGTCCCATCACATCGAGTTCGGCGTCCTCGAGGTCGCTCTGCCGGCGGGCGAGGCTCGCCAGTTCGTGCTCGAGCGCCTGCGCGTCCTTGGAGTTCGTCGATGCGGCGAGCCGCTCCGCGTCGCGATTCCGTCGTGCCTCGACGACGGCGACATCGGATTCCAGGCGCTTCAGCTCGGTGCGCACATCGTCGCGGGTGCCGGCGAGAGAGGTCAGCTCGCGGAGCTGCTCCTGGCGGATCGCGACGAGCTCGGTGATCCGCCCCGCCTGGCTCGGCTTCGTTCGTGCACGCTCGGTCTGCGCGATGCGCCGATCGAGGTCGGCGATGTCGAGCAGGGTGCGCTGGTTCTCGGGGCTGGCGTTCACGCTCTCAAATCTAGTCGCTGTCACGACATCCGCCCATCAGTGCACGTCGCCGTCGACGTAGTACCAGTGACGGTCCTCCCGCACGAAGCGGCTGCGCTCGTGCAGCGACCCCCTCGCTGCTCCCTGACGCCAGAGCGCCTCGAACTCCACCACGCCGTCGCGGTCGAAGGGGCCTCCGGCCACGCGATCGATGAGGACCAGCCGCCGCCAGTCGAGGTCGGGCTCGAAATCGATCGTCTCCGGCCTCGTCGTCGGATGCCAGCTGCGCAGAAGGTGCGCCGCGTCCTGAACGACGAAGGCCGTGTAACGCGAACGCATCAGACGCTCCGCCGTCGGAGCAGCGGCTCCATCGAGAATCGGGCGGCAGCACGCGCCGAACGTGTCCCCGGACGAGCACGGGCAGCGTGACCCGTCGTCGATCACGACGTCATCCGGCGCCATCTCCGCCTCCGTTGTCATCCCCTCAGCGTACGCTCGACGAAAAGGCCAAGAAGGAGCATCGTGACCACTCAGCCCGTCGTCCCCTCGTTCACCGCCCACAACGGGTTCGCCCTCCCGGCCATCGGCCTCGGCACCTACGGACTCCACGGCGATGTCGGGGCGGAAGCCGTCAGCGGCGGCATCGACGCGGGCTACCGCCTGGTCGACACGGCGTTCAACTATGAGAACGAGGGCTCGGTCGGGCGCGGGGTCGCCGCCTCGGAGGTCGATCGCTCCGAGATCATCGTGACCACCAAGCTCCCCGGCCGCCATCATCCCTCGGCGAAGGCGCGCACGAGCATCGAGGAGAGTCGCTCCCGGCTCGGTCTCGACGTCACGGATCTGCACCTCGTCCACTGGCCCAACCCCATTCAGGACGAGTACGTCCAGGCCTGGACCGCGCTCGTCGACGCCCAGGCCCGCGGTGTCGTCCGGCAGATCGGCGTCTCGAACTTCCTCCCGGAGCACCTGGAGCGCATCGAGCAGGAGACCGGGGTGCGGCCCGTCGTCAACCAGATCGAGGTGCATCCGTACTTCCCGCAGGAGGAGCAGCTCGCCTACCACCGAGAGCACGGCATCCTCACCGAGGCATGGAGCCCGCTGGGTCGCGCGAAAGAGCTCTTCGACGAACGGGTGATCCACGACATCGCCGCGGCCCGTGGCATCACGACCGCGCAGACGGTCCTCGCGTGGCACGTCGCCCGCGGCACGGTGTCGATCCCGAAGGCGTCGTCGCTCGCACACCAGGTGGCGAACCTCGCGGCGGCGGAGATCGTGCTCGACGACGCCGAGGTCGCGGCGATCACCGCGCTGGGACGCGCGGACGGACGCCTCTTCGACGCCGACCCGCGAACCCACGAGGAGTCCTGAGGCAGGCTCGCGTCAGACCTTCTGCGTGCCGAGCACCCTCAGGAACTCGAGCTTGCTCGCCGATTCGCTTCCGGGTGCGGCGGTGAGAACGATCAACGCGTGCGATTCATCCTCGGTGAAGAGCGCCTGACAGTCCACCTCGATCTCGCCCAGTTCCGGATGCACCATCACCTTGTGCTGCTCGAACCGACGGCTCACCACGTGGGCGTCCCACAGCTCGACGAACTCCGGGCTCCGGGCGGTCAGCTCTGCGACGATCTCCCCGGCGCGGGATCGGGCGCCCATCACGCCGTGCGCGGCACGCAGCGACCCGACCAGGGCGCGGGCCTGTCGCGGGTGATCGGCCTCGCGATACCGACGCCGTTCGACGTCGGGATACGCGAACCAGCGGTAGATGCCGCTGCGGTCGAGCCCGGTGAGTGCACTCGCATCGCCCACGAGCGCGCGGGACGCATCGTTCTGCACCAACACTTCATCGAGGACGGAGACGACGAAGGCCGGGGTGTCGTGCAGTCGGTCGAGCACGCGGAGGATGCCGGGGCGCACGTACTCCGTGATGTGTGCACGATCGGGGGCACTGTGGCCGCAGAGCCGGAAGAGGTAGTCGCGCTCGTCCTCGGTCAGGCGCAGAGCCCGGGCCAGCGCGGCGAGGATCTGCACACTCGGCTGCGGACCACGCCGCTGCTCCAGACGGGCGTAATAGTCCGTCGACATGGTCGCCAACTGCGCCACCTCCTCCCTGCGCAGTCCCGCGGTGCGTCGTCGCGGCCCCGCCGGGAGCCCGACGTCAACGGGCCTCAGCGCCTCCCGCCGACGGAGGAGGAATTCGGCCAATGCATCACGATCCACCCCTGAAGTATCCCCCGCTGTCGACCCCGGTTCCAGGGATCCCCGATCCCTGGATGTCCGCTCTCTGGATGGACGGTGCCAGGAAGCCGAGGCTGGTCGCATGAACATCAGCGGAAACACCATCTTCATCCCGGGAGCGACGAGCGGTATCGGCCTCGCCCTCGCGCTGCGCCTGCACGATCGGGGCAACACCGTGATCGTGGGCGGACGCCGCGAGGACCGCCTCACGGCCATCGCGACCGCGCACCCCGGCATCCACACGATCCGCATCGACACTGCCGACGCGCGCAGCATCGAGGCCGCTGCCCGTACTGTGCTCGCCGAGCACCCTGATCTCAATGTGCTCATCACCATGGCCGGCGTCATGCGGGCAGAGGACTGGACGACCCCGTCGGGCTTCCTCGCCACCGCCGAGGAGACGGTGACCACGAACGTCCTCGGACCCATCCGGCTCATCGCCGCTTTCATCGATCACCTGGGCGCGCAGCCGGATGCGACGATCATGACGGTCTCCTCCGGGCTCGCGTTCGCCCCGCTCCGGGTGACCCCGACCTACAACGCCAGCAAGGCCGCCATCCACATGCTCAGCGAGTCTCTGCGCCTGCAGCTCGAGAGGAGCAGCGTGTCGGTGCTCGAGCTGGAGCCGCCGGCCGTGCGCACGCCGCTCATGCCCGGGCACGAGGAAAACGAGTCGGCGATGCCGCTCGACGAGTTCATCGACGAGGTCATGATGCTGATCGAATCGCAGCCGGACGCCACCGAGATCCAGGTCGAGCGGGTCAAGTTCCTCCGCTACGGCGAAGCCCGCGGCGACTACGACCAGGTCGTCGCGACGCTGAATCGCACCGACCCGCACGGTCGCTGAGAACTGAGGGCGTCGGCCTCCGAGCCGGCGCCCTCAGGGACGCAGGGTGGCAGCCGCGGCGGTGAGGGCGTCGGCGGACTGACGCAGCAACGCCAGCTCACCGTCGGAGAACGATGTGTTCCGGATCGGCACGGCACCCGCCGCGCTCACGATCGACGGCACCGAGAGGGCGACACCGTCGAGCCCGTGGAAGTCGCGCAGCACCGTGCTCACCGGCATCACCGCATGCTCGTCGCTCAGGATCGCCTCGACGATGCGCGCGCTCGACAGGCCGATCGCATAGTTCGTGGCCCCCTTGCCCTGGATGACCTTGTACGCGGCGTCACGCACGTCGACCGCGATCTCCTGCAGCTCGTCGAGCGTGAAGCGCGGGTGCCCCGGCGTCTCCCACTCCAGGATCGGCACGGTGCCGATCGTCGCGCGGGACCAGAGCGGGAATTCGGTGTCGCCGTGCTCGCCGATGATGTGGGCGTGCACGCTGGCGGTCGACACTCCGGCGCGCTCACCGAGCTTCCACCGCAGCCTCGACGTGTCGAGCACGGTTCCCGAGGCGAAGATCCGCTCCGGCGGAAGCCCCGTCTCCTCCTGTGCGATCACCGTCAGCACGTCGCAGGGATTCGTGACGATCACGTAGATGGCGTTCGGTGCGACTTCGAGCAGATCGGGCATCATGCGGCGGATGATGCCCGCGTTGACCTCAGCGAGCTCGATGCGGGTCTGGCCGGGCTTCTGCTTGGCCCCGGCCGTGATCACCACGACGTGCGAACCGGCCGCGACGGAGATGTCGCTGCCGCCGATGATGTCGCTGGAGCCCGTGAACTGCGTGCCGTGGGCCAGGTCGAGCACCTCGGCCTCGACCTTTTCGGTCGCGATGTCATACAGCGCGACGTGCCGGGCAGAGCCACGGATCAGTGCCGCATAGGCGACACTAGATCCCACGCTTCCCGCACCGACGACCGTGAGCTTCGAGTTCTCGATGATCTCCATGCGCACAGTCTTGCAGTGCGGCACCCCGATCCGGGAGGGGTCTCACCGGAAGAATGCCGTCCCGCTCGACGACGTCACAGCGCGGCGGCGACAGCCTCCGCCGCAGTCGCGTGTGTGAACCGGAATCCGGACCGCTCCAGTACCTGCGGACGGACATCGGCGTCGGGGAGCAACAGCGATTCCGCAGCGTCCCCGAGAGCCCAGCGCAGCGCCCAGGCCGGCGCGGGCAGCCAGAACGGCCGATGCATCCGCGCGGCGAGCGCACGACCGATGTCGTTCGCGGAGGCCGGAGTGGGTCCGGTGAGGTTCACCGGACCCACGATCTTGGCGTCCACGATGTGGCGGATCGCCCGCACCTCGTCATCGAGCGAGATCCACGGCCAGATCTGCGTGCCGCGGCCCAACGGCCCGGAGACGCCGAATCGGGTCAGTTGGATGAGGGGCTTGAGGACTCCGCGTCTGTGCACCACCGGCGCGGTACGGAGCAGGGCGACCCGGGTGTGGTCTTCCGCGCGTCGCGCTTCGGCTTCCCACCGCACGGTCAGATCGGCCAGGAAGGTCTGCCCTGCGGCCGAGTCCTCGGTGAGGATCTCACCGGGGGCGGAGCCGTAGTACCCGACGGCGGATGCCGAGACGAGCGCCGGGGCGTCGGAGCGCAGTGCCCGAAGCGCGGTGGTCAGGGTACGCGTCGCCTGGAGCCGCGAGTCGACGAGCTCCCGACGATAGCCGCGTGTCCAGGGCAGCCGTCCCACGCTGGCTCCGCCGAGGGCGACGACCGCGTCTGCGCCCGTCAGAACCTCGGGGTCGAGTGCGCTCTCCCCCGGCGCCCATTGCGCCTCGTCCTCCGATCGCGGGATCCGACGGACCAGAGCGGTGACTTCGATCCCATCCGCGCGGAGCGATGCGGCGAGTGCGGTGCCGATGAGGCCCGATGCCCCGCTGATGACGATACGTCCCGCCATGTGTGAAAACTCCCCTGTCCGATCGCCGAATCGTGTCGTGCGGTCCAGCGTACGCGCCGCCTCGCTCCCCGGAGGTCAGGTCTCAGCGGGCCCGCCGATAGTGCGTCGCGATGACCCCGCTGCGAAGCGGTGTGGCGGAGATCAGCTCGAGACGGCGTGTTCCTGGCAGTCCGTCCTGATAGAGGGTCGGGCCGTGACCCACGATCCGGGGGTGCACGAGGAACCGGTACTCGTCGATCAGGTCCAGGCGATCGAGCGCGCTCGCCAGCATCCCGCTGCCGAGCAGGACACCATCGGGGGTGTCGTCCTTGAGTCTCTGCACGCTCGTGCGCAGGTCTCCGACGAGACGATGGCTGTGGGCCCAGGGGAAGTCCTCGCGCGTGGACGAGACCACATACTTCGGCTTCGCGTCCAGCGCGACCGCCCAGTCGTACAGCGCGCGTGGAGCGTCCACCTCGCCGCGGGCGACCGCCGGCCAGGCGTCCTCCATCATCTCGTAGGTGGTCCGGCCCCAGAGCATCGCACCGGATTCCTGCAGCAGTCGCGTGAAGTGGGCGTGGGTCTCGTCGTCGGCGATCCCCTCACGATGATCGACGCAGCCGTCGAGGGTGACGTTGATGCTGAAGGTCAGAAGTCCCATGCGGGGAGCATAGGTCTGCGGCGAGGCGACCGCCAGGGGCTTTCGGACGGTCGCCTCGCCGCTCATAGGCTGCCTTCACCCGCCCTTCGTGCCTCGCGAACGCGTGACGCCGATGACCGTGTCGAGGATCACGAAGCCGAGGAGTGTCCATCCGACGAGCGGAAGCCAGAAGCCGATGAGAACGGCGGCGACTCCCACCGCTCCGATCCCCCACCACGGTGCCGTCGGCAGCACGCGGCGGGGTGGGGCCCCGACGACGGGGCCCGTGACACGCGGCGGCCTCCGTTTCCACCACAGGAGATAACCGAGCACGACCATCGCGGCGAGTCCGACCGCGACGACGAACAGCACGAGCTGGTTGACGAGTCCGAACATGACCCCCATGTGCAGGTTGATCCCCCAGCTGGCGAGCTTCGCCGCGAGCGGGAGGTCCGCGAAGTCGATCCGGTCGACGACCTGCATGGTGATCCCGTTGATCGCGAGGGAGTCGCCTTCCGTGGGGAAGCTGCTCTTGATCTCGCGGATCGCCCATGCCGTGCCGGGCTCTGTCGGCGGTCTGATCTCGACCTGCCCCGTGTTGACGTTCTCTTCTTGCGCGATCGCGAGGATCGCGTCGAAGGTAGCAGGATTGGCGGCGCCGGTCGGTGCGGTCATCGCGCCGTTGTGGCCGGCGTGCTCGTCCGCTGACGCGGTGCCGCCGTCGAGGCTGGTGTCGATCGAGGGCGTGCCCCAGTCGAGTGCGGCGCGAAGGCTGCTGACGTTGTTCCCGGCATACTGCGACCAGGTGATTCCGGTGGCGGAGAGGAAGAGCGCACCGAGGATGACCCAGATCCCGATGCTCGTGTGCCAGCCCAGCATCCCGCGGTAACCCTTGTGGGCGAGGTTCGGGCGAAGGAGGTCCCTCTTCACCCGAGACTTCCGGATGCGGACGATCCACAGCCCCAGACCCGCCACGACCACGATCCCGAGCCAGGAGGCGGCGAGTTCGCTGTAGAGACGTCCGGCGTCTCCCAGGTGGAGGTTGCGGTGGAGATTGCTGATCCAGGTGCGGAGCGGCGTCGCGCCGCTGGTGCCGTAGACGACTAGATCGCCGCGGATCTCTCCGGTTCCGGGATCGACGAACACGGCCCTGGATTCGCTCGGTCCCAGCCCGTCCTCGGCGTACATGATCCGTGTGGTGTCGCCGGGTTCGGGTGCGGGCCGCACAGCGAGGAGTCCGGAGGGGTCGCCACGGTAGTCGGCGGCGGCCTCGATCTGCTCCGCGAGGGTGAGTGATGTCTGCGTGTCGGGTGCACGCAACTGCTCCGCGTAGACGGCCTGTTCCAACTGCGGGGTCAGCGCGTACAGGGCGCCGCTGACGGCAGCGATGAGGATGAACGGCCCGACGAGGATGCCCGCGTAGAAGTGCAGACGGAGCAGCAGAGGGACGAACCATCCGCGTCGACGGGACGTGGCGGGTGGGGAGGGCGGGGAGTGTGGGGCGGATTCGGACGATGTGAGGGTCATGGTGGTGCTCTCCGGATGTGAGGGGTCGCCGATGGATCGTCGTGCACACCCGGGAGAAGGGAATGCCCCGGGCGCAGACGGACGACACCGACGGTCGTTCAGGAGGCTCTGGGCGCGCGTGGCGCCCAGAGCGGGAACACACCGGCCGCAGACGAGCCGGTGCGGATCAGCTCACGCCGTGTGCCGGCGGAGCCCGCCCCCGCAGACTCGCGAGTGTCGACGACTCACGCAGACGACGACCACGCGGCGAGACGCCGGGTTCGCGCAGGTCGAGCATCGCGGGGGCGCCCAACGCCGCTGCCAACCGACGACGCACCCAGAGGACCACCCGAATCGCGAGGTCTCGCAGCGCGAGCAGCATCCGCTCACCGCGATGCGCGGCGGCGACCGTCACGATCGCCGCCGACAGGTGTCCGATCCACATGGTCCCGTCGGCGACGACCAACTCCGTCGTGCCGGAAGCACCGGGCAGAACCATGGCAGTGCCGTGTACGTGACCGAGGGACCGCCCCGAGGGCTCGATCGTGCCCAGGACGAACAGGAGGTGGAACAGGAGTTGGCTGATCGCGATGGAGATGCTCGATCGGATCACCGAGAGCTTCCGGCCCGCGAGGAGCACGCAGACCATGAGGGAGAAGATCCAGGGCACCAGGATGCCCAACGGGCCCGGCATCTGTCCGCCGCCGGTCACGTGGCCGGCCAGCGCCGCGAACGTCGCGAGCGACGCCGAGGAGAACCCACGCACGAGTGCGCTCTTCCTCGACGGGGTCATGTTCCCATCCTGTCATCGCCGCGGCGACAGGATGGAGCTCGCGATCTGGGGTGGGCCCTGCCGGGATCGAACCGACGACATCCACGGTGTAAACGTGGCGCTCTACCAGCTGAGCTAAAGGCCCTGGTGTCGTCAGTCTATCGGGAGCCCGATGCGCACCGGTGTCGTAGAAGAGGGATAGGCTGAATCCGGCGCGCGTTGTGCACAGCTGACAAGGCTGCCCGTGTCGCTTCCCGTTTCCTTGGCATGACCTGCCAGCTTGACGAAAGGTTCCCCCGTGACCGTGCACGACCAGGATCCGTACTCCCAGGGCCCCCTCGACAGCGATCCGGAGGAGACCGGCGAGTGGCAGCAGTCCCTCGATGAGCTGGTGGATGCCAAGGGCCACGGCCGCGGCCGCGAGATCATGCTCAGCCTGCTCAAGCGCTCGAAGGAGCTGCACCTGGGCGTGCCGATGGTCCCGACGACGGACTACATCAACACCATCGCCTCGGAGAACGAGCCCGAGTTCCCCGGCGACGAAGAGGTCGAGCGTCGCTACCGTGCATGGATCCGCTGGAACGCCGCGATCACCGTGCACCGCGCGCAGCGCCCCGGCATCGGCGTCGGCGGACACATCTCGACGTATGCGTCGTCGGCCGCGCTGTACGAGGTCGGCTTCAACCACTTCTTCAAGGGTGCCGACAACCCCGGCGGCGCCGACCAGATCTTCATCCAGGGTCATGCCTCGCCCGGCACCTACGCCCGCTCGTACCTCGAGGGACGTCTGAGCGAAGACCAGCTCGACGGCTTCCGCCAGGAGAAGTCGCACGCCCCGAACGGCATCCCGTCGTACCCGCATCCGCGTCTGATGCCGGAGTACTGGCAGTTCCCGACCGTGTCGATGGGGCTCGGGCCGATCAACGCCATCTACCAGGCGATGTCGAACAAGTACCTCGAGAACCGCGGCATCAAGGACACCTCGCAGTCGCACGTCTGGGCTTTCCTCGGCGACGGCGAGATGGACGAGGTCGAGAGCCGCGGCCAGCTGCAGGTCGCCGCCAACGAGGGCCTCGACAACCTCACCTTCATCGTCAACTGCAACCTGCAGCGCCTCGACGGCCCGGTCCGCGGCAACGGCAAGATCATCCAGGAGCTCGAGTCGTTCTTCCGCGGTGCGGGCTGGAACGTCATCAAGGTCGTCTGGGGTCGCGAATGGGACGACCTGCTCGCCCGCGACACCGAGGGCGCACTGCTCAACCTGATGAACGTCACCCCCGACGGCGACTACCAGACGTACAAGGCCGAGTCCGGCGCTTACGTGCGCGAGCACTTCTTCGGACGCGACGAGCGCGCCGCGGCTCTCGTCAAGGACTACTCCGACGAGGACATCTGGAACCTCAAGCGCGGTGGCCACGACTACCGCAAGGTCTACGCCGCGTTCAAGGCAGCGACCGAGCACAAGGGCAAGCCCACCGTCATCCTCGCGAAGACCGTCAAGGGCTACGGCCTCGGTCCGCACTTCGAGGGCCGCAACGCGACCCACCAGATGAAGAAGATGACGCTGGACAATCTCAAGACTTTCCGCGACGCGATGCACATCCCGATCACGGATGCGCAGCTCGAGGAGAACCCCTACCTGCCCCCGTACTACAACCCGGGCCCCCAGGACGAGACGATCCAGTACATGCTCGAGCGTCGTCAGGCTCTCGGCGGCTACCTGCCGGAGCGCCGTTCCACCCACGTCGGACTGTCGCTGCCGGACGACTCGGCGTACGCCCTGCCCAAGAAGGGCTCCGGCACGCAGGAGATCGCCACGACCATGGCGTTCGTCCGCCTGCTGAAGGACCTGCTGCGCTCGAAGGACTTCGGCCACCGCATCGTCCCGATCATCCCGGACGAGGCCCGCACGTTCGGAATGGACGCCTACTTCCCGTCGGCGAAGATCTACAACCCCAACGGCCAGCACTACACGTCGGTCGACCGCGAGCTCCTCCTCGCCTACAAGGAGAGCCCGCAGGGCCAGATCGTGCACGTCGGCATCAACGAGGCGGGTGCCCTCGCGGCGTTCACCGCGGCCGGCACCTCCTACGCCACGCACGGCGAGCCGCTGATCCCGATCTACCTCTTCTACTCGATGTTCGGATTCCAGCGCACCGGCGACGCCCAGTGGGCGGCCGGCGACCAGATGGCCCGCGGGTTCATCATGGGCGCCACGGCAGGTCGCACCACCCTCACGGGTGAGGGCCTGCAGCACGCAGACGGCCACTCGCACCTGCTCGCCGCCACGAACCCGGCGACGGTCTCGTACGACCCGGCCTACGGCTACGAGATCGCGCACATCATGCGCTCCGGTCTCGAGCGCATGTACGGCGGCAACCACGAAGACCCCAACGTCATGTACTACATCACGCTCTACAACGAGCCGATGGTCATGCCGGCGGAGCCGGAGAACGTGGACGTCGACGGCATCGTGCGCGGCATCCACCGCGTTTCGGTCGGCGAGGGCGAGGGCCCCCGCGCCCAGCTCTTCGCGTCGGGCGTCGGTCTTCCCTGGGCACTCGAGGCTCAGCAGCTGCTGAAGAACGACTGGGGTGTGATCGCCGACGTCTGGTCGGTCACGTCCTGGACCGAGCTTCGCCGCGACGGCCTCGCCGCCGACGAGCACAACTTCCTGCACCCGGAGGAAGAGCCCCGCACCGCGTACCTCACCCAGAAGCTGCAGGGTGCCGAGGGTCCGGTCGTCGCGGTCAGCGACTTCATGCACGCTGTGCAGGACCAGATCCGCCCGTGGGTGCCGAACCGCTTCGCCACGCTCGGTGCCGACGGCTTCGGCTTCTCCGACACGCGGGCCGCGGCTCGTCGCTTCTTCAAGATCGACGGCCCGTCGATCGTCGTCCGCACGCTGCAGTCGCTCGCCGAAGACGGGGTCGTCGACCGTTCTCTCGCCGCGCAGGCCATCCAGAAGTACAGCCTGCACGATGTGAACGCCGGAACCAGCGGCAACGCGGGCGGCGAAAGCTGAGCCCTCGGTGACAGGTTCTCCTCCTTCCGGCATGGACAAGGCCGCGACGCTCACCTGGCTGCGCCGGATCTCCGGTGACATCGCCTCGGTGACGATCAAGCGCCTGGAGGACACCCTCCCGTGGTACGCCGATATGCCACCAGCCCGCCGCTCTGCGGTCGGGCTGGTGGCCCAGGCGGGCATCACGTCGTTCATCCAGTGGTACGAAGACCCCACCTCCACCCCGTGGATCGCGGCCGACATCTTCGCCGCGGCCCCGCGTGAACTCCTGCGCAGCGTCAGCCTCCAGCAGACCCTGCAGCTGATCCGCGTGACGGTCGAGGTCACCGAGGAGCGCGTCGCCGGGCGGGGAAACGATCTCCGCGAAGCGATCCTGCTCTACTCGCGTGATGTCGCCTTCGCGGCGGCCGACGTGTACGCCAGGGCTGCGGAGGCCCGCGGCCTGTGGGATGCGCGCCTGGAGGCGCTCGTCGTCGACTCGATCCTCACGGGCGAGGCCGACGAAGAGCTCCCGAGCCGGATCGCCGCGCTCGGATGGCACGGTCACGGGGAGGTCGCCGTCCTCGTCGGCACCACGCCTCCCCAGTTCGACGTCGATCTGGTCCGCCGTACGGCGAGGAAGCTCGCTGTCGACGTGCTCATCGGCGTGCAGGGCTCCCGACTCGTCCTGGTGCTCGGACGCGCCCGAGTCGAGGGGCACGAAGTCGAAGAGGAAGAGCTCGGCTTCCAAGAGATCGCCTCCCGCCTCGAGCCGTCCTTCGGCCCGGGATACGTCGTACTCGGCCCCGAGGTCGCTGCCCTCGTGGACGCGAGCCAGAGCGCACGCGCCGCGCTCGCGGGGTTCGCCGTCGCCCGTGCATGGCGCGGTGCTCCCCGTCCCGTCGAAGCCGATGACCTGCTCCCGGAACGGGCACTCGCCGGAGACCCGTTGGCGAAGCAGACCCTGATCGAGCGCATCTTCCGCCCCTTGCAGGCGCACTCCACCGATCTGGTGACGACCCTGTGGAGCTACCTCGACAACGGGCGCTCCCTCGAAGCCACAGCACGCGAGCTGTTCGTGCACCCCAACACTGTGCGCTATCGCCTGAAGCGCGTGAGCGAGGTCATCGGCTGGGACGCCACCGGCCCCCGTGAGGCTCTCATCCTGCAGACCGCGCTGATCCTCGGTTCGATCGGTGCGGCGGATCAGGTGCGGCGGCGGCCACCGCTTCGACGTCCGCAGCGCTGAGCGCGCCCTTCTGTACACCACACACAAGGGTTTTTCCGAATCTTGTGATGGATCATCCACCGATCTCCGGCAATCGTTGGCAGACTGGGTGGGTGATTGTCGTTGTATGCCCAGGTCAGGGCTCGCAGACCCCCGGATTCCTCGCCCCTTGGCTCGAGCTCGACGGGGTGGCCGAGCGCCTCGCCTCGTACTCCGACGCCGCGGAGGTCGATCTGCACGAACACGGCACGGTGTCCGACGCCGACACGATCCGTGACACGCGTGTCGCGCAACCGCTGATCGTCGCCGCGTCGTTGATCGCCGGTGACGCCTTGACGCAGCGCGCCGGTCGTCGCGCCGACGGCATCGCCGGCCACTCGGTCGGAGAGATCGCGGCACTCGTCGGCAGCGATGTGATCGACGCCGACACCGGCATGCGCCTAGTGGGCATCCGCGGCCGTGCGATGGCCGACGCTGCAGCACAGGAGCAGACCGGGATGAGCGCCGTGCTCGGCGGCGACGAAGACGCCCTTCTGGCGCGCCTCGCCGAGCTCGACCTCTCCCCCGCCAACTACAACGGCGGCGGACAGATCGTCGTCGCCGGCGCCCTCCCGGCTCTCGCCGCTCTCGCGGAGGAACCCCTCAAGGGCACCCGCGTGGTCCCGCTGCAGGTTGCCGGAGCCTTCCACACGCGGTACATGGCGTCCGCCGTCGCCGCTCTCCGCGACGCGGTGGCCGACGTCACCCCCGCGAACCCCGACATCACTCTCTGGACCAACCGTGACGGCTCCGTCGTCGCGGACGGGGCCCAGGCGCTGAGCTTCCTCGTCGACCAGGTCTCGTCGCCGGTGCGCTGGGACCTCTGCATGCAGTCCTTCGCGGACGCCGGCGTGACCGGGGTCATCGAGCTCGCCCCCGCCGGCGCCCTGGTCGGCCTCGCCAAGCGCGGCCTCCGCGGTATCCCGACCGTCGCCGTGAAGACTCCCGAAGACCTCGATGCGGCCGTCGCGCTGCTGAATGGAGAAGCCGCATGAGTGCCACCCTCGCCCAGGTGACCGGCCCGGCATACACGCGCATCTACTCCTACGGCGCAGCCCGCGGCGAGAACGCCGTGCCGAACGAAGACCTGGTGGGTCCGATCGACTCCAGCGACGAGTGGATCCGCCAGCGCACGGGCATCATCACCCGCGCGCGAGCCGACAAGGGGACGGACGCGATCGACCTCGCGACCACGGCGGCGGCCGAGGCGATCGAGAAGTCGGGTGTCCCGGCGGACCAGGTCGATCTGGTGATCGTCGCGACCATCAGCAACCCCAAGCAGACCCCGTCCGTCTCGGCGATCGTGGCCGACCGTGTGGGGGCGAACCCCGCGGCGGCCTACGACATCAACGCTGCCTGCGCCGGCTTCGCCTATGCGATCGCTCAGGCCGATGCGCTGATCAAGGCCGGCGCTGCGCGCTACGCACTGGTGATCGGCACCGAGAAGCTGTCCGACGTCGTCGATCCGACCGACCGCAGCATCTCCTTCCTCCTCGGCGACGGTGCGGGCGCTGCGCTCATCGGCCCGAGTGACACGCCGGGCATCGCTCCCGCGGTCTGGGGCTCCGACGGCTCGAAGGCCGACGCGGTAGGCATGAACGGCACACTCACCGACTTCCGCGACGGCGTGGTGCCGTGGCCGACCCTCCGCCAGGAGGGCCCGACGGTCTTCCGCTGGGCAGTCTGGGAGATGGCCAAGGTCGCACGCGAGGCGCTGGACAAAGCGGGCGTCGAGCCCTCCGACATCGCCGCGTTCATCCCGCACCAGGCCAACATGCGCATCATCGACGAGTTCGCCAAGCAGCTGAAGCTGCCCGACACCACGGTGATCGCGCGCGACATCGAGACGACGGGCAACACCTCCGCCGCCTCCATCCCGCTGGCCAGCCACCGCCTGATGGCCGAACACCCCGAGCTGTCGGGCGGTCTCGCCCTGCAGATCGGCTTCGGTGCCGGTCTCGTGTTCGCCGCACAGGTCGTCGTCCTTCCCTGAGAATGCGCTGACCTTCCCTAGACTGTTCCACGGTTCCGAAAACAACCCGCAAGAAAGAGGAAGACCACATGGCTTTCACCAACGATGAGGTCCTCGCCGGCCTCGCAGAGCTCATCACCGACGAGACCGGCATCAACGCTTCCGAGGTCGCCCTCGAGAAGTCGTTCACGGACGACCTCGACATCGACTCCATCTCGATGATGACGATCGTCGTCAACGCCGAGGAGAAGTTCGGCGTCACCATCCCCGACGACGAGGTCAAGAACCTGAAGACCGTCGGCGACGCCGTCAGCTTCATCGTCGCGGGCCAGGAGTAATCCCGGCAGGATGCCACTCCCGCGCCTCGCGGGGAGTGGCATCCTCCGCCTGCCCTCTCACCCGTTCGACTTCGTTTCGACAAGGAACCACACCTCATGACCAAGCGCATCGTCGTCACCGGCATCGGCGCCACTTCCGCCATCGGCGGCACGGCCCCGGAGAACTGGACGAACCTGCTGGCCGGCATGTCCGGCACTCGCACGCTCGAACACGACTGGGTACAGCAGTACGAGCTGCCCGTCACCTTCGCCGCCGAGGCGATTGTCCGCCCTGAAGAGGTGCTCCCCCGCCACGAGGCCAAGCGCCTCGACCCCTCGTCGCAGTTCGCGCTGATCGCCGCACGCGAGGCCTGGGAGGACGCCGGTTCTCCCGAGGTCGCCCCCGAGCGCCTCGGCGTCGACTTCGCCACCGGCATCGGCGGCCTCTGGACGCTTCTGGACGCCTGGGACACCCTCCGTGAGAAGGGCCCGCGCCGGGTCATGCCTCTCACCGTTCCGATGCTCATGCCGAATGCCGCTGCCGGAAACCTGTCGCTGCAGTTCCACGCCCGCGCTTACGCGCAGACCGTGGTCAGCGCGTGCGCCTCCAGCACCGAATCGATCATCCACGCTTTCCATCACCTGCAGGACGGGCTCGCGGACGTCGTGATCGCCGGCGGCACAGAATCCGCGATCCATCCGATCACGATGGCCTCCTTCGCCTCCGCGCAGGCCCTCTCGCGCCGGAACGACGACCCCGCCCATGCCTCGCGTCCCGGCGCGATCGACCGTGACGGCTTCGTCATGGGCGAGGGCGCAGCCGCGCTGATCCTCGAGACCGAGGAGCACGCCAAGGCCCGCGGCGCCAAGATCTACGGCTATGTGCTGGGTGGCGGCGTCACCGCAGACGCCTATCACATCACCGGCAACGACCCTGAGGGCAACGGCGCGGCCCGTGCCGTCACGCAGGCGCTTGAGGAGGCCGGGGTCACGGCCGACCAGGTCACGCACATCAACGCGCACGCGACATCGACGCCGGTCGGCGACCCCAACGAGTACGTGGCACTCAAGAAGGTCTTCGGAGACCGGATCGACGAGATACCCGTCTCCGCGACGAAGGCATCGACCGGGCACCTTCTCGGTGGCACCGGTGCGCTCGAGGCGATCTTCTCCCTCCTCGCGCTGCGCGACCGTGTCGCCCCGCCGACGATCAACATGACGGAGCCCGACCCGGCCGTCCCGTTCCGCCTCTCCGGCGAAGCCACGCCCCTCGGAGACGGTCCGCAGGTCGCGATCAGCAACTCGTTCGGATTCGGCGGTCACAACGCGGTCCTCGTGGTCGCCAGCGCCGACTGACACGCCACAACGATGAGCGGCCCTCGGGATTCCGAGGGCCGCTCTTCTCATCGGCATGAGGATCACACGGAAGCATGAGCATCCGCCGGTACTCGATCACGCAAGCGTGCACAGGTCATGCAGGTGCGCGGTGTTCCGTCAGGAGGTGCGGAGGCTCCCGAGCTTCTGCGATCGGGCCCCGCGCATCCGGGTGATGCGCGGGAGGAACCAGCCGATCAGCGGGCCGACACCGAAGGCGAAGAGCACGGTGCCGACGCCGACGGGGCCGCCCAGCAGGAAGCCCACGAGCAGCACGCTCCCTTCGATCAGTGTGCGCACCAGCCACACCGCCCATCCGGTTCGACGGACGAGCCCCGTCATCAGGCCGTCACGAGGGCCGGGGCCGAAGTCGGCGGCGATGTAGAGGCCGGTCGCGAAGGACAGCAGAAGCAGCCCGAAGACGAACATCGGAGCGCCGATCCACACCGAGGACGGTTGCGGGATCAGGGCGAGCGCGAGATCCGCACTCGGACCGACGAGCAGGGCATTCAACACGGTGCCCAGCCCCACGCGTTGGCGCAACGGAATCCACAGCAGAAGGACGATGATCGAGATCAGCACGGTCATGACGCCGTAGCCGAGGCCGGTCTGCGCGGCGAGACCGAGAGCCAGCACGTCCCAGGGAGCGACGCCGATGCCTCCCCGCACCATGAACCCGAGCGCGACGCCGTAGAGGAACAGACCGGCGAGCAGCTGCACGAGCCTCTCGACGAGGTCGCGCCGACTGGTCGCCGTCACGGGGAGGAGCACAGAACGCAGGAACATCCCTCCACTCTGGCCCCCGATCCGCCTTTCGAGGCGAAGCCACTCGCCGCAAAGTGGTCTGCATAGATCAGGCCACTTTGCGTCATGCTGGACGTATGGGATCACGACTCGTCGAACAGCTCGGAGCGCACAACGTCGCCGGCGCCACGGCGTCGGGGCTCGCGGACCGGATCAGGGCACTGATCCTCGACGGCCGACTCACCGTCGGCGAGCGTCTGCCGAGTGAGCGTGCACTCGCCGTCGAGCTGCGCCGTTCCCGTTCGACGGTCACCCGCGCCTACGGCGTGCTGGAGACCGACGGCTACGTCTCACGTCTGCACGGCGGAAGCACGCGTGTCACGCTCCCCAACGGCCACACCGCTCCGGGCGCGGAGGCCGACGACGACTCCATCGACCTGTCGATCGCGTCGATGGACTCGACCCCGGGCCTGTACGACGCGACGGTGCGCTCGCTGCCCCGCCTCGCGGCGCTGCGCGGCACCAGCGGATACTCGCTGCGTGGACTTCCCGAGCTGCGAGAAGCCGTCGCGCAGCGGTTCCGTGATCGCGGCGCTCCGACGTCGGCCGACGAGATCATCATCACCTCCGGTGCTCTCAACGCGGTGAACCTGATCCTCACGGCGATCGGGCGGCGCGGTGAGCGAGCCCTGGTCGAGCAGCCGACGTTCCCTCACGCTCTCGAGGCGCTGAACCGCCACGGGTACCGGCTTCTCCCCACGCCGGTGGACGCCGACGGGTGGGACACGCGGCATCTGAACGAGACGCTAATGAGCTCCCGGCCGCATGTCGCGTATCTCATCCCCGACTTCCACAATCCGACCGGCGCGACCCTCCCCGACGACGAGCGACCGCGCATCGTGACCACCGCGCGCAACGTGGGCACTCACCTCATCGTCGACGAGACGACGACCGAGCTCGACATCGACCGGGGCTGGGCACCGATTCCCATGGCCGCGGGCGGCCCCAACGTGATCACCGTCGGATCGATGTCGAAGATCGCATGGGGCGGGATGCGCATCGGCTGGGTCCGCGCGGAGCGTTCCGTCATCGCGCGGCTGCTCGCGGTGCGCCCCTCGTTCGAACTCGGTACGGCGCTGCTCGAGCAGTGCATCGCCGTCGAGCTGCTCTCCGACATGCCGGCGCTCAGCGCGCACGTCCGCCGGCGCCTGCGCGCGGGTCGTGGGGCGGTTGAGGCGGGTGTGGCCGGTATCCCCGGGTTCCGGATGCCGCCGACGCCCGGAGGCCTCTCCGCGTGGATCGACATCGGCGCGCCACTGTCCACCTCGCTCTCCCTCGCCGCGCGCGAGCGGCGCCTCGTTCTTCCGCCCGGCCCCCGCTTCACGACGGGCGGCGTGCTCGAGCGCCGGGTGCGCATCCCGATCACGCTCCCACCCGAGCGGATGGCGGAGGCGATGCGGCGGTTGACCCTCGCCTGGGGAGACGTGCGCGAGGGAAGCGCATCGCGCACCGCGGAACTCCAACACTCCGCGGTCATCTGATCCGGATGACGAAGACGCCGCCCCGTTCCCGGGGCGGCGTCCTCATCGTGCGGAGCGGGGATACGTCTTCTCAGCGTCCGGGATGACTCACCGGCATCCGATACTCACGCCTCCCCCGTTCCGGTCTGTGGTGTCGGCTCAGCCGACCTTGTGGAGCCAGACGACCCTGGCATCGTCGCTGGCGTGGCGGAAGGGCTCGAGCTCCTCGTCCCAGGCGGAGCCGAGGGCGATGTCGAGCTCGCGCTGCAGCTCGACCGCGCTCCCGGCGGCGATCTCCATCGCATAGCGGATGCGGTCTTCACCGATCA
Organism: Microbacterium sp. SY138; assembly: GCF_039729145.1. Taxonomy (NCBI): domain Bacteria; kingdom Bacillati; phylum Actinomycetota; class Actinomycetes; order Micrococcales; family Microbacteriaceae; genus Microbacterium; species Microbacterium sp. SY138. Next base: position 1,691,120 of record NZ_CP155793.1, on the reverse strand, counting down.
CGATGTTGCCGGCGGCATCGGTCTGGGCGTAGTGGATGCCGAGATCGGGCGTATGCAGCCAACGGCCGCCGTCGCTGCGGGGCGTCGGGTCCTCGGTCACCTCGAAACGGAGGTGCTCCCAGCCGCGAATGGAGGTCGCGAGAGCCGCTCCGGTGCCGACAGGGCCGTCCCAGTAGAACTCCGCGCGTCGTGCGCCGTCCAGGACGGGCTGCTCGGTCCAGTCGAAGTTCACCGCACGCCCGATAGCGCGACCCACCGCCCATTCGAGGTGCGGGCAGAGCGCGCGAGGCGCAGAGTGGATGAACACCACTCCGCGTGCGTAAGCCGTCGCCATGATCTCTCCGTTTCATCAGGTGCGTCTTCCCCAACGACCTGAACCACGAAGTGGCGAGAATATGCGGTTGTGCGCCCATTCTCGCCGAGATCCACAGAAATCACAAGCATGTCATTCCATGACGAAGGCCCCGGTCACGGGGACCGGGGCCTTCGGACCGCAATCGGTCGTAGATCTGACGAGGATCAGGCCTCGCTCATGGCCTGCTTGACCTGCTGGCCCTTGGCGGCGTAGTACGCCGCACGAGCGGCGTCCTTGCGCGCCTGCTCGGCATAGCCGAACTCCAGCGTCTCCTGGTCGACCTCGTAGTTGGGCACATCGTCGGTGCCGTGGTACTTCTCGATGTAGGCATCGAGCTCCGGGCCCGAGGTCCACGAGGTGATGAGGCAGTAGCGCGGCTCCGTGCCGTTGTGCGTGGCCGCGTGCCAGAGGCGCTGCGTGTCGACGATGAGCTGCGCACCGGCCGGAAGGGCGATGCGGTACTCGATGCTGGGGTCGGTGCGGTTCTCGCGCAGGACGAAGTAGCTGTCCTTGTCGTCCGTCAGATTGAAGAAGCCGCGGACCACCCAGCCCGTGCCGTCCGGGTTCAGACGGTTGTTGTCATCCTGGTGCAGGTTGTAGAGGCAGTCGCCGTACGGGGTCGGCTGCAGCTCGATCACGCGGCAGCGGCCGACGTTGGCACCCGGCTCCTGCGCGCGGCGCGTCAGGTTCGGGGCCTTCTCGGTCTGCGAGTCGATCCAGACGCCATCCTTGTCGGTGCGCGGCGGCTTGTGGTTCCAGAAGCCGTTGCACTCGATGTCACCGAAGGCACTGGCGAGAGGGGCGAAGCGGGTGTCACCCGACGACTTCCAGTCGTTGTACTCGATGTCGAGCCATTCCTTGGGGTCGAGCTCCTGGTTGTAGCTGTCGAGGACGACGAATCCCTTTTCCTCGAGGGCAGCGGACTTGATGTAACCCATGATCGAGTCATGTTCCTTTCATCGGGGGCCAGCACGTTTTAACAGGCCCTGATAAGGCAAGCCTAACAGCGTGGTCCGGGAGCCCTTCGGAGGTCGGCCGTGCATAACCGAATAGACTGATCGGGGCGCCCGGCGAGTCCTCGGCGCCCGTCGCTACGGGAGGACGAGACACCAGCATGAGCACCGCGACCAACGTCGAGGCGACAGCAGTCAACACGATCGAATGGCTCGCGGCAGGGAGCACGACCATCGTCGTCCCCGTGTATCAGCGGCAGTACCGGTGGGACATCGGCGGCTGCGAACGTCTCCTCTCCGACATCCGCGCGGTCGCCGGCGAAGACGATGCCCACCGTCACTTCATCGGCTCGATACTGTCCGCCGAAGACGGCTCCGCAGCCGACTCCGACCTGATCCTCATCGACGGCCAACAGCGCATTACCACTCTCATGCTGCTGGTGGCCGCCCTGCATCATGCGATCCGCGATACCGACAGCGCCATGGCCGCAGCGCTCGAACGCGTGCTGGTGCGCTCCGACGCTCCGGACCGCACCAAGCTGCGCCCGCACGATGCCTGGGCCGACCTGTACGAGTCCGTGGTCCTGGATCGACGCGATGACGCCGACCGAGAGTCGCGCTTCGACGACAACTACGCCTTCTTCCGCAGCCAGATCCACGTCGACGAGGTTCCGGCCATCTGGCGCGGGCTGCAGAAGCTCGAGCACGTGTCGATCACCCTCGGCGCGCAGGCGAACGCACAGCAGATCTTCGAGAGCCTGAACTCGACGGGCGAGCCGCTGCGCGACCACGAGCTCATCCACAACTACATCCTGATGGGGCTCAGCCACGCGGAACAGGTCGACGTCGAGGCCCGGTTCTGGGTTCCGATAGAACGGCACACCGGCGAGGCGATCGGTGCCTTCTGGCGGCACTACCTCGTACTCGTCACCGGACGCGAGGTCGCCGCGAACGGCGAGCACGGCGTGTACAGCGCCTTCCGGCAGTCGTTCCCGCGGGTCGACGTCGACCATCTGCAGGCGGACGCGGCCGAGTGGCGGCACTACGCCGAGATCTACGGCACCCTGCTGGATCCGTCGCGGGAGCAGGACCCGGAGATCGCGCAGCAGCTGCGCCACGTCAACACGTTCGGCCGCTCCTCTTACCCGCTCGTGATGAGCGCTTACAGCGATCATCTGCGCGGCGTGATCGACCGCGCAGAGTTCGTCGAGACGTTGGAGTGGTTGCAGGCCCTCTCCCTCCGCCGCGCCCTCGTGAACCTGCCCGCGGAGAGACTCGTCGCCAGACTGTGCCGAGCGCGCCGCGACGGTCGCGATGCGCTCGCCCGGGCGTTCGCGCGCATCACGCCCTCCGACGAGCGCGTCAGTGCAGTCGTGAAGTACAGCGAGCTCCCCCACCCCGCGTATGTGTTGGGACGGCTCGAAGGTGTCGACGACGTCGACGACTTCGACGTCGAGCACATCGTCCCGACCGTACCCGGAGATGCGTGGTCGGGCGACGGGGAGCGATCGTGGATCGACTATTCCGAAGACGAGCAGAACAGCCACCGTGCCCTCGCTCCGACCCTCGGCAATCTGACCCTGCTCGAGCAGTCGCTGACGGAGCGGGTGTTCGGTGCCTCCTTCCCCGTCAAGCGCTCGGAAGCCTACGCGCACAGCTCCGTGCCGGCCACGCGCGATCTCACCGACCTCGGCTCCTGGAACACGGCGGCGATCACCCGCCGCACGATCGCGCTCACAGCCGACCTCATCCGCATCTGGGCCCGCCCCGCGCTGCCGGAGATCGATGACGACGGCCTGACGCCGATCCTCGATGCGGTCCGTCGCCGCGGATGGCCGACGGGCTGGGAGCGGGAGTTCGACTACGTCGAGTATCGCGGTGAACGCTGGGAGGTTCCCGACGTCAAGTATCTGTTCAACCGGGTCTTCCGTCGCGCCTGGACCGACACGAGAGAGGCCGCCCTGGCCTACTGCGCCGCGCACGGCGGTCCGATCTACCAGGACATGGCCTGGAAGGGGCAGTGGGATGAGCTCGACGAGGGTCATTTCCTCTACATGGGCTGGGATTCCAACTACATGATGACCGCGGTGCAGGGCGTGCTCGAGGAGTCGGGCATCGCCTCGGAGGTCTTCGTCAAGTACTCCTATATCGGAAATGTGATGTGAACATGAGCACCATCGTCCGCACGCTGCAGGATCTGACCGTCGAAGAGCACACGCTCACCGTCCCTCTGGTCTGGGGCGATCCGGCCGATCACCGCACCATCGAGATCTTCGCCCGCGTGGTCACCCGCGAAGGCGGCGACGCCCTCCCCTACCTGGTCTTCCTCCAGGGCGGGCCAGGGCATGAGGCTCCGCGCCCCTTCCACTCCTCGACATCGCCAGCCTGGCTCGACGAGGCCCTCGCCCACTATCGCCTGGTGCTTCTCGACCAGAGAGGGACCGGTCGGTCCACTCCTGTGGGCGACGGCGACCTCGAGCGCGGCTCGGCCGCCGTCGCCGAGCACCTCACGCATTTGCGCGCCGACGCGATCGTGCGCGACTGCGAGGCCGTGCGCGAGCACCTGGGCGCCACCACCTGGAGCGTGCTCGGACAGTCGTTCGGCGGCTTCACGACCTTGGCGTACCTCTCCACCGATGCCTCCTCCCTCGAGGACGTCTTCATCACCGGAGGCCTCAGCGCCGTGGGGCGGCACCCTGACGACGTGTATGCGCTCTGCTACGACAAGATGCGCGACGCCTCGGAACGCTACTACCGCCGTTTCCCAGAGCACCGCGATGTGATGCGACGGCTCGTCGAGCTGGCGGATGCCGGCGACATCGTCCTGCCCGACGGAGAAGTCGTCTCCCGCTCACGCCTCCGATCTGTGGGATCGGCACTCGGCACCGACGATGGCTGGCAGACCCTGTGGTCGATTCTGGAGCGCGATCCCTCCTCAAACGCCTTCCGCTACGACCTGATGCACGCGATGCCCTACGACGGCCGCAACCCGCTGTACTTCACCTTCCACGAATCGAGCTACGCGGACGGGCACGCGACCCGGTGGTCGGCCGAGCGCACCGAGCCCACGGACTTCCGCGACGACCCCACGCTGTTCACAGGTGAGCACATCCGGCGCGAGTGGGCCGAGACGGTGCCCGCGTTCCGGCCATGGCGCGAGGTCGCCCTCGAGCTCGCCGAGTTCGAGTGGCCGAGCATCTACGACGCGGCCGCGATCGCCGGGTCGGAGGCGACCGGTGCGGCCGCGGTCTACGTCAACGACGTCTACGTGCCATATGAGTTCTCTCTCGAGACGGCGAAGCTCATCCCGGGGGTGCAGCTCTGGCAGACGAGTGAGCACGAGCACAACGGGCTGCGTTCGGGACCGGTGCTGTCGCGCCTCATCGACCTCGCGCACGGTCGCCGCATCCGCTGAACATCTCCTCCCGAAGGAGGATGCTCTCGCTCCACCCGACGCCTACTCTGGAGCACATGGAACAGGGAGTGGGCGTGCTCGTCACGGTCGGAGTGCTGCTGCTCCTGGTCTCGGCGGTGATCGTCGTGATCGCCTTCGGCTTCTCGAGGGTGCCGATCGAGAAGAAGTACGAGACCAGTGGAAGGGGACTCGGCGGCGCATTCGACGCCGTCTGGTCTCCGTCTGCGCACGAGGCGGGTATCGAACGCGACCGCCAGACGCAGCGGACGGCCCCGGCACCATCGCCGGGGGATCCTCCGGACACGATCGACGACGGCCGGATCCGACTCGACCTCTGAGGTTTCGGGCACGGCCGCGAACGCAGCGGCCGGGGAACGAAGAAAGCCCCACGCTCCGAGGAGCATGGGGCCTTGTTCGTTGGCGATCGTTACTTGGACGAGCCGCCGAAGCCCTTGAAGCGCTGGTTGAACTTCTCGACGCGGCCGGCCGAGTCCATGATGCGCTGCTTACCCGTGTAGAACGGGTGCGAAGCCGAGGAGATCTCGACGTCGATGACGGGGTACTCCACGCCGTCCAGCTCGATGGTCTTGTCGCTCGACACGGTCGAACGGGTGAGGAACGTCTCGCCCGAACCGAGGTCGCGGAACACGACAGCCTTGTACTCGGGGTGAATGTCAGTCTTCATGGGATTCCTTAGTTGCTGCCCTGGATTGTGCCAGGGACGAGGGAAGTCTGCGGTGCAGAGAGCACCAAGGGTCGATTCTATCAGACCCGGATCAGGATGCTGCGCGGGCGGCGTAGCGGCCGTCCTCGCCGCTGAGCACGATCGGCATGCCGAACGTGTCGCTGAGAGCCTCGGCCGTGAGCGTCTCCGCGATCGGGCCCGCCGCGACCACGGCACCGTCCCGGATCAGCATCACGTGGGTGAATCCCACGGGGATCTCCTCCACGTGGTGCGTCACCATCAGCATGGCCGGGGTGGTCGGCGAGGACGCGTACCCGCTGAGGAGCGCGAGGAGCTCTTCACGAGAGCCGAGATCGAGCGAAGCCGTGGGCTCGTCGAGAAGCAGGAGCTCGGGGTCCGTCATGACGGCACGCGCGATCTGGACCCTCTTCTGCTCGCCGTCGCTGAGGGTGCCGAAGGTGCGGTCGGCCAGATGGTCGAGACGCCAGTCGCCGAGGACGCGGAGCGCGCGGCGCTCGTCGATGGCCTCGTAGCTCTCGTTCCAGCGGCCGAGCACGGAGTACGCGGCCGTGAGCACGGTGTTGAGAACCGTCTCGTCCCGGGGCACACGCTTGGCCATGGCCGACGAGGCGAAGCCGATGCGCGGGCGCACCTCGAACACGTCGGTGCGGCCGAGGGTCTCCCCCAGTACCGTCACCGTTCCCGACGTCGGGTGCATGAGAGTGTCGGCCAGCTGCAGGAGCGTGGTCTTTCCCGCGCCGTTCGGGCCGAGGATCACCCATCGTTGATCGTCGTCGACCTTCCAGGTCACGTGATCGATGATGTTGCGCCCCTCACGGCGCACGACGACGTCGGTGAATTCCAGAGCGCTCGGCATGCCTTCAGCCTATCGGCTCAGGCGGTCAGCTCCGCGTAGAGCGCGCGCGTCGTCTCGGCGATCGCCGCCCAGCTGAACTCCTCGCGCGCCCGCTCCCGTCCGGCCTCGCCGTACGCGCGTGCCCGATCCTGATCCATCGCCACCTCCGTGAGCACGGCGGCCAGATCCGCGACGTAGCGGTCAGGGTCCACCGGCGTGCCGGTGCCGTCCTGAACCTGCTCGATCGGGACGAGACGCCCGGTCACACCGTCGGCGACGACCTCAGGGATCCCACCGGTCGCGGTCCCGACGACCGCCGCCCCGCACGCCATCGCCTCCAGGTTCACGATCCCGAGGGGCTCGTAGACGGACGGGCAGACGAACGTCGTCGCGGCCGTCAGGACCGTCGACAGCTCGTCGCGCGGCAGCATCCGCTCGATCCAGATCACCCCGTCCCGCTCCTGCTGGAGCAGCCGGACGCCTTCTTGGACCTCCGCCATGATCTCCGGTGTGTCCGGCGCTCCGGCGCAGAGCACCAGCTGCACCTCTGGCGGCAGCAGACGCGCGGCCTGCAGCAGAAACGGCAGCCCCTTCTGCCGCGTGATGCGACCGACGAAGACGACCGACGGTCGAGCAGGGTCCATTCCGATCGATCGCAGGAACTGGTCGTCGCGTACCGGACGCCAGCGTTCGACGTCGATCCCGTTGTGGATCACCCGCACCTTCGCCGGGTCGACCTGCGGGTAACTGCGCAGGATGTCGGCACGCATCCCCGCGCTCACAGCGATCACCGCTGCGGCGTTCTCATAGGCCAGGCGCTCGATCCCACTGGAGACGGCGTAGCCGCCGCCGAGCTGCTCCGCCTTCCATGGTCGAAGGGGTTCGAGGCTGTGCGCCGTGAGCACGTGGGGGATGCCGTGCAGCTGCGAGGCGAGATGCCCGGCGAAGTTCGCGTACCAGGTGTGGCTGTGCACCAGATCGGCCTCGGCGATAGCCGACACGATCTCCAGATCCGTGCCGAGCGTCTGCAGAGCGGCGTTCGCCCCGGCGAGCTCGGCGGGCGTGCGGTAGGCGAAGGTGCCCGCCTCGTCACGGGGTGCGCCGAACGCACGGACCCGGACGTCGACGTGCTCCCTGAGGGCCGCGACGAGCTCGGCGACGTGCACGCCGGCACCGCCGTAGACCTCCGGCGGGTACTCCTTCGTGATCATTTCAACTCGCATGTCTGAACGCTAGTACAGCGACGATGATGGCATCTATGGTGGAGCCATGTCCGCTCCAAAGAAGGTCTTCGGGATCATCCTCGCCGGCGGCGAGGGCAAGCGCCTCATGCCTCTCACGGCCGATAGAGCGAAACCCGCAGTGCCCTTCGGCGGACAGTACAGACTCATCGACTTCGCGATCTCGAACCTCATCAACTCCGGGTTGCGGCAGATCGTGGTGCTGACGCAGTACAAGTCGCACAGCCTCGACCGACACATCTCGCAGACCTGGCGGATGTCGGCGCTCCTCGACTCCTACGTGACCTCCGTGCCGGCCCAGCAGCGCCTCGGCAAACGGTGGTTCTCGGGCTCCGCCGACGCGATCCTGCAGAGCATGAACCTCATCAACGACGAGAAGCCCGACATCGTCGTCGTGATCGGCGCCGACCACGTGTACCGGATGGACTTCCGCCAGATGCTCGAGGCGCACATCGAGTCCGGTGCCAAGGCGACCGTCGCCGGCATCCGCCAGCCGCTCGCGCTCGCGTCGCAGTTCGGCGTGATCGACGCCGACGCGGAGTCCGGACGGATCAAGCAGTTCCTCGAGAAGCCGACCGACATCGCGGGCCTCGAGGATTCGCCCCACGAGGTCCTCGCCTCGATGGGCAACTACATCTTCGACGCCGACGCGCTGATCGCCGCCGTCGAGGCCGACGGGGAGTCTCCCGTGTCCGGGCACGACATGGGGGGCGACATCGTCCCCTACTTCGTCGAGCGCGGCGAGGCCGGCTACTACGACATGAAGCAGAACGAGGTCCCCGGTTCTTCTCCACGCGACCGGTCGTACTGGCGGGACGTGGGGACGATCGACTCGTTCTTCGACGCGCACCGGGACCTCATCTCGACGCTTCCCGTCTTCAACCTCTACAACATGGAGTGGCCGATCCACTCGCAGGCCGTCAACTCCCCGCCGGCGAAGTTCGTCAGGGACTCGGTCGGACGGATCGGCAACGCGATCGACTCGATCGTCTCCCTCGGCTCGGTGCTGTCCGGAACGCACCTGGAACGCAGCGTGGTCGGTCCGTGGACACTCGCCGGAGGAGGATCGACCATCACCGACTCGGTCGTGTTCGACCACGTGCACGTCGGCCAGGGGGCACGCATCCACCGGGCGATCCTCGACAAGAACGTGGTGCTGGCTGATGGAGCGACGGTCGGTGTGGACCGTGAACGCGACCTGGCGCGCGGCTTCACCGTCACGGAGTCCGGCATCACCGTCGTGGGCAAGGGCATCTTCATCGACCGCTGAGCACGTCACGCCGCACACCGACCACTCGGGCGATCGCTAGGCTCGACGGGTGACCAGCGCGCGCTTCCTCGTCGTCCTCGATGCCGATTCCACCCTCATCCGCAACGAGGTGATCGAATTGCTCGCCGACGAAGCCGGGCGGCGTGCCGAGGTGCAGGCCGCCACCGAAGCGGCGATGCGCGGTGAGGTCGACTTCTCGACGAGCCTGCGCTCGCGGGTCGCGGCTCTGAAAGGTGTACCGGTGTCGGCCTTCGAGCGCGTCCGCGCGCGCATCGAGCCCACGCCCGGCGTGCGAGAGCTGACTGCGGCCGTCCACGACCGCGGCGGGGTGGTGGGCGTCGTCTCCGGAGGATTCCACGAAATCCTCGACAGCGTCGCGCCGGCCCTCGGCGTCGATCGCTGGCGAGCCAACCGTCTCGACGCCGCAGAAGGCGTGCTGTCCGGCCTGGTAGACGGTGACATCGTCGACGGCGCGGCGAAGGCATTGTCTCTCCGGGAGTGGGCGGCGGAACTCGGGGTCGCTCCCCGGGCGACCATCGCGATCGGCGACGGTGCGAACGACCTGCCGATGATGGCGGTCGCCGGTCTCGGTCTCGCCTTCAACGCGAAGCCCGCCGTTCGGGAGGCCGCGAGCCTCGTCATCGGCCCGCAGGACTTGGCGGAGGTCATCGCCCTACTGCCGTAAGGGAACGCTGTGGTGAAAGTCCGACGCCACCGCTAGCGTCAGCTCATGGACATCATCCTCATCCCGGGACTCTGGCTCGACGCGTCCAGTTGGGAAGAGGTGATCCCTGCCCTCGAACAGGCCGGGCATCGCGCACATCCCCTCACCCTCCCCGGCCTCGGCGCGCCCGCCGCCATCTCCGCGGGGATCGGCATCGCCGAATGGATCGACGCCGCCGTCCATGCCGTGGACGCCCTGCAGGGAGAGATCGTGGTGGTGGGTCACAGCGGCGGGGGCAACGTGGCATGGGGCGTCGCCGATGCCCGCCCCGAGCGCCTGAAACGAGTCGTCTTCGTCGATACCGTGCCGCCCCCTCCCGGGAGCGGCATCAGCGAGTTCGAGATCGTGGACGGGGTCGTGCCCTTCCCCGGTTGGGGCTTCTTCCCGGACGAGGACGTGAGCGACCTCGACGACGCGACCCGAGCGCGTACGACTCGCCTCACCCGCAGCGTTCCCGCGAGGGTGCCGACCGACGGCATCGTCCTGGAGAACCGCTCACGCCATCGAGTTCCGGTGACGCTGCTGATGGCTGGCCTCGATCAGGCCACGTTCGACGAGATGATCGACCAGTGGGGTGCGTACGCCGACGAATACCGGTCGATCGATGACGCCGAGGTCCTGCGCATCGGCTCCGGCCATTGGCCGCAGTTCTCCGTGCCCGAACGGCTCGGTGCGCTGATCAACGCGGCGACCGCGCGCTGAACACCGGTCTCGGGGTCAGTGCCCCATTCCGAGGCCGCCATCGACGGGGATGACCGCGCCCGAGACGTACCCGGCGTCGTCACCCGCGAGCCATGTCACCACACCCGCGACCTCATCGGGTGTGGCGAAGCGTGCGGCCGGGATGCTCGCCTTGTACTGCTTCTGGGTCTCTTCGGGGAGCTCGGCGGTCATGTCGGTCTCGATGAATCCGGGAGCGACGACGTTGGCGGTGATCCCGCGCGCGCCGAGCTCACGGGTGATCGATCGCGCGAAGCCGACCAGGGCGCTCTTCGACGCCGAGTAGTTGGCCTGGCCTGCGGAGCCGTAGAGTCCGACGACGCTCGAGATCAGGATGATGCGGCCGAAGCGTGCCCGGAGCATGCCCTTTGAGGCACGCTTGACGACGCGGAACGTGCCTCCCAGATTCGTCGCGACCACGCTGTCGAAGTCGTCTTCACTCATGCGCATCAGCAGGGTGTCCTTGGTGATGCCCGCATTCGCGACGACGATCTCCACCGGTCCCAACTGCTGCTCCACCTCGGTGAACGCCGCATCGAGCGCGGCCGCATCCGTGACATCCGCCCGGACCGTGAGACTCCCCTCCGGCCCCTCGCCGCTGCGAGCGGTGACCGCGACGCGGTATCCGTCCCGCACGAAACGCTCCGCGATCGCGCGGCCGATACCGCGGTTTCCGCCGGTGACGAGGACGACGCGCTCAGCGCTCATGGGGACACTCCTGCTCTGGCCGGTGGCACGGGTTCCCGAGCCGTCATCGATCCTACCGACGATGCCGGGTCGATCCTCGGCTCCGCGATAATCGCGATCGGCGCGTTCCCCCTCATCGGCGTCTTCATCGGCTTCCTGTTCGTCGGAGCGCTCAGCCTGCCCGTCGTCTTCTCGCGCTGAACCGCCTCCGAACCGGCACGCCGAATGCCCGGTACCGGCGTAGGCTTGAGACATCGTGAAGAACGCGCGTCAAGTCCCGGCCGTCACCTCACTGCCGCAGTCTCCGCGGGATGAGGCAGACCATCGTGTGCGCCGTTATGTCCTGACGATGTCCATCCGCATCGCGTGCTTCGCTCTGATGGTGCTGGTCCAGCCGTACGGTTGGTACACCTGGGTTTTCGGGATCTCCGCCGCCGTGCTGCCGTACATCGCCGTGGTCTTCGCCAACGCGGGCAGCGACAGCACCGAGACCGGTGCCGAGTCGCCGGTTCAGGAGCTGTCCGCCCCGGCGCCCGCACCGATCGAGAGCCAGCCCGCGACACCACCGGTGTTCACGATCCACGAAGGCCCGAAGGACCGATGACAGACCTCGAATGCTCGCGTGCCGGCTGCCGGAGCGCGGCGACCAGACAGGTCGTATGGCGCAACCCCCGCATCCATGCCGCCGATCGGGAGAAGATCTGGTTGGCGTGCGATGAGCACGTCGCCTACCTCCGGGACTATCTGGCAGCACGTGACTTCCCTGTCAGTGTTCGGGATGGGATCCCCGCATGAGCGGACGTCTGACCCGATGGGCCGTCTACGTGCTCATCGCGATCGGTTTCGCGGTCGCGTGCGTCTTCCTGTCGAACTGGCAGTTCGAGCGCAACGAGACCAGAGCCGCGCAGATCGAGCTCGTTGAAGAGAACTACGACGCGAAGCCTGTTCCCCTCTCCGACCTCATCGGAGAAGACGGTGCCCTCGATCCCTCCGACGAGTGGCGACCGGTGATCCTGCAGGGCGAATACCTCGCCGACCAGCAGCTCCTGGTGCGCAACCGCCCGCACGGCGGGACGAGCGCCTTCGAGGTGCTCGTGCCGTTCCGCGACGTCGATGGTCGCATCTTCATCGTCGATCGCGGCTGGGTGCCGCCGGGTGACGGGGACGCGCCGGATTCGGTGCCAGCACCGCCGGAGGGCGAAGCCGAGGTCACCGTACGTCTTCGCCCGGGTGAGCAGGTTCCGGCATCGGGCCGTGGCGCGCCCGAAGGTCAGGTGCCGACCATCAATCTGCCGACCATCGCCGATCTCGTCGACGGTGACGTGATCACCGGAGCCTACGGACGGATGATCAGCGAGGACCCGGCCGGCGCAGGGACGCTGGGGGGATTCGACTCCCCCACCGACGATCCGGGTCCGCACCTGTCCTATGCCATCCAGTGGATTCTCTTCGCGCTGATGGGCTTCATCTTCATCGGATACATCATCCGGACGGAGATCGTGAAGCACCGCGAGGAGGTCGAGGGAGTCCAAGCCCCCGTCAAGAAGTCGCGCCGCAAGGACCACGACGCCGACGTCGAGGACGAACTGCTCGACGTGCGGTGACTCTTCAGCCGGTGCTCGCTCGGTCCGACCATGGCATCGGGCGCTCCGGTAGCCGCGAGCTGTCGTCCGGAAGGTGCGGCAGTTCCTCGCCGCCGGCGCGGAGACAGAGCCAGCGCAGTTCGCCCGGACTGTCCGGTCGCGCCCGCCACGTGCGAGCGACGCCCTGACCGACGCGGATCACGGTACCGGGGCCGACCTCCACCACATCGTCGTCCAGCCCCATCTGCCCTCGCCCTCCGAGGAACACGTAGACCTCTTCGATCTTCCGGTGCACGTGCCAGTAGCCGGCCTCTTCGCCCGGCTCCAACGCGTTCGCGGTCATCCCGATGTACTGCATCGTCAGCTCATGGTCGACGACGCGACGCCCGTCGCGCGATCGTGCGGCATCGAAGCCACCATGGTGGGTGCGCCACTCGTCGAGCGACCCGATCTCGAGCACCTGATAACCGCTCATGTCCGCTCCCCTGCGACTCTATATCTCGCCACACCGGCGGCCTCGCCCGTCACGCTGCGGCTCCAGCCGCCCTCCGCGCGCTGAAAGACGATCCGGCTGTGGTTCCGGTCCGCCGATCCCTGCCAGAACTCGACCCGCGCCGGGACGATCCTCCAGAGCACCCATTCCCCCGGCGCGACACCGCGACGAGCGTCAGCCGACCGCGCGGCGAGATCTGCGGCGCTCTCCACCTCGGACGCTTCCTGGATCATTCCCCGGACCCGCACGGCCCGTCGGAGCGGCTGCCACCAGAAGTTCAACGCCGCGGCAGGGCGTGCGGCGATCTGCTCGCCCTTGCGGGACGAGCGCGTCCCGGCGAACGCCCATCCTCGCGCGTCGACGCCCTTGAGGATCAGTGTCCTCGCATCCGGCACGCCGTCATCGTCGACCGTCGCCAGGGTCGCCGCGTGCGGTTCCGCGACCCCGCTCTCGGCGGCCTCTCCGATCCAATCGACGAAGAACGGCACGGGATCTTCGGGAAGCCCTGCGAGATCGAGCGGCGGCGCGACCCCGGTGAGGGAAGGCTGCGCACGCAACCAGTCGCTGATGTCTGACGAGGACGGGGGATGCGCGAACGGCATGCTCTCGACTATGCCATGGGTCCGCCCCGGGCAGGGCCGAGTGGTCAGGCGAGTTCGGCGGAGGCGGAACCCACCGGGAGCGGCCCCAGGAGGTCGATCAGCTCGCCGAGCGTCGAGACCCGGCGGGTGTCTCCTGCCCACTTCTGGTGCCCGCCGTCGAAATGGACGAACTCCGCGCCGAGACCGTCCGCGATCTCTCGATCGTGATTGGTGTCGCCGACGACGAGCACATCATGCGCAGCCATCCCGGATGTCGCCAGCCATCGCGAGATCACATCGTGCTTGGAGGCGCGGAAGGGATCGTCGATCGACAGCACCGCTTCGAACGCCTCGCCCAGGTCGTGCGGGGCCATCTGCCGAGCGAGGGCATCCGGAAGAGTCGCCGAAGCGAGGACCTGGCGGATCCCTCGCTCACGGAGCACCGCGAGCGTGGCCCGCACGTCGGAGTGGAGCGGCGCCTCGCCGACGCGCTGGGCGAGCAGGTCGAGATACGTGGTTGCGGCCGACAGGAATCGGTCGTCCCCGAGTCCGACCGAGCGGTAGAAGTCCCGGATCGGGAAGCGGAAGACGGATCGGTACGCGTGCTCGTCGGCGAGCGGTTCGAGCGCGTGCTCCTCGAGCACGGCGTTCATGACCTGACGGCAGATCTCGGCATCGTCGAGCAGCGTGCCGTTCCAGTCCCAGCAGATCGCGCGGATGTGACCCAGCCCCATGTCCGTCACGATATCCCGGGCCGCCGACACGGAACCGACCCCCTAGGCGAGCTCGATGAGGTCCTGGTACTCCTGGCTCCAGATGTCCTCGACCCCGTCCGGCAGGATCAGCACACGTTCGGGGTTGAGTGACTGCACGGCACCGGGGTCGTGCGAGACGAGCACGACTGCGCCCTCGTAGTGCGCGAGCGCACCGAGGATCTCCTCGCGCGAGGCAGGATCGAGGTTGTTGGTCGGCTCATCGAGCAGCAGCAGGTTCGCCGACGACACGACCAGCGTCGCGAGCGACAGACGGGTCTTCTCACCACCGGAGAGGACGCCGGCGGGCTTGAGCACGTCGTCACCCGTGAACAGGAACGACCCGAGCACCTTGCGCGCTTCGGTCTCCGTGATGTGCGGAGCGGCCGAGACCATGTTCTCGAGCACCGAGCGGTTCACGTCGAGGTTCTCGTGCTCCTGCGCGTAGTAGCCGACCTTGAGGCCGTGCCCCGGCTCGAGCTGTCCCGTATCGGGCTGGTCGACGCCGGCGAGCATCCGCAGCAGTGTGGTCTTTCCTGCACCGTTGAGTCCGAGCACGACGACCTTCGAACCGCGATCGATCGCCAGGTCGACGTCGGTGAAGATCTCGAGCGAGCCGTACGACTTCGAGAGGCCGGAGGCCATCATCGGCGTCTTACCGCAAGGAGCGGGCTTCGGGAAGCGCAGCTTCGCCACCCGGTCCTCCTGACGCACCTCGTCCAGTCCGGCAAGCAGCTTCTCGGCGCGCGCGATCATCTGGTGCGCAGCAGCGGCCTTCGAAGCCTTCGCACCGAAGCGGGCGGCCTGCAGCTGCAGGGTCGTCGCCTTCTTCTCGGCGTTCGCGCGTTCCTTCTTGCGACGCTCCTCATCAGCCACCCGCTGACGCAGGTAGTTCTTCCAGTTCATGTTGTATGTGTCGATGATCTGGCGGTTCGCGTCGAGGTAGAACACCCGGTTGACGGTCTCGCCGACGAGCTCCACATCGTGACTGATCACGATCAGCCCGCCCTTGTAGCCCTTGAGGAACTCGCGCAACCACACGACGCTGTCGGCGTCGAGGTGGTTGGTCGGCTCGTCGAGGATCATCGTCTGCGCGTCGGAGAAGAGGATGCGCGCGAGTTCGATCCGACGGCGTTGACCGCCGGACAGCGTCGACAGCGGCTGGTCGAGGATACGGTCGGGAAGCGACAGGTTGTTGGCGATGGACGCGGCTTCGGCTTCGGCCGCGTAGCCGCCCTGCGCCTCGAACTGCTCGGTGAGTCGGGCGTAGCGCTTCATGGCCTTGTCGGCCACCGCGGGGTCGTCGGAACCCATGGCGAGGGCCGCCTCGGTCATGCCGAGGTTGAGCTGACCGAGCCCGCGGGCATCGAGGATGCGCGTACGCGCGAGGTCTTCGGGATTGCCCGAACGAGGGTCCTGCGGCAGGTAGCCGAGTTCCCCGGAGCGGGTGACGCTTCCGCCCGACGGGAGCACGTCACCGGCGAGCACCTTGGTGAGCGTGGTCTTCCCGGCCCCGTTGCGGCCGACGAGTCCGATCTTGTCTCCGTCGGCGACGCGGAACGAGACGTTCTCCATCAGCAGGCGCGCGCCAACGCGGATCTCGAGGTCGTGCACGGCAAGCACAGCGGACGTCCGTTCTTTCGGGGAGGTTGTCGGCCGATCGGCCAGCCTCCCAGTATAAGCGGCGTCGCCGGGAGTCGCGCTCAGCAAGATCACTCCGAAGGGTGAGGGTCCCGATACCCGAGAGGGATGCCCTGCTCGGGGTCCGCTGCATAACGTACGGGAGTGGACATCCTCAACGAGCTCATCATGCAGGCGATCGCCTCGCCCTGGCTGTACCTGGTCCTGTTCGCCGTCACCGTCATCGACGGCTTCTTCCCCCCGGTTCCCAGCGAGACCGTGCTCGTCGCCGCGGCGGCGGTCACTGCCTCCACCGGCGAGGGAAACCTGGTGCTCCTCGGGCTCGTCGCCGCGATCGGTGCGGCGATCGGAGACAATCTCGCCTTCGTCATCGGGCGAGCGGTGGGCACGACGAGGTTCGCGTGGATGCGACGCCCCCGGGTGGCGGCGGCATTCGCTCACGCCCAGCGCGCACTCGACCGTCGGAGCGCGACGCTCATCCTCGGCGCCCGCTACATCCCGGTCGGTCGGGTCGCCGTCAACATGAGCGCGGGCGCTCTCCACTTCCCCTGGCGGCGCTTCCTCCCCTTGAGCCTCATCGCCGGGGTCAGCTGGAGCGTGTTCAGCCTCGCGATCGGTCTGCTCGCCGGCGCCTGGATCAAAGACCAGCCCCTGCTCAGCGCCGGGCTCGGCATCGTCATCGCCCTCGTCATCGGGTTCGTGATCGACCGGATCGCCGCGGCCCGTCGCCGCCGTGCGCCGGCGCCCCAGCTGGCAGGATGACAGTCATGGCACGACGCCGGGAGCGCACACCGCTCCGCCAACGGATCAACCGCCGCACCTCCGCCCTCGTGGCGCTGGGTGCGGCGGTCGTGGCGCTGTACGCGGTGATCGTCCCGCTGCAGACCCTCCTGTACGGCACACCGCTGCCGCTGTCGTTCATCCTCGGAGCTGTGCTGTGCGCTTCGCCGCTCCTCGCGATCTCACGTCCTCGCTGGGCTCTCATCCTGTTCACGGCGAGTGCGTTCACCCTGCCGCTCACGGTCGTGCCGGAGCTGGCGATCCAGTCTCCCTGGCCGTGGTCCGTTCCGGCACTCCTCGTCTTCGTCCTCTTCGTCGGCGTCGTCACTTTCCTCCATGGGACGAGGATCGGAGCCTTCGCCCTGATCCTCGGGGCGATCGCCTCGCTTCTCGCCCCCGTGCTCCGGCCCGACATGGTCGCCCTCCCGGCGTCATCCGCCAGTGCGACCGCCGACCTGATCGTCACGACTGCAGTCGCCTCCGCGATGTTCCTCATCGCAGCGCTGATAGCCGGGCGGGTCCGCGTCGCCGCCGAGCTGACGCGCGAGAAGGAGCACAGCGCGCTCGAGGAGGCCAGGCGCGCGCTCGTCGAAGAGCGCACACGGATCGCCAGGGAGCTGCACGACGTCGTCGCCCACAGCATGTCGGTGATCCAGGTGCAGGCCTCGACGGCCAAGTATCGGATTCCCGAGCTCGGCACCGCCGCCATCACGGAGTTCGACGACATCGCCGCCACCGCCCGGACCTCGCTCACGGAGATGCGACGCATGCTCGGGGTGCTCCGCACCGAAGACCAGAGCGCCGAACTGGCCCCGCAGCAAGGCGTCGACGACATCCCCGCCCTTGTCGACAGCATCCGCCGCGCCGGTGTCGACGTCGGACTCGTCCTCGAAGGAACCGAAACCGCCTCCGCCACACCTGCTGTCCAGATCGCCGCCTTCCGCATCGTGCAGGAGGCATTGAGCAACGCCGTGCGACACGCACCCGGTGCGCGCATCGCTGTGCGCGTGCGCGCAGAGGCGCCCAGCATCCACATCCAGGTGCACAACGACGCACCGCCGCACCGCGCCGAGAGTCACGGCACCGGTTACGGGCTCCGGGGCATGCGGGAGCGCGCCGAGATCCTCGGCGGCAGTCTCTCCGCCGGCCCCGCGTCCGACGGAGGATGGGATGTCGACGCCGTCCTCCCCCTCGACGCCGCCCCGGCCGGCACACCTTCATCCCCTTCCCCTGACAAGGAGAGCCTGTGACCATCAGCGTCCTCATCGCCGACGACCAGGCCATGGTTCGAGCAGGGTTCGCCGCGCTCCTCGACGCCCATGACGGCATCCGCGTGACCGGGCAGGCGGCGAACGGTGCGGAAGCGGTCACCCTCGCAGCGCGTCTCGATCCCGATGTGATCCTCATGGATGTGCGCATGCCGGAGCTCGACGGGATCGAGGCCACGAGGCGCATCCTCGGCCCCTCCTATCCGGCCGCGCACGTACCTCGAATCCTGATGCTCACCACATTCGACATCGACGACTACGTGTACGACGCGCTCGAGGCCGGCGCCAGCGGCTTCCTGCTGAAGGATGCTCTACCGGAGGAGCTCGTGCACGCGGTTCGGGTCGTCGCGGACGGCGATGCGCTGCTCGCGCCCAGCGTGACGCGCCGCATGATCGAGCAGTTCGCCGGCCGCCGCCCCCGCGCACCGCGCTCGGCGACGGCTCTCGCCGAGCTCACGGATCGCGAGCGCGAGGTGCTCGTGCTCATCGGTCGAGGTCGTTCTAACACCGAGATCGCCGCCGATCTCTTCATCGCAGAGCAGACCGTCAAGACGCATGTCGGCAAGGTGCTCGCCAAACTGAGCCTGCGAGACCGCGTGCACGCCGTGATCCTCGCGTACGACACCGGACTCGTCGAACCGTCGTCCTGACTCACCCCGTCGTAGGGGGTCGTGACGGCACCCACGGGTGATGCCCTCGCCGGCACCACCTCCATAGTCTCCTGGAACACCGCTTCCGAGGAGGACTCATGGCCATCGTCCAGGCACCGCGCGCCGTCAGCACCACAGCTCCCCCACGCGCATCCCGCGACACCGGGATCGACTTCCTCCGGGCCCTCTGCGTCCTCGGGGTCGTGCTCCTGCACGCCATCATGGTCGGCGTCACCGTGACCGATTCCGGACCGGTCTTCGCCAATGCCAGCGACGGGACCGGATGGATCGCGCCGCTCAGCTGGTTCCTCCAGGTGATGCCCCTGTTCTTCGTCATCGGAGGGTTCTCGGGTCTGCTGGCCTACCGGCGGATGCATCAGCGCGGAGGCACGGCCATCGGCTTCGTCGCCGGCCGTGTGCATCGACTGCTGCGTCCGGCGATCTTCACGATCGCGGTCATCGCACTCGCACTCGCGCTGCTCACGGTCTTCGGCGTTCCCGCCGACCTCATCGCGACGGCGGGATTCCGATACGGGCAGCCGCTCTGGTTCCTGGGCGTCTTCCTGCTCTGTCAGGCTCTGCTCCCTCTTCTCGCCTCCGCCCATGAACGCGCACCGCTGCGCACGATCGGCGCGCTGGTGCTCGCCTCGATCACCGTCGACGTGCTGCGCACAGCCACCGGCATCGACGGGCTGGGGTTCCTTAACCTCGCTTTCGTGTGGATGACCCTCCAGCAGCTCGGGTTCTTCCTGGCCGACGGCAGCATCGACCGCCTCGCCAGGCGCGTACGCGCCACCGCCGGGATCACGGCCCTCCTTCTGCTCGTCGCGACCTTCGCCTTCGGCATCTACTCCCCCGACCTCATCGCGAACATCAACCCGCCGACCGCGGCGCTCCTCCTCGTCGGAGTTGCGCACACCAGCCTGCTGTCACTGCACCGCGAGCGTCTCGAACGGTTCAGCCGTCGGCCGCGGGTCGCCGCGTTCACCGCCTTCGTGACGGTGCGCACCATGACGATCTACCTCTGGCACATGCCGGTACTGCTCCTGATGGCCGGTGTCACCGCAGTGTACGCACTCGTCGCCGGAGCCAGCCTGCCGGCGTTGGACAGCGCGGGATGGTGGGCCGGGCGTCCCCTCTGGCTGGCGACGGCTCTCGCTCTCACCGCTCTCGTCGCCGTCGCCTTCACGCGATTCGAGTCGCAGCCCGCGCCCTCGGCGACGACCTCGATGCACCGCATCGTCATCGGAACCTTGAGCGGTCTGGTCGGGATCGTGCTCCTTCTGGTGCTCGGCACCTCGGTATCGACCGCGCTGATCGCGATCGCGCTGATCGGCGCCGCGCTGCGACTCTCGTCGCTGTCGGCTTCTCAGCGACCGACACAGCGAGCACGAGTCGCAGTCAACGCGCCAGTGCCGGCCTGAGTCAGACGATGCCCCGGGCCGCCAGCGCTTCGCCGACGTCATCCGCGTGCCGCAATGCGAGCACCAGCAGCGGCACGACGGTGCGGATCCCCAGGCGCACATCGCGGGCCTGCTCGGCTTCGCGCACGCGTGCGGCGAACCCGGCGATCACCGGGACTGTCGTGAGGGTGAGCGATATCGTCAGCGCCACCGCCTCCGGATCGACCCGCATGCTGCGAAGCGGACGGAGGAGACGATGGAGCACCGCGAGAAGGTCCGACATCCGAGTGGTCAGGGTCAGCAGGCTCGCCAGGAGGAGCACCGCCACGACCCTCCCTGTGCTGATCCACGCGGCGGCGGGCGACACGAAGATGAGCAGCGCCGCGGCGAGGACGAGGACGATCCAGCGCAGACGCCAGGCCTCCGTGACGAGCACACGGAACGGCAGTCCGCTCAGGCCGTACAGCCCCACGACGATCGCGAGCGAGACGCCGATGCTCAGCGAGTCGTGCGGATACAGCGAGAGCACGAGGGCGCCGACAGCCAGGGCCGCGAGTTTGAAGCCTGCCGGCGCTCGATGGATGAGCCCCGTTCCCGGACGGTAGAGCGGGATCATGCGCACGCCCGCCGGTAGGCGTCGATCACGCGCGCCGGCTCACCGGAGGCGGCGATCCTCCCGTCCTCGAAGAGCAGCGCGGCGTCGCAGCGGGCAGCGAGGTCGAGGTCGTGCGTGACCACCACCACCTGCGCCTGCTGTGCGAGCAGGAGGTCGCCGATGCGGCGGGCGTTCCGTAGATCCAGCAGCGTGGTCGGCTCGTCGGCGACGATCACGCGCGGTTGCGCGATGAGCACCGACGCCAGCGCGAGCATCTGCTTCTGCCCACCGGACAGCATCGATGCCGGGACCTCGGCGTGCGCGCCCAGTCCGTTCGTCTCGAGGGTCTCCTGGACGCGCGCGGCCACTTCCGCCTTCGGGCGACCGCGCAACGACAGCGCGAGATCCTCGGCCGGTGTCGGCATGAGGATCTGCGCATCCGGATTGGTGAAGACGAAGCCCACGAGGCGGCGCACCGCTGCACGCTCCTGCACGGTGTCATGTCCGTGCACACGCACGGTGCCGCTGTGGGGTGTGACGAGTCCGTTCAGCAGCCTCGCGAACGTCGACTTCCCCGAACCGTTCGCCCCGATCACGGCGATCGTGGAAGCCGTGAGCTCGACGCTGATGTCATGCAGCACCGAACGTCCGTCGAGTTGCACCGACACCCGCTCGAGCGTGATCGGAGCCCCGGCGACCTGAGGGCACCCCATCATCTGATCTCCCCGTCACGGTCCTGAACACTGTTCACCTGAACGTCGTTCACTATAATCGGAGCATGAGTCCCGAGCACAATCCGGCACGTCACGACCGCGACAGCGTGGCCAGGCGCGCTCTCGCCCTGCTCGACGAGGTGGGACTCGCCGATCTCTCGATGCGGCGCATCGCCGCCGGGCTCGACGTGCAACCCAGCGCGCTCTACTGGCACTTCGCGAGCAAGCAGGAGCTGCTGGCCGAACTCGCCGACCGGATCACCGCATCGATCCCTCACGGGAGCACCGACGTCCTCACGACCGCGCGCGGCATCCGCGACGCACTCTTCGCCTACCGTGACGGCGCCGAACTGGTCCTCAGCACCTATGCGCTCCAACTCGGCTCGTCGCAGGCGCAGACCGCGCTGACCGATGCGCTCCGCGCGCAGGGAGCCCCCGATGCGGATGACCGTGGAGCCGCGATCCTGCATTTCGTGCTCGGACACGCAACGCTCGTCCAACAGCGCATGCATGCCGACAGCCACGGCGCTCTGCCCGACGCCGGCGCTCTCGACGTCACCGCCGGACTCGATGGCGTGTTCGACCTCGGGGTCACCGCCCTCGCGGGAGACCTCAGCGCGCCGGCGACTCCGCCGCGTGCCCGAGCCTGAGCCCGGGTACGACAGCCAACGCGACGAGAGCGATACAGAACGCGAAGACCGCGCTGAACGCCCCGGCCTCGCCGCCGAGCGTCGCGACACCGAGACCGGCGAGTGCGATGGCGACGGCTGATCCGGCCGCGTCCGATATCGACAACGCGGAGGAGTTGAACCCCTGATTGGTCTCGTCCGAGTAGGCCAGGGTCAGGACGGTGAGGCGTGGATAGAGCAGTCCCATCCCGCCGCCGGCGAATGCCCAGCCCACCACCACGACGGCCGCCGAGACGTCGAACACGGCGGCGGTGAGCACGCACAGCATCGCGACCAGGAGTGACCCCAGGCTGATCGTCGTGATGCGGTGATTGCCGAGTCTCTCGCCGAACCGCCCCTGCAGGGCCGAGGCACCCGCCCACGCGAGGGCCGCGAGCATGAGGGCGACGCCCGCCCAGGTCGCGCTGAAGTCGAACTTCTTCATCAGCAGATAGGGGATGTAGGCCTCCGCAGCGAAGAAGGCTCCCGCCACGATTCCTCGCATGAGCACCACGCTGGGAAGCCCCAGCCCTGCCCGCAAGGTACGCCGCGGCAGGAGTGGCAGTACGGCGAAGCCGATCGCCAGCACGGCGCCGAGCGCCACCGGCCATCTGATCGAGGGGATCATCTCGGCGGAGAAGCCGACGACGACGGCGAGGACCGCGACGACGACCGCGAGCAACAGGCGGACGATGAGCGTACGGCGATCCTGCGGCTCGCCACGCCCGAGGTCGACCCCACGGAGGCGGACGGCGATCATCAGGAACGCCGCAGCGGTGAGCACGGCCACGCCCAAGAAGGCCCAGCGCCAATCGAGATACTCGGCGACGGCGCCCGCCAGAAACGGACCGACCATGGACGGCACGACCCACGCCGCGGCGAAGGCGGCGAAGATCCGACCGTGCAGATGGGGCGGATACAAGCGTGCGACCACGACGTACAGTGCGACCGTCTGCCCTCCCGTCCCGAGCCCCTGGACGAGGCGTCCGACCAGGAACTGATGCATCGTGACGGCGAAGCCCGAGAGGAGCAGACCGATGATGAAGAGCGTCACCGCGACGTAGAGGGCGCCGCGGGGGCCGCGGGCATCTGACCAGGCTCCGGTCGCGACCATGCCGATCACGCTCGTCGCGAGGGTTCCCGCGAAGGCCACGGCGAACAGGGCCTCACCATCGAGAGCCTCGCTGACGATCGGCATCACCGTCGTGACGGCCAGAGCCTCGATCGCCGCGAGGAAGATCAGCGCGACCGCGCCGAGAGTCACCCAGATCCGTTGGCGGTCCCAGATCGTCGCGGCGTCGGCGGCGGTCATCGGCCGACGAGCGACGCGATGCGCTCGATGGCCTCGGTGAGGATCTCGGGGCTGGTGCCGAAGTTCAGTCGCACGTGGCCCGCGCCCTCCGCGCCGAACGACGGCCCGAAGTGCAGGGCGACCTTGGCGTCCTTGAGGATGCGCCGAGCGGGGTTGTCGCCCCACTCCAGTGCGGAGAGATCTATCCAGGCGAGGTAGCCCGCATCGGGGATGCGGTAGCGCGCGCCGGGAAGACGGGCGGCGAGAAGATCCTTGAGCAGCACGCGGTTCTCGTCGAGAGTGCGCAGCAGACCGTCGAGCCACTCATCGCTCTCCTCCGAGAACGCCGCGACGGCCGCGAGCAGCCCGAACTGCCCCGTTCGCCATTCGACCTCGACCGGAAGACCTCGGACGACGGCGCTGGTCGCGTCGTCGGCCGTGACCATGAGGGCGCACTTGAGCCCGGCCAGGTTGAACGCCTTGCTGGCGCTCACGACGGCGTAGCCCACCCGCTGTGCAGAGTCGCTCACGGACAGGAAAGGGGTGAACCCCGTGCCCGGTTGGGCGAGGGGCGCATGGATCTCGTCCGAGACGACCGCGACGCCGAACTCGTCGGCCAGCTCCGCGAGCGCTGCGAGACTGTCCCGATCGTGCACCGTGCCAGTGGGGTTGTGCGGGTTGCAGAGCAGGATCGCCGTCGCACCGTCGTCGAACGCCGCGCGGATCCCGTCGATGTCGAGCTCCCAGCCGGTGCCGGTATCGCGAAGCGGTACCCGTTCGACCTCTGCACCGGCCTCGGCGACCAGATCGTAGAAGGGTGGGTACACGGGCGGCGTCACGACGATCCGCTCCCCCGGCTGCGTCACGCGACGCAGGATCTCCACGATCCCCATGCTCACGTCAGCCGTGCTGCGCATCCGGGCCGGGTCAGGGTCCCACCCGTAGCGTCGGCTCGCGAAGGCCGCGAACGACTCCGCGAGCGGCGTGCGCGAGGCGACATACCCTGTGTCACCGATCTCCACCGCACGCTGCAACGCCGTCGAGATGGCCGGAGCCAACGGGAAATCGGTCTCCGCGACGAACAGCGGCAAGACGTCGGCGGGGTACTCCCGCCACTTCTCGCTGCTGCGCTCGCGGAGTTCCGCAAGAGGCAGGGCCTTCACCTGAAGCATTGGTTCTCCCGAGGTTCCGACACGCGCCGTCGCGGTGCCATCCGATCCGACGCGCGCCGATGATGCCTTCCGGCAATGCTCCTGCGGGGTCAGATAGCGAAGCCGAGGGCGCGCATCATGTCGCGTCCGTCATCCGTGATCCGCTCCGGGCCCCACGGCGGCATCCAGACCCAATTGATCCGGAAGCGATCGACGACGCTGTCCAGAGCCTGGGCGGTCTGGTCCTCGAGGACGTCCGTGAGCGGGCAGCCGGCGCTGGTCAGCGTCATGTGGATGACGAGAGCATCGTTCTCGTCATCCCAGGCGAGGTCGTAGATGAGGCCGAGGTCGACGACGTTGATCCCGAGCTCGGGGTCCATGACGTCTTTGAGAGCCTCGGTGACCGCGTCGTACTTCTCGTCCGTGAGGGTCGCTGTCATGCGATCAGCCTACGCCTCGATGGGGGCTGCAGGGTCGAGGAAACGGTCGTATCCCTCGTTCTCCAGCCGGTCCGCGAGCTCGGGGCCACCCTCTTCGACGATCTTGCCCGCGACCACCACGTGGACGAAGTCGGGCCGGATGTAGCGGAGGATGCGGGTGTAGTGCGTGATCAGCAGCACGCCGAGCCCGGTGGACTCCTTCGCACGGTTGACGCCCTCGGAGACGATCTTGAGCGCGTCGACGTCGAGGCCGGAGTCGGTCTCGTCGAGGATCGCGAACTTCGGCTTCAGCACCTCGAGCTGCAGGATCTCGTGACGCTTCTTCTCGCCACCGGAGAAGCCCTCGTTGACGTTGCGCTGCGCGAACTTCGGGTCCATGCGCAGGTTCGACATGGCCGCCTTGACGTCCTTGGTCCAGCCGCGGATCGCCGGCGCTTCGCCGTCGAGTGCCGTCTTGGCCGTGCGCAGGAAGTTCGTCACCGTGACGCCGGGGATCTCGACCGGGTACTGCATCGCGAGGAAGAGGCCGGCGCGGGCCCGCTCGTCGACGCTCATCTCCAGGACATCCTGGCCGTCGAACGTGATCGAACCGGAGGTCACCGTGTACTTGGGGTGCCCGGCGATCGTGTAGGCCAGCGTCGATTTGCCAGAGCCGTTGGGGCCCATGATGGCGTGGGTCTCACCCGTGTTCATGGTGAGGTTGATTCCGTTGAGGATCGGGGTGGTCCCCGCATCGGTCTCGACCGTCACATGCAGGTCGCGGATCTCGAGAACAGACATTCTTCAGACTTCCTTAATCACAGTCGGATCGATGAGCACGTCGTCGCCGTCGATCTGGACGACATAGACGGGGACGGGCTCATATGCGGGGAGATTCTGGGGCTTGCCGGTGAGCAACGAGAAGGCGGAGCCATGGGCCCAGCACTCCACGGTGTCACCCTCGACGAAGCCCTCGGACAACGAGATGTCGCCGTGGGTGCAGGTGTCGCCGATGGCGTGGATGACGCCCTCGCCGTCTTTGATCACCGTGATGGGGACGCCGCCCGGGTCCACGCGCAGCGGCATGTCCTGTTCGAGGTCGGCGACGCCGCAGACGCGCTCGGCGGTCATGCGCTCACCTCGGCGAGCTCCGTCTCGATCGCTGCCAGCAGTTCGGTCTCGAGGGCGGGGATGCCGAGGCGCTGCACGATGTCGGTGAGGAACCCGAGCACGACCAGACGTCGCGCCTCCTCCTCGGTGATGCCGCGAGCCTGCAGGTAGAACAGCTGCTCGTCGTCGAACCGACCGGTGGCACTCGCGTGTCCGGCGCCGAGGATGTCACCGGTCTCGATCTCGAGGTTCGGGATGGAGTCGGCACGCGCGCCCTCCGTCAGCACCAGGTTGCGGTTCGCCTCGTAGGAGTCGGTTCCGGTCGCGTCGGCGCCGATCAACACGTCGCCGATCCACACGCTGTGCGCGCCCTCACCCTGCAGCGCGCCCTTGTAGAGGACATCACCCTTGGTGTGGGGTCCCTTGTGGTGCAGGTAGACCTGACTCTCGAGGTGCTGCCCGGCATCCGCGTACGAGAGCCCGTACAGGTACCCCTCGGACCCGGCGCCCGTCAGCTCGACGCTCGGGTTGACGCGGACCACTCCGCCGCCGAAGCTGATCACGAAATGCCGGAGAGTCGCGTCTGCTCCGACCGTCGCCTGGTGAGCGGACGCGTGAACCGCGTCGTCTTCCCAGCGCTGGAGACTGACGACGGTGAGCTTGGCTCCGTCGCGCACGATGATCTCGACGTTCTGCGCATACTGCGCGGAACCGGAGTGCGCGAGCACGATGGTGCCGCGCGAATGCGGGAGGGCTTCAATGAGGATCTGCCCGAAAGCGCGCTTGTCTGCACCCTTCCCCTCGACGGGGACGATGATCGGCTCGTCGAGTTCGGCCTCAGCAGGGATCTGGATGTGCAGACCGCGGGGGCTGTGCTTCCACGCGAGGGCGCTCGGCAGATCCTCGGGGCGGAAGAACTCGCCGTACGGGCCCTTCTCGTCCGCAGACGGCTCGAGGAACGCTTCGGCCGCGCCGAGACCATAGGTCACCGCGTCCTCGTCTCCCTGCTCGTCGGTGAAGAGTCCGCCGAACTTCGCGATCGGCGTGTGCTTCCAGTTGACCTCGCGCCCGGTCGGGGCGCCGAAATCAGCGGGCTCGAAGGAGTGCGGGCGCTCCGAGCGGGTCTGCACGGGGACGAATCCCGCGGCGGCGACCTGTGCCGCCGGATCGATGTGCGCGCTCACGGGCGCGTCGGTGTTCTGCGCCTCGGCGGGCGCTGTCGTCGAGGCCGTCACTAGCCGACCGATCCTTCCATGCCCATCTCGATGAGCTTGTTCAGTTCCATCGCGTACTCCATGGGAAGCTCCCGTGCGATCGGCTCGATGAAGCCGCGCACGATCATCGCCATCGCCTCGTCCTCGGGCATGCCGCGGGACTGCAGGTAGAACAGCTGCTCCTCGCTCACCTTCGAGACCGTGGCCTCATGGCCGAGCTGCACGTCGTCGACGCGGATGTCGATGGCCGGGTAGGTGTCGGAGCGGGACTTGGTGTCCACGAGCAGAGCGTCGCAGCGCACCGTGTTGGCGGAGTGGTGCGCCGCCGCGTCGACGCGCACCTCGCCGCGGTATCCGGCACGTCCGCCACCACGAGCGATCGACTTCGAGACGATCGACGACTGCGTGTAGGGCGCCATGTGGATCATCTTGGCGCCGGCATCTTGGTGCTGACCGGGACCGGCGAAGGCGACGGACAGGGTCTCGCCCTTGGCGTGCTCGCCCATCAGATAGATCGACGGGTACTTCATCGTGACCTTGGAGCCGATGTTGCCGTCGACCCACTCCATGGTCGCGCCCTCGTACGCCACGGCGCGCTTGGTGACCAGGTTGTAGACGTTGTTCGACCAGTTCTGGATCGTCGTGTACCGAACGCGGGCGTTCTTCTTCACGATGATCTCGACGACGGCCGAGTGCAGGGAGTCCGACTTGTAGATCGGAGCCGTGCAGCCCTCGATGTAGTGGACATAGCTGTCCTCGTCGGCGATGATGAGCGTCCGCTCGAACTGCCCCATGTTCTCGGTGTTGATGCGGAAGTAGGCCTGCAGCGGGATCTCGACGTGCACGCCCTTCGGGACGTACACGAACGAACCGCCAGACCACACGGCGGTGTTCAGCGCGGCGAACTTGTTGTCGCCTGCGGGGATGACGGTGCCGAAGTACTCCTCGAAGAACTCGGGGTGCTCGCGCAGTGCCGTGTCGGTGTCCATGAAGATGACGCCCTGGGCTTCGAGGTCTTCGCGGATCTGGTGGTAGACGACCTCGGACTCGTACTGAGCCGCGACGCCGGCCACGAGGCGCTGACGCTCAGCCTCGGGGATGCCGAGGCGCTCATAGGTCTCGCGGATCTCGGCGGGAAGGTCTTCCCACGTCTGCGCCTGCTTCTCGGTGGAGCGGACGAAGTACTTGATGTTGTCGAAGTCGATCTCGCTGAGGTCTGCACCCCAGGTCGGCATCGGCTTGCGCCCGAAGAGCTGGTACCCCTTGAGACGGGTCTTCAGCATCCATTCGGGCTCATTCTTGAGGCTCGAGATCCCACGGACGACGTCTTCGGAGATGCCGCGTTTCGCGATGGCACCCGCAGCATCCTCATCGTGCCAGCCGAATTCGTACACCCCCAGACCGTCAAGCTCCGGGCGGTCGATCAGCACATCCGACATCCAACACTCTCCTCACAGGTCCCAAACGGTGTCATCCGCCCCGACACACCTGATCCCCGTCGAGTCTGCGGGAGCGGGTGCCGTTGGTGGGCCCTCATCACCGGCGCTTCCATCGCGCCTAAACTGTTGACGATGCTTCAGCGCTGTCAGCGCTCATCGCAACAATCCGATTCTACAGGTTCCGCCTGACAGACGGGCCATGCCCGCCGCGTCCCGTGCGGTCCGGAGGACTTATGCCCGAGACGATGATCCCCGCCAGCTCGACGACGCCGGCGGTCCCCGCCCGTTCCTCGTCCTGGGGGCGCGCGTTGACGGTCTTCGCGTGGTTGTCGTTCATCAGCGAGACCATCATCATCGGCACCGGCGGCGCCGTCCGTCTCACCGGATCGGGCCTGGGATGCTCGGACTGGCCCCTGTGCACGCCGGACTCACTGGTGCCGATCCTCGAGGTGCAGGGCATCCACGGGATCATCGAGTTCGGCAACCGTCTGATGACCGGCGTGGTCGGGATCATCGCGCTGGTCGTGGTGCTGCTGGTGCTGCGTCTGTTCAGCGGGAAGCGCGGCCTCGTCAACGCGCTCTGGTTCGCGGCCGGCGGCCTCGTCGCCGCGGGTGTCGCCTACGCCGTCGCCGCTCCGTTCCACATCCCCGCCTTCCCGATCGCCTCCGGTGTCCTGCTCATCGCGGTCATCGCCGCGGCTGTCCGATCCGTGCGCACGACTCCGGCGAGACGGGACCTCGTCCTGCTCGCCTGGCTCACGCTGATCGGCGTGGTCGCGCAGGCGCTCGTCGGCGGCATCACGGTCCTCACCGGACTCAACCCGTTCATCGTGGGCTTCCACTACACCTCGTCGCTGCTGCTCGTGTGCATCACCGCGGCCTTCCTCGTGCGGTTGAAGACCTCCCCCGGACCGCGCGAGCGTGCGGTGCCCGCCTGGTTCGCCGTCGTCACGCACGTGACCGGCCTGGCTCTGGCGGTCACGATCGTGTTCGGCGTGCTCACGACCGGCTCCGGCCCGCACTCGGGCGACGCCGATGTGCTGCGTCACGGGTTCGACGCGACCGTGCTGGCACACGTGCACTCGTGGCCGGGCTACATCCTGGCGGCGCTAGTGCTGTTCCTCACGGTCGCGGCGTGGGTGCTGCGACTCGAGCCGCGCCGGTGGCTGCTCGTCCTCGTCCTCGCGATCCTCGTGCAGGTCGGCGTCGGCGTCTGGCAGGCCAGAGAGGGCCTCCCGCCTGTCCTCGTCGGCATCCACATGGTCTTGGCCTCGCTCTCCGCCGCGACCTACACCGTGGTCGTGCTGCACCTCAAGCGCACGGCCGCAGCCGCGGACTGACCCCGCACAGGCGATCCACAGGCGGCGCATCGTCGACTCATCAGGATGTCGGCGATGATGGTCCGCATGAACAAGTCACTCACACGAAGCATCGGATTCTGGCTCCTCCTGGTCGTGTCCCTCGCCACGACGGCGGTCGGCGCCTGGCTGATCTCCGGTCAGATCGGCACGATGACGACCACGCTGCTCGATGGCACCGCCACCGGCGTCGAGGTATACGTCGGTCAGTCGCTCGTCGTGGTGGGTGCCGGCGTGCTCGCAGCCGGAATCGTCGGCATCCTGCTGACCCTCGGACTCGTCGCTGCACGTTCACTCGTCCCCACGCCCGCCCCGGCCGTCGTCGAAGCGATCGACTGGACCGTCGAGACCAACGAGACGCCCGCCCCTGTCGCGGTCGCCCCTTCGGTCGACACCACGCCGTCGACCGACGCCACTCCTGTGTCCGAGGACGTGGCGACCGACGCCGTTCCCGAGACCGCGGCCACGAACGACACGGCCCCGAATGACGCGGCCACGAACGGCGCGCCCGCGATCGACGCCGAGCCGGACAGCACTCCGCCGATCACCCGCTGATCGTCGGAACGGATGACGACGGAGCGGCGCCGAGGAATTCCTCGGCGCCGCTCCGTCGTCTCAGACGTAACCCGGGTCAGAACGGCAGCAGCGGGTCGACCGCAACCGCCACGAAGATCAGCGTGAGGTAAGTGATCGACGCGTGGAAGACGCGCATCGGACGCGGTTCGGTTCCGTGGACCGCACGGTTGTAGAGGCGGTGCGACTCGTAGATGAACCATCCGCCGAACACCGTGGCAGACACGGTGTACACCAGCCCCATGTTCGCGATCGGGATGAGGAGAAGCGAGCAGGCGACGGTGGCCCACGCGTAGAGGATGACCTGGAGGCCGACCTGCGAGGCGTTGCGCGTGACGCCCAGCATCGGAACGTCGACATCTTCGTAGTCGTCCTTGTACTTCATCGACAGCGGCCAGTAGTGCGGCGGCGTCCACAGGAAGACGAGGAGGAACAGGATGAACGCCGGCCAGTCGAGCGAACCGGTGACCGCGGACCATCCGATGAGCACCGGGAAGCAACCGGCGATCCCGCCCCAGATGATGTTCTGCTCGGTGCGGCGCTTGAGGATCATCGTGTAGATCACGACGTAGAAGAAGATGGCCGTCGCCGAGAGGGCCGCCGTGAGCCAGTTCGTCGTGACGAGGAGCCAGACGGTCGAGGCGACGGCGAGCGTCCACGAGAAGACCAGGGCGCCGCGCGGGCTGACCTCGCCGGTCACCAGCGGGCGGTTCTCGGTGCGGTGCATGTGCGCATCGATGTCGCGGTCGAGGTACATGTTGAAGGACGCCGCGGAACCGGCGCTCAGCGAGCCGCCGATGACGGTGGCCAGCACGAGCCACAGGTTCGGGAGTCCGCCCTGCGCCAGGAACATCACCGGCACGGTCGACACGAGCAGCAGCTCGAGGACACGCGGCTTGGTCAGCGTGACGTAGGCCTTCACCGTGCGACCGATGGACGACTTCCTCACGGTCTGATCAGACATCGTCGAGATCTCGATCGCCTCCTCCGCACGTGTGACCGGACAACCTCTCCAGTGTATGACACGGGATGACGTGTTCCCGCTCGCGGGCCCGCGTAGCGCAAGGCACGTCACCGCTATGCTGAAAACACTCGCGCGCCCGGCGATGTGCACACTTCTCCGTGATGATGCGGATGCGCCAGGGAATACGGGCGCCCTCGAAACTGTCGGAAAGGGCATGAACGTGTCGGAATTGCAGTGGGATGAGATCGATCGACGCGCGGTGGACACCGCTCGAATCCTGGCGGCCGATGCCGTGGAGAAGGTCGGTAACGGTCACCCCGGCACAGCCATGAGCCTCGCTCCGGCCGCGTATCTCCTCTACCAGCGGGTGCTGCGTCACGACCCGACCGATGTCGACTGGCTCGGTCGCGACCGGTTCATCCTTTCGGCCGGACACTCCTCCCTCACCCAGTACGTCGAGCTGTACCTCGGCGGCTTCGGTCTCGAGCTGGACGACCTCAAGGCGCTGCGCACCTGGGGCTCACTGACGCCGGGCCACCCGGAGTACGGCCACACCAAGGGTGTGGAGATCACCACCGGCCCCCTCGGCCAGGGCCTCGCATCGGCCGTGGGCTTCGCGTACGCCGCCCGGTACGAGCGCGGTCTCTTCGACCCCGAGGCTGCGGCCGGTACGAGCCCCTTCGACCACTTCGTGTACGTGATCGCCGGTGACGGCGACCTGCAGGAGGGCGTGACCAGCGAGGCCTCCTCGCTCGCGGGCCACCAGCAGCTCGGCAACCTGATCGCGATCTACGACTCCAACCAGATCTCCATCGAGGACGACACGAACGTCGCCTTCACCGAAGACGTCGCGAAGCGCTACGAGTCCTACGGATGGCAGGTGCAGGTCGTCGACTGGAAGAAGACCGGCGAATACGTCGAAGACGTCGCCGAGCTGTTCGCTGCGATCGAAACCGCCAAGGGCGAGACCTCGAAGCCGTCGCTGATCATCCTCAAGACCATCATCGGCTGGCCGTCGCCGGGCAAGCAGAACTCCGGCAAGATCCACGGCTCCGCTCTCGGCGCCGACGAGCTCGCCGCGACCAAGAAGGTGCTCGGCTTCGACCCCGAGCAGAACTTCGTTGTCGCTGATGACGTGCTCGCACGCACCCGTGGACTCGCAGCTCGCGCCGCCGATGTCCGTGCCGCCTGGCAGGAGTCGTTCGATGCCTGGGCCGCCGCGAACCCCGAGAAGAAGGCCCTGCTCGACCGCCTGGAGGCGCACGAGCTGCCCGGCGACATCACGAGCGCGCTGCCCGTCTTCGAAGCCGGCAAGGAGGTGTCGACCCGCGCCGCGTCCGGCCAGGTCATCAACGCCCTCGCTGCCGAGCTCCCCGAGCTGTGGGGCGGTTCGGCAGACCTCGCCGAATCGAACCTCACCACGATCAAGGGCGCGCCGTCGTTCATCCCGGCGGAGTGGTCGACCCACGAGTGGTCGGGCAACCCCTACGGCCGAGTGCTCCACTTCGGCATCCGCGAGCACGCCATGGGCGCGATCATCAACGGCATCGTGCTCCACGGACCGACGCGCGCCTTCGGCGGGACCTTCCTGATCTTCAGCGACTACATGCGCCCGCCCGTGCGTCTCGCAGCGCTCATGAACGTGCCCAGCATCTTCGTCTGGACCCACGACTCGGTCGCCCTCGGCGAAGACGGTCCGACCCACCAGCCCGTCGAGCAGCTCGCGACGCTCCGCGCGATCCCGAACTTCACAGTCGTGCGACCCGCGGACGCGAACGAGACGGCAGCGACGTGGCTGGAGATCCTCCGCCGCCACGAGGGACCCGCCGGCATCGCCCTGACTCGCCAGAACATCCCGGTGTTCGAACGCGGCGAGGGCGCAGCCTCCGGCGACACCTTCGCGTCGGCCGACAACGCCGCCAAGGGCGCCTACGTCCTCGCCGAGGCCCCCAACGGCACCCCGGACGTCATCATCGTGGCCACCGGCTCGGAGGTGCAGCTCGCGGTGAACGCCCGCGAGGCACTCGCTGCGGAAGGCGTGAACGTGAGGGTCGTCTCCGCTCCGTCGTTGGAGTGGTTCGACGAGCAGGATGCGGAGTACCGCGAGAGCGTGCTTCCCGCCTCCGTCACCGCCCGTGTCTCGGTCGAGGCGGGATCCGTGCTCAGCTGGCGCGGCATCGTCGGCGACCGCGGCCGTTCGGTCGGCATCGACCACTTCGGCGCCTCCGCCGACTACAAGACCCTCTTCGAGAAGTTCGGCATCACCACCGAGGCCGTCATCGCGGCCGCCCGCGAGACCATCGCGGCCAACAGCACCAAGGAGAACGCATGAGCACCCCCACCGCACAGCTCGCCGCCGCCGGCGTCAGCATCTGGCTCGACGACCTCTCCCGCACGCGCATCTCCTCGGGTAACCTCGCCGACCTGATCTCGTCGCGCAACGTCGTGGGCGTGACGACCAACCCGACGATCTTCGCGAACGCGATCACCGACAAGAACGACACGTCGTACGACGCTCAGGTCACGGAGCTCGCCGCCTCCGGGGCTACTGCGGAGGAAGCGGTCTTCGCCGCGACCACCCAGGACGTCGCTGCCGCCCTCGACGTGTTCCGCCCCGTCTGGGAGGCATCGAGCCACGTCGACGGCCGCGTCTCCATCGAGGTCTCCCCCGATCTGGCGCATGACACCGCCGGCACCGTGGCACAGGCCAAGGAGCTGTGGGCCAAGGTCGACCGCCCGAACCTGCTCGTCAAGATCCCGGCGACCAAGGCCGGTCTCCCCGCCATTGCCGAAGCGATCGGGGCGGGCATCAGCGTCAACGTCACACTGATCTTCAGCCTGGAGCGCTATGCCGAGGTCATCGAGGCGTACCTGACCGGCCTCGAGACCGCCAAGGCCGCGGGCATCGATCTGTCGACGATCCACTCCGTCGCCTCGTTCTTCGTGTCGCGCGTCGACACCGAGACCGACAAGCGCCTCACCGCGATCGGCACGGAGGCCGCAGAGGCCCTCAAGAGCAAGGCTGGGCTCGCCAACGCACGCCTCGCCTACGAGTTGTTCGAGAAGACGTTCGCCGGCGAGCGTGCCACGGCTCTCCTCGACGCGGGCGCGAACCTGCAGCGTCCGCTGTGGGCGTCCACCGGCGTCAAGGACCCGGCCCTGCCCGACACGCTCTACGTCACCGAGCTCGTCGCCCAGGGTGTCGTCAACACGATGCCCGAGAAGACGCTCGAGGCCACGTTCGATCACGGTGTCGTCACGGGCGACACCATCACCGGTGGTTACGAAGAGGCCCGCGCCGTCTTCGCCGGGCTCGCCGAGGTCGGCATCGACTTCGCCGATGTCACCCAGGTGCTGGAAGACGAGGGCGTATCGAAGTTCATCGACTCGTGGCACGATCTGCTGACGCAGGTCGCCGAAGGACTGGAGTCGCAGCGATGACGTTCTCGATCCACACATCCGGTGCACCCCGCGCCGCGATCGATGAGACGGTACCCAGCCTCGTCCATGATCTGATCGCCTCGCGCATCACCGGCGGAGACGCGACTCTCTGGGGCCCCGCGGCCGAAGCCGAGGCCTCCGTGCGCCTCGGATGGGTGGAGGCCGTCTCGGTCTCCCGTCCGCTCGTCGCCGAGATCGTCGCACTGCGTGCCGACCTCGAGGCCAAGGGCGTCACCCGCGTCGTGCTGGCGGGCATGGGCGGTTCGTCGCTCGCGCCCGAGGTCATCGCGCAGACCGCGGGCGTCCCCCTCACGATCCTCGACTCCACGGCTCCGGGACAGGTGCTCGCCGCTCTCGACGAGGGCCTCGCCGACACCGTGCTCGTCGTCTCGTCGAAGTCCGGCTCCACGGTCGAGACCGACTCTCAGCGGCGCACGTTCGAGGCGGCGTTCCGCGACCTCGGCATCGACCCCGTCGAGCGCATCGTGGTCGTCACCGATCCCGGCTCGCCGCTCGACGCCTCGGCTCGCGAGGCGGGTTACCGCGTCTTCAACGCGGACCCGAACGTCGGCGGACGCTACTCGGCGCTCACCGCCTTCGGCCTGGTGCCGTCCGGGCTCGCGGGGGTCGACATCGATGAGCTGCTGAACGAGGCCGAGGCCTCGCTGCTCGAGGTGGCCGTCGACTCGGCCGAGAATCCCGCCCTGCGCCTGGGCGCGGCGATCGCCGCGACGAACCCCCGCCGCGACAAGCTCGGGCTGATCACCGACGGCACGCACATCAAGGGTCTCCCGGACTGGATCGAGCAGCTCATCGCCGAATCCACCGGCAAGGAGGGCACGGGCATCCTCCCGGTCGTCCTGCTCCCGGTCTCCCCCGAGCTCGATCCCGTGCCCGCCGACCTGCAGATCGTCCGACTGGTCGATGACGCCAACGAGTTCCACCTGCACGAGCGTCACGAGGGCGAGATCCTCGTCAGCGGAACGCTGGGCGCCCAGCTGATCGTGTGGGAATACGCCACGGCGATCGCCGGACATCTGCTGCGCATCAACCCGTTCGACCAGCCCGACGTCGAGTCGGCCAAGGTCGCTGCTCGCGGCCTCCTCGACGCGCGTCCGGAGCCGACCGCTCCCGCATTCGTCGAGAACGGCGTCGAGGTCCGCGTGTCGGATCCGGCTCTCGCCGTGTCCGGCAACGTCGAGGGCGTGCTCGATGCTCTCTGTGCCCGGCTTCCGGCAGACGGCTACGTGTCGATCCAGGCCTACGTCAACCGTCTCGAGGTGCCGCAGCTCCAGGGCCTGCGCGAGCTGGTCGCGGCAGACTCCGGAAGACCCACCACATTCGGATGGGGGCCGCGGTTCCTGCACTCGACCGGCCAGTATCACAAGGGCGGCCCCGCGCAGGGCGTGTTCCTGCAGATCCTGGAGCGCACCGAGGTCGACCTCGAGATCCCGGACCGTCCCTTCACCTTCGGGCAGCTCATCCAGGCCCAGGCCGCCGGTGACGCTGCTGTGCTCGCCGAGCACGGCCGCCCCGTCGTCACGCTGACGATCACGGAGTCCTCCGACGACGTGCTCGCCCTCTTCGAAGCCGCACAGAAGTAACAGCAGGAGAATCCCCCACCGATGTCTGTTCCCATCTCGCGCGGGCACAACCCGCTGCGTGACCCCGATGACCGCCGTCTCAACAGGATCGCCGGGCCCAGCGCCCTGGTGATCTTCGGCGTCACCGGAGACCTGTCACGCAAGAAGCTGATGCCCGCGGTCTACGACCTCGCGAACCGCGGCCTTCTCCCTCCCGGGTTCGCCCTGGTCGGATTCGCCCGCCGAGACTGGGAGGACCAGGACTTCGCGCAGGTCGTCTACGACGCGGTCAAGGAGCACGCTCGCACGCCGTTCCGTGAGGAGACGTGGACCCAGCTGCTGCAGGGCATCCGGTTCGTCTCGGGTGAGTTCGACAATCCGGACTCGTTCCGCAAGCTCCGCGAGACCATCGAGAAGCTCGATGTCGAACGCGGGACGATGGGCAACCATGCGTTCTACCTGTCGATCCCGCCCAAGGACTTCCCGCTGGTCGCCAAGCAGCTGAAGGACTCCGGCCTCGTCGGCGAGAACAGCGACGACGACGAGCGCTGGCGCCGTGTCGTGATCGAGAAGCCCTTCGGGCACGACCTCGAATCGGCGCGCGCACTCAACGCCGCGCTCGAGGTGGCCTTCCCGGCCGACTCGATCTTCCGCATCGATCACTACCTCGGCAAGGAGACGGTCCAGAACATCCTGGCGCTGCGCTTCGCGAACGAGCTGTACGAGCCGATCTGGAACCGCAACTACGTCGACCACGTGCAGATCACCATGGCCGAGGACATCGGTGTGGGTGGACGCGCGGGCTACTACGACGGCATCGGCGCGGCACGCGACGTGATCCAGAATCACCTTCTGCAGCTGCTGGCCCTCACCGCGATGGAAGAGCCGATCAGTCTCTCGGCGGAGCACCTGCGCGCCGAGAAGGAGAAGGTCCTCGCCGCAGTCCACGTTCCGGACGACCTCTCCCTCGCGACCGCGCGCGGTCAGTACGCGGGTGG
This sequence comes from Microbacterium sp. SY138, assembly GCF_039729145.1. NCBI lineage: Bacteria > Bacillati > Actinomycetota > Actinomycetes > Micrococcales > Microbacteriaceae > Microbacterium > Microbacterium sp. SY138. The sequence goes on along the minus strand of NZ_CP155793.1, from coordinate 1,653,546 downwards.
GTGGCAGGGCGGCGAGAAGGTCACCGGTTTCCTGGAAGAGGAGGGGATGAACCCCGAGTCGACCACGGAGACGTATGCCGCGATCAAGCTCGAGATCGATACGCGCCGCTGGGCGGACGTGCCGTTCTATCTGCGCACGGGCAAGCGCCTCGGACGGCGCGTGACCGAGATCGCCGTCGTCTTCAAGCGCGCACCGCAGCACCTCTTCGGGCGCGGCAACGCCTCGGAGCTCGGACAGAACGCTCTGGTCATCCGCGTGCAGCCGGATGAGGGCGTGACGATCCGCTTCGGCTCCAAGGTGCCGGGCAACGGCACGAACGTGCGCGACGTGACCATGGACTTCGGATACGGTCACGCCTTCACCGAGGCGAGCCCCGAGGCCTACGAACGCCTGATCCTCGACGTCCTCCTGGGCGATCCGCCGCTGTTCCCGCGGCACGAGGAGGTCGAGCTCTCCTGGAAGATCCTCGACCCCGTGGAGAAGTACTGGGCAGCCGAGGGCGGTCCGGTCGAGCAGTACGCGCCCGGCTCGTGGGGACCGGCATCCGCCGACGACCTGCTGGCCCGCGATGGACGAGTCTGGAGACGCCCGTGATCATCGACCTTCCCGACACCACCGTCAGCCAGGTCGCGAAGCAGCTGGTCAAGGTGCGCGAAGAGGGCGGCGCCGTTGCCCTCGGGCGTGTGCTCACCCTTGTGATCGCCGCACGCAACGGCGTCGCCGAAGCGGCGATCGACGCGGCGAACGACGCCTCACGAGAGCACCCCATGCGCGTGATCGTGATCACGACGGGCGAGGGCGACTCTCGCCTCGACGCGCAGATCCGCGTCGGCGGAGACGCCGGCGCCAGCGAGGTCGTGGTCCTCCGCGCCTTCGGGGACGCGGCCAGCAACGAGGAGAGCCTGATCACCGGACTCCTGCTTCCGGATGCTCCCGTGGTCGCCTGGTGGCCCGAAGCCGCCCCCGTGGCACCCGCCCAGTCGCCCCTCGGCAAGATCGCCCAGCGCCGCATCACCGATGCCGCGACGGCGACCGACGTCCGCGACCGGCTCGCCCTGCTCGGCGAGACCCACGCCCCTGGCGACACCGATCTGGCGTGGACCCGTCTGACCCATTGGCGCGAACAGCTCGCGGCCGTGCTCGACCAGCCGCCGTACGAGCCGATCACCGGCGTCGAGGTGCGCGGGGCCGCGGCATCGCCGTCGACCGCTCTGCTGGCCGCCTGGCTGCAGATGGCCCTCGACGTTCCGGTGCGCTGGTCGTACGAAGACCCCGAGCACTGGGCGGAGGGCATCAAATCGGTGCGCCTGACTCGCGAGTCCGGAGACATCCTCCTGGAGCGTCCGACTCCCGGCGTGGCCGTGCTCACGCAGCCCGGGCAGCCGAACCACGATCTGCACCTGCCGCGACGCACTCTTCGCGAGTGCCTGGCGGAGGAGCTGCGTCGACTCGACCCCGACGTCCTGTACGGTCGAGTCATCACCGAGGGCTGGGAGAAGTTGGGTCCGCCCGAGACAGGAGAGTGACGTCGATGACGACATCGTCCGCCGAGAAGCGGGTCGTGGTGGAAGCCACGCCCGCCGCCCTCGCCACCCGTGTGGCCGACCGATTCCTCACGCGGGTGCGCGCGCGCACCCGCAACGGTCGGATCGCACACATCGCCCTCACCGGTGGTTCGATGGGTGGAGCGGTGCTGCGTGCGGCGTCCGAGCACCCGCGGGCGACGGAGATCGACTGGTCACTCGTGCATTTCTGGTGGGGTGACGAGAGGTTCGTGCCGCGCGACGACGTCGACCGCAACTCGCTGCAGTCACGACAGGCCCTCCTCGATCACATCCCGGTGCCCGTCGAGAACGTGCATGAGGTCGCGGGGCCAGACAGCGGTCTGACATTGGACGAATCCGCGGCGGCCTACGCCGCCGAACTCGCGCGGTTCGGCACCGAGGAGCATGCCTGGCCCTCGTTCGCCGTGTGCTTCCTCGGCGTCGGTCCCGACGGCCACATCGCGTCGCTCTTCCCCGATCGGGAAGAGGTCACGGTGACGGATGCGGCCGTCCTCGCCGTCCGCGACTCACCGAAGCCGCCGCCCGAGCGCGTCACGCTGACCCGCCCCGTGCTCAACTCGTCGAAGCGCGTGTGGCTCGTGCTGACGGGTGCGGACAAGGCATCAGCCCTGGGGCTCGCTCTCGCGGGAGCGAGCTACACGAGCGTGCCCGCTGCCGGGGCCAAGGGGCGCAAGCGCACGGTGTTCTTCGTGGACGAGGCTGCGGCCGCCGAGGTGTCGGTCGACCTGATCGATCAGGCGTACTGAGTCCGTATCGCCACGGGCGACCGGCACACCTCCACGGACGAGCGGAGCGGCGCTAGGGCCGGTCAGCGGAGCCGTCGTACGTCGGCGGAGTCTCCGGGCTCACCGACCCGCTCGAGCGCTCAGGCGCAGCCGTGGAGGAGGAACTCGATGATGCTGCGCCCTCCGTCCCGCCCTGCCCAGCTCCGCCCGGGGTGCTGCCACCCGGGGTGCTGCCGCGTTGGATGCCCAAGTCCTGGCTGTCGCTGAGCACCTGAGGATGGTAGCGGGCCAGGCCGACCACCCCCCACACGGCGATGGCTCCGGCGACCGCGAAGATCACGAGCACCCACCACGGTGCCGCAGCGGCCTCGCCCAGCACGACCATGCCGATGAGCACCGCGACGAGAGGGTCGACGACCGTGAGCCCGGCGATCACGAGGTCGGGCGGACCTGAGCTGTACGCCGTCTGCACGAAGTACGCACCGACCGCGGCTGCCGAGACGAGCGCGAGCACGCAGATGCCGGTGATCCACTCGAACTGACCTGCTTCGATGCGCTTGATGACCACCTTCGCGAGCGTGGCGACGAATCCGTAGAGGATGCCGGCGCCGATCACGTAGAAGAGCGCCCGCATGCGATGGCGCAGGATGAGCCAGCACGCGCCGAGCACGATGATCACGACCAGGAGGAGCGCCAGGATCACGAACAGCTCGCGGTCGGTGACGTCCTGCTCGGTCGCGTAGATCGCCGCGAAGAAGACGAAGAGGAAGATGCCGCCCACACAGGCCACGATCGCGGTGAGCGACTGCTTGGTGGGCGTATGACCGGAGACGCGGGCGTTGAGCAGAGTGGTGATGACGAGCGCAATGGCGCCCAGCGGCTGCACCACGATGAGCGGTGCCTTCACGAGCGCGGCGAGCTGGCAGATCACGGCGAGCCCGAGCATGAGTGTGCCGATGAGCCATGATGGGCGGGTGAGAAGCCGTTTGAGCTGATCGAAGCTCAAGCCCGACGCGCCGTTGGCACCGCTGAGACGCTCGACCTTCTCGACCCCGCGGTGCTGGTACTGCGCTCCGAGCGACATGAAGACGGCACCGGCGAGAGCGAGGGGGATTCCGAGCAGAAGGCCCGGGTTCTGGAAGGCGCCGACGAGCTGATCGCCGACATCCTCGACCGCGTTCATCCATACCCCGGCATTCACAGTACGACCCTACCTGCCGACTGCCGCCGACTAGGGTTGTGACGTGGCTGTACTTCCGATTCGCATCATGGGCGACCCCGTCCTGCACTCCCCTGCTTCCCCCGTCGACGAGATCACGGAGGACATCCGCACCCTCGTGGCCGACATGTTCGAGACCATGGACACGGCGCCTGGAGTCGGCCTCGCCGCTCCACAGGTGGGCGTTCCCCTGCGGATCTACACCTACGCGTACGTCGATGACGACGACCAGCCCTGGCGTGGGGTTCTCATCAACCCCGTGCTCTGGATGGTGCCCCTCGAGCCCGGCGACCCGGACCCCGACCTCGAGTCCGAAGGCTGCCTCTCCTTCCCGGGCGAGCGGTTCCCGCTGCGGCGGTCGGAGCGGGTCCACGTGACGGCGACCGACCTGGAAGGCCAGCCGGTCTCGATCGACGTCGACGGCTGGCGCGCACGCATCATGCAGCATGAGTTCGATCATCTCGACGGCATCCTCTACGTCGATCGCCTCTCCGACGGCGATTGGAAGACAGCCCAGAAGGTCGCCCGCAAGCGCGGTTGGGGCCGCCCGGGATCGAGCTGGATGCCCGGCGTCGACGACCTCGAAGGCTGAACCGCTCTCAGCCGAACCACAGGCTCCTCGAAGTTGCATCACAGACTCGCGAACGGCTAGCGTGTTCGCGGCGGGGGCTTTTCGCATGCCTCCACATCACGCTTCGGAGGGGAACCAATCATGATGAAGATGCGCACGCGACGCGCTCTGATGCTCGCAGGATCCGCAGTGGCACTCTCAGTCGCCCTGAGCGGCTGCAGTGCTCTCAACAGCCTTCTCGGCAGCGGCTCCGGCGACGCCAACCGCGATGAGGAGACCGGCCAGGTCACGGAGAGCGCGAACGTCGGCGTCTTCTCGGTGAAGCTGGGCGACTGCATGCTCGACACCGGCTCCGGCATGCTCACGGACGCCAACGTCCTCCCGTGCACCGACCCGCACGACCAGGAGGTGTACTACGAGATCACCATGCCCGACGGCGAGTTCTCCGACTCCGACGTCGACGCGGCGACGCAGGAGTGCATCGGCGATGCCTACACGACCTTCGTCGGTGTGGCCTACCAGGACTCGGCCCTCGACGTCACCACGCTCGTTCCCACCAAGGACTCCTGGGAGCAGAACAACGACCGCGTGATCCAGTGCATCATCTTCGATCCGGCCGGACAGACCACCGGATCGCTGGCCGGCGCCGCACGCTGACCGACAGCCACCAAGGAGGGTCTCGCCAATCGGCGGTGCCCTCCTTCGTGCACGCGCGCATCAGTCGTCAGAGGCACGTATCGCGAGCCAGGCGGCCACCCGATCATCGGGATCGGCGAATGACAGCCCGATCAGGTCTTCGATCCGTCGGATGCGCGCTGCCAGAGTCTGCCGGTGGATCCGCAACCGCGTGGCGCTCTCGCCCCAGGCGCCGTTCGTGGCGAGGAACACGCGCAGGGTCTCGATGAGCTCGGTCCGCTGCTCGGCGGCCCTCAGCGGATCGAGAAGCCGCGCGATCCTCTGCGTCTGGTCCGCATCCAACTGCCCGAGCACGAACGACACCGTCGGGATCGACGAGTAGCGGACGACGCGCTCCCCTCCCGCGCGAGCCGTCTCGCAGGCTTGACGGGCTTCATCGACACTGCGGGCGAGCGCATCCGTCGTGGCGGGCCGACCGAGCCCGAGATAGAGCGTCGAGGCGAAGGACCGCGCCCGATGCGCGATCTCCTCCGCATGTTCCTCGCGCACAACGCCGCGGATCAGACCACGCTGCGCGGCGAAGACATGCTCCGCCCCGAGCTCATCCAGCCACAGCGCCAGCAGATGCTCCACGTCCACGCCACTGGTGCGCGAGGTCAGGACGAATCCCACCAGACTTCGTTCGTGCACGCCCCAGCGACGCAGGAGACGCGTCGCCTCCTCCCCTCCCTCGAGCACGGTCTCCAGCATCATGGATCGGCCGAGACGCTCGAGGTGGCTGCTGTCCCGCGTGCGCATCAGAAGATCGAGCAGTGCCGCGGCCTGCGAGCTGAGCTCCCTCCCCCGACCCGAGCTGTCGTTGCGGGGTGCGGTGACGAGTTGGGCGGTGATGTCCTGCCCCGGGCCGACCGGATGCACCTGGAGCGCGCGATGGCGCACGCGAACCGGGCGCCCCACGGCGACCGCCACGGCGTCGTCGATGTGCAGGCTTCCCGCTCCCGCCGTCGTGATTACCTCCCCGTGGCGGTCGAGGAGCACCGCCCATCCATCGATCCGATGCGCGAGCTCGGCGATGACCCCCGTGATGCCGCTGCGGCGTGCGGCCAGGGTCAGCACCCGCATCGCCGAAGTGATCGCTCGGGCCTCGGCTGCCTGGTCGACGGCCAGCAGGGCCGTCAGCATCGGCGTCAGCAGCTCGCGCGACGTTCCTGCCCCGACGATCGCCGTGATGCCTCCGTCCTCGAGCAGACGTCGGAAAGAGGGCGTGTCCGCATCCGTCACGACGACCACGTCCCGGAGCAGGGCGACCCGCTCCGCATCGTCGGCGAGCCGGTCCAGTTGCCAAGCGTCGACGGTGACGAGAGTGGTGAAGAGACTGTCGGTCGGGGCGCCGAACACTTCGAGCGCGACGACGGAATTCACATGTCGCGAACTCGGAACGCCCCCGTGCAGCAGCTCCCCTTGGAGGTATCGCGCCACGGAGGCGACATCACGAGCCATCTTCTGATCATACAAAGTGTGAACACGCGCTTTGCAATCCACATATTTGTCGGATGCCCGCGGTCCCGCACTCTCCTAGCATCGTCGGCAGCCCCCTCCACCCGAAGGATGTCATGAAAGCTGTTGTCTTCCGCGATCCGCAGTCCCCGATCGAGTTCGTCGACGTCGACCTCGCCCCGCCGCGTGCAGGTGAGGTTCGAGTACGCATCGCCGCTGCCGGCGTGTGCCACTCCGACCTCCACGTCAAGCGCGGCGAATGGGATGCGGCTGCTCCCCTGGTCATGGGACACGAGGGTTCCGGTGTCGTGACCGAACTCGGCGAAGGTGTCACCACACTGGCCGTCGGCGATCACGTCGTCCTGAGCTGGGTGCCCCCGTGCGGTGAGTGCCGCTACTGTCGCGCCGGCCACGAGGCACGCTGCCAGAAGGTCGCGACCGTGGTCGCTCCCCTCGGCGTGCTGTTCGACGGCACCTCGCGCCTCAGCCTCGACGGCGAACCGCTGCACCACTATCTCGGAGTCTCCTCGTTCGCGGAGGAGGTCGTCGTTCCCGCCTCGGGGGCCGTCAAGGTCCGTGACGACGCGCCGCTCGATGTCATCGCCGTCGTCGGCTGCGCGGTGGCCACGGGCGTCGGCGCCGTCCTCAACACGGCGGCGGTCGAGCCCGGTTCCACCGTCGTCGTGATCGGCTGCGGCGGCGTCGGCCTCAATGTCGTGCAGGGCGCGCGCCTGGCCGGCGCCGAACGCATCATCGCGATCGACGTGCGTCCGGAGAAGACGCAGATGGCGCTGCAGTTCGGCGCGACGGATCGCATCGATGCCTCGCTGGGCGACCCCGTCGCCCAGCTGCGCGAACTCATCCCGGACGGCGTGGACTACGCGTTCGACGCGATCGGCCGCACATCGACGACCGAGCAGTCGATCCAGATGCTCGGCCTCGGCGGTGCCGCCGTGATCGTCGGCCTCCCTCCCACGGGAGCCCGTGCCTCGTTCGAACCCCTCGTCCTCGCCGAGGCCGACCAGCGCATCCTGGGATCGAACTACGGCTCCGTGCGTCCCTCGATCGATGTCCCGGCGCTGGTGGACCGCTACATGGACGGCCAGCTCAAGATCGATCCGCTCATCTCCGGTCGACGTCCGCTCGCCGAGGCCGCTGCGGCGCTCGACGATCTCGAGACCGGCTCCGCGCTCCGCACGCTTCTCATCCCCTGACCGCACGCCACCCGCAGCCTCCACCCCATCCCCGGAAACCCGAATCCAGGAGAACCATGTCAGACACCGTCGTCGCCCCACCCGGCACGCCCACCGATGCCGGTCTTCGCACCGGCGTCATGAGCGGACCGGAACTCGCCGCCCAGGCCATCGCGAACATCGCCCCCAGCGCCGTCATCGCGTTCACCGCTGCGGCCATCTTCCTCGGTGCCGGCAACGGCACCATCTACGCCTTCGCACTCGCGACCATCGTCATCCTGTGCGTCGGCTACTGCGTTGTCGTGTTCGCCCGCAAGCACGCCTCTGCGGGATCGCTCTACACCTATGTCTCCAAGGGGCTCGGTCCGTTCGGCGCATTCCTCGCCGGCGTCACACTGCTGATCGGCTGCTTCGGCATCGCTGCGGCTTCACTCAGCGGCTCCGTCAGCTACATGGCGCAGTTCCTCACCATGCTGGGCCTCCCCGCCCAGGGCCTCGGGTGGGACATCGGCCTCGCCGTCGTCCTCGGCGGCCTGGCGACGCTGTTCACGATCCGCGGGATCCGCCTGTCCGCCCGGGTCTCGCTCGTACTGGAGCTCGTCTCGGTGGGAATCATCCTCGTTCTCCTGATCGCCGCGCTCGTGTGGGCCGGCCCCGCCGCGTGGGACCCCGCGCAGGTGCTCGCTTCCGGATCGTCGTTCCAGGGGGTCGCGTCCGGCATGGTCCTCGGCATCCTCGGTTTCGTCGGCTTCTCCTCCGCCGACGCGCTCGGTCGCGAGGCCAAGGAGCCGTACAAGGCCATCCCCCGCGCGATCATGTGGAGCGCCCTCGGTGTGGGGGTGCTGTACGTGTTCGCCGCGTACACCCAGATCACGGTACTCGGTGACGACCTCGCCACCTCGTCCAGTCCCCTGGAGAGCATGTCCGCACTGATCGGGATGCCCGGCTGGTTCGCGGCCGTGCTCACGTTCGGTGTCTCCGCGTCGTTCTTCGCCGTGGTCGTCGCTCCGCTCAACGTGATCGGTCGCATCGTGTACGTGATGGGCAAGGAGGGCGTCGTCGCCGAACGATTCGGACGCACCCACGAGCAGCATCTGACGCCTCACCGCGTCCTGATCATCGCCGGCGCTGCAGCCGTGGCGGTGGACATCGTGCTGCTGCTCTCGGGCGCGGCGACCGGCGAGATCCTCGTCTGGGTGAACACCTGGGGCACCTACGGCTACATGGTCGCCTACGCACTCGTCGCGATCGCCTGTGTCGTCTACACGCAGCGCGCGAAGATGCGCAATGGACTCGTGAAGGTCTGCGCGACGGTCGCCGTCGTCACCATGGCCTACGTCTTCTTCGCGAACGTCTGGCCGGTGCCGGTCTTCCCCTACAACGTGATCCCCTACGTGTTCCTCGTGACGGTCGCCCTGGCCCTCACCCGGTACGCCTACCTGGCCCGCCGTCGGCCCGAGGTCATCGCCCGCATCGGCAACACCGAGACGAGCGCGATGGAGGGCGTCGGCTGATCCGGCCTCCCTCGGACGAGAAGAGCCCCTTCCGATGAGGGGCTCTTCTCGTACCTCGGCTGATCGACGTCCGCTCTTCGACGGTGCCTGCTCGACGGTGCCCGTTCGGTGCACGGGAAAACGAGAGAAGCCCCCTCCGTGGAGGGGGCTTCTCTCGTTGGCTCCCCGGCTTGGACTCGAACCAAGAACCTGCCGGTTAACAGCCGGCTGCTCTGCCAATTGAGCTACCGAGGAATGTGCACCGCTGAGCGGGCAACTCGACAAGCTTAGCAAACTCCCGGACCTGTTCACGACACCGGGGCGCCGTTCGCGGATGCCGGGCGTGTCGGGGTCAGTGGCGCGAATCCGACTCCGCGTTCGGCACCCACAGCAGGTCCTTGCCCACGCCGCGCGCGACGACATGTCCGTTGCGGAGCATGAGCGTCTCGGCATTCAGCTCGCGGATGAAGTCGGCGTCATTGGTGACGAGGAGAACGGCCATCGACTGCTCCTTGCGACGACGGGTGATCGCATCGAACACGACCGGCCGCACCTCGAGGTCGAGATTCGCGAGCACCTCGTCGGCGATGAGCACCTTCGGCTCCAGGACGAACGACCGCGCGATCGCCACGCGCTGACGCATGCCGGCACTGAGCTCGTAGGGGAACTTCGCGGCTGTTCCGAGGGGAAGGTGCAGCTCGTCGAGCAGAGTGGCGACGCGGATCGAGAGTGCCTTCGTGTTCACCCGCCGCTCGCGCATGAGGATGGGCTCCGCGATCACCTCGTTCACGGTGAGTCGCGGCGGCAGATCGGCGCCGGCGCCCTGCGGTACGAATCCGGTGCGATAGGTGAGGATCCGATGCTTGCGACCCGGCCGACGCACGTCCACCCCGCACACCTCGGCGCGCCCGCCGACGACCTTGACCGAGGGATCGGTGGAACCGGCGAGAGCGGCGACCAGCGTCGATTTACCCGAACCCGTGGGGCCCGCGACGCAGATGAGTCCGCCCGGCACAAGGGAGAAGGTGACGCCGTCGACGGCCCGAGTCGGGATCCCGTGTCCGATGCGGTCGATCACCAGATCGGAGCAATCGATCGCGTTCGTGGATACGGGCCTGCGGGACATGACTCCATCCTGCCCTCTGGGCGATGCCGGTACGCGTTACGACTCGGCGAAGCGCTGACGCTCTGCGTCGATGTCGCGCAGACGCATCCGCAGCGCGCGACCACCGTCGGAATCGGCGGGCACACGCTGCACCGCACCGAGGAGCTCCTGCTTCTCGTGCTCGAGCTGGCGGAGCACGAGCCTGCGGGCGAGGTCGGCCACGGTGGCGACAGCCCGCTCTTCCGTCCGCTCCGGGAATGGAGTCATCAGCAGCTCCCCCGCGAGCGAGCGGTAGGGCTCGCGGACGCCGTTCACGGCCTCGGTCACCCACCCGGCCCTGCTGCGGTCGGGAGCCGCGGCGACGGCCTCGCGCACGGCATCCAGTGCCGGGGTGCGGAACGGCGCCTCCAGAGCCCTGTTGAGGAGGGCCTGATCGACCTGATGCCCGTACTGCAGGGCTCCCATCAGCGCATCGCGTTCGACCGCGACGTCGGGGCTGCGAGGCAGGGTCGCGAGAGTGACCGGAGCGACGAGGGGAGCGCCGGTCACCGAGTCGATCTGCGGAGCCTCCCGACGCACCTGATGCGGTGCAGGTCCCCCACGAGCCGCGCGTTCGACTTCACTGCGCACCTCGGTGGGATCCATCCCGAGCCGACGCGCCAGCACACGCTCGTATCCCGGCCGGAGGAGCTGGTCACGGATCTCGGCCACGATCGGAGCCGCGGCCCGCAGAGCCCCGACCCGACCCTCGACCGTCGAGAGGTCGAAGCCACTCAGCTTGCGGTCGATCGCGAACTCGAACATCGGCTGCTTCGCGTCCATCAGTCCGCGAACCGCGGCGTCTCCGCGTTGAAGACGCAGATCGCACGGGTCGAGGCCGTCGGGCGCGACGGCGACGAAGGTCTGCGCGTTGAAACGGTCGTCCTCCGTGAAGGCACGCAGCGCGGCCTTCTGCCCCGCCTCGTCACCGTCGAACGTGAAGACGACCTCACCGGATGCGTTGTCGTCACCCATCACCCGGCGCAGCACCTTGATGTGATCGGTGCCGAAGGCCGTGCCACATGTCGCGATCGCCGTCGTGAGACCGGCGAGGTGACAGGCCATCACGTCGGTGTATCCCTCGACCACGACCACACGGCGAGGGTCGCCGCGAGCGATGTCGCGCTTGGCGAGGTCGAGCCCGTACAGCACCTGCGCCTTCTTGTAGATGGGCGTCTCCGGGGTGTTCAGGTACTTGGGTCCCTGGTCGTCGTCGAAGAGCTTGCGCGCGCCGAATCCGATGGTCTGCCCCGAGACATCCCGGATCGGCCACACCAGACGCCCGCGGAAGCGGTCGTAGACCCCGCGCTGCCCCGTGGAGACGAGACCCGCATTGCTCAGCTCCTCGCGGGTGAACCCCTGTGCGGTCAGCGCCTTGAGCATCCCGTCCCAGCCGCGCGGAGCGAAGCCGACTCCGAAATGCGCCGCAGCTCCGGCGTCGAATCCTCTCTCACCGAGAAAGCGCCGTCCTGCCTCCGCATCGGGGGTGAGCAGCTGCGCACGGAAGAACTCCGCCGCCGCGGTGTTCGCCGCGTACAGCCGGCTGCGGCCGCTCGTCTCGGGGGCTGCTCCCCCGTCTTCATAGTGCAGTGTGTACCCGATACGCCCGGCGAGACGCTCGACTGCTTCCGTGAAGCTGACGTGATCCATCTCCCGCAGGAAGGAGTAGACGTCCCCCGACTCCCCGCATCCGAAGCAGTGGTAGTACCCCACCTGCTGGCGCACATGGAAGCTCGGGCTCTTCTCATCGTGGAAAGGACACAGCCCCTTGAGCGACCCGACACCGGCCGACTTGAGAGCGACACGCTCCCCGATGATGTCGGCGATGTTCGTGCGCGCCTTCACCTCATCGACATCGGCCTGCCGGATCCGGGGCATCAGTGCGCCCTTTCGGCGACGGGCAGCCGCTCGGCGTGCGCCTGGGCGCCAGGGCGGGCGTGACGGGGAGTCCAGATCCCGACCTCGGCCGGATCGATCTCGCCGACGAGGCGGTTGTGCCAGTCGATCGCGCTCTGGTCGGTGAGGCTCGCGATCTGGTCCACCACGACTCTGGCGCGTTCGGCGTCGTTCTCCGCCGCGACGAAGTCCGCGGCGAACGCAGGCTCGAGCACATCGGACCCGGCGGACCACAGCGCGTCGGTCGACCAGAGGGCGTCGGCGAGTCTCTTCAGCACCCGCCGCTGCTCCTTGTAGACGCCCTTGCGGGCTTCGATCGTGACGATCGCCTGCCCCATGATGCCCTTGAGCACGGCGATCTCGACCTCGATCACTCGCGGGACGACGACATGGGCGTTGTAGCGGACGAGTGCTGTCGTGCCGTAGGCCTCCGTGGTCGCGGAGACCGAGGCTCGGGCGAAGCGTCCGATCAGATCGCTCGTGAGGTTCTTGAGACGGGCCAGTGCCTGGCGGGAGCGGTCGAACGACGAGAGCCACATCGGCTGCGACGCGAGGCGGTAGAGCGCATCGGCGAGTTCATCGCGAGTGAAGTCGTATCCCACCCACTGCTGGATCCGTCCGACGAGAGCGTCGTGCTGACGGGGGTCGGCGAGCTGAGCGACGTCGACATAGCCGTTCACGATGGCGTCCTCGAAGTCGTGGACCGAGTACGCGATATCGTCGGAGAGATCCATGATCTCGGCTTCGATGCAGCGCAGACGCCCCGGCGCCCCTTCGCGCATCCAGCGGAAGACCGCCTCGTCCTCGGGGTACACCCCGAACTTCAGCCGACCACCCGGGTCCGGCACCGGACTGTCGACCGTCCACGGGTACTTGCACGTGGCGTCGAGGCTCGCACGGGTCAGATTCAACCCCACGGAACGGTCGGCGTCGTCGAGGACCTTCGCCTCCAGCCGCGAGAGGATGCGCAGGGACTGGGCGTTCCCCTCGAAGCCCCCGATGGGCTCTGCCCACTCGTTGAGAGCTCGTTCGCCGTTGTGACCGAAGGGAGGATGCCCCAGGTCGTGGCTCAGGCACGCCGTGTCGACGACATCCGCCGAGACGCCGAGGGCGACAGCGAGCTCGCGCCCGACCTGAGCCACCTCGAGGGAATGCGTCAGCCGGTTGCGGGCGAAATCCGCGGTGCTGGCGGGACTGAGCACCTGCGTCTTCGCGGCGAGTCGGCGCAGCGCGGCGGAGTGCAGAACACGGGCACGATCGCGAGCGAAATCGTTGCGCTCGGAACGATGGGTTTCGGCGAAGAAGCGTTCGGCGTCTCGCGCGTCGTAGCCGTCGGCGCGCAGGCCTGCCTTGGGGTCAACCGCCACTGTTCTCGATCTCCGCTCCACGCATCATCTCCGAGGTGTCGGATGCGATCTCCCGCGACTCCAACCACTTCTCCGGCAGGGCGGTGCGCTTCGGGTGTCCCGCTCGACCGCGCTGCCCCTCGGCGTCCGCACCGGGATAGGGCGCCGTGTGATCGAGCCGGCCGAGGAGGTCGTCGATCTCGGCGAGGCTGGATGCCGTGGCGAGTCCGGTGCGGATGTCGCCCCCGACCGGGTAGCCCTTGAAGTACCAGGACACGTGCTTGCGGATATCCCGGCACCCGCGGTCCTCATCCTCGAAGAACTCGACCAGCAGCTCGGCGTGGCGACGGAAGGCGTTCGCGACGAAGCCGAGTGTCGCATCGACGGTCTTCCCCTCCCCACCGAAGGCCGTGGCCAGCTCGCCGAACAGCCACGGGCGTCCGAGGCAGCCACGCCCGACCACGACACCGTCGCAGTCGGTCTGCGCCATCATGCGCACGGCGTCGTCGGCCGACCAGATGTCGCCGTTGCCGAGCACCGGGATGCTCGTGACCGCCTGCTTCAGCTCGCCGATCGCGTTCCAGTCCGCGAACCCCGAGTAGAACTCGCCAGCGGTCCTGGCGTGCAGCGCGACCGCGGCCGCCCCTGCATCTTCAGCCGCTCGCCCGGCATCGAGGAAGGTGAGGTGGTCTTTATCGATGCCCTTGCGCATCTTCACCGTGAGCGGGATGTCGCCTGCGGCTTTCACCGCCTGGTCGACGATATCGGCGAACAGCTTCGACTTCCACGGCAGCGCCGCTCCCCCGCCGCGGCGCGTGACCTTCGGCACCGGGCACCCGAAGTTGAGGTCGATGTGGTCGGCGTGGTCCTCGGCGACGATGATGCGGACGGCCTCGGCGATGGTCTTCGGGTCGACGCCGTACAGTTGGATGGACCGCGGCGTCTCCGACTCGTGGTGGCGGATCAGTCGCATGGTGGTCTCGTTGCGCTCGACGAGAGCGCGCGAGGTGATCATCTCGCTGACGTACAGCCCGGCGCCGTACTCACGACACAGTCGCCGGAAGGCGGTGTTGGTGATCCCCGCCATGGGTGCGAGGACGACCGGCACGTCGAGATCGATCGGACCGATGCGAAGGGGGCGGGCAGGTGCGGTGGCGAGAGTCATGTCCCCTCTATTCTCCCAGACGCGGAGCCCACGGGGATGCGGCGATCTAAGCTGTGAATATGACCGAATCCGCGCTCCGCACGATCCCGTTCACCGACGCGAAGGGCGAGGAGAAGACGCTCGACGATCTCGGTGCCGACGTGGTGCTGGTCGTGAACGTCGCCTCCAAGTGCGGCCTGACGCCGCAGTACGAGCAGCTCGAGGAGCTGCAGCGTCTGTACGGCGACCGCGGGTTCACGGTCGTCGGCTTCCCGTGCAACCAGTTCTTCGGCCAGGAGCCCGGCTCGGTGGACGACATCCTCGAGTTCTGCTCGACGACGTACGGCGTCACGTTCCCGGTCAACGACAAGGTCAAGGTGAACGGCAAGAACGCCGCGGAGCTCTACAAGGCACTCAAGGAGACCCCGGACGCCGGCGGAAAAGCCGGACGGGTCGAGTGGAACTTCGAGAAGTTCCTCGTGCTGCCGGATGGGGACGTCCTGCGCTTCCGCCCGAAGCAGAAGCCGGACGCCCCCGAGATCGTCAGCGCCATCGAAGCCGCGCTGACCCGCTAGATCGAGCCGAGCGTCGGACCGGCGCCGAACGGTCAGACGGCTGCCGTCTCCGTCTCGGCTTCTCCGCGCTTCGACCAGAGGTCGCGGAGGACGTTCTCGAACGCCGCCGGTGGCTGCGCCCCGCTGATGCCGTACTGGCCGTCGACGACGAAGAACGGCACACCCTGGATGCCGTAGGCGCGGGCCTGGGCCTGATCCTGACGAACCGCCGGCAGGTACTGCTCGCTCTCGAGCGCCGCGCGAGCGCGATCTGCGTCGAGGCCGACCTCGGTCGCGAGCTCGACCAGGTCGTCGATACGGCCGACGTGCTTGCCTTCGGTGAAGTAGGCGGACATGAGCCGCTCCTCCAGCTCGTGCTGCAGGCCCTCGGCCTTCGCGAAGTGCAGCAGCTCATGAGCCTTGACCGTGTTGGTGTGCTGCAGCAGGTCGAAGCGGTACTCGAGTCCCGCGTTCGCGGCGACACCGGTCACATTCGACAGCATCTGCTCGACCTGCTCGCGCGGCATTCCCTTGTGCCCGGCGAGGAAGTCGATCTCGTCGCCGTCGAAGTCGACGGGGGTGTCGGGCGAGAGCTCGAAGGAGTGGAAGGTGATGTTGACCTGCGGTGCGTCCTCGTCGGCGGCGACCGCTTCGAGACCCTTCTCGAGGTTGCGCTTGCCGATGTAGCACCAGGGGCAGGCGATGTCGGACCAGATGTCGATGGAGATGGGTTCAGTCACACTCTCATGCAACCGCATGCGCCTATGAGCTATTCCGAGGCAGCCACAGCTCGCGGGTAGGCTTCTCGGATGCTCTCCGCCGACGACCCGCTGCCGCTCCAGCCGGAGCGGGTTCTGGTGGCGGGCGTCTCCGGCTCGGGGAAGACGACCCTGTCGCGGCGTATCGGCACGATGTGGAGCCTGCGCCACGTCGAGATCGACGGTCTGTTCCACGGACCGAACTGGACTCCTCGCCCCGAGTTCCTCGACGACGTGCGCGCCTTCGCGTCCGACGACCGTTGGGTCACCGAGTGGCAGTACACGAGCAAGGGCACGGATGCGATCCTCACGCCGCGCGCGCAGCTCGCCGTCTGGCTGGACTATCCCCACCGCGTCGTGCGCGCCCGTCTGATCCGGCGCACGCTCGCCCGCGGCATCCTGCGACTCGAGCTCTGGAACGGGAACCGCGAGAAGGGACCGTGGAACCTGCTGAACCGCGATCCCGAGGAGAACATCCTCGCGTGGCAGACGGCGACGCTCCACAAATGGAGCGAGCGGTTTCCGGCCCTGCAGGAACACTTCCCCCACCTCGTCGTCGTGAGGCTGCGCCATCCGCGGGAAGCCGAGAGGTGGCTCCGGGCTCAGGCCGAGGCCTCCGGCGTGTCGATCGCGCCGCCGAAACGACGATCGCGCGACAGGTAGATACCGATGGCGCGCCACAGCTCCTCACGCGAGAAATCGGGCCAGAGGGTGTCGAGGAACACCATCTCGGCGTAGGCCGACTCCCACAACAGGAAGTTCGAGGTGCGTTGCTCCCCCGAGCTGCGCAGGAACAGGTCGACGTCCGGCATGTCGGGCACATACAGATTCCGGCGGATCATCTTCTCGGTGATCGCCTTCGGCTTCACCCGCCCGGCGGCGACGTCCTCGGCGATCGCCCGCATCGCATCGACGAGCTCCACCCTGCCGCCGTAGTTCACACACATGGTGAGGGTGAGCACGTCGTTGCCACGAGTGAGCTGCTCGGCGTGCTGGAGCTCCTTGATGACGCTTCCCCACAGACGCGGCTTGCGTCCGGCCCAGCGGATCCGCACGCCCCATTCGTTGAGCTGATCACGGCGTCGGTGCAGCACGTCGCGGTTGTACCCCATCAGGAAGCGGACCTCCTCGGGAGAGCGCGCCCAGTTCTCGGTCGAGAACGCGTACACGGAGAGATGCTTCACCCCGGCCTGGATCGCGCCGGCGACCACATCGAGAAGCACCTCCTCCCCTGCCTTGTGACCTTCGATCCGGTTGAGACCCCGGCGGTTGGCCCAGCGGCCGTTGCCGTCCATGACGATCGCCACGTGCTCCGGCACGGCCCGGAACGCAGGGGGATGCACGCCGGTCCAGTCCAGCGGGCGATAGGCCACGGCGTCCTTGTGCGTATACGGCTTCGGGCTCACCGTTCTCCTTCCGAAGGGATGTCGGACACGTGGGCGAGGGAGCGGATCCCGCGTTCCAGATGCCATTGAGCGTAGGCGGAGACCAGGCCGGACGCGGCGGCCGTGTCGGCGGGCGAAGACCCGTCGATGACGTCCCACTCGCCGGCGATCAGCGCCCGGAGCAGCGCCAGGGTCTTCTCGGCGACGCGGGGGCTCCCGGCAGGGGCGCAGTTCTGGCAGACCAGTCCGCCCAGCTGCGCGACGAACCGGGAGTGCGGACCCGGAGTGCCGCAGCGCGCGCATTCGTCGAGGGAGGGCGCCCATCCGGAGAGGGACATCACCCGCAGCAGATACGAGTCGAGGATGCTGCGGGCGACATGCTCTCCGCGGGACAGCGCACGCAGCCCGCCGACGAGGAGCAGGTACTGGTCGGGCGTCGCCTCCGAGTCGCTCAGGCGATCGGCCGTCTCGACCATCGCGTTGGCCGCCGTGAACCGGTCGTAGTGCGCGGCGATGTCCGTTCCGTAGGAACCGAGCGACTCGGCCTGCTGCACGATGTCGAGCGAGCGGCCTTGATACAGCTGCACGTCGGCGACCATGAACGGCTCGAGTCTGGCCCCGAACTTCGACGAGGTCCGGCGCACGCCCTTCGCGACCGCGCGAACCTTGCCATGACGCCGCGAGAGCATGATGACGATGCGATCCGCCTCACCGAGCTTGTGGGTGCGCAGGATCACCGCTTCGTCTCGATAGGTGGGCACCCTCCGATTATCCTCCGTGCGCGAGAATGGAGGCGTGACCGAACCGCTCTTCACCATTCCGCTGTGGGCGGACCTCCTCGGCGTCGGCCTCGGTGGCGTCCAGGGCGCGATGTTCGCATCGGGGTTCCAGGGGCAGCGTCGACTCGACTGGCTCGGCGTCTCGATCATCGGCATCATGATCGGGATGGGTGGCGGTCTCATCCGCGACATCCTGCTGGGGCAGACGCCCGCCACCCTGCAGAATCAGTGGTATCTGGTCACCGCCGGCGGGGCGGCCCTGCTCGGCATGCTGCTCGCGGGCCTCTTCACCCGGCTGAACACCGTGATCGTGGTCCTCGATGCCGTGGTGATCGGCATGTTCGGCGCCTTCGGGACGAGCAAGGCCCTCGCATTCGGGATCCCCGAAGTCCCGGCGGTCTTCATCGGCGTCTGCGCCGCGGTCGGTGGCAGCGTGCTCCGCGACATGCTCATGGGGCTTCCGACCGCGATCATGCACGTCGGTTCGCTCTACGCGGTCGCCGCGGGGGCAGGATGCACCTTCATCGTGATCGCCGTCGCCCTCGGAATGCCGATCACTCTCGCGGCGGTCATCGGCATCGCCGTCACAGCCGTCATCCGGGTCCTCGCCGTCACGTTCGACGTCTCCCTGCCCGAGCAGCGGCGCATCTACCGCCGCAAGGTGGCCGCAGAGACCGGCGCGATCGCGATCGTCAAGCCCAGCGCCGACCTCTGAGGACCAGCACGACACGCTCTCAGCGCGGCGAGGAATCCGAGACGATGCCGGCGAGCCCGTCGATCACCCGTGCCACACCGAAGTCCCATGCGACGTCGGCGTCGTAGGGGCCGTCCATCGCTTCGCCGGCTGCTTGACCGACCGCCTGAGCAAGGGGGAAGTCCGCCCCGAGATATCCCGTCACGCGCGGCGCGGCCTCGGCCCAGAACGGTCCGAAGCGCTCCCGCGCTGCACTCCCGCGCATTCTCGCCGCCGTCGCCCTCACGAAGTCGAGGACGAAGGACAACGCCGCGTCACGCTCGACATCAGACAGTCCGGCGTCGTCGAATGCCCGCAACTCGCGGTCGTATTTCGCTATCGTTCCCGGACCCACGACGACTCGAGCATCATCGATGTCCAGCAACCATGCATGGGCGCGGAACAGGGCGAGATTCTCATCGGCCACGCGACGCACGCGGGCTCGCCACCCCGCTCTGTCCGTCGGCGACGTCACCATCCTCGCGTGCGCCTCGTCGACCATCAGGACGAGCAGCTCCGCCCGACTGTTGACGTGCGTGTAGACGGACATCGCCGTGAGGTCGAGCGACTGCGCCAGCGCACGGATCGTCATCGCCTCGGTCCCACCGGCGTCCGCGAGTTCGATCGCCCCGGACACCACGGCGTCGACGGATACGCGAGAACGCGGCCCGCGACGGCCGTCCGCTCGCTCGGACGCGTCCTTGCGCCAGAGCAGGTCCACGAGATTCTTGGCCATTTCGGAATATCCTCCCGCGTCGACGACTTAACTCTGTACGTTGTACGTAGTTTATGACAGGAGAACTGTGAACATCACTCAGACCGCCATCTCGCTCAACGTTCCCGACGTCGCCGCCTCGGCGTCCTTCGCCAAGACCCACTTCGGCTTCGAGGAGGCGATGTCCGCCGAGGGCTTCGTCTCCCTGCAGCACCCGGACTCTCCACCGAGCATCATCTTCCTCGAGACCGGGCTGAGCACGTTCCGCCCGCAGGAGATCGCCGGCTCCGCAGGGGAAGGCACCCTGGTCGTTTTCGTCGTCGACGACATCGACCGGGAATTCGCGCGCATCTCCGACGCCGGAGCGCGGGTCATCACTCCCCCGGAGACCGAGCCCTGGGGTGAGCGCTACTGCCAGTTCGCCGATCCGAACGGGCTCGTCTGGCAGCTGGTGCAATGGGTCGCATAGTCCCCTGACCAGAGGTGCACACACAGACGACGGCGGCCGGGGTCCTCGGGGGATTCCGGCCGCCGTCGTCGAGACGCGTCGATCAGACCGCCGCGAGCTCCTGCTGACGCGTGCGGATCGAACGGTTCACACCCGACACGATCGCCTTGAGGGACGCGGTCGAGATGTCGCCGTCGATGCCGACGCCCCACAGACGCTGATCGCCGACCTGCAGCTCGACGTAGGCTGCCGCCTGCGCGTCGCCACCGGCGCTGAGCGCATGCTCGACGTAGTCGTACACCGTGATGTCGAAGCCCTGCCCACGCAGCACCTCGACGAAAGCGGCGACAGGCCCGTTGCCGTTGCCGGTGACGGACACCTGCTGATCGTCGTCACGCAGGACCACGTCGAGGGCGACGTCGCCGGACATGTCACTGCGGGTCTGCGTGGCGAGGAGCTCGAAGCGTCCCCACTTCGCCGCCGTGTCGACCGCCGGAAGGTACTCGTCGTTGAAGATCGACCAGATCTGCTCGCTCGTGACCTCTCCACCCTCGGCATCCGTCTTCGCCTGCACGACGCCCGAGAACTCGATCTGGAGCTTGCGGGGCAGATCGATCGCGTGGTCGGCCTTCAGCAGGTAGGCGACACCGCCCTTGCCGGACTGCGAATTCACGCGGATGACGGCCTCGTAGGAGCGACCGAGGTCCTTCGGGTCGACGGGCAGGTACGGTACGGCCCACTCGATGTCGTCGACCGTCACGCCCTCGGCCTCGGCACGCACGGCCATGGCTTCGAAGCCCTTCTTGATCGCGTCCTGATGCGATCCGCTGAAAGCGGTGAAGACGAGGTCGCCCGCCCACGGGCTGCGCTCCGGCACCGGCAGCTGGTTGCAGTACTCGACCGTGCGCTTGACCTGGTCGATGTCGCTGAAGTCGATCTGCGGGTCGATACCCTGCGTGAAGAGGTTGATGCCCAGCGCGACGATATCGACGTTGCCCGTGCGCTCGCCGTTGCCGAACAGGCATCCCTCGATGCGATCGGCGCCGGCCATGTAGCCGAGCTCAGCCGCTGCGATCGCGGTACCGCGGTCGTTGTGCGGGTGCAGCGACAGGATCACGTTCTCGCGGTGCGCGAGGTGACGGCTCATCCACTCGATCGAATCGGCGTAGACATTGGGCGAGGCCATCTCGACCGTGGCGGGCAGGTTGATGATCACCTTGCGGTCGGGAGTGGGCTCGAAGACCTCGATCACCTGGTTGCAGATGTCGACGGCGAACTCGAGCTCCGTGCCGGTGTAGCTCTCGGGCGAGTACTCGTAGTAGACCTTCGTGTCGGGGATGGTCTTCTCGAACTGCCGGCACAGGCGCGCCCCCTCGAGCGCGATGTCGATGATGCCCTGTTTGTCGGTGCGGAAGACGACCTCGCGCTGCAGCACGCTCGTCGAGTTGTACAGGTGAACGATGGCCTGCTTGGCGCCGGCGATCGACTCATAGGTGCGCGCGATGAGGTGCTCACGCGCCTGCGTCAGCACCTGGATGGTGACGTCGTCCGGGATCAGGTCCTCTTCGATGAGCTGACGGACGAAGTCGAAGTCGGTCTGGCTCGCCGAGGGGAAGCCGACCTCGATCTCCTTGTACCCCATGCTGACGAGCAGCTCGAACATCACGCGCTTGCGCTCGGGCGACATCGGGTCGATCAGGGCCTGGTTGCCGTCACGGAGGTCGACCGCGCACCAACGGGGCGCCTTGGTGATGCGGGCGTCGGGCCAGGTGCGGTCAGGCAGGTGGACGTTGATCTGCTCGTGGAACGGCCGGTACTTGTGGATCGGCATAGCGGACGGGCGCTGAGTGTTCTGCATGATGGGGCTTCTTCTCTTCGTCAAGATGAACGGGCCAACACAAGCGCCGCGACGAGGAAGGCCCTAGCTTTAGGACTCGTCGCGGCAGCTAAGAAGAAGCAGACCGCCGAAAGGCATGAGGTCATGCTAGCAGGGATGCGATCGCGGTACCGACGTGTCTGAGACGATCCGGATCTCACCGACACTCGTCGGTATGAGCACATCGCAGCGTCGCCTGTCCATCGCCGCCGCCTCAGGCGTCGGCCTCCTGTTCCTGAGCGCATGCACGACGGGCCCCGGCACCTCGCCGGCTCCGACAAGCACGACGGCGTCGTCCGAGCAGCGCATCGAGGACGCCCGGCCCGATCTCCCCGAAGGGCGCGTGATCGGGGTGGGTACGGTGCTGGACGTGGGTGGCGACGTGCAGCTGTGCATGGGAGCGATCATGGAGTCGTCTCCTCCGCAATGCGACGGCGTCCCCGTCGACGGCTGGTCCTGGGACGACGTGGAGGGTCGCGAGTCCAGCGGGGAGACGACGTGGGGTGCATACGCCGTGTATGCCACCTACGACGGCGAGCGACTCACGAACACCGATCCGCCAATCATGCTCGCACTCTTCGACCCGATCGCCCCGGAGGATCCCACGGACGGTGTCGACGGCACGACGCCGCCCGGAGAACTCAGCCGCATCCAGGACGACATCTCGGCCCGCCTCGGCGATGAGGCGGTCACCCTCCGCACCGATCGCGGTTACGTGTGGCTCGATGTCGTCTGGGATGACGGGACGATCCAGGATGCCGCGGACGCGGAGTACGGAGACGGTGTCGTGATCGTGACGTCCACGCTCCGGGAGATCGACTGAGCGCCCGCCGTCGTGTGCGATCATTTCCACGTGCATAGACCTCCGGTCGCGATGCGATGAGAATCGAGTTGCTCATCGGCGGGTTCGCCATCCTCATCGGCATCCTCGCGTCGATCCTGTCCCGGCAGACCACCGAGCTCATCGTCGCGGGGAACTACGTGATCGGATCACATCGCGGATCCGTGGCGAATGCCACGCAACGACCATGGATGACACGACTGATCGGCATCGTTTTCGTGATCGTCGGAGCAGTCCTGGTGGTGTACGGCGTCGATGACGCGCCTGGTCCCCGCCCCGCTCCTGCTGAGCAGTGGGAGCTCATCCTGCCGCTCGTGTCCTCGGGTGTTCTGGGAGCCTTCGGGCTCGGCGTCCTCGCCTCACGACGCCGCCTCACCGTCCTTGCCGCCGAACGGTTGAAGGTGAATGGTGCTGAGATCTATGAGGGCGATCAAGCGGAGAGGAGCGCCCGCATGATCGTGTTGACGTTCGCTATCTGGATCTTCGTCGTCTCCGCATTGATTTCTGCGGCCGGGGTCATCTTCTACCTGCGGGCCTGAGCCGGAGGACGCTGAAGCAGCGGACACACATCGGACAGACAACGCCCCTGCACTAGGGGATCAGAGCGATCTTGCCGCCGGGATGGCCGGTGGCGAGAAGCCGATGCGCCGCCGGTGCGTCGGCCAGGGGGAACGTTCGGGCCAGAGGGACCACGAGATCGCCGTTCTGTGCCAGCGCGACCAACTCTCCCCGCACCTCGTCGCGGAAGCGGGCGCTCTGAGGCATCGACCCGGCAATGAAGAGGATGCCGTCATCCTCCGCGCGACCCGCGGCGGCGATCGTGACGATCCGTCGACGGTCGGCGACGAGTTCGAGGGACGCGTCCATGGCTTCCCGAGTTCCCGCCGTGTCCAAAGCCGCAGCGATCGGAACATCCGCAAGGTCGCGGACTCGGCCGGAGAGCCCGGGGCCGTACTCCACAGGGACGCCCCCGAACCTTCGGACTTCGCCGAAGCGGGATGGGCTCGCCGTTCCGATGACGCAGATGCCGCGGAGCCGCGCCTGCTGCAGCACGCTCACTCCGACGGCGCCGGACGCGCCGTGGAGAAGGATCGTCTCCCCTGGTGCCGCAGCGGTGACGGCGAGCATCTCTGCGGCCGTGGTGCCGACGAGCAGCAGATTCGCGGCCTCTGGGTGCGTGAGCGTCGACGGCTTGGCGAACACTTTCTCGGCGGGCACGGTGATCTCGGTCGCGTAGCCCCCGCGCACGCGGAAGGCGATGACCTCGTCGCCGATGTCGACGGCCCCCGAGCCTGTCCTGGTGTCCGCGCCGATGGCCGAGATCTCCCCCGAGACCTCATACCCGATCGGGACGGGCAGCTCGATGCCCGTGCGGGGAGCCGCGACATGCTTCGCGTCTGCGGGGTTCACCCCCGCGGCGCGGACACGGATCGTGACCTCGCCGGGTTCGGGAGTGCGCAGCTCATGCTCGACGAACGCCCAGGTCTCGGGCGGGCCCCACACCGGCGCGGTCCACTGCCACGCGCGGAACGGATCAGTCGAGGCCACGGTGCGCGATGCTCCTCAGAGGACGCAACGCAGGTTCGTGACGGTGCCCGATACGTTGGACCAGTTGCCCGCGTAGATGGTGGCGAGCACCGATGATCCGTTTCGCGCCTGCATGTAGCCGGAGGTCCGTGCATTCGCCGCTGACCTGGTCACGAAGCTCGCAGGCACGGCGTTGACGCTGCACGAGCTGAAGCTCAGGATGCTCCCGCCGAGAGAGGCGAGACTGAATGCGCAGGTCTTGCCGGTCGCGCAGCCGCCGACTGTGCGCGCGGAGATGCTGGACGCGCCGCGGATCTGCAGCTCCATGCCGAGGTCGGGCCACACCGCTCGCGTCGCATCGATGACGATGCCGCCCGGCACCTCTTCAAGCATGGCGGCGACGGCAGGATCGACCTCACGATCGCTCGGGTCTGCGGCCATCGCCGGAGTCGCTCCGAAGGCGACGAGCAGCCCGAGGACGATCGCCGCGAGAGCAGTCGAGCGCTTCATCGGAACACATCCTCCTCCACGTCCCACATCTGATACGAGATGATCGAGCCTGCCGCGAAGAGCTCGTCGGCGATCAGAACGGTACGCTCCACTCCGACGATCCTCCCCGTGTCGCGGGACACCAGGACCACGTCGCTCACCGCCCCGTCGGGCGACTGCACACGGATACCGTCGACGGGTCGCCCCAGCCGATCCGTCGTCGTTCCGAGCGCCTGACCGCCGCCGGCCTCCTCGAGGAGGAGCAGCAGCTCGCGGTGCTGCGCATTCGTCAACGTCCATTGGCCGAGGACGGAGGTGAATGCGGTCTCCACGTCGAATGCCGTCGGGTCGTCCGGCATGCCGAACGCACGGAGCATCGCCACCATGTCGTCGTGCGCCTCACCGGGCACAGCGGTCCAGGGAGTGGTGAAGTCCCCCGGTGCCATCACCAGATCGTTGACCACTCTTCCGCTGCTGGTGACCTCTGCAGCATTGCTCGCCGCCGCATCCGAGGGGTCGTACGGAACTCCGTCGATGGTGGTCGCACGTCCGGACCCGTCCGGTTCCCACGTGAGCGTCGAAAGCTGGGGAACGACGGTCGTGGTCTTCGAATCGACCTCGACGTTGAACCCCCATGAGGCGGTCCTGACCGATCGCACCGGCTCACCGGGACCGGGGCTCTCGGCGAGGCTCGCTTCGGCCCCGTCGACGACCTGAGCGACAGTGACCGAGCCGTCGAACTCGAGCGGTGACGGCATCCCGGCCACCGCCGCCCCCTGCGGGGAGAGTACGGCGAAGGCCAGAGCCGTCGAGGCTGCGACCGCGGTCAGACCGGAAGCCCAGCCGAGTGCACGCCGACGGCGACGCCTCGGTGCGGTGCTCGTGCGGAGGATGCGGTCGCGAGTCGCGAGGGCCCGCGCGTCGGGCGCAGCGTCACGTGGAGTCGGTGCGGGATCGGCATCGCTCAGCATCCGTTCGAGCACGGCGTTGTCAGTCATCACCCGTCGTCCGCCCCTCCAGGCCCAGCTCCGCACACAGGCGATCCTGCGCGCGTCCCAGCGTCTTCCGCACTCGCAACTCGGAAGCGCGCAACAACTCCGCGATCTCCCCCACCGTGAGTCCGTCCCAGTACGTGAGCATGATGATACGCCTCTGACCTGGAGTGAGGACAGCCAAAGCCCGCAGGACCGCGAGGCGACTGTGCTGATCCGGTCCGCCCTCTTCGCCGGAGAGCCCCAGATGCACAGCGTCGAGCGCACCGTAGGGCGTCGACGCCCGGCCGGAACGAGCCCGCAGCCGCCGATCCGTCGCCCGCAACAGCCAGACACGGCTCGGCGGTCGTGCAGGTCTGAGCTTGGTCCAGGCGAGCAGGAACACTTCGGAGACGATCTCGGTGACCTCGTCCTCCGCGCCGACGACGCCCTCGATGTGATGCCGCACTGCTGCCCAGTGCTCATCGAACACTCGGGTGAAGACCTCGTTGCGCAGCGGATTCGGGTCTTCGCTGCGACCACTCATGTCGCCGGGGTCGGCGGCCTGCCCGCCGCCATCGACGTGATGCCGGATGTCATCTCAGAATCCGAGCCTGCCGAGCTGCTTCGGATCGCGCTGCCATTCCTTCGCGACCTTCACATGCAGCCCGAGGAAGACGCGCGTGCCGAGCAGCTCCTCGATGCCGACGCGCGCTCGCGCCCCCACCTCGCTGAGTCGCTTGCCTTTATGCCCGATGATGATCGCCTTCTGACTGTCGCGCTCGACCACGATCGAGGCGTGCACGTCGGTGAGGTCCGTGCCCTCACGGGGCGCGATGTCGTCGATGACGACGGCGATCGAGTGCGGGAGCTCATCACGCACCCCCTCCAGGGCGGCCTCTCGGATCATCTCGGCGATCCGATCCTCCTGCGACTCGTCCGTCGTGATGCCCTCCGGATAGAGTGCCGGCCCCTTGGGCATCAGCGTCAGGATCTCGTCCGAGAGCACGTCGAGCTGCTCGCGCGTCAGGGCGGACAGCGGGATGACAGCGGCCCAGTCCTCACGCAGCGAATCGACCTCCAGGAGCCGCTCGGTGACCTCATCACGAGCGGCAGCGTCCATCTTCGTCACGATCGCGATCTTCTTCGCACGCGGGTAGCCATCGAGCGAGGCGGCGATCCGTCGATCCCCCGGACCGACCTTCTCGTTCGCGGGCACGCAGAAGCCGATGACGTCGACGTCGCCCAGCACCTGCTCGACGAGATCGTTCAGCCGCTCGCCGAGCAGCGTGCGCGGCTTGTGGATTCCAGGGGTGTCCACGATGACGAGCTGACCCTCGGGACGGTTCACGATGCCGCGGATCGCCCGACGCGTGGTCTGCGGCTTCTCGCTGGTGATGGCGATCTTCTCGCCGACGAGGGCGTTCGTCAGCGTCGACTTCCCGACGTTGGGGCGGCCGACGAATGTCACGAACCCGCTTCGAGTATCGTCAGTCATCGTCTCGATCTCCTTCATCCTGCGAAGCGTCGGGTTCCCCCGCCGCACGTTCCACGAACACCGTCGCGATACCTCTGCCACGGCCGCGCGATGCGCCGCCCGTGAGAACCAAACCTTCCACGGTAGCCGTTGCACCGGGCTGCGGAACCTGTCCCAGCGCTTTGCCGAGCAGCCCACCGATCGAGTCGACATCCTCGTCCTCGAGCTCGAGACCGAAGAGATCGCCGACGTCCTCGAGCGAGAGACGGGAGCTCACCTGGTATCGTCCGTGACCGAGATCGACGAACTCCGCCGACACCTGATCGTACTCGTCCGAGATCTCGCCGACGAGTTCCTCGATCAAGTCCTCCAGCGTCACCAAGCCCGAGATCCCGCCGTGCTCGTCGATCACCAGACACACATGCACGGCGTCGCGCTTCATCTGCTGGAGGAGGGTCTCGGCGCGCATCGACTCGGGGACGAAGGTCGCCGGGCGCGCGATCGGCCGGATCGAGGCCGCGCGCCACGCGCTGTCGTCACGATAGGCGAACTGCACGAGGTCCTTGAGATAGAGCACGCCGACGACGTCGTCCGCATCGTCATCGACGACGGGCATGCGCGACACACCGCGGTTCAGGAACAGCGACATGGCCTCATCCGTCGTCGCCGTGGCATCGACGGTCACCATCTCGGTGCGGGGCACCATCACGGCGCGGACGAACTGATCGGTGAAGTCGAACACCGAGTGGATGAGATCGCGGTCGTCCTCCTCGATGAGGTCGTTCGACGCCGCCTCGTCGACCATGCTGAGCAGCTGGTCCTCACTGGTGAACGAGCTGCGGCCGGTACCCGGCGTGACGCGGTTGCCGAGCACGACGAGTCCCTGAGCAAGGGGGCCCAGGAAGATACGGAGTCCACGCACGACCGACGCCGTGCCGCGGATCATGCCCTCAGCATGCTGGCGCCCGAACGAGCGCGGGCTCGCTCCCACGAGAACGAAGGTGATCGCCGTCATCAACAGGGCGGCGGCGAGCATCGCCCACCAGTTGTTCTCGATCAGGATGGTGAACGCCACCGTCACGAGCACGGCGGCCGTGACCTCTGCCAGCACGCGGATGAACGCCACGGCGTTCACGTGCGCATCGAGGTCCGCGGCGATGCGACCCAGAGCCTTGGCCCTGCGCCCTTCCGTCGCCATGTCGGCCAGACCCGCCCGTGACGTGACACCGTATGCCGCATCGATCGCGGACATGAGACCGCCGAAGGCCACCAGCAGCACGGCGGCGATCAGCAGGAGAGCCGCGGTCATCGCCGGCGTTCAGCTGCGGCGAAGCCCTGGATCAGTTCCTTCTGCAGCCCGAACATCTCACGCTCCTCGTCAGGTTCGGCATGATCGAATCCGAGAAGGTGAAGCAACCCGTGCGTGGTCAGCAGGATCAGCTCGTCCATCAGAGTGTGTCCTGCGGCCTGCGCCTGCGCTTCCGCGACCTGCGGGCAGAGGACGATGTCGCCGAGCAGACCGGGAGCGGTCGGGCGATCCTCGGTACCGGGGCGCAGCTCGTCCATCGGGAAGCTCAGCACGTCCGTGGGACCGGGCTCATCCATCCACTGCACGTGAAGAGCCTCCATGGCGCCCTCGTCGACGAGAACGATCGCCACCTCGGCGTCCGGGCTCACGTGGAGCTGTGCGAGGTTGAAGTCGGTCAGTCGCTGCAGCACGGTCTCATCGACGTCGATGGCCGACTCGTTGTTGATCTCGATCATGAGAGTCCTCGTTTCGGGGCGCGATCACGCGGTCCTGGTCGTTGCGCTCCTCGGCGCTCGGCACGATTGGCGAACTCGGCCGCCTGTTCGCGCTCGAACCGCTGCGCGGTGCGCTTCTCGTCGTACTCGCTGTACGCGTCGACGATGCGGCCGACGAGCGAGTGGCGCACCACGTCATCGCTGGTGAGGCGGGAGAAATGGATGTCGTCGATTCCGTCGAGCACACGGGTGACCAGACGGAGACCGGATGCACCTTGCGGAAGATCGACCTGCGTGATGTCGCCGGTGACGACCATCCGCGTGCCGAAGCCGAGGCGCGTGAGGAACATCTTCATCTGCTCGGGAGTCGTGTTCTGCGCCTCATCGAGCACCACGAAGGAGTCGTTGAGGGTGCGGCCGCGCATGTAGGCGAGCGGGGCGACTTCGATCGTGCCCGTCGCCATCAGTCGCGGCACGATCTCGGGGTCCATCATCTCGTTCAGCGCGTCGTACAGCGGGCGCAGGTACGGATCGATCTTGTCCGTGAGGGTGCCGGGGAGGAACCCGAGCCGCTCCCCCGCCTCGACGGCGGGACGGGTGAGGATGATGCGGGTCACTTCCTTGCGCTGCAGGGCCTGCACCGCCTTCGCCATCGCGAGATAGGTCTTGCCCGTACCGGCGGGACCGATGCCGAACACGATCGTGTTCTCCTCGATCGCGTCGACGTACTCCTTCTGACCGAGGGTCTTCGGACGGATCACCTTGCCGCGGGTGGTCAGGATCGCCTCGCCCAGCACCTCGCTCGGACGCGGTCCGCCCTCCTGACGCAGCATGCGCGCGGAGCTCGACACATCGCTCGGGGCCAGGTCGTGCCCCGCCCTCGTCATGGCGAGGAGCTCGTCGACCAGTGCTTTCGCCTTCGCGACCGCATCGGTGCTGCCGCCGAGCGTGATCTCGTTGCCGCGCACGAGCACCTGGACGCCGGGGTGCTCCTTCTCGAGCATCCGCAGAAGCCGGTCCTGGGGCCCGAGCAGCTGCACCATCGCGACGCCGTCGGCGTAGATCTTCTCGACGGCCTCGGGAGGCTGACCTCCCCGGCTGCGCTCCTGGGGTTCGTGGTTCTCAGGCACCGACGCTCTTCTCGGTCAATCCGCCGCCCAGCACATGCGCGTGGACGTGGAACACGGTCTGCCCGGCGTTCGCGCCGGTGTTGAAGACGAGGCGGAAGTCGCCGTCTTCGGTGTGCTCCGCGGCGAGCTCCCCCGCGAAGGCGATCATGTCCGCCAGCAGAGTGGCATCCCCGGCAGCGAGCTCGGTCACGTCGCGGTACTCCGCGGTCTTCGGCACCACGAGCAGATGCACGGGCGCCTGCGGCGCGATGTCGCGCAGAGCGAAGAGGCGGTCGGTCTCGCCGATGATCTCGGCAGGGATCTCCCCGTTCAGAATGCGCGTGAAGATCGAGGGTTCCGTCATGCCGTCAAGTCTACTGACCACAGCACGCTCGCAGTCCGGTGCGCGTGGGCAGGCGGGCGAGTCGCGTTCACCATCGTCCGAGTGCGACCGACAGCACGGCGATCGCGGCAGGCCCTGCCGTCGAGGTGCGCAGCACGGTATCGCCCAGGAGCACGCGCTCGGCCCCCGCCTCCGTCAGGCGGTGGAGCTCCTCTTCGGAGATCCCGCCTTCCGGCCCAACCACGAGCACCAGGTCACGGCCGTCCGTCACGATCTCGGACAACCGCACGGGGGCCGTCGGGTCGAGGAGCAGAACACGCTGCGAGCTGACGCGCTCGGCGAGCTGCTTCGTCGAGACCGGCGCGACCACCTCCGGGACCCACGCGCGGTGCGCCTGCTTCGCGGCCTCGCGCACGATGCTCGCCCAGCGCTCCCTCCCCTTCACCGCCTTCGGACCTTCCCAGCGCGACACGCTGCGACTCGCCTGCCAGGGCACGATCTCGTCGACGCCGAGCTCGCACGCGGCCTGTACGGCGAGCTCATCGCGATCGCCCTTCGCGAGCGCCTGCACCAGGACGATCCGCGGACGGGGCGCGGGACGCTCGACGCGCTCTGCGATGCGCACGTCGACGCGAGCGGGCGACACCTCCTCGGCGACACCGGCCAACCACACTCCGGCACCGTCGCCGACCGTGACGGCCTCGCCGACGCGAAGCCGTCGTACGACGGCCGCGTGCTTGGCTTCGGCTCCGGTCAACGACACGATGTCGCCGACTCCGGCATCGGTCGACGAGTCGACGAGGAAATGCAGGGCCATGGTCAGTGGCTGCGGAAGCGGTCGCGGAGCTTCGAGAACAGTCCCTGTTGGAACTGCGCGAGCTGGGGCTCCGGCGACTTCGTCTTCTTGGCGAAGTCCTCGATCAGGGCCCGCTGCGCGGAGTCCAACCTGGTCGGGGTCAGCACCTGCACGCCGACCCGCAGATCGCCGCGCTGAGTCCCTCGGAGCGGCGTGATGCCGCGGCCCTTGATCGTGAGCACGTCGCCGGACTGCACACCGGCACGGATCTCGAGGTCCACCTCACCGTCCAGTCCCTGGATCTTCGTCTCCGTGCCGAGGATCGCATCCGTCATCGACACCTCGAGCGTGGCGAGCAGGTCGTCGCCCTCACGGCTGAACGCCGCGTGCGGGTTGACCGTCACCTCGACGTACAGGTCTCCGTTCGGTCCGCCCGCCTTGCCGACCTCGCCGGAACCGGGAAGCTGCAGACGGAGCCCCGTCTCGACGCCGGCCGGGATGTCGAGCGACACGGTACGGCGCGAACGCACGCGGCCCTGGCCACCGCACGTGCCGCAGGGGTAAGGGATCGTCGTGCCGTAGCCCTCGCACGTGCCGCAGGGCTGAGAGGTCACGACGTTGCCGAGCAGGCTGCGCACCTGACGCTGCACGTGACCGGAGCCACCGCAGATGTCGCAGGTGACCGGAGAGGTGCCCTCTTGGCAGCAGGATCCCTGACACGTCTCGCACAGCACCGCGGTGTCGACGTCGATGTCGCGGTGCGCACCGAACACCACATCGCCGAGGTCGAGGGTCACGCGGACGAGGGCGTCCTGGCCACGCTCGCGACGCGAACGCGGACGCGCGCCACGTCCGCCGCCCTGTGAGGCCCCGAAGAACGTCTCGAAGATGTCTCCGAAACCGCCGAAGCCGCCGAAGTTCCCTGCTGCACCGTCTCCGCCGCCCATGTCATAGCGCCGGCGGGAGTCGTCGTCGCTGAGCACGTCGTACGCATGCGTGACGAGCTTGAACTTCTCCGCCGCGTCCTCTCCCGGGTTCACATCCGGGTGCAGCTGCCGGGCGAGGCGCCGGTACGCCTTCTTGATCTCATCGGTGGAAGCGTCTCGGGACACCCCGAGAACCTCATAGTGGTCCGCCACAATCGCCTTTCTTGCGTGTGTCTCGGTGGCGACCGCGTCAGCGGCCGGCCTCGTCTTCATCGAGCATCCGCGACAGGTAGCGGGCCACGGCCCGCGCTGCGGCGAGGTTGCTCGGGTAGTCCATGCGCGTCGGTCCCATCACTCCGACGCGCGCCGTGCCGCTCGGGGCGGCGTAGTTGCTGGCGACGATCGACGCCTCGCCCAGGCCGAACGGGGCGTTCTCCGTGCCGATGCTCGCGGCGAGTCCGTGCTCGTCAGTCACCATCTCGCTCATCAGACGCAGGAGCGTCACCTGTTCCTCGATGGCTTCGAGGAGGGGGTGGATGCTGCCGCGGAAGTCCTGCTCCCGGCGCGCGAGGGTCGCCGCTCCCGCCATCACCAACCGCTCCTGGCGGAACCCTCCGAGTTCGTCGACGATCACCGCAGCAAGCGTGCGCAGCACGGCATCCTGGGGCTTCTCCTCGGCGACCAGCAACGCCTGCAGCCGATCGGATGCCTCCCCGATGCCCTGACCGGTGATCGACGCGGACAGCCGTGCGCGCAGCACAGCTATGTCGGCGTCGTCGATCGGCTCCGGGAGGACGGCCATACGCTGCGAGACCCCGCCGGCATCGGTCACGAGCACGATCAGAAGCCGGTTCGGCGCGAGCGCGACCAGCTCGACGTGCGTGACATGCGCGCGGGCGAACGAGGGGTACTGGGCGAGCGCGACCTGGCCGGTCAGCTGTGTCAGCACCCGCACCGTTCGCGCCATCAGGTCGTCGAGGTCGGCCGGCTCGCCGAGGAAGGACTCGATAGCCGATCGCTGAGCCGACGAGAGCGGTCGCAGCTGGGCGAGGTGGTTCACGAAGACGCGATAGCCCTTGTCGGTGGGCACACGGCCGGACGAGGTGTGCGGAGCCGTGATGAGCTCTTCGTCCTCGAGCAGCGCCATGTCGTTGCGGATCGTCGCCGCCGAGACGCCGAACGAGTGCCGGTCGACGATGGAGCGGCTGCCGACGGGTTCGTGGGTCTCGACGTAGTCCTGCACGATCGCTCGGAGAACCTGGAGTCCTCGCTCTGTGACCATCGCCCTT
Source organism: Microbacterium sp. SY138 (assembly GCF_039729145.1). Taxonomy (NCBI): domain Bacteria; kingdom Bacillati; phylum Actinomycetota; class Actinomycetes; order Micrococcales; family Microbacteriaceae; genus Microbacterium; species Microbacterium sp. SY138. The sequence goes on along the minus strand of NZ_CP155793.1, from coordinate 1,620,357 downwards.
CCCTTCCGCTGGCACTCGGACGTTCAGAGTGCCAATCCTACCCCGTGCAGCTCGGGATTCTCCGTACCACGGACGCACGACCCTAGGATGACGCTCATGACCACCTCGCCCCAGGCCACCCTGTCGAACGGCCTCGTCCGCGGCACCGAGGAGGCCGGGGTGGTCCGCTACCTCGGCATTCCCTATGCCCAGGCGCCGTTCGGGGCGAACCGCTTCCGCGCACCGCAACCCGTCCCGGCCTGGGAGGGCGTGCGAGAGGCGACGCAGTTCGGGCCGACACCACCCCAGGTCCCCTACGCCGGAGCGATCGGCGAGCTGCTGGGATCTGTGCGCATCGACGGCGACGACATCCTCACCGCGAACGTGTGGGCTCCCGCTGATGCCTCTGGCGCGCCCGTCCTGCTCTGGATCCACGGCGGCGCGCTCGAGCGAGGGACCGCCGCGCTACCGCTGTACGACGGCACCGTGTTCGCCGCGGCAGGCCTCGTCTTCGTCTCGATCAACTACCGACTCGGTTCGGAGGGCTTCTCGGTGCTGGACGGCGCCCCGCGGAATCTCGGCCTGCGCGATGCCGCCGCCGCTTTGGAGTGGGTGCACCGAGAGGTCCAGGCGTTCGGCGGCGACCCGGCGCAGATCACCGCCATGGGCGAGTCGGCCGGTGGCGCGATCGTGGCCGGTCTCCTCGCGCGGGACACCTCCCGTGAACTGATCAGCCGCGCGATCATCGAGTCCGGCCCACTTCGCGCCCAGACCGCGCGGAAGGCAGGAAGAGTGACCGCGCAGATCGCGAAGCGACTCGGTGTGCGGGCCGACCGTGAGGCCTTCGCCGCGCTGACACCCGACCAGCTGCTGGACGCACGCACGGCGCAATCGGCGGGATCGTCACCCCTCGGCGGGGCACCGGGGTTCCAGTTCGCGATCGACGCCGAGAGCCTTCCCCGCTCGCCGCATGAGGTGCTCGGGGAGATCGACACCCCGCTCCTCATCGGCAGCAACACCGACGAGTATCGGCTCTGGTTCCCGCCGGAGGCGCTGGCCGCCATCGGCGGGATGAAGCTGCAGGCCGCACGGCTGCTGTCACGCATCCCCCGGCGCGCGGTGACCGCGTACCGATCCGCATTCCCCGACGCGAGCACCGGGGAGATCTTCGGGCAGCTCGTCACGGACATGATGCTGCGTGCGCCCCTCAGCCGTGTGGCGGCGGCCCACCCGGACACGACCTACGTCTACGAGTTCGCCTGGCCGAGTCCGGTGCGTGACCTGCGGGCGGCCCACGCACTCGAGCTCGGGTTCGTGTTCGATCGGCTCGATGATGCCGAGGCCGAGCGACTGGCGGGTCCCGATGCTCCGCGCCGGCTCGCCGCCGAGATGAACGCCGCCTGGGTCGGGTTCGCGACCGCCGGAGACCCCGGGTGGCCCGCCTATGGGCCGGACCGCCGGACGCGTGTCTTCGATGCGGACAGCGCGACGGTGACGCAGCGGCGGACAGCGGGCATGGATCTGCTTCCCGGATGATTCCGAGAAGGAATCAGTCGGTCAGCTGGCGGACCACGGCATCCGCGAGAAGACGGCCCCGCAGTGTCAACTGGATACGCCCCTGCAGCGCCGCGACCGGGTCGACGAGTCCATCGGCCATGAGCCCGGCGACCCTGCTCCGGTTCGCACTCGGCACGTCGTCGACGGCGATGCCCTCACGGATACGACTGAGCAGCAGGATGCGCTCGAGCGTGCGCGACTCCTCGTCCGGGCGCTCGGTGCCGGCTGCCGGAGACTCGGATGCCGAGAGGCGCTGCGCGTACGCGGCCGGGTGCTTCACGTTCCACCACCGCAGGCCGGCGACGTGGCTGTGCGCACCAGGACCGAAGCCCCACCAGTCGCTCCCCCGCCAGTACGCGAGGTTGTGCCGCGACCGGCGATCAGGCGTGCGCGCCCAGTTGCTCACCTCGTACCAGTCGAAGCCACCGTCGGCCAGGCGCGCATCGGCGAGCTCGTACATGTCGGCCTGCAGGTCGTCGTCCGGCGTCGGCACCTCGCCGCGACGGATCTGGCGGGCCAGCTTCGTACCGTCCTCGATGATGAGCGCGTACGCGGAGATGTGATCGGGTTCGAGCGCGAGGGCAGCATCGAGAGAGGCCTCCCAGTCGGAGAGCGACTCCCCCGGTGCGCCGTAGATCAGATCGACGCTCACGGCGAGACCTGCATCCTTCGCGGCGGCGACAGCGGTGCGCACGTTCTCGGGGCGATGGGTGCGATCGAGCGCGGCGAGCACGTGGGGAACGGCGGACTGCATCCCCACCGACATCCTCGTCACCCCGGCATCCGCGAGAATGCGGGCCACCTCAGGTGTCACGGTGTCGGGGTTCGCCTCCACCGTGACCTCCGCACCCTCGGCCAGGCCGAACGCGTCGGTCGCCGCGTCGAGCATGCGTGCGAGGTCACCCGCGGGAAGAAGGGTGGGCGTACCTCCACCGAAGAAGACCGTGTCCATCGGCCGCCGTGCCCCGGCGTCGTCCAGTACACGACGGGCGAGGGCGATCTCGGAGATCAACGTGGACGCGTAGTCCTCCTGCTTCGCCCCGCGCAGCTCGGTGGATGTGTACGTGTTGAAGTCGCAGTACCCGCAGCGCACCGTGCAGAACGGAATGTGCAGGTATGCCGAGAACGGAACGGCCGTGTCGATCGCGAGGTCGGACGGCAGGCGCCCGTCCGCTGGCGCGGGATCTCCGAGGGGAAGCGGTCCCGCCATCAGAGCGGGGTCGCGTAGAGCGGAGAGATCGCCCGGAGGTAGCGTGCGAAGAGCTCACGACGACGACGCTTCACGAGCGCGGGAATCGTGCGGTAGAGAAGACCGTTGGGCGCATCGAAGGCCCGGACGGTGAACCACACCTCGTCGTTGTCCTCACGCCAGTCCACGTCGAACGACTCCTCGCCGCTGACGACCGATCCGCCGACCGTGCCCAGGACGAACCCGACACGTCGGGTCTCCTCGGTGACGGAGATCACGCGCAGCTCGGAATCGGCGCGCATGCCGGCGACGCGTCCGCGAAGGTGCAGGGTCATCCCCGCCCCGACGAACGGCATCCCCTCGGCGTCGTACCGCGGCTCGACGTCTCGCTTGCTCGGAGCGATCGGGTTGCCTTCCGCGTCGAAGCTCACTCCGGCGTAGGCAGGTCCCGGCGCGGGTCGCACGTCCTCGACCGAGAGGCCGGCCGCACGCTGCGCCGTCCACGACAGAAGCGCTTCGCCAGCCGTCTGGAACCGTTCGACCCCACTGCCGATGCGCCAGGATTCCTCCGCCGGGATGCTGCGCTCCGGTGGGTACTGCATCAGGTCGGGCGCATGGGTCGCACCCACGGCCGCATAGTCCACCGTGTCGTCTCGGAAAGTCCCGCGCCGCATGACTTCCACCCTACTTCGCGTTACCTGAGCGAACACCCCCCACGCGCCGCGGGACGTCACATCCCAGGGCGCGATCAGACGTCGCTACTTCTTGTCCTTGCCTTCGACGTCGCCCGAGAGCGCGGCGATGAACGCCTCCTGGGGGACCTCGACGCGGCCGACCATCTTCATGCGCTTCTTGCCCTCCTTCTGCTTCTCGAGAAGCTTGCGCTTGCGGGTGATGTCACCGCCGTAGCACTTGGCGAGCACATCCTTGCGGATCGCACGGATGGTCTCGCGGGCGATGATGCGCGCACCGATCGCCGCCTGGATCGGCACCTCGAACTGCTGGCGAGGGATGAGCTTGCGCAGGCGCTCTGCCATCATCGTGCCGTAGGCGTAGGCCTTGTCGCGGTGCACGATCGAGCTGAAGGCGTCGACCTTCTCGCCCTGGAGAAGGATGTCGACCTTGACGAGGTCGGCCTCCTGCTGACCGGACGGTTCGTAGTCGAGCGACGCGTAGCCCTGGGTCTTCGACTTCAGCTGGTCGAAGAAGTCGAACACGATCTCGCCGAGGGGCATGTTGTAGCGCAGCTCGACGCGCTCCTCCGAGAAGTACTCCATGCCGAGCAGCGTTCCGCGGCGCGACTGGCACAGCTCCATCACGGTGCCGACGTAGTCCTTCGGCAGCAGGATCGCAGCCTTGACCATCGGCTCCGACACCGACCCGATGCGCCCGTCCGGGTACTCGCTGGGGTTGGTGACGGTGACCGTCTCGCCGGTGTCGCTCGTGAGCACCTCGTAGATCACGCTGGGCGCTGTCGTGATGAGGTCGAGGTTGAACTCGCGGGCCAGACGCTCGGTGATGATCTCGAGGTGCAGCAGCCCGAGGAATCCGCAACGGAAGCCGAAGCCGAGCGCGACCGAGGTCTCCGGCTCGTAGACGAGCGAGGCGTCAGAGAGCTTCAGCTTGTCGAGCGCCTCGCGCAGCTCCGCATAGTCGCTGCCGTCGATCGGGTACAGGCCCGAGAAGACCATCGGCTTCGGGTCGGTGTAACCGGGAAGGGCCTCGGAGGCCGGCTTCCGGGACGTGGTGATCGTGTCACCGACCTTCGACTGACGCACGTCCTTCACACCGGTGATGAGATAGCCCACCTCTCCGACGCCGAGTCCCTTGGTCGGAGTCGGTTCTGGGCTCGACACGCCCACCTCGAGCGCCTCGTGGTTCGCGCCGGTCGACATCATCTGGATGCGCTCGCGCGGCGAGAGGCTGCCGTCCACCATGCGCACGTACGTGACCACTCCGCGGTAGGCGTCGTACACGGAGTCGAAGATCATCGCGCGGGCCGGAGCATCCGCGTCTCCGGTCGGGGCGGGGATCTCCTGCACCAGTCGGTCGAGCAGATCCTCGACGCCGACGCCGGTCTTGCCGGAGACGCGAAGGACATCCTCGGGCTTGCCGCCGATGAGCGAGGCCAGCTCCTTCGCGTACTTCTCCGGGTCGGCGGCCGGCAGATCGATCTTGTTCAGCACCGGGATGATGTGGAGGTCGTTCTCGAGCGCGAGGTAGAGGTTCGCGAGCGTCTGCGCCTCGATGCCCTGTGCCGCGTCGACGAGCAGGATCGCTCCCTCGCAGGCCGCGAGCGAACGCGAGACCTCGTACGTGAAGTCGACGTGGCCGGGCGTGTCGATCATGTTCAGCGCGACGGTCTGGCCATCGAGTTCCCACGGCATCCTGACCGCCTGGCTCTTGATGGTGATGCCGCGCTCACGCTCGATATCCATGCGGTCGAGGTACTGCGCGCGCATGTCGCGATCGGAGACGACTCCGGTGATCTGGAGCATGCGATCGGCGAGCGTCGACTTGCCGTGGTCGATGTGGGCGATGATACAGAAATTACGGATCTGCGCAGCCGGCGTCGCAGCAGGCTGAAGAGGGGTGAGAGCGCGTGGGGACATGTCCACTCGATTGTACGGTCAGGGGAGGCTAATCCCCGATTCGGCCATACCGGTGATAGTCTCCCGAAGTTGCCAGGGAAAATCCGTGACACCGGATCCCGCAAGCGATAAGACTCCGTCACATACCCCGTGATGGTCGTCGCATCGCAGAGTTCGGTGGATGGCGATTGTGTATCCAACTGACTCAGCGTTGCGTCGGCAGATCCCGAGCGCGTCTGTAGAAGAGAAAGACTGACCCCTTTTGATCAAGTACCTCCTGCGCCGAGCACTCGGCTGGCTGCTGATGATCGTGGTCGCCACGAATCTCACGTTCTTCCTGGCGTGGGGCTTCCTCGATCCGCGCAGCAATTACGTGGGACGGCGTCCCCCGCTCTCGCCTGAGCAGATCGACAACGTCCTCACCCCGCGCAACCTCAGCGACACCGTTCCCCTGATCGAGCGGTGGTGGAACTGGTTCAGCAGCATCCTGTTCCGCTGGGACTGGGGTGTGAGCCCGACCGGTCAGTCCGTCAACGAGCAGGTCTCCTACCGCATGTGGATCAGCGCGGAGCTCGTCCTCGGCGCCACGATCATCGCCGCAGTGCTCGGCATCTGGCTGGGCGTCTACACCGCTTCTCGTCAGTACAAGCTCGCCGACCGCATCGGTCAGGCGACCTCGATCATCACGATGAACGTGAACATCATCGTCGCGGGCCTCGCCGTCGTCCTTCTCGCGATCTCGCTCAACGAGTGGACCGGCGTCCGCATCTTCTACGTGACAGGCTCCTCGAGTCCCGGTGTCACCGGCTTCTTCCCCGTCCTGGTCGACACGCTGCAGCACCTGACGCTGCCCACGATCGCGCTCGTGATCGTCGGCTACGCCCAGTACCACTTCCTGCAGCGTTCGCTCCTGCTCGACAACATCAACGCCGACTACGTGCGCACGGCGCGCGCGAAGGGCTTGACCAAGTCTCAGGCGATCCGCAAGCACGCCCTGCGGACGTCGCTCATCCCTGTCGCGACGCAGGTCGCCTTCACGATCCCGACGATCTTCACCGGCGCGATCCTGACCGAGCGCATCTTCGCCTGGCAGGGCATGGGGCGGTACTTCCTCGACACCATCAACAACAACGACATCAACGGCGTCGTCGCCGTCGCCGCGTTCGGCGCCGTGCTGACGGCGATCGGCGCGGTGCTCGCCGACATCGTCGTCGTCGTTCTCGACCCGCGAGTGAGGGTGAGCTGAAAATGACCACCGATATGATCGATCCCCTGGTCGAGCCGCCGGCCGTGCCGCCGACCGCCGACCGCGCCTCGGGAAAGTCGCTGTCCAAGTGGACGCTCTACACCCGCCGGTTCATGCGCAACAAGCCGGCAGTGGGCGGCGTCGTCGTTCTCTTCGTGCTGATCCTCTTCTCGACGCTCGGACCGCTCCTGTCGCCGTACGCCGTCGACAGCATGGACTTCCTCGCCCTGAGCCAGCCGCCGTCCGCTGCGCACTGGTTCGGCACCAACGGGGCTGGCAACGACACCTACACGCAGACCGCCATCGGCCTGCAACGCTCCCTCATGATCGCGATCACCGTCTCGGTGGGCACGACGATCCTCTCGGCGCTCGTCGGGACCGCGGCCGCGTACTTCGGCGGCTGGTTCGAGCGCATCGCTCTCCTGGTGATCCACTTCATGATGGTGGTGCCGACCTTCCTCCTGCTGTCGATCATCTCGAACGACTCCGGCGGCGTGTGGTGGGTCATCGCGTTCGTGATGATTTTCGTCAGCTGGTTCTTCCCCGCGAGGATCATCTGGACCATGACCCTGTCGCTGCGTGAGCGCGAGTACGTCCAGGCCGCTCGGTACATGGGTGTCCGGGGACTGCGCATCGTGACGCGTCACCTCATTCCGAACATCGGCTCGCTGCTGGTGATCAACTTCACCCTCGGCATCGTCGCGGCGGTCACGACCGAGACCGGGTTGTCGTTCATCGGCTTCGGCGTGAAGATCCCCGATGTGTCGCTCGGCTCGTTGATCGGCGAGGGCAGCTCGTCCATCGTCAGCTCGCCGTGGCTGTTCTATTTCCCCGCACTGATCCTCACGCTGCTGACCGTGTCGATGGCGCTCATCGCCGATGGACTGCGCGATGCCCTCGATCCCACTTCGGCTGCAGGAGGCCGCGCATGAGCCCCGTACTCTCCGTCCGCGACCTCCGGGTCAGCTTCGCGTCCGAGGCCGGCCGCGTCGACGCCGTCCGCGGCGTCTCCTTCGACCTCGAGGCGGGAAAGACCCTCGGCATCGTCGGCGAGTCCGGGTCGGGCAAGTCCGTCACCTCGCTCGCCGTCATGGGCCTCCTCGACGAGAACGCCAAGGTCACCGGCTCCATCGTGTTCGACGGCCAGGAACTTCTCGGCAAGACCGACACGCAGCTCTCTGCCATCCGCGGCAACGGGATCTCGATGGTCTTCCAGGACCCGCTCACGTCTCTGACGCCGGTGTACACGATCGGCGCTCAGCTGATCGAGGCGCTGACGGTGCATCGCAATCTCAGCATCAAGGAGGCGACCGCACGCTCGATCGACCTTCTCAAGCTGGTGGGCATCACCGAGCCCGAGAAGCGGATGAAGTCGTTCCCGCACGAGTTCTCGGGCGGCATGCGCCAGCGCGTCGTGATCGCGATCGCGATGGCGAACGATCCGAAGCTGATCATCGCGGACGAGCCCACCACGGCTCTCGACGTCACGATCCAGGCGCAGATCCTCGACCTCATCGAGAAGGCGCAGGCCGAGACGGGTGCCGCCGTCATGATGATCACCCACGACATGGGTGTCGTCGCCCGAACGGCCGACGACGTGATGGTCATGTATGCCGGCAAGGCCGTCGAGCAGGCGCCCGTGCGCGAGCTGTTCCACCAGACCCGGATGCCGTACTCGATCGGTCTCCTCGGCGCGATTCCCCGCGTGGACAAGGCCGAGAAGGAACCGCTCACCCCGATCAAGGGCAACCCGCCGCTGCTGATCAATCTTCCGGACGCGTGCCCGTTCGCGGACCGCTGCCCCATCGTCATGGACGCGTGCCGCACCCGCGAGCCGGAGCTTCTTCCCGTGCTGACCGGTGGCGGCGAAGAGCACCGTGCGGCCTGCATCCGTGCGAACGAGATCACCGACGGCGGCCTGCTCGGCGGTCTTCCCGTGTATCCGGTGCGCGAGGCACCGGAGAGCGCCCTGACGCGACTCCCCCGTGAAGAACGCCCCATCACCCTCGAGGTGAAGAACCTCACCAAGACCTTCCCTCTGCTCAAGGGCGCGTTCCTGAAGCGGAAGGTCGGCGAGGTGCACGCGATCAAGGGCATCAGCTTCGACGTGCGCGAGGGTGAGACCCTGGCCATCGTCGGCGAGTCCGGCAGTGGCAAGACCACGACGCTGCTCCAGATCATGGACATGGTCAAGCAGACCGATGGAGACATCGTCATCGCGGGCACCAGCGTCAACGACATCCACAGCCACAAGGTGGAGCGAGCGCTGCGCCGCGACATCCAGATCGTGTTCCAGGACCCGATGGGAGCGCTCGATCCGCGTATGACGGTCGCGGACATCATCTCGGAGCCGCTCTCGGCGATCGGTACCCCGAAGGCCGAGGCGCACCGCCGTGTGAAGGAGCTGATGGACCTCGTCGGACTCAACCCGGCGCACAGCGATCGCTTCCCGCAGGCTTTCTCCGGAGGCCAGCGTCAGCGCATCGGCATCGCCAGGGCACTGTCGACCAACCCCAAGATCCTGGTGCTCGACGAGCCGGTCTCCGCGCTCGACGTGTCGATCCAGGCCGGTGTGATCAACCTGCTCGACGATCTCAAGGTCAAGCTCGGGCTGTCGTACCTCTTCGTGGCGCACGACCTGTCGGTCGTCCGGCACATCGCCGACCGGGTCGCGGTGATGTACCTCGGAGACTTCGTCGAGCACGGCGATGTGGACGATGTCTTCGACAACCCACAGCACCCTTACACGAAGGCGCTGCTGTCCGCGATCCCGGTCCCGGACCCCGACATCGAGCGCACGCGTGAGCGGATCGTGTTCGATCCCGCCACGGTGACAGCGCGGCCTGCGGCCTCATGAACAGATCACGGATCACCGTCCGATAACGGTTAGCCGATATTCACTCGCCGCCCGGACATTCGCGGATCCGGCGAACTATTCTCCCCTTATGACACGCCGCAAGGCGAAAGGAGCACCATGAAGCAGTACAAGCTGATGGGAGCGCTGGCACTCACCGGCGCTTTCGCACTCGCGCTCAGCGGGTGCGCTGCCGGTAACACCGGCAGTGGCGACAAGGGCGACGCCGGCGAGACGACCGACGTCGAGATGGCGAACTACAACCCGCAGCCTCGTGAGAACCTCAAGGAGGGCGGCACGGTCAACTTCGCGATCCGCGAGGTTCCGACGCAGCTGAACTCGTTCAACAGCGACGGCAGCGCCGACACCGCACGCATCGCCGCGTGGTACATGCCGCAGATCATCCTCATGAAGCCGGATGGCACGCAGTACAAGAACGACAACTACCTCTCCGAGTGGAAGAACGAGGTGAAGGACGGCAAGACGGTCCTGACCTTCACGTTCACCGATGAGGCGCACTGGAACGATGGCACCGACATGGACTGGACTGCCATCGACGCCACCTGGAAGGCCAACCGCTCGTACGACGAGGGCTTCAACCCGAACGCGACCGACGGCTACAAGGAGATCGAATCCGTCGAACAGGGCGACACGGCGAAGACCGCCATCGTCACGTTCAAGGGCGAGTTCGCCTGGCCGCAGATGCCGTTCAACGGCGGCGTCATCCACCCGGCTCTCGCTGACCCGACGACCTTCAACGAGGCCATGATCAGCAACCCGCACCCCGAGTGGGGCGCTGGCCCGTACACGGTCAACGAGTTCGACGCCAACAAGGGCTACATCTCGTTCAAGCCGAACCCCGAGTGGTGGGGCGACGCGCCGCTCCTCGACGAGGTCACCATGACCGGCATGGACGCCCAGGCCGGCGTCAACGCCTTCAAGAACGGCGAGGTCGACATGGTCGAGACGGGTTCCCAGGAGCTCATCGACCAGGTCAAGGACGTCGACGGCGCGAAGGTCTATCGCGCACAGCAGACCGCCAACACCATCCTGCAGGTCGACTCGACCAAGCCGCAGTTCGAGGACGTCAAGGTCCGTGAAGCGTTCTTCAAGGCCATCAACATCGACCAGCAGAAGCAGATCGCCTGGAACGGCCTCGGCTACCAGGAAGACCCGGCGGGCTCGCTGACGCTCTTCTCGTTCCAGCCCGGCTACGAGGACTCGATGAAGGCCGCAGGCTGGAAGTTCGATGTCGAGGGTGCCAAGAAGCTCCTCGACGAGGCCGGCTGGAAGGAAGGCTCCGACGGTATCCGCGAGAAGGACGGCGTCAAGCTCTCCGTCGTGTACCCGATCTGGAGCGACTCCGCCACGCAGAAGGCTCTCGCGCAGTCGCTGCAGGCCCAGGAGAAGGAGGTCGGCATCGACGTCAAGGTCGAGGTCCGCCCCGCCAGCCAGTTCTCCGACGACTACACGTCGAAGAACTGGGATGTCTCCGGACTCCGCTTCACCTCCTCCGACCCGTTCGGTGCCGCCTGGTTCTGCCAGCTGTACTGCTCGGACTCGGGTCTCAACCTGTCGGGTGTCGGTGACGCCGAACTCGACGCCGAGATCAAGGACAAGGTCGAGTCGCAGTCGGACCCCGAGGCGCAGACCGCTGCCGCGATGAAGCTCGAGCCCGAGATCTACAAGCGCTGGGGCCTCATCCCGCTGTACAACGGCCCGCAGATCTACACCGTCAAGGAAGGCCTGGCGAACCTCACGCCCGAGCCCTACGTCGGTCTGGACCTGTTCGGCATCCAGCCGGTCGAGAACGTCGGCTGGGAGAAGTAACACTCTCTGACACACATGGTGTCGAAGCGGGGTCGGTGGTTCATCCACCGGCCCCGCTTTCCTTATGCTGAACCCGTGAGCGTCCAGATCGTCTTCGTGCACGGTATCCGCACGTCCGCCACCATGTGGCGGTCCCAGGCGGCCTACCTCGAGGAGCGCGGCTACGCCTTCACCGCCGTCGACCTCCCGGGGCACGGTACGCGGATGCAGGAGGACTTCACCCTCCACGAGGCGCTGCACACCATAGATGAGGCGGTGCGCGCCGCGGCCGAGAAGGGCCCCGTCCTGCTGGTGGGGCATTCGATGGGCGGATTGCTCTGCCTCGCGTATGTCGGGGGCGCGGAGCAACCTCCCGTCGCGGGGCTGATCGCGGCGTCCTGCACCTCGATCCCCCACGGTGCCGGGCTCGCGGCCTACCGTCTCTTCACTCGAGCCGTCGATGCCCTTCCCGACCGCGGGATGTGGCTGACCGGCCGGATCCTCGAAGCCACCGTGCCTGTGGAGACCCGGTCCGACTTCGCCGCCGGCGGCTACGCGCTCGACACCCAGGACGCCGCGCTGCGCAGTCTGGCCGCGCTCGACATCGCCGCGGCGATCCCTCGCATCACGATTCCGCTCTGGTTCGTGAACGGGCAGTACGACCAGCTGCGGCTCAACGAGTCACTGTTCCAACGGCTCGCCCCGCATGCCGAGCTCATCATCGTGCCACGCACGACGCACCTCGTCACCGCGATGCGGCCGCAGATCTTCAACGCCGTGCTGCAGCTCGCCATCGCGACCGTGGAGCGTGACGCCGCGCAGGGAGTGACGCCTGACCCCTCGAGTTCATGACGCCCTGGCCGGCTGCCGCGCGAACGCCGTGAGCAGCCCGCCGACGAGGGAGAGAACCGCCGCCGCGACGAACACGAGCCAGAAGCCGCCGACCAGCGCGACCAGTCCCGCCCCCAGCACAGGGCCGATGAGCTGCCCGAGCGCGGCTGTGACGTTCACGATCCCGAGGTCCCTCGCATGGTCCTGCTCGTCCGGCAGCAGGTCGGCGGCGAATGCGAGGCCCACCGTCGAGAACGCGCCATAGCCGAGGCCCATCAGCGCGGCAGCGACCATCGTCATCTCGAACGTCGGTACCAGCGCGATCGCCACCCCCGAGGCCGCCTGCACGACCGTCGCCGCCACCGTGAGCGTCCGGCGATTCCCTGTCCGGTCGGAGACGATCCCCGTGATCACCGAGGCGATGACGACGAACACCGTGTAGACGACGATCAGCAGCAGCAGGTTGTCCTGGGCGATGGCGCTGGGCTGACCGAGGCCGTGCAGCAGGAAGAACAGGAACAGCGCGGTCCCGAGTGCGTTGCCGACGTTCGTCACCAGGCGCCCGGACAGCATCCAGGCGAAGTCGCGATCGCGCAGTGAGTCCAGGTGGCGGCGTCCGATCCGTTTCGGCCGCATCGCCTCCGTGGTCGGTGGATCGGGCAGCAGCAGCGCCGCCGTCGTACCGACCACCGCGATGATCCCGGCGAGCAGGAGATAGCCTTCCCGGAGCTCGAGACCGAGCAGGACAACGAGGCCGACCCCGACCACGATGCCGACAGCCTGGCTGGACCCGACCGCGGCGGAGGCGGCCCCGCGCTGTGTCGTCGGCAGCTGGTCGGCGATCAGCGCGGTGAAGGCGGCGGACGACACCGCCACGCCGATCGACACCCCGACCCAACCGGCGCCCACGGCCCATGGCCCTTGCGCGTAGCCGGTGAGGACGAGGCAGACCGCGGTGAACAGCACACCGCCCAGCGCCCACGGACGCCGACGGTGGCGGCCCGCAGCCGCGCGGTCCGAGAGCGCGCCGGCCGCCGGTCCCGCGATGATCCCGGCGAGCCCGCCGATTCCGAGAACCAGTCCCGAGGAGACGACGCCCCGGATCCAGTCGTCCTGCGGGGTGTCGAGCTGCAGCGGCAGGAGCAGCTGCACCGGCGTGAGCTGCACGGTCCAGATCGCCAGCCACGCGAGCGTGAACAGCGACATCCAGCGCGCACCCGCGCGGACCGGGCGCGTTCCGGTCGCTTCGGTCATCTCGCCGCCTCCGTCGTGGCAGCGGTTGCATCCGTCCGCGCGCTCTCGATGATCCCGCGGTACCAGTCGTACGACGCCTTGGGGGTCCGTTCCCCCGTCTCGAAGTCGACGTGGACGAGTCCGAAGCGCTGAGTGTAGCCGTCAGCCCACTCCCAGTTGTCGAGCAGCGACCACACCGTGTACTCCTCCACCGGCACCCCCGCATCGATCGCCTCCCCTACCGCGGCGATGTGTCCCGCCAGATAGGCGATCCGATCGGCGTCATCCACGCGGAGGGCGCGCTCGGGTTCCGGGAACGACGCACCGTTCTCGCCGATGATCACGGGCGGCATCTGCGGATGCCGGGTGTGCAGGTCGATCAGGAGATCGCGCAGCGCGCTCGGCATGATCGGCCATTCCGGACCGAACCCGGTGACCGGGACTCCCGGAGTGGGCACGATGTCGAACGGGATCGGGCTCTCCTGCTCGGCGGCGGTCACCGTGGTCGGGTTGTAGAAGTTGATGCCGTAGAAGTCGATCGAGCGTCCGATGGCCTCGAGGTCGCCGTCGTGCACGGGCATCGGGGGCAGGCCGAGTGATTCCAGGTCGGGGTATGTTCCGGCGAGGAGGGGTTCGCTGAAGATCCGGTTGTGGATCAGATCGTAGACCGCTGCGGCCTGGTGGTCTTCAGCGGTGTCGCCCAGCGGCAGGACCCGAGTGTGGTTGTTGACCAGTCCGACCGATGCGGCACCACGCTCCCGCAGAGCGGCTGCCGCGCGAGCATGGGCGAGCAGTTGATGGTGAGCGGTCGGCAGCGCGCCGAAGAGGAGCTGCTTCCCGGGCGCCAGCGCGCCGACCGCGTATCCCTGAAGCGTCATCATGGCGGGCTCGTTCAGGGTGTACCAGTGCTGCACCCGGTCGCCGAGACGATCAGCCACGATGGCCGCATAGTCGGCGAGGCGCTCCGCGGTATCGCGCTCGAGCCAGCCGCCGCCTGCTTCGATGAGACTTGGCATCTCCCAGTGGAACAGGGTGGGGAACGGGACGACCCCGGCATCGAGGAGGAGATCGACCAGGCGCGAGTAGTGATCGAGGGCCGACGCGTCACCGCGGCCGAGGCCGTCGGGCTGCACGCGAGCCCACGGGATCGAGAACCTGTAGCGGTCGAGACCCAGGCCCGCCGCAAGGGCGACATCATCCTCGGGGCGCCGGTAGCTGTCGCACGCGGGATCCGCCGTCGATCCGTCGACGATCGCTCCCGGTCTCTCGAGGAAGTCATCCCAGATGGAACGACCGGATATTCCGGTGGGGCGCGACCCCTCGATCTGGAACGCTGAGGTCGCGGCGGACCAGCGGAGCCCGGCAGGCGCAGACAGGCGAGGGAACGCGGGGGTCATGGGGCTCCTTGACATCAGTGTCGAGATAGTGATGATTCTGCACCCGGTACCATCGAATGCGCGACTGCGTCTCGCATTCTCCTCGTCGTTTCGCGTCAACAGCCCCTCTGCTGGTAGACTCGACTCTTGGCTTGCGTGTGGGTTCTTCCCTCACGACCGCTGTGCAGCAGCCCTCTTCTGCTGCCGGCATTCCGAACACTCCTGTACAGAAAGCGTCCACACGTGGCAAACATCAAGTCGCAGATCAAGCGCAACAAGACCAACGAGAAGGCGCGCGAGCGCAACAAGGCCGTGAAGAGCGAGCTCAAGACGGTCATCCGCACCACTCGCACGGCCGTCTCCGCCGGTGACAAGGCCGCCGCAGAGGCCGCCCTGAAGAAGGCTGCCGTCAAGCTCGACAAGGCCGTCAGCAAGGGTGTCCTGCACAAGAACCAGGCGTCGAACCGCAAGTCGGCTCTCGCCAAGCAGGTCGCTTCCCTCTGAGCCGAAGCTTCTGAGAAAGGCCCGTCCCGTTCCTCGGGGCGGGCCTTCTTCATTGCCTCGGAGCGTCCCGGCAGTCGAATCCGACTGGCCACTCTCGCTCGATCACTCGCCGAACGGCTGGCGAGTGGCGATGACGGTGACCATGCGCTCCAGCGCGAAGATCGGGTCGCGTGCCGCACCCTTGACCTCGCCATCGGCCCTGGCAGTGGCCTGGATCGCCATTCCGAGTGACCGCTCGTTCCAGCCGGCGAGATCGCGGCGTGCGCGGTCAACCTGCCAATCCTTCATTCCCAGACGCTGAGCGAGCTGGCGGCTCGGCTCGCGGTTGCCGGCGACTCGTGCCATGGTGCGGAGCTTCATGGCGAAGGCCGCGACCATCGGAACCGGGTCGGCGCCCGACGAGAGAGCATGACGGAGGGCGATGAGGGCCTCGCCGTAGCGTCCGGCGATGGCCGTGTCGGCGACGACGAACGCCGACACCTCGACCCGACCTCCGTAGTACTTGGTGACGATGTCTTCGGAGATGTCGCCCTCGACGTCTCCGATGAGCTGCTGGCAGGCCGCGGCGAGCTCGGTGAGGTCGTCGGCGAAGGCCGAGACCAGGGCTCGAAGAGCCGGAGGCGCGATGCGCTTCTTCGCCGCGCGGAACTCGCCGGCGGCGAAGTCGACTCGGTCGCTGTCGCGCTTGATGGCAGGGCAGGCGATCTCGATACCGCCGCCGTTCCCGGCACGGACAGCGTCGAGCAGCTTCTTGCCTCGCACGCTGGCGCCCGTGTGGCGAAGGACGACGGTCGCGCCCTCCTGCGGGTTGTCGAGATACGACACCGCCTCCTGGATGAAGGCATCGGAGCACTTCTCCACGCCGGAGACGCGGACGAGACGTGGTTCCCCGAACAAGGACGGCGATGTGAGGGAGAGCAGCGTTCCGGGTGCGTAATCATCGGCCCGTACGTCACTCACTTCGAGCGCGGGGTCCTCGGCACGGAGGTAGTCGCGAACGCCGACGATCGCGCGCTCGGCGCAGACCTCTTCCGGGCCCGACACGAGCACGATCGGAGCGGGGTGCGGCTCACGCCAGGAGACCTGCGGGATCTTGGTGGGCTTCGCGCCGCCGCGGGAAGGGGTTCGCGAAGCTGCCATGGATCCAGCCTACCGGCGGTCGCCGACATGGTTCCGCTCCTTCGAGGCTGATCCGAGCGGCTCATCCGGCAGGCTTCTCCGTCCAGACCTGCAGTTCGCCGTCGCGAAGACCGAGCAGAATGCGCCCCCGTTCGTCGGTGCGCAGCACATGTGCACCGGTCGCCGCCAGGAGATCGAGGGTCTCGGAACGTGGGTGCCCGTAGTCGTTGTCCGCTCCGACGCTGAACAGCGCCACCCGGGGCCGCATCGCCTCGTAGAGGCCGGGATCCTGGTCGGCGCTGCCGTGGTGCGCGACCTTGACCACGGCGTACGGCATCATCCTCGCCGTGCGCTGCAGCATGCGCTGGGGCACGGCCGAGAGGTCGCCGAGGTAGATCGAGCGGGGCACCTCTCCCCCGTCGAACTCCATCACCACGCTCGCATCGTTGCCATCGGGAAAGGCAGCGGATCGGCGCAGCGGCCAGAGCACACGCCACGCCGCCTCGCCGAGCATCCCCTGCTGACCTTCCGACGCCGCGTGGACGCGTGCGCCTCCATCGACGAGGTCATCGAGGAGACGTCGATCGGCGTCCTCGGCGATCGGACCGTGCATGACCACGTCGACACGACCGCGCACCGCCTCAGCCCCGCCGACGTGATCGAGGTCGAAGTGGGTGAGGACGAGAAGGTCGATGCGCTCGACGCCGAGCGACCGCAGACATGAGGCCAGTGGCTGGGGCTCCGGCCCCGTGTCAATCAAAGCGACCTGGGTCGCCGAGCGCACGAGCACCGCGTCGCCCTGCCCGACATCGCACGCCGCGACGGCCCAGGCGTCGGGGGTCGTCGCCGCAGCGAGGGGGCCGTCGAGAAGCGCACGAGAACCGGCGATCGACAGCACCACGACGACGATCATCGCCGCACCGCGACGTCCCCAGGCAGCCGCCCGCTCCACACGTGAGCCCGGCTGATACGCGGGGGCACGCATCAGCACGATGGCGATCGCCGCACTCACCACCGCCACCACCAGGGCACTGCCGAGGCCGGGTGGTACCAGGACCTGCGCGCCCGGCAGTTGGGCCGTGGTGGTCGCGGTCATCGCGATCCACGCCGCGGGAAGCCACGCCGAGGCCGTCAGCAGGTCAGCGAGCACCGGCAATGGAGCGGCGAGGCAGGCGAGGAGCCCGATCACCGTCGCGACCGGGGCTGCGGGCCCCGCGATCAGGTTCGCGGCGATACCGACCAACGACTGCTGTTCTGCGAACAGGGCGATGATCGGGCCGCACGCGAGCTGCGCGGAGAGCGGGACCGCGACAGCGAGCGCGACGGGGCGCGGCATCCCCCGAGCCAAGCCGCGCGCCAGAGGCGGGGCGAGCAGGATCAACGCACCCGAGGCGACGACCGACAGCGCGAACCCCGGCGTCGCCGCGAGCCAGGGGTCCGCAACCAGAATCGTGGTGGCGCACAGCGACAGCACCCCGGCCCCGGCGCTCGGCTTCCCCGACAGCACGGAGAGCATCCCCACCGCCGCCATCACCCCCGCCCGGATCACACTCGGCTCGGGAGTCACCAGAACCACGAACCCGGTCAGGCCCACGAGCGACAGGAGAACACGCAACCGGCGGCCGCCTCCGCACAGCGCCGTCAGCCAGAAGATCGCGCCGACCACGATCGCGCAGTTCGCTCCGCTGACCGCAGTGAGGTGACTGAGCCCGCTGGTGCGCATGTCGTCGTTCAGCTCGGCGGTGACGGCGCGCGTGTCGCCGACCGCGAGTCCGGGAAGCAGTCCGTTGCCCGGTTCCGGCAGGCGTAGAGACCGTTCGACGAACACGCTCTTGATCGTCGCCGCCGCACCGAAGACACCAGGCGCGGGCGAGATGACCTCGGCGTCGCTCGCGAAGACGACCAACGCTGAGCGCTCCACGGCATCCGTCGCCGATGACTCGCCCACGACCCGAACCGTCGCGCCGAGGTCGAAGCCCTCGGCCGGGACGACCCCCAGGCGCACCGGGGCGGCGGACGCCACCGCACGGCCCGGCGGCCCGAGCGTCGATGTCACCGCCTCGAACCACAGCCGCCCATCGCGTCCGATCGATGCGGAGGACGTCACCTCGGCCGTGATATCGACCACGCGAGCGTCCCACCCCTTCGCCGCTTCCCGCTCGGGGACGGCGAACCCGACCGATACCGCCGCAGCCGCGATCGCGGCCAGCACGACGACGACGAGGCCCCCGCGTGCTCCGGACTTCCCCTGGCGGTTTCGACGGTGCACGACCGATGCCAGTACGCCTACCGCCCCGAGCCCGCACGCGGCGGCGCACCCCCACGCGACCGCAGGGAACAGCACACACAGCAGCGCGACGCACCACACCGCCAGCGCGAGCGGCACGAGCCGGAGGTCTCGTCCCCTCACACCCTGACCCCGTCGCGCAGGCCCGCGACCAGCTTCTCCCCGATGCCGGGAACCGCCAGGAGGTCATCCACCGAGGAGAACCGGCCGTTCTCCTCCCGCCAGGAGATGATCCGCTCCGCGAGTGCCGGACCGATACGCGGGAGCGTCTCCAACGCCGCCTGATCCGCGGTGTTGAGGTCGATCCGGTCATCGTCCGGTGGCGGTGCGACTTCGCCGGGCCCACCCGCCATGGCTCCGGCTATCGGCACGACGACCTGCTCTCCGTCTTCGAGCATTCGAGCGAGGTTGACCGCGGCCAGGTCGGCCTCGACGGTCGTTCCCCCTGCAGCCGCCAGCGCATCGACGAGCCGTGCGTCACGATCGAGCACATAGAGTCCGGGCTTCTCGACAGCGCCGAGAACGTGCACGTAAAGGTCATCGGTCGCTTCGGGGCCTGCGCCTGCTCCCGTACTCATGTCCTCGAGCGGCACCGATTCGACAGGCGCGGCCTGCCCCCGCATGATCCCGAGGCCCACGGCAGCCGACAGCACGACGAGAGCCAGCACCACTGCCGCTCCGATGCTCAGACGCAGTCGACGCCGAGGTGGGAGGGGTACCTGCGGAGATTCCATCCGGCCACGCTAGGCGCGGTCGTTCCTCCGGCCGGGCGGCATTCGCCCCTGCCGGGGACAACCCCGTGCGAGGAGACTTCCGTGGAGGACAGGCGATCAGCCCGTACGTCGATCAGCCCTTGACGACGAAGCTCACGATCTTCGGAGCACGCACGACGACCTTCACGATCTCGCGGTCGCCGATCGACCGGATCACGCGCTCGTCGGCGCGGGCCAGAGCCTCGAGCTCCGACTCGCCGATACGCGCCGAGACCTCGAGCTGGGCGCGCACCTTGCCGCCCACCTGCACGACGGCGGTGATCGTGTCCTCGATCAGCAGTGCCGGGTCGGCGGAACGCCACGTCACCAGGCCGACGGAAGGCTCGTGTCCGAGGACCTCCCACATCTCCTCCGCCGTGTGCGGAGCGATGAGGTCGAGCATCACGGCGATCGTCTCCGCGGCTTCGCGGACGGCGGGGTCAGCCGCGCCGGCGGCACCGTCGATCGTCTTGCGGGTGACGTTCACGAGCTCCATCAGGCGCGCGACCAGCACGTTGAACTTCGTCTGCTCGACCAGAGCGGGCGCTTCGGCGAGCAGCTTGTGCGTCGCGCGTCGCAGCGCGGAGTCACCGCCGTCGAACACCACGTCGACCGGGCTCGACACCTCACCGGCGATGCGCATCGCGCGCGCCAGGAACTTCTGGGCGCCGGTCGTCGAGACGTCGGCCCAATCCTTGTCGTCCTCCACGGGACCGGCGAACGCCAGCCCCACACGCAGGGCGTCGGCGCCGTGGGCGTCGAGCTCCTCCTGGAAGAGCACCAGGTTGCCCTTGCTCTTGGACATCTTCTGCCCGTCGAGCAGCACCATGCCCTGGTTGATGAGGTTCGAGAACGGCTCGGTGAAGTCGATCAGCCCCATGTCGAACAGGACCTTCGTGATGAAGCGCGCGTACAGCAGATGCAGGATCGCGTGCTCGACACCACCGATGTACGAGTCCACCGGTGCCCAGCGCGCCGCCTGCGCCGGATCGAAAGCCACCGTGTCGCTGTTCGGCGAGAGGAAACGCAGGAAATACCACGAGCTGTCGACGAACGTGTCCATCGTGTCGGGGTCGCGCAGCACGGGGTCGCCCGTCTGCGGGTCGGTCGTGCGCACCCAGCTCTCGGCACCGCCCAGCGGCGAGGTGCCCTTGGGCTTGAGGTCGAGTCCTTCGACGCTCGGCAGCTTCACGGGGAGCTTGTCCTCGGGAACCGGGATGATGCTGCCGTCTTCGGCGTGCAGCATCGGGATCGGCGTGCCCCAGAAGCGCTGACGCGAGATCAGCCAGTCACGCAGACGGTAGTTCTTGGCGGCACGACCCGTGCCGGTCGCTTCCAACTGCTCGATCGCACGCGCGATGGCGTTGCGCTTGGAGAGCCCATTGAGTGCACCGGAGTTGATCATGCGGCCTTCGCCGGTGAGTGCAACGCCCGTGGTGGCGGGGCTCTGCTCCTCGAGCGCGGCGCCCGTGTCGATCGGCACGCCCTCGTCGTCGACCTCGATCACCGGCATCGCGCCCGTGACGGGAGCCGTCGTGTCGACGACCACCTTGACGGGCAGGTCGAACGCACGAGCGAAGTCCAGGTCGCGCTGGTCGTGCGCAGGAACCGCCATGACTGCACCGTGACCGTAGTCGGCCAGCACATAGTCCGCCGCCCACACCGGCAGCTTCTCGCCGTTCACGGGGTTGATCGCATAGCGCTCGAGGAACACACCGGTCTTCGGGCGGTCCGTGGACTGCCGATCGATATCGGTCTCCTTCTGCACCTGCTCCAGGTACGTCTGGAAGCGCTGACGCACGTCATCGGAAGCACCGGCAGCGAGTTCGGACGCCAGGTCGGAATCGGGTGCGACCACGAAGAACGTCGCGCCGTGCAGCGTGTCAGGGCGCGTCGAGAACACCGTGACCGGCTCCTCACGCCCCTCGATCAGGAAGTCGACGTCGGCGCCCACGGAGCGTCCGATCCAGTTGCGCTGCATCTGCAGCACCTTGTGCGGCCAGAATCCCTCGAGCTGGTTCAGATCGTCGAGCAGACGGTCCGCGTAGTCGGTGATCCGGAAGTACCACTGCGTGAGCTTCTTCTTGATGACCTCCGCACCACAGCGATCGCAGCGTCCGTCGACGACCTGCTCGTTCGCCAGCACCGTCTGGTCGTTCGGGCACCAGTTCACCGGGCTCTTCTTGCGATACGCCAGGCCCCGCTCGTACAGCTTCAGGAACAGCCACTGATTCCAGTGGTAGTACTCGGGGTCGGACGTGTGCAGGACCCGGCTCCAGTCGAACGAGACGCCGTACTGTTCGAAGCCGACCTTCTGCTGCGCGATGTTCTGATACGTCCAGTCCCGAGGGTCGGCACCCTGCCGGATCGCCGCGTTCTCGGCGGGCAGCCCGAACGAGTCCCAGCCGATCGGGTTCAGGACGTTGTGTCCGCGGTGGCGCCAGAAACGGGCCACGATGTCGGAGTAGAGGTAGTTCTCGGCGTGCCCCATGTGCAGGTCGCCGGACGGGTACGGGAACATCGCGAGCACGTACCGGCGCGGGCGGGTGTCGTCGTCGCCGCCCGTGAGGAACGTGCCGTTCTCCGCCCAGTACTTCTGCCACTTGTTCTGGATGGCGTGCGCCGACGGGGTCTCGTCGTCGGCAGGAGCGGTGGACAGGTTCTCAGACAACGAACGCACGACCAATCTGGTGGAAAAAGCGGGATCAGTTCAGGATATCGGAACGCCAGGGCACGGGCATTCCGGCACCGAGGGCAGCAAGCGGCGCCCTCGCCTTGGTCGCGACCTCGGCGACCTCTGAGGTCGCGATCGACCCCCAGGTGATCCCTCCGCCGGCGCCGACCACAGCCTGCTCCCCGTCGATCACGATGCTGCGGATGACCATCGCCAGATCCAGGGTTCCGTCGTCACCGATGTACCCGAAGCATCCGGCGTACACGCCGCGAGGCCCGCCCTCCAGCTCGTGCAGCCGCGTCATCGCCGAGAGCTTCGGAGCCCCGGTCATGCTGCCGGCAGGGAAGGCCGCCTCGAGCAGGGCCTCGACCGTGGTCCCCTCGCCCGCCCGCCCACTCACGGTACTCACCAGCTGGTGCACCGCGGGATAGCTCTCGACCACCCAGAGACCCTCCACACGTATGCTCCCGGGCTCGCACACCCGCGAGAGGTCGTTGCGCATCAGGTCGACGATCATGACGTTCTCGGCGCGCTCCTTGCGGTCCGTCGCCAGTTCCGCGGCGAGCGCGGCGTCTTCGACGGGATCGATGCTTCGGGGCCTGGTGCCTTTGATGGGACGGGTACGGATGACTCCGCCCGCGGCATGGAGGAACTGCTCGGGACTGGCACTCAACAGGGCGCGATCGCCGATGCGCAGGAATCCGCCATGATGGGCGGGCGTGGCGTCGCGGAGCCGACGATAGACCTCGACCGGGTCGTGGGCGCCGGCCACGGTGAAGCGCGTGGTGAGGCACAGCTGGTAGGCGATGCCCGCACGGATGAGATCGCGGCAGCGTTCGATGAGTGCGGCGTACTCGCCGGGGTCGTGTCGGGCGACGGCGATACGCGGCGGGTGGTCGGGGTCGCTCATCGAGGAGGGCACGGCTTCCGGGACCCCCACCAGTGCCCGGACGTCTGCCGCCCAGTCCGCGACGTCGCTCTCCATCCCGAGCGCCCAGACGCGCTGCTTGTCGTGGTCGAAGGCGACGACACGGGTGGCACGCAGCCAGGAACCGCCCGAGCCGTCTTCCGGGCCCGCGACCGGTGCACCGACGGCGGCGGCGCCGCTCTCGTAGTCGAGCCACCCCACCCATCCCCCTGTGAACGGCGGCAGCTCAGGGTCGGCAGCGACGACGTCGACGCGCACCTCGCGCGGAAGCGTCGAGCGCTCCCCCGTCCCGACGAAGCTCCATCCGGTGATCGCGTCAGCCCCGGCGTCGAGCCAGAACACATCGGCGGTCCCGGCTTCCAGCATCCCGAACACCGATGACGGCTCCACCCAGTCGGGAAGCGGACGAGCACTCAGCTGTTCGGGCACCTTTCCAGCCTAGGACCGGGTGGCTCCCGTATCCTCATGGGGTGGACGACCTCCTGATCTGGCTCCTCGACACCGTGCAGTCGATCGATCCGGTCGCCCGCACGCTCATCGCCGGGCTCGCCGTGATGCTGGAGACGAGCATCCTGATCGGCCTCATCGTTCCCGGCGACACGATCGTGATCATCGCGTCCATGGGTGTCGCCACTCCTCTGGAGGGCATCGCGATGGGTGTCGCGGTCGTGATCGGGGCGCTGATCGGTGAGAGCATCGGGTTCTGGCTGGGGCGCTGGCTGGGCCCGCACATCCGCGTCTCCTGGTTGGGGCGGCGGATCGGCGAGCACAACTGGGTGCGCGCCGAGAACTATCTCGAGCGCCGCGGGGGGATCGCGATCTTCCTCTCCCGCTTCCTCCCCGTGCTGCATTCTCTGGTTCCCCTCACCGTCGGGATGAGCGAGTACCCGTACCGCAAGTTCCTGGCATGGACGGCTCCCGCCTGTGTCCTCTGGGCCACCGCCTATGTGAGTGTCACGTCGCTTGCCGCCGGCAGCTTCCGCGAGCTGGTCGATCGCGTGCACTTCGCCGGGTACATCTTCGTCGGCGTGATCGCCCTGTTCCTGCTTCTGGCTTTCCTGGGCAAGAAGCTGCTGCAGCGCATCGAAGCCCGTCACCTGGAGTCCCCGGAGGCAGAGGCCGACGCCGACGTGAAAGACTGAGGCAATGGCATCGGCTCCCCCAGCCCCCCGGATCCACTGGTTCGCCCGACTCGAACACCGCTTCCATGTCTGGCGCGAAGGTCGTGCGCGCCGTCGTGGCCGTGTCGCGACGATCCTTCCCTTCCCCGGTTACGGTGGTCCGGGCTGGGTCCGCGTCGTCGGCCGGGTGCTGATCGTCCCGCCGCAGCGTCGCACCCGAGACGGTGAACCGGCCAGCGTCCGCGGATGGCGCAGCTTCGTCGGCATCCCGGTGGGATTCGCCGCTGTGAGCGTGCACTTCGGCGAGACCACCCACCAGGTGGCCGCCGACCGCGGCGGCGTGGTCGATGCCATGATCCGTGTCGATCTGGAACCCGGCTGGCAGACGTTCACGTTCTCGGTCGAGGGCCAGGCGCCGGTGGAGGCTCGCGCATTCATCGTGGCCGAGGGCACCTCGTTCGGCGTGGTGTCGGATGTCGACGACACCGTGATGGTTACGGCGCTGCCTCGTCCCTTCATCGCCTTCTGGAACTCCTTCGTGCTCGACGAGCACGCACGCCTTCCCGTCCCGGGGATGGCCGTCCTCCTCGATCAGCTGCTCCGCCAGCACCCGGGTGCACCCATGGTGTACCTCTCCACCGGTGCGTGGAATGTCGCCCCCACCCTGTGGCGCTTCCTCGGTCGCCATCTCTTCCCCGCCGGCTCCATGCTCCTGACCGACTGGGGTCCCACTCACGAACGGTGGTTCCGCAGCGGGCGTGAACACAAGCTCACGAACCTGCGTCGCCTCGCGACCGAGTTCCCCGACGTGAAATGGCTGTTGATCGGAGACGACGGCCAGCACGACGAGTCGATCTACAGCCAGTTCATGGACGAGTACCCCGATTCCGTCGCCGGCGTCGCGATCCGTCGTCTGCTTCCCGCCGAGGCCGTGCTCGCCGGTGGACGCGCCGGTCACGAACCGCACTCCGAAGATGCCGCCCCGTGGGTGAGCGCCGAGGACGGCGCCGGTCTTCGCGATCTGCTCGGCGAAGCCGGCATCCTGCACTGACATGACCATCGCCCGCCCGGACTGGACCCTCCGCGAGGAGGCGCATCGTGAACGAGCCGATGCCCTCACCGCGGCGCACCGCGAACGGGCGACGCGGGCGGAGAAGCATCCGGTGTGGGACTTCCTCTTCACCTACTACTCGTACAAGCCCGCGCACCTGCGTCGATGGCATCCGGGGGCCGGTGTCGAACTCGCCGATGCGCCGGAACGCTGCGACTGGCGGTGGTACTCCCCCGGACGATCGCCCGGCAGCGTCGTGCCGGATGCGGCGACTTTCGGCGCAGAGAAGACGGAGTTGGCCGCGCTCATCGAGCGCATGCTCCGCCGCACCGCATCCCGCCCCGGACAGTTCGGCTGCTTCGGCCTGCACGAATGGGCGATGGTGTACCGCGCGGACGAGCATCGCCACGCGGTGCCGTTGCGACTCGGGCAGGCGGGCACGGATGCCGTCGTCGAGAATCATGAGCTGCGTTGCACCCATTTCGACGCATTCCGCTTCTTCACCCCCGAAGCGGTCCCCCGCAACCGCACGCCGTTGAGCCGCGACGACCAGCCCCTGTTCGAGCAGCCCGGTTGCCTGCACGCGGGGATGGACCTGTACAAGTGGGCGACGAAACTCGGGCCCCTCATCCCCGGCGAACTCCTCCTGGATTCGTTCGAGCTCGCCCGCGACATCCGCCTGCTCGACATGCAGGCCGCGCCGTACGACCTCTCGGCATGGGACGTGGTCCCGGTTCGCATCGAGACGACCGAGGGCAAGGCCGAGTACGTCCGTCGGCAGCGAGGGTTCGCCGACCGGGGCGCCGATCTGCGCGCGGCGCTGCTGAACGCCTGGATCGGCGACGGAGCTCGCGATGCGGCCTGAGCGTCAGCCCACCGGTTCGCAGTCATCGCAGATCGACCAGCGGGCGGTCGCCGCGGCGGTCTGCATCCGGAGCGCGACCACGCGTGCCGCCGCCTCCTCGAGCCGCTCGGGCGGAAGCGTCCCCGCTTCGGCCGCCGCTGCGATGCCGGCGACCATCGATCCGGCTGTCTGCGCGTCGGACCCCGCGATCATCAACACGAGGTCGTTCCCCGCAGCGATCGCCGCCACCGCGTTCGTGACCGGGTCGGCATAGGCCGGATCTCCTGAAGACAGCAGCATGCCGAGGTCGTCGGTCACCGCCACCCCGGTGAAGCCGAGCTCGTCTCTCGCGATCTCATGCCACCGCGGCGAGAGGGATGCCGGCAGCGGATCGACCGCCGCGTAGGCGAGATGCCCGTACATCAGCAGCGAGGCCCCGGCGTCGATACCGGCGGCGAACGGCACGGCCGCGGTGGCGCGCCATTCCTCGATTCCCATCGTGGTGCTCGGGATCGCGTGATGAGAGTCACCCGGAGCCGCGCCGTGGCCTGGGAAGTGTTTGAGGGTCGAGGCGACGAGCTGCTCCTGCGCGACGGTTGCCGCCGCCACGCGCTCCGCCGCCGCGGCAGGGTCTGTGCCGAGCGCGCGACCGTGGATGAACGAGCCGGGATCGTCCGTGTAGTCGGCGACCGTTCCGAAGTTCACGGTGATGCCCGCTCGCGCCACCAGAGAGCCCCGCGCGGTGAACGCCGCGGACGTCTCGGCGACCGGAAGCCCCTTCAGGGAGAGGGAGGCAGGGAAGCCGTCACCGTGCAGTCGGGAGACGAAGCCGCCCTCCTGGTCCACGGCGATGAGCGGTGGCAGGCCGGGATCGACCGTCAGCGCGGCCGTGAGCGCCTGCAACTCCGCTTCGGTCGCGGGGATATTGGCCCCCATGAGGATGAATCCTCCCAGTCCGGACTCCATGTACGACCGAAGGGCGGACGGGTCCGTTCCTGCCACGTGCCCCATGACCACCGTCGCTGCCTGTTCCGCCACGGACATCTCCTGCACCCGCGCCTTCGCACGCGCGGTGAGCAGCTCAGATCCGCTGGTCGACACCGTGGACTCGGGGATGCCCGACGTCGAGGGTGCGCCCACCGCCGACGCCGTGGCGGCCGACGAGACGAAGAGCCCCATCACCGCGGCGAGCGCGAGTGCGCTCGCCGTCCGTCCCCGGCGCCGATTCTCCATGTCGCGCGAAGTGGCGTGTCTCAGCAGGACAGCGCCTCGGCGATCGGCACCGCCGAGTCGGCGTCGCCGTTCCCGAAGCGGATGGTCCGGCCGACCGTGCACGGTTCGTGCAGGGACGCAGCGATCACGGCAGCGACGTCGGCACGCGCGACAGCTCCACGACCGTCCGGATCGAGCTGGATCCGACCGGTGGGATCGTCGAAGGTGAGTGTGCCCGGCGCGAGGATCGTGCCCTCCAGACCGGTGCCACGCAGGTGCTCGTCGGCAGCCCACTTCGCGTCTGCATAGGGGAAGAAGGAGTCGCCTTCCGGCACACCGTGATCAGCGGTGGACCCGAGCCATGACACCATCACGTACCGTCGGACGCCCGCGCGTTCTGTCGCGTCCATGGAACGCTGCGCGGCGTCGCGGTCGACCGCGTAGGTGCGTTCGGCCGATCCGCCACCGGCGCCGGCCGACCAGACGACGGCGTCATGACCGCGGATGATCTCGGCGAGCGCCTCGACATCCATGTTCTCGATGTCGGCGACGAGCGCTTTCGCACCGCCGGCTTCGACATCGGAGGAATGGTCAGGGTTGCGGATCACCCCGGTCACCTCGTCTCCCCGTGCGACGAGGAGCGGCGCGAGCAGGAGGGCGATGCGGCCGTGGCCGCCGAAGACGATGATTCGCGACATGCCTTCACCCTACGCGCCCCCTCCGCACTCAGCGCGGGGTCTGGTCGCTGTCGATCACGAACGCCTGTGGATGGCTCGAAAGGTAGCGCACGACGATCAGCTGACCGCCGGGTATGTACGCGTCGCGGTCGGGATACACAGCGGGGGTGAAGAAGTTGCTCTCCAGCGTGTATTCGACGCCTTCGGCCGTCGTGAACGTCACCCAGTCACCATCCAGAGTCGCCGCCGTCGGTCGACCGTTGTCGTAGATGTACGCACGGGTGAGGGGCACGCCGGCGAGGCTGAGGATGCCGATCACCAGGGAGGCGAGCATGAGGAAAGCGAGGATGCGCGCGCCGATGCGCACGATTCCTCCCCCGACGCGGCCTCGCGGACGCTGATCCGCACGCAGCAGCCCCTCCCGCTCGCGGATGGCCCGCAGCTCCCCGCCGGGCATCGCTCCCCGCGCCGACAGCGCGAACAGGCCGAGGATCGAGAAACCGGCGATGAACACCATCGCGTATCCGTGCGACGCCGGGAAGTTCACGAGCCAGATGAGCGTGTCCATCGGGTTCATCGCCCCTCCTCCTTCTCGATCGTCACGGCGACGGTCTGCGGGTCCTCACGCCGATAGAACGCCCAGACCGGGGCTCCGACCTGCAGGTGCGGAATGGCCTGCGGGTACACGAAGACCGTGGTGTCCGCTTCCCAGGTCGCCGCTCCCTCCGGCGCCATCAGCACGCGCAGGGCGAGCTCGCTCTGCCCCTCACGACGCCGCCCCGTCGGTCGCACCTCGAGCACGGATGCCGTCACCGGGGTGCCGCTCGTGCGCGCCCGCACCTGCCGCGGATCGATCAGCCCCCGTTCGATCCGCCATTGCAGCATCGCGTCCCGCACCGCGGGGTCGTTCAGGTCGGCGAGCTCCACCGTGTCCTGGTCCGTGAGGCTGTACCGCACGGGTACCGGGAGCCCGATCTGCAGGCCGGCGAGATCGGAGGCGTCGACCAGCATGCGCAGCTGCGCGATGAACTCCTCTGCGGTGCTCGGTGTCACCCGGATGAACAGGTCGTACTGCGGCACGTCGTTGACGGTGAGACCGGTGCGCGCGACCTCGACGATCGTGCCCACTCCGATCTGGGTCTCTCCGCGCACCCGCTTACGGCGCCCGAGCCCCGACAGGATCCCGCCGAAGGTCAGCAGCAGACCCCACGCCACACCGATGATGATCGGAGCGCCCAGTGTGTCCTCTCCCGAGAACGGAAGGCTCGACTGTCTCTGATCGACGCCGAAAAGTCCCTCCCCGACCCAGACCACGAGCCAGGCGGACAGCAGCAGCCAGACGACGAAGAGCAGGATGCGGAGCATGCCCTCAGCGTAGCCAGGAGCCGATCTCGACCCGAACACGGTTTTCCCACAGGACCCCCGCCGTTCGTCGCCCGGTCCTCTACACTCAGGGCAACGACACCGACCCGAGACGGTGTCCCTCCGGACAGCAGGACGACGATGCCCACACCGCTGATCGAGCGCGAGATCACCGCGCATGTATCTCTCACCACGCCCACCGGGATGCTGAACCGGGAGGCTCTCGGCTGGTCGCGCACACCGGTTCACGACACCTCGGGTATCCCCGGCCGCGGCCACTGGGGGCGCAACAAGCGGTGGGAGTACTGGAACGTGATGACGCCGTCGCACATCGTCGCCGTCACGGTCTCGTGCGTCGACTACATGGCTCTGCACGAGTTGTGGGTGCTCGATCGCGCGACCGGTGACGACATCGACACGACGGTGATCTCGCCGGGAGGGCGCAGCGCGACGCTCCCGTCGTCTCTCGGCGCGGGGCCCGCCCGCGCGCGCACGCGTCGGATCACCGTCGACATCGACGAGGCCTTCGACGGAACACGCCTGCGCGCCTCCACCCCCCGCGTCTCGATCGACCTGCTGGCCGGTCGCCTGGAGGCACACGAGTCGCTCGGTGTCGTCGTGACGTGGCGCCTCGGCGACGAGATCCCCCATTTCCAGTACACGGTCAAAGATGTGGCACGCCCGGCCACCGGAACAGTGACCGTGGACGGAGTGGCGCACGAGGTGCCGACCGGAAGCTGGGCCGTACTGGACCACGGTCGCGGGCGCTGGCCGTATCGCGTGCGCTGGAACTGGGCTGCGGCCAGCGGTGTCGTCGACGGCCGCGTCATCGGGCTGCAGCTCGGTGCGAAGTGGACCGACGGCTCGGGTGCCACGGAGAACGCGCTGCTCGTCGACGGTCGGCTGTCGAAGATCAGTGAAGAGCTCGTGTGGGATTACGACTCCGAACATTTCATGCGTCCGTGGCACGTGCACGGGACGCGCGCCGACCTCGTGTTCACCCCGTTCTACGACAAGCACTCGCACACGAACGCGCTGGTGATCTCGAGCCGGACCGATCAACTGTTCGGTGTCTGGACCGGCTGGGTGCGCGACGAGAACGGAACGCGGGTGCGCGTCGACGGCATCGAGGGATTCGCGGAGGAGGTGCTCAACCGCTGGTGATGCGCACGCCTGCAGACTGCAGCGCGCGCTGCACTCCCTTCGCCGCCGAGCGACCAGCACGATTGGCGCCGATCGTGCTCGCCGACGGCCCGTAGCCGACCAACTGCACGCGGGGGTCTGCGACCGCCGTCGTACCTCGACCGTTCCGGTCGAGCTGGATGCCCCCGGCCGCACTGCGCAGGTGCAGAGGGGCGAGGTGACTGATCGCAGGGCGGAAGCCGGTGGCCCACAGGATGACGTCGACCTGCTCGAAGCTGCCGTCTGCCCAGCGCACGCCGTCGGGTTCGATCCGTTCGAACAGGGGGCGCCGGTCGGCGTAGGCACCCAGACGCTCGGCCTCCCGCTCCTGCGGGCGGAGCATGAGTCCGGTGACGCTGACCACGCTCTCCGGAGGGAGACCGGCCGCGACGCGCTGCTCCACGAGGGCGACGGCTGCGGCTCCCGCTTCCGGCGTGAAGTCGTCATGGCGCCACACCGGTTCGCGCCGGGTCACCCACAGGGTGTCGGTGATCGGCGCCAGCGCCCCGAGGAACTGCACGGCCGACGCTCCCCCGCCCACGACGAGCACCCGCTTGCCGATGAAGTGCTCGGGCCCCGGGTAGTCCACGGTGTGCAGCTGTTCACCGACGAACGTCTCCATGCCGGGGAAGTGCGGGAGGAACGGATGCGTCCAGGTGCCGGTCGCATTCACGAGGGTGCGGGTCGTCCACTCCCCCTCACGCGCCCGCACGACGAGAAGACCGTCGTGGTCCTCGACGCGCTCGACGTGCACGGGGCGGAGCACCGGGAGTTCGTGCGTCTTCTCGTATCGCGCGAAGTATGCGGGCACGGCCTCGTTGGCGCGTGCACCGTCGCGGGGCGGCGGCGTGTCGCCGGGCAGTTCGGCGACGCCGTGCACATCGCGCATCGTCAGCGCGTCCCACCGGTGCTGCCAGGCGCCGCCGGGCTGTCCGTCTGCGTCGAGAACCACATGCGAGATACCCAGCCTCGAGAGGTGGAAGGATGCCGAGAGGCCGGCCTGCCCTGCGCCGATCACCAGACTGTCGAGGATGCTCACGCCGGTTTCAACGCCCGGCGCCGCGCGCTTGTTCCTCCCCTCCGCACTCCACGGTGACGCGCCCGGGATGCCCTCCCCGATTGGTGTTCGCGTCGATTCGTGTAGTACTCTTTTCAAGTTGCTCCGGCTGGTCCGGAACAGCGTCTGGGCCTGTGGCGCAGCTGGTAGCGCACCTGCATGGCATGCAGGGGGTCAGGGGTTCGAGTCCCCTCAGGTCCACAGAAAAAGCCCCCGGTTCTCCGGGGGCTTTCTTCGTCTCACGCGGCAGTGACCAGGAGGCTCCATGACGCACGCGCCCCTGGGCTACGCGGATCGTGTGCGTGCGTCGCGGGGATATCGGACGGTGAGCCAGCTCATCGCGGACGACCTCAACGTCTTCCTCGATCCTTTCTCCGCCCTCCTCTCCGCGCACGCCGAGATCGGGACCGGCAATGTGTTCTGTCCGAACGTCCGCATCGACGCCGACCCCGGCACTCTCCTCATCGGTGACGACAACCGCTTCTTCGAGGGCACCCGAATCGAGGCGACCGGCGGCGGACGCGTGAGCATCGGCACCGACAACGAGTTCGGCCCGCATGCGGTGGCTCTGCTCGCGAACCGTTCCGATTCCGTGATCACGATCGGCAACCGGGTGCGTCTGATCGGGAGGATCGACCTCGCCGGCGCTTCCACTCTGGGCGATGGATCGCAGATCCTCGGCGATGTCACGGCGGTGAACGTCGCGCTCGCGAGCGGCGGGAGCCACCGCGACCCCGATCCTGACCTGCGCGGCGCCGTGCTCAAAGGACGAGGCCGGGCCACCGGACTCACGCTGGCTCGCGGCCACGTTATCAATGCAGACGGTGATTTCGGCACCGCAGCCGTAGAGGCCCAATCGGTCTATCACCCTCGCCCTGCCTGATGACCGCGCCGGATCAACCGCGCTAGCGCGCGTCTGCACGAGCGTCAACCCGATTCCGACCGCACGCCCCGCGTTCTACCGTGAACCCATCTCGACGAAAGGATGCGATCATGTCGAACCCGATCATTCCCCCGGTTCCCCCGCTCCCCCATGACGACGACCCGACCGACCCGACGGGTGTGCCGACGAGGGAGGTCGACGGCGAGCGTGTTCTCGATCCGGATGTCGATGACGCGCTCGTCGACAGCGCCGAGGCCGACCGCGTCGCTGCCGGCGCGGACGAGCACGACGACGGCCCCGACATCTGACTGCACACCCTCGCCGGCCCGCAGCGCACCGGTCGCCGTCACCCGCGCCCCGTAGACTTGCTCTCATGGCACCGGTGGCGGCGACGTGGTCCGGAAGAGGCTCATCGAGCGTCTTCCGGGGTGTGCTGTCGGGCGTGCTCCTCGTCGCCGCAGTCATCCTGGGGCTGCTGGGGATGCACACCCTGAATCTGCACGGCACTGCGGCGGCCGACACTCCGGCGGCGGCGATTTCGGCGGTGATGACCGTGTCCGAGCCGGTATCCGCGCATCACGGCACAGCGCAGGTGCAGGCGCTCCCGTCCGAAGACCCGTCCGGCACGACCGCGATGTCCTGCGCAGGCTGCGGCACCGATGATCACGCCGGCATGGCGATGATGTGCGTCCTCGCGCTCCTCCTCGCCCTCGTGCTCCTCATCGCGCCTGGAATGCTTCGCGGCTGGACGGCGATGCTCCTCCGCTCGCTCCTTCTCGAGGTCCTGGCCGCGCGGGTCCTCCCCCGCGCCCCTTCTCTGCACGTTCTCTGCATCAGTCGCACCTGAGCAGCCGTCGAGCCCGCGCTCTCGCGCCACGGCTCCAGGCCTCTCACCCTCGCGCGCCGCCGTCCGGCGTGTGCGCAACGACTATGCGTATTTGGAGAACACACCCATGAAGATTCGTGCTGCGGCAACCGCCGCACTCACCCTGTCCGCCGTTCTGCTGCTGTCCGGCTGCGCGACCGGCACCGACGACGCTTCCATGCCCGGCATGGACCACAGCTCGTCGTCACCATCGGCCGGCATGAGCGATGCCGACGTCAACGATGCCGACGTCATGTTCGCCTCGATGATGATCGTGCACCACGAGCAGGCGATCGAGATGAGCGACATCGTGCTCGGAGTGGAGGGGATCGACCCCGAGGTGGCCGAACTCGCCCAGCGGATCAAGGCCGCGCAGGGCCCGGAGATCGAACAGCTCGAGGGCTGGTTGGACGATTGGGGCATCGGCTCCGACGACCGCGACGCGAACGGGATGGACCACGGCGACGGGATGATGAGCGACGACGACCTCGCCGCGCTCCGCTCCGCCGACGGTCCCGAAGCGTCACGCCTGTTCCTCGACCAGATGATCGTGCACCACGAGGGAGCCGTCGAGATGGCGCGGGCGGAGGTCGACGGCGGGAGCGATCCGGAAGCGATCGAACTCGCCCAGACGATCATCGACGCGCAGACCGAGGAGATCCAGGAGATGAAGGACCTCCTCTCCACCCTCTGAACCCATTTCGGGGTCGGTGTCGGCGTATCCCCGCCCACACCGGCCCCACCTCGCACGAAGGACCGTCCCCATGAACCATCCCCTCCCCTCCACCACGTCCCCCGCCTCTCCGTCGGTCTCCGCATCACGTCGACGACGGAGGCTGTCCGCGGGGCTCGCCGCGTTGGCCGTCGCCGGAATCGCCCTGTCCGGGTGCGCGCCCGCCGTCTCCCCCGCCGACGTCGACTCGGTGGCGTCGGCGCAGGACCTGCTCGCCGCGCACGACCTCGCGGGGCTCGACGTCGGCGAGGTGATCGAACGACTCGACGCGATGCCCGTGGCGGACCGCCCGGACGATCTCCTCGCATCCGTCGAACCCGACGCGCTCCTGCTGCGTGACACCAGCGGCCGGGAGAGTCGGCTGCCGATGCCCGACGACGCGGTGTACATCTCGGTCGCACCATTCCGCGAACAGACCCACGAGTGCCACTTCCACAGCCTCACGACGTGCGTCGGTGAGCTCTCCGACATCGAGATGCGCATCGTCCTCACCGCCGACGACGGGACGGTGCTCATCGACGAGATGCGCCGCACCCACGACAACGGGTTCACCGGCGTCTGGGTGCCTCGGGGAATCGAGGCGACGCTGACCGTCGAGAGCGCCGGCCTGACGGGCACCGTGCCGCTGTCGACCACGTCGCCGGACGATCGCACGTGCGTGACCGATCTGCAGCTGCTGTGATCCCGCACGTGGCCGCCTGAGCTCCGCAGCGCGGCATGGAGGAAGCGCACCCCCTCAGAGATCGAGGAGGTGCGCTTCTTCGTTCGCTGTCCGTGCCGCGGGACGACTAGGTCGCCAGCAGCGGCGGCCGATGGGGGATGGAGATCGGACGTGTGGCCCTGCTCGAACCACGCATCCTCTCGACATCCTCGAGCACCTCGAATGCGGTTCCATAACGCGTGGCGAGTGGCAGGTCACGCAGCCAGGTCACCTCGACCTCGGTCTCGGCGAGTTCGTACACGCACGCGACGACATGGCGCGGGTCGTTGGGCGAGTATCGAAGGTCGTTGATCACCCATTCCGACGCCGTGATGCGATTCAGCATGAAACGCGGATCCGGAAGTTCAGACATGTGGGGCCCTCCAGGACTCTCTCTCCACAGAGAGTGCGCCACAAACCGCGCCCGGGGAAGCCCCTTGACACCACGCGCGGAGGGTGCCGTCACGGAAACCCGGGGCTACGACCCGGCGTCCACAGCCCCTGCCGAGGCCACCTGGGCCCGCCACCACGGCGTCTCGATGAAGCCGCGCTTCATGAAGACGAGCTCCATCGCCGCATTCCATCCGCGAACTCCCTTGAGGTGCGCGATGGTCCCGGTGAGGAAGTCGTGCAGGGTCTCGGTGCTCGGAAGGATGATCTCGCAATAGAGCGAGTTCTCCTCCAACGCCGCGGCGAGGAATCGCACCGACACGTGATGGGCGAGCGTCTGGGCGACGGAGGCGATCCGCGACGGTTCTACCCGCAGGATCAACAGTGTCTCGGCACTCATCCCCAGTGCCGATGCCGGCACCATCGTCACGGTGGTCAGGCATCCGGCGTTGCGCATCCGCTCGTAGCGACGGCGCACGCTGCTCTCGTTCATGTCGAGCGTGTCGCCGATCGACTGGAACGACGCACGGCCGTTGTGACGCAGCTCTTCGACGATGGCCCGGTCGGCGTCATCGAAGTGCGTGGGATCGCAAGTGTTCGGCGCGGGCATGTACGACTGCGGGTCGCTTGCAGCCTCGGCATGGGCGTCGTAGAGCTGCCGCCCCCAGTCGAAGCTCACCTTGTACGTGTGCACGACCAGGTCGCTGCGCCACCGTTCGACGCCCGGGATCGCCTGCAGATCGGTGAGGACATGCGCATACGTCGCGGAGTCGCCCGGGATGACGACCTCGGCGAACACGTCGAACTTGCCGGTCACCAAGGTCACGAAGCGCACGTAGGGCGAGCCGATCAGCGCCTGCGCGACACTCAACTGCGACCCCGGTGTGCAGTTGATGCGCACGAAGAAGGTCTCCACGTGCCCTTCGCTGCCCAGGGTCGGCACGATCCCTACACGCACCAGCCCTTCCGCCAGCAGCTGCTGGCCGCGTCGCGTGACGGTCGAGACCGATGCTCCGGCGAACTCCGCGATCGATGTCCAGCTTGCGCGCCCGTCCTGCTGCAGCGCTACGACGATCCGTCGGTCGAGGTCGTTCACTTCTCTCGTCAGGTGAACACTGCTCATCGGGTCGGCGGGTACACCCGGTGCAGGAACGTGCGCACGGTCTTCGTCCACGCCTCTGCCTCCTCGATCTGCGGGGAGTGCCCCGATTTCTCGAACACCACCATCTCGGAGTCCGGGATGAGATCGGCGATCGTCTGGCTACACGATACTGGCGTGATCCAGTCCGTCCGGCCCACGGTGATGAGTGTCGGCACACCGATCTCGTGCAGCCGTGGCTTGAGGTCATAATTCGGGAGGTTCACCGAGAAGGCGTAGTTGTGCGCGCGGTAGCGGTACGGCGTGGCCTGCACCTTGCGCTCGGTCGCCTCCGGATCGTAGACGAAGTCGTACAGAGGCAGGATCTCGCGCCAGCAGTCCTTGAGGTCTTCGTCGTCGTGGACCTGTCCCACGTCGATGCGATCGAACTTCTCCATGTCGATCGTCACGCGGTCGGAGGCGAGCGCGTTCTCGCGAGCCAGATGGGCGTTGGAGTTGTCCGGCGAAGTGTCGCGCAGCACGATGGCCGCCACCCGCTCCGGGTATCGCAGCGCGTACTCCATGGCCATGAAGCCGCCGTACGAGCCCCCCGCCATCACGATCTTCTCGGCGCCGATCCATTCCCGCAGACCATCGATGTCCGCCGCCCACTGCTCGTGGCTGTAGACGCCTTCCCCGTCGCTCTGGCCGCTCCCGCGCGCATCGAACACCACGACGCGGTACTCGTCGGCCAGGCGCCCGAAGCTGGCACGCGGTTCCGCACGGGAACCGAGACCAGGAGCACCGTGGTGGGTGATGATGACGGGCGCCCCCTCAGGACCGAGCACCTCGACGGCCAGGTGGTTGCCGTTGATCTCGACCCACTCGTGGGTGCTGGTGGCTGCGGCGAACTCCGGCGATACCGGCGGTGTCGATGTCATGTTCTCTTCTCTCTCTCGGATTCCGGGGCGTCAGAGCGCGATGGTGCAGTCGTCGAGACTGCGGGGGTAGGTGGTCAGAGGTTCGGCGCCGGTGTCCGTCACGAGCATGCTGTCGCTGATGCGGTACCCCGCGTGCTGTGGGACGTAGATGCCCGGCTCGTTCGAGACGACCATGCCCGCCTCCAGCAGCGTCGCATCGCCGTCTTCCAGCCAGGGCGCCTCGTGCATGCCGAGACCGATTCCGTGTCCTTGACGATGCCGGATGAACGCGCCGAGTCCGGCACCGCGGATCACGTCGAGACAGAGGCGGTTGGCTTCGCGACACTCGAGCCCGGCGCGGATGGTCTCACGCCCGAGCTGCTGCGCCGCGTTGATCGTGTCGTGGTAGCGCCGCTGCTCCGCCGTGGGCTCGCCCAGCACGAAGGTGCGCTCGCCCTCGATGAAGCGACCGCCCACCGCGCAGCCCAACGACAGCATGAAGGTGTCGCCGGCTTTGAGGCGGTTCACCGACGGGAGCCCGTGTGGGAAGGCGGAGTTCGCGCCGGAGTAGACCAGCCCGCCGGCGAGCAGGGAGGCCACCACCACGTTGCGGTGCTCTGCGTACATGATGCCGGTACCCGTCGCCGTGACGTGACGCTCGAGCTCGGCCTCGGTGGGGAGCTCTCCCCCGGCTGCGACGGCCTCGACCACCAGCGAAACCCCGGCCTCGAGCATCCGATCCGTCACGCGGGCGGCCTCGCGGTGCAGGGTCACCTCCTCGGGGAACTTCACGAAACGGGCGCGGGTCAACAGATCCGAGGCGACGAGATCGGCTCCGGGCATCGCCTCCCTCGCCGCCGAGAGACGGGAGAACGGCATGGACGACGCGAACCCGACCCGCCCCCGCGGCGAGACCGCGCGAGCCAGAGCCTCGAACGGTGCAACGACTCCGGGGAACTCGAAGAACGCCACCAGTTCTGCCCTCGCGGACTGCGACTCTGCGTACTCGCGTTCCAGTTCGGGCAACAGCATCACCACCCTGCCGTTCGCCTCGATCCAGATCGCCACCGGACGCTCGGAAGGGTGGTGGAAGAAGCCGGTGAGGTACGCGATGTCCTCCGGATGGTCGGTGAGGAAGGCGTCGAAGCCCTGCGCCCCCATCCGGTCGCGGACACCGGTCTGCACGCGATCGAAGAACTCGGGCGCGAGCCGCTGGTCGAACTCGGTCATCTCCGGCTCCTATCGGGCGAGGTGGCGCGGGTTGCGCGCATCGTTGTAGGCGATCGACAACAGGGTCGCGGACAGCACCAGGATGAGGATCGCGATCGAGGGGAACAGCGTCAGCCACCAGGCACTGACCATCGCGCCGGCCTGCTGCGCCTCGTAGAGGATGCGACCCCAGGACCAGGTCGTCGGGTCGCCGAGGCCGAGGAAGGCGAGTCCGGCGGCCGAGAGCACGGCCCGCGAGGCGGTCACGACCACGGACACCACGACCACCGGCGTGACGGCGGGGAGGACGTGTTTCGTGATGATCCAGACCGGAGAGGTGGTCATCAGGCGCGAGGCATCGACATAGGGCAGCCCGACCACGGTCAGCGCCTGCGAGCGCACGAGACGGGTGACCTCCGGCCAGGAGAACGCGGCGACCACGAAGATGATCGTCGACGTGCTCGGCCCCACGAGCGCGGCGATCAGGATCATGAGCGGGAGCACCGGCAGCGAGAGCGTCATGTCGACGATCACGCTGATAAAGCTGTCGAGCTTGCGGAAGTAGGCGCCGAGAACAGCGATGATCGTGCCGAAGACGATCGCGATCAGCGAGGCGGCCACCGCGACGAGCACACTCTGCTGCGTTCCCCAGATCACCTCGGAGAAGACATCGCGGCCCAGTGCGTCGGTACCGAACCAGTGGTCGCCGCTCGGCGGACGCAGGACGTCCGGTCCGTAGCTGGCGGGATAGGGCGCGATCAGCGGCGCCGCGAGAGCCACGATCACCAGCAGGATCAGCAGCCCGAGCGAGATCATGCCGAGCGGGTCCCGGCGGAAAGCGCGCCAGGTGTGCGCGCTCGCCCGCTCGCTGCCGGCGGCGGTCGGCTCGCTCGGAGCGAGGGTCTCTGAGGCGGGCATCGGAGCGGTCATGAGGTCTTCACTCTCGGGTCCAGGTAGCCGTAGATGATGTCGGTGATCGTGTTGGCGACCACGACGGTGATGGCGAGCATGAGGAAGGCGCCCTGCAGCACGGGGAAGTCGAGCTGTGTGACGGCCTCGTAGATCCCGCGCCCGATGCCCGGATAGGCGAACACGGTCTCGGTGAGTACTGCACCGCCGACCAGGAATCCGAGTTGCAGGCCGATCAGGGTCGTGGTGGGGAGCAGGGCGTTGCGCAGGGCGTGCTTCCAGAGGATGCGGCTGCCACGGATGCCGTTCGCCTTCGCCAGGAGGATGTAGTCCTCGCCGAGCGTCTCGATCAGCGTCGAACGCATCGTGAGCACGTAGGAGCCGACCTGGATGAGCATGAGCGACACCGCCGGGAGGACGAGGTGCTGCGCGACGCTGAGGTACCACTCGAAGCCGTAGGTGTTGTTGGTGTAGGCACCTCCGATCGGGAACCATCCGAGGTTCAACCCGAACACGAAGAGCAGGAGGATGGCGACGCTCGGGACGAACAGGGACTGCCCCGTCACGCCGACCACCTGCACCGCCCTGTCGATGAAGCGCCCCTTGTGGGACGCAGCCGCGACGCCGAGTGGAACGCCGATGAGGATCGTGAGCACCAGTGCCGTGATCGTCAGGAGAAGGGTCCACGGCAGCCGCTGCATGAGGACATCGGTGACCGGGATCGACTGCGTGAACGAGATGCCGAGGTTGCCCTGCAGCAGCTGCCACATGTAGAGCCCGTATTGCACGATCAGGGGCTGGTCCAGCCCGTACTGCTCGAGGATGGTCGCCCGGATGTCGTCCGTCATGTTCGGACTCGCCAGGGCCGGGTCGCCGGGAAGCAGACGCAGGAGCAGGAACGTCACGGTCACGGCGAACCAGATCGTGAGCAGACCTCGACCCACGCGACGGAGAATGAACGATGCTCGGGACACCCGGGCGACCTTCCTCGAGATTTCAGTGGTTGTTACTCGACCGGGTGCGCGCTCGCGAGCGAGAGCGGGTTCACGATCGAGAGCAGCTCGCTCGGCTTCGAGATGAAGCCGGCCCATTCGTCGCTGGCCGCGAAGAACAGGTTCTGCGTGTACATGATGTTGTCGTAGACCTGCTCGTGCACGATCTTGTTCGCCTCGCGCATGATCGAGATCTTCTCGTCCTCGTCGAACGTCACCATGCCCTCCTCGATCAGCGCGTTCAGGTCGGCGTCGTCGACATGGGTGTAGTTGATCGCACCGCCGGGAAGGTACGACAGCGAGAAGTTCGTCACCGGATCGTCCATGATCGCGAAGTTGCCCGCGTAGATGTCGTAGTCGCCCTCGCTGGTCATCGAGAGGTATGTGTTGCGCTCGGTGCCCTGCAGCTCGATCGTGATGCCGGCCTCCGCCGCGCTGTCCTTCACCATCTGCGCCCATTGGCTGGTCACGCTGTCCTGCAGCGAGTAGATCAGCCGGAACGAGACGGGGAAATTCCCGTTCGCGTCTGCCGTGTAACCGGCCTTCTCCATGAGGGAGCGCGACTTCTCGGGATCGAACTCGTACTCCTTCACCGACTTGTCGTAGTACTTCGCGAGCACTGGCATCAGAGCGCTGGAACCTGTCGAGACGGCCTGCCCCTGCAGCACGACGGTGCGGATCGCGTCATAGTCGACCGCATGGGCCAGAGCCTGTCGCACCTCGGTCTTCGCGAGGTCGGGCTTGTCCATGTTGTAGACCAGGTGCGCGTAGCCGAGCCCGGGCGCCTCGACGACCTGGAGGCCGTCGGTGCTGCTGAGCTGCTCGACCTGTGCGGGTGGCAGCGCGTTCGCGATCACGTCGATCTCGCCGCTCTGCAGCGCCAGGATCTCGGTGTTCACGTCCGGGTACACGCGGTACACGACCTCGGCGTGCCCGGGGACGCCGCCCTTGACGAGCGGGTAGTCCTCGACGCGCTTCAGCGTGTAGTGCTGACCGACCTGGAAGTCGCTCATGATGAACGGCCCCATGCCCACCCAGCCTCCGGCGCTGCCGTCGTTCGCGAACTCGGCGATCGACCCCTGCGGCTCGAACACGTGCTTCGGAACGACGACGCCCCAGAAGCCGATCTCTTCGACGATCGAGGAGTCGGGCTGGGTGAGGGCGAGCTCGACGCGGGTTTCCGACACCGCGGTCGCGGTGTCGAGGTTGCCCAGCTGCCCGTAGAACGTGCCGGGAGCCTGATCGCGCTTGACGGCGTTCAGCGTCCAGGCGACGTCCTCGGCGGTGAGGGGCTCACCATCGCTCCAGGTGAGATCGTCGCGGATCTCGTAGAAGCCGGTGGTGTCGTCCACGTAGCCCCAGTCGGTGGCCACGTGGGCTTCCTTGGTGCCGTCGTCGCTGATGCTCAGCAGATGCGGATACATCAGGTTCGTGATCCACGAGTCCGTGCGGCTGTTCCCGAGGACCGGATTGAAGTTCACGACATCTGTCGTCGTGCCGATGCTGATCGTCTCGTCGCTCGGGCCGGTGGAGCCGGATGACTCCCCCGGTTCCGGCGCGGACGGGGCGCACGCGGCGAGGCCGACGGCGAGAGCCGCGGCCGCACCGAGGGCGAGGAACTTGCTGTACTTCATCAGACCCAAACCTCCTCGAGTACGCGCATGGTGTTCCCTCCGACGACGGCGCGAATCTCGTCGTCGGAGTAGTCGTGCTTCACGAGCCAGCCGATGATGTTGTAGAAGGCCTCGGCCGGGTTCTCGATGCCGTCGACGTACGGCTGCTTCTCGTAGTCGACGTTCGCATGTGCCTGCCCGAGCGACAGGTTCGACGAGAACGCGTCGTGCAGGCCGACGTGATCGCCGAACAGCGTGTCAGGACCGAAGCTGACGTGCTCGAGTCCCACCAGGTCCACGCAGTACTGGAAGTGGTCCATGACCGATTCCAGGGAGTGCTTCGGGTGCTGGGGGGAGATCGTCGTGTGAGGGGCGGCCTCGATTCCGATCACGCCGCCACGCTTGGCGCATTCGATGATCGTCTCATCCGTCTTCATGCGGTTCGTCGGCCACAGGCCGCGCGCACCGGCGTGCGTGATGAATACCGGCTTGGTCGAGTGGGCGATCACATCGAGACAGGTCTGGTCACCGGAGTGGGAGATGTCGATCGCGATGCCGAGCTTGTTCATACGCTCGACCGCGCGCTCGCCGAAGTAGGTCAACCCGCCGTCTCCGCGCTCTTTGAGACCGCCGCCGAGCATGTTCGCCTCGGAGTATGCGATGCCCATCTGCCGCACGCCGAAGCCGTACAGGACGTCGAGGCGGTCGACCTCGTTCTCGATCATGGTCGAGGCTTCGAGCGCGAAGATGTGCGCGACCCGTCCGGTCTCGGCGGCGTGACGGATGTCCTTGATTGACTCGGCCTTGATCACGTAGTCCTGGTGTGCGAGGTCGGCCATGCGCACGCCGAGGTCGAACAGCACGTCCTGGTACTTCCAGCCGGCATCGCTCGAGATGCAGCAGGTGCCGTCCATGCCGTTGTCGAACACGGCGGTCAACCCGGAGCGGGCGAGGCCCTGGTAGCCGGTGGGTTCGCGGCCCTGGCGGATGTGGTCGCGCAGCTCGCCCATGTCTTCGGGAAAGACCTGCACGTGCTCGTGCAGGGAGATCACGGTCTCTTCGCGAAGCAGACGTTCGGTGCGTTCCTGCTGCGCGGCACTGAGCCCGAGGTC
Organism: Microbacterium sp. SY138; assembly: GCF_039729145.1. Lineage (NCBI taxonomy): Bacteria > Bacillati > Actinomycetota > Actinomycetes > Micrococcales > Microbacteriaceae > Microbacterium > Microbacterium sp. SY138. The sequence goes on along the minus strand of NZ_CP155793.1, from coordinate 1,577,518 downwards.
GTAGGCCGGCACACGGCCGATCTGCTTGGCGTAGCGGAACTCGCGGTAGTCCTTGCCGGCTTCCAGGTAGTCGTACGCGGTGTAGCCGGTGTACCGGCCAGCTTGTTCGAGCACGGATGCGCTCCTTCGGTTCGATGATGCGGGTGCCCCTCCCGGTCGACGAGCGGGAGATTCCTCGAATCTGGAGGATTTCGGCGCAGATGTCAACCATTGTGATTATCTTCGGCTGAAATGTTTCCTGTTCGAAACAATTCAGAACAAAGAAGCTGGCATGATGGCATCCATGGAGAACACATCCGCCCCCCGGAACGCCGTCGTCCTGGACGTCAAGGGACTCACCGTCACCCTCACCGGCGATGGACGCCACAGCCGCGTGGTCGACGGCATCGATCTCGCCGTTCGCCGCGGCGAAGTCTTCGCGCTGCTCGGCGAATCAGGCTCGGGCAAGTCGATGACCGCCCGCGCGATCATGGGTCTGATCGACGAAGGAGACGTCGAGGCGGAGACGATGTCACTGAGCGGAACCGACCTCCTCGCCCTCTCCCCCGAGCAGCATCGACGCCTGCGAGGCGTGCGCGTCAGCCTGGTCATGCAAGATGCCCTTTCCGCGTTGAACCCGGTCCTCAGCATCGGCGACCAGATCATCGACCTCATCCGCGCTCATGGCAGCATCGGCCGCCGAGCCGCCGAAGCGCGCGCGGTCGAGCTGCTGACCCTCGTCGGTATCCCCACCCCCGACAAGCGCGTGCACGACTATCCGCACCAGTTCTCCGGCGGTCAGCGCCAGCGCATCCTGATCGCCATGGCGATCGCGCTGGATCCTGATCTCATCATCGCGGATGAGCCGACCACCGCGCTCGATGTGACGGTGCAGGCGCAGATCCTCGACCTGCTGCTGTCCCTGCGCGACCGGCTGGGCATGGGAATCCTGCTCATCACGCATGATCTGGGCGTGGTGATGGAGGTCGCCGATCAGGTCGCCGTCATGCGCTCTGGCCGCATCGTGGAGTCAGGGCCCGCCGACGAGGTGCTCACGAAGCCGCAGCACGCTTACACCATGCGTCTGCTGAACTCCATGCCGCGAGATGTGAGCGCCGCCGCGGAGAACGACGGGACGGTGCCCATCCTCGAAGGCCGCGGCCTGAAGCGCACGTTCCGTTCCGGGAGCGGGCGACGAGCGCACCGAGTCGCCGCCGTCGCGGGTGTCGATCTCGAGCTCCGCCAGGGCGAGATCCTGGCGATCGTCGGCGAATCGGGCAGCGGCAAGTCGACGCTGGCGCGGATGCTGGTCGGACTCGACTCACCCGATGCCGGCACCCTGCGCTACCGCGATCAGGACGTGACGCGCGGTCGGCTCCGCGACCGGAAGATCCTGCGTCGTGGCGTGCAGATGGTCTTCCAGGACCCGTATATGTCGTTGAACCCGCGGATGACCGTGCAGCAGATCATCTCCGAACCGCTCGCCGCGACCCACTCCGGAACGCCGGCGACGCGACGGGAGCGCGTCGCCGAGCTGCTCGATCTCGTCGGCCTCACCCCCGAGATGGGCTCGCGCTTCCCGCACCAGTTCTCGGGCGGCCAGCGCCAGCGCATCGGCATCGCCAGGGCGCTCGCGCTCGATCCGGACGTTCTGGTGTGCGACGAGCCTGTCTCGGCGCTCGACGTGTCGATCCGCGCACAGATCATCGACCTGCTGTGCGACCTGCGCGAGCGGCTGGGCATGTCGATCGTCTTCATCGCGCACGACCTGTCCCTCGTGCGTCACATCGCCGATCGCGTGGCGGTCATGTACCTGGGGAACATGGTCGAGATCGGGGAGACGGAGGACGTTTACCGCCACCCCGAACATCCCTATACGCGGTCGCTGCTGTCCGCGATTCCGCCGCAGACGCGCGCGGAGCGCGGCATGCTCGCACGCCGAACGCGTGTGACCGCCTGACCGTCCGGTACGACGAGGCCGGATCAGCGACCCGGCCGCACCGTGAGGTCGGTGATCTCCGCGTCTCGCGGAAGATCGAGGGCGGTGAGGATGGTCGTGACGACGGCGTCGGGGGTGATGAAACGCTCCGCGTCGTAGTCCTGCCCCTCCTGCTGGTGCACACGCTCCTGCATGGGAGTGGCCGTGCGACCGGGATAGATCGAGGTCACGCGCACACCGTGTGCGGCCTCCTCGGCTCGCAACGCATCGGCGAGGGCCCGGAGACCGTGCTTCGACGCCGCATATGCCGCCCACCCGGCGTTGGCACGCAGTCCCGCCCCCGAGTTCACGAATACGACCTGCCCTTGCGACACGCGCAGAACGGGCAGCAGAAGGCGCGTGAGCTCGGCAGGAGCCACGAGGTTCACGGCCAGCTGCTGTTCCCACAACGCGGGAGCGAGGTCGGCCACGTCACCGAGGTCGACGACCCCGGCGACGTGCACGAGCGAGTCGATCCGGTCGGGCAGGTGCTGCTTCGACAGCGCCCACGACAGACGACCCGGCTGAGCCAGATCAGCGACCAGGACGGATGCTCCCAGAAGGCTCTCTGCGATCTGCCTGGCGCGTCCGGCGTCGCGGGCAAGCACCACCACGTCATCGCCACGGTCCAGCAGACGGCGCGCGAGGACTGCACCGATGCCGGAACCCGCACCGGTGATCAGGTGCGTGGGCATGTCAGCTCGGGTCTGTGGTGGCGGGCTCTGCCACGTCGATCGGAACGACGGGGCAGTCCTTCCACAGTCGCTCGAGGCCGTAGTAGACGCGCTCCTCCTGATGGAAGACGTGCACGATCAGGTCGCCGAAGTCGAGGAGCACCCATCGGGCCTCCGCGCGCCCCTCGCGCCGTACGCGCTTGTGGCCCGACTCGATCAGCCGGTCCTCGATCTCATCGGCGATGGCGGCGACGTTGCGCTCGCTGTTTCCGGTGACGAGCAGGAAGATGTCGACGAGCGGAAGAGGCTCGGACACGTTCAGTGCGACGAGATCTTCACCGCCCTTGTCGATGGCGGCTTGTGCTGCGAGACGCAGCATCTCTTCGGCAGTTTCAGGTGATTGCATCAGAACACATTCGTGGTGATGGCGATGATGACGACGACACCGACAGCGAGGGCGAGGCCTCCGGCGACGATCGCCAGGGTGATCATCAGCCGGTTGCCCTTCTCGGGCGCCGGCGGACGGATCACCTCGCCGGCGGGCTTGATGGTGCTGACCGCCGAGCTGGCGGCGATCGGCGTAGGCGACGACGCGGGGGGAAGCTCGCCGTCGATGAGAACGGCGTCGACGTCCTTGCCGTCGGTGGTTCCCAGGGCGTGGCCCTGCGAGCCCATGCCCTGAGGCAGTTCATAAGACCCGGTGACGAGGATCTCACCGGTGGAGGCGACAGGGCCGGAGAGCGAGCCCTCTCCCGGGGACGGCGTGAAGATCAGGGCGTTCGGTGCGGAGTGCTGCGACCCGGTCGAGTCACCGACGGAGAGCAGCTCGTCGAACGACGGGCGGAAGGGGGTGTGCGGGTCGGGAGCATCGGCGAGGATCCCTTCACCGAACGCGGGGTTGACGGTGGGGCGGGCTGCGGCGTCGTCATCGTCATCATCGGCGTCACCGACATCTGCCAGCACGTCGTCACCGTCGGCCTCGGAGTCACCGGTGCTCTCGGCCGGAAGGCCCAGAGCCGAAGCCACGTCAACATCGTCCTCGTCGGACTCGTCACCGGCACCATCGACGGACTCCAGCGGAACATCTCCCACGGAATCCGCGACGATGGATGCACGCACGGGAGCGACGGCGACCTCGTCGTCGACGTCATCATCGTCGGCGTCGCCCGGCTCTTCGTTCCGTGTGAAGTTCGGGACCCCCGACACGATCTCCGCGGGGTCGTGCGTCGCGGCGGACTCCTCGTCGGTCGGTTCCGCCGGCGCGTCGGGGGCTGGCTGCTCGACCTCCGCCTCTTCGGACTGCTCTCCGGCGATCACGGGCACCGAGGCCGTGCGCACCTTCTCGAGCTCGCGCGCCTGGCGGCGCGTCAACGGCGCATCGCCGCTGACGTCGTCAGGCACGGAAGTCGGCGCGGGCGGGATCTCCACGGGCTCGGCGGCACGGGGCAGCGGCGGTGCGGGCGGTGCCGCCTCAGCCGCCGCGGCAGCCTCCTCGCTGGAGATGACCGGGGTCGAACCCGTCAATCGAATCTCCCGCAGCTGCTTTCGCGTCAGCGGACCCTGCTCCTGCTGATCCGATGTACTCATGCCTTGCTCCGATACAGATGATGCTTCGCGATGTACTGAACGACCCCATCAGGGACCAGATACCAGACCGGCTGATCGTCGCGAACGCGTTCACGGCAGTCCGTCGACGAGATCGACAGCGCCGGCACTTCCAGTTGGCTGACGTTGTCGCTCGGGAGGCCGTCTGTGCTCAGGACATGTCCAGGGCGTGAGACCGCGACGAAGTGGGCCAACTCCCACAACTCATCATGGTCCCTCCAACTGAGAATTTGCGCTACGGCGTCGGCTCCGGTGATGAAGAAGAGGTCGGCATCCGGTCGATCACGCTTCAGGTCGCGCAGTGTGTCGATCGTGTAGGTGGGGCCCTCGCGGTCGATGTCGACCCGGCTCACCGTGAACTGCGGGTTCGAGGCGGTGGCGATGACCGTCATGAGGTAGCGGTGCTCGCTCGGCGAGACTCCCGACTTCTGCCACGGGTGGCCGGTCGGCACGAAGACGACCTCGTCGAGCCCGAAGGAGTTCGCGACCTCGCTGGCTGCGACGAGGTGGCCGTGATGGATGGGGTCGAACGTACCGCCCATCACGCCGATGCGCGGGGGGCGCGTGGTCGCAGCGTCGTTCATGGGGGCCTAGTGGCCGTGTCCCGCCTCGTGGCCGTCCTTGCCGTGCTGCGCTGCCCATGCCTCGGCCTTCGCCGAGTGACGGTTGGCGACGTTCTTGTACGAGAAGGTCACCAGCCCGAGGAAGGCGAACACGACCGCAGCGATGGCTCCGAAGATCACCGTTTCGAGCGCGACGTTGCCGTGGTGCTCGGTTTCGGCAGCGGCCATCGCGATCTGTGCGACGAGGTTCATCCTGACTCCGTTTCGTGGCGTGCTGTTCGGGATCCTGTGAGGTACAGCGTCCCCCAGTCTAGCCCTCAGCCGCGGGTCTGCCCCGACCCACGCGCGAGCCATTTCGTGCTGGTCAACTCGGACAGCCCCATGGGCCCGCGAGCGTGCAGCTTCTGGGTCGAGATGCCGACCTCCGCGCCGAATCCGAATTCGCCGCCGTCGGTGAAGCGCGTCGACGTGTTGACCATCACGACGGCGGAATCCACCTCGGCGAGGAAGCGTTCCGCGTTGCGCGAGTCGGTCGTGATGATCGACTCCGTGTGTCCCGTGCTGTAACGGCGGATATGGTCGAGGGCCTCGTCGAGGGAGTCGACGACCTTGATCGCGATGTCGAGACTCAGATACTCGGTCTCCCAGTCCTCCTCGACCGCCGGGATCACGTTCGACACCATGCCGGCGACCATGTCGTCACCGTGGATCGCGACGCCCTCACTCTGCAGAGCGCTGGCCACGAGCGGGATCAGACGCGGAGCCGCCTGACGATGCACCAGCACCGTCTCCACCGCGTTGCACACGCTGGGGCGCTGCACCTTGGCGTTCACGACGATGTCGCTCGCCCAATCGTCCGGGGCCGTCTCGTCGAGGAATATGTGGACGTTGCCCGCTCCGGTCTCGATGACGGGCACGGTCGACTCCGTGACGACGGCTTCGATGAGACCGGCACTCCCCCGTGGCACCAGCACATCGATGAAGCCGCGACCGTGCATGAGCGCCTTCGCGCCCTCGCGACCGAAGTCATCGACGGTCTGGATCGCCTCGCTCGTGAGTCCAACGCTCTCCACCGCCCGCCGCATGACGTCGACGAGCACGGTGTTCGACTCGCGCGCGGCACTCCCCCCGCGCAGCACGACGGCATTGCCCGCGCGCAGCGCGAGCGCGGCGATGTCGACCGTCACGTTCGGCCGGGCTTCGTAGATGGCGCCGACCACTCCGAACGGCACGCGCACCTGCTCGAGGGCGACACCGTTGGGCATCCTGTGCCCGCCGACGACGCGGCCGACCGGGTCGGCGAGGGCCGCGACTTCGCGCACAGCGGCGGCGAGGGCCGCCACGCGCTTCTCGTCGAGACGCAGCCGGTCGATGAGCGACTCCCCGATGCCCTCGTCACGCCCACGGACGATGTCGCGGGCGTTCGCCTCGATGATGCGCGGCGCGGCGTCGAGAAGGGCGACGGCGATCGCTTCGAGCACCCGCGCCTTGTCGTCGCTCGTGAGCGCGGCAGCGGCGCGGGAGGCCTCTTTGGCGCGCTCCAGGCGCACCTGTGGGGTCTGGTCGGTCATCCGCCCAGTTTATGAGGTGGCCGGCTCGAACCAGGTTCCTATTTCCGCACCGGCGAGGGCCTGTTCGACGAGGTCGGCGCTGGTGACCAGGACGCCGATGCCGGATGCCGCCGCGAGACGCGCGGCCGAGACCTTCGTGGCCGCTCCTCCCGTGCCGACGCTGTTGACGACGGTCGCCCCGAACTCGAGGCCGGTCAGGTCGGCATCGGGAGCCACGACATCGATCGGTTCGGCGCCGGGGTCCGTCGGAGGTCGCGTGTACAGCGATTCGATATCGCTGAGAAGGATGAGCGCGTCGGCTTCGATCAGCTGGGCGACGAGCGCGCCGAGCCGGTCGTTGTCGCCGAAGCGGATCTCCTGCGTCGCGACAGTGTCGTTCTCGTTCACGATCGGCAGGGTGCGAAGCCCGAGCAGCCGCTCCATCGCGCGACGGGCGTTGGAGCGCGATGTCGGGTTCTCGAGGTCGCCGGTGGTGAGGAGCACCTGCCCCGCGACGATATCGAAGGGACGAAGCGACTCCTGGTAGCGATACATCAGGATGTTCTGACCAACGGCCGCCGCGGCCTGCTGGGTCGCGAGGTCGGTCGGGCGGGCGTCGAGCCGCAGGAACGGGATTCCGGACGCGATCGCACCAGACGACACCAGGACCACCTCGGCTCCGCGTGCATGCGCCGCGGCCAGAGCTTCGACGATGACGGGGATCCGCCACGACGAGTCTCCGCTGATCGAGGAGGATCCGACTTTGACGACGATGCGGGACGCGGTGGCCAGATCCGCGCGTGTGCGTGCTGTCACTCGCCGTCCTCGCGGTACGCGGCGAGACGCTGCGTCTCCACCTCGGCGCGAGCCTCGGCCTTGGCATCCATGCGCTCGTAGTACTGCTCGCGTCGCTCCGACGTCGTCCGGCGCGAATTCGGTGCCAGACGGGGGTCGGTCCCCCGAGGCGCGCTCATCAACTCTGCCGCCGAGGTCATGGTGGGCTCCCAGTCGAAGACGATGCTGTCGCCCTCGCCGATCACGACGGTCGATCCCTGCACCGCACCGAGGCGGAAGAGCTCGTCCTCGACGCCGAGCTTCTCGAGACGATCGGCGAGATACCCGACGGCTTCTTCGTTCTGGAAGTCGGTCTGCTGCACCCAGCGCACCGGCTTCTCGCCCATGATGCGATAGACGTTGCCGTAGGTGCCGCCCTCGACCCGGATGGTGAAGTCCTTCTTGGAGCCTCGCGGGCGGATGACGACGCGCTCCGGCGGCGTCTCGAGCGCGGCCTCGGCACGGGCTTTCTCGACCAGCTCGCCCAGCGCGAAGGTGAGGGGACGCAGACCCTCGTGCGAGACCGTGGAGATCTCGAACACCCGGAAGCCGCGAGCCTCGAGATCGGGACGCACGAGCTCAGCGAGGTCGCGTGCCTCGGGGACGTCGATCTTGTTCAGAGCGATGAACTGCGGGCGCTCGAGGAGCGGCGTCTGTCCCTCGGGCACCTCGTAGGCGCCGAGTTCCGCGAGGATGACGTCGAGGTCGGAGATCGGGTCGCGACCGGGCTCCAGAGTCGCGCAGTCAAGAACGTGCAACAGCGCCGAGCAGCGCTCGACATGACGGAGGAACTCGAGACCGAGTCCTCGGCCCTCGCTCGCACCCTCGATGAGTCCGGGCACGTCGGCGACCGTGTAGCGGAAGTCGCCGACCTGCACCACGCCGAGGTTCGGATGGAGGGTCGTGAACGGGTAGTCGGCGATCTTGGGGCGGGCGGCGGAGATCGCGCCGATCAGGCTCGACTTGCCGGCCGACGGGTACCCCACGAGGGCGATGTCGGCCACGGTCTTCAGCTCGAGGACGATGTCGCCCTCGTGGCCGGGAGTGCCGAGCAACGCGAAGCCGGGAGCCTTGCGCTTGGGGGTGGCGAGGGCGGCGTTGCCGAGCCCACCCATACCGCCCTTGGCCACGACGAACCGCTCGCCGGGGATGATCATGTCGATGAGGACGTCGCCCGCGGTGTTCTTCACCACCGTGCCGACCGGAACGGGCAGCTCGAGCGTCTCGCCGAGGAATCCGGAGCGGTGATCGCCCATGCCCGGCCCACCGTTGCCGGAGGAACGATGCGGCGAGTGGTGGTACGAGAGCAGCGTGCCGGTCTGCGGGTCGGCGACGAGCACGACATCGCCGCCGTCGCCACCGTTGCCGCCGTCGGGACCACCGAGCGGCTTGAACTTCTCGCGGTGCACGGAGACGCAGCCGTTGCCGCCCTTACCCGCACGCAGGTGCAGTGTGACGGTGTCGACGAACGTGACCATTTGCTAGTCCTCAGGGTTGCTGTGCGTTTTCGGAGGGTAGATACACGGACGGGGCGAGCCGAAGCCCGCCCCGAACCGGATATCTAGTGTCGCGCTGTGATCACTCAGCTGCGGCGACGATGTTGACGACCTTGCGGCCGCCCTTCGCGCCGAACTGGACCGCACCGGCGGCCAGAGCGAACAGCGTGTCGTCGCCACCACGACCGACGTTGACGCCGGGGTGGAAGTGCGTGCCGCGCTGGCGAACGATGATCTCGCCGGCGAGGACCTGCTGACCGCCGAAGCGCTTCACGCCGAGGCGCTGAGCGTTGGAGTCACGACCGTTACGGGTTGAGCTTGCGCCCTTTTTGTGTGCCATGTCCTAGTCCCCTCGGGCTTACTTGATGCCGGTGATCTTGACGCGCGTGAGCTCCTGGCGGTGGCCCTGACGCTTCTTGTAGCCGGTCTTGTTCTTGTACTTCTGGATGATGATCTTCGGGCCGCGGAGGTTGCCGATGACCTCTGCCGTGACCTTGACCTTCGCCAGCGAGTCAGCGTCGGTGGTCACCGTGGCGCCGTCGACGAGCAGCACGGCGGCCAGCTCGATCTTCTCGCCCTGGGCAGCCTTGACACGGTCGAGCTGAACGATCGTGCCGACCTCGACCTTCTCCTGCCGCCCACCGGCGCGCACTACTGCGTAAACCACTTCATACCTGTTTCGTTGGGGAGCTCGCGGCTCCGAGATCTCACGGGAAGACTGTTGCTTGCATGCGCCGCAGAACGGCGGGCGCGAACGCAAGACTCTCCGCTTCGACCGACGAGGACGACGCGGCATACGCACCAAGGGACTACTTTACCGGATGCGGGTCGGTGTCGCAAAGCGGCGCGGCTCCGAGGCGTCTCACATTCCGCTTCCGGCCCTGCCCTGTCGAGGCGGTCGTAGGCTGACCGGGTGACCGTACTCGTCGACGAACCCCTCTGGCCCGCCCACGGACGCCTCTGGGCGCACCTGGTCAGCGATGAGAGCCTCGACGAGCTGCACGTGTTCGCGCGCGCGAACGACGTCCCCGCACGTGCGTTCGACCTCGACCACTACGACGTGCCGGAGGAGATCATCCCCCGGCTCGTCGCCGCCGGCGCTCACCACGTGCAGGGCAAGGAACTGGTGCGCCGGCTGATCGCCTCAGGACTCCGAATCCGCAGCCGCGACCGGCGCTGACGGCTCGTTGTTCACCGAGACGGGAGTGCCGGTGAGCGCAGCAGTGCTCACCCGACGGCGTCCTCGCCCCTGACCGGGAGCTTTCGGCTCCGGAAGAGCGTCGAGGACCGAGTCGAGGAGCTGCTCGGCGGGAGTCTTCGGCCCCTTGCGGTCGCCGCGCTTCTTGCGGGCCTTCTTCGGACGTTCGGCGGCCGCGGGCGCCTCAGCCGCGACATCGGCCGACTCGACTGCGGGCGCGCCATCCGCCGCCGGGGCGATGGTGGAGGCGGCGATCTGCGCGAGGGCCGATTTCGCGCCCTCGGTGATGCTGTGGGTGACCGGAGGAGCGGAGGGAGCACTCTGGCTCTGTCCGTTCCCGCTGCCGCCGTTGCCGCGCTGACGACGACCGCTCTGCCCGTTGCCGCCGTTGCTGCCGCCGCCGTTGCTGCTGGAACGGTGCTTCACCACGGGGTCGTGGTGCACGATGACACCGCGACCGGCGCAGACCTCGCACGCCTCGCTGAAGGTCTCGAGCAGGCCGAGACCGAGCTTCTTGCGCGTCATCTGCACCAGGCCGAGCGAGGTGACCTCTGCCACCTGGTGCTTCGTGCGGTCGCGGCTCAGGCACTCGATCAGTCGACGCAGCACGAGGTCGCGGTTCGACTCGAGCACCATGTCGATGAAGTCGACGACGATGATGCCGCCGATGTCGCGCAGACGCAGCTGGCGGACGATCTCCTCCGCCGCCTCGAGGTTGTTCTTGGTGACGGTCTCCTCGAGGTTTCCGCCGGAGCCGACGAACTTGCCGGTGTTGACGTCGACGACCGTCATGGCCTCGGTGCGGTCGATCACGAGCGAACCGCCGGAGGGCAGCCATACCTTGCGGTCGAGAGCCTTCTCGATCTGCTCCGTGATGCGGAATGCATCGAACGGATCGGTCTCGTCCTCGTAGGCCTCGACGCGCTCGAGGAGGTCGGGGGCGACGCTCTCCAGGTAGGCGCGGATGGTCTGCTGGGCGTCCTCACCCTGGATGAGCATCTTCGTGAAGTCCTCGTTGAAGACATCGCGGACGATCTTGACGAGAAGGTCGGGTTCGGCGTGCAGGAGCGCGGGCGCCTGCTGGTTCTCGACCTGCTTCTGGATGTGCTCCCACTGCGAGGTGAGCCGCTGCACGTCGCGCGTGAGCTGGTCCTCGGTCGCACCCTCTGCCGCGGTGCGGACGATCACGCCGGAGGACTCCGGCAGCACCTCTTTGAGGATGCGCTTGAGGCGCGCCCGCTCATTGTCGGGGAGCTTGCGGCTGATGCCGTTCATCGACCCGCCCGGCACGTAGACCAGGTAGCGGCCGGGAAGCGAGATCTGGCTCGTGAGACGGGCACCCTTGTGGCCGACGGGGTCCTTCGTGACCTGCACGAGAACACGGTCGCCGGGCTTGAGGGCCAGCTCGATGCGACGCGGCTGGTTGCCGGTCTCGACGCCGTCCCAGTCGACCTCACCGGAGTAGAGCACGGCGTTGCGCCCGCGCCCGATGTCGACGAACGCGGCCTCCATGCTGGGGAGGACGTTCTGCACGCGCCCCAGGTAAACGTTTCCGATGAGCGACGCGTCCTGGTTGCGGGCGACGTAGTGCTCGACGAGCACGCCGTCCTCGAGGACGCCGATCTGAGTGCGGCCGTTCTTGGAACGGACGACCATCTTGCGGTCGACGGACTCACGGCGTGCGAGGAACTCGGCCTCGGTGACGACAGGGCGACGGCGGCCGGCGTCACGACCGTCGCGGCGACGCTGCTTCTTCGCCTCGAGACGGGTCGATCCCTTGATCGCCTTCGGCTCGGTGATGTACTCGACGACACGCTGACGCTGACGCGGCTCTTCGCGCTGGTCGTCACCCTCGGAACCACCCCGGCGACGACGACCGCGGCCTCGGCCGGCTGCATCGTCCTGCGGCTGGTCGCGGTCGGCGATGCGGTCGAAGATGCGCTCGCGACCCGGACGTGCGGGCAGCGGTACGATCTCCGGCGCGTAGAAGTGCAGCTGCGTGGAGACCTGGGAGACGAACACCTCGGGCAGCAGGCCGAGGGAGACGGCGGTCACCGGAGCCGGAGCCTCGGGAGCAGAAGGAGCCTCTTCGACCGCGGGGGCATCGTCCGCAGCGGGAGCTTCGTCCGCGACGGGAGCTTCGTCCGCGACGGGAGCTTCGTCCGTAGCCGGCACTTCGTCAGCGGCCTCGTTCTCCGCCTCCGATTTCGCCTCGGCGACGGCCTCTGCGATCGACTCGGCCGCAGCAGCGGCGTCGTCGGCAGCCGCAGCAGCGTCATCCGCCGCCGCGTAACCGGCCGCGACGTCATCGGCGGCCGCGTCCTCGGCCACCTCTGCAGCCTCAGCCACTTCTGCAGCCTCGGCGGCTTCCGCAGCAGTGGACGGCTCTTCGCCCTCGCCCGAAGACCCCGCGCGGTCGTCCGCGCCGGGAGCCGTGGGCTCCGTCAGCTCTCCCGCGGCGTCAGCCGGGAAGTCGAGGGTAGGGGCGTTGTTGTCATTGTTCTCATCGGCCATCTCTGGCTTACTCCCTGCACGGGACACTCGGTGTTCCGTGAAATCTCATGCGGTACCCGCAGGTGCCGCGAACTCACTCGGTCTGCGACCGGCTCATGGCTCTGATCGCGTGGGGCATTGGACCCCGAAGTCTGCTCGACGCGTGTCGCGGCAACGCCGTTCATCGCATCACAGGCCATTATCGCACCAAGTGGCTCCGTTCGCGGCATCCCGTCATCCGGGCCGGACATTTCTCCGGCCTGTTCTCGCCGCATCCATAGCAGTCGCTGGGATAATCCCCAGTATGAGCGAGCAGCGCACCCGCCCCGTCATCTACGCCGTCTGGCTGATCATCGCAAGTGTGGTGGGCTGGTTCGCCGCCTTCCAGCTCACTGTCGAGAAGTTCGTCCTGGCGGCCAACCCTGACGCCGTCCTCAGCTGCAACGTGAGCGTGATGATCCAGTGCGGGAAGAACCTCGAATCCTGGCAGGGCGAGGTCTTCGGCTTCCCCAACCCGATTCTCGGTATCGCCGGCTGGATGGCGCCGCTGTTCGTCGGCGTCGCCCTGCTCGCGGGATCCCGCTTCCCGCGGTGGTTCTGGCTGACCTTCGGTGCCGGGGTCACCTTCGCCTTCGGCCTCGTGTGCTGGCTGATCTGGCAGAGCATCTACGCCCCCAACCTCGGCGTTCTCTGCCCCTGGTGCATGCTCACCTGGTCGGTCACCATCCCCACATTCTTCGCGACGATGCTGCACCTCACCCGCAACGGCACCTTCACCAGCAACGAGAAGACGAAGGCCCGCGCCGAGAAGCTGATGGCCTGGGTCCCGCTCGCGACGATCCTCGCGTACGCCGTCGTCATCCTGCTCGCTCAGCTGCGTGGCCTCGATCTCCTCGGCGAGGTCATCGGCATGATCTTCTGATCCCCGCTCCGCCGACGGCGGAGACGACGAAAGCCCGCCCGCCGAGACTCGGCGGGCGGGCTTTTCACGTGCGGACGGGTTCTCAGTCGAACCAGATGCCGAGCTCGCGCGCGGCAGACTCGGGGCTGTCCGAGCCGTGCACGAGGTTCTGCTGCACCTTGAGGCCCCAGTCGCGACCGAAGTCGCCACGGATCGTGCCGGGCGCAGCGGTCGTCGGGTCGGTGGTGCCGGCGAGCGAGCGGAAGCCCTCGATCACGCGGTTGCCCGCGAGACGGATGGCGACCGAGGGGCCGGAGAGCATGAACTCGAGCAGCGGCTCGTAGAACGGCTTGCCCTCGTGCTCGGCGTAGTGCTCGGCCAGCAGGTCGCGGTCGGGCTCCACCAGGCGGATATCGACGAGGGCGTAGCCCTTCGCCTCGATGCGGGCGAGGATCGCGCCGGTGAGGCCGCGAGCGACGCCATCGGGCTTGACGAGGACGAGGGTTTCTTCGGTGGCCATGTCATTCACTCTCTGTGTCTGAGATCTGCGTGGTCTGAGTCTCGGTCGTGGGTCCGGCCGGGCGTCGTGCGTCCAATCGGGCCCCTCCGATGGTCGCATACGCCCACATGCCGCCGAAAATCAGGACGACGAGCAGGATGGAGGGAACGAAGAACGCCGATAGGGCGACGAGTGCCTGCACGACCCACCCGGCGGTGATCGCCCAGGGCTTCGTGATCATCCCGGCGATCGCGATGCAGGCGAGCGCGACCACCGCCCCGGCGACGATCGCCCACCACTGCTCGATACCGTCGGGAAGCTGCCGCAGCCCGAAGATCGTCAGGCCCACGAGGAAGACCACGATGGCCTCGAAACCCAGCACGACAGGTGCGAGCTTCTGCACGAGCGTGCGCGGCGGGCGCGGCCGGCGGGTACGGCGAGCCGGTGTCGCGTCGGCGCTCATGCGCGCCACCCCGCCTTCCAGTCCTCGTCCTGCGCCAGGGCGACCGCCTCTCCGGCGAGCACCACGGAGCCCGCGATGATGACCGCGCGTCGATCGGAGGATGCGGCCCACTCGCGCGCGGCGTCGGCGGCGTCGGCCAGCGAGTGGTGCACGGTCGCCCGCTGTCCGGCCTGCTCGACGAGGTCGGCGATCGCATCCGCATCGCTCGCGCGATCCGAATCCGGAGCGGTGGCGAACACGTGCGCCGCTCCCGGTGCCAGTTCGGCGACGATGCCGGCGGCGTCCTTGTCGGCGAGCACACCGAGCACCAGGCCCCATTCGTCGAAGTCGAAGCTGTCGTCCAGAGCCTGCGCGAGTGCCTTGGCGCCGTGCGGGTTGTGAGCCGCGTCGACGATCACGGTCGGGGCGATGCCGAGCAACTGCAGCCGGCCCGGTGAGGTGCTCTCCTGCAGACCCGCCGTCACGATGTCCGCGGCGATGCGCTGGGTGGCACCGCCGATCAGCGACTCGACGGCGGCCACTGCGAGAGCGGCGTTGTGCCCCTGGTGAGCGCCGTACAGCGGCAGGTACTCCTCGGTGTACTCCCCCGCCAGGCCACGGATCGTGAGCAACTGGCCGCCGACGGCGAGCTTCTGCTCGGTGAGACCGAACTCCTCGCCCTCGAACGCGATGGTCGCGTTGCGCTCCGCCGCCACGCGACGCAGCACCTCGGCCGCCTCCGCGGGCTGCTGGGCGGACACCACGGCCGCGCCCTCCTTGATGATGCCGGCCTTGACCTCGGCGATCTCGGCGATCGTGCTGCCGAGACGGTCGGCGTGGTCGATGTCGATCGGCGCGAACACCGCGACGTCGCCGTCGGCGGTGTTCGTGGAGTCCCACTCCCCACCCATGCCCACCTCGAGCACGAGCACGTCGATCGGCGCATCGGCCACGGCGACGAACGCCAGCACGGTCAGCAGTTCGAAGAACGTCAGCGGAGCATCACCCGCGGCTTCGAGCTCGGCATCGACGATGTCGACGAACGGCTCGATCTCGTCCCACGCATCCGCGACGGCCTCATCGGCGATGGGCTCGCCGTCGATCATGATCCGCTCGGTGAAGCGCTCCAGATGTGGGCTCGTGAACAGTCCCGTGCGCAGATCGTGCGCCCGCAGGAGGCTCTCGATCATCCGCGCGGTCGACGTCTTGCCGTTCGTACCCGTGATGTGCACGACGCGGTACGTGCGCTGCGGGTCATCGAGGAACGCGAGGATGCGGGCGGTGCGCTCCTTGCGCGGCTGCACCCAGCGCTCTCCGGCGCGGCTCAGCAGGGCCTCGTAGACGGCATCCGCCCTGTCCTTGTCACTCATGCTCCCGCTCCCATCCTGGTGACGGCGATCGTGAAGTCGCCGGCATTGGCATATGTCCCGGCGGGGATGACCGCGGAGAACTCGGGCGTCACTCCCGCAGCCGCGGCCAGGACCGCTCCGTGTCCGAAGATCGAGTCTCCCTGCGCGTCGATCACGTAGTACTCCTCGGCGAGAGTCTCTGCCGCGATGCCGGCCAGGTCGAACGCCGACACGACAGCCTGGGTGTCCACGTCGTCCTGGAACCGGAGGACCAGCTGGATGCGGTCGCTGACGTCGAAGTCGGCGTTCTTGCGCGTCTCCTGCACGGCGCGGATGACATCGCGTGCGAGTCCCTCGGCCTCGAGCTCCGGGGTCGTCCTGGTGTCGAGCAGCACGAAGCCACCCGTCGGGACGATGGCCAGGGCCTCCCCCTCCGGGCGGCCGGTCGTCTCGAGCACGAGCTCGTACTCCGACGGCTCGAGGACGATGCCACCTGCCGTCACGACACCGGAGACCTCACTCCAGTCACCGGAGCGCGCCGCCTGGATCGCCTTCTGCACGTCCTTGCCGAGGCGCGGACCCGCCGCACGGGCGTTGACGCTCAGGCGGTGCGCGATGCCGTACTCCGCCGCCGTGTCATCGGCGAGTGTGACGAGCTCCACCGACTTCACGTTGAGCTCCTCACGGAGGATGTCCTCGAACTGTCCGAGCGACGCCGCGAGCGGTGAGACCACCGTGAAGCGTGCGAGGGGCAGGCGCACGCGCAGCTTCTCCTTCTTGCGCAGCGCGTTGCCGACGCTCGACAGCTCGCGCACCGCGTCCATCGCGTCACGGATCTCGTCCGCTGCCGGGAACTGCGTGTCGTCCGGCCAGTCGGTCAGGTGCACGCTGCGACCGCCGGTCAGGCCCTGCCACACGCGCTCGCTGACGAGCGGCACGAGAGGCGCCGCCACACGGGTGAGCGTCTCGAGCACGGTGTAGAGGGTGTCGAAGGCCTCGCGGCTCTTCGGGTCTTCCGTCACGCCGGTCCAGAAGCGGTCTCGCGAGCGGCGGATGTACCAGTTGGTCAGCACCTCGGCGAAGTCGCGCAGCCGCGCGGACGCGGTGGTGGAGTCCAGCCCCTCCAGATCCACGCGCACCTCGCGGACGAGGTCGCCCAGACGGGCCAGGATGTAGCGGTCGAGCACATCCGTGGAGTCGGTGCGCCACTCGGCCTGGTAGCCCTCGGCCCCCGAGGCGTTGGCGTACGTGGCGAAGAAGTACCACGAGTTCCACAGCGGCAGCAGGAACTCGCGGACCCCCGAGCGGATGCCCTCTTCCGTGACCGCGAGGTTCCCACCGCGCAGCACCGAGCTCGACATCAGGAACCAGCGCATCGCGTCGGAGCCGTCGCGGTCGAGCACCTCGGACACGTCCGGGTAGTTGCGCAGCGACTTCGACATCTTGTAGCCGTCGCTGCCCAGCACGATGCCGTGGCAGCTGACGCCGGTGAAGGCCGGACGATTGAACAACGCGGTCGACAGCACGTGCATGACGTAGAACCAGCCGCGGGTCTGGCCGATGTACTCGACGATGAAGTCCGCCGGCGCGTGCGAGTCGAACCACTCCTGGTTCTCGAACGGGTAGTGCACCTGCGCGTAGGGCATCGAGCCCGAGTCGAACCACACGTCGAAGACGTCCTCGATGCGGCGCATCGTGCTCTTCCCCGTGGGGTCGTCCGGATTCGGACGCGTGAGGTCGTCGATGTACGGCCGGTGCAGGTCGACCTCGCCCTCGGGGTTGCGCGGCAACGTGCCGAAGTCGCGCTCCAGATCCTCCAGCGACCCGTACGCGTCCACGCGCGGGTACTCGGGGTCGTCGCTCTTCCAGATCGGGATGGGCGAGCCCCAGTAGCGGTTGCGGCTGATCGACCAGTCGCGCGCGCCCTCGAGCCACTTGCCGAACTGTCCGTGCTTGACGTTCTCCGGCACCCACGTGATCTGCTCGTTGTTCGCGAGCATGTCGTCCTTGATGTCCGTGACGCGGATGAACCAGCTCGACACGGCCTTGTAGATCAGGGGGTTGCGGCAGCGCCAGCAGTGCGGATACGAGTGCTCGTAGCTCTGCAGACGGATCAGCCGGCCGTTCTCACGGATCAGGCGCACGAGCGGCGTGTTCGCGTCCATCCAGAGCTGGCCCGCGACGTCGGTGACGTTCGGGAGGAACTTGCCGCCGTCGTCGAGCGACAGGATCGTCGGGATTCCGGCGGCACCGGCGACCCGCTGGTCGTCCTCACCGTAGGCCGGAGCCTGGTGGACGATGCCGGTGCCGTCGCTGACCGTGACGTAGTCGTCGACCAGGATGCGCCAGGCGTTCTCGGTGCCGTACGTCTCGGTGTCGGCGTAGTAGTCGAACAGCCGGTCGTAGGTGACGTCCTGCAGCTCGGCACCGCGCACGGTCGCATCGACGGCGGCCAGCGCGTCATCGGCACTCTCGTAGCCGAGGTCCTTGGCATAGCCTCCGATGAGCTGCTTTGCGAGCAGGTATCGGTGGGCCGACGCCTCGACGGCGGCGTCCGTCGTCCCCGCGGCCTGATGCACGTCCGCCGCACCGCGGGGTCCGGCCGGCAGCACCACGTACTCGATGTCGGGACCGACGGCGAGCGCGAGGTTGGTCGGCAGGGTCCAGGGCGTGGTGGTCCATGCGAGGGCGCGCACACCGGTGAGGCCGAGCGCCTCGGCCTTGGCGCCTGTGAGCGGGAAGGTCACCGTCACGGAGGGGTCCTGGCGCATCTGGTAGACGTCGTCGTCCATGCGCAGCTCGTGCGCCGAGAGCGGGGTCTCGTCGCGCCAGCAGTACGGGAGGACGCGGTATCCCTCGTAAGCGAGGCCCTTGTCGTACAGGGTCTTGAACGCCCACAGCACGCTCTCCATGTAGCCCAGGTCGAGCGTCTTGTAACCGCGGTCGAAGTCGACCCAGCGCGCCTGACGGGTGACGTAGTCCTGCCACTCGTGCGTGTAGGCGAGCACCGAGCTCTTCGCCTTCGCGTTGAAGACGTCGATGCCCATCTCCTCGATCTCGGCCTTCTCGGTGATGCCGAGCTGCTTCATCGCCTCGAGCTCTGCGGGCAGGCCGTGCGTGTCCCAGCCGAAGACACGGTCGACCTTATGACCCGTCATGGTCTGGAATCGCGGGAACACGTCCTTCGCGTATCCGGTGAGCAGGTGGCCGTAGTGCGGCAGGCCGTTCGCGAAGGGAGGGCCGTCGTAGAACACCCACTCGGGCGAGCCCTCACGCTGCGCGATCGAGGCGCGGAAGGTGTCGTCCGTCTTCCAGAAGGCGAGCACCTCCTCCTCGATCTGCGGGAAGCGGGGGCTGGGCGCGACGGAGTCGGCGGCGGGGCCGAAGGAGGAACGGGGGTAGGTCATCGTGTCTCGCAGTGGTCGTCGTGGCGGATGCTCCTGCGAGGACGACCCTCACGGACCGCGGTACCACCTCGCGTGCCGCGCCTTGCGACGCGACCACTCTCACTGCGGCTGTGACGGGCCTGCCCCGCTCGGTTCTACTGAGCACCGCCCGAGGGCCGCGCCGTTCTTCCGAGAGCTCCCCGGTGATGGCCGGATCGATGCTCTTCCCTCCAGTGTACGCGTGCGCATCCCCTCAGGACGCCGCTCTCCTCTCCGGCGCCCGGCGCCCCGCTCCCGGTTCGCGATGTCGTCGGCGCGCCCTACGCTCGGACCATGGCCCGCACCCCCGAGTCCCCCGCTCCTCCCCGCATCACCGACCCCGACCTCCCGCCCGTGCTCGAGCCCGCTGTTCCCCGACGCAGCGCCGACCTGATCGCCGCCCGGCTCGACCTGAGCGGCACCGTCGATCTCGCCTACTCGACGCTCGAGCAGTGCGTGGTGAGCGCTGACGCCGACACGGTCGATCTCACCGGAGCGACGGTCGTCGACGTCGACATGCCGGGTGTGCGCATCGCCTCGCTCCGCATGCGCGATGCCGGCGTGCGGCGGGTGCGGATCAGCGGTGGCCGCATCGGCACGCTCGACTTGAGCGAGTCGCGCATCTCGGAGCTCGAGCTGCGCGACGTGCGCATCGACTACCTGAACCTCGGTGCGGCGAAGGTCACCGATCTCGAGATCTCCGGCTGCGCCATCCGCACGATCGACATGCCGCAGGCCGAGCTGACGCGCGCGAGATTCACCGCCACGTCGACCGACGAGGTCGATTCGCGGGGCATGCGGGCGAAGGACCTCGACCTGCGCGGCCTCGACGCTGTCGCCTTCCTCGATGCCAACAGCCTCCGCGGAGCGACTCTCACGTCCTTCCAGGTGCAGCAGCTCGCGCCGGTCATCGCGGCGGGCATCGGCATCCAGATCAAGGACTGACGTCTGATCAGAGCTCGGCAGGGCCGCTCGCGGCGAGCAGCTCACGGGTGAACGCATGCTGCGGCGCCCCGAACACCTCTGCAGTGGTGCCCTGCTCGACGATCCGTCCGTCCTGCATCACGAGCACCTCGTCGGCGACCGCTCCGACCACATCGAGGTCGTGGGAGACGAGGATCATCGTCAACTGCCGCTCCTGCTGCACCCGCGCGAGCAGCCGCAGCACCCGCTCCCGCACCGAGGGGTCGAGGGCCGAGACAGGTTCGTCGAGGACCAGCACCTCCGGGTCGGCGGCGAGCGCGCGGGCGATGGCCGCCCGCTGCCGCTGTCCGCCGGAGAGCGCGCTCGGACGCCGGTCGGCGAGCTCCGGGGCGAGGTCGACCTCGGCGAGGAGTCGGGCGACGCCCGCAGCCCGCTGAGCGCGAGGCACCCCGCCCGCTTCCAGCCCCTCTCGCAACGAACGGCCGATCGTCCATCGCGGGTCGAACGCTCCGAGCGGATTCTGGTGCACGAGCTGCACCCGGCGCTGCGATGTCCACCGCAGCGTACCGGCGTCCGGAGCGTCGACTCCGACGATCATGCGCGCCAGCGTCGTCTTACCGGACCCCGACTCCCCGACGATGCCGAGCGTCCGTCCGTCTTTCAGGGCGAAGGAGGCATCGACGACCGCGGGCACGGCATCGAAGCTCCGTGAGACCTCGTCGGCGATCAGCAGCGTCGAGGAATCCGCGGGGGCCGTAGCGCGTGGTTCATGGATCGTCGCCGCGATGAGCTGCTTCGTGTACTCATGCCGGGGGTTCTCGAGAACCTCGGTCACCGGACCGGACTCCACGACGACCCCACCCCTCATCACCAGGACGCGATCGGCGATCCGTCGGACGGCCGCGAAGTCGTGGCTGATGAACACGAGTGCCGTTCCCGCCTCGACGATCTCGCGCAGCAGACCGAGGACCCGTGCCTGCACGGTCGCGTCGAGAGCAGTCGTCGGCTCGTCCGCCACCAGCACGGCGGGATCCGCGGCGAGCGCGGAGGCGATGAGTGCTCGCTGTCGGAGTCCACCGGAGAGCTCGTGCGGGTGCTGTCGGGAGCGGCGTTCGGGGTCGGGCATCCATACCCGTGCCAGGAGCTCCCGCACCCGCTCCGCCCTCGCCGCCCGTCCCCGGACGATCTGGTGCAAGAGCAGCGGCTCGGCGATCTCTGCCCCGATCCGTCGCAGGGGATCGAGCGAGACCAGGGCGTCCTGGGAGACGAGCGCGATCCCGGCCCCGCGCAGCTCGCGCCACGCGCGCTCGGACAGCCCGGCCGCATCCGTCCCGTCCACGACCAGCCCGTCCAGCGAGACGTCGGCGTCCGTGGGAGTCAGTCCCAGCAGCGCACGAGCCGTGAGCGACTTGCCGGCGCCGGACTCCCCCACGATCGCGATGCACTCTCCGCGGTCGACGGCGAAGGACACGTCATCGACGACCGGGTTCCCGTCGAATGCGATCCGCAGCCCGCGCACTTCCAGGGCGACGCTCATGCGATCCTCCCGTCTCCGCGAGCGCGCAGGATACGCCCCACGACGGTCGCCGCCACCACGGTGAGCGTGATCGCGATGCCGGGGAACAGCGAGATCCACCAGGCCTGCCCGAGGACGTTGCGCCCACCGGCGAGCATCAGTCCCCACTCGGGAGTCGGCTCCGACGGGCCGAGCCCCAGGAAGCTGAGCCCGGCCGCTGCCAGGATGCTGGAGCCGATGCCGATGGTGGCGAGCACGCTCAGCGCGCCGAGGACTCCCGGAACCACGTGCCGGGTGAATGCGCGCATCCGTGGCACCCCGAGGATGCGCGCCGCCTCGACGTGCTCGGCGACGCGGAGAGTCTGCGTCTGCACTCGGGCCAGCCGGACGTAGACGGGCACGGCGGCCAGCGTCACCGCGATCGCGATGTTCACCGGTCCCGGGCCCAGCACGGCGACGACGACGAGTGCGACGAGAAACTCGGGGAAAGCCATCAGCACGTCGTTCACCCGCATCACCGTGGTGTCGACGCTCCTCGGCGCGACCCCGGCGAGCGCGCCGATGACGAGTCCGCCGACGAGCGCCACCCCGGTGGCGAGGAGCCCGATGCCCAGCGAGCGCGCCGCACCGTAGACGACCCGCGAGTACACGTCGCGTCCGCTCTGGTCGGTGCCGAACAGATGCTCGGCGCTCGGGGGAAGCAGGGCGGAGCGGACATCCGTCTGCAGCGGATCGTGCGTGGCGAGGACACCGGGCCAGAGCGCCGCGAACGCGATCACCGCGAGGACCAGGATCGCGACCCACAGCAGCATCCGCTGCGCGCGCCTCATCGGACACCTCCCGATCGCGAAGCCCTGATGCGCGGGTCGATCAGCGGATGGACGAGTTCGACGACGAGGTTCACCGCCACGAAGACCAGGGCGCTCAAGAGGATGATCCCCGTGATCACCGGAAGGTCGCGGTCGCTGATCGCGGCGAGTGTGACCCGGCCGAGGCCAGGACGGGCGAACACCGTCTCCACGAGCACCGCCCCACCGAGGACGGATCCGGTCAGGTAGGCGGCGAGCGTGACAGCAGAGGCGGCGCCGTGTCGAAGCCCATGCCGCAGCGTGAACCACGAGGGACTGGCCCCACGAGCCCGCACCGTCTCGGCGAAGGGCATCCGCTCCGCCTGCATCAGCCCGTCGCGCAGCACTTGGCTGAGCAGCGCCGCCACCGGAAGCGCGAGCGTGATCGCCGGCAGCACGATCGTGGCGGGGTTGCGAGCACCCGACACCGGGAACCAGCCCAGACCGAACGCGAAGACGCTCAGCAGGACGAGCCCGATCCAGAAGACCGGGGAGGAGAGCACCACCAGTTCGACCGCCGCCGCGACCGTCCGACCCGCCTTGCCGCGAACGAGCACCGCCACGGACAGCGCGAGCACCAGGGCGATCACGAGCGCGAGCACCGAAAGCTGGACCGTCGCACCGAGTTGACGCCCGATCACCTCGGTCACGGGCATCCGCAGCTGGTACGACTCTCCCAGGTCTCCCCGAGCGAGCTGACCGATGAAACCGAGGTACTGCTCGAACGGCGGGCGATCGAGCCCGAGATCGGCTCTGATGCCTTCTTTGACCGCCTCGCTCACCTGCGCCTGGGGCCCCAGCATCACCGATACCGGATCCCCCGGGATCACCCGGAAGGCGAGGAAGGCGACGGTCGCCGCGCCCCAGAGGACGATCACGACGGACGCGGCGAGGCCGGCGATACGGACGAGAGCAGCCCTCACCACCCGTGCCCTCCGCTCAGCCGGCGGCTCAGCCGACGGTCACATCGTAGAACAGCGGTCGACCGTACAGGTCGTACTGCAGCCCGTCGACGCGATCGCCGACGGCGGTGATCGCCGACGGGCTGTAGAGCGGCACGATCGCCGTATACGTCGCGTTCCACTGCTGCAGCTGGGTGTAGAGCTCGTTGCGCTCGTCCTGGTCGCTGGTCGCGACGGCCTTCTCCAGCAATGCATCGATCTCGGGATCGCTCACCTGCGACGCGTTCTGGAACCCGTCGGTGTGCAGGTGGCTGCGCAGCAGGTCGGGGTCGACGCCGGAGAAGCCCCAGTCCGTCAGATCGAACGTCTTCGGCTCGTACTGCTCGTTGTAGGCCCCGGGTTCGAGCACCTCGCGCTGGACCTCGAACCCGATCTCCTTGAGGTCGGACTGGATCGCGTTCGCGAGAGCGGCGCGGTCATCCGGAACGGGAGTCCAGGCGATCCATCGCACCGAGAGCCGCTTGCCGTCCTTCATACGGATGCCGTCGGTGTCGCGTGCGGTCCATCCCGCCTCGTCGAGGAGCGCGTTCGCGGCGTCCTGGTCGAACGGCCAGCTGCCCTCGAGCGACGCGTCGTAGCCCGGGGTCGTCGAGCCGAGGATGCTCCATGCGCGCGGGAACTGGCCGAAGTAGATCTCCTCCACCGCCGCGTCGATGTCGACGCCGCGCGCGAAGGCCTGACGCACCTTCTCGTCCGCGAACACCCCGTACTTCTCGTTCAGGTACAGCGAGTACGGCAGACCCGGGTACTCGATCGAATCGACCGTGATGCCGTCGCCGAGATCCTTCGCGAGGTTCGGCGGGATGTTGCTGGCCAGGTCGGCCTCCCCGCTCGTCACCACGCCCGTGCGGACCGAGGCTTCCGGCTGGATCTCCACACGCAGCGTCTCGAACTTCGGGGCCTTCGCATCATGCGGACCCCACGCATAGTCGTCGTTGCGGGTGTACACGATCTCCTGGTCCGGCGTGTACTCGGTGAGCTCGAACGGACCGGTACCGACGGTGACGTCGGGTCCCCCCGCCTTGAGCTTGTCCGCGGACTTCGCGAGGACGGCCGGCGAGTAGAAGCCGAGCTGCGGCGTGCTCGCCGCCTGCAGGAACGGTGCGTACGGCTGCGTGAAGGTCACCGTGACCGTGTAGTCGTCGACGACTTCGGTGCCCTCATAGAAGTCGGCGCCGAGCATGCTGGCCGCCTGCGCGGATGCCGTCTCCGGATCGACGATGCGGTCGAAGTTCGCCTTGACCGCGGCGGCGTCGAACTTCTCGCCGTCGGTGAAGGTCACGTCGTCACGGAGCACGAACGTGTACTCCGTGCTGTCCGGCGAGACCTCCCAGCTCTTCGCGAGCCACGGGCTGAACGTTCCATCCGCCTCCTGGAACACCAGCGAGTCGAGCACCGCCCGCTGCACCATGCCGGAGACGTCGAGCTGGCTCACCTGCGGGTCCATGTGCCCAGCCGAGAGGTTCGCGCCCTCGATGGACCACACGAGCTCTCCGCCCTCGCCGTCCGAGCCGGGAGCCGCGCATGCGCTGAGCACCAGCGCAGTGGCAGCGGCGAGCGCCGCGAAGGGCAGGAGACGACGCACAGGTCTTGCGGGCATGACGGTTCCTCTGGACGAACGGGTCGGGACATCCCATCCTACGGCCGATTGTTGGACGGGGTCGATCTGCGACGGGCTGCCGATGCCCCGATGCTCGGTAGACTGTTCGGCACAACCCACACTCAGGCACGCTCACACAGTGCCGCATACATCGCTCGAGGAGACCTTCATGCCTGCTTCCGAATCGTCGCAGAACCAGATTCCCGACAAGCCCGCACTCGAAGGCCTCGAAGCGAAGTGGGACGCCGCCTGGGCCGAGCAGGGCACGTACCTGTTCGACCGTCTTCGCGCGGCGCAGTCCGGCCGCGAGGGCGTGTACTCGATCGACACCCCGCCTCCGACGGCATCGGGCAGCCTGCACATCGGACACGTGTTCTCCTACACGCACACCGATGTGAAGGCTCGGTTCGAGCGCATGCGCGGAAAGACCGTCTTCTACCCGATGGGTTGGGACGACAACGGCCTGCCGACCGAGCGACGGGTGCAGAACTACTACGGCGTGCGGTGCGACCCCTCGCTCCCGTACACCCCCGATTTCACTCCTCCCTTCGAGGGCGGCGACAACAAGTCGAGCCGCGCGGCCGACCAGCAGCCCATCAGCCGCCGCAACTTCATCGAGCTCTGCGAGCGCCTCACCATCGAGGACGAGAAGCAGTTCGAGGCGCTGTTCCGCCAGCTCGGACTGAGCGTGGACTGGACGCAGACCTACCGCACCATCTCCGACGACACCATCCGACAGAGCCAGCTCGCTTTCCTGCGCAACATCGAGCGCGGCGAGGCCTACCAGGCGCTGGCTCCGACCCTGTGGGACATCGACTTCCGCTCCGCCATCGCGCAGGCCGAGCTCGAGGACCGCGACCAGCAGGCGTCCTATCACACGATCGAGTTCCCGTTCGCGGACGGCTCGGGATCGATCGCGATCGACACCACCCGCCCGGAGCTGCTCCCCGCGTGCATCGCGATCGTGACGCATCCGGAGGGGCCGCACAAGCACCTCATCGGCACCAAGGTGAAGACCCCCTTCTTCGGCGCTGAGATCGAGATCCACGGCCACCACCTCGCCCAGCCCGACAAGGGCACCGGAGCGGCGATGGTCTGCACCTTCGGTGATGTGACCGACATCATCTGGTGGCGCGAGCTGCGCACCACCGAGAACGAGTCCCTGCCGAACATGACCACGATCGGTCTGGACGGGCGATTCCTGCCCGAGGCTCCGGCGTCCGTCGAGAATCCCGAGGCCGCGACCTGGTACGCCGAGGAGATCGCGGGCAAGACCGTCTTCAGTGCGCGCAAGGCCATCGTCGAGAAGCTGCAGGCGACCGGCGACATGACCGCGGTCGGCAAGCCCTTCAACCACGCCGTGAAGTTCTTCGAGAAGGGAGACCGTCCGCTCGAGATCGTCTCCACGCGCCAGTGGTACATCCGCAACGGTGCCCGCGACGGCGAACTGCGCGACAAGCTCATCGCCCACGGCGAGGAACTCTCCTGGCACCCCGAATTCATGCGCGTGCGCTACGAGAACTGGGTGGGCGGTCTCACGGGCGACTGGCTCGTGTCGCGTCAGCGCTTCTTCGGTGTGCCGATCCCCCTCTGGTACGCCCTCGACGAGAACGGCGAGCGCGATTATGACCGCGTGCTCACCCCGGATGCGGCGTCGCTCCCGATCGATCCGACCACCGACGTGCCCGCCGGGTACACCGTGGACCAGCGCGGCGTGCCGGGTGGCTTCGACGCGGAGGCCGACATCCTCGACACCTGGGCGACCTCGTCCCTCACACCGCAGCTCGCGGGCGGCTGGCAACGTGATGAGGAGCTGTGGCAGCTCACCGCTCCGTTCGACCTGCGCCCGCAGGGCCAGGACATCATCCGCACCTGGCTGTTCTCCACCATGCTGCGTTCGACGCTCGAAGACGACAGGACGCCGTGGCGCAACGCCGCGATCTCGGGCTTCATCGTCGACCCCGACCGCAAGAAGATGTCGAAGTCGAAGGGCAACGTGGTCACCCCGGCCGACGTGCTCGACGCCCACGGCTCGGACGCGGTGCGTTACTGGGCCGCATCGAGCCGCCTCGGTATGGACGCGGCATTCGACCCGCAGAACCCCACGCAGGTCAAGATCGGCCGTCGTCTGGCCATCAAGGTGCTCAACGCCGCCAAGTTCGTGCTGTCGTTCCCCGTGCCCGACGGCGCACAGGTCACGCACGCCCTCGATGCGTCGATGCTGACAGCCCTCGACGGCGTCGTGGTCGAGGCGACCAAGGCATTCGAGCGGTATGACGCCGCTCGTGCTCTGGAGCTCACCGAGGCCTTCTTCTGGACGTTCTGCGACGACTACCTCGAGCTCGTGAAGGAACGCGCCTACAACCAGGCCGATGTGGGGCAGGCATCCGCGGCGCTCTCGCTGCGTCTGGCCCTGTCGACGCTGCTGCGCCTGCTGGCTCCCGTGCTGTCCTTCGCGGCAGAGGAGTCGTGGTCCTGGTTCGAGGAAGGGTCCGTGCACACCGCCGCGTGGCCGACGCCTCTCGGTATCGACGGTGACCCGGCCGTGCTCGCCGCGGCCAGCGAGGCGCTGATCGGCATCCGTCGCGCGAAGACCGAGGCGAAGGCCTCGCAGAAGACTCCGGTCTCACGTGCGGCGATCGCCGCCCCCGCAGCGAAGCTCGATGCCCTCCGTGCCGCAGCCGATGACCTCCGCGCCGTCGGCCGCATCGCCGAGCTCGAGTTCACCGAGGCCGAGGCGTTCGCGGTCACCGCGATCGAGCTCGCCCCGGTCGAGGCCTCCTGATGCAGCTGGGCACGCGCTGGGCGACCGGGTCCGAGGCTCCGGCCTCCGTCCCGGCATCCCTCCGGCCGGCGATCGCCGAGGTCGAGTCCCGGGGCCTCACGGGCCACTGGACGCTCACGTGGCTGGAGGGGCGCGCGATCGCGGAGCTCGACGCGGGCTGGGAGGTCTTCCAGACCGCGACCGGCGAGATCGTCGTCCGTCCCTTCCAGGACTGAGTCCCGGCCGGGACCGCGCTACGCCTCAGCGCCGCGTCAGGCCGAGCTGTGCGAGTGCGTGATCGACTGCGCGCGGATCCTGCCTGCGGGTCTGCTGCTCGCGCAGCAGGTCGAGGGCGATCTCACGTCGCTCGGCACGTCGGGAGATGCGGTGCTCGACGTACGCGGTGAGATGGTCGGCGAGTCGCAGCAGCCCGCGTTCGGTCTGCGTCGGAGCCACCAGGTGAAGCGTCGCGCTGGTCATGATTCCTCCAGGATGTCGTCGCCGGATCCGTGCGTCGCGTGCTGCGGCGTCGGCAGGTCGAAGAGTTCGGTGCGGAGCGAGACGCGTCGCACATCGGGTCCGGTCTGGCCCCGGTAGCGCTCGATGGCCCTCTCGACGATGGTCTCGAGCTCCTCGCGGAGCGACATGGCCTGCTCCGGCGTCATATCGAGGTGCGTGGTGATGGTGATCCCCACATCGCGCCACGCCTCCGGGACCTCGGACTGGGGTCGGTTGAGGTACGACATCAGGGTCTCGTGCCGCAGACGGAAGAACTCCGACGTCACGATCTGGGCAGCCGCCCGATTCGACGGCGAAGTCATCTCGTCAGGACCGGGCACGTCGATGCGCCCCTTGGGCCGTTCCCACCACCGCTCGCGCGCCGTGCCTCGCCCCTCGACTTCGCGGATGAGATCGTGAGCAGCCAACGCGCGGAGGTGATAGCTGGTCGACCCCGATGTCTCCCCTACGAGTGCAGCGAGCGAACTGGCGGTCTGCGGACCGCGCGCGGCGAGGATGTCGAAGATCTTCACCCGGAGCGGGTGCGCCAGCGCCTTCAGGGCGCTGGCATCGAGAGTCCTGACCTGCGTCTCGTTCGTCATGCATGCAAAGATACCCTTGCAAATATTTCTTTGCAAGGGTTTCTTTGCAACTAGCCCCGGTTCTGTCGCAGGGTCAGGTGCAGGGCCCGTCGCAGGGTCAGTTGCAGGGTCAGTTGCAGGGTCAGTCGACGACAGCGCGTGCGGCGACGAAGGCCTCCACGCAGCGCTCGACCTGCTCGGGTGTGTGAGCCGCCGACAGCTGCACGCGGATCCGCGCCAGCCCGCGCGGCACGACGGGGAAGCTGAATGCGGTCACGTACACGCCGCGCTCCTGCATCTCCCTGGCGATCCTCGCCGTCTTCGCCGCATCGCCGAACATGACGGGCACGATGGGGTGCTCCCCGGGGAGCAGGTCGAATCCCTCGGCGGTCATGCGCTCGCGGAACAGGGAGGCATTGCGGCGCAGACGCGCACGAAGGTCGGCGGACCCCTCGACGAGATCGAGGGCGGTCAGGGTTCCGGCCACGATCGCGGGAGCGAGTGTGTTCGAGAACAGATAGGGACGAGAGCGCTGACGCAGCAGGGCCACGATCTCGGCGTGCGAGGCGACGTACCCGCCCGATGCACCGCCCAGCGCCTTGCCGAACGTCCCGGTGTAGATGTCGACGCGATCGGCGACCCCGCACAGCTCCGGCGTCCCCCGACCGTTCTCCCCCACGAAGCCGACGGCATGCGAGTCGTCGACGAAGACCAGTGCGTCATAGCGCTCGGCCAAGTCGCAGATCTCGGCGAGCGGCGCGATGTACCCATCCATCGAGAACACGCCGTCCGTCACGATCACCCGGAACCGGGCCTTTTCCGCCGCCTTCAGCTGCTCTTCGAGATCGCTCATGTCGCGGTTTCGATAGCGAAGCCTCTGCGCCTTCGAGAGCCGGATCCCGTCGATGATCGACGCATGGTTCAGCTCGTCCGAGATGATGGCGTCCTCGGCGGAGAAGAGCGTCTCGAACACGCCGCCATTCGCGTCGAAGCATGACGAGTACAGGATGGCTTCGTCCGTGCCGAGGAAGTCGGCGAGCCGACGCTCCAGCTCGAGGTGCTGCTCCTGGGTGCCGCAGATGAAGCGCACGCTCGCAAGCCCATAGCCCCATTCCTGCAAGGCCGTCGTCGCCGCGTCGAGGATGCGCGGGTCGTCGGCGAGCCCGAGGTAGTTGTTGGCGCAGAAGTTCAGCACCTCTGCGCCGTCGGCGGTGATCTCCGCGTTCTGGGGGCCGCGGATGCCGCGCTCATGCTTGGTGAGCCCGGCCTCCTCGATGCCCGCCAGCTCATCCGACACATGCTTCTGAAAAGTCCCGTACATCACAGCTCCGTCCAGTCGAGGATGATCTTGCCTGTTCCCGCCGACTCGGCCGCGGCGAATCCGTGTTCCCAGTCGCGAGCGGGGACCACCTCCGCGATCACGCGGCCGATGGCGTCCCGCAGGGAGGCGCTGGTCTGCAGCATCGCTCCCATCGCGTTCCACGTCTCGAACATCTCGCGCCCGTAGATGCCCTTGATCGTGAGCATGTGGGTGACGAGCTTGCCCCAGTCGATGCCGAATCCCGCGCTCGGCAGACCCAGCATCGCGATGCGACCGCCGTGGTTCATGTTGTCGATCATGGCGGGGAGGGCCGACGGCGCACCGCTCATCTCGAATCCGATGTCGAAGCCCTCCCGCATGCCGAGCGCCTGTTGCGCTTCGCGGATGTCGCGGACCGAGACGTCGACGACCTCGTCGGCGCCCATCCGGCGGGCCATCTCCAGACGCGGCGCGCTGACGTCCGTCGCCGTGATGAACCGTGCTCCCGCATGCCGGGCGACGGCGATCGCCATCAGCCCGATGGGTCCGCAGCCGGTGACGAGCACGTCCTCTCCGACGAGTGGGTAGGTGAGCGCTGTGTGCACGGCATTGCCCAGGGGATCGAAGATGGCCCCCAGCTCGGGGGTCACTTCCGAGTGATGGACCCAGACGTTCGCCGCGGGCAGCACGAGGTACTCCGCGAAGGCGCCGTCGCGCTGCAGACCGAGACCGATCGTGCGGATGCACATCTGGCGGCGACCCGCTCGACAGTTGCGACAGGTGCCGCAGACGATGTGTCCTTCGCCGGAGACCCGATCGCCGACGGCGATGTCGCGCACGCCAGGGCCGACCTCCACGACCTCCCCGTAGAACTCGTGACCGGGGATCAGCGGTGCGGCGATCGCGGACGCCGCCCATTCGTCCCAGCGGAGGATGTGCAGATCGGTGCCGCAGATCCCCGTGCGCAGCACGCGGATGACGACGTCGTCAGTTCCGGCGGTCGGGTCGGGGCGCTCGACGAGCTCGAGTCCCGCACCGGCTGCGGCTTTGAACAGTGCCTTCATGATCTCGATCACACCGCACCTGACGTTGTAGAACAATCGGCATCGTCTGCACCGTCGATGTAGCGAGAGCTACACTGTGGTCGTGGAACTCCATCAACTGCAGATCCTGAGGGAGCTCGGCGCCCTCGGCAGCGTGACCGCCGTGGCCGACGCGCTCAGAGTCACTCCGTCTGCGGTGTCCCAGCAACTCGCAGCCCTGCAGAGGGGTGTTCCGACACCGCTGACACGCCGGATCGGCCGGACCCTCGCCCTTACGCCCGCCGGTGAAGTGCTGGCGACGGCCGGCGCCGAGGCGATCGACGCGATGGCCGCAGCACGGCATGCCCTCGACGAGTTCGAGGGAGCCGCGACGGGAGTCGTGAGCATCAGCGGATTCCACAGCGTCGGGCAGGCCCTGTTCGGCGCGCTGGTGCGGGTACTGGCGTCCGCAGAGGATGCGCCGACGGTCCAGCTCACCGACGAGGATGTCGCGCAGAGCGAGTTCCCCGCGCTCACCGCCCGCTACGACCTCGTGCTCGCGCACCGCATGGAGCACTCCGACCCCTGGCCCACGCAAGGCGTGCGCAGTCTCACCCTCATACGTGAGCCCCTCGATGTCGCCGTCTCGATCTCCCACCCTCTCGCCGGCCGCGCCAGCCTCACTCCGGCCGACGTCGCAGGACAGAGATGGGTCACCAGTCGCATCGGCTACTCCCCCGACGATGTCCTTCGTGCGGTGTCGGCCGTCGCCCACCACCCTGTCGACATCCAGCACCGCATCAACGACTACGGCGCGGTGTCGGCGGTCGTGGCGGCAGGTGGGGTGATCGGAATGCTGCCGCGCTTCACCTCACGGAGCGTCGATGATCGCGAGATCGTGCGGATCCCGCTCGAGGGGGTGAGCACGCACCGGATGATCGATCTGCTCGCCCGCCCGGAGACCCTGCGTCGTCGATCGGTCCGCGTGGTGGTGGAAGCGCTGCGCGGAGTGATGACGCGCCTGAGCGAGGACGGTTCCTGAGCCTGGACAGCCGGGGTGGATAGGCTCGGAAGATGACCGACGCCACGAATCCGCTGCTGCAGCCGTCGACGCTCCCCTACGGCCTCCCGGACTACGGCGCGATCCGGCCCGAACACTACCTCCCCGCGTTCCAGGCGGGTTTCGAGGAGCAGCGTCGCGAGATCGCGCGCATCACCATGGTGCGCTCGATGCCGACGTTCGAGAACACGCTTGAGGCGCTGGAACGATCCGGCGAGCTCCTCGACCGCGTGGCGCACACCTTCTATACCGTGAGTTCGGCCGATGCGACGCCCGAGATCCAGGCGATCGATGAGCAGCTGGCACCGCTCATGGCCGCGCATCAGGACGCGATCACGCTCGACGGCCAGCTCTACTGGCGGGTGCAGCACGTGTACGACCAGCGTGACTCCCTGGATCTCGACCCTGAGCAGCGCTACCTGGTGGAGCGCCACCACCGCGAGATGACCCACGCGGGTGCGGGTCTCGACGACGAGGCCAAGGCGCAGCTGACCGCACTGAACCAGAAGCTCTCGACGCTGACGAACACGTTCGAACGCAACCTCCTGAACGACACCAACGACCTCGCCGTGGTCTTCGACACCGCCGACGAGCTCGACGGGCTGAGCGCGGGAGAGCTGTCAGCCGCCGCGCGCGCGGCAGCGGACAGGGGCCTCGACGGCAGGTACCTGATCACCCTGCCGCTCTTCACCGGGCATCCTGCACTGGCACAGCTGCGCGTACGGGAGTCGAGGCGGCGCATCATGGCCGCCTCGCTCGCGCGCGGATCCCGGGACAATGCCAACGACAACCGAGGGGTGCTCCTCGAGATCGTGCGGTTGCGGGCGAAACGCGCCACACTGCTCGGCTACGACTCGCACGCCGCCTACATCACCGCCGACGAGACCGCTGGAACTCCGGATGCCGTCGAAGAGATGCTCCGTCGCCTCGCAGCCCCGTCCGCGCGCAACGCCCGTGCCGAGCACGCGGCCCTCCAGGCGATCGTCGACGAGACCGAGGCAGCACCCTTCCCGGTCGAGGCGCATGACTGGGCTTTCTACACCGAACGAGTGCGTACAGCCAGGTACGACATCGACTCCAGTGCGCTGCGCCCCTGGTTCGAGGCAGAGCGCGTCCTGCAGGAAGGTGTCTTCTTCGCGGCGACCCGACTCTACGGCGTCACCTTCTCCGAGCGAGACGACCTCGCCGCGTACCATCCCGGCGCACGCGTGTTCGAGGTGCGCGATGAGGACGGCACCGCGGTCGGCCTGTACGTGCTCGATCTGTACACCCGGGACTCGAAGCGTGGCGGCGCGTGGATGAACGCGATCGTGAGCCAATCGCGCCTGCGCGGCACGGCTCCCGTCGTCGTCAACAACCTGAACGTGCCGCTTCCGGGAGATGGCGAGCCGACGTTGCTGACTCTCGATGAGGTGACCACGCTGTTCCACGAGTTCGGGCATGCGCTGCACGGACTCTTCGCGACCGTGACCTACCCACACTTCGCCGGGACGAATGTGTTCCGCGACTTCGTGGAGTTCCCGAGCCAGGTCAACGAGATGTGGATCCTGTGGCCTGAGGTGCTCGACAACTACGCACGCCACCACGAGACCGGTGCGCCGCTCGACCCCGCGATCGTGGAGCGCCTGCGAGCGACCGAGACGTTCGACCAGGGGCATGCCACCAGCGAGTATCTGGCGGCGGCTTGGTTGGATCAGGCCTGGCATCGCCTCGGCACCGACGTGCAGGTCACCGACGTCGCCGCGTTCGAGGCTGCCGCATTGGCGGACATCGGCCTGGACGACTCGGCCGTCCCGACACGGTACTCGTCGACGTACTTCGCCCACGTCTTCTCCGGCGGGTACAGCGCGGGCTACTACTCGTACATCTGGAGCGAGGTGCTCGACGCCGACACGGTCGAGTGGTTCCGCACGAACGGCGGCCTCACCCGGGGCAACGGCGACCGGTTCCGTCGGCGTCTGCTCGGGGTGGGCGGCTCGAAGGATCCGCTCGACGCCTACCGCGACTTCCGTGGCCGCGATGCCGAGATCGAACCGCTCCTGAAGCGCCGTGGACTGGGCGACGGAGTCGTGAGACTCTGAGCGCATGAACGCATTCCCTGAGTCCCCATTCGGTCCCGCGGACCGCCTCGACCTCGACGCCGTCCCCCTCGCGGTGATCCGCCACAACGGCATCCGTCTGGCCGACATCCAGGAGGCATTCGATGCCGGCTACTCGGCGATCGCGCTCACCTTCGCCGGAGACGTGCTGGTCCCGACCGGCCCCGCGCTCGCGATCTATCACGGAGATCCGATGGACCTCTTCGACCTCGAACTCGGCTTCCCCGTGCAAACTCCCCCGGAGAACCCGATCCCCACGGCCAGCGGGCGCGTCATCGTCGCCTCAAGGCTGCCCGCGGGCCCTGCGGTCGCGACGACCCTGTTCGGCTCCTACGAGGAGCTCGGCGGCGCCTGGGGTGGTCTCGTCGAGCGTGCAGGCGCCCAGGGGCTCCGTCCCGGCGGCGTCTGGATCGAGATCTACGTGTCCGACCCGAGCACCACCCCGTCAGAGCTGCGCACCGATCTCGTCATGCCGACCGCCTGAGGTCATCAGACGTCTACGGGATCGGCGGGACGCATCGTCCGAGCTGCTCCATCGCTTTGTACCAGGTGAGCTGGTGGTAGCTCTGCGAGAGGCGGTCGCCGAGTCCGTCCAGTGACAGCACGTGCACGGCGATCGACTCGCTGTCGTCGAGCGACTGCTCCACGATGCGCGTGCATCCGCGAGCGAGGAAGTGATGCACGCGGTTGGTGTGGTTGCCGAAGTTCGCCCACGTCGCACCGAGGTCGATGAGCTCATCTGCCACGAAGCCCGTCTCCTCCAGGAGTTCGCGGGCGGCCGCATCCTCCGGAGCCTCGCCAGGCTCTACTCCCCCGCCGATCGTGCCGAGCGCCACGACGCGGGCACCGTGCCGATATTCCTCCACCAGGATGGCATCGTCGTTCCGGTCGAGGGCGAGGACCGAGATCCAGTCGCCGTACTCCAGCACGTAGTACGGGGCTATCGAGCGCCCGCTCACGTCTTCGCATCTGTCCTCATGCAGTCGGATCCATCGGTCGGCGACGAGAGTCTTCCTCGCCACCGTCTTCCAGGGAACCGGCTCCGCGCTCATGCGCTCTTGCGCTTGCGCTCCATCACGATCGTGGGCGGTGCGCCTTCATCGACGGCTGCACGGGTGACGATGACCTTGGCGACGTCCTCCGCCGAGGGGATCTCGAACATGATGGGTCCGAGCACGTCCTCCAGGATCGCCCGGAGTCCACGGGCACCGGTCTTGCGTTCGACGGCCAGGTCGGCGATGGATCGCAGCGCATCTTCTTCGAACTCGAGCTGCACGCCGTCGATCTCGAACATGCGCTGGTACTGCTTCACCAGCGCATTGCGCGGCCCGGTGAGGATGTCGATCAGTGCATCCTGGTCGAGCGGCGACACATTGGTGACGACCGGCAGACGCCCGATGAACTCGGGGATCAGCCCGAACTTGTGCAGGTCTTCCGGGAGCACCTCGCTGAACAGGTCGAGGTCCTTGCCCTTATCGTGCAGCGGGGCACCGAAGCCGATGCCGTGCTTGCCGACGCGCGCCGACACGATGTCTTCGAGACCGGCGAAGGCCCCGGCGACGATGAACAGCACGTTCGACGTATCGATCTGCAGGAACTCCTGATGCGGGTGCTTGCGGCCGCCCTGCGGAGGGACCGAGGCGACCGTGCCCTCGATGATCTTCAGGAGGGCCTGCTGCACACCCTCGCCCGAGACGTCGCGGGTGATCGACGGGTTCTCGGCCTTACGGGCGATCTTGTCGACCTCGTCGATGTAGATGATGCCCTGCTCGGCGCGCTTGACGTCGTAGTCCGCGGCCTGGATGAGCTTGAGGAGGATGTTCTCGACGTCTTCTCCGACGTAGCCGGCCTCGGTCAGCGCCGTGGCGTCGGCGACGGCGAAGGGGACGTTGAGGCGCTTCGCGAGCGTCTGCGCGAGGTAGGTCTTGCCGCAGCCGGTCGGCCCGATGAGCAGGATGTTGCTCTTGGCGATCTCGACCTCTTCGGCCTTCTGCTCGGCCGTCTGCAGGGTGCCGTGTGCCCGCACCCGCTTGTAGTGGTTGTAGACGGCGACGGCGAGAGCGCGCTTGGCGGGCTCCTGCCCGACCACGTACTCCTCGAGGAAGGCGAAGATCTCACGCGGCTTCGGGAGCTCGAACTCGGCGACCCCGTCTGCGGACGACTCGGCCATCCGCTCTTCGATGATCTCGTTGCACAGCTCGACGCACTCGTCGCAGATGTACACGCCGGGGCCGGCGATGAGCTGCTGGACCTGCTTCTGACTCTTTCCGCAGAAAGAGCATTTGAACAGGTCAGCGCTTTCACCGATGCGGGCCATGCGCGTCCTCCTAGGGGGGGATCAGAGATCGTTCTTCGAGCCTAACCTCTGCATACGACACCGGGCCGCATTGAGGGCATTCGACATCGGATCGCGAAACGATGAAGGGGCCGGGAGCCTTCAGCTGCCCGGTCGTGGGCGAAGGCTCCCGACCCCCTTCATGAGGTCGTCAGAACGGTCAGACCATGCTCTTGGTGTGCCAGACGGTCTTCACCTCGGTGAAGGCACCGATCCGCTCCGGCGAGGCGACGACGTCTCCCGGGGCGAGCACCCGCTTGAGCGTCTCCGCCGCGGCGATCTGCATGTCGACCCAGTCGAGAGCGCCGGCTCCGGCCAGGTCGAGAGCGTTCACGTCCTGGTGCGAAGCCAGCCACGGAGCGATCTCCGCGGGCGAACCCGTCAGCACGTTCACGACTCCGCCCGGGACGTCGCTGGTGGCGAGGACCTCGGCGAGGCTGATGGCCGAGAGCGGGTGCTGCTCGCTCGCGACGACCACAACCGTGTTCCCGGCGACCAGAGCCGGAGCCACGACCGACACCAGACCGAGCAGCGCCGAGTCCTGCGGGGCGACGATCGCCACGACACCGGTCGGCTCTGGCACGGAGATGTTGAAGTACGGCCCCGACACGGGGTTCGCGTTGCCCGCCACCTGTGCGTACTTGTCGCACCATCCGGCGTACCAGACCCAGAGGTCGATAGCTTCATCGACCTGCGAGGCCGCGGCCGCGGACGACACGCCCTCCTGAGCCGCGATCTCGTCGATGAACTGCGCGCGACGCCCCTCCAGCACCTCCGCGACGCGGTACAGGACCTGGCCGCGGTTGTAGGCGGTCGCACCGGACCAGCCCTTGACGGCGGATCGGGCGGCGACCACGGCGTCGCGGGCGTCCTTGCGGGAGCCCTTCGCGGCGTTCGCGAGGAAGGCCCCCTTCGGCGTGAGCACCTCGTACGTGCGGCCGGACTCGCTCCGCGGGAAGGCCCCGCCGATCGCCAGCTTGTACGTCTTCGGAACAGTCAGTCGCTTGCTCATGCTGCGGCTCCCTTGAGGTAGGCGGTGAGACCCTGGCGACCGCCCTCGCGGCCGAATCCGGACTCCTTGTACCCGCCGAACGGGCTCGACGGGTCGAAGCGGTTGAAGGTGTTGGCCCAGATCACGCCGGCACGCAGGCGGTCAGCCACAGCGAGGATGCGCGATCCCTTGTCGGACCAGATCCCGGCGGAGAGACCGTAGGGCGTGTTGTTCGCCTTCGCGATCGCCTCGGCGGGCGTGCGGAAGGTGAGCACCGAGAGCACCGGGCCGAAGACCTCGTCGCGGGCGATGCGATGCGATGCCTCGACACCGGTGAAGATGGTGGGTGCGAACCAGAAACCCTGCTCCGGAATGGCGCAGTCCGCGGTCCAGCGCTCGGCGCCCTCGGCCTCGCCGATGTCGCTGAGCTCGCGGATACGGGCCAGCTGCGCAGCGGAGTTGATCGCACCGATGTCGGTGTTCTTGTCGAGGGGGTCGCCCAGACGCAGGGTCGACAGACGCGTCTTGAGCCTGTCGACGACCTCGTCGTGGATCGACTCCTGCACGAGCAGACGACTGCCGGCGCAGCACACGTGACCCTGGTTGAAGAAGATCCCGTTCACGATGCCTTCGACCGCCTGGTCGATGGGGGCGTCGTCGAAGACGATGTTCGCAGCTTTCCCGCCGAGCTCCAGCGTCAGCTTCTTGTGGGTGCCTGCCACGGCCCGTGCGATGTCACGACCGACACCGGTTGAACCGGTGAAGGCGACCTTGTCGACGTCGGGGTGGCGCACGAGGGTGGAACCGGTGGCTCCGGCACCCGTCACGATGTTCACGACACCCGCCGGCAGGTCGGCCTGCTGCAGGATCTCCGCGAAGATCAGCGCCGTGAGGGGCGTGGTCTCTGCGGGCTTGAGCACGACCGTGTTGCCCGCGGCGAGGGCGGGAGCGATCTTCCACGCCAGCATCAGCAGAGGGAAGTTCCAGGGGATGATCTGACCGGCGACGCCCAGCGCGCGGGGGTCGGCGCCGAGACCCGCATGGTCGAGCTTGTCCGCCCAGCCCGCGTAGTAGAAGAACCAGGAGGCGACGAGCGGCACGTCGACGTCACGGCTCTCCTTGATCGGCTTGCCGTTGTCGAGGCTCTCGGCGACGGCGAGCTCGCGAGCGCGCTCCTGCACGAGGCGGGCGATGCGGAAGAGGTACTTCCCACGGTCGCGACCGCTCATCTTCGACCAGGTCTTCTCGTAGGCACGACGGGCGGCGGCGACCGCGCGGTCGACATCCTCGTCGCTGGCCGAGGCGATCTCGGCGATGTGCTTCTCCGTCGCCGGCGAGATCGTGTGGAACGGGGTGCCGGAACCGTCGACGAACTCGCCGTCGATGAACAGGCCGTAGCTGTCCTTGAGGTTCAGGATCGCGGTGGACTCCGGTGCGGGAGCGTATTCCAGAAATGACATGTTCGTCTTCCCGTCAGTCGATCGTGACGTAGTCGGGGCCCGAGTAGTGGCCGGAGCTGAGCTTCTGACGCTGCAGGAGCACATCGTTGAGGAGGCTGGATGCGCCGAACCGGAAGAGGTGCGGCTGCAACCACTCCTCGCCCACCGTCTCGGCGACGGTCACCAGGTACTTCACCGCGTCCTTCGAGGAGCGGATGCCACCGGCCGGCTTCACGCCGATCTTCTCGCCGGTGCCGCGGTGCCAGTCACGCACGGTCTCCAGCATGAGAAGAGTCGTCGGAAGCGTCGCGGCGGGCTGCACCTTTCCGGTCGAGGTCTTGATGAAGTCCCCTCCCGCCAGGATGCCCAGCCACGAGGCGCGCTTGATGTTGTCGTAGGTGTTCAGCTCGCCGGTCTCCAGGATCACCTTGAGCGAGGCGTATGAACCGTCCTCGCGACGGCATGCTTCCTTGACCTGGGCGATCTGGTCGAACACGAGGCCGTAGCGGCCGGAGAGGAAAGCCCCACGGTCGATGACCATGTCGATCTCGTCGGCTCCGGCGGCGACCGCCTCAGCGGTGTCGGCGAGCTTGATCGCGAGAGACGAGCGCCCGCTCGGGAACGCCGTGGCCACCGCGGCGACGGAGATCATTCCGTCGTCGGGGTCGCCGTGCAGGCCGCCGAGCGCGACGACGGCGTCGCCGACCATGTCGCCATAGACGCAGACCGCGGCGACCCGTGGAGTCGAGGGGTCTGCGGCGTCGGGGGTCTTCGCCTTGGCGACGAGCGAGCGCACCTTGCCAGGGGTGTCCGCACCCTCGAGCGTCGTGAGGTCGATCAGCTTGATGATCGTGTCGAGGGCCCACGCCTTCGAGGTGGTCTTGATGGAGCGGGTGCCGAGCCCGGCAGCGCGCTGCTCGAGACCGACGGCATCCACACCGGGGAGTCCGTGCAGGAAACGTCGGAGGGTGGCGTCGTCGGGCTCTCCGCCCAGAACGTCCACCGCCGTCCTGCGGCTGAGTTCTTTGGTCGTCACTGTTCCTCCAACAATGCTCGTGCTGTGGTCTCATCGGTCACCAGAACGCCGCACAGGCCGCTGGTGACCACGGTTCGTGCGATGTCGTGCTTGGCGGGGCCCGCCGTGACGAAGATCGCGCGGGCGGCTCCGCGCAGACGATCGAGCGAGACGCCGACCGTTCGCGCATCGAGCTGCGAATCGACGATGTTCCCCTCGGCGTCGACGTAGCGGCCGAGAACGTCTCCGACGGCGCCGCGACGCGCGAGCTCTTCCACGTCCTCAGCGCTGAGGTAGCCGTTCTCGACGTGCGCGGATGAAGCGTCGCACGGCCCTGCGGTGAACAGGAATGCCTGCGCCTCCGCTGCTTCTTCGAGCACGGCAGCGACGGTGCGGTCGGACTCGATCGCCTGCTTCGTCTCCACACGCTCGAGGATGGCCGGGCTCGGCAGCAGCGAGACCTGGCCAGACGCGCGCTGAGCGATCGTGACAGCGAGGCCTGCCGCCCCGCCGGAGCGCCGATTCAGGCTCACTCCCCCGTTGAGCTGCACGACCGTCACGCCGTTCGCCCATCCATCCGGGAGCGCCTCGGCGACGGCGCGGAGCGTGCGCCCCCAGCTCACCCCGAGTGTGCGGGGCACCGGCCGCAGTGCGGTCAGGAAGTCGGCGGCGGCCTGCGCCACCCGCTCGAGCGTGCCGTCATCGCCTTCCGGGGCCGGCACGACGACGGCGTCCGTCAGTCCGAATCGGTCGACCAGAAGCCGCTCGAGGCCGAGCCTGCGGGCGCGGGGATGCACGATCTCGATGCGCACGATGCCGCGTTCGCGAGCCTGCGTCAGCAGGCGGCCGACCTTCCAGCGGGAGATCTTGAGGAGTCCGCCGATCTCGTCCTGGGTCTTGTCCTCGTCGTAGTACAGCTCGGCGACGCGAACCATGAGCAGATCTTCTTCCACGGCATCCTCCTTCCTCTCCCAGAGTAGGCCCTCATCAGCGTTCGCGCATCATGATGCTCATATGCGCAATCGAGCGTGGGGGCTCTGCACATCCGCCGGGCACGACGAAGGGCGCCCGTCGTGATGACGGACGCCCTTCGGGATCGATCGGGTCAGACGCGCTTGCGCGTCGTGAGGACCTGGTCGACGATGCCGTACTCCAGTGCCTGTGCGGCGGAGAGGATGTTGTCGCGATCGATGTCGCGGTTCACCTGCTCCGGCGTGCGCTTCGTGTGGCCGGCGAGGGTCTCCTCGAGCCAGGTCCGCATGCGGAGGATCTCCGCGGCCTGGATCTCGATGTCGGAGGCCTGGCCGTGGCCCGCCTCGCCCATCGCGGGCTGGTGGATCAGCACGCGGGCGTTCGGGAGCGCGAGGCGCTTGCCCGGCGCGCCGGCCGCGAGCAGCACGGCCGCAGCGGAGGCCGCCTGGCCGAGCACGACGGTCTGGATCTGCGGTGCGACGTACTGCATCGTGTCGTAGATCGCCGTCATCGCGGTGAACGAACCACCGGGCGAGTTGATGTACATGGTGATGTCGCGCTCGGCATCCTGGCTCTCCAGGACGAGGAGCTGCGCCATGACATCGTCGGCCGACGCGTCATCGACCTGCACGCCGAGGAAGATCACGCGGTCTTCGAACAGCTTGTTGTACGGGTCCTGGCGCTTGAATCCGTAGGCGGTGCGCTCCTCGAACTGCGGGAGCACGTAGCGGCTGGAAGGCAGGTCACCGGCTGAGCGGAAGGTGGGTGTGTACATGAGCGTCCTTTCGCTTTCCGTTACTCGGTGTCCTGGTCGGTTCCGCCGCCGCCGATGACGTCGGAGGCCGATTCGCGGATGTGGTCGACGAAGCCGTACTCGAGCGCTTCCTCGGCGGTGAACCAGCGGTCGCGGTCACCATCGGCGTTGATCTGCTCGACCGACTTGCCGGTCTGCGCCGCCGTGATCTCCGCGAGGCGGTTCTTCATCGACATGATGAGCTGCGCCTGGGTCTGGATGTCGCTCGACGTGCCGCCGAAGCCGCCGTGCGGCTGGTGCAGCAGCACCCGGGCGTTGGGCGTGATGTAGCGCTTGCCCTTGGTGCCGGCGGTCAGCAGCAGCTGACCCATCGATGCGGCCATTCCGATGCCGACCGTGACGATGTCGTTCGGCACGAACTGCATCGTGTCGTAGATCGCCATGCCCGCGGTGATCGAACCGCCGGGCGAGTTCACGTAGAGGTAGATGTCTCGCTCGGAGTCTTCTGCGGCGAGAAGAAGGATCTTCGCGCAGATCTCGTTCGCGTTCTCGTCGCGCACCTCCGACCCCAGCCAGATGATGCGGTCCTTCAGCAACCTGTCGAAGACGCTCGTTGCGAGGAGGGGTTCTGCAGCCATGTCAGCTCCTGATTCCGTGTTTCAGTGATTCGAATCTACCGGCGACAACGCGGCACCCAGGCCGTGTTCGCCGTCGGCATATCAGGTGTCGGCGTCCGCGATCTCGCGGGCATACGCCGTCATCGACCGGTGGTAGCGCGGCAGATGCGGGACCAGGGCGAGCAGCGCCACCGAGAGACCCTGCGCCGGTCGCCCCGCGCTTGCGAGGATGAGGGCGTGCACGCACGCGATGGCGTCACGGTAGGGACCGTCGGCCGACAGCTGCTCCTCGGCGCGGATCACGGCGAGGGCCTCGTCGTATTCGCCCAGATTCCGCAGCGAGCTCGCCATCTGGATCACGCATTGCGGGCGATGCTCAGCATCCAACCCCAATGCCAGCGCGCGCCGATACAGAACGATGGCTTCCGCGGGCCTTCCCGCGGAATCCCGCGCGCCCGCGCGTTCGAACTCGGCGCGGGCGTCACCTGCTCCGCGCTCGGCGGCGAGGGCGTCGATGCGGGCGATGGTGTCGTCACCGACCTCCTCACCCGTCGCGTCGTCCCACACCTCGTCGATGCGCTCATCCCACGTCTTCATGATTGCCCTCCCTGGATGGAAAAGAGGGCGGATGCCGCAGCACCCGCCCTCTTCACTGGATCGTGTCCGATCACTCGGCCTTGTCGGCCGCCTTCTTGGCCGGAGCCTTCTTGGCCGGAGCCTTCTCAGCCGGAGCCTTCTTGGCGGCGGGCTTCTTGGCAGCCGGCTTCTCGGCCTCGTCAGCGTCATCGGCCTTCTTGACCGGAGCCTTCTTGGCGGCGGGCTTCTTGGCCGGAGCCTTCTTGGCCGGCTTCTCCTCGGCGTCGGTGGACTCGGCGTCGGTGGACTCCGCCTCGTCGTCGGTGACGATGAAGTCGGACAGATCGACGGCCTTGCCATTGCTGTCGACGACCTTCACCTTGCCGAGCGCGATCGCGAGGGCCTTGTTGCGCGCGACCTCTCCGACGAGCGCCGGGAGCTGGTTCGAGGACTGCAGCGCCTCGACGAACTCCTGCGGAGCCATGCCGTACTGCGCAGCCGACTGGATGAGGTACTGGCTGAGCTCTTCCTGCGAGACCTGCACATCGGCCTGCTCGGCGATCGTGTCGAGGAGCACCTGCGTGCGGAACTGCTTCTCGCTCGCCTCGGTGACCTCGGCGCGGTGCACCTCGTCCTCGAGACGGCCTTCGCCTTCGAGGTGGTTGTGCACCTCGTCCTCGATGAGCTGCGGCGGAACGGGGATCTCGATCTGCTCGAGCAGCACCTCGACGAGCTTGTCGCGCGCGGCGGAACCCTGCGTGAAGACGCCCTGCTGAGCGACGCGCTCGGCCAGGCTCTCGCGGAGCTCGGCGATCGTGTCGAACTCGCTCGCGATCTGCGCGAAGTCGTCGTCGGCCTCGGGGAGCTCGCGCTCCTTGACGGCCTTGACGGTCACGGAGACCTCGGCCTCGGAGCCGGCGTGGTCGCCACCGACGAGAGCGGAGCGGAAGGTGGTGTCCTCACCGGCGGTGAGCGACTCGATCGCGTCGTCGATGCCCTCGAGCAGCTCGCCGGAGCCGATCTCGTAGGAGACGCCCTCGGCGCGGTCGATCTCGGCACCGTCGATCGTGGCGACGAGGTCGAGCTCGACGAAGTCGCCCTCGGCGGCCGGACGGTCGACCGGGACCAGCGTGCCGAAGCGCGCGCGCATGTTGTCGAGC
Source organism: Microbacterium sp. SY138 (assembly GCF_039729145.1). Taxonomy (NCBI): domain Bacteria; kingdom Bacillati; phylum Actinomycetota; class Actinomycetes; order Micrococcales; family Microbacteriaceae; genus Microbacterium; species Microbacterium sp. SY138. Next base: position 1,533,499 of record NZ_CP155793.1, on the reverse strand, counting down.
TCGGCGTCGAGCGCGGCGTCATCGGCCTCGACGGCGTCGACCGTCACGGTGATGCCGTCGTAGGAGGGCAGCTCGATCTCGGGGCGGACATCCACCTCGATGTCGACGAGCAGGTCACCCGAGAAATCCTTCTCGTTCGGCCACTGCGTGATGTCGGCAGCCGGGCGACCGACGACGCGCAGCTTGTGCTCGACCGTCGCCTCGCGGAAGAACTTGTCCAGGCCCTCGTTGACGGCGTGCTCGATGACGGCGCCACGACCGATGCGCTGGTCGATGATCGGAGCCGGGACCTTGCCCTTGCGGAAGCCGGGGATCTGCACGTCCTGAGCGATGTGCTCGTACGCGTGAGCGATGCTGGGCTTGAGGTCTTCCGGGGTGACCGTGATGGTGAGCTTGACCCGGGTCGGGGTCAGCTTCTCGACGGTGCTGTTCGCCATGCTGGTGTGTTCTCCTTGTGATTTCCGCTTCGATTCGCGGCTGTAAGGTCCGTGGGGGCTGTGTCGGGGCGACAGGAGTTGAACCTGCGACCTCCCGCTCCCAAAGCGGGCGCTCTACCAAACTGAGCTACGCCCCGGGGAATCCGCACGCGGATTCAGCCCCACCGAGTCTAACGGACCGGAGCATGCGCCAGAGTCCGGTATAGTCGATGAGTCGGTACCGAACCTTTCCGAAGGTCCGGATCCGGGGCTGTAGCTTAGTGGTAAAGCCTTAGTCTTCCAAACTAATGATGCGGGTTCGATTCCCGTCAGCCCCTCCGCTCGAGAAGGCTCCCACCATCGGTGGGGGCCTTCTCGCATTCCCCGTGACCTTCTCCGGCTCGCGTCCGCCCGTCGAATACGCTGTCAGCATCGCTGCACGCAGTCTCCGACCGGAAGGCATCATCGAATGGGCACGACGTGACCGACCGGCCCCCTTTCCAGACCGCGACAGGCACGGCGCCGCTCCCGGGCGGGCACGTGCTGCCCGTCCTGCTCTCCGCCGGTCCCCCCACTGCTGCTTCATCGCCGCGACGGAAGAAGCACACGGGCGTGGTCCTCGGACTGCTCGGCGGAGCGGCCGTGATCGCAGGGCTGGCACTCGCTCAGGTGACGGCGAACCTCGGGTACGACAACGCGCTGTCGCGATACGGGAGCACCGCCGAGGCCACGTCGACCACGAAGACGCAGGTCCGTGAGGAGATCGCGGGCCTCCGTGCGGTCACCGGGGCGGCGGAACAGATCCTCGCCCGAGGAAACCAGCCGATCGCGGTGCCCGAGGAGGTCCAGGCGGGGCTCGCCTCAGCGCTCGCCGACGGCACCACCGCCGCCTCCGAGGCCGACGCCGTGGTCGCGACCGAGATCGCCGGGGTGGGCACGAAACCGGGCTGGTTCTGGGAACTGTTCGGCGCCACGTCGGAGCTGGAACAGCGACGGCACGATCTCGACGTGCTGTCCGATGAGCTCGCTGTCGCCTCCGCGGAGACGGCAGACACGCAGGAGGCTGTGGTGGAGAGTGGGTTGGCCGTGATCAACGCCGCCGGTGCGGCCGCTCCGGCGTTCGAGGCCGCGCACCTCTCCGCCCGCAACGAGGCCGTGATCGCCCTGCGCGACGCGGCCGCCGAAGCAATCGCCGCGACGATGGTGGATGAGGATGCGGCGACCGCCTACGTCTCCCTGCAGGACGCGGCCGCGCGGGTCGTCGCCACCGAGGGCGAGGAACTGGCGGAGAAGTCGGGCCCGCTGTTGAACGCGCGGCTCGAGATCGAGGCCTTCGCGCGGTCCCTCGCTCCCGGCGTGCTCCTCGACTTCGACTGGTCGCCGGTCGTGAGCGGGGCCGGCTACAACGGCAGCATGGGCGGGTACACCACCTGGTGGTGGGGAGAATCCGGGCGCGCGACGATCGAGCTCTCGAACTCGGTCGCGGAGCAGTGGCCCTCGACACGGAGCAAGGCGCTCGTCGCCCATGAGGTGGGGCACGCGATCAGCGTGAAGTGCCAGAGCATGTACGACTCGTCCACCCAGGACAGCATCGAGAAGTGGGCGACCGCGTGGGCCATCAGCATGGGCTACACCGACGACGCCAACGGGGTGTGGGCGTACGGCTATCCCCCGCAGAACTACATCGACGCCGCAGCGGGCTGCCGCTGAAGACGGTGTCAGGGTACGGAAGAAGCCGCCGCGATGACTCGCGGCGGCTTCTTCGATGGTCAGACCGAGGTCACTGGCCCCGGCGCTCGCGCAGCTGCGTGAGCGCGTCGTCCAGAAGCTGGACGGCTTCCTCGTCGGTACGACGCTCCTTCACGTAGGCGAGGTGCGTCTTGTACGGCTCCGCCTTCGCGAGCGCAGGAGGATTCTCCTTGTCGCGGCCGGCAGGAAGACCCGATTGCGGGTGATCGATCGTTTCCGGGATCTCCTCTTCGGGGAGACCGGCGGCGAAGTAGCGCACGGTCTCGTTGCCGAGACCGTCCCAGTACGAGACTGCGATGCGGTCGGCGTGATAACCGTGGTCCTGCTCGCCCATGGGGCCCGAGCCGACACGGGTGCCGCGGATCGCGTTTCCACCGGTAGCCATCAGATGACCTCGAATTTCGTGATGAGGCCCAGCGCGACGATGGAGACGAACCACGTCAGAGCCAGGACGACGGTGAAGCGGTTCAGGTTCCGCTCCGCGAGCCCGGAAGAGCCGACCGCTGAGGTCATGCCTCCACCGAACATGTCGGACAGGCCACCGCCGCGGCCTTTGTGCAAGAGGATGAGGAGGGTCAGCAGAACGCTGGTGATGCCCAGCACGACCTGCAGGACGAACTCGAGAATTGCCACGAGAAAGAGCCTTTCGCTGGGGCCGGAGCGCCCCCGTAACGGTCAAGTATACGGTGCAGCGGGGCCGAAGCCCCGCTGCACTCACACGCCGACGTGCTTCTCGAAGCGGATGATCGCGGCGAACTCGTCCACGACGAGGCTCGCCCCGCCGACCAGAGCGCCGTCCACATCGGGTTCGCGCATGAAGCTGGCGATGTTGCCCGACTTCACCGAGCCGCCGTAGAGGATGCGCGTGCGCGCAGCCGCTTCGTCGCCCAGGACCTTCGCGATGACGGCTCGCAGTGCGGCGCAGACATCCTGCGCCTGCTGCGGGGTCGCTGCCTGGCCGGAGCCGATCGCCCACACGGGCTCGTATGCCACGACGATGTCCGCCTTCGGCGAGACGCCCTCGAGCGCGGCCTCGAGCTGGGACACCGGGACCGCACTGGCGCCGAACTTCTCGAGGTCTCCCGCTGTCTCGCCGACGCAGATCACCGGGACGAGTCCGTGCTTGAGCGAGGCCTTCACCTTGGCAGCCACGATGTCGTCGCCCTCGGAGTGGTACTCACGGCGTTCGGAGTGACCGATGATGACGTACTTCGCGTCGAGCTTCGCCAAGAATGCCCCCGACACCTCACCGGTGTACGCACCGGAGTCGTGTGCCGAGACGTCCTGCGCTCCGAGCGCGAACGGGATCTTGTCCGCGTCGATGAGCGTCTGCACGCTGCGGATGTCCGTGAACGGCGGGAAGACCGCCACCTCGACCGATCCGTCTTCGTGCTTCGCGTCCTTCAACGTCCAGTGCAGCTTCTGCACGAACGCGACCGCCTGCAGGTGGTCGAGATTCATCTTCCAGTTTCCCGCGATCAGCGGGGTACGGGAGTTCACGCCCATCCGAGGACCTCCAGCCCAGGTAGTTTCTTGCCCTCGAGGAATTCGAGGCTCGCGCCGCCGCCGGTCGAGATGTGACCGAACTGGTCGTCGGAGAAGCCCAGCTGCCGCACGGCTGCCGCGGAGTCGCCACCGCCGACGACGCTGAGGCCGTCGACCTCGGTGAGCGCCTGCGCCACGGTCTTGGTACCCGCCGCGAACGCCGGGAACTCGAACACGCCCATCGGGCCGTTCCAGAACACGGTCTTCGACTCGCGGATGACCTCGGCGAAACGTGCCGCCGTCTCCGGGCCGATGTCGAGGCCGATGCCGGAGGCACCGAACGGCGTGGACTCGATCGCATCGGCTGCAGCGACTTCGTGCGCGGCATCGGCGCCGAAGGATGCGGCGACGACGACGTCGGTGGGGAGCACGAGCTCCACGCCACGCTCCGCCGCCTCCGCGATGTAGCCGCGAACGGTCTCGAGCTGGTCCTCTTCCAGCAGGCTCGACGCCACGGCGTGACCCTGTGCCTTGAGGAAGGTGAACAGCATGCCGCCGCCGACGAGGATCTTGTCGACGCGCGGCAGCAGGTGCGAGATGACGCCGAGCTTGTCGCTGACCTTGGAGCCGCCGAGCACGACCGCGTACGGACGCTCGGGATTCTCGGTCAGACGGTCGAGCACGTCGAGTTCGGTCGCGATCAGCAGACCGGCCGCGGACGGGAGCAGCTCGGCGAGCTCGTAGACGCTCGCCTGCTTGCGGTGCACGACCCCGAACCCATCGGAGACCAGCACATCGCCGAGCTCCGCGAGTTCGGCCGCGAAAGCCGCACGGGTGGCGTCGTCCTTCGAGGTCTCCCCCGGGTTGAACCGCAGGTTCTCGATGACGACGACTCCGCCGTCCTCGAGGGACTCCACGGCGTCCTTCGCCGACTCGCCGACCGTGTCGCGTGCGAACGCGACCGGGGCACCGAGCAGCTCGGACAGGCGCTGGGCCACCGGCTCCAGGCTGTACTTCGGGTCGGGCGCGCCGTCCGGCCGCCCGAGGTGAGAGCACACGACGACGCGGGCGCCCGCATTGATGAGTGCGTTGAGGGTCGGCAACGAGGCGCGGACACGGCCATCGTCCGTGATGATCCCGTCCCGCAGGGGGACGTTGAGATCACAACGGACGATGACGCGCTTGCCCTCGAGCGACCCCAGAGTGTCCAGGGTGCGCAGAGTCATGTGTCTGAGCTTAGAGGCGCTCGGCCACGTACTCGGTCAGGTCGACGAGACGGTTGGAGTAGCCCCACTCGTTGTCGTACCAGCTGGAGACCTTGATCAGGTTGCCGCTCACGTTGGTGAGCGTCGAGTCGAAGATCGACGAGTGCGGGTTGTGCACGATGTCGCTCGAGACGATCGGGTCCTCGTTGTACTGGAGGTAGCCGGCGAGGCGACCCTCGGCAGCGGCCTTCTTGTACGCCTCGTTGACCTCGTCGACCGTCAGGTTCTCACGGTCGGTGATGAGGGTGAGGTCGACGATCGAGCCGGTCGGAACCGGAACGCGGTACGACGAGCCGCTGAGCTTGCCCTGCAGCTCCGGGAGCACCTCGCCGATGGCCTTGGCAGCACCGGTCGACGCCGGCGTGATGTTGATCGCGGCAGCACGTGCACGACGCAGGTCGCTGTGCGGGCCGTCCTGCAGGTTCTGGTCCGCGGTGTACGCGTGAGCCGTCATCATGAAGCCGCGGTCGATGCCGAAAGCGTCGTTGAAGACCTGGGCGAGCGGCGCGAGGCAGTTCGTCGTGCAGGAGGCGTTGGAGATGATGTGATCGGTCTCCGGGTTGTACGTGTCCTCGTTCACGCCCATGACGAACGTGCCGTCGACACCGGTGCCCGGGGCCGAGATGAGGACCTTCTTCGCGCCGGCCTCGATGTGCTTCTTGGCGAGTTCAGCCTTGGTGAAGAAGCCGGTGGACTCGATGACGATGTCGACGCCCAGCTCACCCCAGGGGAGGTTGGCGGGGTCGCGCTCGGCGAACGCCTTGATCGTCTTGCCGTTGACGGTGATGCTCTCATCGTCGTAGCTGATCTCGGCGTCGAGGACGCCGCCCACCGAGTCGTACTTCAGCAGGTGCGCCAGGGTCTTGTTGTCGGTGAGGTCGTTGACGGCGACGATCTCAAGGTCCGCTCCCTGCGCGAGAGCCGCGCGGAAGTAGTTGCGTCCGATGCGGCCGAAGCCGTTGATACCGATCTTGACAGACACTCAGGTCTCCCTGTTTCTCGTGCACTGCACGCTGCTTTCCAGCACGCGTGAAGCGCGGGGTTTTTTGGCTGAGAGGGCGTCCCGACGAGCCGTGGCCCGTCGGGACGCGACCCGATTACGACAGTACCAGCAGGCCGTTCGTCTGCTTGCGGGCGACGTCGAGGCGCTGGGCGACGTTCTCCCAGTTCGCGATGTTCCACGCGGCCTTGACGTAGTCGGCCTTCACGTTGAGGTAGTCGAGGTAGAAGGCGTGCTCCCACATGTCGAGCTGGAACAGCGGGATCGTGCCCTGCGCGGTGTTCGACTGCTGGTCGAACAGCTGCTGGATGATCAGACGCGAGCCGATCGAATCCCAGCTGAGGACCGCCCACCCGGATCCCTGGATGCCGGTCGCCGCTGCCGTGAAGTGCGCCTGGAACTTCTCGAACGAGCCGAAGTACTCGTCGATCGCCGCCTTCAGCTCACCCTCGGGCTGACCGCCGCCGTTCGGCGACAGGTTCGTCCAGAAGATCGAGTGGTTGACGTGACCGCCGAGGTTGAAGGCGAGGTCCTTCTCGAGCTTGTTGACGTTCGCGAGGTTTCCGCTCTCGCGCGCCTCGGCGAGCTGGTCGAGCGCGGTGTTCGCACCCGTCACGTAGGCCTGGTGGTGCTTGTCGTGGTGCAGCTCCATGATCTTGCCGCTGATGTGCGGCTCCAGGGCTGCGAAGTCGTAGGGAAGGTCGGGGAGCGTGTAGGTCGCCATATCGCTTTCATCCAATCCGCGCCGCGCCGCGGCGCTTGCCGATCCTCCGCGCCGCCGATGTGCGGCGTAGAGCGGACGTGATTCATCCTACTGACGACAACGCGGCGGCGCCCCCGATCCTTCCGTCGTATGACGAAAGACCCGCCGTCCGGGTGCCGGTCGGCGGGTCTTGGTCGAGAGGCGGATCAGACGTCGAGTCCGACGGGGACCGCGGCTTCCGTTCCGGGGATGCCCTCCTGCTGCGCGCGCTTGTCGGCCATCGCGAGCAGACGGCGGATGCGGCCGGCGACGGCATCCTTCGTCAGGGGCGGGTCGGCGTGGTGGCCGAGCTCGTCGAGGCTGGCGTCGCGGTGCGCCAGACGGAGTTCGCCGGCCACCTTGAGATGATCGGGGACTTCGTCGGCCAGGATCTCCAGTGCGCGCTCGACACGTGCGCACGCCGCGACAGCGGCCTGTGCGGAACGGCGGAGGTTCGCGTCGTCGAAGTTCACGAGACGGTTGACGCCGGCACGCACCTCACGGCGCTGGCGGAGCTCCTCCCACGCGATGGCGGTCTTCTGTGCACCCATCTCGTTGAGGATGGTGCGGATCGCCTCGCCCTCGCGCACGACCACGCGGGGCATCCCGCGCACCTCGCGCGCCTTGGCGGCGACTCCAAGGCGGTGCGCCGCACCGACGAGGGCCATCGCGGCCTCCGACGAGGGGCAGACGACCTCGAGCATGGCCGAGCGTCCGGGCTCGCTCAGGGATCCTGCGGCGAGGAAGGCACCGCGCCACAGTCCGGCGACCTCGGCCCGCGAGCCGGTGGTGAGCCTGTTGGGCAATCCGCGCACGGGGCGCCGACGCTGGTCGAGCAGCCCGGTCTGACGGGCGAGGGTCTCCCCCTGCGCGATCACGCGCACCGCCCAGCGTGCGCCATCGTTCGCGGTGCTCGACTGGACCTGGGCGATCTCGGGTCGCACACCGTAGATCTCGGCGAGGTCACGAGCGACGCGGCGTGCAAGGGTCTCCGCGTCGACCTCGGCCTCCACGGCCACGCGACCGGCGATCGAATGCAGACCACCGGCGAACCGGAGGATGGCGGTCACTTCCGCGACTCGCACCGTCGGGGGTGCATTGCGGATGCTGACCAGCTCGGCCTTGACGTCGGTGGTTAGTGCCACGACACTCCTTCACGTTCACGCGCCGGATCGCGACGCAAACGTCCAGCTTACTCGGCCGGACGGCCCGCTACTCTCGGCCCAGGTCCCGGTGACGGACGTTCACGGCGACGCCTGGGATCGCGGCGAGGCGGCGCGACAGCTCCTCCGACATGGCGACGGAGCGGTGCTTTCCCCCCGTGCAGCCGATCGCGATCGTCGAGTGACTCTTGTTCTCGCGCTGATATCCCTCGAGCACCGGCACCAGCGCCGCGGAGTAGGCGTCCAGGAATTCCATCGCGCCATCCCGGGAGAGCACGTACTCGCGAACAGTCTCGTCCTGCCCCGTCAGGCCCCGTAGCTCCTCGTTCCAGAACGGGTTCGGCAGGAATCGCATGTCCGCGACGATGTCGACATCCGTCGGCAGCCCGTACTTGAACCCGAAGCTGAGCAACGTGACCCGGTGTCGCGCCTCCCCCTCCTCGGAGAAGATGTCGGAGACCTGGGTGGCGAGCTGGTGGATGTTGAGCGTCGACGTGTCGATCACCAGGTCGGCTGCTTCCCGGATCGGCGCGAGCCGGGCTCGCTCGATGCGGATGCCGTCGAGCAGGGTACCTTCGCCCTGCAGCGGGTGCGGTCTCCGCACGGACTCGAACCGACGTACCAGGACGTCGTCGGACGCGTCGAGGAAGAGCACGCGAACGGAACCGCGGGAGCGCAGTGCGCGCGCCACGCCGGGAAAGTCGTCGAAGAGGTTGCGTCCGCGCACATCGACGACCGCCGCGACCTTCGGCAGAGCAGTGCCGCCCATATCGGTCAGATCGAGCAGCGGACGCAGGATCTGCGGAGGCAGGTTGTCGACGACGTACCAGCCGAGATCCTCGAGTGCGTTCGCCACCGTCGTCCGACCTGCGCCGGACATTCCCGTGACGATGAGGAACTCGCCCTTCTCCCCGTCAGTCATTGCTCAGTGCTCCCTCTCCCCCTCGGCCTCCAGCCTAGCGAGTGGACAGGTGCGTGTGGATGTTCTGAGCGAGCACGGGACCGATTCCCTGGACTTCTTCGATCTGTTCCGGCTCGGCGGCGCGGAGAGCGGTCACCGAACCGAAGTGCTTGAGCAGCACCTTGATGCGGGAGGCCCCGAGTCCCGGTACCTCGGCGAGCACCGAGCCGATGTCGTTGCGCCGCCTCTTGCGCTGATGCGTGATCGCGAACCGGTGCGCCTCGTCGCGCAGGCGCTGCAGAAGGTACAGGGCTTCGCTCGTGCGGGGCAGGATCACGGGGAAGTCCTCGCCGGGGAGCCAGACCTCCTCGAGACGCTTGGCGATGCCGCAGACCGCGATCTCGGTGTGTCCGGCGTCGCGGAGCGCTCGGGCCGCGGCCTCCACCTGCGGCTGTCCCCCATCGACGAGGAGCAGCTGCGGCGGATAGGCGAATCGGGGCTTGCGTCGCACCGTCGCCTCCCCGACGTCTTCCGCCACGACCTCGTCGGTCGTCGGGTCGATGGCCTCGGGCTCTTCGGGACGATCGAGGTAGGCCAGACGGCGACGGAGCACCTGGTACATGGAATCGGTGTCGTCGGTCGTCTCGGCGATGTTGAACGACCGGTACTGGTCTTTACGGGGAAGCCCGTCTTCGAACACCACCATCGACGCGACGACATTCGTGCCACCGAGGTGGGAGATGTCGAAGCACTCGATGCGCAGCGGTGCTTCGTCCATGCCGAGCGCCTCCTGCAGGTCGGTCAGCGCCTGGGTTCGAGCGACATAGTCGGTGGTGCGTCGCGTCTTGTGCCGGATCAGTGCCTGCTGCGCGTTGAGCGTGGCGGTGCGCATGAGGTCGGCACGCTGGCCGCGCTGCGCGACCGCGATCTCGACCTTCTTGCCGCGGCGCTCACGCAGCCACACCTCGAGCTCCGCGGCGTCATCGGGCAGTGTCGGAACCAGGATCCGACGCGGAACGTCCTGCGCCTCTCCGTAGGCCTGCTGCAGCACCTGCTCGACGAGCTCGCCGCTGGAGATGTCGATCTCCTTCTCGATGGTCAGGGCGCGCACACCACGCACCCTGCCGCCACGGATCACGAAGTGCTGGACTGCGGCGGCGAGTTCGTCTTCCGCGATCCCGAACAGATCGGCGTCCTCGTCGCTGGGGAGGACCAGTGCGCTCTTGCCCAGCACGGCTTCGATCGCCGAGAGCTTGTCACGGTACTTGGCCGCTGCTTCATAGTCCATCGCCGCGGATGCCGCCAGCATCCGTTTCGTGAGCTCGCGGGTGAAACGCTCATCGCCACCTGCCATGAAGGCGACGAAGTCGTCGACCATGGCACGGTGCTCCTCGATGCTCACTGTCATCGAGCAGGGGCCCCCGCACTTGCCGATCTGCCCGGGAAAGCACGGACGGCCTGTCTGCATGGCACGCCGGTAGCTGGAGTCGCTGCACGTGCGGATCGGGAAGACCTTGATCATCAGGTCGATGGTCTCGTGCACCGCCCAGACCTTCGGGAACGGACCGAAGTACCGTGCGCCGGGGATCTTGCGGTTGCGGGTGACGATCACTCGGGGTGCTTCGTCCGCGAGAGTCACGGCCATGAACGGGTAGGACTTGTCGTCCTTGTAACGCACGTTGAAGGGCGGATCGAACTCCTTGATCCACATGTATTCGAGCTGCAGCGAATCGACATCGGTGGGGACCACCGTCCACTCGACGGACGAGGCGGTGGTGACCATACGACGGGTGCGCTCATGCAGCGTGCGCAAAGGTGCGAAGTAGTTCGACAGACGCTGACGCAGGTTCTTCGCCTTGCCCACATAGAGCACACGGCCGGCAGAGTCGCGGAAGCGGTACACGCCGGGGTCGGTGGGAATCTCCCCCGGCCTCGGCTTGTACGACAGCACATCGGCCATCAGCTGGCCTTCCGCGCGGAGCGCCCCTCACCCAGGATCTCGCCGAGGAACAGCCCGGTGTGGCTCGCCTCGACGCGGGCGATCTGCTCCGGGGTACCCGTGGCGACGATCTGGCCACCGCCGGAACCGCCTTCAGGTCCGAGGTCGATCACCCAGTCCGCCGACTTGATCACGTCGAGGTTGTGCTCGATGACGATCACCGTGTTGCCCTTGTCGACCAGGCCGTTGAGCACCTCGAGGAGCTTGCGGACGTCTTCGAAGTGCAGACCCGTGGTCGGCTCATCGAGCACGTAGATGCTGCGCCCGTTGCTGCGACGCTGGAGCTCGGTCGCCAGCTTGACGCGCTGCGCCTCGCCGCCGGAGAGCGTCGTCGCCGACTGGCCCAGCCGCACGTACCCGAGCCCGACGTCGACGAGCGTCTTCATGTAGCGGTGGATCGCCTGGATGGGCTCGAAGAAATCGGCTGCCTCCTCGATCGGCATCTCGAGCACTTCGGCGATGTTCTTGCCCTTGTAGTGCACGGCGAGCGTGTCGCGGTTGTAACGCTTGCCGTGGCAGACCTCGCAGTCGACGTACACGTCGGGCAGGAAGTTCATCTCGATCTTGATCGTGCCGTCACCGGAACATGCCTCGCATCGGCCGCCCTTGACGTTGAAACTGAATCGGCCGGGCTGGTATCCACGGACCTTCGCTTCCGGTGTCTCACTGAAAAGCGTGCGGATACGGTCGAACACCCCCGTGTAGGTGGCCGGGTTCGATCGCGGGGTGCGGCCGATCGGTGCCTGATCGACGTGCACGACCTTGTCGAGGTTGTCGAGCCCGGTCACCCGCGTGTGCTTGCCGGGAACGGTGCGTGCACCGTTCAAGCGCGACGCCAGCACCTGGTAGAGGATGTCGTTGACGAGCGACGACTTGCCGGAGCCGCTGACCCCCGTGACCGCGGTCAGGACGCCGAGCGGGAAGTCGGCGGTGACGTTGCGGAGGTTGTTCGCACGGGCCCCGACCACACTGAGCATCCGCTTCTTGTCGATCTTCCGCCGCTTCGTCGGCATCGGGATCTCGCGGCGACCGGAGAGGTACTCCCCCGTCATCGATGCGCTGTCATTGAGCAGCGCCGAATACGGGCCCGAATGCACGACCTCGCCACCGTTGACTCCGGCACCGGGACCGATGTCGACGACCCAGTCCGCTGCCTCGATGGTCTCTTCATCGTGCTCCACCACGATCAGGGTGTTGCCGAGGTCGCGCAGGGTGAGCAGCGTCTCGATCAGGCGGCGGTTGTCGCGCTGGTGCAGTCCGATCGACGGTTCATCGAGCACGTAGAGCACGCCGGTCAGCCCCGAGCCGATCTGCGTCGCCAGCCGGATGCGCTGCGCCTCTCCACCGGAGAGGGAGCCCGCCGAACGACTGAGGTTCAGGTACGAGAGACCGACCTGCAGAAGGAAGTCGAGGCGGAGGCGGATCTCGCGCAGCACCTGGGCCGCGATCTTCGCTTCACGGTCGGTGAGGGTGAGGGTCTCCATGAAAGCGCGCGCGTCGGCGAGGCTGAGATGCGAGACCTCGGCGATGGAATGACCGTGCACCTGCACGGCCAGGACCTCGGGCTTGAGCCGGTTGCCATCGCACACGGGGCAGGGCACCTCGCGGAGGTACTCACCCCAGCGGTTGCGCTGGTTGTCGGACTCGGCTTGCAGGTACTGCCGCTCGATGTACGGAACCACACCCTCGAAACCGGAGGTGTATCGCATCTCGCGGCCGTAGCGGTTCTTCCACTTGACGGAGACCTTGTAGTTCTCGCCGCGCAGCACGGCGTTCTGCACGTCGGAGTGGAGTTCGCGCCAGGGGGTGTCCAAGGAGAAGTCGAGATCATTGGAAAGACCTTCGAGCAGACGCTCGTAGTACTGGAACAGGCCCTTTCCCTGAGTCGTCCACGGGATGATGACGCCCTCGCGGATCGAGAGGTCTTCGTCGCCGAGCATCAGATCGACGTCGACGGACATGCGCGTGCCGAGCCCCGAGCATGCAGGGCAGGCGCCGAACGGCGCATTGAACGAGAACGTGCGCGGTTCGATCTCGGTGAGAGTGAGGGCGTGCCCGTTCGGGCAGGCCAGCTTCTCGGAGAACGTCTGCCACGCGTCGTCGCCCTCGCCGTCGACGTAGTTGATCTGCACCACGCCGCCCGCGAGCCCGAGCGCGGTCTCGACTGAGTCGGTGACGCGCCCGAGGATGTCGTCGGACGCGACCAGACGGTCGACCACCACCGCGATGTCGTGCTTGTAGCTCTTCTTCAGCGTGGGCGGCTCGGCGAGCTGGATGAGGTCGCCGTCGACGATGGCCCTCGAGTATCCCTTGGCACCGAGCTCGCGGAACAGGTCGACGAACTCGCCCTTCTTCTGCGAGACGATCGGCGCGACGACCTGATAGCGCGTGCGCTCGGGGAGCTCCATCAACTGATCGGCGATCTGCTGCACCGTCTGACGCTGGATGCGTTCGCCGCATTCAGGACAGTGCGGAATACCGATACGCGCCCAGAGCAGGCGCATGTAGTCGTAGATCTCGGTGATCGTGCCGACGGTCGATCGCGGGTTCCGGTTGGTCGACTTCTGGTCGATCGAGACGGCAGGGCTGAGGCCCTCGATGAAATCGACGTCCGGTCGGTCGACCTGGCCGAGGAACTGGCGCGCGTACGCGCTCAGCGATTCGACGTAGCGACGCTGCCCCTCGGCGAAGATCGTGTCGAACGCGAGGCTGGACTTCCCCGATCCGGACAGGCCGGTGAACACGACGAGGGAGTCGCGGGGAATGTCGATGTCGACGTTCTTGAGGTTGTGGACGCGGGCACCGCGGACACTGAGTTTTCCGGAGGAGGCAACGGGGACGATGGGCACCGAACAAGTCTACGAGGGGCCACGGACATTGGCTCCGCGAGGACGCTCGGCGACCGATTCCTCTCCCGCCGATCGTGCCGGCCGCGGCACATCCGAGCTCCGGACGGCTCTCAGCGCCAGCCCGACACCGAGCACGAGCATCACTGCGGCGAGCGGGGCGAGCGCCGTGATCCCCTGCTCGACGTTCGACGGCGCCAGCAACCAGGCCGCGAGGACGACGGGCTGCGCCAGCAGCTGGATGATGCAGAAGCGCGACAGGCTCGGCCCCAGGACGGCGAGGGCGACACGCGAGGAGATCGGGATCACGAGGCTCAACGATGCGAGCACGTGGATCGCGTGGACGAGCAGGACGGCGAGGGCTGTGCGTCCCGGATCGGGTGGGGTCAGGAGGACTCCGAACACCAGGCACGCCGCCGCGAACCACGCCGCCAGGGACCGCGGGAGCACGACAGCGAGGACCGCGGCGATCACCGCCACGCCCTGCCACAACGGGAATGGAACGAGCACGACCGCCCCTGCCCATACCATCGCGACGAGCAGGAGCCGCACCGTGACGCCGGGCACAGCCGCCCGCACCCGGAACGAACGGAGACCGCGTTTCACCGCCGCACCGTCCGCATCCGCTGCTGACGGAGCGCCGCGAGCCGCATCGCGACGTCGACGTCCTGATCCGTCCACGCGACGACCTCTACGCCGGCATGCCGGAGCTCGACGAGGATGTCCGCGCGTTCCGCGAGCAGGGTCCGGAGCGCGATGCGCTGCTCACGGCTGAGCCGGCTCTCGTCCGGAGCCGGGAGCACGTCGACGGCGACCACGGCGTGCCCCGCCGCCCGCCAACGGATGGCGAGCTGGGCGGCGACACCGTCGAAGAACGTGGAGAGCACGAAGACGATGGATCCCGCAGGCACGACCGGCGACCGGCGGTACCGGGAGTCCTCGTCACTCTGACCCGTCGCCGCGATCACGTCCCGCACCCGCGCGAGATGACGTGCACCTCCACCGGAGGGAAGGCTGAGACCTCCGGGCGACAGCGCGTGGTACGCCACCCGATCACCGACGCCGACCGCCGCGGTGGCGATGGACAGCGCGGCCTCCCGCGCGAGGTCCAGCGAGGTGACGCCTGCCCGGTCGGCATCGTCCGCTCCCCAGGCGGCGACGACGGTCCCGAGATCCTCCGCGGTGTCGACCGCGATCACCACCGAGGAATCGCTGAGGGTGGCAGTGCGTCGCACGAGCAGTTCACCCGGTCGGCGAGCGGCGCGCGCGGTCGCCCGCCAGTCGACGCGGCGCAGTTCGTCGCCGGGGGCGAACGGATGGATGTCGCGGAAGTCTCCGCCATGGCCGGGCCGCGATCCCTCATGGGCACCGTGCAGACCCCTCAATCGCGGCGCGACCGGGAGACGCCCGATCCGGACATGCCGCGGCGGTGTATTCCACTCCAGTGCGACGCGAGGAGCAGCCTCGGTGACCCACGCGCCGTCGAGAGCGACCCCGCGCACGGTCACTCCGAGCAGCTCCAGAGGACCGGAGTGCTGCAGGCGGTTGCGCGACGTGAGGACGGAGCTCCCGACCTTCACGTCGGCGACCCCCGACCGCTGCTCCTCCTGATCGACCGCGATCTGGAGCCAGTCGCCGTCGAGGACCGCATCTGCCGCGGCGATGACCTCCGATGAGCCGTCCGAGCGCTCCGGGCGTGCACGCAGCTCGATCGACAGCACATCGTCACCGGGCCGACGCAGCAGCATCCATGCCGTCGCGAGCGCGAGCGGAAGCCCGATGCCGATCACGTCGGGTCGCGAGAAGACGAGCCCCACGGCAGCGAGGATCGTCGAGCCGGCGAGTCCGATCGCGATCACGGGCGTCCGACTCCAGTGCACGGGGGCACGTGCCGTGACACGGACCTGCTCGGTCATCGCACCGCGGCCACGGTCGGCGGCACCGGCGTGGCCTCGACCACCGTCGCCACGACGGACCGGGGATCCACTCCTTGCGCCCAGGCCTGCGGCGTCAGGGTCAGCCGGTGCGCGAGCACGGGTTCCGCGATGCGCTTGATGTCGTCCGGCCGCACGTAATCGCGACCGTCCAGGGCCGCGAGTGCGCGGCCGAGCAGGACGAGAGCCTGCGATCCGCGCGGCGAGGCGCCGACCGCGACATGCGTCGCATCCCGCGTCGACCTCGTGAGCTCCACGCAGTACCGGGCGACATCGGCATCGACGTGGATCCTCTCGACGGCTGCCTGGATCGCGAGGAGCCCCCGTTCGTCGATGACCGGATCGACGAACGCATCGGGGCTCTGTCGGCGTACGCGGTCGAGGATGATGCGCGTCTCATCGTCCGGCCCGGGGTATCCGACGGCGAGCCGCACCATGAACCGGTCGAGCTGCGCCTCGGGAAGCGCGTACGTGCCCTCGTACTCGATCGGATTCGAGGTCGCGATTACGTGGAACGGATGCGGTAGGGCGAAGCTGTTGCCCTCGACGGTGACCTGATGCTCGGCCATCGCCTCCAACATCGCCGACTGGGTCTTGGGAGTGGTGCGGTTCACCTCATCGGCCAGGAGCAGGCCGGTGAAGATGGGGCCGGGTCGGAACACGAACTCACCGGAGGCCGGTGCATACACGTAGGAGCCGGTGACGTCGCCCGGGAGCATGTCCGGCGTGCACTGCAGGCGACGGAAACCGAGGCCGAGCGCGGACGCCAGGCTCCTCGCCGCGAGAGTCTTCCCCAACCCCGGAACGTCTTCGAAGAGCACGTGGCCACCCGCGAGGATCGCAGCGAGGGCGATCGTGAGGGGCTCGTCCATCCCGACGACGGCGCCGCGTACGCTGTCGAGCACTCGACGCCCCGTGGCGGCGATCTGCGTGGTCTCCTGGCTGCTCATCCGGTCTCCTCCGTGTCATTCGGGATTCGTTCGATCGCGTCGAGCACGATCTCGATGTCGGTGCTCCGCACTTCACGACCGTGCAGGGCGTCGCGCACTCCCCCGCCGAGCAGCGCGTCGATGCGCGCGTGATGCGTGGGATCGTCGAGGTCGAGTCCACGCAGGGCGAGTCGTCTTCTCAACACGCTCTGCACCCGGCTCACGACGACGTGCCCGGCGACTCCCGTGCGCGTGTTGATCGCCCAGGCCATGCGGGATACTTCCGAGCCGCGCGTCTTGCGGCTCGGCTTCTCGGGGGGCCAGACAGGCCCGACCTCGATGAACTCCTGTCGGCAGGCGCACACCACCGCGATGGCGAGGATCATCCAGGCGAGGACGAACGGAACCGGAAAGCCCACCTGGCCGAGCAGGAGCAGGACGATCACAGCGACGGCGGCACCGACGCCCAGGACCAGGATCCGTCTCTTCATCGCCAGCCCTTCTGGATGCCGCGGAGGCAGTCGGCGGCTCGGGCCCGATCGCGCTCGTCGGCGTCGTGCCCGCCGAAGCGCACCTGTTCGTAGAGGCCCAGCAGGGCGACGACATCGTCGGCGATCCCCGCGCGTCGGCCGATAATGCGAACGGTGAACTCCGACGGCGTCTCGTTGACGCCGCGGCCGGCGCCGGCATCCGCCGCCGATTCCTCCAGGCCCACCCACGCCGCCACGATGCTGTCGCCGGGCAGAGGCCGACCGTCGATCGTCCTCAGCGCCTCCGCGATTCCACGCTGGATCGTCGCCTCGTCCGGTTCGGCGTGGGCCGCGGGTGCGATGACGACCCGGGCATCGACCCGCGCCGCCTCGCGACGCGCGAGCGGACGGTCACGCCAGAGACCCACGAGGTAGCGGATCAGGAGTCGAAGACCGAGGTACACCATCGCGAGCACGACGGCGACGACGACCGCCGCGAGGACGTAGCCGATGATCGCGAGCAACGGCGAATCCTCAGGGGGATCGAACGGCGGTGGCGCGGTCTCCGTCGGCGCCGTCGGCAGGACGTCGTCACCTGCCCGTTCCTCGGTAGCGGTGAACCATCCTCCGAACTGCGGAAGGCCCTGTGCCGAGGCAGCGAACATGATCGTCGCGAAGAAGCCGGCTATCGCGATCAGCGGGAGCAGAAGCCCCCGCGGCCGGTCTGTCCCGGCACGCTCCCGCACCGGGATCGAGGGCTCGGGGCGCGACATGCCTCCACCCTAGGGGGCTGCTCCCCCACCTCGTGGTCGTCGATTCCCGCGAGCCGTGGGCGCACGACGCGTCAGCCCAGGTCAGGACGACGCCCCGCGAAAGGTCCGAGACCGTCCCGAAGCGCCGCGATCTCGTCGACGCCCATGCCGACCGCCGCCATGACCTGGTGCGGAACGTCGACCGCCCGGTCACGCAACGCCGTTCCCGCCGGCGTGAGCGTGATCTCCAGGCGCCGCTCGTCCTCGCTGCTGCGCTGACGCACGACCAGCCCCTCCGTCTCCAGCCTCTTCACGAGCGGCGAAGCCGTCGCCGGCTCCATGGCGAGATCGATCGCCAGGTCGTTGAGAGTCCGCGGCGACCGCTCCCACAGTGCCAGCATGACGAGGTATTGGGGATGAGTCAGGCCCAGCGGCTCGAGGATGGGACGGTACAGGGCGACGACATTGCGCGCCGCGGTCACCAGGGCGAAGCAGAGCTGGTTCTCGAGCCGGAGCAGGTCATCGGATGCTGTCACAAGGGAGACTATACATCTGCACTAATAGTTAGTACACTAATGAACATGGCACAGGATTCCGATCGCCCGCCCCTCCGTACTCGCATCCGCGACGCCGGAGGGCTGTATTCCTGGGTGAACACGAACCTCATCCGGTTCGCGGGACCCGCATCCGTCGGTCCCTACGAGAAGACTCCGCCCCCGAGCGCCGCAGAGCGCGCCGAGCGCGCCTGCCCTCTCTGCGGCGCACCGATGACGGAGCACGAGATCGACCGCACCGGGCCGAAGACCCTGGTGCACTGCCCGTAGCAGCCTCGACCTTGGCGACGGTCCCGCCCGTCGCGTCAGTTCTCCTCTGGAGCCTCGTTCGCCGAACCCGTCGACTCCCGAGCGACGTCGAGCCAGAACATGAGCGCGGTGTCGTCCTCGATGGCCCCGGCAGCCACGTCGAGCCAGCCGGAGCTCATCGTGCGCGCACCCATGACGGCCCGCGCTGCTCCGGGCTCCGTGAGCAGCGCGGCACCGTTCTCGTCATCGACGCGCACCAGAAGGACGCCACCCGGACGCGCGCCGACGAGGATGCGGCCGTCGTCGAGGAACGCCCTGGTACCGAACATCCGACGCTCTTCGATCTCGGTGTCCACGCCCAGCAACGCACGCACCCGATCGGCAAGTTCGTTCCCCGCAGCGTCCATCAGCCCGCCTCCTACGCGTGCCCGGCGCGCTCCATGGCACGGAGCTCTTTCTTGAGGTCCTGCACTTCGTCACGCAGGCGCCCGGCGAGCTCGAACTTCAACTCGGCCGCTGCCGCGAGCATCTGATCGGACAGATCCTGGATCGTGGCTTCGAGCTGCTGCGCCCCCTCGGCCGCGATACCCGTGCGGCGCAGGTTCGGCGTGGGCGACTTGCCCTTGCCGGTGGCGCGACCGCGACCGGACAACATCTCTGCCGTGTCGGCGCCCTCACGCGCCAGCACCTCGGTGATGTCGGCGATGCGCTTGCGGAGCGGCTGCGGGTCGATGCCGTGCTCTTTGTTGTACGCGACCTGCTTCTCGCGACGCCGGTCGGTCTCCTCGATCGCCTTCGTCATCGAGTCGGTCATCTTGTCGGCGTACATGTGCACCTCGCCGGACACGTTTCGGGCCGCACGACCGATGGTCTGGATCAGCGAGGTCCCCGAACGCAGGAACCCCTCCTTGTCGGCGTCGAGGATCGCGACGAGGGAGACCTCGGGAAGGTCGAGTCCCTCACGCAGGAGGTTGATGCCCACGAGGACGTCGTACACGCCGGCGCGCAGCTCGCTGAGCAGCTCGACGCGGCGCAGGGTGTCGACATCGGAATGCAGATAGCGCACCCGCACCCCGTGCTCACCGAGGAAGTCGGTGAGCTCCTCAGCCATCTTCTTGGTGAGAGTCGTGACGAGGACGCGCTCGTCGCGCTCGACCCGTACCCTGATCTCCTCGAGCAGGTCGTCGATCTGCCCCTTCGACGGCTTCACCACGATCTCCGGGTCGACGAGACCGGTCGGGCGGATGATCTGCTCGACGATGCCATCGGCGATGCCCATCTCGTACTTGCCGGGAGTGGCGGACAGGTAGACGGTCTGACCGATGCGGTTCTTGAATTCGTCCCAGCGCAGCGGGCGGTTGTCCATGGCGCTCGGCAGCCGGAACCCGTGGTCGACGAGTGTGCGCTTGCGCGATGCATCGCCCTCGTACATCGCACCGATCTGCGGGACGGTCACGTGCGACTCGTCGATCACCAGCAGGAAGTCGTCGGGGAAGAAGTCGAGCAGGGTGTGCGGCGGCTCGCCGGGCGCGCGTCCATCCATATGGCGCGAGTAGTTCTCGATGCCGGAGCAGAAGCCCAACTGCTGCAGCATCTCGAGGTCGAAAGTGGTGCGCATGCGCAGACGCTGCGCCTCGAGGAGCTTCCCCTGCCGCTCGAACTCGGCCAGGCGCTCTTCCAGCTCGGTCTCGATGGTGCCGATCGAACGCTGGATGACATCGGTGCCGGCCACGTAGTGCGAGGCGGGGAAGATCGGCACGGCGTCGAGCTTCTCGATGACCTCTCCTGTGAGCGGGTGGAGCGAATACAGAGCCTCGATCTCGTCGCCGAACAGCTCGATGCGGATCGCATGCTCTTCGTAGACGGGGATGATCTCGATGGTGTCGCCGCGCACCCGGAAGTTGCCTCGCGAGAAGTCGACGTCATTGCGGTTGTACTGCATCGCGATGAACTGGCGGATGAGGGCGTCACGGTCGTAGCGCTCCCCCACCTGAAGGGCGACCATGGCGCGCAGGTACTCTTCGGGAGCCCCGAGTCCGTAGATGCAGGACACGGTCGAGACGACGATGACGTCGCGGCGGCTCAGCAGCGAGTTCGTCGTGGAGTGGCGCAGTCGCTCGACCTCGGAGTTGATCGAGGAGTCCTTCTCGATGAAGGTGTCGGTCTGGGGCACGTAGGCCTCGGGCTGGTAGTAGTCGTAGTACGACACGAAGTACTCGACGGCGTTGTTCGGCATGAGCTCGCGGAACTCGTTCGCGAGCTGTGCGGCGAGCGTCTTGTTGTGTGCGAGAACGAGCGTCGGGCGCTGCACCTGCTCGACCAACCACGCCGTCGTCGCGGACTTTCCGGTACCGGTCGCGCCGAGCAGCACGACGTCGGTCTCTCCCGCGTTGATGCGCGCCGCCAGGTCGGCGATGGCCTTCGGCTGATCGCCCGCGGGCTCATACTCGCTGATGACCTCGAAAGGACGGACACTGCGCGTGGGTTGCATACCTCCAGCGTATGCCGCCCCTCCGACATCGAGGCCGTCAAGAGGGATCCACCCCGGTCGCATCCATGCGCACGGCGTCGCCCGCCGCGACAGCATGAGGAGTTTCTTTCAGGAAGACGACTGCCCTGTGGGTGCGCCGCGCAGAGCCGAGACGGCCGCGAGAGCAGCCACGCCGCACATCGCGACGATGACGGCGACGAACCAGCCCCAGTTCGCGGCGCCGAACACGAGGCCGAGCATCCACCCGAACAGGCTCGACCCGGCGTAGTAGGCGAAGTAGTACAGCGACGACGCCTGGGCCCGGCTGGCGGGGCCTGCCGCGACCGGCGTCCATCCGGAGGCGACGGCATGGGCTCCGAAGAACCCGGCAGTGAAGAGCACGAGACCGCCCAGCACGATCGTCGCCACCGGCACGAGCAGCAGGCCGGCGCCCGCGGCCATCACAGCGATCGAGGCGAGCAGCACGGGGAAGCGCCCGACCCGCGAGGCGAGCGCCCCGGCCCAGGGAGACGAGACCGTGCCGGCCAGGTAGGCGAGGAAGAGCAGCGTGACCACCCAGGCGGGCAGCACGAACGGTTCGGCCGACAGATGGAAGCCGAGGTAGTTGTAGACCGCCACGAAAGCGCCCATCAGCAGGAATCCCTGCGCGTACAGCGCCCACTGCAAGGGCGAGCGCAA
Source organism: Microbacterium sp. SY138 (assembly GCF_039729145.1). NCBI lineage: Bacteria > Bacillati > Actinomycetota > Actinomycetes > Micrococcales > Microbacteriaceae > Microbacterium > Microbacterium sp. SY138. The sequence continues at coordinate 1,511,876 of NZ_CP155793.1, read as the reverse complement.
CGGCGCACGCAGCTTCTCCAGGATGCCGGGCCCGCGATCGGCGCGCAGACGACCGGGGACGAACCCCCTGGCGCGCGGAGTGAGCCAGAGGAACAGCGCGGCGGCGACCGCGCACATCACGGCGACCGACAGGATGCCGGCGCGCCATCCGCCGACCTCCCCGACGATCCCCGACGCGATGCGGCCGAGCAGACCACCGACCGTGGTCCCGGCGATGTAGCTTCCCGCCGCAGCGGCGGCGTGGCGGGCCTCCACCTCCTCGCTGAGATAGGCGAGCGCCACAGCCGGCACCGCTCCCAGCGCCACCCCTTCCGCGAAACGCAGGACGAGAAGCATCCCGATCTCGCCGCTCAGCGGGGCGGTGAGACCGAACACCGTGGCTGTGAGCACGCCCGTGGCCATGGCGGGCACACGACCGATGCGATCAGCGACCACCGACCAGGGGATGACCGCGAGCGCGAGGCCGAGCGTCGCGGCAGACACGCTCAGGGCTGCCGTCGCCGGGGCGACCGCGAGATCGGAGGAGATCTGCGGCAGCACGGCCTGGGCCGAGTAGAGCTGTGCGAACGTCGCGATCCCCGCGAAGAACAGACCGACGATGAGACGCCGATACTCGCGGGAGCCCGGGGCGTGACCGGAGAAGGTCACCGTGCGCTGATCCGCTCCCAGAGGGAATCCGTCTGCGCGCGTGTGCGCTCGAGAGAGTCGGACGTGTCGATCACCACATCGGCGATCGCGAGACGTCTTTCGTCGGAGACCTGGGCGTCTATCCGGTCCTGCGCCGCGCGCTCGTCCATCCCGCGCAGCTCGACGAGTCGCTGCCGACGCACAGCGGCCGGGGCGTGCGCGACCACGATGAGGTCCCAGGGGTCGTCCACCCGTGCTTCGACAAGAAGGGGCACGTCGTAGACGACGACCGCGTCGGCATCGTCGGCGAAGGCCGCGTCGAAGCGGCGCTGCGACTCTTCGCGCACCGCCGGATGCACGATCGCGTTCAGCTGCGCGAGGAGGTCGGCGTCGCCGAAGACCCTCGCGCCGAGCGCCGCCCTGTCGAGAGAGCCGTCGGGCGCGATGACATCGGCACCGAAGGTCTCGGCGATCCGCACGAGCACAGGCGACCCGGGCGACTGCACGTCACGCACGATCTGATCGGCATCGACGACGATGGCGCCGTGCTCCGCCAGACGCCGGGCGATGGTCGACTTCCCGGAGGCGATGCCGCCGGTGAGCGCGATGAGGGGCATGCCGCCAGTCTAAGGTTCGCTGCGGCCGCTCCTCACCTCGCGAGCAGCTGACGTCGCGAGCTGATCACGCCCGTGTCGAAGCCCGCCAGATGCAGGCCGCCGTGGAACCGCGCGTGCTCGATCTTGATGCACCGGTCCATGACCACCGAGAGACCTGCACGTTCCGCGATGGCCGCCGCGTCCTCGTTCCAGGACCCCAGCTGCAGCCACAGCGTCTGGGCACCCACCTCGATCGCCTCCTGAGCGATGCCGGGAAGGTCATCATGCCGACGGAACACGTCCACGATGTCGGGTACCACGGGGAGGTCGCTCAGCGTCGCGTACACGGGCCGCCCCAGGATCCGGGTCTCTCGGGGGTTCACGAGGTAGACGTCATAGGCCGTGCTGGAGAGCAGGTATGTCGCCACGAAGTACGACGCACGCGCAGGATTGTTCGAGGCGCCGACGATCGCGATGGATGTCGCGCGTCGCAGCAGACCGAAGCGCTCTTGCTGGCTCGGCCCGATCCAGGTGCGCCCGGGGATGGTCGCCGTCGCGCCGGGCAGCGCGCAGGCCGCAGAATCCGTCACGGTGGGCAGCGCGCACGCATCGCCCGAGGTCGTCGCGTTCATCGGTTCGTTCCTGTCGCCGTGGTGAGTGCCTGGTCGAGGTCCCAGATGATGTCGTCGGCGTCTTCCAGCCCGACCGATATGCGGATCAGATCTGCACGCACGCCTGCGGCGACGAGCTGCTCCTCGGTGAGTTGGCGATGTGTCGTCGACGCCGGGTGGATGACCAGGGTGCGGGCATCTCCGATGTTCGCGAGGTGGGAGGCCAGCTGCAGGTTCTCGATCAGCGTCTCCCCCGCCGCCCTCCCGTCTTCGGCCGCGACCCCGAAGGCGAACACCGAACCGGGCCCGAGGGGCAGGTACTTGGCCGCACGCTCATGATGCGGGTGTCCTTCGAGCCCTGCCCAGGTCACGTAGGCGACCCGCGGGTCGGAGGCGAGCCAGTCCGCGACGACCCGGGCGTTCGCGAGATGCGCGTCGATGCGCTGCGGAAGGGTCTCGATACCCTGGAGCAGATTGAACGCCGACTGCGGACTGAGCGCGGGGCCGATGTCGCGCAGCTGTTCGGATCGGAGCTTGGTGAGGAAGCCGTACTCCCCGAAGTTGTCCCACCACTTGATGCCGCCGTACGAGTCGACGGGTTCGGTCATCTGCGGGAACTTGCCGTTGCCCCAGTCGAACGTGCCCTTCTCGATGACGACGCCGCCGAGCGTGGTGCCGTGTCCACCGAGGAACTTCGTCACGGAGTGGATGACGATGTCGGCGCCGTGCTCGAGGGGACGCGCGAGGTACGGGGTCGCCAGCGTCGCATCGACCACGAGCGGCACACCGGCCGCATGGGCGACGGCCGCCAGTCCTTCGACGTCGGCGATCTCTCCCGAGGGGTTGCCGATCATCTCGACGTAGACGACCTTCGTCTCCGGACGGATAGCGGCGGCGAAGTCGGCAGGATCGGTCGAGGCGACGAATGTGGTCTCCACACCGAAGCGGCGCAGCGTCACGTCCAGCTGAGTCACGGTGCCGCCGTACAACTGCGCAGCGGCGACGACGTGGTCACCCACGCCGACGAGGGCTGCGAACGTGATGAACTCCGCGCTCATCCCGGATGCGGTGGCGACGGCGCCGATCCCGCCTTCGAGTGACGCCAGACGCTCCTCGAGGGCCGCGACCGTGGGGTTGCCTATCCGGGAGTAGATGTTGCCGTACTTCTGCAGCGCGAAGAGGTTGCCGGCGTCCGCCGCGTCGTCGAACACGAACGATGTCGTCTGATAGATCGGCACCGCCCGCGCGCCGGTCGAGGCGTCAGGGGTTCCGCCGGCGTGCAGGGCCCGGGTACGGAACCCGAAGCGATGTTCTTCCGTCATGATGTCCTCAGTTCAGCGGTATCGAGAGTTCAGCGGTGTCGAGAGTTCAGCGGTGTCGAGAGTTCAGCGCTACCGAGCACGTCGGCGATGTCGTCGACGGCCCAGGGGTTCTGCAGCGAGGTCGTGTCTCCGAGCGGCTGGGCATCGCGACCTGCTCGGCGGTCCTGCTCGGCCTCCCACAGCTGCGCCAGGAGTCGCCGCATGATCTTGCCCGAGCGTGTCTTGGGGAGGTCCGGTACCACCACGATGTGCTTTGGCTTGGCGACAGGGCCGATCGACTGCGCGACCTGCGCACGCAGGTCGGCCGGCGTCACTTCTGCGCGGCCCGACGGTGTCACGAACGCGACGACGGCCTGCCCGGTGATCGGGTCGGACACGCCGGCGGAGCCGGCTTCACCGACGGTGGCATGCGCGACGAGAGCCGATTCGATCTCGATGGTGGAGAGCCGGTGTCCGGAGACGTTGACGACGTCGTCGAGTCGGCCGAGGATCCAGATGTACCCGTCGGCGTCTCGCGTCGCACCGTCTCCGGCGACGTAGAAGCCACCGAACTCGCCGTGACCGGCATACGCCGACCAGTAGGCGTCGCGGTAGCGCTTCGGGTCACCCCACACCGTGCGAGCCATCCCGGGCCACGGGCGGCGGACCACGAGCGTTCCGGAGCGGCCGGGTTCGACCTCGCGTCCGTCCTCGTCGACCACCGCGACGTCGATCCCCGGCAGGGGCACCGACGCCGAGCCCGGCTTGAGTCGTGTGACCCCGGGCAGCGGCGCGATCATCGCGGCGCCCGTCTCGGACTGCCACCACGTATCGATCACCGGAAGCTCGTCACGGCCGAAGTTGCGGCGGAACCACACCCAGGCTTCGGGGTTGATCGCCTCGCCGACCGTGCCGAGCAGGCGAAGGGTCGAGAGGTCGTGGCCGACGGGGAGGTCGGGGCCGAACCAGGTCATGAAGGTGCGGATCAGTGTGGGTGCCGTGTAGTAGACGGTCACCCCGTATCGCTCGATGATCTCGAGATGGCGCTCCCGGTGCGGAGAATCCGGGGTCCCCTCGTAGATGACCTGGGTGAGACCGTTCGAGAGCGGTCCGTAGATCTCGTAGGTGTGCGCGGTGACCCAGGCGAGGTCTGCGGTGCACCAGTGCACGTCGTCGGGCTTCGCATCGAAGTGCGCCCAGTGCGCCCAGCTCGCCTGCGTGAGATAGCCGCCCGACGTGTGCACGAGGCCCTTCGGCTTCCCGGTGGTGCCGGAGGTGTAGATGATGAAGAGCGGATGCTCGGCATCGAACGGCTGCGCGTCGTGCACGGGCGACGCAGTATCGACGACGTCGTGCCACCAGACATCGCGCCCGTCCGTCCACGGCACGTCCTGGCCCGTGCGCCGGAGCACCAGCACGTGCTCGAGGGCGGGAAGACCGGAGGCGGCGACATCGGCCGTGGACTTGATCTCGGTGGCAGCGCCGCGTCGGTACTGCCCGTCGCTCGTGACCAGCAGCTTCGCACCGGTGTCTTCGAGGCGGAAGCGCACGGCTTCGGCGGAGAAGCCCCCGAAGACCAGCGAGTGCACGGCGCCGATCCGCGCGCAGGCCAGCGTGATCACGATCGTCTCGACGAGCACGGGAAGGTAGATCACGACACGGTCGCCCGCCTCGACGCCGAGCGCCACGAGGGCGTTGGCGGCGCGGCACACGCGCTGCCGCAGGTCGGAGTACGTCACCGCGACACGGTCGCCCGGCTCCCCCTCGAAGTGCAGGGCGATCTTGTCGCCTCGGCCGGACTCCACGTGCCGGTCGACGCAGTTGACGGCCACGTTGAGCGTGCCTCCGGTGAACCAGCGCGCCGCAGGCATCGCATCTCCGCTCGGCGGCTCCCACTCATGGGGTGTGTGCCAGGGCTCCGCCCAGTCGAGCCGTCGAGCCGCATCCTCCCAGAAGGCGATGGGGTCCGCCGCGGCGCGGGCGTACGCCTCCGCCGTCACGTTCGCGTGTGGGAAGTGGTCCGACGGCTCGTAGACGCGAGCCTCCTGCAATCGAACCTCGGTCATGCTCACACCCACCGACGGAGCAGGTACTTCTCCACCAGCACGAGAACGCCGTTGGTGATGGTGCCGAGCAGAGCCAACAGCACGATCGAGAGAAGGATGCGGTCCACTCGACCGCTGTTCTGAGAATCCGTGAGCAGGAAGCCGAGCCCCATGGACGAAGCGATGAGCTCAGCGGCGACCAGGAACAACCACGCCTGGGCCAGCGCGAGACGGAGGCCGGAGACGACGGACGGCACGACCGCGGGCAGCTGCACGATGCGGAACAACGACCATCCGCGCAGGCTGAACGAGCGTCCGGCCTCGACGAGCTGCGGGTCGACATGCCGGAGTGCGGAGGCGACCGTGGTGTAGACGGGGAAGAACGCCCCGATCGCGATGAGCGTGACCTTGGACTCCTCCCCGATCTGCATCCAGAGGATCAGCAGCGGCACCCAGGCCAGCGACGGCACGGCGCGGATGGCGGCGAGCGTCGGGCTCAGCAGCACGTCGCCGAGCCGGGACAGCCCCACCACTCCCGCCGCGGCGAGACCGATCAGGGAGCCGATCGCGAATCCGAGCAGCACGCGCTGCACGGAGATGGCGATGTGGGTCCAGAGCTGGCCGCTCTCCGCGAGCTCGACACCGGCCTGGAAGACCGAGGCGGGCGTGGGCAGGCGGTAGGGCGGGATGAGCCCGTTCGTCGTGACGACCTGCCAGACGATCAGGATGATCGCCGGGAGGAGGAGGCCGGCGACGATGCGAACGACCGGACGGTCCCAGGTGCGCCGGGCAGCGGCATCGGGCCGCCTGAGGTCGCCTTTCGCGAAGTCGAGCGCGTCCCGCGAGTCGGCGGGCACGATCACGCGCTGGTCGAGTTCACTCACTCGCCGTCGACCGCCTTTTCGGCGAAGGTCGCGTTCACGATCGAGGAGAGCGCCTTGTCGACGGAGTCCTTGCCGCCCTGCACGTCGCCGGACTCCACGAGCACGGGGGCGATCTTCTCGAGCACGGCGATCTGGTCGTCGCCGGGGACGCCGCTCACGTCGAGGTTCGAGCGCTCCTCGATCACGGTGGTGGCGACGCCGAGGTCGATGCCGGCGACCTCGGCCAGGAGCGCCGCAGTCTTGTCGGGGTTCTCCAGCGCCCACTCGCGTGCCTGCTCGTAGGCGTCGACGACCGCCTGCGCGAGGTCGGGGTGGTTCGTGATGAAGTCCTCGGTGGCGTTGAGGAAGCCGTACGTGTTGAAGTCGACGTTGCGGTAGATGAGCTTGTCACCCGACTCTGCCTCGGCCGCGGCCATGATCGGGTCGAGACCCGACCACGCGTCGACCGAACCGCCGTCGAGAGCCGCCCGGCCGTCGGCGTGCTGCAGGTTCTGCACCTCGACGTCCGAGAGCGACAGGCCGCCCTCTTCGAGCGCCTGCAGCAGGAAGAAGTAGGGATCGGTGCCCTTGGTGGCAGCCACGGAGGCGCCCTTCAGATCTTCGATCGACGTGATATCGCTGTCCGGTCCGACGACGATGGCCGCCCACTCCGGCTGCGAGAAGATGTCGATGACCTGGATGGGCGAGCCGTTGGCACGGGCAAGGAGCGCCGCGGATCCCGCGGTCGAGCCGACGTCGACCGAGCCGGAGCGCAGCAGTTCGTTGGCCTTGTTGGAGCCGGCGGACTGCACCCACTCGACGGCGACGTCATCGCCGAGGATATCTTCGAGGATGCCCTGGTCACGGATCACGAGGCTCAGCGGGTTGTATGTCGCGAAGTCGATCGACAACGTGTCGGACGACCACTCGGTGGTCCCGGAGGTGGGCTTCGTGTCGGTGGCCGCGGCGTTCTCTCCCGCGACGCAGCCGGTCGCGACGAGCATCATCGTCCCGGCGATCGCGATCGCGGGGATGATTCGGCGGGTGGTGATGCTCATCGGGTCTCCTCGGCGGTGCGGTGGTGGGTGTCGACGCCGAGGCCTTCGAGAAGGTCGGCGCGCAGGTCGGCGAGACCGCGATCGGCGCGGTCTCTGGGGCGGATGCCCGGAACGGTGATCGTGCGGGCGATGGAGGACTCGTCGCCGTCGGCCGCGCCCAGCGTGCGCAGCAGGAGGACACGGTCGGCGAGATAGAGGGCTTCTTCCACATCGTGCGTGACGAGGAGGATCGTGGTGGGCTCCGCGGAGTGGATCTTCAGCAGCAGATCGTGCATGCGCAGGCGCGTCAGCGCGTCGAGCGCTCCGAAAGGCTCGTCGAGCAGGAGCACGCCGGGGTTCCGGGCGAGAGCCCTGGCCAGGGATGCGCGCTGGGCCATGCCGCCGGACACCTCGCGCGGATGCTGATCCGTCGCATGATCGAGGCCGACCAGCTGCAGCAGCTCACGGACGCGTTCGCGGCCGAGGCGGCGTGCGGTGCCCCGCGGGAGGCCGAGTTCGACGTTCTGTGCGATCGTGCGCCACGGGAGCAGCCTCGGCTCCTGGAACGCCACGGCCGTGCGCTCATCCACGTCGGCGACGGGCGTGTCGTCGAGTCGGATGCCGCCTCGTGTCGGCGCGTCCAGACCTCCGACGAGGCGCAGCAGGGTCGACTTGCCGCAGCCGGAGGGCCCGACGACGGCGACGATCTCACCGGCGGCTATGTCGACGTCGACGCCCCGCAGCACGTCGCGGTGGCCGTGCGGCAGAGGAAACGATCGTTCGATGCCTTCGACCCGAACGGCCTGTGCCGTACCCACCGCCGTCGGAGCGGCGGCGGTGCGCGGTGCGGGCAGCAGGGTGGTCATACGCCCATGCTGGCCGAGCGGATCGGTTGTCACGAATGCCGTCGTAATGTTGCGTCACGCGCGGGATTCCGTGGTGGAGATATGCGAAACGGGCCGCCACACCCGCCCGAAGGCGAGGTGACGACCCGTTCCCGAATGCTGCTTAAGCGTTGCCGCCCGAGAGCTTCTCGCGCAGAGCGGCGAGAGCCTCGTCGTCCGCGAGGGTGCCGGCGCCGGCAGCCTCGCTGGTGAAGGTCTGACCACCGAAGTCGTCTCCGGCCGCAGCCTCGGCCTCGGCCGCCTTGACGACCTGAGCCTTGTGCGCCTCCCAGCGAGCCTGGGCTGCAGCGTACTCCTGCTCCCATGCCTCGCGCTGGGCGTCGAAGCCTTCCTTCCACGCACCGGTCTCGGCGTCGAAGCCCTCCGGGTACTTGTACTCGCCGTTCTCGTCGTACTCGGCGAGCATGCCGTACAGGGCCGGGTCGAACTCGGTGCCGTTGGGGTCGACCGACTCGTTGGCCTGCTTCAGCGACAGCGAGATGCGACGACGCTCGAGGTCGATGTCGATGACCTTGACGAAGACCTCTTCGCCGACCGACACGACCTGCTCAGCCAGCTCCACGTGCTTGCTGGAGAGCTCGGAGATGTGGACGAGGCCCTCGATGCCGTCTGCGACGCGAACGAATGCACCGAACGGGACGAGCTTGGTGACCTTACCCGGCGTGACCTGTCCGATCGCGTGGGTACGGGCGAAGACCTGCCACGGGTCCTCCTGCGTCGCCTTCAGCGACAGGGAGACGCGCTCGCGGTCGAGGTCGACCTCGAGGATCTCGACGGTGACCTCCTGGCCCACCTCGACGACCTCGGAGGCGTGCTCGATGTGCTTCCAGGACAGCTCGGAGACGTGCACGAGGCCGTCCACGCCGCCCAGGTCGACGAACGCACCGAAGTTGACGATCGACGAGACGACACCCTTGCGGACCTGACCCTTGTGCAGGTTGTTCAGGAACGTGGTGCGCGACTCCGACTGCGTCTGCTCGAGCAGCGCACGGCGGCTCAGGACGACGTTGTTGCGGTTCTTGTCGAGCTCGAGGATCTTGGCCTCGATCTCCTGGCCGAGGTACGGCGTGAGGTCGCGGACGCGGCGCAGCTCGATGAGCGAAGCCGGCAGGAAGCCACGGAGGCCGATGTCGACGATGAGTCCACCCTTGACGACCTCGATGACCGTACCGGTGACGACGCCGTCGTTCTCCTTGATCTTCTCGACGTCTCCCCAGGCACGCTCGTACTGTGCGCGCTTCTTGGAGAGGATCAGACGGCCTTCCTTGTCCTCCTTCTGGAGAACGAGGGCCTCGACCAGATCGCCGACAGCGACGACCTCGTTGGGGTCGACGTCGTGCTTGATCGAGAGCTCGCGCGAGGGGATGACACCCTCGGTCTTGTAGCCGACATCGAGGAGGACCTCATCGCGGTCGATCTTGACGATCGTGCCTTCGATGATGTCGCCGTCGTTGAAGAACTTCAGGGTCTTCTCGACCGCGGCCAGGAAGTCCTCAGCAGATCCGATGTCGTTGATGGCGACCTGCTTGGTGGCCGGGGCGGTCGTTGCGGTAGTCATGTAGTGGGTTGTCCTTGTTGAATGGAGACTCGGGCTGGGAGGCAACGACCGCGCACGGCCGACTGCATGCTTCACAGCAGTTGGATTTTGGTTTTCTCGTCACGAGGGCACGCGCATGCACGCCACGAGTGACGGTTAAGGCTATCAGAAGTTCGGATACGGCAGGAGTCGGATTCCGACGGGCACCGACCTGTGGATAACTCCCCCGGGCCCGACGCGCTCCGGGCTACCGTGACGGGGTGATCTCACCGACTCCTCCGCTCGCCATGTCCCGTCGCCTCGGCGCTCTCACGACGGTCGCCGTTGCCGTGACACTCGCGGGCTGCGCGCCGACTCCGGCTCCGACGCCGACGCCGACCGCAGCCTTCGCCTCGGAAGAAGAAGCCTTCGCCGCCGCGGAGGCGACGTACCGGGCCTACACGGACGCATTGAACTCAGTCGACTTCAGCGATCCGTCGACGTTCGATGCGGTCTACGTGCTCCTGTCGAATGCAAGCGCAACATCAACGAGGAAGATCTTCAGCGAGTTTCACGCTGCGAAGGTCCGGACGGTGGGACTCACGGAGTACGACTCATTTGCCGGAATCTCTGCAGACCTCTCAACTGGAAGCATCTCCGCAACCGTCTGCGTTGATGTAAGCGCTGTCGATGTGGTCGACGAGTCCGGAAAATCCATCGTCTTGTCCGATCGGCCCGCTCGACAGCCAATGCTGATCAGCTTTGAGGGAACGCGTGGCGCGGGAAGCGTCACGATTGCAGCCCAGGATCCCGCGGACGATTTCACGTGCGCGCGGTAGCCATCGTCCTCTTGTTCGTGTTCCAAGCTCCGTTCACGTCGGCGTCAGCAAGTAGTTCGTGCAATGCAGGCATCGCATGGGTTGCCGGATGCAGTACCAATGGCAATTCCCTGACGATCTCCGGCACCCAGACCCAGCCCTCTTCCGGCAGCCCACACAACAACGTCCCGGACGGAGGGTCCCCGTCCACCCCGACCTCTCCAGCTTTCCCGGTGCACGAGTTCGACTTCGATTCGTGTCTCGACGACTGGAACAGCTCCCGCAGCTGCTTTCGCGCCGCGGTCGACGAGGAACCGACGTCACCCCCGCCAGCGGCGACGGATGAGCCCGCCGCCCCGGCGATCACGATCGACGATCTCGCACAGTTCGCTCCCGATCCGGTCGCGAACGTCGGCGAGCCCGACAACGTCGGTGTGGCCGGGATGCCGACGAACTTCGTCGCGGCGGCGTCCGCGCACACGCGCTCGGGCACCCTTCTCGGCACCCCTCTCTCGGTGCGGTTCACACCCGTCGACTATGAGTTCGTGCACGGCGACGGCACCTCTGCGACATCGAGCACCGGCGGACAGACCTGGTCGGCGCTCGGTCAGGCGCCGTTCACCCCGACCGCGACGAGCCACGTCTATCGCGAGCGCGGCACCTACCAGGCGCATGTCACCGTCCGCTACGCCGCGGAGGTCGACCTCGGCGGCGGCTGGTTCCCGGTCGCCGGTCGACTCACGATCCCGGGCCCCGCACGGGAAATACGCATCTTCGAGGCTCACACCGCACTCGTGGCCTTCACCTGCGAACAGCGCCCATCGGCCCCAGGCTGCTGAGCGACATCGAAGAAGGGCTAGCGCGCGACGGTCACGACGACCGGGGCGCCGTCCGCATCGACGTACCCGGCGAGCGTCAGTTTCGCGTCCTGGTCGATGCCCTCCGCTGTCACGAACGTGATCTGCGGAACCAGATCCATCGTGCAGACCTCGTTCGCACTCTCCTCGAGCCGAACGATCGCCTCGTTCTCACTGACGGCCTCGACGGCCCCGGAGGCAGGCATGCAGGTCGACGATCCCCAGGTGAGGACCGCGAGTTCATGCGCGTCGATCCATGCCGCTGCGGGTGTCTGCTCGGGCATCCGATCGGCCGGGATGATCTCCCCTGAGACAAGTCCGGGAAGCGTCAGTTCCGTGGTCTCTCCCCCGGGATCCGTCACTGTCAGTTCGACAGGTCGCGAGGAATCGAACGCCGCCGGCAGCCCGACGTACATTCCGTGAGCGGTCTGCACTTTCGCGCACACCTCATCCGTGCCGTCGACGAGAACGAGCTCGAGCGATTGGTCCCCCGCGACGATGTCCCCGATCTGCGGAGCGCACGCATCGCCCCACGTCTTCACGACGAACGACGTCGCATCCAGCCATGCCGCCTGCGGTGCGTACGTCGTGTCGGAGGTGTCCGGAGCGGACGTCGATTCCGGGACAGGGGAGGTCCCCGCCGACATCGCGCATCCGCTCAGTGTCGCAGCGAGCGCGAACCCACCCAGGACGAGGGACGAGAACGTGCGAAGAGAAGCTGTCATACCCGTGAGTGTCGCAACCGCGCGGATCGTCTCACGCTCCGGCCCGCGACCACCGGCCCGTGTCGCACGCCCGTGCCAGACTGTGCTGGTGACCGATCGCCTCATGCTGCTCGACACCGCCAGCCTCTACTTCCGCGCCTTCTACGGCGTCCCCGACAAGGTGACGGCGCCCGACGGCGCTCCGATCAACGCGGCGCGCGGTCTGCTCGACATCATCGCGAAGCTCGTCACGCTCTACGAGCCCACCCATGTCATCGCCTGCTGGGATGACGACTGGCGCCCGCAATGGCGCGTCGATCTGATCCCCAGCTACAAGACGCACCGTGTCGTCGAGGTCGTCGAGGTCGGACCTGACATCGAAGAGGTCCCCGACCCCCTCGAAGCGCAGATCCCCCTCATCCGGGAGACGCTCGCCGCGATCGGGATCCCGATCATCGGGGTGGCGGAGCACGAGGCCGACGACGTCATCGGCACGCTCGCGACCGGTGCCACGATGTCGGTCGATATCGTCACCGGAGACCGCGATCTGTTCCAGCTCGTCGACGACTCCCGCGATGTGCGGGTCATCTACACCGCGCGCGGCATGAGCAATCTCGAGGTCGTGACCGATGCGACGGTGTTCGCGAAGTACGGGGTGCTCCCCTCGCAGTATGCCGACTTCGCCACCATGCGTGGCGACGCCTCAGACGGCCTTCCCGGTGTGGCCGGGGTCGGTGAGAAGACCGCCGCGACGCTGCTGCAGACCCACGCCGACCTCGAGGGCATCCGCGCCGCCGCCGAGGCCGGAGAGGGCATGAGCGCCGGGGTGCGGGCGAAGGTGCTCGCCGCATCCGCCTACCTCGATGTGGCCCCCACCGTGGTCGCGGTCGCCACGTCGCTTCCCATCACGGCGCCCGAGATCCCGTTGCGGGTGCTCGATCCCGCGGAGGTCGATGCGGCGACGGCTCTCGCCGAGAAGTGGAACCTCGGCGGCTCGATGACGCGCGCGGTGTCAGCGGTGTCGAAGGCCGCCCTCACGTCCGGCTGACCCCCGGGCAACCGCAGCTGCACCTATTCCGCCCAGGCGAGAAGCCGGGAGAGTCCCCAGGTCGTCACGATCCGGGAGGCAGGAATCCCCGCGCGCTCGGCTCGCTCCGCGCCGTGATCCAGCAACGAGAGCTGACCGGGAGCGTGCGCATCCGAGTCGATGGAGAAAAGGCATCCTGCTTCGAGCGCGAGCGCGATCAGTTCATCCGGCGGATCCTGACGCTCGGGGCGCGAGTTGATCTCGACCGCCACTCCGTTGTCCGCGCATGCGGCGAAGACCGCCGCCGCGTCGAACGCCGACTGCGCGCGGGTCCCTCGTTCCCCCTGCACCAGGCGCCCGGTGCAGTGCCCGAGCACGTTCACCCTGGGGTGCGACACCGCGGCGATCATGCGTGCGGTCATCGGACGCGAGTCCATCCGCAACTTCGAATGCACCGATGCCACGACGATGTCCAGTTCGCGGAGCAGGGAGTCCTCCTGGTCGAGAGCGCCGTCCTCGAGGATGTCGACCTCGATGCCGGCGAGCAGGGTGAAACCGTCACCGGACTCCGCACGCACCAAGGGCATCTGCTCCCGAAGCCGCTCGGCCGAGAGCCCTCTGGCCACCCGAAGACGCGGCGAGTGATCCGTTATCGCCTGATACTCATGGCCCAACGCGCGAGCTGCCGCTGCCATGACAGAGATGGGAGTAGTGCCGTCGGACCAGTCGGTGTGAGCGTGCAGGTCGCCGCGCAGCTTCGTGCGCAGCAGCGAGACACGCTCAGGTTCGACGTCGCCACGCAGCTCGACGAGGTAGTCCGGAACCTGCCCGGCCTGCGCCTGACGGATCACCGCGAAGGTGGATTCTCCGATGCCCTTCGCCGCTCTCAGGCGGGTGGGATCGGCCCGGACGTCGTCCGGGAGATCCTGCAGGGTCGCGGCAGCCTGACGAAAAGCCTTCGCTCGGTACCGTGAGGCCCGCTCGCGCTCCAGAAGAGAGGCGATCTCCAGCAGGGCGTCGACGGGATCCACGGTCACTCCTTCGGGGCCGCCAGCTCGCGACTGACGGAGATCCACTGGTCGAGCTTGGCCAGGGCACGGCCGTCGTCGACCGCCGCCGATGCCTTGTCGTACCCCTCGCGCAGTCGTTCGAGGATCGGGCGCTGCACCTGCATGGCGTCCTGGGAGAGTTCGAACGCGACGATGCCCGCCGCCGCATTGAGCAGCACGATGTCGCGCACCGCCCCGGTCTCCCCCGCCAGCGTCCGTCGAAGCACCTCCGCGTTGTGCTGCGGAGATCCGCCGATCAGGTCGGCCAGGTCGGCGATCGGGATGTCGAGGTCACGGGGGTCGAGGTCGTGCTCGTGGATGTCCCCGCGGGTGACCTCCCAGATGCGGCTGTGGCCGGTCGTGGTGAGCTCGTCGAGTCCATCGTCGCCTCGGAACACCAGCGCGGTCGCGCCGCGGGTCCGGAAGACGCCGGTGATCAGCGGTACGCGCTCGATCTGCGCGACACCCACGGCGTTGGCTTCGGCGCGCGCAGGGTTGCACAGCGGCCCGAGCATGTTGAAGACGGTGGGAACCCCGAGCTCCGCGCGGACGGATCCTGCGTGCTTGAAGCCGGGGTGGAACGCGCCCGCCCACGCGAAGGTGATCCCGGTGCGGTCGAGGATGGAAGCGACGGCGGCGGGGTCGAGTGACAGCTCGAGGCCGAGAGCACCGAGCACGTCTGAGGAACCGGAAGCCGAACTCGCCGCACGGTTGCCGTGCTTGACGACGGGCACGCCGGTGGCGCCGATGATGATCGCCGCCGTGGTCGAGACGTTCACCGTGCCGACGCGGTCGCCGCCCGTCCCGACGATGTCGAGCACATCAGGAGAGACGGGAAGAGGGACCGCAGCCTCGAGGATCGCGTCGCGGAAGCCGACGATCTCGTCGATCGTCTCCCCCTTGGCACGAAGAGCGACGAGGAATCCTGCCAGCTGGGCCTCCGTGACGTTGCCCTGCATGATCTGCCGCATGGCCCACGTCGACTCCCACACGCTGAGATCGCGACGCTCCAGAAGAGAGGTGAGCACGTCGGACCAGGTCAGGGAATCAGCCATGTGTGCGATCCTATCGGCGCAGAGAAAACATGCAGATGCTTCCGAACACACGTGCACCCCACCCCCACCCCTTGTTTCCCGCGGATTCACCGGGTATTCGCAGTGTTTTCTTAGGGTCTCCTAAGTCGTCGACCGGCAACTCGAAGGTCGCCGGTGCAAGAATCACGCCCGCGGATCGGCCATAATGGAGGGGTGACGACCTCAGCGACGTATGCCCCGGCGGCGAGAACGATTAAGCGGCCCAACCCGGTAGCTGTCGGCACCATTGTGTGGCTCGGCAGTGAGGTGATGTTCTTCGCGGGACTCTTCGCGATCTACTTCACCCTCCGCAGCACCTCCCCGGAGCTGTGGGCGGCCCGGACCGAGCTGCTGAACGTCCCGTTCGCCGCAGTAAACACTGCGATCCTCGTACTCTCCTCGTTCACGTGCCAGATGGGCGTGTTCGCGGCAGAGGACCTGCAGCCCTACAAGATCGGCAAGGGACAGAAGAACGGCGCAGGACGCCGTCGCCTGTTCGGATGGGGAATGGTCGAGTGGTTCTTCCTCACCTTCGCCCTGGGCGCGATCTTCGTCTCCGGCCAGGTCTGGGAGTATGCCCAGCTCGTTGCTGAGGGCATGCCCATCAGCGCTGACTCGTACGCTTCCGCGTTCTACCTGACGACGGGCTTCCACGCCCTGCACGTCACCGGCGGACTGGTCGCGTTCTTGCTCGTCATCGGACGCGCATACGCCGTCAAGAACTTCCGGCACAAGGAGGCGACCTCCTCGATCGTGGTGTCCTACTACTGGCACTTCGTCGACGTCGTCTGGATCGTGCTGTTCCTCGTTATCTACTTCCTGAAATAAGAGCGGAGCTGATCCCCGAGATGGCACGAGAGAAGAAGCGCCGTTCCAGCGGTCGTCGCAGCCCTTTGGCGGCGGCCGCGCTCATCGGCGCAGGCCTCATGATCACCGGCGCCGTGTACGCCGGCGCGACCGCTGCGTTCGCCGCGACCGACACCCAATCGGCGGCGACCTCGCAGTTGACCGTCGAGGACGGCAAGAAGCTGTTCACGGCCAACTGCGCCACCTGCCACGGTCTCGACCTGCAGGGAACCGCCAATGGCCCCAGCCTCTACGGCGTGGGTGAGCTGGCGACCGAGTTCCAACTGTCGACCGGCCGCATGCCTCTGCAGATGCAGGGCCCCCAGGCGCCGCAGAAGGCCCCGCAGTTCACCGAGGACCAGATCCTCGCGATCTCGTCCTTCGTCCAGTCCGAGGCTCCCGGCCCGACGTTCCCGTCGGACCACATCCTCGACGGCAAGGGCGATGTCTCTAACGGCGCCGAGCTGTTCCGCGTCAACTGCGCGATGTGCCACAACGTGGCCGCCGCGGGTGGAGCGCTCACCGAGGGCAAGTACGCCCCCGGACTCAGCGAGACCAGCGCGCTGCACATGTATGCCGCCATGGTCACCGGCCCCCAGAACATGCCGGTCTTCGGCGACATGAACCTGTCCGACGAGGACAAGCGAGACATCATCTCGGCGCTGCTCTTCCAGCAGCAGTCCGTGCAGATCGGTGGCTTCTCGCTGGGCTCGCTCGGTCCGGTCTCCGAAGGCCTGTTCGTGTGGATCTTCGGTATCGGCGCGCTCGTCGCCGTCACCGTGTGGATCACGGCGAAGTCCAACTGACGCTTAATCATCGAAGAGGAACGTACGAGGAGCACCATGGCACACGACGACGACTCGCAGGCTCTTGACAGGGCCTACCAGCCCTCTCCGGGGCTGGGTGTCGCAGTCAGCGATCCCGTGCAGAACCCCGGGCTTCCGCCGCACCGCGAGCGGATGACCGATAAGGACCCGCGCGCCGAGAAGGCCGCTGTCCGCACTGTCTACACGCTGTTCTATCTCTCGCTCGCCGGCAGCATCTGGGCGGTCGCCGCCTACATGCTGTTCCCGATCGAGAGCGGCGCGCTCATCGACATCCGGCAGAACAACCTCTTCATCGGTCTCGGCATCGCGCTCGCGCTGCTGGCCCTCGGCATCGGTGCCATCCACTGGTCCAAGGCCCTCATGTCCGACAAGGAGTTCATCGAGCACCGCCACCCCACCCGTGGCAAGGACTCCACGCGCGAAGCGGCCATCAAGGCCTTCTCCGACGCGAATGAAGAGTCGGGCTTCGGCCGTCGCTCGATGATCCGCAACTCGCTTTTCGCCGCGATCGTCGCCTCGATCATCCCCGGCGTGACGCTGTTCCGTGGCCTGGCGCCGCACTCCACTCCGGAAGACCCCACCGCGGGCGACCCGGTCGTGCTGCTCAAGCACACCATGTGGGAAGAGGGCGCGCGCCTGGTGCGCGATCCCGACGGCACCCCGATCCGCGCGGCTGACGTCACCCTGGGTTCGGCGTTCCACGTGATCCCGGAGGAACTCGCCACCCTCAGCCACAGCGACGGCTACCTCGAAGAGAAGGCCAAGGCCATCGTGCTGATGATGCGCCTGCGCCCCGAGCAGCTGATCGAGGCCGAGGACCGCAAGGACTGGTCCTACGACGGCATCGTCGCGTACTCCAAGGTCTGCACGCACGTCGGATGCCCTGTGGCTCTGTACGAGCAGCAGACCCACCACCTGCTGTGCCCGTGCCACCAGTCGCAGTTCGACGTCACGGACCATGCAAAGGTCATCTTCGGCCCGGCGGCTCGTCCGCTGCCGCAGCTGCCCATCACCGTCGATGACGAGGGCTACCTGGTCGCACGCAGCGACTTCAAGGAACCCGTCGGCCCGAGCTTCTGGGAGCGCCATTGAGCACCGCAACGCTGTCCAAAGAGGACAAGGACACCAAAGCGCCCCTCGGCGGTCGCTTCGTCGGTGCCGCGTCGAACTACATCGATGAGCGCACCAGCCTCTCCGGCTTCGTCAAGGAGCTCGGACGCAAGATCTTCCCCGACCACTGGTCGTTCATGCTCGGCGAGATCGCGCTCTGGAGCTTCGTCGTGGTGTTCCTCTCCGGAACCTTCCTGACGTTCTTCTTCCAGGCGTCCATGGTCGAGACCCACTACACCGGCGCCTACGCTCCGATGCGGGGTATCGAGATGTCCGCGGCGCTCGAGTCGTCGCTGCACATCTCCTTCGATCTGCGCGGTGGACTCCTGGTCCGGCAGATCCACCACTGGGCCGCCCTCGTGTTCATCGCCGGCATCGGCGTGCACATGCTCCGCGTGTTCTTCACCGGTGCCTTCCGCAAGCCGCGTGAGCTCAACTGGGTGATCGGCTTCATCCTCTTCATCCTCGCGATGGCCGAGGGCTTCACCGGATACTCGCTTCCCGACGACCTGCTCTCGGGCAACGGCCTCCGCATCATCGACGGCATGATCAAGGGTCTCCCCCTGATCGGCACCTGGACCTCGTTCCTCCTCTTCGGTGGCGAGTTCCCGGGTACCGACATCGTCGGACGCCTGTACACGCTGCACATCCTGCTGCTGCCGATGCTCGTCATCGCGCTGATCGTGGTGCACCTGATGCTCATGATCATCAACAAGCACACGCAGTTCGCCGGCCCGGGCCGCACGAACGACAACGTCGTGGGCTACCCGATGATGCCGGTGTACATGTCCAAGATGGGCGGATACCTGTTCATCGTCTTCGGCACCATCGTGTTGATCGCGACGTTCTTCCAGATCAACCCGATCTGGAACTACGGTCCGTATGACCCGTCCCCTGTCTCTGCCGGCACCCAGCCCGACTGGTACATCGGCTTTGCCGACGGCGCCCTGCGTCTGGCACCGTCGAACTGGGACATCGTCTTCCTCGACCACACCTGGTCGTTCGGCATCATCGCCCCGGTTCTGGTCCTCGGCCTGTTCATCGTGGCGGTGGCGATCTACCCCTTCATCGAGGCGTGGGTCACCGGAGACAAGCGCGAGCACCACATCGCACAGCGCCCGCGCAACGCCGCGACGCGCACGGCGATCGGTGTGGCCGGCGTCATCTTCTACGCCGTCCTCTGGGCCGCGGCATCGTCCGACCTCATCGCGACGCACTTCATGCTCACGATGGAGGGCGTGATCCACACGCTGCAGGCCCTGCTCTTCCTCGGGCCGATCCTGGGTTACTTCGTCACGAAGCGCATCTGCATCGCGCTGCAGAAGAAGGACCGCGAGATCGTGCTGCACGGTTTCGAGTCCGGCCGCATCGTCCGCCTCCCCGGTGGCGAGTTCATCGAAGTGCACCAGCCGGTCGACAAGTACGACCGCTGGAAGCTGATCGACGTCGACACTTACGAGCCCCTCGTGGTGCGCCCCAATGACAAGGGCCGCATCCCGTGGACCGAGAACCTCCGTTCCTCGATCTCCCGTTGGTTCTTCGAGGACCGTCTCGCCCCGCTCACGCAGGCCGAGGTCGAGGCGGCGGATGCTCACCAGCACCACGTCACGGCTCACAACGACGAGACCGAGGCTGCAGAGATCCAGGGCGCCCACGAGCGCGCAGGATTCCCTGACGCCCCGCTCACGGTCGATGAGACCCACGTCGACGAGACGCCGAACACGCCGAGCACGGTCATCGCGACCGAGCCGGTGAAGAAGCCTCGCAAGAAGTCGGAGGATGGCGAGTAGTCGCCACTCCCCCACTGATGAAGGCCTCGTCCCTGCGGACGGGGCCTTCATCGTTAATCCCCTAATGAGAGGATCGATCCATGTCGTCCGTCGTCCAGCTGATCCGCGGCACCGCCCTCGCCGAAGTCCCCTACGCCTACGCCGCGACCGCACCGGCCGGCTCACGCCTGATCTTCCTCGCCGGCGCGTGCCCGCTGAACGACGATGGCACGACTGCTGCACCCGGTGACTACGCCGCTCAGGCGGCCAAGTGCGTAGAGACCCTCCAGGGGGCGCTCGAGATCGCCGGCGCGACCATCACCGACGTCATCAGCACGCGGGTACTCGTGGCCTCCTCATCGCAGGCCGACCTCGTCGCGGCCTGGGATGTCATCCATGCGGCTTTCGGCGCGCACGACGTGCCCAGCACGCTCCTGGGCGTGACGGTGCTCGGCTACGACGACCAGCTGGTCGAGATCGAAGCGATCGCGGCTGTCTCCGAATGAGCATCAACGTCGTCGTCCGCCCGGCCGCGCCCGACGATGACGCGGCAACGGAACAGATCGAAGTGGCCGCCGATGCCCTCCTCATCGAACGGTTCGGAGCCGTCGACTGGCCTCCCCCGACGCCCCCGCAGGAACGCGCGTCGATGCCGGGCTTCGTCCTCGTCGCCGAACACCACGACGGGACCACCACGACGCCGGTCGTTGTCGGCTTCGTGCACGTGCTGGAGCTCGACGGCCACGCGCATCTCGAGCAGCTCTCGGTGCTTCCCTCTTACGGACGCCAGGGTATCGGTCGTGAGCTCGTCACGGCCGCGCTCACGGAATCGCGCCACCGGGGTCATACCGAGATCACCCTTCGGACCTACATCGACGTGCCCTGGAACGCCCCCTTCTACACGTCCTGCGGCTTCGTCGTGAGCGAGCCGGACACCTCACTGCTCCGAGATCTGGTCCAGGTCGAATCCGCGCTGGGCCTCTTCGAGCACGGACCGCGCACGCAGATGACGGCTGTGCTCTGATTCACGGCTGTGCTCTGATTCACGGCTGTGCTCTGATCCACGGATGTGCTCTGATCGGTAGCAGTACGTCGATCGTCGAACGCGCCACGACCGACGACGGCACCTCTGCCGCTGACCTCGCCGGGCCGCCCTGGCTGGCGTATACCCCCGGCTCCGGCATTGACCGCAATCCGTCGCTGAGCGACTGGATTCCGCCGGATGGTTCCCGCGTGTCTCCGTAGGCTGGAATCATGATCGATCGTGCCGAGTTCTACGCAGCCAAGTTGACCTATGAGACAGACCCCAGCGATGTGCACGCGGCGCTCAAGGCCGGCGAGAACATCGTCGTCGTCGACGTCCGCTCCGACGAGGCGTGGGCCCAGGGGCGGATCGCCGGTGCCGTGCACATGCACTACAGCGAGATCGCCTCGCGTGCTGCCACCGAGATCCCCGAGGGTGCGGACGTGGTCGTCTACTGCTGGAGCCCCGGCTGCAACGCCGGCGCCAAGGGCGCGCTCGAGTTCGCCCGCCTCGGATACGCCGTACGCGAGATGATCGGCGGTTTCGAGTACTGGGTCCGCGAGGGTTACGCGGTCGAAGACAGCGATGGCGTCCACCACCGCCCCGTGGATCCGTTGACCGGCATCGCACGCATTCGCGCCCACGCCTGATCACGGCCCCGGCGCACGAAGAAGGCCCCCGGATTCCTCCGGGGGCCTTCTTCCGTGCAGCTGGGTCAGCGGGCGAAGTTGCCGCGGTAGTACTCGTACACCCAGCCGACGATCGCGACGACGAAGATCGCGAGGCCGATCGGCAGGAGGAAGTGCCCGACCGCGAGCCCCACGACGAAGACTCCCGCCGAGGCAGCGAGGACGATGGGCCACCAGGACCACGGGCTGAACTCGCCGAGCTCCGGGTCACCGTCGTCGATGTCGGAGGTCAGGATGTCTTCGGGCAGCTCACCACGCTGCGCCTTGTGAGTGCGATCGAGATAGAACGCGATCATCGCTGCCATGAAGGCGGCGAAGAACAGGGCGACCGTACCGACCCACTCGATTCGCATCGCGAAGTTGTCGTTCGGTGTGGCCAGGATGTGCCAACCGGTGTAGACGACTCCGACGAGAGCGAAGAACGCCGTCAGGATCCACCAGAGAATGACGTTGTCGCGCATGACTTAGTGGGCCTCTCGCTCGCCGGGAGCCGTCGTGGCGAACTCCGCAGCCTCCGGGTGATTCAGGTCGAACGCAGGCCGCTCGCTGCGGATGCGCGGGATCGACGTGAAGTTGTGGCGCGGGGGCGGGCAGGACGTCGCCCACTCGAGCGATCCGCCGTAGCCCCACGGGTCGTTGACCGTGACCTTCGGCGCCTTGCGGGCGGTGATCCAGACGTTCAGGAAGAACGGCAGCATCGAAGCGCCCAGGATGATGGCACCGATCGTCGAGACCTGGTTCTGCCAGGTCCATCCGTCGGCCTCCGAGTAGTCGGCGTAACGACGCACCATGCCGTCGACGCCCAGCCAGTGCTGGATGAGGAAGGTCATGTGGAAACCGATGAACAGAAGCCAGAAGTGCACGTAGCCGAGACGCTCGTTCAGCATGCGTCCGGTCCACTTCGGCCACCAGAAGTAGAAGCCGGCGAACATGGCGAACACCACGGTTCCGAACACCACGTAGTGGAAGTGGGCGACCACGAAGTACGAGTCGGAGAGGGCGAAGTCCAGCGGCGGAGCCGCGAGGATGACACCGGTCAGACCACCGAAGACGAACGACACGAGGAACCCGAGAGCGAAGACCATCGGAGTCTCGAAGGTGACCGACCCTCGCCAGAGGGTACCGATCCAGTTGAAGATCTTCACACCCGTCGGCACGGCGATCAGCATCGTCATGAGCGCGAAGAACGGCAGCAGGACCGAGCCCGTCACATACATGTGGTGAGCCCACACCGCGACCGAGAGAGCAGCGATGGCGATCGTCGCGTAGACGAGGGTCTTGTATCCGAAGATCGGCTTGCGGCTGAAGACCGGGAAGATCTCGGAGACGATACCGAAGAACGGCAGCGCGATGATGTACACCTCGGGGTGACCGAAGAACCAGAACAGGTGCTGCCAGAGCAGAACGCCGCCGTTGGCCGGGTCGTAGATGTGAGCACCGAGGATGCGGTCGGCTGCCGCGGCGAAGATGGCTGCGGCAAGCACCGGGAACGCCATCAGGATCAGGAGGCTCGTGATGAGCGTGTTCCACGAGAAGATCGGCATGCGCCACATCGTCATGCCGGGGGCACGCATCGTGATGATCGTGGTGATGAAGTTGACGGCACCGAGGATCGTTCCGAATCCGGAGATGCCGAGACCCACCATCCAGAGGTTTCCACCCGCACCCGGCGAGAACGATGCCCCTGCCAACGGCTGATAGGCGAACCACCCGAAGGATGCCGCGCCCTGCGGGGTGAGGAAGCCGGCCACCGCGATCGTGGAGCCGAACAGGAAGAGCCAGAAGGCGAAGGCGTTCAGACGCGGGAAGGCGACGTCAGGGGCGCCGATCTGCAAGGGCAGGATCGCGTTGGCGAAGCCGGCGAACAGCGGCGTCGCGAACATCAGCAGCATGATCGTGCCGTGCATCGTGAAAAGCTGGTTGTACTGCTCCTTGGTCGGGATGATCTGCATACCCGGCGCGAACAGCTCGGCACGGATGACGAGTGCCATCACACCGCCGAGGAGGAAGAACATCACCGACGCGATCAGGTACATGTACCCGATGGTCTTGTGGTCGGTGGAGGTGATCCACTTGACGACGATGTTGCCCTTCTGCTCGACGCGCGAGGAGCTCATGAGAGCGGCCTGGCGTGCGGGCAGAGTCTGGGGACGCGAGCGGGGAGACTCGTCGGTACGGGGAGCTTCTGTGGTCGACATGGCTTACTCCCCTCCTTCCTCGGTGTCGGTCTTCGGGGTGGTCCCCGGAAGGTTCGAGAGACGGTCGTAGGCGCCGGTGATGTCACCGGTGTTGCCCTGCTCCTCGAGCGACGCGAGGTAGGAGTCGTACTCGCTCTGCGAGACGACCTTCACGTTGAAGAGCATCATCGAGTGGTACTCACCGCAGAGCTCGGCGCACTTGCCGGCGTACTCGCCCTCACGGGTGGGGATGAACGACCAGGAGTTGTCCTTCCCGATGAACATGTCCTTCTTGTACAGGAAGTCGATGATCCAGAAGGAGTGGATGACGTCGCGCGACTGAAGGTTGATCGTGACCTTCTTGTCGACCGGCAGCACCAGTGTCGGCAGCTGCGCCTGATCGATGTTGCCGTCCTTGTCGGGCTGGGCCTGGATGCCCATGGTCCACACGGCGTCGGAGTTGTCCTTCTCGTCACCGTCGTACTGGAAGTCCCACGCCCACTGCTTCGCGATGGCGGTGATCTCGACGTCGGGCTCGTCCCACTTGGCCTCGATCTCCGTCTGATCGCGGGCGGTGAAGAAGAACATGCCCAGAACCAGGATGAGCGGCACGATCGTGTAGAAGATCTCGATCGGCATGTTGTAGCGCATCTGCACCGGGAGACCGGTCTGGCCCTTGCGACGGCGGTAGGCGATCGCCGCCCAAGCCATCAGGCCCCAGGTGATGATGCCGACGGCGAGAAGCACGATCCACGAGTTGACCCAGAGCGACGAGACACGCTCGGTCTGGTTGGTGGCCGCGGGTCCACCCTCCACGAAGCCCGGAAGAAAGCCGTTCAGCTCGGTGGGAGAGCATCCCGCCAGGGCCAAGGCTGCCGCAACTCCCACAGGGAGGGCGGCCCAACGAAGGCTGCGTTTCGAGGGCACGATGCACCTTTCAGATCGCGAACAGAGCACACCCAAGTCTAGGGCAACCTCACACCTGATTCATGCCATCCACGCAGGTTGTGGAACCAGAACGGCCGCCGTCACCGATGGTGACGGCGGCCGAGTCGGCAGAGCGAGGATCAGTGGAAGCTGTCGCCGCAGGCGCAGCTGCCCGCTGCATTGGGGTTGTCGATCGTGAACCCCTGCTCGGAGATCGTGTCCTTGAAGTCGATCGCCGCACCGTCGAGGTACGGGACGCTCATGTTGTCGATGATCACCTCGACGCCGTCGAAGTCGACCGTCTCGTCGCCCTCCAGATAGCGCTCGTCGAAGTACAGCTGGTAGATCAGGCCCGAGCATCCGCCCGGCTGCACGGCGACACGCAGACGCAGGTCGTCGCGGCCTTCCTGCTCGAGGAGGTTCTTCACCTTCGTGGCAGCAGCGTCGGTCAGGGTGACGCCGTGTGCGCGGGTGGTCTCTGGGGAGAGTGTGGTGTCGCTCATGTCGCTCCTTGTGACGGGCCGCAGATGCACGGCTTCTCGGATGATTCTACCGCCGCAGATGCTGTGAGGCTCAGAGTTCCGCCTCATTCATGCGGGCCAGCAGCAGCGCCTCGGTCGCGACCGCATGACGGAACGTGTCGAGGTGCAGCGACTCGTTCGGGCTGTGTGCCCGCGAATGGGGATCTTCGACACCGGTGACCAGGATCTGTGCGGCCGGGAACTCTCGCACCAGATCGGCGATGAAGGGGATCGATCCCCCCACGCCCAGATCGACCGGAGCGACTCCGTAGCCGTCACGCATGGCGTCGCGGGTCAGAGCGACCGCCCAGCCGCTCGTGTCCACCAGGAAGCCGTCGCCGAGATCGACATCCGAGAACGTGAGCTCTGCTCCGAACGGCGCATGCGCGCGAAGATGACCCTCGAGTGCGTCGTAGGCTTCCTGACCGGTCTGCCCGGGGGCGACGCGAGCGCTGATCACGACGGTCACCTCGGGGAGCAACGTGTTGGACGCCGCCGCGACGCTCGTGGCATCGATACCGATCACCGTGACCGACGGCTTGTTCCAGATGCGGCTGAGGATCGTCCCGTCACCGATCGGAGTGGTGCCGGGCAGAAGTCCGGCCTCATCGCGCAGAGTCGCCTCGGTGTAGTCCGGCGTCGGCGCATCGCGCTCCGTCATCCCCTCGACCGCCACCGAGCCGTCGGCGTTCCACAGCGTGGACAGCAGCGTGACGGTCGCCATCATCGCGTCGGGCACCGCGCCACCGAACATCCCGGAGTGCGAGGCGTGGTCCAGGGTGCGCACGCGCATCGTGAAGCGCGCGTTGCCGCGGAGGGAGACGGTGAGACCAGGAGTCACGGAATCCCAGTTGCCGGAATCGGCGACCACGATGGCATCAGCGCGGAGCGCATCCTTGTTGTCGGAGAGGAACTGGGCGAATGAACGGGATCCATACTCCTCTTCGCCCTCGATGAACATCGCGATACCGAGCTCGAGGTCATCGCCGAGCACCTCGCTCACCGCACGGATCGAGGCGATGTGCGACATGATCCCGGCCTTGTCGTCTGCCGCTCCACGCCCGTAGAGACGCCCGTCGCGTACGGTCGGCTCGAACGGCGGCGTCTCCCACAGGGCGTCATCCCCAGGAGGCTGCACGTCGTGGTGCGCATAGAGCAGGATGGTGGGCTTGCCGTTGCGTGCCGCGCGGGTGGCGAGGACGGCCGGCTGTCCCTGCTCCTCGGTGCCCGGGATCGCTGCGCGGAGCACGCGCACCTCGTCGAAGACCCCCGTGTCCGATGCCAGGGCCGCCACGGCATCCGCACTGCGTTGCAGCTGGGTCTGATCGAACGCGGGCCAGGCCATACCCGGAATGCGAACGAGGTGACCGAGATCCGACAGCGCTGCGGGGATTCCGGTCGCCACCGCCTCGAGGACGGCGGCATCGGACTCACGGGGAGGAACAGGAGAGGTCATGCGAGTAATCTTAAGGTGATCCCCCGCCGGCGAACCGAGGAACTCCGTGTCCACTACCCCTACCTCCCCTTCCACGAACGACGACGCCCCCGAGACGACTGCCGTCGGCAAGGGGCGCGCGACGCCGACCCGTGCGGAGCAAGAGGCAGCACGTCGCCGCCCCCTGGTCGCCAACACCAAGGAAGCGAAGGCGGCCGCGAAGGCGGACCTCAACGAACGTCGTGCCCGCGCCCAGGCCGGCATGGCCGCCGGCGAGGAGAAGTACCTCCCCGTCCGCGACAAGGGCCCGCAGCGCCGTTGGGCGCGCGACTACGTGGACGCCGGCTGGCACCCGGCCGAGTTCGTGATGGGAGTGATGGTGCTGGTCATCCTCGCCTCGCTCGTTCCGGCCAACACGGTCATCTCGTTCTACGCCTACATCGTCATGATGGGCTACCTCGTCATCGCCATCGGCGGCATGGTCCTGCTCGGCATGCGGGTCAAGCGCAAGGCCGCGGCGAAGTTCGGCAAGGATCGCCTCGAGCGCGGCCTCGGATGGTACGCCGCGATGCGCGCGCTCCAGATGCGCTTCATGCGTCTGCCGAAGCCGCAGGTCAAGCGCGGCCAGTACCCCGACTGAGCAGTCCCCTGTTGATCTCGCGGCCCCAGAACGGACCGCGGTACAGGAAAGCGGTGTAGCCCTGCACGAGGGTCGCCCCCGCATCGAGGCGCTCCTGCACGTCGGACGGCGTCTCTACTCCCCCGACGGCGATCACGCAGAAGTCGGAAGGAACCGCTTCGCGCACCACGCGGAGCACTTCGAGCGAGCGCTTCTTCAACGGCGCTCCGGACAGACCTCCCGCTCCGGCAGCCTCGACTGTGGCGGCATCCGTGAGCAGCCCGTCTCGGCTGATCGTGGTGTTGTGAGCGATGATTCCTGCGAGCCCCTCGGCTACCGCCATCTGCGCGATCGCCGTGATCTCCTCGTCAGAGAGGTCCGGTGCGATCTTGACGAGCAGCGGAGTGGCCCCGGCTGCCTCGCGCACGGCACGCAACAGCGGCGCGAGCGTTTCGACGGCCTGCAGTCCCCGAAGGCCCGGGGTGTTCGGAGACGACACGTTCACGGCCAGATAGTCGGCGAGCGGAGCCAGCCGCGCCGCCGAGGCCACGTAGTCGGCCGTCGCATCCTCGACCTCGACGACTCGGCTCTTGCCGATGTTGACGCCGATGATCGTGTCGGGTGCCCCGCGACGCAAGCGTGCGAGACGACGTGCCGCTGCATCCGCACCCGCGTTGTTGAAGCCCATCCGATTGATCACGGCACGGTCCGCGATGAGACGGAAGAGCCGCGGCTTCGGGTTGCCATCCTGCGGTATCGCGGTCACGGTGCCGACTTCCACGTGCCCGAAGCCGAGAGCCGCGAGTCCCCGCACACCCACCGCGTTCTTGTCGAAACCCGCGGCGACGCCGAACGGTGACGGGAACGTGAGACCGAGCGCTTCGACGCGCAGCGACGGGTCGGGACGGGTGATCGCACGCGTGGCCCACGAGAACGGGGGCACGCCGAGAACGCGGATCACCGCCATGCCGGCGTGGTGGGCGAACTCGGGATCGAAGCGCGAGAGGACAGCGCGGAAGAGCAGCGGATACATCCCTGCCAGATTACCGCTCCTCGGACTCCCTCTTCGTGTGGTCGGCACGCAGATCGGTGATCGCGGCCTCGAAGTCCTCGAGGGAGTCGAACGCCTGGTAGACGCTGGCGAAGCGCAGGAACGCGACCTCATCGAGTTCACGCAGCGGGCCGAGGATCGCGAGACCGATCTCGTTGGTGTCGAGCTGCGAGACACCGGTCTGGCGCACGGCCTCTTCCACGCGCTGTGCGAGCACGGCGAGGTCGCCCTCCGTGACCGGACGGCCCTGGCATGCCTTCCGCACGCCCGTGATGACCTTCTCGCGACTGAACGGCTCCATCACGCCGGAACGCTTGATCACGTTGAGGCTCGCGGTCTCGGTCGTCGTGAAACGGCCACCGCACTCCGGGCACTGTCGACGGCGCCTGATCGAGAGCCCGTCGTCGCTGGTGCGTGAATCGATGACGCGGGAGTCGGGGTGTCGACAGAAGGGGCAGTGCATCTGACCGATCCTACGCGGTGAAACGGGCCTCGATCGCTTCACCGTGTGCGGGGAGCACCTCGGTGTCGGCGAGGGCGACGACTCCGGCACGCACGGCAGCCAGCGCAGCCCTGTCGTAAGAGATGACCTGCTGCGGACGGAGGAACGTGTACGACCCGAGACCCGGGGCGTAACGCGCCTGTCCCCCGGTCGGCAGCACGTGGTTGCTGCCCGCCATGTAGTCTCCGAGGCTGACCGGCGTCTGGTCGCCGACGAACACGGCACCGGCACTGGTGAAGTCGGCGGCGGCATCCTCGGCGTCGACGAGGTGCAGCTCGAGGTGCTCCGGCGCGTAGGCGTTGCTGAACGCCGTGGCCATGGCCCTGTCATCCACGAGGACGATCGCGGACTGCGGTCCCGAGAGAGCGGCGGCGACACGCTCACTGTGGCGGGTTCTCGCAGCCATGCGCTCCACCTCGACGGCGACCTGTTCGGCGAGCTCGGCCGCATCGGTGACCAGCACCGCGGACGCCTGCTCGTCGTGCTCAGCCTGGCTCACGAGATCGGCGGCGATGAGTCGCGGATCCGCGTGGGAATCCGCGACGACGAGGATCTCGGTCGCCCCGGCCTCCGAGTCCGTGCCGACCACACCGGCGACCGCGCGCTTCGCGGACGCGACGTAGTTGTTGCCGGGACCGGAGACGACATCGACGGGATCGAGATCCAGTGACGGCACACCGTAGGCCAGGGCGCCGATCGCTCCGGCACCGCCCATCGCGTATACCTCCGTCACTCCCAGCAGAGCCGCCGCCGCGAGGATGGTCGGGTGAATCCGCCCGCCCTGATCCGACTGCGGCGGCGATGCCAACGCGATCTGCTCGACCCCGGCGATCTGCGCGGGCACGACGTTCATGATCACGCTGGACGGGTAGACGGCCTTGCCGCCGGGGATGTAGACCCCCACGCGGTGCACCGGCTGCCACCGCTGCGTGATGACGGCCCCGTCCCCGATCCGGGTGACCTGTGTTGCCGGAACCTGCGCGGCGGAGGCCAGACGCACTCGGCGGATCGCCTCCTCGAGCGCGCCTCTGACCTCGGGGGCGAGTTCAGCCAGCGCTGCGGTGATGTGTTCGGCGGGCACTCGTACGGCGTGATCCGTGACGGCGTCGAATCGTTCGGCCTGCTCGCGAAGAGCGTCCTCGCCACGGTCGCGCACGTCCTCGACGATCCGCGCAGCGGTATCGAGCGCTTCGGCACGCGCCTGGGTGGCCCGGGGTACCGCGGCGAGCATGCCTGCGGGCGAGAGCTCGCGCCCTCGCAGGTCTATGGTGCGCATTTCAGCCCTTCGTGATGTCGGAGATGTCGTGGAGGTAGCCGATCCGTCCGTCGTCATGTCGCACGACGAACGCACCCCCACGATCTTCGATCACCAGTGCCCACGCGCTCGGGCCGATGCGGAACAGCGGTTCACCACGCTCGTCGTGGACATCGCGCTCCGAGGGAGCGAGGATCCAGAACGGTTGAGCGGCGGGGGCCGCCTCGCGAGGGTTGGTCGCTTCGAGGTCGGCGTCGGAGACGCCCTCCAACACCAGCGGCGCCGGCTCTTCCGCAACGACGTCGGTCTCATACGTCGCCGCCGTCTCCAGAAGCGACTCGATGCTCCCGGTGTCCGAGACGATCTCGGGTTCCTGACCGCGCGAACGACGCGAGTAGGCGGGCACATACTCCTCATCCGAGGACTCCTGCTCGGTACCGATGCCGCCGCCCGAGGCGTGGGCAGTGAGGGGCACCTGCTCGGCGAGGTCGAATCGGGCGATCTCGTCGGTCGCCTGCCTCCCGGAGGGCTCGACATCGAGCGGGACCACGAGCGCTGGCGTCGCACCATCGACGATGACATCTGTCCGGCCGTCGGCCTGCGCCTCTGCCCCCTCGAGGGATGCGGACGAGTCGGACCCCGCAGGCGATGCCTCGGCCGACTCGCCGGTCGGTTCTTCCGCTGCCGGCGCAGGCTCAGGACGCGGCCGCGCGATGACCGGACGCACCGGATTCGCGTTGCGGTGCGCGAGAGTCACCAGGCGACCGTGGAAGTCTTCCTTCAGCCCCGGGATGATCGGAGCGAACACGGTGAGGACGACGAGGGCCAGAGAGGTGATCACCAGGGCCACCCCGTTCCACGGAAGGCTCCACGTGCCTCCGGAGACGAGTGCAGAGATCGCGAGCCACAGGCTGCCGGCCCAGACCACCGCTGACACGGAGAACGCGACCGAGGCGAACTGATCGATGCCCAGCGAACCGACCCTGCGGATGCCGTCGGGCGAGAAGCGGCGCAGCACGAGAAGGAAGACGGCGACAGTCGGGAGCGCGATCGGGAGTATCCATTGGATGCCGACGCCCCACAGCGAGAGGTCGCCGATCAGCGGGAAGAAGGAGAAGACGAAGGACAGCAACCAGACGCCCACGATCAGCAACTCACGCAGTGTGAAGCCGAGGATACCGAACTCCGGCGTGACCTCTTCGTCGTAGAGGACGCCGTCATCGTCGCCCAAGACGATGTCCTCGGTGTCCGATTCGGGGAGATCCGTGCTCATGCGTGGTCCTTTCGTCACAGGGCTCGACGGGTGGATTCGTCGTGCTGCCGACGGCTCACGATCCTACCCGCTCACCCCAGACAGGTGGGTCCGAGCAGTGACTTGAGGTCACCGAACAGGTCTGCGGACACCTTGACCGGCATGGGTACCTCGAACACCTTCGCGGTGCCCCCGCGATGCACCCGAAGCAGCACTTCGGTGTCGCCGTTGTGCCGTCGCAGCACCTCTGCGAGCTCCATCATCACCCGCTCTGTCGCGCGCTGCTCGGCGAGGACGAGGGCCAAGGGACCCGCCGCGTCGAAGGACCCCACATCCGGGGCGAACGCCGACTGCGCGTGCAGGTTGAGTCCGTCATCGCGCCGGGACACGCGCCCGCGGACTGCGAGAATCGCATCCTGCTGCAGCGTGTTCTGGAACTCGGTGTAGGTCTTTCCCATGAACATCACGGTGACCTCACCGTTGAAATCCTCGACGGTGATCATGCCGTAGGGATTTCCGCTCGCCTTGGCGACGCGGTGCTGCACGCTGGTGACGAGCCCGGCCACCGTCACCTGGTCACCGTCCTGCAGGTCTTCGGAGTTGTTGAGGTCGTGGATCGAGATCGATGCATGCTTCGCGAGAGGCACCTCGAGCCCGGCCAAGGGGTGGTCGGACACGTAGAGACCGAGCATCTCGCGTTCGAAAGCGAGCTTGTCCTTCTTGATCCACTCGGGGCGGGCGGGGACCTTGGCGGGAGCGACCTCGTCCATGCCGTCGTAGAGGCTGTCGAAGTCGAACCCGATGGCGCCCTGTGCCTCGTTGCGCTTGCGATCGACGGCGGCCTCCACCGCGTCTTCATGCACCTCCATGAGCGCTCGACGGGAGTCGCCCATCGAGTCGAAGGCGCCGGCCTTGATCAGCGACTCGACCGTGCGCTTGTTCGAGACGTGCAGCGGAACCTTCTCGAGGAAATGGTGGAACGAGGTGAAGCGCTCGTCCTTGCGGGCCTGCACGATCCCCTCGACGACGTTGCTGCCGACGTTGCGGACGGCGCCGAGGCCGAAGCGGATGTCGTCGCCGACGGCCGCGAAGAAGTTGATCGAGTCGGAGACATCGGGCGGAAGGACCTTGATGCCCATGCGGCGGCACTCGTTCAGGTAGAGCGCCATCTTGTCCTTGGAGTCGCCGACGCTGGTGAGCAGCGCCGCCATGTACTCGGCGGGGTAGTGCGCCTTGAGGTATGCGGTCCAATACGAGACGAGACCGTATGCGGCGGAGTGGGCTTTGTTGAAGGCGTAGTCCGAGAAGGGCAGCAGGATGTCCCACAGCGCCTTGATGGCCGCCTCGCCGAATCCGCGCTCGGTCATACCGCCCGCGAAGCCTTCGTACTGCTTGTCGAGCTCGGACTTCTTCTTCTTGCCCATCGCTCGACGCAGGATGTCTGCCTGTCCGAGGCTGAACCCCGCGACCGCCTGGGCGATGGCCATGACCTGCTCCTGGTAGATGATGAGCCCGTAGGACTCCTCCAGGATCTCGGCGAGCGGCGCCTCCAGCTCGGGGTGGATCGGCGTGATCTCCTGCACCCCGTTCTTGCGCAGCGCATAGTTCGTGTGCGAGTTGGCTCCCATGGGACCCGGCCGATACAGGGCGATGAGGGCCGAGATGTCACCGAAGTTGTCGGGCTTCATCAGACGCATGAGCGAACGCAGTGGCGGGCTGTCGAGCTGGAAGACGCCCAGGGTGTCGCCGCGCGCGAGCAGCTGGTACACGCCGGGGTCGTCGAGACCGAGATGTTCGAGGTCGAGCTCTTCGCCACGGTTCGTGCGGATGTTGTCGAGCGCATCCGAGATGATCGTGAGGTTCCGGAGCCCCAGGAAGTCCATCTTGATCAGACCGAGGGACTCGCACGACGGGTAGTCGAACTGCGTGACGATCTGCCCGTCCTGCTCGCGGCGCATGATCGGAATGATGTCGAGGAGCGGATCGGACGACATGATCACGCCGGCGGCGTGCACGCCCCACTGGCGCTTCAGCCCTTCGAGACCCAGCGCGCGGTCGAAGACCGTCTTCGCCTCGGGATCCGTCTCGATCAGGGTCCTGAACTCGCTCGCCTCCTTGAACCTCGGGTGAGCAGAGTCGAACATGCCGTCGAGGGGCATGTCCTTGCCCATCACGGGCGGCGGCATCGCCTTGGTGAGGCGCTCCCCCATGCTGAACGGGAAGCCGAGCACTCGACCGGCGTCCTTCAGCGCCTGCTTGGACTTGATCGTTCCGTACGTGACGATCTGCGCGACGCGCTCGGATCCGTACTTCTCCGTGACGTAGTCGATGACCTCGCCGCGGCGCCGGTCATCGAAGTCGACGTCGAAGTCGGGCATGGAGACACGGTCGGGGTTGAGGAAGCGCTCGAAGATCAGGCCGTGTTCGAGTGGGTCGAGGTCGGTGATCTTCATCGCGTACGCGACCATCGACCCGGCACCCGAGCCACGGCCCGGCCCCACGCGGATGCCGTTGTCCTTGGCCCAGTTGATGAAGTCGGCGACGACGAGGAAGTATCCCGGGAAGCCCATCTGCAGGATGATGCCGGTCTCGTACTCGGCCTGCTTGCGCACCTTGTCGGGGATGCCGCCGGGATATCGGTAGTGCAGGCCGGCCTCCACCTCCTTGATGAGCCAGCTGTCCTCGGTCTCGCCGTCGGGCACAGGGAAGCGCGGCATGTAGTTGGCCGAGGTGTTGAACTCGACCTCGCAGCGCTCGGCGATCAGCAGGGTGTTGTCACAGGCTTCGGGGTGGTCGCGGAACAGTTGGCGCATCTCGGCCGCGGTCTTGATGTAGTACCCGTCGCCGTCGAACTTGAACCGGTTCGGGTCGTCCATCGTCGATCCCGACTGCACGCACAGGAGCGCCTCGTGCGCGTCGGCCTCGTGCTGATGCGTGTAGTGCGAGTCGTTGGTGGCGACCAGCGGGATGTTCAGGTCCTTCGAGAGACGGAGGAGATCGGTCATCACGCGCCGCTCGATCGACAGACCGTGGTCCATGATCTCGGCGAAGTAGTTCTCCTTGCCGAACAGGTCCTGGAACTCGGCTGCGGCCGCGCGCGCAGCGTCGTACTGTCCGAGACGCAGGCGCGTCTGGATCTCGCCTGACGGGCATCCGGTGGTCGCGATCAGTCCTTTGGAATAGGTCTGCAGCAGCTCGCGGTCCATGCGCGGCTTGAAGTAGTAGCCCTCCATGCTCGACCGGGAGCTGAGCCGGAACAGGTTGTGCATGCCCTCGGTGCTCTGACTCCACATGGTCATGTGGGTGTACGCACCGGAACCCGAGACGTCGTCGCTCTTCTGATCGGGCGAGCCCCACTGCACGCGCGTCTTGTCACTGCGGTGCGTGCCGGGAGTGACATAGGCCTCGAGCCCGATGATCGGCTTGACACCCGCGGCATTGGCCGCCTTGTAGAACTCGAAAGCCGCGAAAGTGTTGCCGTGATCGGTCACCGCGATGGCCGGCATCTTGTAGTCGGCGGCCGCCTGGGTCATCGCGTTGATCTTCGCCGCTCCGTCGAGCATCGAGTACTCGCTGTGCACGTGCAGGTGGACGAAGGAGTCGGATGCCATGCCTCCGATTCTACGGCGGGGCCCCGACACCGGAGGCCGGTGTCGGGGCTCCGGCAACTCGCTACGGCGCGGAGTCGACCACGCTCACAGTGATGGTCATCCACGAATCCGGGACGTCCTCCGGCACTATCCCCGCGCCTGCGTCCTGCCGGATTGCGGATCCGACGACCAACCCTGTCGACATATCGATCGAGATGCCGTTGGTCACCCATCGACCCGCGTTCGACGCGAACGAGATGGTGGTGATGTCTCCGTCCACAGCGGCGATCGTCCCGTTCGGGAGGAGTGCCAGCACTTGGTACATCGAAGCTCGCAAGTCGGCGGGCGCCGTGTTGTACTGAAGCTCTTCGAGCAGCACTTCCGTAACCGTGCCGTTCGACCACTCGGAACCGTCTGTCGCCCCGTTTTTCACACGAATCCATTCCAGGAGTGCCTGCGGGTCGCGGGGAAACGCCGCGTAGTAGGCATCCGACGCTCGGGACAACTCACCGGGTCCGGACTCCCCTAGCCCGCCCGGGGTCCGGTTATAGAACGGTTGGCGATCGCCGCCGAGCCACTCCTGAGCGTGTGCCTCGGCGTCGACCCCGTAGAACGCCGTCAACTGAGACTGATTCGCGAACTCCTGGACCCACTCCGCTGATCTATCGGCAGGAACGTAGATCGTCCAATGTCCTTGCGCTATCCACGCGGCGGTGGCATCTGCGCGAGAAGCATCGAACATGGAGGAAGGGTTCGTGGTTCCATACAGGACGAGATCGTTGACCTCGCGTTCGATCTTCAGGTACTGGCCCTGCTGGGGCGCTGGAGCTGTGTTCGCGCCCGACGCTCGCGCTGCGGCGCTCAGCACAGAAGATGCGGTCATGGGGGCAGGCGCTGTCGGTTCTGGCGCGATGGGTTCCTTCGTCGCGACTGGCGGCACCGCCTCGACGCGCGGCGGCGGAGTGGTTGGGTGGTCGAGGACCACGACTGCCACTGTCGCCGCGGCCGCTCCGGCCAGCGCACCCACGATCACCAGTGATCGACGGGCGAGTCTTCTACGCTTTCGTCCGCGATCTGCGTCGATCCCATCCAGAAGCCGGACACGAGCGCCGGA
Source organism: Microbacterium sp. SY138 (assembly GCF_039729145.1). Classification (NCBI taxonomy): domain Bacteria; kingdom Bacillati; phylum Actinomycetota; class Actinomycetes; order Micrococcales; family Microbacteriaceae; genus Microbacterium; species Microbacterium sp. SY138. The sequence continues at coordinate 1,476,139 of NZ_CP155793.1, read as the reverse complement.
GATCCGCTCCTCCGTCAGGCTCACTCCCGCATGGACCTCACGCACTTGTTCGAAAACGTCCATCGACCTCTCCTTCCTTCTCATTCACGACTCGTTCCCGGCTGCTCACACGGCCCGGGTTCAACCGCGTCCGCACGCGGTTGATGCGCGATCGGACGGTCCCCACCGGGACACCGAGGGCGATGGCGATCTCCTCATAGGTGAGGTCGCCCCACGCGTAGAGGAGCAGAGTCTCGCGATCCTTCGCAGAGAGCGAAGCGATCGAGGGCGCCAGTTCGCGTGTGGAGATCTCGGCATCGAGCCTGGCGATGGTCTTGTCGAGATCTCCGTGGGATATGTGCTCGTCCCGCGCGGCCGATGCCGCACTCGACCGCAGATGCTTGGCTTCGCGCGCCCGATGCTTCTTGATCAGACGAGAAGCGATCCCGTACAACCAGGGAAGCGCCGAGTCCCAGGCCGCATCGAACGACTTCCGTCGTGCGAACGCGACCAGGAACGTCTCACTGAGGATGTCCTCGCCCGCATCGGGGCCGAGACGGCGGGCGGCGTAGCCGCCCACCGTTCTGGCATGCCGATCGAACAATTCGGCGAAGGCCCGGGGTTGCCCGAGCGAGCGCTGAATGATCTCGCTGTCTGTGCTCACACTATGTATTGCCCCAGAACGCGAGGACGGTTCGAAACTAGTCATGGCAGGTGTCGACAACGCTCATGTCGAAGGTCATGCGCGTGTCCGGAACGTCACCCGGGATCAGCCCGTCTCCGACCTCGCGCGTGGTCGTGCTCTCGGTGATGATTCCGGTTGACATCTCGATCGTCAGCGTGAATATGTATTTGCCGGGCGCCGTCGAGCGGTTCACGCTTTCTTTGACGACTTCTGCGATGCACCCAGATCGAGCCGCATCAGCACCCGCGGAAATCCGTCGAGAACCGATCCGGTGTCTGCCGCCTTCACGAACCCCGCGCTCTCGAACAGAGCCCGCGTGCCGACGTACGCCATCGTCAGATTCACCTTCTCCCCGCCGTTGTCGACCGGATACCCCTCGATCGCCGGCGCTCCTCGCTCCCGCGCGTACGCGATCGCGCCATCGATCAGCGCGTGCGAGACCCCCTGCATGCGGAACCCCGGTCGCACGCGGAAGCACCACAGCGACCACACGTCGAGGTCGTCGACATGCGGGATCAGCCGATTGCGCGCGAAACTCGTGTCCCGGCGCGGATGCAGAGCCGCCCATCCCACCGGTTCGCCGTCGAGATACGCGATCACGCCGGGAGGTGGATCCTGATGGCAGAGCTCACGGACGCGGTCGGCACGCTCCTGCCCCTTCAGAGCCACGTTCTCCTTGCTGCCGATGCGGTAGCTCAGGCAGAAGCAGACGTTCGACGTCGGTTTCTTCGGGCCGACGAGCGTCGCGACGTCGTCGAACTCCGTCGCGGGGCGAACCTCGATGTCCATGGGTTCAGTGTCGCGTACCCCGCCGACATCGTGTGGAGGCGGCGCGGGCTACTCGCCGCGGAGCACGTCGAGCGCGTGCTGGAAGTCGGCAGGGTAGGGCGACTCGAACTGCACCCGGTCCCCCGTCGCCGGGTGTGCGAACGCGAGCTGATGCGCGTGCAGCCACTGACGCGTGAGCCCGAGCCGGGCCGACATCGTGGGATCGGCGCCGTAGAGCGGGTCGCCGACGCACGGATGACGGTGGGCGGCCATGTGCACCCGGATCTGGTGCGTGCGGCCCGTCTCGAGGTGGATCTCGAGAAGCGACGCGCCGGGGAAGGCCTCGAGCGTCTCGTAGTGGGTGACGGACGGCTTCCCGTCCGGGACCACCGCGAACTTCCACGAGTGATTCGGATGCCGGCCGATCGGCGCATCGATGGTACCCGCGAGGGGGTCAGGATGCCCCTGGACCACGGCGTGGTAGATCTTCTCGACCGTCCGGTCCTTGAACGCCTGCTTCAGGACCGTGTACGCGTGCTCGGACTTGGCGACGACCATGAGGCCGCTGGTGCCGACGTCCAGCCGGTGCACGATCCCCTGACGCTCGGAAGCTCCGCTCGTCGCGACGCGGAAGCCGGCGGCCTCCAGCGCTCCGACGACCGTCGGGCCCTCCCAGCCGACCGATGGATGGGCGGCGACCCCCGTCGGCTTGTCCACCACGATGATGTCATCGTCGTCGTACACGATGCCGAGCTCCGGCACGGCGATGGGAACGATCTTCGGCGCCTCTTTCGGCTGCCATTCGACATCGAGCCAGCCGCCCGCGCGCAGGCGGTCGGACTTGTCGAGTGTCACGCCGTCGAGTCGTACTCCCCCTGCTGCGGCGACGTCAGCAGCGAAGGTGCGGGAGAACCCCATCAGCTTCGCCAAGGCTGCGTCGACGCGGGTACCGTCCAAACCGTCCGGAACCGGCAGGGACCGCGATTCCACGGTCAACGTCCTTCCGATGCGGGAGCCGCATCCTCCGAGGGAGAATCGTCATCGGTCGAACGCACCGGCACGGGAGCATCGGCGTCGAGCATGTCGTCATCGGTGTCTGTCGCCAGGACAGCCGCCGTCGCGGCGGCTTCGGCTTCTTCCTCGGTCTCGACGATCTCGTGATCGCGTTCGCGCGTACCGTCGAAGCGCAGGCCGAAGACCACGAGCAACGCGACCGAGATCATCCCGGTCACGATGAAGATGTCGGCGACGTTGAAGATCGCCGGCATCATCCACGGCATCGAGATCATGTCGACGACGTGCCCCACCGGAAAACCGGGCTCACGAAACAGACGATCACTGAGGTTGCCGAGGACTCCGCCGAGGAGACAGCCGAGCACGACCGCCCACAGGCGGGACTTGAGCCCGAACGCCTTCCAGACGATCACGCACGCCACGACCGCGAGGGCGATCGTGAAGATCCAGGTGACCTCGGATCCCAGGGAGAACGCCGCCCCGGGGTTGCGAACGTAGTACAGCTGAAGGAACTCCCCCAGGACCGGAACCGGCTCCTGGTAGGGGAGGTTCTCGATCGTGAGGTACTTCACAAACTGATCGGCGGCCAGTACGAGCGCTGCGAGAATCGCAACGACCGCACCGGCCGCCGACCGACGAAGGGGACGGCGTCCTGACAAGAGGGCGCCTTACAGACCGATCGCGGAAACGGGTGTCGAGTCCGTGGAGGTCGACTTCTCGTCGAGCTCGCGGAGCTGACCCTCGATGTAGCCGCGCAGCTGCGAGCGGTAGTCGCGCTCGAAGTTGCGGAGTTCGGTGATACGAGCCTCGAGAGTGTTGCGCTCGCGCTCGAGTCGTGCGGACTCCTCGCGCTGCTTGGCCTCGGCCTCGGTGCGGATGCGGGCGACCTCGGTCTCGGCCTCCGCGATGAGCGCGTTCCGCTTCGCCTCGCCCTCGGCGACATGCTCGTCGTGCAGACGCTGTGCGAGTTCGATGATGCCAGCGGTCGCGGTCGCGGAACCGGTCGGAGCGGGCTCCGCCGGGACCTCGGCCACGGGGGCGGGAGCCTCGACAGCGGCGGGCGCGGCGGCTTCAGGAGCAGCACCGGACTCGTACGCGGCCAGCTTGGCCTTCAGCTCCACGTTCTCCTCGAGAGCCTTGCGCCACTCGATGACGATCTCGTCGAGGAAGTCGTCCACCTCGTCCGGGTCGAAGCCGTCCTTGAAGCGGACGTGCTGGAACTGCTTGGTGACGACGTCATCCGGGGTAAGTGCCATGGGTGGCTCCTCTTTCGATGAGTTCGATTGCCAGTATCGATGTATGGCGTGGTCGTGATGTGGCGCGAACCCGGGGCGCGCACCTGGGTGCCAGCATAGCCCCCGAGCATTGGCGCCGCGATGTCACGACACCCAGAGTGGGAGAAGTCGCAGCCACCGGATCAGGGGACACGCCGGGATTTCAGCGGATGAACAGCCCGACGACGTTCATCAGAATCAGGACGATCAGCAGAGTCAGCGCGAAGCCGAAGTCGAGCGAGAGCGAGCCGATCCGCAGTGGCGGGATGATCCGCCGGAAGAACCGGATGGGCGGATCGGTGAGAGTGTAGACGGCCTCGGCGAGCACGAGCCCGAATCCCTTCGGACGCCATTCGCGATTGAACATCGGAATGTAGTCCAGGATCAGGCGCGCGAACAACACGAAGACGTACAGCAGGAGCACCAGATGGACGATGCTCGCGAGGACGGAGACCAGCTGCACGGGCTACGACTGGTCGAAGCCCGCAGACTCGGCGTCTGCGTGTGCGATGCCCCCGTGACCCGATACGGCGATGTTCTCCGGCGACAGCAGGAACACCTTCGAGGTCACGCGCTCGATCCGGCCGTAGAGGCCGAGGGAGAGCCCACTCGCGAAGTCGATGAGGCGGCGCGCGTCGGCATCGCTCATCTGCGAGAGGTTGATGATGACCGGGACGCCCTCGCGGAAGCTCTCCGCGATCAGCTGGGCGTCGCGGTACTGCTTCGGGTGGACGGTGAGAATCTCGTTCACGGCTCCTGCAGACGGCTGGCGGACGGCGACGGGGCGGCGCAACGGCGTGACGGGGGCCGGTGCCGACTCCTCGCGGTCACGGTCACGGTCACGCTCGCGGTGAGCGCGGGCGGGTGCCTGCGTCTCTTCCTCGTAGACCTCTTCTTCATCGGCGAGGCCGAGATACACCATGGTCTTCTTCAGTGGGTTACCCATCGTGTCCTCCGGTTCGAACGTGTCGGGCTGGTCTTTTCACAGGTTAACCCCGGTCGGGCCGGGGGCCGGTGATTGCGGAACCGATCCGCAGGTGTGTCGCGCCGGCGGCGATCGCCTCGGCGAAGTCTCCGGTCATCCCGGCTGAGATCCACGACGCGGTTGAGTCGATCGCACGCACGCTGTCGGCGATGTCGTGCAGACGAGCGAAAGCGGAAGCGGGTTCCTCATCGAGGGGCGCCACGGCCATGACGCCGCGCAGCCGCAACGACGGCAGGGCCAGGACATGCTCCGCGAGGGCGACCGCCTGAGCCGGCACGACTCCCCCACGACCGGGGTCGTCGGTGAGATTGACCTGGACGAGAACATCGAGCCGACCGTCATCGTCCGCTGCGCGGTGCAGAGCATCCGCGAACCGGTCTCGATCGACCGAGTGCACGACGTCCGCACTGCGGCGGATCGCCGCCGCCTTGTTCGTCTGCCCCTGGCCGATGAAGTGCCAGCGCAGATCGGGTGCTGCGACTTCTGCTTCCTTCGCCGACAACTCCTGCTGGCGGTTCTCGCCGACGTCCTTCACGCCCAGCCCGTGCAGGGCACGGACCAATGACGCCGGGTGGAACTTCGTCACCACGATCCGGGTGATCTCCTCGGAGCTCCGTCCGGCCGCCTGCGCGGCGGCGGCGATCTTCTCGTCGATCGCCGACAGCCGCGCAGCCAGGCCGGAAGGCTCGGCCGCGTCGACCGAGGACGTCACTTCAGGAATTCGGGGATGTCGATGTCGTCATCGGCGAATGCCGGCTCGATGCTGGTGGCCGGCACGCGCTGCTGCACGGGCTCAGGCTGAACCGTCTCGCTCTTGCTCTCGGGCTCGTCCGTGAGCGCGACCTCGGGAAGCGACGTCGTGGACGGCCGCGAAACGACCATCGGGTCCAGCCGGAGGGAGGGCTCGCCGCCGTCGAAGCCGGCCGCGATCACCGTCACCCGCACCTCATCGCCGAGCGTGTCGTCGATGACCGTACCGAAGATGATGTTGGCTTCGGGGTGGGCGGCTTCCTTGACGAGGTCGGCCGCATCGTGGATCTCGAAGATCCCGAGGTTCGAGCCGCCCTGGATCGAGAGCAGCACGCCGTGCGCACCTTCGATGCTCGCTTCCAGGAGCGGAGACTCCACGGCCAGCTCCGCAGCTTTGATGGCACGGTCGGCCCCGCGAGCGGAGCCGATGCCCATGAGCGCGGATCCCGCACCCTGCATGACCGACTTCACGTCGGCGAAGTCGAGGTTGATGAGACCCGGAGTCGTGATCAGGTCGGTGATCCCCTGCACACCGGCGAGGAGCACCTGGTCGGCCGTGGCGAAGGCCTCGATCATCGAGATGCCGCGGTCGCTGATCTCGAGGAGGCGGTCATTCGGCACCACGATGAGGGTGTCGACCTCTTCCTTGAGCTTGGAGACACCGGCTTCGGCCTGGCTCTGGCGGCGGCGACCCTCGAACGAGAACGGCTTCGTCACGACACCGATGGTGAGGGCGCCGATGGACTTCGCGATGCGTGCCACGACGGGCGCGCCACCGGTTCCGGTGCCACCGCCCTCGCCGGCCGTCACGAAGACCATGTCCGCACCGGTCAGAGCCTGCTCGATCTCCTCGGCATGATCCTCTGCGGCGCGTCGGCCCACCTCGGGGTCGGCACCGGCACCGAGACCGCGGGTGAGTTCGCGACCCACGTCGAGCTTGACGTCGGCGTCGCTCATGAGCAGCGCCTGCGCGTCGGTGTTCACGGCGATGAACTCGACTCCGCGGAGGCCGAGATCGATCATGCGGTTCACGGCGTTGACGCCGCCACCGCCGACGCCGACGACCTTGATCACGGCGAGGTAGTTCTGGTTCTGGCTCATGGCCGGCCTCCGATTATTCGAGCCTGGAAGTGGGTGAACCTTAAACCTCAAGTAGAGGTGTAAAGTATTTCCCGGTATTGCGTTCTCTTTGATCGAAGGTAAGCGCCGCCCGGCCGCGTTCGCGCGAAGACACGGGCGTGTCGCCCCATTCCCCGAGAAAGGGATCAGCCGACGACGGCGACTTCGGGGGAAGTGACGTCGATCGACGCGGCTTCGGGGTTCGAGGCCATCGCCTTCGAGAGGACGACGGCCTTCAGCGCGGACTCCTCAGCGCTCCCCCACACCACACTCAACCCGCTGTTGAGCGTGAGAGTCACGTCGTCGGCGGTGCGCGCGCTGATCTCCGTCAGCGCCGCACGGATTTCGGCGGGGAGCGAGCGCACCACGAGACCTGCGCTGCGGAACGCCGCCGAGTCGACGCCGCCCGGGACGTCGATCACCGGCTGCCCCGCAGGCTGATCCGAGGTGGTGGAGAGGGCGACACCGGCGGCATCGACCAGCGTGTACCCGGCGTCCGAACGGATGACGCCGACCGGAGTGCGTTCCACGATGCGCACGGTCAGGTCATGTGGTGGACGTGCTTCGAGGGAATAGGTCTCGATGAGGGGGAAGGCCAGCAACGCGGCCTTCACCTTGCTGGAGTCGACGAGCGCGAGCGGGGTTCCGAGCTGGTCGCCGAGCGCGGCCTCGATGGCTGCGGGGTCGAGAGTCGTGGCCCCGGCGACGCTGATCTTCTGAACGGCGAAGAGCGGACTGTAGGCCGCGGCGACACTGCCCCCGACGAGCAGGAGTGCGGCGCCGATGCTGCTCAGCCACACGATCCTGCGCCGTCTGGAGCGCTGCGTGAAACGACGGATCTCGGCGCGAAGCGCCTTGCGTCGTGCGCGGGCTGCGCGCCAGACGTCCCTCGTCGACGTCGGCTGCGGATCGTCCGTCGACGTGTCATCCCTGTGCTCCTCGGGCGTCACGTCATCGGACATCACGTCATCGGCGGCCGAGAACTCCTCCTCCGCTTCAGCATCGCGTCGCCGCCTGCGGGACTTCGCCCCCGGCGCGGCGTCCTTCTCCCCCGGACTCTCCGGGGTGGTCGGAAGCGGTGCAGGCCGACGCATCGGCTATGCCCCGTCGGTCCGACGCAGCGAATCCAGGACCTGCGGGATGATCTGGTAGACGTTTCCGCAGCCGAGCGTGACGATGAAGTCACCTTCCCGTGCAACGGCGGCGGTGTAGTCGGCGGCCTGCTGCCAATCCGCGACGTAGTGCACGTGCGACGGGTCCTGGAACGCGCCGCTCACCAACTCGCCGGTGACACCGGGCACGGGGTCCTCCCGGGCGCCGTACACGTCGAGCATCACGGTGTGATCGGCGAACTCCTCGAGGACGTCGGCGAACTCCTGGTACATGTGCTGAGTGCGCGAGTAGGTGTGGGGCTGCTGAATCGCGATGATCCGTCCCGCTCCTGCGATGCTGCGCATCGCCTCGAGTGCAGCCCGCACCTCCGTGGGGTGGTGCGAATAGTCGTCGTACACGGTCACGCCGCGCTCGACACCGTGCTGCTCCAGTCGACGCACGGTTCCCGCGAAGCCTTCGACGGCGCGAACGGCCTCCGCGAGCGAGTAGCCGAGCGCACGCAACACCGTCACGGCCCCCGCCGCATTGATCGCGTTGTGCACACCGGGAACGGCGAGCTGCATACGCGCCTGTTCCTCACCGTGCGTCAGCGTGGCGGCGACCGGACCCGCGGCGACGATGTCGGTGACGCGTACATCCGCTCCTTCGGCCTGACCGAACGTCAGCACGTTCGGGTGAGAGAGACCGGCACCGACCCGCAGCGCACCCGCGTCGTCGCTGGAGATCACGACCGCCTCCGTCGCGGCGTCCGCGAACTGCACGAATGCCTGGTGGAAGGCCTCATCCGAGCCGTAGTGATCGAGGTGGTCGGGATCGACGTTGGTGATCAACGCAACAGCGGTGTCGTACAGCAGGAACGTGCCATCGGACTCGTCGGCTTCGATGACGAACAGCTCTCCCGATCCGGTCGCGCTGGATGTGCCGAGCTGCTCGATCACGCCGCCGTTGACGAAGTGCGGATCCGCGCCGAGCTCACGCAGGGCGGTGACGATCATGCCCGTCGACGTCGTCTTTCCGTGGGCGCCGGCGACGGAGACGAGACGACGTGTGCCGATAAGCCAGTGCAGGGCCTGCGACCGGTGGATCACGTGGAGTCCACGGGCCTTCGCGGTCACGAACTCGGGATTCTCCGGCCAGATCGCTCCGGTGTGCACGACGGTGTCGGCGTCACCGAGGTGAGCGGCGTCGTGACCCACGTGCACCGTCGCGCCGGCGGCCGCCAGCGCGCGCAGATTGTCGCTGTCCGCGCGGTCGCTACCAGAGACGCGGATGCCGGCGTCGAGGAACATCTTCGCGAGACCGCTCATACCGGAACCGCCGATGCCGATGAAGTGCGCGGAGGTGATCGTCTCGGGAATGGGGAGGGAGAGGTCGGGTCTGATCATTTCCGCTTCAGTCTACTTTTCTTCGGTCTCGTCGACCGCGTCAGACGGCGACGAGTGCGCGGTCGATGAGGGTGATGACGTTCTCGGTTCCGGCGCGGGTTCCGGCGGTCTCTGCAGCGGCGGCCATCCGTGCGATGCGCTCTCCGTCTCCGAGCAGAGGGACGACGATGCGCCGCACCGCGTCACCGTCGAAGGACGCATCGTCGAGCAGCTCTGCGGCCCCTGCAGCAACGGCCGAGGCGGCGTTCAGACGCTGCTCGCCGTTGCCCACGGAATACGGGACATACAGCGCGGGGATCCCCAGAGCACTGATCTCGCTCACGGTCGCTGCCCCGGAACGGGAGACGATCAGATCGGCCAGAGCGAACGCGAGATCCATGCGGTCGACGTAGCGGTGCAGCGCGTAGCCGTCGACGCCCGGATCGGCGAGGTCGCTGCGCTCACCCGTCACGTGCAGCAGCTGCCAACCGGTGCCCAGGATGTCGCGCCACGAGTCCGCGAGCGCCTCGTTGAGCCGCTGCGCTCCCAGCGAGCCGCCGAACACGAGAAGGACGGGGCGGTCGGCGTCGAGGCCGAAGTACTCCGCCGCCTCCGCGCGCGAAGCCGCGCGGTCGAGGGCGATCACCTCCCGCCGCAGGGGCATTCCGACGACCTCGCCACCACGGAGCGGAGTGCCCTCGAAGGCAACCCCCACCGCGGCCGCACGGCGTGCCCCGAGCACGTTCGCCAGCCCTGGCTTCGCGTTGGCCTCGTGCACCACGAACGGCACGCCCTCACGGCGCGCGGCGACGTATGCCGGCGCAGACGCGTATCCGCCGAAGCCCACCACCACGTCGATGCCGTGCCGACGGATGTGGTCGCGCACCTGGGCGATGGCCCGACGGAACCGCCCCGGGAACGACAGGGCCTGCCTGTTCGGCCGCCGCGGGAAGGGCACCTTGTCGACGATCAGCAGTTCGTAGCCGCGCGCGGGGACGAGACGGGACTCCAGTCCCTCGGCCGTGCCGAGCACGAGCACGGAGGCTTCGGCATCACGTGCGCGGAGACCGTCCGCGACGGCGAGCAGGGGGTTGACATGACCGGCGGTGCCACCGCCGGCGAGGAGATACGAAGTCACCTGGTGACCCTACCCCGCTCGGCTGACCGCTTCTCGGTCACAGGGATCGTCCGTGCGAACGCCAGCAGCACGCCACAGGCGATGAGCACCGCGAGCAGGGCCGTGCCGCCCTGGGACATGAACGGAAGAGGGACGCCCATCACCGGGAAGACGCCGATCACGACGCCGACGTTCATGACGGCCTGGCCGACGATCCACACGGTGATGCCGCCGGCTGCCACGCGGATGAACGGATCCGGTGTCTTGCGGATGATGTGGAAGGCGCCGATCGTGAAGAACGTGAACAGGGCGAGCACGACGATGCAGCCGATCAGGCCGAGCTCCTCGCCGACGATCGCGAAGATGAAGTCATTGCCCGCGGCGGGAAGCCACCCGTACTTCTCCTGGGAGTTGCCGAGGCCGAGGCCGAAGATGCCTCCGGTGGCCATACCCCAGATCCCGTGGATCGACTGGTAGCAGTCCGTGTAGTAGAGCGCCATGTTGTCGCAGGTCGCGGTGATGCGCCGCATGCGGTCCTCGCTCGACAGCGCGTAGGCGAGCACCGCGATGACGCCGAGGATCAGCGGGATGATGAACAGCCGGAGCTTGACGCCCGAGAAGAAGAGGCACCCGAGGAGGATGAGCACCAGCACCATCGCGGTACCGAGGTCCTTGCCCGCGAGCACGGTGCCGATCGCGAGTGCACCGACCGGGATCACGGGGATGAACACATGATGCCAGGTGCCGAGCATCGTGCGCTTGCGCAGCAGCACCGCAGCGATCCAGAGCGCGAGGGCCAGTTTGAGGAACTCGGAAGGCTGCAGGGTGAAGCCCGCGATCTTGACCCAGTTCCGGTTACCGCCGTCCTCGATACCCAGCGGAGTGAACACGAGCATCTGCAGCGCCACGGCCCCGAACAGTGCGGGCCACGCCATCCTCTTCAGGAAGTCCACCGGCAGACGGCTGATCAGGAACATCAGCGGGATGCCGAGCAGCGCGAACACGCCCTGGCGCAGCACGCCATCCATCGGGTTGACCCCCTTGGAGACGGCTGTCGCGCTGGTCGCAGACAGCACCATGACGAGACCGAAGAGGGTGAGGAGCAGCGCGGTCGAGGCGATGAGCAGGAACTCGGTCGACACCGGGGTGAACCGGCGACCGAGCGAGACCCTGGCCGCGAGACCGCCGGACTCAGAGCGCGGAGGGCGGGATACCTGTGTCATCGGCGCTCCCCCGGTCGATCCAGTCCCGCACCGCCTCGGCGAAGCGATGGCCTCGTTCCGCGTAGCCGGAGAACTGATCGAAGGATGCCGCCGCCGGGGCCAGCAGGACTGTGCCCTCGTCGTCGACGATTCCCGCGGCGATCTCCACGACACGGTTCATGACCTGTCCAGTCTCGCCAGCATCCACCTCGAACACCGGCACCCCGGGCGCGTGTCGTCGGAATGCCGCGACCACCACGGAGCGTTCGACCCCGATCACGACGGCTGCACGCGCCGTCGTGCCGACCTCGGCGACCAGGTCGGAGATGTCGACCCCCTTCAGATCCCCGCCGAGCACCCACACGGCACCGGGGTACGCGCGCAGCGACGACGCCGCGGCGTGCGGGTTCGTCGCCTTGGAGTCGTCGATCCAGGTGATGCCGCGGTGCCGGGCGACGACCTGGATGCGATGCGCATCGAGGCGGAAGGACTGCAGGGCCGTGTGGATGGCCTCCGGCTCGACGCCGAGCGAGCGTGCCAGGGCACTCGCAGCGAGGATGTTCTGCACGATGTGAGGAGCGGCGAGACCCGCCGCATCGAGATCGGCGACCGTCGTCAGCTCGAGGGCGCTGCGGGAGCGATCGTCGAGGAAGGCCCTGTCGACGAGCAGTCCCTCGACCACGCCGAGATCGCTCGGGCCGGGGATGCCGAGATCGAAGCCGATCGCACGGGCTCCCTCGACCACCTCCGCCTCTTCCACCATGCGACGCGTGGCCTCGTCCGCCTTGTTGTAGACGCACGCGATCCGGGTGTTCCGATACACGACGGCCTTCGCGTCCCGGTAGGCCTCCGCGCTCCCATGCCAGACGAGGTGATCGTCGGCGAGGTTCAGGCACACGGAGGCGTAGGGGAACAGCTCCCCTTCGGGCCTCGACTGTCCCAGATACCAGAGCTGATGGCTGGAGAGCTCGACCACGAGGACATCGAACCCCGCGGGGTCGCGTACGGCGTCGAGCACCGGCACGCCGATGTTCCCGCAGGGGGCCGCCCGCAGTCCGCCTTCCACGAGCAGCGTGGCGGTCAACTGGGTGGTCGTCGTCTTGCCGTTCGTCCCGGTGATGAGCACCCAGTCCGCCGGCGTGCCGTCGGCACGGACGACCTTGTCGCGCACGCGCCAGGCGAGCTCAACGTCACCCCAGATCGTGACAGCGGATTCCTGCGCCCACCGGATGAGTGGATGCGACGGCGAGAATCCCGGCGAGGCGATGACCACCTCGGGGTCGAACTCGACGAGCACGGGCGGCACCTCGGCGAGCGGGCCCAACTCGAGCCGGGCGCCGATCACCGGGAGCAGGTGCTCGTACTCATCCTCGGCCGACTCGCTCAGCACGAGAACGTCGGCGCCCAGTTCGGCGAGCGTGTCCGCCACCGAGAAGCCTGTCATCGAGAGGCCGAGAACGGCGACCCGTAGACCGCTCCAGTCGGCGTTCCAGCTCGTCAGTCCGGCGAGACGATCAGTCGACACGAGTGAGCCATTCGACGTAGAAGAGTCCGACCGCCGAGACGGCGAGCAGCCCGGCGATGATCCACATGCGCACCACGATCGTGACCTCGGACCACCCGCGCATCTCGAGATGGTGGTGGAACGGGCTCATGAGGAACAGCCGCTTGCCACGAGTGATCTTGAAGTACGCGCGCTGCAGGATGACCGAGCCCGACGAAAGCACGAAGACGCCGGCGATCACGAGCAGGAGGAGCTCGGTGCGGGTCAGGATCGCCATCGCGGTGATGACGCCGCCGATCGCCATCGACCCGACGTCCCCCATGAAGACCTTCGCCTTGGGCGCGTTCCACCAGAGGAATCCGATGAGGCTCGCCGCGAACGACGCCGCGATGATGGCGAGGTTGAACGGGTCGCGCACTTCGTAGCAGCCGCCGAGGGCATCGGGATCGCCGCCGATGCACGGCTGCTTGAACTGCCAGAACGCGATCACGCTGTAGGCGCCGACGACGATGACGCCGGCTCCGGCAGCGAGCCCGTCGAGTCCGTCCGTGAGGTTCACACTGTTCGAGGTCGCGACCCCGATGATCGAGATCCAGACGAGATAGAGGATCCATCCGAGCACCACGCCGAAGGCGAACAGGTTGAGCCAGGTGATGTCGCGGAACAGCGAGATCGCGGAGCTCGCCGGTGTCTGGCCCCACTTGTTCGGGAAGTTCAGCGCGACGATGCCGAAGGGGATGATGACCAGCAGCTGGCCGATCACCTTCCGCCAGCCCGAGAGCCCGAGGCTGCGCTGGCTGCGCACCTTCATGTAGTCGTCGATGAATCCGACGGCGCCGAATCCGACCATCAGCCAGATCACGAGCAGCGCGGAGAGTGCGGGGACTTCACCGCTCACCAGCACACCGGTGAAGTAACCGACCATCGAGCCGACGATGAAGATGACGCCGCCCATCGTGGGGGTGCCGCGCTTGGCCTCGTGACTCGGGTTGTGGACGGACTCCGGGGTACGGATGACCTGCCCCCAGCCCCACTTCCGGAAGAGCCGGAGGAAGACGGGGGTCAGGAACAGGGTGAAGGCGAGCGAGATCGCCGCCGACATGATGAGAGACCTCACGAGAACAATTCTCCCAGACGATCGCCGAGATGCCGGAGGCCCACGGAATTGGATGACTTCACGAGCACGCGGTCGCCGTCGCGGAGCTCGGTGCGGAGATACTCGAACGCGGCGTCCTGGTCGGGCAGATGGACTGCCTCGCTGTCCCAGGAGCCCTCCCCGACCGCGGCGAGGTAGAGGCGCCTCGCCTCGGGACCGACGACGACGATCCGCTGGATGTTCAGACGCACGGCGAGCAGCCCGATCCTGTCGTGCTCCTCCCCCGCGCTCTCACCGAGTTCGCTCATGGCTCCGAGGACCGCGACGGTGCGCTCGTCGGGACCGGTGATCTGCGCGAGCGTGCGCAGGGCCGCCGCCATGGAATCCGGGCTGGCGTTGTAGGCGTCGTTGATGATCCGCACCCGATCGCTGCCCAGGGGCTGCATGCGCCAGCGTTCGGCGATCTCGACCGTCTCCAACCGGGCCACGGCGTCGGCCGCCGAGACCCCGAGCACGCGTGCTGCGGCGATGGCCGCCAGAGCGTTGGAGATGTGGTGCGCCCCGAGCACGCGCAGCCGCAGGGGAATCCGTTCGGCGTCGACCTCGATGACGCAGGACGTGCCGGAAGCGGATACCTCGATCTCATGCGCGCGCACGTCCGCTGTGGGCCCCTGACCGAAGCCGACGGTGCGGAGTCCGCGAGCGTCCGCGAGTTCGCGCATGGCCGCGACACGCGGGTCGTCGACGTTGAGCACGGCGGTCCCGGGCACGCGGGCGGCGGCGACGAGCTCGGCCTTCGCCTTCGCCGTCTCCTCGATGCCGCCGAATCCGCCGGCGTGCGCCATGCCGACCATCAGCACGACGGCGACGTCCGGCTCGACGAGTCCTGCGAGGTGAGCGATGCTCCCCGGAGCCGCGGCACCGAACTCGCTCACGAGGAAGCGGGTGCTCTCCGTCACCCGGAGCATGGTGACGGGGGCGCCGACCTCGTTGTTGAACGACTTCACGGGAGCGACGGTCTCGCCTTCCCCCGCGAGGATGCGTGCGAGGAAGTTCTTGGTGGTGGTCTTGCCGTTCGACCCGGTGATGCCGACGATCCGGAGCGCGCCGTCGGCACGGACACGCGCGACGACCTCCCTCGCGAGTGCACCGAGGGCGGCGACAGCGTCCGGAACCACGATCTGGCTCACGGCGACGTCCACCGGGTGCTCGACGATCGCCAGGGCCGCTCCCGCGGCGACAGCGGACCCGACGAAGCGGTGTCCATCGGTCTCGGCTCCGGGCTTGGCCACGAAGATCGATCCAGGCCCCATCGTGCGTGAATCGGTGTCGACGATTCCGTCGACCACGGTCTCGGCCGTGTCCTCACCGGCCACGCGCAGATCACCGCCGACTGCGGCGGCGATCTCAGCGAGCGTCAGGGCGATCATGTCATCTCCATGCGCGGCTCTCGCCGACTATCCGAACTTGGGGAGGAGCTCGTCCATCGGGACAGAGGACGGCATCACGCGATACGTTTTCATCACCTGCGTCATCGCCTTCTGGAAGGCGGATGCGGTGGCCGCGGACGATACAACCTTAGTCGGCTCGTCGAGGGTGACCACGACGACGTACTGCGGATCGTCGACCGGCGCGAAGCCCACCATGCTGGTGTAGTACACCCCGGCCTTGTAGCCGCCGTTGCCGTCCGACACCTGCGCCGTACCCGTCTTGCTGGTCACGCGGTAGCCGGGGACCTGGATGCGCTCGGCGTTGCCGCCCTGTACTGCGACGTTCTCCAGCATGCGTGTCAGCTCCGCTGCGGTCTGCTCCTTGACGATCTGCTCGCGCTTCGGGTCGGCTGGCGCGGTCACGGTGCCGTCCGCGGCGGTGCACGACTCGACGAGCGAGAGGTCGATCTTCTCGCCGCCGTTCGCGATCGCCTGGTAGGCGCCGGCGAGCTGGGCGGCCGTCACGGTGAAGTACTGCCCGAACGTCGTCGTGTAGAGCGACTGGTTGTCCCAGTCGCTGACCGGGTGCAGGATCCCTCCGACCTCCGAGGGGAAGTCGAGCGTCTTGTCCCCCACCCCGAAGCGCTGGAGGTAGTCGTAGCGCACATCGGGGCTCACCATGGTGCCGAACTTCGACAGGGCGACGTTCGACGAGTCGATGAGGCCCCCGGCGAGCGTGTAGTTGTACGCCGGGTGGGTGAACGCGTCGTTCACGACGGCGCCATTCGGGAACTTCTCCCGAGAGGCCGCGCTCACCGTGCTGAGCGGGGTCAGGCCCGCTCCTTCGATGGCGGCAGCCGCGGTGACGGCCTTGAACGTCGATCCGGGCTCGAAGTCGTGGTGGAAGATCTGACTGGCCCTGGTCGCCGGTGTCGACGCATCGAGATCGTTCGGGTCCAGCGCGGGCCACTCGGCCGCGGCGCGGATCTTGCCCGTCTTGACCTCGACGACCGTGACTGTCCCGCCCTTGGCGCCCTGCGCCTGTGCCTCTTCGGCGATCATCTGCTGCAGGTACCAGTTGAGGTCGCTGTTGATGGTCAGCTGCACGGATCCGCCGTTCACGGCATCGACGGTGCGCTCGCTGCCGGGGATCACGACGCCGTCCTTGCCCTTGCGGTAGGTCTCCTCGCCGTCGATGGGCGCCAGGCAGGAGTCGTCGAGCTTCTCCACACCGGCCTGCGCCTCACCAGAGTTGTCGAGGAAGCCGAGGATGTTTCCGGCGACCGCGCCGTTCGGGTATACGCGTGTCTCTCGCGCCTTCAGCGACAGGTACGAACCGACTCCGAGATCCCGCAGCGCCATGTACTGCTCCGTGTTCAAGCCCTTCTTGAGAGGCGCGTACTGGCTGTCGGGGTTCTCGGCGAGGGCGTTCGAGACCAGAGCCCGCACCTCGTCGCCGGTCTGGCCGGTGATGGCGGCGATCTTGTCGGAGGCCTCGGCCCACGGCAGCTTCGGCTTCTTCTCCTCGACGAGCATGATGACCTGCGGGCTGAGCTGCGCGTCGTAGACCATCACACTGGAAGCGAGCACCGTGCCGCCGGAGTCGACGATCGACCCGCGCTGGCCCGGGATCGCCGAACTCGCACCGAGGTGCTCGAGGGACTCGGAGACGTGCTCATCAGCGCTGACCACCTGGATGTCGACCAGGCGTACCACGAACGCGACCAGCACCGAGAGGATGACAGCGAGAGCGACGACGGTGCGTCGCCGCGGACCGCGGGTGGCTCGTGTCGTCATGGGATCTCTCCGTCGCTCGTGGGTGTCAGTGCGTCGTGGGGCTGGGGAGGCCGTCGGTGATCGACGGCGGAAGGTCCTGGGTGGGCTGGTCCGTCGCCGTCCCCTCGTCGGTCTCCGCCGGAGGAGGCGGCGGTTCCACGATGAGGGAGTTGCTCACGGCCCCGACACCGGCGGGATTGACGGTCGATGTCCAGTCGGCCCCCGCACCGGTGCCGAAGACGGCACCGTCACTGAGACGCAGATACGACGGCGATCCGGCGACGACCATCCCGAGTCCGGCTGCGCTGCTGGCGAGCACCTGGGGCGAGCTGACGCCGGTGAGTTCTTCCTGGAGGGCGTGCGTCTTCAGGTTGAGCTCGCGCTGCTGTGACGAGAGACTCGCGAGAGTGAACGAGTCCTGGGTGATGGCGAGCGACAGCCCGATCTGCGCGGCTCCGATCGCGAGTGCTCCGCCGAGCGCGATGAGGGCGTAGGCGAGCTTCGGCTTGCGGCGGACTGCAGGGCGGGTGACGGGCTGCAGCTTCCGCTGGGGCGTCCTCTCCGGGGCGACCGGCTGCACCGGCTTCCGGACGACGGCATTCAGGCTCATGCGCTCTCCCGCAGCTTCTCGGCGGCGCGCAGGCGCACCGGGATCGCCCGCGGGTTGCGCGCGCGTTCTTCGTCGTCGGCCAGCTCGGCGCCTTTGGTCAGGATGCGGAAACGCGGAGCATGTTCGGGGAGCTCGACCGGGAGCCCGGCAGGAGCGGTCGAGGCGGAGGCCGCAGCGAACGCCTGCTTCACGAGACGATCTTCCAGCGACTGGTACGACATCACGACGATGCGCCCGCCGACTGCGAGCGCGTCCATCGCCGACGGGATCGCGTCGGCGAGCACGTTGAGCTCGGTGTTCACCTCGATGCGCAGCGCCTGGAACACGCGCTTGGCCGGGTGACCCGCGCGCTGGGCAGCCGCGGGTGTGGCGGCGATCAGGATCTCGACGAGTTCACCCGACCGCGTGATCGGCTGCTTCTGCCGCGCGTCGATGATGAACCGTGCATACCGACCGGCGAGTTTCTCCTCGCCGTAGCGCTCGAAGATGCGGCGGAGATTGCCTTCGCTGTAGGTCGCGATGACCTCTGCGGCCGTGACGCCCTTGGTCTGATCCATCCGCATGTCCAGCGGGGCATCCTTCGAATAGGCGAAGCCGCGGTCGGCTTCGTCCAACTGCAGAGACGAGACGCCGAGATCGAAGAGGATGCCGGCTGCGCCCTGGGCGTGCAGTCCGATCTCGTCGTACACCGTGTGCACGAGCGTGACGCGGTCCGCGAAGCGGGCGAGCCGCTCCCCCGCGATGCGCAGCGCATCGGTGTCGCGGTCGAGTCCGACCAGACGGATGTTCGGGAAGCGTTCGAGCAGCGCCTCGGAGTGACCACCCATGCCGAGGGTGGCATCGACGAGCACCGCTCCGTCCGCCTGGAGGGCGGGAGCGAGCAGCTCGACGCAGCGGTCGAGCAGTACGGGGGTGTGGATGTCTCGGAGGTTCATGATCTTTCTCGGGGTGACCTTCGGCTCTGATCCCCCTCCGCTTCTCGACCCGGCACCGGGGAAGTGTGTCGGGGCGGGAGCGGCGGGGCATCACAGCCGTGGTCAGAAGAGTCCCGGAATCACCTCCTGCTCGAGGTCGGAGTAGGTCTCCTCGCCGGCGGCGAGGTAGGCGTTCCAGCTCTCGGCATCCCAGATCTCGGCGTGGGCGCCGACTCCGGTGACGATGAGTTCCTTCTGCAGACCTGCGTACTGACGCAGGTGCGCCGGGATGGTGATGCGGTTCTGGCTGTCTGGCATCTCCGCGCTGGCTCCGGAGAGGAACAGTCGCATGAAGTCACGCGCCTGTTTGTTCGCGAGCGGCGCCTGACGGATCCGCTCGTGCATCGCCTCGAACTCGGCCGTGCTGAACACGTAGAGGCACCGTTCCTGGCCTCGGGTGACGACGATGCCGCCGCCGAGGTCTTCGCGGAACTTCGCAGGAAGGATGACCCGTCCTTTGTCGTCCAGCTTCGGTGAGTGCGTACCCAGCAACATCGGCCACCACCCCCTCTGCGTCCGGCCAACTCGAGGTGCGCCCCACTTTACTCCACTTTCCTCCACATACCTACGACCAATCCTTCGGAAATCAGGGTCTATGCCGACAAGTACGCCGAACAACCCCGGAATTCCGGGGTGGAGGAAGGTGGAGGGTGACTGGAGGGCGAGTGGGGGACGGACGCGGCGAGCCGGCCGGCGGCGAACGCGGTCAAACGACAGAAGCCCGGATGCTCAGCATCCGGGCTTCTGTCGTGAAGTGTGTGGGGAGGTCAGTGACCGTCCTGGCGGCGATCCCATCGATCGTTCATCCGATCCATGAAGGAGGCCGATTCCTGCCGCTTCGGGGCGGAACGCTCACGGGGCGTGGTCGCGGTGGTGCGTCGCACTGGCGTGACGGCGACCATGACACCGGCGAGCATCGCGGCGAATCCGACGACACCGACGACGATGCCCCAGACGCCACCGAGAATGACTCCGGCGACCAGACCGCCGACACCGGCGAGCAGGAGGAGTGCTCCGTAGACGAGATTTCGGTAGCTCAATGCTCGATCGCCGGACGGCGCGGTCACGACGTCGGCATCGTTGTGGAGGAGATGGCGTTCCATCTCGTCGAGCAGACGCTGCTCCTGTTCGGAGAGTGGCATTTCGTCCCCCTCGGGTATCGTGCCTCCCATTCTACGCGCGCCGAGGCGTCCGGGGCTAGCAGTTCGACGTCCCCTTGCTTTACGTATGCTGGGAGTCGTGCCGTCATCCTCCCCCGTCCCCGACGCCGTCGCCACGCACCTCGCACGCTTCCTCGCGCGGATGCGTGAGGAAGCCTCGGACTACGGCCCTGACGCGGCAGCATTCCTGGACGCCGCCGCCGGCACGCTCGACGGCGGCAAGCGCCTTCGAGCCCGCTTCTGCCATGCGGGGTGGCGTGCCGTCGCGAAATTCGGTGACCGCGACGCGGCGGAGACCGATGCGCTGTGGGACATGTGCACCGCGCTGGAGATCTTCCAGTCGGCCGCGCTCGTCCACGACGATCTGATCGACAACTCCGATACCCGCCGTGGTCGCCCCGCCGCGCATCGTGCGCTCGAGACGTCTCATCGCGCGGCCGGGTGGTCCGGAGATGCAGAGCAGTTCGGCAGGGCATCCGCGATCCTCCTCGGCGACCTGCTCGTCGCATGGAGCGATGACCTTCTGGAATACGCACTCGAGGGCCAGCCGCATGCGCGAGCCGTGCGCGCCGAGTACGCGCGGATGCGAAGGGATGTGACCACCGGCCAGTTCCTGGACATCGCAGAGGAATCGGCCTGGAGCGTGAACGACGGAAGTCTCCACGCCGAGAGGGCGCTGCGCGTGGCATCCCTCAAGTCCGCCAGATACAGCATCGAGCAGCCGCTCGTCCTGGGTGGCGCTTTCGGCGGAGCCCACGAGGACCAGGTCGCCGCACTGCGGCGCTTCGGCCATCCGATCGGCCTGGCATTCCAGCTCCGCGACGACGTGCTCGGCGTGTTCGGCGACGCATCCGTCACCGGCAAGCCGGCGGGCGACGACCTTCGGGAGGGCAAGCGCACGGTGTTGATCGCCCTCACCCGACAGGCTCTCGACGCCTCCGCACGGAATCTCCTGGACGAGATGCTCGGCGACCCCGCTCTGACATCGCCGCAGGTGTCGTCCCTGCAAGCCACGATCACTGCTTCGGGCGCGCTGGACCAGGTCGAGGCGATGATCGCCGACTATGCCCTCGAGGCCGACCGTGCGCTCTCAGGCGCCCGGCTCGACAACGCCGCCGTCGGCGAGTTGCGTGATCTCGCACGCGCGGCCACCGTGCGCGCGTCCTGACGGGCTTCGTCAGGCGAGAGTGCGCGCGAGACGCCGGACCGAGCTCTTGTGCCCGGCCAGCAGGGCGGCGATCGGCGAGCGCCCCAGGCTTTCCTCTTCGGCGAGCAGCCAGTCGATCAGCTCGTCGTCGGTGAAACCGGCGTCCTGCAGGACGATCACTGTTCCGCGCAGAGAACTCAGCGGGTGGCCGTCGACGATGAACACCGAGGGCACGGCGAACGTCCCGTTGCGACGCGACCCCACGAGGTAGTGCTCATCGATCAGACGACGCACTCGGCCGAGGGGCTCGTCGAGCACCTCGACGAGGTCGGGCATCGTCAACCACTCGACATCGGCAGCGGCAGGGGTTCCAGCAACGTTCTCAGACACGTTGCCCACTATCTCACCTCCGTCTGGCCGCCGCATATCGACCATCAGTCACATCCGTCACTTGCGTCACTTCTGTTGACTTCTGTTTACATCCGTGTCAGCGTGAAAAACTCGAAAAGGGGGCAAGCCTTGACAGTCAAGACCGCCACGCGTCGAACGCGATACCTGCCTATCGGAGTGCCTGCGGCGGTGCTCGGAGCCCTGGCGACCACGCTCACGGCGGCACCGGCCCACGCGGCTTCTCCGTCGGATGCTGCCGCCGTCGAGCGTCCACGTCTTCTCCCCGCGCGCGGGGTGCCCACCGAGGCCGCTCCACCCAGCTACGTCGTCCGCCCCGGCGACACCGTCTCCGCCATCGCCACGCGCTTCGGTCTTCGAGCGGTCGATGTCCTGACCTGGAACGGCCTCTCCTGGCGTTCCGTGATCTACCCTGGTCAGACCCTGACGCTGCTGCCTGCGGCCCCGGCGGCGACACCCGCAGCCACGCCCGCCGCCGCGCCGGCGCCCCCGGCCTCGGCCACGCATCAGGTCGTCGCCGGCGACACCGTCTACGCCATCGCGCAGCGATACGGCACCACCGTCGACGCCGTCCTGTCGGCGAACGGCCTCACGCGCGCTTCGATCATCCTTCCGGGCCAGAGTCTCGTCGTCGCCGGCACTGCAGCACCGGCAGCCGCGCCGACACCGGCTGCTGTCCCCGCAGTCGCTCCCGCATCCGCCGCGACGCACACCGTCGTGGCCGGAGACACGCTGTTCGGCATCGCACAGAAGTACGGCACCACGACGCAGACGCTGTACGCCGCGAACGGCCTCGGCCCCTCGTCGATCATCTACCCCGGCCAGACGCTCTCTCTGCAGGCGACGCCGGTAGCGGCTCCCGCCCCCACCACCGCTTCCGCCTCGGCCGGCGGCCAGCAGACGGCGACGCTCACCGCGGAACAGGCTGCGAACGCTGCGCTGATCATCCGCGTCGGTCGCGAGCTCGGCGTCTCGGACCGGGCCATCGCCATCGCCCTCGCGACGGGGATGGTCGAGTCCGGGCTGCGCAACCTCGACTGGGGCGACCGTGACTCGCTCGGCATCTTCCAGCAGCGCCCCAGCACCGGGTGGGGAACGCCCGCGCAGATCATGGACGCAGAGCGGAGCACACGCGTGTTCTACGGAGGGCAGGCCGACCCCAACGGGCAGGTGACACGCGGGCTCCTGGACATCCCGGGCTGGGAGGGCATGCCCTTCACCGAAGCGGCCCAGGCGGTGCAGATCTCCGCCTATCCGGACAAGTACGGCCAGTGGGAGACGCA
This sequence comes from Microbacterium sp. SY138, assembly GCF_039729145.1. NCBI lineage: Bacteria > Bacillati > Actinomycetota > Actinomycetes > Micrococcales > Microbacteriaceae > Microbacterium > Microbacterium sp. SY138. The sequence continues at coordinate 1,453,381 of NZ_CP155793.1, read as the reverse complement.
AGCCTATGCCTGGCTCGCTCTGCACGGCTGACGACATCCGGGAAAACCCGAAGGCCCGAGGGGTGAGCCGCTCCCCTGTCTTTCAGGCAGTTCTCCATAGAATTCTGACGTGACGACCAATCAGCAGGCCGACCCCCTCATCGGGCGGCTTGTCGACGGCCGCTACCGGGTGCGTGCCCGCATCGCCCGCGGCGGGATGGCGACCGTGTACGTCGCGACCGACCTCCGCCTGGAGCGGCGCATCGCCCTCAAGGTGATGCACGCGCACCTCAGCGACGACTCAGCCTTCCAGAGCCGCTTCATCCAGGAGGCCAGAGCCGCTGCCCGGCTGGCGGACCCCCACGTCGTGAACGTGTTCGACCAGGGCCAGGACGGCGAGCTGGCCTACCTCGTGATGGAGTACCTGCCCGGCATCACGCTGCGCGAGCTCCTCCGCGAGCAGAAGCGCCTCACGATCCCGCAGACCATCACCATCATGGATGCGATCCTGGCCGGCCTCTCGGCCGCGCATCGTGCCGGGATCGTGCACCGCGACGTGAAGCCCGAGAACGTCCTCCTCGCCGAAGACGGTCGCATCAAGATCGGCGACTTCGGGCTCGCGCGAGCGACCACCGCGAACACCGCGACCGGACAGCAGCTGCTCGGGACGATCGCCTACCTCGCCCCCGAACTCGTCACGCGCGGAACCGCCGACGCCCGCAGCGACATCTACGCCCTCGGCATCATGCTGTACGAGATGCTCGTGGGTGAGCAGCCCTACAAGGGCGAGCAGCCCATGCAGATCGCTTTCCAGCACGCCACGGAATCGGTGCCCCGACCGAGCGTGCGCAACCCCGCCGTGCCGGAGCAGCTCGACGAGCTCGTGCTCTGGGCAACGGAGAAGTCGCCGGACGACCGACCCGACGACGCGCAGCAGATGCTCGAGCGCTTGCGGGAGATCGAACGAGACCTCGGCATCGCCCCGGCTGCGGCCAGAGCCACCGCGCCGCAGCACAGCCAAGGCGACTCCGGTGACCTCACCAAGGTGATGCCGGGAACGATGGTCATCGCCGACCCCACGGCTCCGGCACCCGCCGCCCTCGACAACGCGACCCTCCTGCGACGACGAGCGTCCAAACGCCGCGCGCGCGGGGCGTTCCTCCTCACTCTCGTGCTGCTGCTGGCGGTGCTCGCCGGCGGGGTCGGCTGGTGGTTCGGTTCCGGACCCGGCTCTCTCATCGCCGTGCCCGCGGTCGCCGGAGGCACGTACGACGCCGCAGCGGCAACGCTCACGGATGCCGGATTCGTGCCGTCGCAGAAGGACGAATTCTCGATCGACATCCCCGCGGGGACCGTCATCGAGACCGATCCGGCGGAGGGCGCGCGACTCGACAAGGGCGCCTCGGTCACGGTGATCGTCTCCGCGGGGCCGGCGACGCACACGCTCGACCCGTTGAACGGCCGCGCCGAGCAGGATGCGCGCGACTACCTCGCCAGCCTCAAGGTCAACGTCACGGACAAATCTCTCCTGCTCTTCTCCGATGCCGACGCCGGCATCGTCATCAACGCGTACGTCACACCGCGGGCCGGCGGGGACTCCTACATCTGCGGGGACGGTTGCGAGGTCTTCGAGGACGACACGGTGGAGCTCTACGTCTCCGCCGGCGACTTCCCCGACGTCGCGGGTATGTCGGTCGGCGAGGCCACCTCCACGCTCACGGACAAGGGCCTCACCGTGACCGCGGACCCGCAGTACACCTTCAGCGACAGCGTCGCCAAGGATGTGGTCATCGGAGTGGCCGATCGTGCGGAAGAAGGCAATTGGCGGCCGGGCGACAGCGTGCAGCTCATCGTCTCCAAAGGCCCGGAGCTGTTCCCCGTGCCGGATGTCTCGGGCAAGACCTTGAACGAGGCGAAGAAGATCCTCTCCGACAAGGGGTTCAAGTCGACCTATGCCGCCTGGGGCGATCTGCCGGGCTTCGCGGAGATGGCCAAGGTCACGGGGCAGGATCCCGGCCCGGACACGTCGCTCCCCCGTGGAGGCACCGTGAACCTCTCGATTCAGCTCAGCGGTTGAGCGCTCCGTCGGGGAACGACCGCGAGACGTCATGAGCAAAGAGAAGGCCGCCTCCCCGTGTTCCGGGGGGGCGGCCTTCTTCGACGGTGTCTCAGCGCTTCTGTCTCAGCGCTTCTCGAGCTCCTCGGCCACCAGGAAGGCGAGCTCCAGCGACTGCATGTGGTTCAGTCGCGGGTCGCACAGGCTCTCGTAGCGCGTGGCCAGCGCGGCCTCGTCGATCTGCTCCGACCCACCGAGGCACTCGGTGACGTCGTCACCGGTGAGCTCGACGTGGATGCCTCCGGGGAAGGTCCCGACCGCACGGTGCGCTTCGAAGAAGCCGCGCACCTCGTCGACGACGTCGTCGAAGCGACGGGTCTTGTAGCCGGTCGGCGTGGTGATGCCGTTGCCGTGCATCGGGTCGGTGACCCACAGCGGCTGCGCGCCGGAATCGCGGACGGCCTCGAGCAGCGGCGGCAGAGCGTCGCGGATCTTTCCGGCGCCCATGCGGGTGATGAAGGTGAGGCGTCCCGGCTCGCGTTCGGGATCGAGCTTGTCGATCAGCGCGAGCGCGGTGTCGGGCGACGTGGTCGGTCCGAGCTTCACGCCGATGGGGTTGCGGATCTTGGAGAAGTAGTCGACGTGCGCGCCATCGAGCTCACGCGTGCGCTCTCCGATCCACAGGAAGTGCGCAGAGGTGTTGTACGGCGTGTCCGTGCGCGAGTCGATGCGCGTCATCGGGCGCTCGTAGTCCATCAGCAGACCCTCGTGCCCCGTGAAGAACTCGACGCGCTTGAGCTCATCGAAGTCCGCTCCGGCAGCCTCCATGAACTTGATCGCGCGGTCGATCTCCGCGGCCATGCGCTCGTAGCGCTGGTTGGCAGGGTTCTGCGCGAAGCCCTTGTTCCACGAGTGCACCTCGCGGAGATCGGCGAAACCACCCTGGGTGAACGCGCGGATCAGGTTGAGGGTCGACGCCGCCGTGTGGTAGCCCTGGAGCAAGCGACCGGGGTCGGCGGTGCGGGACCCCTCGGTGAAGTCGTAGCCGTTCACGATGTCACCGCGGTAGGCGGGCAGAGTGACGTCACCGCGGGTCTCGGAGTCGCTCGAGCGCGGTTTCGCGAACTGACCCGCCATGCGGCCCATCTTGACGATGGGCATCGAGGCGCCGTACGTGAGCACGACAGCCATCTGCAGCACCGTCTTGATGCGGTTGCGGATCTGTTCGGCGGTCGCCCCGGCGAAGGTCTCGGCGCAGTCACCACCCTGGAGGAGGAACGCCTGGCCGGACGCCGCACGGGCGAGCCTGTCACGCAGGTTGTCGACCTCGCCAGCGAAGACCAGCGGCGGAAGGGTCGCGATCTGCTGGGAGACGTCGGCGACGCGGTCCGCGTCGGGCCACTGCGGCTGCTGCTTGATGGGAAGCGAGCGCCATGCATCAAGGGCTTCGATGTGGTGCGGGAGCATGCGTTCCAGCCTAGTGGTCGCGGGTACCACCCAGATCCGCGTGAGGCCTATGTGACGCGCGTGGGGAGCCGGTCCTTGACCGTCGACGCGTAGACGTCCTCGTACTTCTGCTCGCCGAGCCGCTGCAGGGCCACCATGATCTCGTCGGTGACCGAACGCAGGATGTAGCGATCGTTCTCCATGCCCGCGTAGCGCGAGAAGTCGAGGGGCTCCCCGATCACGATTCCGACGCGCACGATGCGGGGCAGCCTCCTGCCGATCGGCATCGCCGTATCGGTGTCGACCATGATCACCGGCACCACCGGGACCTTCGCCTCGAGCGCCATCCTGGCGATGCCGGTCCGACCCCGATACAGCTTTCCGTCGGGGCTTCTGGTGCCCTCGGGATAGATGCCGAGCAGGTCGCCTCCGCCGAGCACCTGGAGTCCGGTGTTCAGCGAGGCCTCGGAAGCCTTGCCACCCGATCGATCGATGGGGATCTGTCCCGTCGCCTTCATGAAGAACTTCGTGGCCCAGCCTTTGAGGCCGCGGCCCGTGAAATAGTCGCTCTTCGCGAGGAAGGACATCGACCGGTCGATCACCAGAGGAAGGAAGATGGAGTCGGCGAAGGAGAGGTGATTGCTCGCGAGGATCGCCGCACCGTTCGCGGGCACGTTGTTGCGCCCGACGATCCAGGGGCGGAACACCGCCTTGACCACGGGGCCGATCACCACGTACTTCATCAGCCAGTAGAACATCGTGGTGAAGTCTAGCGCCGCGCCCGGCGTCCGTGGAGTCGACTCCTTGCTCCGACCATCCACGCGACCCAGTTCCACCTGAGGCGCGACTGGGTTCCATGCCCTAGACTCGGAAGCAAGTCCGTGCCCGACCGGTACCGAAGGAGCTGCCGTGGTCCAGTTTGAAGTCCCCGCGATCGTCCCCGCCGATCCCGACGCGAACGTCGCCGACCTGCTGGTGAAGCGCGTCGAAGCCACTCCGGATCGTGCGCTGTTCTCGGTTCCGGAGGGAGAGGGGTGGCGAGACATCTCGGCCGCCGACTTCCAGACGGCCGTGACCGCCCTCGCGAAGGGCTTCGTCGCCGCCGGCATCCAGCCCGGCGAGAAGGTCGGATTCCTGGCGCGCACGACGTACGAATGGACGCTCGTCGACTTCGCGCTGTTCTACGCCGGCGCCGTGATGGTGCCGATCTACGAGACCAGCTCGCCCTCTCAGATCCAGTGGATCCTCGAGGACTCCGGTGCCATCGCGCTCATCGTGGAGTCGCCTGAGCACTTCGCCCGCGTCGACGAGGTCCGTGGCGACCTCCCGCTGATCCGCGAGGTGTGGCAGCTGCACCTGGGCGCCATCGACACCCTGACCGCCCAGGGCGCCTCCGTGGCCGATGCCGAGATCGAACGCCGGCGCTCCCTTGCGGTCGGATCCGACATCGCCACGCTCATCTACACCTCCGGCTCCACGGGGCGCCCGAAGGGGTGCGTGCTCACGCACAGCAATTTCGTCGAGCTCTCCCGGAACTCCGCCAAGGCTCTGGACGAGGTCGTCCAGACACCGGGAGCCTCCACCCTCCTCTTCATCACGACTGCCCATGTGTTCGCACGGTTCATCTCGATCCTCGACGTCCATGCGGGAGTGCGCACGGGTCACCAGCCCGATACGCGCCAGCTTCTTCCGGCGCTCGGCTCGTTCAAACCGACGTTCCTCCTCGCTGTCCCCCGCGTGTTCGAGAAGGTGTACAACTCGGCGGAGCAGAAGGCCGAAGCTGGCGGCAAGGGCAAGATCTTCCGTGCCGCCGCCGACGTCGCCATCGAGCACTCCAAGCTGCTCGAAGCGGGCAAGCCGATCCCGTTCGGGATGAAGCTCAAGTTCGCCCTGTTCAACAAGCTCGTCTACAGCAAGCTCCGCGAGGCCATGGGCGGCAATGTCGTCTACGCCGTCTCGGGCTCCGCGCCCCTCGGCTCGCGGCTCGGCCATTTCTTCCACAGCCTCGGTGTGGTGATCCTCGAGGGCTACGGCCTGACGGAGACGACCGCGCCCGCCACGGTGAATCTGGCGGACAAGTCGAAGATCGGGACGGTCGGCCCCGCCCTCCCCGGCGTCGGCGTCCGCCTCGCCGACGACGGCGAGATCGAGGTGCGCGGCATCAACGTGTTCAAGGAGTACTGGAACAACCCCGAGGCGACGGCCGAGGCCTTCAGCGAGGGCGGCTGGTTCCACACCGGCGACATCGGCAGCTTCGACTCCGAGGGCTTCCTGACGATCACCGGGCGCAAGAAGGAGATCATCGTCACGGCCGGCGGCAAGAACGTCGCTCCGGCCGCGCTCGAGGACCCGATCCGCGCGAATCCGATCATCGGTCAGGTCGTGGTCGTCGGTGACCAGCGTCCGTTCATCTCGGCGCTCGTCACGCTCGATCCCGAGATGCTTCCGACCTGGCTCGCCAACAACGGCCTCGAGGCCACCATGTCGCTCGTGGACGCGTCCAAGAACGCGGCCGTCCGGGCCGAAGTGCAGCGCGCGGTCGATGCCGCCAATGCACGCGTCTCGCGAGCCGAGTCGATCCGGAAGTTCACGATCCTCGACTCCGAGTGGACGGAGGCCTCGGGGCACCTGACCCCGAAGCTCTCGATCAAGCGGAACATCATCATGAACGACTTCGCCGACGAGATCGCCGCGATCTACGACGAGCCCGTCGCGACCACGAATGTCCCGATCGGCGGCTGACCCGATCCCCCCGATGAAGAAGGGCCCCGCACGCGCGGGGCCCTTCTTCATCAGTCCGGCGTCAGAACCAGGAGCTCTCCCGCACTTCGCGCATGGCGACCTTGCGGACCTCCGGATCGAGCCGGGTCAGGAAGAGCTTGCCGTCGAGGTGATCGGTCTCGTGCTGCAGCGCCTGAGCGAGCAGGCCGTCCCCCTCGAGCACTACGGGGTCGCCGTCGAGATCGATCCCCTCGACGCGCGCCCAGGGATGGCGCTGCGCGTCGTGCCAGAGTCCCGGGACTGAGAGACAGCCCTCCCCCGTCGGCACCGGTTCACCGCGCACCTCGGTGAGCACCGGGTTGAGCACATAGCCGATGTCGCCGTCGATGTTGTAGCTGAAGGCGCGCAGAGCGACGCCGATCTGCGGCGCCGCGACTCCCGCGCGCCCCGGCAGCTCGACGGTGTCGACGAGGTCGGCCACGAGTGCCCGGACCCCGTCGTCGATCACCTCGATCGGGGCGCAGACCGTACGCAGGACGGGGTCGCCGAAGATGCGGATCTCACGGACGGCCATCAGGCGGCCCTGGCCCGCAGGCCCTCGACCAGCAATGCCGCGAGTTCTCGGGCGGCGATGCGGGTCTCGGGCAGAAGGTTGGCGAACACGATCGTGCCACCCCCGGCGATCTGCGGGTCGTAGGGGACCCGCACGACACTCCGTGCACGTGTGGCGAAGTGCGCCTGCAACTCGTTCAGCCGCACGAGGGGCGTCCCGGGCGTGGACTGGTTGAGGACCACGATCGCCTCGCGCGCCTGCTCGGCATACCCGTTGGTCTCGAGCCACGTGAGGGTCTCGGATGCGAGGCGCGCCTCGTCGACGCTCAGCCCCGAGACGATGACGACCTGGTCGGCGAGATCGAGAGTTGCCGACATCACCGAGTGGACGATCCCTGTTCCCGTATCGGTGAGGACGAGCGAGTAGTAGTGCGCCGCCACGCCGGCCACGTCACGGTAGTCGCTGTCGCTGAAGGCCTCGGCGATGCGCGGGTCGGCATCGGAGGCGAGGACGTCGAGGCGTGTCGCGTCGCGCGCCACGATGGCGGAGATGTCGTGGTATCCCTTGACGTCATCGTGGATGCGGACGAGGTCGCGCACGGACTTGCGGTGATGCGGACGCACGATGCGCTCGGCGAGTGTTCCGCGATCCGGGTTGGCGTCGACGGCGATCACGCGATCTTCCCGAGCGTCGGCCAACGCCATGCCCAGCAGCGCCGTGATCGTGGTCTTGCCCACCCCGCCCTTGCGGGAGAGTACGGGCACGAAGCGCGCTCCCCCCGCGAGCGGTGCGGCGATCCGCGCGGAGAGGGCCTTGCGCTCCCGCGCACGACGGCCGTCGCCGATGTTGATGCGCCGACCGGAGACGGCATAGAGGAAGTGACTCCACGCCCCCTCGGGCTCCGGCTTCGCGATCCGGTGCGGGTCGAGCAACCGGTCGGCGGTGAGCAGATCAGCGGACTCGCGCGAGGACTCGCCCAGATCGTCCAGGCGCTTCGAGGTGAGCGTCACGTCCGTGCGGGCCGCCGGGCGAGCCGGTTTCGCCACGACGGGCCTCTCTTCTGGGGTGGACACGGTGGTGGTCTCCTTCTCAGCGGACGCCCGCACGGCGGATGCCGGTGCAGGAGGAGTCGTCTCGATCTCAGATCGAGCCTGGGAGAGGAACCGGGCGGCCGCGGCTTCCTCTGCAGCCCGCCCCTCGGCGGAATCCAGATCGTCGGCGGCCGGCTCAGAGTCCGGCTCATCGACGACGACCGCATCGACGACGACCGCATCGATGACGACATCGTCGACGGGGATCACCGGATCGAGTGCGGTCACCTCGATCACGATCCGTTCCGTGCCGGGCGCCTCATCGATGACGGGCGCCTCGTCGGTCACGGGCGTCGCGTCGATCACGCCCGTGACGACGGGAGGTTCCACGGTCGACCCGACTGTGGGCTCGACGTTCGAGGAGGCCGCCGGCTCCTCCGCCGGTTCGACGACGGGGGCCGATCCGGAGACTGGCGCGGATGCGGCGGCGTTCGCCGATGGGGTCACAGGACGGGTCTGCGATTTCGGCAGCGTCTTCGTCTTCCCCTTCGTCCCGGACTTCGGGACCTGCTCCACGGCAGGCACCTGATCGATCACGAGGTCGCCGATGACCTCGCCGTCGACGACGCCGTCGTCGGCGAGGTCATCCTCCTCGTTTCGGGGAAGGGTCACGCTGACCTGAGCGGTCCCGCCGAGGATGCCGATGCCGGCCGTGTCGAGAGACGCGGCTTCGTCGAGCACCCCCAGCGAGTTCTCCTCGGGGTCGGTGGTGTTCTTCGGTGTCACGATGTCGCTCCAAGCCTGCGCGAGCCTCGGGTGCGCACGCATGCGCGGCCCTCGCCCGCACAAGATTAGTGCGCCGGACGGATCACGACCAAAAGATCTCCGGCGTCCACCTGCTGCGTCTCGGCGATCGCGTGGCGCTCGACCACGCCGTCGACGGGGGCGGTGATGGCCGCCTCCATCTTCATCGCCTCGATGGAGGCGACGGGTTCGCCGGCCCGGACGACGGCTCCGACCTCTGCCTTCAGAGTGACGACGCCGGAGAACGGAGCCGCCACCTGACCGGGAACGGAGGTATCGGCCTTCTCGACCTCGATCGCATCGACCTTGATGGAGCGATCCCGGACGAACACCGGGCGGAGCTGTCCGTTCAGCGTCGTCATCACGGTACGCATCCCCTTGTCGTCCGCGTCGCCGATGGCTTCGAGCCCTACGTACAACCGCACCCCGCGATCGATCTCGATCTGGTGCTCCTGGCCGGCGACGAGGCCGTACAGGTAGTCGCTCGTGTCGAGCACCGACAGGTCGCCGAACAGCTCGCGACGCTCCGCGAACTCCGCACTGGGCGCAGGGAACAGCAGCGTGTTGAGTCGCGTCCGCCGTTCGGCGCTGGTCCCGCCGAGAGCCGCCTCGTCGTCTGCAGTGATCGCGGTGAGACCCGTACGCACGGAGCGCCCGGCGAGGACCTTGGTGCGGAACGGCTCCGGCCATCCTCCGGGAAGATCGCCGAGCTCGCCGGCCATGAAGCCCACGACCGAATCGGGGACGTCGTACTTCTCGGGATGGGCTTCGAAATCGGCAGGGTCCGCCTTCACCGCCGCGAGGTGGAGGGCGAGATCGCCGACGACCTTCGACGACGGCGTCACCTTGGGCACACGGCCGAGGATACGGTCGGCCGCGGCGTACATGTCCTCGATGAGCTCGAAGTCGTCGGCGAGGCCGAGCGCCTTGGCCTGCTGCCGGAGGTTCGACAGCTGTCCGCCCGGGATCTCGTGGTGGTACACACGGCCTGTGGGACCGGGAAGCCCGGACTCGAAGGGCGCATACTGGCGACGCACCGCCTCCCAGTACGGCTCAAGGTCGGAGACGGCGTCGAGCGAGATGCCGCTGTCGCGTTCGGTATGGGCGAGGGCCGCGACCAGCGACGACAAGGACGGCTGACTCGTGGTTCCGGACAGCGGCGCCGACGCGGCATCCACCGCATCCACGCCGGCGGCGCTGGCGGCGAGGAGCGTCGCGAGCTGACCGCCCGGGGTGTCATGCGTGTGCAGATGGACCGGCAGATCGAAGCGCTCGCGGAGCGCCGTGACGAGTGCGGCAGCGGCGGCGGGACGCAGCAGACCCGCCATGTCCTTGATCGCGATGATGTGCGCGCCGGCCTCGACGATCTGGTCCGCAAGGCCCAGGTAGTAGTCGAGGGTGTAGAGGTCCTCCGCGGGGTCGAGCAGGTCGCCGGTGTAGCAGAGCGCGACCTCGGCAATCGCGGTCCCGGTGTTGCGGACGGCCTCGATCGCCGGACGCATCTGCTCCACGTCGTTGAGTGCGTCGAAGATGCGGAAGATGTCGACGCCGCTGGCGGCGGCCTCCGCGACGAATGCCTCGGTCACCGCCGTCGGGTACGGCGTGTAGCCGACGGTGTTCCTCCCACGAAGGAGCATCTGGATCGCCACGTTGGGCAGAGCGGCACGGAGCTTGTCGAGGCGCTCCCACGGGTCTTCGCCCAGGAAGCGCAGCGCGACGTCGTAGGTCGCACCGCCCCATGCCTCGACCGAGAGGAGTCCAGGAGTGAGCCGCGCGAGATACGGTGCGGCAGCGACGAGATCCTTCGTGCGCACACGCGTCGCCAGAAGCGACTGGTGCGCGTCGCGGAACGTCGTATCGGTGATCGCCAGCGCCGTCTGCGCACGAAGGCTGCGGGCGAAGCCCTCCGGCCCCAGCTCGAGGAGCTTCTGACGCGAACCCGGCACCGGCTCCGAGGTCAGATCGATCGACGGAAGCTTGGTGACGGCGTCGACCACACCGGGGTGCACGCCGTGGGGCTTGTTCACCGTGACGTCGACCAGCCAGTTGAGGAGCTTCGTGCCGCGGTCCTTGGAGACGCGACCGCGAAGCAGCTCGGGCCGCTCGTCGATGAACGACGTGCTGACGTCGCCGGCGATGAACGCGTCGTCCTCCAGGAGCGCCTGGAGGAAGGGGATGTTGGTCGAGACACCGCGGATGCGGAACTCGGCGAGGGCACGACGGGCGCGGGCGACGGCTGCCGGGAAATCACGCCCGCGGCACGTGAGCTTCGCCAGCATGGAGTCGAAGTGGGGGCTGATCTGTGCGCCCTGATGGACCGTGCCGCCGTCGAGACGGATCCCGGCGCCCCCGGGAGAGCGGTAGGTCGTGATCTTGCCGGTATCGGGGCGGAAGCCCTGCGTCGGGTCCTCCGTCGTGATCCGGCACTGCAGTGCGGCACCGCGCAGATGCAGGTTCTCCTGCTGCAGTCCCAGTTCGGCGAGGGTCTGGCCCGAGGCGATGCGCATCTGGCTCTGCACGAGGTCGACGTCGGTCACCTCTTCGGTGACCGTGTGCTCGACCTGGATGCGCGGATTCATCTCGATGAAGACGACCTCGCCGGTGCGCTCCCCCGCGGTCTCGAGCAGGAACTCGACCGTCCCGGCGTTCTCGTACCCGATGGAGCGGGCGAAGGCGACGGCGTACCCGTGCAGAGCGGTGCGCACGCTGTCGTCGAGGTTCGGCGCCGGTGCGATCTCGACGACCTTCTGATGGCGCCGCTGCACCGAGCAGTCACGTTCGAACAGGTGCACGGTCTCGCCGGTCTTGTCGGCGAGGATCTGCACCTCGATGTGGCGCGGGCGCACGACCGCCTGCTCGAGGAACATCCTGGCGTCGCCGAAGGCGCTCTCGGCCTCTCGCATCGCTTCGGCCAGAGCGGGAGCGAGGTCCCCGGCCGTCTCGACACGACGCATCCCGCGGCCTCCGCCACCGGCCACGGCCTTGGCGAACAACGGGAATCCGATCTCCTCCGCCTGGGCGACCAGCGCCTCGACGTCATCGGATGCCTCGGTGGAGCGGAGGACCGGGACACCGGCTTCGATCGCATGGCGTTTCGCCTCGACCTTGTTGCCGGCCATCTCGAGCACGTTCGATGGCGGGCCGATGAACACGATGCCGTTCGCCGCCGCCTTCTCGGCGAGCTCCGGGTTCTCGGAGAGGAAGCCGTATCCGGGGTAGATCGCGTCCGCCCCCGACTCGAGTGCGACGCGGATGATCTCGTCGACATTCAGGTACGCGCGCACCGGATGCCCGCGCTCACCGATCTCGTAGGCTTCATCGGCCTTGAGCCGATGGACGGAGCCGCGGTCCTCATGCGGGAACACCGCGACGGTGCGCGCTCCCACTTCGACAGCCGCACGGAAGGCACGGATCGCGATCTCGCCGCGGTTCGCCACAAGGATCTTCTGGAACATGCACACCTCTGGGAGCTCGATGCGCAGCGTTTTCGATGCGCATGGGGCGGGGCTGAGTGTTCCCCCAGCCTAGGGGAAGGTAACGTGGTCTCCGTGCACGTACTCAGCGTCAGCTCTCTCAAGGGAGGCGTCGGCAAGACGACCGTGACACTCGGGCTGGCCTCAGCGGCTTTCGCCCGAGGCGTCCGGACTCTCGTCGTCGACCTCGACCCGCAGTCCGACGTCTCCACCGGGATGGACATCCAGGTGGCCGGACGACTCAACATCGCCGACGTCCTGGCGAACCCGAAGGAGAAGGTCGTCCGTCAGGCGATCACCTCCAGCGGCTGGGCGAAGGTGCACCCGGGCACGATCGACGTGCTCATCGGCAGCCCCTCCGCGATCAACTTCGACGGCCCGCACCCGAGTGTGCGCGACGTGTGGAAGCTCGAAGAGGCCCTCGCCTCCGTCGAAGCCGACTACGACCTCGTGCTCGTCGACTGCGCGCCGTCCCTGAACGCGCTGACCCGCACGGCGTGGGCTGCGAGCGACCGTGTCATGGTCGTCACCGAACCCGGCCTCTTCTCCGTCGCCGCAGCCGACCGCGCCCTCCGCGCGATCGAGGAGATCCGACGCGGACTCTCGCCCCGGCTCCAGCCGCTCGGCATCGTGGTGAACCGCGTGCGCCCCCAGTCCATCGAGCACCAGTTCCGCATCAAGGAGCTGCGCGACATGTTCGGGCCGCTCGTGCTCTCCCCTCAGCTGCCCGAGCGCACGTCTCTGCAGCAGGCTCAGGGTGCCGCCAAGCCGCTGCACATCTGGCCCGGAGACTCCGCCCAGGAGCTCGCCGCCGACTTCGACCAGTTGCTCGACCGCATCATCCGGACCGGTCGCATCCCCGTCCCCGAGAGCGGTCAGCAGAGCTGACCCTCCTGACGCGCACAGCGAAACGGCCGCCCTCTTCGAGGACGGCCGTTTTCTGTATGACGTGAGACGTCAGGCGGAACGCTTGGTGCGACGCGCGGACAGCTCGTCAACAGGGTCCGGAGCGGTGGCATCGAAGGCGACGAGCGTCGACTCCACCTCGCGGAGCACCTTGCCGACGGCGATTCCGAAGACACCCTGACCGCGGCTGACGAGGTCGATGACCTCGTCGTTCGACGTGCAGAGGTAGACCGAGGCGCCGTCGCTCATGAGCGTGGTGCCTGCGAGATCGCGGATGCCGGCGCGACGGAGTTCCTCGACGGCGGTGCGGATCTGCTGCAGCGAGATGCCGGTGTCGAGAAGGCTCTTCACGAGCTTGAGGACGAGGATGTCGCGGAAGCCGTAGAGACGCTGCGAACCCGAGCCGCTCGCGCCTCGGACGGTGGGCTCCACCAGCTCGGTGCGAGCCCAGTAGTCCAACTGACGATAGGTGATGCCGGCGGCACGAGCAGCGACCGCACCACGGTAGCCGACCTCGTCATCCATGGCCGGAAGGCCGTCGGTGAAGAGGAGTTCGGGTACGAACCGCGGGTCGCCTGTGAGCTCATCCGCATTCATCTGAAATCCTCCCTGGAACGGTTATCTTCCACGGTAGAGCAGTGCCTGGGCACCAGCAATCACATCCGTGCCGCGGCGAAGGTGTGTCGCAATCAGTTCGTTACGAAAGCACGCGCGAGAGCGCATCCTTGACGAAGAGCGAGCGCACTTCGTCGATGCGCGTGGCGAGCTCGGGAGCGAGCTCGCTGGCTTTCGCTCGGGAGGCCGCATCGGTCCGGCGGAGCAGCGCGGACATGGCGGATTCGATGAGGGCGACCTCGCGCTCGGCGCCCTGACGCAGCGAACGAAGGTGCCGCGGCTCGATGCCGTGGCGGTCCAGGCCGACGAGACCGCGAAGCAGCGTCACCGTCGCCTCGGGGTAGCTCTCCTGAGCGGTGATGACGCCGGTGCTGATGGCGTCGTTGAGGAGCTGCGGGCCTGCTCCGGCCGCGGCGAGGAGCTCGTCGCGGCGGTACCGGCGGGGCGCCGGGGTGATCGACGGCGGGGGCACGAGAGCAGTCGCGTCTCCCCCGGCGTCGACGTCGTCGAGCTGTTCGCGGATGACGCTCAAAGGAAGGTAGTGATCACGCTGCAGCGTGAGTCCGAGCCGGAGGCGCTCGATGTCGGACGCCGAGAACTTGCGATAGCCGGAGTCGGTGCGAGAGGGGGTGACGATGCCCTGCACCTCGAGGAAGCGCAGCTTGCTGGAGGTCAGGTCGGGGAACTCCGGGGTGAGCCTTGCGAGCACCTGACCGATACTCAACAGACCCGCGGACGCAGAGCGTTCGCGGGCAGGAGAGGCCGCCATCAGGCGTTCGCCGCCGGGCGGTCGTGCGGAGAGGCGAAGAAGTTCAGACGGAACTTGCCGACGCGGAGTTCGGAACCGTCCACCAGGGTGCTGCGATCGACACGCTCGCCATTGACGTAGGTCCCGTTGAGCGAACGCTGGTCGATGATCTCGAACGTGGACCCCGTGCGCGTGATCTCCGCATGCCGGCGCGAGACCGTCACGTCGTCGAAGAAGATGTCGGCCTCGGGGTGACGGCCGACGGTCGTCACGTCGGTGTCGAGGAGGTACCGGGCTCCGGCGAGAGCGCCGGAGCGGACCAGCAGAAGCGCCGATCCCGCAGGCAGCGCGACGATCGCCGACTGCTCGACGTCGGTGAGTTCCACTCCGAACGGCACGAACGACAGATCGGAATCGTGCCCGAACGTCTGCGTAACGTCGTGTCTCTGCTCACCGGAACGGTGGATCGCGGCTTCTCCGGCCGGTCGGCTGTCGCTGTCAGTCACTGTGCCCTCCTGGTTGTCCAGACTAACGGATGCCGAGCCGGTCGCGGGAGGCCGCTTCCACACTCAGCCGCCCCATACCGAGGATTCATAGGCTGTACTCGTGAAGACCAAAGCTCTGAGCCGCTCGGCCGCCCCGATCGCCCTCGCCGCGACCCTGCTCGCCGCCTTTCTCGTGCTCCTCTCCCCTCTCTCCGCTTCTGCGCACGACGCACTCGTGTCGTCGTCGCCGGCAGCAGACGAGTCGGTCGAGGTCGTTCCCGCCGCGTTGACGCTCACCTTCAACGCGAAGCTGATCGGCGGCGAAGGCGCCACCGAGGTCGTCGTGACCGATCCGTCCGGCGCCTCCATCACCGATGGTCCGGCGACCGTCGACGGCGCGATCGTCACGCAGCCCTTGACGGGCTCGGGGCCGGCCGGCGCCTACCACGTGATCTGGAAGGTCGTCTCCAGCGACGGGCACCCCACGTCGGGCGAGTACTCCTTCACCGTCACCGTCGGCGACGAAAGCGCCGCGACGACCGAACCCAGCGTCGCGCCGACCACGACGCCGCCGACGGCCGAGCAGACGGCAGCCCCCGCCCCCACGGCCACGACCGTGACGGAATCCGGCGATTCTGCCGACGGGTCCGCCTGGATCTGGGTGGTCGTGATCGTCGCCGTGCTCGTCGTCGCCGGCGTGGTCGTCTGGATCGTCATGAGCCGCCGCGGCGGAGGCCCCCGGACCGATTCCGACCCCTCGTCCGAGCGATAGGCTTAAGGCATGCCACACTACGACGTCGTCATCCTTGGTGCAGGTCCTGGCGGATACGTCGCTGCGGTTCGCAGCGCGCAGCTCGGTCTCTCCACCGCGATCATCGAGGAGAAGTACTGGGGCGGTGTCTGCCTCAACGTCGGCTGCATCCCCTCCAAGGCACTCCTGAAGAACGCGGAACTCGCCCACACCCTGAATCACAAGGCTGATTTCTTCGGAATCTCCGGTGAGTTCACGATCGACTTCGGCAAGGCCTTCGATCGCAGCCGCGAGGTGGCCGAAGGCCGCGTCAAGGGCATCCACTTCCTCATGAAGAAGAACAAGGTGACCGAGTACAACGGTCGCGGCACCTTCACCGGCCCCAAGGCGATCTCGGTCGCCAAGGCCGACGGCACGACCGAAGAGGTCACCTTCGACAACGTCATCATCGCCACCGGCTCCAAGGTCCGCCTGCTCCCGGGCGTCACGCTCAGCGAGAACGTGGTGACCTACGAAGAGCAGATCATGACCCGTGAGCTGCCCGAGTCGATCGTCATCGTCGGCGCCGGCGCCATCGGCATGGAGTTCGCGTACGTCCTGACGAACTACGGCGTCAAGGTCACGATCATCGAGTTCCTCGACCGTGCGCTCCCCAACGAGGACGCCGACGTGTCGAAGGAGATCACGAAGCAGTACAAGAACTACGGCGTCGACATCCTCACCTCGACCAAGGTCGAGTCGGTCGTCGACAACGGCTCCTCGGTCACCGTCACATACACCGGCAAGGACGGCCAGCAGAGCTCGATCGAGGCCGGCAAGGTCCTCATGTCGGTAGGGTTCGCCCCGAACATCGAGGGCTTCGGACTCGAGAACACCGGCGTGAAGCTGACCGAGCGCGGCGCGATCGACATCGATGACCACATGCGCACCAACGTCGACGGCATCTACGCGATCGGCGATGTGACGGCCAAGCTGCAGCTCGCCCACGTGGCGGAGGCGCAGGGCGTCGTCGCCGCCGAGACCATCGGCGGAGCCGAGACCCAGACGCTCGGCGACTACCGCATGATGCCGCGCGCGACGTTCTGCTCCCCGCAGGTCGCGTCGTTCGGTCTCACGGAGCAGCAGGCCAAGGACGAGGGGCGCGAGATCAAGGTCGCGACCTTCCCGTTCATGGCGAACGGCAAGGCACACGGCCTGGGCGAGCCGGTCGGCTTCGTCAAGCTGATCGCCGATGCCGAGCACCTCGAGCTCATCGGCGCACACATGATCGGCCCCGACGTCTCCGAGCTCCTCCCCGAGCTGACGCTGGCCCAGAAGTGGGACCTGACGGCTCTCGAGCTGGCCCGCAACGTGCACACCCACCCGACGCTGTCGGAGGCGCTGCAGGAGGGCTTCCACGGCCTCGCCGGTCACATGATCAACTTCTGATCGAGACTCCTCACGAAGGCCCGGTCCGCGGACAGCGGATCGGGCCTTCGTGCGTCTCCGAGGCCGTCAGAGGCCGCGCATGGTGAGGAGGCCGGTCGTCCATCCGCGCAGCGGTGCCGATCCGAGCCCCTGCATCAGCATCTCCCGTCCACGCACGACCGTCCGGGGAGCGGGAGCGCCCATCGACATGTAGAACGCCGAGCGGCGCTGCGCCCGGGAGGCCGATCTGCGCGCATGCCGTTCATATCCCGACAGGTCGGGCGCCCGACTCGGCAGCGTCCTGGCGAGGGCGGTGGCGAGACGAACGGCATCCATCCACCCGAGGTTCATCCCCTGCCCGCCGATCGGACTGATCTCGTGCGCGGCATCGCCGAGGAGCACCAGCCGCCCGCGCTGCAGTCGCGTCGCCGCGTGCTGCGCGGCGACGAATGACGTCGGCATCGCGTCCGCCGCGGGGGCGACGGCGATTCCCGTGCGCGTCTCGATGGTCGCGCAGAATTCCTCGATGCTGCGCAGACCTCCGCCCTCCGCTTCCCGCACCACCCACCGGCGCTGTCCACCGGGAAGTGGGAACGACTCGACGAGTCCCTCCGGTTCGCAGTGCAGCACGGCGCGCGCGTCGGGTGTCGCATCGGCGAGGTCGACCATCGCATAGGAGGCCCGTCCGAGGCGGCGGCGCCACCCGGCGTCGATCCGGTCACGGAGTCGGCTGCGCACGCCGTCCGCGACGACCACCACGGAAGCCGACAGCTCGTGCGGTCCGTCGGGGGAAGCGCATGCGATCTGCACGGCATCCACGGTCTGCCGTACGCCCCGCACGTCGTGTCCGAGAAGCAGCGACTCGGGGGAGAGCGACTGCAGGCGTGCGCGCAACAGTGCGCCGGTCCGCGGCTGCGGGAGGATGAGGATCGGGTGATCCTGCCCGAACGTCAGAGTCGCCAGGGTCCGGCGGCGACTGCGCACCTCGCCGCCGTCGAGGCGCAGCGCCTCCGCCCGCACCGCGTCACCGATGCCCGCGGTATCCAGAGCCTCCAGCCCCGGACGGTGGATCCCGATCGCCCTGTTCCGCCCATCCGCATCCGTACGGCGCTCGCACACCGCGACATGCCTCCCCTCCTGCACCAGCAGACACGCCAGCAGCAGCCCGACGGGCCCCGCTCCCACGATCAGGACGTCATGGTCGGGCACGGTCTCCCTCCCACCGCAGTTCCAGACGAGCGGGCACACCCCCGCTGACGGTCCAGCCGCTCGGGGCGATCGCTGCGAGCTCGGAGACCGTGTACGAACGGCGGATGCTGATGAGGCCGTCCTCACGGATGAACGAGTCCGCGAGCAGAGTTCCGGAGACCGGCCACGTCGCCGCGGCGAACAGCGCATGAGCCGTGCGGCTGCGGGCGATGTCGTGATGGGATACCAAGCCGTCTGGAGCCGCGAGCTGCACGGAGTCGCTGAGCACGGTCCGGAGTTCGGCGTCGTCGAGATGGTGCAGCACGTGGTTCGACAGCACCACGTCGTAGGTCTCGCCCGCCGCCACCAGCTCGGTCGTGAGGGCGCGGCGATACCGGATGCCGGCGCCGCGATCGTGCGCCGATGCCCAGCGGATCGCCCGCTCGTCGACGTCGAGAGCGGTGATCTCGGCGTCGAACCCCTCATGACGCAATCGCCGGGCGAGCAGACGGCAGAGGTCGCCCCCGCCCGCCCCCACGTCGAGGATCCGCAACGACCGGGAGCGCAGCGCCCGAGGCCGGATGTCACGACGGTAGAAGGCTCCAGGGCGGGAGACCAGAGCGTTCACGAACCCGAACCGCCCGTAGGTCCGGGCCAGCTTGCGCGCATCGGCGTGCGGATCGTCCATCAGCTCGCGGGCGCCGACGTCCCGCGTGGCGAGGGACCGCCTCATGACTCGGTCGAGGCGACGACGGTCATCAGCGCGCTCTCGGCGGTGAGCCCCGGGCCGAACGCCATCGCAGAGACCCGGTCTCCTGCCCTCGCCCCCTCCTCCTCCAGGATGTGTTTGAGGACGAACAGCACGGTCGCGCTGGACATGTTTCCGTTCTGCCGCAGCACCTCCCTGGCCGGGTGCAGCTGCGCGTCACTGAGGTGCAACCGCTCCTGCACCTTGTCGAGGATGCTGCGCCCACCGGGGTGGATCGCCCAGTGCTCGACCACCTCCCCCACGCTGCCGGCCTCGAAGGCCTCGCCGAGACTCTCTTCCGCGGCATAGAGCGGACGGAGGGCGCCGATGATCGTCTCGCCGATGATCTGCGGAACCGCGGTGGAGAGGATCATCTCGAATCCGGTGTCGCCGATCGTCCAGGCCATGTCCTTCTCGCCCTCCGGCGCTATCGCGGTGTGGAAGCAGTCAAGGCGCAGCCCGGTCGAAGGAGAGGGAAGGCCGCGGGCCGTGACGATTCCGGCAGCCGCACCATCGCCGAACAGGGACGAGGCGACGATCGTGTCGGGGTCCTCCGAGGAGCGCAGATGCAGCGTGCACAGCTCCACGCTCACGACCAGGACGACCGCGTTCTCGTCCGCCGCGCAGAACTGACTCGCTGCGCGGAGCGCCGGCATGGACGCATAGCAGCCCATGAAGCCGAGGTGGAAACGCTGCACCGCATCGGACAGCCCGAGGGCGCGGACGATCTCGTACTCCGGGCCGGGGGCATGGAATCCGGTGCAGGAGACCGTGATGACATGCGTCACATCGGCGGGCCCGAGATCGGGGTCGGCCCCGATCGCTCGCCTCGCAGCCTCGACGAACAGCCGCGTGGCCTCACGCGTGTAGAGGTCGTTGCGTACTTTGGTGCCGGGGGCGAGCAGCCTCCCGGTTCGCCGGTCGAAGAAGACGGGATCGGTCGTGTCGGATGCGAGCGACAGCTCATCGATCACCGTGTGCCTGGCGTCGATCCCTGAGACGTTGAAGGACGTCGTGACGATGCGCTGCGCCAGCCTCCCGAGGTCGGGCTGCTGCGCGAAGACATCACGCACCTGCTCCTGGACGAGAACGGTGTCGGGGACGATCGTCTGCAGCGATCGAAGCACAGGCGGTCGGCTCATGGTGTCACTCAAGCACTGCGCACCGTCCCGGGGGAAGGGGTTGCGCGCGACCGCGGCCTGCCCTAGAAGCCGAGCGCCCGCGCGAGCTTGGAGCCGGATGCCGATTCGCGGCCTCCGGCTGCGCGGACGGCCTGCTCCACGGCGTCGAAGAACAGGGCACGCCCCGCGTCATCGGACGGCGCCGCGGGCCCGAGCTCCATCTCCCATTCCCGCCATTCGCGCTGCACGTTCTGACGCAGGTCGGTGGCGCGCACCCGATCGTCGACGAACTCGGCGACGATCCCGCCGGGGCCCGTGAGCAGATAGGCGGTGCGGTCGTTCTCGATGCGTGCGAGCGGGGTGAGGGGTGCGCTCGTCCACTCCGAGACGGTCTCTGCGACGGCGGGCGGGAGCTCATCGCCCTCGCCCAGCGGCCAGCCGATCTCGAGTCGCCCGTCACCCTGCCGCGGACCCTTCACATGCCAGCCCTCATCGGGCCCGCCGGTGCGACGACGCAGCGCCACGCCGCTCTGCGAGAGAGCACCGTCAGCGGTATCGAAGTACCGGGCATCCAGGATGCGCTCCTCGCCGGAGGTGACGGTGTCGACTCCGGGGATCGCGTCCCAGTGCGGCAGCGGCGTCTCGAGATCGACGTCGTACTTGCGCTCGACCTCGACCGTACGGGACGGTTCAGTCATCGTCGAGCGTGAGGTCCTCGAGAGACTCGTCGAACCAGTAGTCGACCTCGGTGGGCCCATCGTTCGGGCCGGTGTTCTGCGGTCCGCCTCGGCGGTTGTACACCACCTGCGTCTCGCTGTAGGGGACGATCAGCTTGTCGTCCGCGTCGCCGAGAGGGATGATCTGCCCGTCGAGCGGGCCGCCGTGAAGCCGTGCGAGTGCCATGTGCTCAGGGTAGCGCCGTCGGTGCGGTATCCGGGCGAGGCATGCGGATTCCTCCGAGGGCGGCGTCATCCGAGGACGACGCCGAGAAGGGCGCCGGCGATCATCCACGGCCCGAAGGCGATGCGGGTGGAACCGTCCGCTCTTCGCAGCAGGATGAGCACGAGCGCGTAGAGCGCCCCCAGCACGAAGGCCGCTGCCGCGCCGACCGCCAGTGCCTGCCAGCCGTGCCACCCCAGCACCAGGCCGATGACGGCGGCGAGCTTCACGTCTCCCCCACCCATCCCCGCACGGCTGATGACCCGCAGCACCGCGTAGAAGCCGCCGAGCAGCAGCATGCCGAGGAGGGCACGGAGGAACGGCCCGCTCTCCCCCGTGCACAGGGCATCGATCGCGCCGAGTCCGATCAGGGAGGCGAGCGTCGGCAGCACGATGCGGTTCGGGAGCCGGTGTGTGCGGACGTCGATCACGATGAGCCAGGTCCCGACGCCCAGCAGGAGACCGTGCACGAGGACGACGAGGGCGAGTCGGATATCCATCCCCGCAGAGTAGGAGATCGCCGACCGCTGCCCCGACCCCCTGTGGACAACCCCTGGCCAATGTCCGATGTACGAACTATTGTCAGTCGGACCCCTTGGTATATTAGAATATATCTTCGAGAAAGGATGCAGGTGATCGGGCTCGATGCCATCGCCCCGCTCTCCCCGGCGGGCGATTCCCGCGCGGGAGAAGTGCTGCGACTGCGCCGCGAGATCAGCCGGATGCAGCGGCGACGCAGCGAGCACGCGCTGCTCCCCCTCGACCCCGCCCTCGCCGCCCTCCTTCCGGAGGAAGGGTTGCAGACCGGCACCTCCTACACCGTCTCCCCGTCGCCGAGCCTCGTGCTCGCGCTCCTCAGCGCGGCGTCGCAGAAGGGACTCTGGTGCGCCGTTGTCGGCATGCCGACCCTCGGCGTCGAAGCGGCCGCCGCATTCGGCATCGACCTCACCCGGCTGATCCTGGTGCCCGCACCCGGCGATCGTTGGCTGGCGGCGACCTCCGCCCTGGCCGAAGTCGTTCCCCTGATCGTCGTGACTCCCGGCTCACGGGCTCGAGACGCCGACGTCTCCCGGCTGAGCGCGCGCCTGCGCGATCGCGGATGCACACTCCTGGTCACCGAATCTCCCGGCGTCGAACGCTGGCCGCAGACCGAGGGGACGATTAGCCTGCACGACCCGCACTGGCACGGCCTCGGTGCCGGCTGGGGACTGCTCTCCGACTGCACGGTCACGGTGACGGCTCGGACACGGCACAGCCCTCGCCCGTCGAGCGTGCGCGTGCAACTGCCGGGCGGACACGGCGCCGTCGAGCCCACCGCCGTCGAGCCCATCGCCATCGCGCCCGCTGCCGTCGACCTCACCCCGCTCTCCGCCCCTTCCCACGAGTCTCCCGTGCCCGTCGAGCCCGTATCGCTGGAGCTCCTGCACTGGGCGGAGGCCGGATGAACAGCCCGCTTCGCGTCCTCGTGCTGTGGTTCCCCGATTGGCCGATGCGGGCCGTCCTCAGCAGCGCGCCCCCGCATCCGCCCGCAGCCCTGGTGCAGGCGAACACGATCGTCGCGTGCACCGCCTCCGCCCGGGAACACGGCGTGCGCACCGGCCAGCGTCGCCGGGTCGCGCAGGGGCATCTCTCGTCACTGCGGGTGCTCCCCCATGACCCCGAGAGGGACGAGCGCGCCTTCCTGCCTGTGCTGCATCTGATCGAGAGACACGCCCCTGGGGTCACGCTGCTGCGACCGGGGCTCGCGATCCTCCGCGCCCGGGGCATCTCCCGCTACCACGGAGGAGAGGCGGAGGCCGCAGAGGCACTCACCGCCGTCCTGACGGAGGCCGGTTTCCCCGAGGTACGTGCGGGGGTCGCCGATGGTCCCTTCACAGCGGAGATCGCCGCGCGCGGTTCCGCCGCGTGCACGGTGGTGCCACCGGGGGGCTCCCGGGAGTTCTTGGCGCCCTACCCCGTGCAGGTGCTGCGCGACGAACAGATCACCGGTCTGCTCGTCCGCCTCGGAGTGCGCACCCTCGGCGAGTTCACCGCCCTCGCCCCTCTCGACGTGCGCGATCGCTTCGGCGAGCACGGCGCGCGCCTGCACGCGCTCGCGGCCGGTGCCGACTCCCGGCCGCTGACGCCGCGCCCACCCGACCCGGAGCTGGCGCGGCGGATCGAGTTCGACTCCCCGCTGGGCGGAACGGATCAGGTGGCCTTCGCGGTGCGCCAGACGGCTGATGCGGTGATGCTCGCTCTCGGCGACGTCTCACTCGTCTGCACCGAGGTGCGAATCGAGCTGACCGACGACAACGGGGCCGTCTACTCCCGCTCCTGGCTGCATCCGACCTGCTTCGACGCCTCCGACCTGGTCGACCGGGTGCGGTGGCAGCTGGAGGCTCTGGCCGCGCAGTCCGCCAGGGAACCGGTCGACGAGGCGCGGGCTTTCGGCGGCATCTTGGCGGTGCGCATCATCCCCGCCGCCGTCGATGACGCCGCGCATCACCAGCCCGGTCTCTTCGGCTCCGGCACCGATGAGCGCCTGCACCACGCGGTCTCGCGCGTGCAGACCATGCTGGGCCATCAGGGCGTGGTCACCGCCGCCGTCGCGGGCGGGCGCTGGCTCGCCGACCGGCAGGTGCTCACGCCCTGGGGAGAGCGCACGGTCCCTCCGCGCGACCCCGGCTCCCCCTGGCCGGGAAGCCTTCCCGATCCGCTGCCCGCCGAGGTCTTCCTCCCCCCGCGCCCCATCGCGGTGCTCGCCGCGGATGAGAGCACCATCGGCGTCGACGAACGCGGGGCGCTCTCGAACGACCCCGCCCGCATCGAGGGAGCGACCGTGCAGGCATGGGCCGGCCCCTGGCCGGTGCACGAACGACGCTGGACCTCGGGCGGAGGGAAGCGAGGGCACCGGCTCCAGATCGTCGACGACCACGACCGCGCGTGGCTGGTCTTCCACGCCGGCGAGCGCTGGTGGGCCGAGGGGAGGTATCGCTGATGGGGTGGCACAATCCCCCCTTGTCCTGGAACGAGCTGGAGCGCACCCTCAGCGGCGAGGAGTCACCCCCGCCTCCTCCCGGCTCCGAGCCTCGAGGGCAGCGGACGGACCCCGGACCGGTGAGCCGTCGCCGCACGCGCACGCCCCCCGTCGCCGCGCCCCGACCCGAAGACCCGATCCCCTATGCCGAACTGCACGCCCATTCGTCGTACTCGTTCCTCGACGGCGCCTCCTCCCCGGAAGAACTCCTCGCCGAGGCCGACCGCCTCGGGCTGACCGCTCTGGCCCTCACCGACCACGACGGCTTCTACGGCGCCGCACGCTTCGCCGAGGTGGCCGGCCTCATGGAGAGCCCCCTGCAGACGGTGTTCGGAGCGGAGCTCTCCTTGGACCTGCCCGCACCACAACGGGGTCACGCCGATCCCGCCGGCGAGCATCTGCTGGTCCTCGCCCGGGGCACGGAGGGCTATCACCGGCTCTCGGGGGCGATCACCGCGGCGCAGCTGCGCGGCGGTGAGAAGGGGCGCCCGGTCTACGACCTCGACGATCTCGCCGCACGTGCGGGCGGGCACTGGACGATCTTGACCGGATGCCGCAAAGGCGCCGTGCGCCGCGGTCTCGAGGCCGGAGACGCCGCCCATCCGCTGCGGTCGCTCGTCGACCTGTTCGGGAGCGAGCACGTCGCCGTCGAGCTCTTCGACCACGGAGACCCCCTCGACACCCGTCGCAACGACACCCTCGCCGAGCTGGCCCGTCGGATGCGCCTGCCGGTGGTCGCGACCAACAACGTGCACTACGCCACGCCGGCGCAGGCGCCCCTCGCCGAGGCCGTGGCCGCGGTGCGCGCGGTGCGCAGCATGGACGAGCTCGACGGGTGGCTGCCCTCCCACGGCGGTGCACACCTGCGCAGCGGGGCCGAGATGTCGGCGCGCTTCCGGCGCCACCCCGGAGCGATCTCGTACGGGCTCGAACTGGCCGCGGCATCCGCCTTCCCCCTGCGCCTCGCACGACCGGCGCTGCCGCAGCAGAAGGTGCCGGAGGGGCACACGCCCATGAGCTGGCTGCGCCATCTGGTCTGGGAGGCGGTGCCTACGAAGTACCCGCGACTGGACGACGACGGCCGGCACCGGATCGCGCGCGAGCTCGACGTGATCGAGGAGAAGGACTTCCCCGGGTACTTCCTGATCGTGCACGGGATCGTCACGGAGGCACGACGGCTCGGCATCCTCTGCCAGGGTCGGGGGTCGGCCGCGGCGAGCGCGGTCTGCTACCTGCTGGGGATCACCGCCGTCGATCCGATCCTCTACCGTCTCCCCTTCGAGAGGTTCCTCGCGACGACCCGCACGGAAGAGCCCGACATCGATGTGGACTTCGACTCCGACCGCCGCGAGGAGATCATCCAGTGGGTGTATCGGGAGTACGGCAGGGAGCGGGCGGCCCAGGTGGCGAACGTCATCCAGTACCGCCCGAAGAACGCGGTGCGGGATATGGCCAGAGCGCTCGGCCATTCCCCCGGCCAACAGGACGCATGGTCCCGCCAGGTCGACGGCTGGGGCGTGGGTCTGGAGCCCGTCGAAGGACACGACATCCCCGAGAACGTGCTCGCCTACGCGGGAGAGCTGCTGAAGGCTCCTCGGCATCTCGGCATCCATTCCGGTGGCATGGTGCTCACTGCACGCCCGGTCGGCGAGGTCGTTCCCGTGGAGCACGCCCGCATGGAGAACCGCACGGTCATCCAGTGGGACAAGGACGACTCCGCCTTCATGGGACTGGTGAAGTTCGATCTGCTGGGTCTCGGGATGCTCGCCGCCCTCCAGCACTGCTTCGACCTGATCCGGGAGACCACAGGCGAGCAGTGGACGCTCGAGAGCATCCCCAAGGAGGAGGCGGGGGTCTACGACATGCTCTGCCGTGCGGATTCGATCGGAGTCTTCCAGGTGGAATCCCGCGCGCAGATCGGGCTGCTCCCCCGTCTGCAGCCGCGGAGCTTCTACGATCTCGCCATCCAGATCGCGCTCATCCGCCCCGGACCCATCCAGGGTGGCGCTGTGCATCCTTTCGTGCGGCGCAAGATGGCGAAGGACCGCATCGATGAGGAGAACCGGGAGCGCGCCCTGCGCGGCGAAGAGCCGGTGGAGTTCCTGATCCCGTATCCGCACAGCGATCTGGAGGACATCCTGAAACGCACGCTGGGCATCCCGATCTTCCAGGAACAGCTCATCCAGATGGCGACGGCGATCGGCGACTGCACGGCCGATGAGGCGGACCTGCTGCGCCGGGCCATGGGCTCCAAGCGCGGCCTGGAGAAGATCGAGAAGGTCAGGGACAAGCTGTACGCGGGGATGGCGCGGCGCGGACTCGTCGATGAGGCGGCCGATCGTATCTACGCGCAGATCCAGGCGTTCTCCAACTTCGGCTTCGCCGAGTCGCACTCCCTGTCATTCGCCCTTCTCGTCTACGCCAGCTCCTGGCTGAAGCTGCACTACCCCGCCGCGTTCCTCGCCGGCCTCCTGCGCTCGCAGCCCATGGGCTTCTACTCCGCAGCGACCCTCACTGCCGATGCGCGACGGCACGGGGTCGAGGTCCACCGCCCCGATCTGCATGTCTCCGGTGCGACAGAGACCCTGGAACCACTCGCCGGCGCCTCGGGGAACGGGCCCACCGGCCGGGACGAGTGCCTCACCGACCCTCAACCTCCTGTCCTCCGCTTCGACCGTGCGGCACCGGATGAGTCGGCCGCGCACCGCAGGGACGGGGAGTTCGCGGTGCGACTGGGGCTCGGCGGCATCCGTGGGATCGGTGTGCCGATGGCGGAGAGGATCGTCGCCGAACGCGACGCGAACGGCCGGTACCGTGACTTGAACGACCTGGTGCGACGAACGGATGCCACCGCCGCGCAGCTGGAGGCCCTCGCCACCGCCGGCGCCTTCGACTGTCTGGGCCTGGAGCGTCGAGAGGCCATCTGGATGGCCGGCGCCGCGGCGGACGACCGTTCCCGGTTCCTCCCGGGGACGACGGTCGCGGTGCAACCGCCCCTGTTCGCCGATCAGACCAGCTACGAGCGTCTCTCCGCCGACCTGTGGGCGACCGGCGTGTCGACCGACGATCATCCGATGGCGCACTTCCGCGACGAGTTGCGCGCGCGCGGGGTTCTGACGGCGATCGACCTGCAGGGACACGAGGTCGGTCGACGCATCGAGGTCGCCGGTCTGGTCACCCACCGTCAGCGACCCGCGACGGCCGCCGGGATCACCTTCGTGAATCTCGAGGACGAAAGCGGTCTGGTGAACGTGGTCTGCTCAGCCGGGGTCTGGAACCGCTACCGCCGGGTCGCCCGCGATTCACCGGCACTCATCATCCGCGGCATCCTGGAGCGATCTGCGGAGGGCGTGGTCAACGTGCTCGCCGATGGGTTCGAGGATCTTCGCACCGGTCTCACGCATCGGTCCAGGGACTTCCGCTGAGGACGGCCGCCCCGACTCACCAGAATCGCTCGGGCTCCTCCACGGGAGGACGGTCGGCTCCACCCCAGCGGTCCGCCTCGGCCTTCGCGGCGTCGGCGGCTGCGTCGGCTTCACGGAGAGCGACCTTGGCGCCGGTCGGACCGGGCCCGATGGGGTCGACGAGCAGCGAGGTGTGCGCGCCGGCGCCACCCATCGTCACGGTGCAGCGCAGGACGCGCCCGATCCAGCGGGAGAAGTCGCCACTCGGGTCTTCTGCGCGTCGATAGCGGATGCCCGTGTCGAGGTCGACGATGGCGAGGACGACCGGTTCGTCGGTGAGCGGATCGGTCTGCTCCGTCACCTCGATGCGATGGCCGTGGGCGATGGCGACCTGAGCGGTGAGCACGAGCAGTCTGTCCATGAGTCCACCCTAGAGAAGGCCGTCAGGAAGACAACAGGGAGTCCCTCACGAGCAACATTCGTAAATTTCTTTGTCCCCCAAATGGCGGACAAGCGGATTAAGCGATATTCTGCTCTTCGTAGCGGGGGCTACGAGGCTGAGGACTGGGGAATCAGCCGTGAGCGCAGCGATATCTTCGCCGCCTCCCCTACCGTCCGGGAAGGGCGGTGAGCCCTCTCGACGACACCGTCTGGGGCGGGTCATCGAGAGGGCCAATCTCCCCGGTCGACGCGACGCATCGCGACACGGTCAGTCGAGCGGGATGACCTCGAGCGTGTTCGAACGCACCGGCTCCTGACCCATCTCGGGAGCGTATGGGCTCGGCGTGTACTTGCGGAGGTATTCGGCATCGATCGCGGCGTTGATCGCCTCATCGCCGACCCTCTCGAAGCGGACATCCTTCGTGACGCCACCCGCGGAGACACGTCCGCGCAGGCTGGCCAGGGCCGGGGCGTACCACTTGCCCGCAAGTCCCGTGTAGGAGCGGACGAACAGACGACCGTCGACCGCGACCGCCCAGATCCCCACGGTCTTCGGCATGGTGCCGTCCTCGAGCTGCGCGGAGAGATCGAACATCTCCGGCTCGGCGATGCGGCTGAGCTCGTCAGGGTTCCAGGTCGTCATGGGTCCTCCTCGGTATCGACGGATGCGGCAGAGTGCATGCTACGTCAGAACCGGGAAGACGCCTGACCGGTCACGGGCGGAGTGCCGACGAGGCGCGCGCGCAGCGAGTCGAGGAGCAGGCCGACCCCGAGCTCGAATGTACGATCCGACCGCGCACTCCCGCGCTCCGCACCGTCGATGAGACGCCCCAGAGTGCGCGTGCCGCCTTCGGGCTGCCAGACCTCGTCGGGAGAGGCGAGATCGAGACCGAAGCCGATCGCGAAGGCGTCGATGACGGCGATCACCGAGAGCACCTCGTCGTCGGGGAAGCCTCCGTCGACGAGCACGGATGCGAGATCGTCGTATGCGGCGATCACCGCCGGGTGCGTGATCGTCTTCCCCACGAGCAGCGGAACGAGCTGCGGGTGGTCTGCGTACATCCGGCGTTGCGTGCGCAGCACAGCGAGCACGAACTCGTCCCAGGGCTCGCCGTGCCACTCGACGCGGTATCCCTCCACGAGTTCTCCGCGCATGAGCTCGAGGATGCCGTCCATGCCGTCGACGTGGTTGTAGAGCGATGACGGGCGCACGCCGAGCTCGCGGGCGATGGCGTTCACTCCGAACGGTTCGCCGGCTCTCGCGAGCGCGAGACCCGCCGAGCCGATGATCTCCGGGGACAGGAGCGGGGAGGAAGGCCTCGGCATCGGGGACTCGCTTTCTCCGGCGGACCGGGTATGAGATCTGGGGGTTCCGCGAGAACCCTCATCTGTGCATAATAATGAACACCATTCGTTTACGAACACCATTCGTTTACGCCTCGTGCCCCACCCGACGCACGTCCGCTGTCTTCCCTCTCTCCGCACAATGCCGTGCCGACTCCCTGGAGCCCCATGACCACTCTCGATCTCCGCACCCGAATCCCCCTCCGCTTCCCGACGGCGACGGCGACGTTCGCCATCGGGATCGCGGGGTACCTGGGCGTCAATCTGTCGCCCTACATGATCACCGCCGCGCAGACAGGCCTCGGCCTCGACGTCCTCACCGCCAGCTGGCTCGTCACCGCGACCCTCCTGCTCACCGCGGTGACCGGCTTGGCCATCGCCCCGCTGTGCGCCGGGGCGCATCGCCGCACTGTCGCGCGCGCCGGGCTCGGCCTCGCCGTCGTGGGCTTCGCGACCGCGGCCCTCGCGCCGGCGGCCATGCTTCCCGGGCTGCTCCTCGGCGGCGCCGGAGCAGGTGGCGCGGTCGCCGCATCGGGCGCGGCGCTCGCCGCTTTCCGCAACCCCGACAGGGTCGCCGGCTTCAACGGGCTCGCGAACCGCGGAGTCATCACGGTGGTCCTCGCCGTGATCCCGCTGATCGGCCTCGCCCCTCTCGACGTCTTCGGTGCGCTGGCGCTGTTCAGCCTGATCGGGCTGATCGCCTCGGCATGGCTTCCCGCCGCTCCGGTCCTCGCCCCGCAGGCGGGGGCGGCCGTCGCCGAGGCGATGCCGATCGAGATCCCTCCGACAGGCACCGTGCGCACCTCCCCCGCCCGCTCGCGGACCGTGACGATCGCCGGTCTCGGACTCCTCATCGTGTTCGCCCTGTGGGCGGCGAGCGAAGACTCCCTCTGG
Organism: Microbacterium sp. SY138; assembly: GCF_039729145.1. Taxonomy (NCBI): domain Bacteria; kingdom Bacillati; phylum Actinomycetota; class Actinomycetes; order Micrococcales; family Microbacteriaceae; genus Microbacterium; species Microbacterium sp. SY138. The sequence goes on along the minus strand of NZ_CP155793.1, from coordinate 1,423,308 downwards.
GCCATGGCGGGCATCATGGGCGCGGAACAGGCCGGCCTGACTCCCGAAGGGCTCGGCGTCGCACTCAGTGGCGCAACAGCCGGCGGACTCCTCGGCTCGCTGCTGCTCATGATCGTCGGAGCCCGATTCGGGCGCGCGGTTCCCCTGGTCGTCCTGCTGGTCGCCGGGGGCGCACTCAAGATCGTGGAGGGGTTCGTCACCGATCCCACCGCCTTCATCGTGGTGTTCATCGCCTGGAACTCGATCTACGCCATCGCGTTCATGTACTTCGTGTCGACGTCCGCGGCACTGGATGCCGACGGGCGCTGGTCGGGACCGCTGCTCGCCGTCTACCTGGTCGGGTCGGCGCTCACCCCGGTCATCGGCGCGGCCCTCGTCGGCGCCCTGGGATATCAGGGATTCGCGGTGGCGCTCGGCATCGCGAGCTTCATCCTGGCCGTCCCCACCGGGGCGATCGCCCTCATCTCGACCCGTCTGGAACGCATGACCGCACAGGAGATCGACGCATGACCCGCACCCTCTACCGCAACGGCCGCATCTTCACCGGGGACGAATCCCGGTGGAGCTCAGCGCTCGTGGTCGACGACGACGCGTTCGCGCATGTCGGCACCGAGGAGTCGGCACCGCACGCGGACACGGTCGTCGATCTCCACGGCCGCGTCGTGCTCCCCGGATTCACCGACGCGCACACCCACCTGCTCATGATGGGCGAAGCGCTCGGACAGGTAGGGCTCACGGACGCCTCCTCTCTCGAGGAGATCCAGCGCCGGCTCCGCACCGCGCGCGAGGCCGCGCCCGGTGTGCTCCGCGGACGCGGATGGCTGTTCGATGCGATCCCCGGCGGTGAGCCGACAGCGGCCATGATCGATGCGGTCGTCTCCGACGTCCCGGTCTACCTCGACGCGAACGACTATCACTCGTGCTGGGTGAACGCGGCCGCGCTCGCCGAGCTCGGGATCACCCGCGACACCCCCGACCCCATCGGCGGCCGCATCGCCCGCGATGCGGCGGGCGATGCGACCGGAATGCTCTACGAGACCGCCGCGCAGCTGCACGCCTGGGCTCATCGCGACGTCACGACCACCGATGCGCAGCGCGATGCGGCGGTCGAGCGGGTCGTCTCCGCGTACCTCGCCGCCGGCGTGACCGGAGCCGTCGACATGGCGTTCGACGAGCTCGGGCTGGCCGCCCTCGGTCGTGCGGCCGCTCACGGCAGCCTGCCACTGCGCATCGCCGCGCACTGGTTCATCGTCAACACCGGCGACGATGCCGCGAACCTCGCGCAGGTCGCGCAGGCCGCCGCCCATGCGTCCTCGACGACGGCGGGGGTGCGGGTGCTCGGGATCAAGCTCGTGCTCGACGGGACGATCGACGCGTGCACGGCCGCCATGCGGGCACCCTACGCCGACGGGACGAACGCCGCGCCGATCTGGCCCGCCGAACGCCTGCTGCCGGTCGTCGCCGCGGCGGACGCCGCAGGACTGCAGATCGCGATGCACGCGATCGGCGATGCGGCGAGCACCCTCGCCCTCGATGCGATCGAGCATGCGGTCGCTGTGAACGGCGACCGCCAACGACGGCACCGCATCGAGCACCTCGAGTACGCGGCGCCGGGGACCGCGGAGCGGATGGCACGGCTCGGAGTGACGGCGTCCATGCAGCCCGTGCACGCTGATCCCGCGATCTTCTCCAACTGGGCGGCACAGGTCGGAGACGAACGGGCCGACCGCGCGTTCGCCTGGTCGGAGTACGACGAGGCGGGTGCGCTCCTCGCCTTCTCCACCGATGCTCCGACGGCGCCGCATGAGGCCATGGCGAACATGTACGTCGCGGCTACCCGTGCTTCAGCTCTGGCTCCGGGCGTGCCGGCGATCCATCCCGAGCAGGCGCTCCCCCTGGAGCGTGCGATCGCGCATGCCACTCGGGATGCCGCGGCCTCGATCGGCGACGGGGACTGGCGCGGCCGTATCGCTGTCGGATATGCGGCCGACTTCGTCGTTCTCGATGTCGACCCGTTCGAGGGGGATCCCGCTGCCCTGCTGACGACCCGCGTGGTGCGGACCGTGATCGCCGGCCGCACGGTGCACGAGGCGTAGCTCTCCGTCTGCATCTCCAGGATATCGCCGAGGTGGGGGCTTGCCGCAAGGCCCCCACCTCGGGGCAGAATCGACCCTCGCTCGTGCGAACTGCGCGCGGGCGTGAAGGAGATCCATGCCTTTCGACCCCTTCCATCTCCCCGACGATCTGCGCGCGAAGTCGACGGCAGAGCTCATCGACGCCGACCGCGATCACCTCCGCAGGATCGACGACGCCCTCGAGGCGCACCGTGCCGCCGTGACCTCGCGTCTGGCCGAGATGCGTCAGCGTTCCGCCCGGTTCGGAGACGCGGCCGTGGAACGCGACCTCGAGATACGTCGCCTGAGCGGACGGCTGCGCGTGCTCGAGCGCTACGGCATCGACATCTGCCTCGGTCGGATGACCCCGGAACACGGCGACCCCGTGTACATCGGCCGCACGGGCCTGGCCGCCGCCGACGGCACCCGACTGCTGATCGATTGGCGGACCCCCGCGGCAGAACCGTACTTCGCGGCGACCATGGAGGATCCGCGCGGGCTCCTGTCCCGACGTCGATACCGGTGGGTCGACGGACGGATCAGCGACTACTGGGATGAGGCATTGACCGACACCGCATTCGACGGTTCGGCCTCGCTCGACGACCAATCCGCCTTCATCGCCGGCCTGGGCGCCCAACGCACGTCGCGCATGCGGGACGTGCTGGCGACGATCCAAGCCGACCAGGACGCGATCATCCGCGCGTCCTCGCCCGGCGCACTGGTCGTCGACGGTGGACCCGGCACGGGAAAGACCGTCGTGGCGCTGCACCGCGCCGCGCACCTGCTGTACGCCGAGCCGCGACTCACGCAGAGCGCGGGCGGCATGTTGCTCGTGGGGCCTCACCCGCACTATCTCGCGTACGTCGAAGATGTTCTGCCCAGCCTCGGCGAGGACTCCGTCCGGCTCTCGACCCTGCGCGATCTGGTCCCGGAAGGAGCAGCGGCCGTGGACGAGCAGGATGCGCGGGTGGCGCTGCTCAAGGCCGCCCTCGATCCCGTCGCGATACTCGATGCGGCGGCGATGTGGTTCGAGCGCCCTCCTTCGCACGCGATGCGCATCGAGTCGCCGTGGGCCGACCTCTGGATCAGCCGCGAGGAATGGACGGCACTGTTCTCCGGCGCCGACCCGGCGGTCTCGCACAACGTGGCGCGTGACGAGGTGTGGGAGGAGATCCTCGAGTTGTTGACAGACCAGGTGCACGACGATGACGTGCCTCCCCACATCGTGCGACGGTGGCTGCGACAGGACGAGGAGCTCACCGGGACGTTCGTGCGCGCCTGGCCGATGCTGTCCCCGACCTCGATGGTCGCTCGGCTGTGGAGCTCCCCCGACTTCTTGCAGCGCTGCGCTGCGAGCCTCTCGCCCGGAGAGGTCGCGGCTCTGCAGCGCGAGGACCCCGAGAAGTGGACCGTCGCCGATCTCCCGTTCCTGGACGCCGCGCGTCGGCGGATCGGCGATCCCGACGCCGTCCGCGACGAGCACCGCCGCCAAGCCGTCGTCGCCTCGGCGCAGGAGCAGGTCTCCCACGTCGTCGACCACCTGATCGAAGACGATGACAGCGAGCTGAACGTGATGTCCATCCTTCGCGGACAGGATGCGAGGAACGTGCTGCTCGGCGTCGACTCCCCGCCCGCGCTCCCGCCGGACGAGCTGGCGGGGCCGTTCGGGCACATCGTCGTCGATGAAGCGCAGGAGCTCAGCGACGCGGAATGGCGGATGCTCCTCGCCCGCTGCCCCTCACGCAGCTTCACGATCGTCGGAGACCGCGCACAGGCGCGGCGCGGCTTCACAGACAGCTGGGAAGCGCGGCTCACCCGCATCGGCCTCCGCGATGTCCGGATCGCCCACCTGGGCGTGAACTACCGGACTCCGGCCGAGGTGATGGCGGCGGCGGGACCGGCGATCCTCGCGGCGATCCCGGACGCCAATGTGCCGACGTCGGTGCGCGAGAGCGGAACACCCGTGCGATACGACGTCGTCGCCTCGCTCCCCCGCCTGCTGGATGCCTGGCTCGATGAGCACCCGGACGGGATCGCGTGCGTGATCGGCGCCCCGCACCTCGCCCCGACAGCGCGCGTGCGATCGCTGACTCCCGAGGGGGCGAAGGGCCTGGAGTTCGATCTGGTCGTCCTGGTGCGCCCGGAGCAGTTCGGTGACGATGTCACCGGCGCCGTGGACCGGTACGTGGCGATGACCCGGTCGACACGGGAGCTGATCGTGCTCCGGTGAGCATGCCCGGGCCTCTCACGTTCAGCCCACGAGCACCCGACCGGCACGGGCCTGCCATCGCTCGTCGCGATGCTCGATCCGGATGGGGTACTCGAACGCCGCGGTCACGAGGGCGGTCGTGAGAACATCGCTCGCCGCCCCCTGCGACACGACCTCCCCCTTCGAGACCAGGGCTGCGTGAGTGGTCGACCCCGGCAGCTCCTCGAGGTGGTGCGTCACGAGCACCGTCGCGAGATCGGGTTGCGCGTCGTGCAGCAGGTCGAGGGTCTCGAGGAACTGCTCCCTGGCGGCGACATCGAGACCGGTGGAGGGCTCGTCGAGCAGCAGCAACGCGGGGTCGGGCAGAAGGGCTCGCGCGATCAGTGCCCGGCCGCGCTCCCCCTGCGACATGGTCGGCCAGGTGGCGTCCCGCCGCCCGCCGAGGCCCAGCAACCCGATGAGGTGGTCCGCCCTCGCGATGAGCGACGGCGACGGCTCCCAGCGGTTCATCATCTCCGTCGTCCCCGTCGCACCGGTCAGGACGACCTGCTGCACCGTCAGCGGCGAGCGCAGCGGATGACGAGGGTTCACATGTCCGATCGATTCGCGCAGCCGGCGGATCTCGACCCGCCCGAGCTGCTGACCGAGCACATGCACGGACCCTCGGGTCGGGTGCGCCTCCGCACCGCACATGCTCAGGATCGTGCTCTTGCCCGCACCGTTGGGGCCGATGAGGGCCCAGTGCTCCCCTGCACGGACGGTGAGGTCGACGCCGGTCAGGATCTGGCGCGAGCCGCGGACGACGTCGACGCCCCTCAGCACCAGCACGTCGGACGCACGGTTCTCACGAGGCTTCTCCTCGGTCATACCAGCGCGTCCCGCAGTGTGAGGAGGTGTGCACGGCTCCGCGCGGCGGCAGCGCCCTCGTCGCGGTCGACGATCGCGTCGACCTGGGCGGCGTGGGCGTCGTGGTCGGCGTCGTCGCCGAACTCCCGTCGGATGCGGAGCATCTCGATCATGGCTTCACGCAGCCGGGGGGTGAAGCTGTCGAACAGGTCGAGGAGGACGGCGTTGTGCGACGCGGCGACGACCGCGCGGTGGAACGCGGTGTCGGCATCGACGTGACTGTCGATGTCAGACCTATGCGCATCGCGATCGGCCAAGGCGCGACGGATGCTGCGCAGGTCTGAGGGCGTGCGTCGCGCGGCGGCGAGCGCGGCGGCTTCGGTCTCGATCGCGATGCGCGCTTCGATCACCGCGACGATGCCGGCCTTTCGCAGCACCGCATCCCAGTCCTCGGGCGCATCGAGCGCGATGACGAAGACGCCGGCGCCCTGTCGCGAGGCCAGCACCCCGCGCCCGGCGAGCTGGCGGATCGCCTCGCGCACGGTGGAGCGTCCCACTCCGAGCTGCGGCGCGAGCGTCGTCTCCCCGGGGAGCTTCTCCCCCAGTGCCCATTCTCCGGCGCGGATCCGTTCCAGCAGGAGTGCCGCAGCCTGATCCGCCAGGGGTTCTCGCCTCACCTGTGCCATGCGCAATGCCAGCCTCTCGTCTACTTGTCTGAGGAGTTGTGTTACAGTCTAGCCATGTTCTCGTCAGAGCACCTTCTTCTTCGCCGCCACGGCGGGACGTAGCCGGACCGGCTCCCCGTCGTGGAGTCGAACGTGTGCCGGTCGCAGACCCTCGAAGAAGGACACCGCACCCGCCATGACCACGACATCGTTCCCCCACCCCTCCCCGGCCACCGACCTCGATGCCGACGCCGGCCCCGACCGGACGCCGACCTGGAACAGGCAGCGACGTTCCCCGATGCCGTCGCACCGCTACCGCGACGTCTACTCCCGCGTCGACGTGCCCCTCACCGAGCGGGACTGGCCGACACGGCGTCTCACCGCGGCCCCGCTCTGGGTGCCCGTCGATCTGCGGGACGGCAACCAGGCGCTCGCCGAGCCGATGGACCCCGCGCGCAAGCGCCGCTTCTTCGAGCTGATGGTGAGGATGGGCTACAAGGAGATCGAGGTCGGATACCCGTCGGCGTCGCAGACCGACTACGACTTCGTGCGGCTCATCGCCGAGAGCGACATCGCCCCGGATGACGTGACGATCGTGGTGTTCACGCCCGCGCGTCGCGACCTCATCGAACGCACGGTCGCCTCCATCCGGGGCATCGCCAATCCGGTCGTGATCCACATGTACACCGCGACCGCCCCGACCTGGCGCAGCCTGGTGCTCGGGCACGAACGCGAAGCGCTGACGCAGCTCATCCTCTCCGGCGGCCGTGACGTGTGGGAGTTCGCCGGAGACCTGCCGAACGTGCGGTTCGAGTTCTCTCCCGAGGTGTTCAATCTGACCGAACCCGACTACGTGATCGATATCTGCGATGCGATGACCGACCTGTGGCAGGCGACCCCCGAGCGCCCGGTGATCCTCAACCTCCCGGCCACGGTCGAGGTCGCCACCCCGAACGTGTACGCCGACCAGATCGAATACATGCACAAGAACCTCGCCCGTCGCGATGCCGTGATCCTGTCGGTGCACCCCCACAACGACCGCGGGACCGGCATCGCCTGCGCCGAGCTCGCGGTGCTCGCCGGCGCGCAGCGGGTCGAAGGCTGCATCTTCGGCAACGGCGAGCGCACGGGCAACGTCGACATCGCGACGCTCGCCCTGAATCTGCACGCGCAGGGCGTGGACCCGATGATCGACTTCTCCGACATCGACGAGATCCGCCGCACGGTCGAGTACTGCAACCGGATCGAGGTGCACGCCCGCCACCCCTATGTCGGCGACCTGGTGCACACGGCATTCAGCGGGACCCACCAGGACGCGATCAAGAAGGGCTTCTCCGAGCATCGCGCTCGGGCTGCGGCCGAGGGCCGCGACGAACGGGAGATCGAATGGCGGGTCCCCTATCTGCCGATCGACCCCGCCGACATCGGCCGCGACTACGACGCGGTGATCCGCGTGAACTCGCAGTCGGGGAAAGGCGGGATCGCCTACCTGCTCGAAACGGCGTACGGGATCGAACTGCCCCGCCGCCTGCAGATCGACTTCGCGCGACACGTGCAGCGGCACACGGACACGATCGGCACCGAGGTCACGGCATCGGAGCTGTGGAGGGTCTTCGGGGAGGTGTACTTCGGCACCGGTGCCCGCACCGATATCGCGCTCGTCTCGTACGACACCGCCGAGTCCGACGGCGAGTCCCGCACACGGATCACGCTGCACATCGAGGGGCGCGAGCACACGAGCACCCATGCGGCAGGTGGTCCGGTCGAGGCCCTCACTGCGGCACTCGACACCCGGGGAATCCGTGTCGACGTCGTGAGCCTGCACCAGACCAGCGTCGGATCCAGCACCGACGGTGAGGCGCTCATCCTCCTCGAGCACCGCACGGAAGAAGGGGTCGCCTGGTCGGCAGGCCGCGGGCGCTCCGTCCTCTCCGCGAGCCTGTCCGCCGTGATCACGGCGGCGAGCCGCGCCGCATTCCCCGACGCGACGCCCGACTAGTCCTGGTCGCCGACGTGGCCGGGAGCTGTGAGAGAGAGCACACGCTCCACGAAGGCGGCGTACTCCTCCATGTAGTGCTCCAGGAACTTCTTCGTGCCGTCGTCCTCGACCTCGCCGTCCGGGCCGAACATCTCCGGTCGATACGTCAGGTACGCCTCGGGCGCGTTGAGCTGTGGGGCGTTGAGGAAGCTCAGCACGCTGCGCATCGACGACTGCATGACGGCGGTGCCGATGGCCCCGGTGGAGGCGCCGATGATGCCGGTGGGCTTGCGCGCGAACGAGTTGTGACCCCAGGGGCGTGAGCCCCAGTCGATCGCGTTCTTCAACGCACCCGGTATCGAACGGTTGTACTCGGGTGAGACGATCAGCAGTCCCTCCGCCTGTTCCACCGCCCGCTTGAACGTGGTCACGGCGGCGACCGGATCGAGCTCGTCGTCGCGGTTGTACAGCGGCAGATCGCGGATCGGGATCTCGACCATCTCGAGGCTGGGAGGTGCCAGCTTCACGAGGGCGGTCGCGACGACGCGGTTGATCGAGTCATGGGCGAGGCTCCCGATGAGGTAGCCGATCCGGTGAGTCATGCGCATTCTCCCTCGTTCGTTCCGCCGTGGTCGTTGGCGTTCAGGCTAGCCCCGTATGCCGAAACCGCAAGCCCGACGCGGCTCACCGGTCTCAGTGCACGAGAGCCTTGAGAACCACGAAGACGAGACCGAACGACGCCGTCCCCAGGGCGCCGAGCACGCGCGTGAGCAGGGGGCTCCCCCGACGGAGGAAGGCCACATAGCCGAGGAACGCGAGGATCACGACACCAGACCAGAGCGCGAGGTCGTTCGCGAGCCCGTCGGGCATGACGCGGGTCGTGCCGGCCAACAGGAAGACCGCCGGCACGGTCGCCGAGCTGAGCATGCCGAAGGAGTGCTTCACCGACGCGGCGAACGCCGCCCGAACCCCGACGGATTCACCGTGCTCGCGTTCATCGTGATCGCTGACCCTGGCCACGGTGCCGGCATACACATGAGCACCCCAGAACACCAGCACCGTGACGGCGACCGTCACCAGCACCGCCAGTGATGTCTCCCCGTGCGCCGAGGACACGGCCACCAGGCCGCTGACGAGAATCGTGCCGTAGACCGCGGCCTCGGTGCCGAATCCCGATCGCAGGGCCTGATGCACGCGAAGGATCCCGTCATCCGCAGTCGTTCTCCGCCTGTCCATACCCGGTGCTGCTCCTGATCCGTCGTGCCATCGCTACCATCGAGCTCCCATCATCCCTCGACGCGCAGGGGGACCTTCACATCGCCGCCCGCCTCCTCGGTGATCCGCTCCCCCATCTGCACGAAGGTCGGCGCCGAGATGAAGCCGCCGGCGAACAGCGCCTGCCCCTGGACGAAATCAGCGGAACGGCGGATGGCATCCTCGGAGGCGAAGCCGAAGACGTCGGCGAGCTCGGCGAGGTCGCGGGGCGCGTTGACCCGCATCAGCGCGAGGTTGTCGCACTGCGAGAGCACGTTGGGGTGGATCTTCGTCGGACGCTGGGTGGAGAGCAGCAACCAGAGCCCGAATTTGCGCCCCTCGGCCGCGATCTGCACGAGCTGCTCGGTGAGGGCTCGTTCGACGGCGGTCTCGGGATTCGGCGAGCAGAGGTTGTGTGCTTCGTCGATGACGATCAGGACGGGCCGTCGTTCCTCACGGTGTGCCCAGAGATGTTCGAGCACGGCGAGGGCCGCGACCTTCGGCTCGGCGGGGTGCTCGAAGCCGCCCAGGTCGAGGACCGTGGCTCGTGGGCGTTCTTCGATCACGTCGATGACCGATCCGGCGCCGCGTGACCAGAGCGCCCACTCCAGCACCTGCAGGTTCTCCATGCGGTTCGCGAGCCGCACCCGGGCGGGGTCGCCAGAGGCTCGCAGACCGGGGAGCATATCGCGACCGTCGAAGACGTGCGCATCTCGTTCCTCATGGAGCAGTGCGTTGTACTCTTCCGCATCCGCGATCGGGTCCATCTGCAGAACGGCTGCCTTCGATGCCGGCACCAGATCGACGTAACGCACGTGCAGGCGCTCGCCCTCACCCGCGCCGGAGCGGAACACGCGGATGTCGAGTTCTGCCATGCGGTCGGTCTCGGATGCTCCTGCGGAGGCCCGCGTCTCCCGCAAGCGCGTGAAGTCGCTGTTCGGATCGAGGACGATCAGCGGCAGCTCGGTGTGCAGGAGCAGCTGTTCCAGCACGACACCGAGCGCATACGTCTTCCCGCTGCCGCTCTGCCCGACCCAGAAGGTATGCCTGTTGAAGCGCCGGGCGTCGAGGTCGACCGGAGCCCCCGGGTCCTCGAGCGTCGTTCCGATGGTGAGGTTCGTCATCACTCCGGTGCACCTTTCCTTCATCCCGTCATTCCTCGCGGCGGGGCGAGCCCATCCTCCGAGACCGATGCACGACATCATCCTCGCCCGGCTCGCCTTCGCACCAGTGCCGACATCCGTGGCCGCGGATTCCCGTGCGCAGTCCCGATACCCGAGAAGGCCGATTCCCCTCCTGCCCCGACGTTCCGACACCGCTGCGCTCCACTAATGTGACAACGTGGGCGCGGAGTGGAGACGACGGGTGCTCGTCGTCGAGGATCAGGGTGCCCTCCGCATGCTGGTGTGCGATCTGCTCGAGCGCCACGGCTTCCAGACCGCGGCAGCCGCCGATGCCGCCGAGGCGACACGCCTCTTCACCGAATTCGACCCGGACGCGCTGCTGACCGACATCGATCTGGGCTCCCGCCCCTCCGGGGCGGAGCTCGCCGCGATGCTGGTCGAACTCGCACCGCACATCGCGGTCGTGTTCCTCAGCAGCTACCCCCGTGCCGCCGCCGGTGCCACGGCGATGGGGATCGAGCAGGCCGTGTTCGTCGCGAAACAGGACCTCGATTCCCCTACGGCTCTGCTCTCCGCGCTGGAACGTGCTCTGTCGACGCATCCGACACCTCTGCCGCCCTCGGCCGAAACAGGCGACCCCCTCGGCTCACTCACCAGGCATCAACTGGAGATCCTCGCGATGATCGCACGCGGATGGTCGAACGAGCGCATCGCCGTCGAGACCGGTGGCACGGTGCGCGCAGTCGAACGATCCATCAGCCGGTTGTTCGGAAGACTCGAGGTGACACGCGACCCGACCGTCAACGCTCGTGTCGCTGCGGCGGGACTCTACCTCGCCGCGTTCGGTCCCGCCCGATGAGGAAACTCCGCCGTGCGGCTGTCCGCGCCTTCGGCGGCGGCCGATTCCTCACCGTCTGGTCGATCGCCGCTTCCCTCCCCCTGTCCCTCACCGTCATGGCGCCCACGGGTGTCGGCATCGACACTCTGACCGCGCTTCCCGCCATGGTCGCGACCTGGCTCTGCTTCGCCGCGGCGCTCACGGGCATCGCCGCATGGGAACGTCGCGGCCGATCCCGGCGAGAGCGAGCAGCCGTCGTGACCGCCGGGATCGTCGTCTGCGCGGCGATGCGTCCGGTGATGCAAGACGGCTGGCTCCACCTCGCCGGCCTTCCCGCACCACCTTCGGGTCAGCTTCCGTACCGGATCGCGACGAACATCGTCGTCTGGATGATCGTGCTGAGCATCATCGCCGTGCTGGATTCCTCGCTCCGGTCACTGCGACGGACGAACGCCCTGCTGCGGTCCGTGGCCCAGGAGCTCGCCCGGGCACAGGACGATGCGCACGCGCTGGCGACCGACGCGCGGAACCTTCTCGACCGAGCGCAGTCGACCCTCGATGCGGCGATCATCGAGATGGAACCGACATCCGCCGGCGTCCGAAGGCTCGGAGACGAATGGATCCGCGAGTGGAGTCACCGTCTCGCCGAGCTCGCCGAGAAGAAGGAGGCCGGGAATCCGCGTCGAGCCCGCGACGGCTTCGGTGATCGCGCGGACCCGAGGTCTTACCCCTCGCCTCGGCACGTCCTGTTCCGCCTCCCGCCGCCGGGTCTGGTCACCCTCATCTACGCGGTGTGCCTCCTCCCCTATGCGACCCGCACGCAGACGCCACTCGAACTGCTCATCGGGATCGCCGCCCTCGCCGCGGGAGGTGCGGTCGTCGACTTCCTGCCGCGACGCCGCGCGATCGCTCGGGTGCCCCACCACGCGTCCTTGCTCTTCATGATCCTCTCGTGCGTCGTCGGCATCGCGCTCGCAGCACTCGCGGCCGCGCAGGGGGTGGCTCCGTTGCTCGCCGCCGTCTCCGCCATCGCGTACATCGGGTTCGCGTTCGCCGCCGGAACGTGCGCCGGCGCGCTGCACCGTCTCCGCAGCGAACAGCACCGACTTTCGAGCGCCGTCGCCGACGCCCAGCAGCTCGCACGTGCCGGCACCCGCCCCACTCGCGACGGCCTCAGAGCCGCCGCCGACCTCCTGCACGCGGATGCGCAGGGAGCCTGCATTCTGTTCGCGCTCGCACACCCCACACCCGATCCGGACGATATCCGGCGGCTGCGGGCAGAACTCGCGACTGTCGTGAGCCGACTTCCCGAGGCTTTCGCCACGGCCGACGATCCCCGTGCCCATACTTCCCTCACCGCACTCTTCGAGACGTGGGCGCACGTCATCGAGCTCCGTGTCGACGTCGACGACGAGGCACGCGATGTTCTGTCCTCGATCCCCTCGGTGGTACGAGACTGCTACGACATCGTCGCCGAGGGGCTCCTGAACGCCGCGAAACATGCGAGTGAGCGACGAGCGGAGGTGTCGATCCGTCGAGTGACGACCGGCGCCGGACCTCGGCTTCACGTCCGTGTCTCGTCGCCCGGGATCGCCGCACGCGGCACACGTCTGCGCGCATCCTCACGGATGCAGGAGCTCGGCGCCCATCTTGTCCGCATCCCCGGCGGTGTCGCCCTGGAAGCCGCGTTCGCGCTTCCGCTGCGCGCGGCTGTCGTGTCAACCGAACATCGCGACGGAGAGCACCCGACCCCGCCGTAGCGTCGTCTGCGCCCCACCGAAGGGCACACGAAGACGATCGGACGAGACGTGAACCAACTGCATGACCTCCTCCCGCTGGCTGTGGGCATGCTCATCTCGCCGCTGCCCCTCGTGGCGATCATCGCGATCATCCTCGCTCCCCGCGGCCGGACGGCGGCGCCCGTCTACGCCGCAGTGTTCATCGCGATCTCCCTCGCGTTCGTCATGGTCGGCGCGCTCACCTCCGCCGGTTCCGCCTCGGGGTCTCCCTCCGCCACCGCGAAGACAGTCTCGTTCTTCCTCGCCATCGTGCTCGCACTCGGCTTCGCCGCGCTCGCCGTCGCGAGTTGGTCGTCTCGCCCCCGCCATGGCCAGCCACCCCAGACGCCGGCCTGGCTCGCGGCCCTCGATGCCGTCACCCCGGCGAAGGCGGCCGCGCTCGGCTCGATCATGGCGGTCACCAACACGAAGAACATCCCGCTCGCGCTGAAGGGCGGTGCACTGATCGGCGAGGCGCATCTCCCTCTGCTCGCAGCGGGAGGGCTCTGCATCGGGCTGGTCGTCGCCGGCACTCTGCCGCTGCTCGTCACGGCCGCCGTCGCCACGAGCAGATCGGCGGTCGTCACGAAAGCACTCGAACGGGTCAAGTCCGAGATGATCGCGCACAACGCGATGATCATGACGGTGCTGTTCGCGGTTCTCGCCGCGAACGAGGCCGCCCAGGTCATCCGTCACCTGTCCTGAAACACGACCATGTCAGGAGCCGCACGCATGTCAGACAACTCTCCCCCCGACGACGAGACGCGCGTCGTCACCGTCACGGCACCGGCCGGGACGTTCCGCGGCACGGATGCCGACGGTGCGCGCTCATGGCGCGGAATCCGCTATGCCCAGGCGCCGGTCGGTCTGCTGCGTTGGCGTGATCCCGTCGCGGCGCCGAGCGTCGAGGAGGAGATCGACGCCACCGTCTACGGCAACGTGTGCCCGCAGCAGATCAACCCCGCCGTACCGCTGGGCGACGACGCGGTGATGGACGAGGACTGCCTCGTGCTGAACGTGTGGGCACCGTCGGAGCGACCCGAGAGCGCCTTCCCCGTCATGGTATGGCTGCACGGTGGCGCCTACACGTTCGGCTCATCGAGCCAACCGCTGTTCGATGCGACATCGCTCGTCACGCGCGGCGAGGTCGTGGTCGTGACGGTCAACTACCGACTCGGCGCATTCGGTTTTCTGGATCTCGCCGGACTCCTGCCCGATGAGGGTTTCGATCGCAACCTGGCCCTGAAGGACGCGCTGCTCGCGTTGCGCTGGGTGCAGGAGAACATCTCGGCGTTCGGGGGCGACGCGGGCAGGGTCACGGTGTTCGGGGAGTCCGCGGGAGGAGGGCTGGTGACGACTCTGCTGGCGACGCCTTCGGCCGAAGGTCTGTTCGCCCGCGCGATCGCGCAGTCCTCCCCCGCCTCGAGCATGTACGGGACCGAACGGGCGCGTGACGTCGCCGCGCGGTTCGTGCATGAGCTGGGCATCGATTCGACGGATGCTGCGGCGGTCGCGGGGGCTCTGCGCGCGGCATCCGTCGATGACATCGTGGCGGCGAGCATGGAGGTGTACGCGGCCGTGCCGGACGACGCACCGGGGACCCTCGCGTTCGCGCCCGTCATCGACGGCGATGTTCTTCCGGAGGCGCCGGTGACCGCGCTGCGCGAAGGACGCGGGCTCCGGGTTCCACTCCTGATCGGGACGAACAAGGACGAGGCGTCGCTCTTCAAGTTCATGAAGTCGCCTCTCATCCCGATCACCGACGACCGCATCCGACAGATGTTCACCGACATGGCCGAAGACAACCCGACGATCTCCCTTCCCTCCGCCGCTCAGGTCCGGACCGCCTACGAGAACGTGCGGCATGGCGCCGTGGGGCTCGGGATCGCCCGCGACATCGGATTCCGTCTGCCGACGCTGTGGATAGCGGAGGGTCACAGCACCGTGGCGGATGTGTGGCTGTATCGCTTCGACCATGCGGCGCCCTTTCTCCGTCTGATCGGTCTCGGTGCGACGCACGCGACCGAGCTGCCGTACCTGTGGGGCAACCTGTCGAGCGGCCCCAAGGACCCGACGTTCCGGCTCGGCGGCCGCCGAGCCGCGCAGGAGATCTCGGTGCGGATGCAGGAACGCTGGGCGGCGTTCGCGCACGGACGCACACCGGATGCGGCGACCGCGAAGGATGCGCCGACCTGGGCGCCGTATTCTGCATCGGATGCGGCCGGCCGCCGTCAGACCCTCGTGATCGAGCGGCAGGACACTCTCGTCGCCGACCTCGATGCTCCTCTACGCGCGGCATGGGGCGACGACGTGCTCGATTTCCGGTGAGCGCTCGTGCATCCGAAGGGCCGACCGTGCGGCGACGTACCATTGGCCGATGACGCGACCTCTCATCAACTGGCACACTGCTCAGGCCGAACATCTCACGGCAGGTCAGCGCGCGGCTGATCGGCTTCGGAACGGGATGGGATCATGGCCGTTCATCGGGGTGTTCGTGCTCTTCATGATCGCCTGGGCGATCGTCAACAGCACGGCCCTCATGTGGGATCCCTACCCGTTCATCCTGCTCAACCTCTTTCTGAGCATGCTCGCCGGGCTCCAGGGAGCGATCCTTCTGATCGCCGCGAAGAGGCAGGATGCCATCGCCGCCGCCCTCGCACAGCACGACTACGACACGAACCTCGCCGCGAAGAAGGAGATCGAGGACCTCATGTCGATCAACCGGATGCAGCTCGAACTCCTGACGGAGCTGCGCGCCGCGGTCACGAACGACGGAGACGGGGCAGCGACGTCCGCGCGCTGACCTGCTCGACGAGCAATGTCGGGAACGGTGAGGGAACCCTCGTCGACGAAGCATCTGCTCGTCCAGAGAGGGTGAGACCACGTTCTTCTGCACGCTCTTCTGCACGCTCTTCTGCACAGTCTTCTGCGCACCGGCCCGTGACCTCTCGTGCTCGGCAAGAGCATCAGCTCGTCGCACAGCGAAGCGGACCGGTGGACCGGGGACAGTCGGCGTGCGCGGCGGCGCCAGACATGCAGAAGGCCCGGAGACTCTTGCGAGTTTCCGGGCCTTTCTCGGTCGGGCTGACAGGATTTGAACCTGCGACCCCTTGACCCCCAGGTGGCAGGATGATCGGTCTTAGCCTGCTTGACCAGGGGTTTTGCTTTTCAGGAGTGTGCTCTGGACGTCACGTTTTGCAGGGTTTGCAGGCTGTTGGTCACCTGATTGGTCCACTTCGCCAGCAGCATCTAGCAGAGACACCCACGGCCCATCAGGCCGCTACGGCACTCCCCCTGGCGTAGGACAGTGCGTCTGTCGACCAGGCGCGAACGTACTCCTCATGCTCCTGGTACTCGTGTTCGTCGTATCTTCCATTCACCTTCGAGAGCGCCATAAGTTCTGTGAGCCGGAGCCGATCGATAACCACCCCGTAGTCGTTCTCCCGAAAGCGTGCCTTCTCCGTCGCAACCGTTCGGAAGTCAACCTTCTTCTCTTCTGACTGCTCGTGATGCTGGGGGAAGGGAACGAAGAGCATCTCGATGTGCTTGTGTGAGGGCATCTTCACGAACCAAGGAAGGAAGTGACCTTCAATGAACGACTTGATGGGTTTGGCGGTCCAGTTGCTCCCAGACGCGACTTGCCCGTAAGCGACGATCGAAGCGGCCTCGCCGTCAAGAAAAGGTCGCCAGGCGACGATGTCGACAGTTCCATCAGCCGCATGTGGTGAGAGTCCGGTCGGTCGGTCGTCCGGCGCTACAGCGGTGCCCATAGAGGAAGCAAGGTCTTGGATCGCTTTGAGCATCCCCGATCCGTCGGGACGCGGAAAGCCGAACCAGTACGCACGCCCGCCCAGCACTTCTGCGGCCGTCAGATACGACTCAACTTGGAGAGCTCTCGCGCTCGACTTGAACACCTCATGGTCGCTCTTCGTCGGCAAGAGCTCGGAGTGGATAGCGGAGATCAGAAGGCAGCAGACATAGCAGTCGTGTGCGGCCTGATCAGCTTCGCTCAGCGCCGCTCGACGCCTAAGCGCCCATTTGCCGAACTCCGATACGAGCTCGAAGGGGTACAGAGCGCCAAGCACGCGCTCACGGTAGGCAAGCTCCTCGTAGACGCGCTCAGAAAGCTGATCGTTCTCAGGTTCCAGGATCTCCTCATCGACAAGCTCGGCGTCGAGATCGGTCAGCAGGCTTCCATGGTCAGGCTCCCTCTGAACGGTCTGGCTTCGAATCAGGCTCTGCTCATTGGCTCCCGACTCGTCAACAAGCGCATGCAGTTCTACCCAGTCGGCCGCCACGCTCCGCGTCGAGCGTTCCAGTGGCGCGTTAATTCTCATCGGCGGAGTTGCCTCGAAGGTGCGCCTCTTTCATCGCGTTGACCACGATGGTCACCACACGGAGGGTCGATTCGGCATCATCAACCAAGTCAGACTTGGGGTCGTAGCGAGCAATGATGCGCGAGACGTCCTCGGCCGAACTGGCGAGTTGATAGAACGCCTTTTCAAAGGCCTTGGCCTTGTCCTCCACGACGTCGAAAGCCCGGTCGAGGTCACGGTTGGACTCAAGTACCCGGACTGCGCGATCGCTGCCGAGTACGTTTACGAGTCGTCCGAGGTCGGGATTCTGACTCCGAATGAGCGCCGGCTCGTCCTCCTGTCCGTAGAGCCATGACAGGAAGTTACGAAGCTGCGGTCGGTGTGACGCGGGCACGGGGTTTGCTGGCAGCACTGAGTTGTCGCTCTCGGGCAGTCCGAGGAACTGGCGAACGTTCACCGTGGACAACGCAGTGTAGAGGTGCGAGAAGTAGAAGGACTTCTTGGACCGGAGTTCACGGTCGAAAAGCTTGGCTTCCTCCGCTTGTTCCAGGACGACGACACCGTTGACGAGTCTGCTGACGGTGTTGTGGCCATCTCCCAGCCTACGGCTCACTTCATCGATATCGTCCCCGTCTTGGAGCCACGAGTGCGCGAATCTCGCCTTCGCGTAGGAATCCCACTTAAACGCGCCATTGACGTGCTTGAACCCGATGAAGTCGCGCGCTTCTTTGCGACTACCGACGTAGTTCACCTGGATTTCAGTCGGTACAGCGTTGGCGTGTAGTGGCTGCGGGAGGGACACCTTGAACTGCTGCTGGAGGCGAGGACTCGCAATGATGCGCAGAGCTGCGAGGCGCCGATTGCCTTCGACGACGGTTCGCGTCGACTCTTCGACGATGAGAGGCTCAAAGTCCAGCCATCCCGAGTTCCCGATCGACTGGATCAGCTCGCCCAAATCTGCCTGAACGTAGAGGTAGGCGATCGCCTCATCCTCGTCGGTGAACTTCGCGTCCGGCATCCGCGGGTTCGACAGATCGAGGGATAGCGTGTCGGGTGCCGCCTTTTCGAGCCGCGCCATCAGGACGCTCCTTCTATAGTGCCGCCCACACGCTGCACCAGATCAGCGTGGGCGGATTCGAGTTCTTCCGGGATCGCGAGGTGGGGTGAGAACACCATGACTTCGTTAGCCTTCATAACGCGGTGTGCGGAGTAGTTCAGGGCAAAGAGTCGTCGTCGGAGAGTTGAGTAGAGCTCTGCGACCTGGGGGACGTTGTCGTAGGTAAGAATCCACTTCGCTCGCTCGACACTCTTCAAACGTTCAGCAAGCGCCTTGTGGTCGGCTTCTTGGAACGCGTTGAGGTACAAGGAGCCAGCCTTCTCGAAGTAGGGCGGGTCTGCGTAGATGAAGGCGTCCTCGCTGTCGGAGTAGCGTGAGATCACGTCTAGACCGTCTTCGTTGGTCACGGCGATACGGTCCGCGTGCAGCGCGATCAACCTGATCCGCTCCGCCAGACCCTCCCGATTGAAGCGAGCGTCGATCTTATAGTTTCCCGTCTGGTCCTTCCCGCCGATCGGCCCGCCGTTCAGCACACCGGAACGGTTAGTCCTGTTGAGGTAGAAGGTGGCGAACCCAAGGGGAAGGTGGTCCTCTCTCGGCGATGTCAGGTAGACCTCTCGCTGTCGCTCCCACTCATCCACGGTGAGTTCAACGTTGTTGACGAGCCGCGTGAACTCGCCAGGCTGCGTAACGACTGCGTTCCAGAACGCGAACACCGCCGGGTCGAGATCGTTGATTGCGATTCGCTCGACCTGACCGGATACCAGTAGCGCAAGAGCGGCCCCGGCTCCCCCGGCGTAGGGTTCGACGTAGACGCTTGAAGTGAGGTCGTTCTCGCGGATGATGGTCCGCAGTCGCGAGTAGAGCAGTCCCTTGCCACCGGGGTACCGAAGAGGTGAAATGGTCACTCTCTTCCTGGCAGATGTCGCTGTTCGCGTCATGGTTTGAGTACCGCTTTCATGACTCCTTCGATGGTCGCCCAGCATTCGCGAACGTCATCGGGTGTGGCAAAGATGTGATGGTTGTGGTTGGTTGCGTCGAGGTGGGCCTTCGACCCGACGAAGCCGTAGCGTCCACCGCGAATCTTCTGTACGGGCTGGATAAAGGCGGTCTGTCCGGTCGTCTTGAAGTGCTCTTCGAGCCAGACGAGGCAGTTCGAGAGATACACGAATCCCTGCTCATTGGAGCCCTTCTTGATGTCCTCCCCGAGCACCTCGGCATGGGCCTTGATCGTCTTCTCCAGGAAGGTGCGCAGTAGGTCGAGGGTCGCGTTTGGAAATCGCTGGATGTTGATTGCGGAGAGTTCCTTGACGATCTCGTGAATCGACGCGGGGAAAGTGGTCGGAACCGTGAGATTGTCTGTGTTGAGGTAGTTCCGCTTCCTCGGGAACGGCTTTGCCTTGTCACTACCTGCATCCGATTCCGTGTCAGATGACGTCTGGTCACCATCGCGGTGCTCGCCATTCGGTCCGCCCTCTTTGTGGTTGGACCCTGCCGAGCCTGCATTCGATGACGAGGATTCATGAGATGCGCTGTGGTCGGCAGTCGAGTCCTCGTACTCGTTGAGCAAGTCGCGCAGTTCGTCCATGTAGGCGACGTACCGTTCGCCGGAGGTTCTGTTCAGGACACGCGTGTTGATAGCCCCGTCACGAATATCGGAGACGATCTTGGTCGCCAGACGTTCGAAGAGAACTCGCGACGAACGAAGTTCTACATTCCCTGTGCCGCTATCGATTTCGATACCGGCGAGCTGCAGGAACTTGTCGTTCTCGTAGAGCCGTGCGAGAGTCGACACGGGAAAGCGGCGACGATTGACGTAGTCGCGGAGCGACGGGTCAGCGAAGCTGACGCCGCGAAAGAGTCCGAGAATCTTGCTTCGAGTGATGAACTTTCGGACATCGATGGTCGGGTACTGCGCGACGAGCTGCTCGGCGGTCTTGCCACCGTCAAGCTGTGCTTGGAAGAACGCCGCTTGCCGAGCCGGGCTCCAGGCAACACGCTGGTTTCCGGTGTGGAGCGCCGCGATCAGTTGGTCGGCATCGTCTTGCGTGGGCGCCTTCTTCACGGTGATTTGCCGGAGTTCATCACGGCTCTCGATGCTCTGCGCGAGCTTGCTGATTCGTGCTTGGTGGTCCGGCGCGAGATACGGGTTTTGAATCGCTTTGAGCGCCGCCACTCGACGGTTTCCTTCGACGACAACGAGAGTGCCGTCACGCTCAACGACGATGGGGACCTCGTGAGTCAGAAGACCGACTTTCGTGATGCCTTCAACAAGGTTTAGAGCCTTCTCGTTCGTGAAGAGGTCCTGAACAATGTCGGACTCAGGGACTCCGTCGGGGATGTCCAACCGGACGTTTCGGGGGTCGAGTCTGACACCGTTGACGATGTCAACGGTCAGCTCTTCCCATGTCGCCATGTTGATCACAGCCGCCTACCTCGCCATGCAGCGGGCATCCCGATCTCGGTCGTGTCGAAGCTCTGCACCTTACTCATCCACGATCCCCGCCTTAGGTTCGCTCGACCCTCGGACATAGTCCAGGACGTCGCGCTTCGGGAAGCGCCAAGCTCGTCCAACCTTCTCGCCTGGCAACTTGCCGGAACGCACAAGGGAGAGAACCGTCTTGGTGCTGACGCGAAGGAGCGCGGCAGCTTCCTCCGTAGTCAGGACTTCGTGATCTTCCGCCATCTTCCGGCTCTCTCCTCTTTTGGGACGTAAGTTCACGCTACCAGCGGTGCACCGCGCATGACCAGGCACACGCCGCTCCTCGATGCCGTACCGCGTGATCTGGACTCAAGGACGCCGTCTCGATCACGACCCCGCCCGAACGCCGCGCCACTCCTTTACCCTCGCGTGCAGCAGCCGGAGGACGCTGGCGGGTCCGTTCAGGGTCAACTTGACCGAGTTCCACGCGCACAGCAGCACTACGAGGTTGAGCCATCGGGGGCCGCCGGCTTCGATGGTCGTGACGCACCAGTAGGCGGCGAGCAGGTACGGGATCGCGAGGAGCATCGCGGGGATACCCCAGCGCAGGCCGCGGCGGGTGCGGGTGGCGGCGATGAGGAGGTTCGTGGGCGCGTAGCTGAGGATGTCGCGGGTGCGGACGCTGGCCGCCCAGATGAGCCGGAACACGGGCATAGTCCTTCCAGGGGTTCGGCGACAAGAACCTGAAAGGACCGCCCAGCGTGCGGGGTGGTCATACCGTCGCGGGGAGCGACAGCGCCAATATAGAGGCCGCCTCGTCCTCCACTGTAGAACGGTGGCCTGACATCGGGAAGGGCACCGGGCTCACAGCGCGCGGCGGACCGGCTCTCGTTCCGGCCTACGCTGCGGCTCCTCCCCTGCTCCCCGTGCGAGGCTGCGTGCCCGGTCGAGGGCGGCCTTGGCCCGGGCGGCGTCGATCTTCTCCGCGTCGTTCTCGGACGGGGTTCCGAGCGGAGTGGGATCGGTGATGCCGTAGCGGTCGCGGTAGGCGACGACGGTGCGGGCAAGTCGCCGCCAGGTCGCTTCGGTCTTGGCATCCTTCGGCGGGGCGCCAAGCGCATTCGTCCAGGTCTGCTTCTCGGTGAGCGCGGTATCGAGGAGCGCGTCGGCGCGGGTCTCGATGAGGTCGCGTCGTTCGGTGAGCGCCTGCCGGAACTCGCTGCTCACGGTGCCGGTGGCTTCGGGGATGAGTCCAGTGATCAGGCGGGGTGCCTTGCGGGCGCGGCCGGACCCCGCTGGCCTCGCTGTGGCTCGGGAGACGCGGTAGTGGAGGACGGCGGCGATGTCGTCGGCGTCGGTGAACCCGCGCGCCCGCACGAGGCGCGGCAGCAGCGTTTCGATGTCGTGGTGGTTGGCCTCGGCGCGGCGGAGCTCGGCGGTCAGCGCCCCGAACGTTGGGGATGCGATCGCGTCCTCGGCCTCCTCCTCGGTGAGACCGGACGCGCGGACGAGGAGCGCCCACCTGTCGCGTTGCGCGGCTGCCGCCAGCGTCTCGTACTCGGCCGCGAGCTGGCCGATGTTCGCCCAAGCGTCCTGTTCGGCGGTGATGGTCTCGTGGGCGGAGAGCTCGGCACCGACGTGCTGGAGCACCCCGAACAGCACCGACCGGGCGGTGGCCTCGGTGTTGTCGCCAGGATGCGGGCCGTCGTGGGAGTCGTCAGGCTTGTCGGTCACGACGTAGGCGCGGTTCGTCTCCCGTCCGCGGGTGAGCGCCACGTACAGGTTCTCCCTGGTCATGCTCGCGTCCGCGAGCACATGCGAGGTGTCCACCGTGATGCCTTGGGCCCGGTAGGAGGTGACGGCGTAGCCGAGGTCGAGGTGTTCGGCCACATACGCGGCGGGGAGCACAACCGAGGCTCCCCACTTGCGGTCGGCGCGGCGGAGGGTGAGGGAGCCGTCGTCGCGGACCTCGGTGACCGTCCAGCGGTCGCCGTTGCGGACCCAGCCGCGGCCGGCGCGCAGGCGGCGGTCGTTGTGCCGGGTGATGACCGAATCCCCGACGGCGGCGCGCGTGCCGTCCAGCAGCGCTACCTCGCGGCGAGCGTCCACGGTGCCGTCGAGGATCAGGTCCGTGCGAGCGCGCTGGTTAAGCGCCTGGATGGATTCGTTCGAGTCGGTGACCAGCACCGTCGCCCGTCCGGCCTGCCTGTCGGCTTGCCACGCAATGTAGGCGGCGTCGACCATCGTCTCCATCTCGCCGCCCTGGATGCGGTCGTGCTCTATGTAGGTGTCGATGACCTCGGTACGCCCGTGCCGGAGCCCGAGGGACGCGGTCTTCTCCCATATGTTCGTGAAGCGGTGGATGTCGACCAGTTCGGGGGCGTCGCCGCGGTCGTGGATGAGGAGGGAGAAGGCGCCGCCGGCGTCGACGGACTGGAGCTGTGCGTAGTCCCCAACCAGCAGCACTTTCGCCCCGGCCTCGGAGGCGAGACGGGCGATGCGGTCGAGGGACAGGGTTCCCGCCAGCGACGCCTCGTCCACGATGACGAGCTGCCCCTTGCGGAATGTTTCTCCCTGGACGAGGTGGTTCTGCCACCACTTCGCGGTGTTCTCCGTCTGGATGCGGAGGTCATCGGCGAGCACCTGCGCTGCGACCGCAGATGGCGCCAGTCCGACCACGGACCCGCGGCCGTGCTCGTGCTCCCAGGCCCGCCGCAGAGCGTTCATGGCGGTGGTCTTGCCCGCCCCGGCGGGGCCGACCAGGACATCGACGATGCGCCCAGACACCGCGACGGATGCGAGCGCAGCGGTTTGCTCCTCGCCGAGCACCCGCCCCTGCCGGTCGGGGCGGGCCGCGATCCGCTCCACGGTTTCCAGCGGCACCGTGGGAGCGGTCGTCGTGCGGGCGCGCTCGAGGAGGCGGTCTTCGGCGGCGAGCAAGAGTTCGGAGGAGAACACCGTCGAGTGCTTCGGGCGGAACACGCTCGTGCCGTCCGGGCGGCGGAACGCCACCGGGCTTGACGTGAGTTCCGGTGGGGTCAGCCGCAGTGAGGCGGCTTCGGCGGCGTCCATCACCAGCCCGACGATCGCCTCCCGATCCGTGGTGGACGCGAAGCGGTAGCCCATCGTCTGCCGGGCCGCCTCGGCGGTGAGGTTCCACCGCCTCCAGGTGGACCGCTTCTCGCCGACCGTCTCGACCACGCTCTGCCCGAGGGAAGCAATCACATCCAGCGGGACGTCGTCGGCGCGTAGCAGCAACGGCGCCTCCTTCGTGGTGACGCGCCGCGCCCACGCGGTCGCATCCCGCCCGAGCAGGCGGCCGGCTCGCTGCCGCCATTCGGCGGTCAGGTCGGCGAGGGACCGGACCTGCTTCTCGGGCCTCGTGATGAGGGTGGCTTGGGCGCGGAGCTTGAGGATCGTCGCCGTCGACGGTTGCCGGCCGTGCTTCTCGACGTACTCCGCGATGAGGCGGTTCTTCTCCATGTCGATGTGCCGGGAGCGGGAGGAGAACTCCGCCACCAGCTGCTCCGGCACCGTCGTCACCGCCCAGGCGGGGTTGCGGTCTCGCCCCATGTCGCGGGCCTCCCACTCCACGCCGAAGGCGCGTGTCAGGTGGTCGGCGAACACTGCCTCGTGCAGCTCGGAGAGCGCGACCGTGGCGGCGTGCATCGGGCGCCCGTCGAGGGAGCGCCATTTTCCGTCGAGGACGGTCTGCACCTTGTTCGAGATGACGACGTGCGTGTGCAAGTGTGGGTCACCCGCGCGGGAGTCGTAGTGGTCGAACGCTGTGGCGATCAGACCGCGGACATCGACTTGTGCAACGGCGCCGTTGCGGGCGGTTGCGCCGGTGCGGGTGGCTGCGACCTCCCGCTCCATGAACGCAACCACCTCCGCAACCGCCGCATGATGCGCATCCGCGATCAACGCCTGCGTCCCCGCATCCGCAACCGCCCACAACACGCTCGCGGACTTCGGGACCGAGAACGTGAAGTCGTACCCGGCGACGGCGCGACGCGTCCCGCGCGCTCGTTCTTCTGCCTCGATCTGCGCTACCGCCTCGGCGCGACTGACCGGTCCGAGCACCGGGTCGAGCGCGGCGGTACGCTCCTCGACACGCCCAGCCACAGTCTTGTAGGCAGGATACGCAAGGCCCAGTGGGTCGCCCGTGACCGGGTTCCGGCCCATACCGACGAGGAGCTGAAGCTGGGACTCAGAGACCTGATCGTCGACCTGGATCGCGCTGCCGAGCGCAGCGACGCCCGCGCCGAGCCAGTGACCCGGCGGACTGCCTTCCTCGGCGTAGTAGCGCGTGAACGGTGTCGAAAGCGATCGGTCGCCGTCACCGGCCGCGACGCTGCGCAGCAGGTACCTGTATCCGTCGCCTGCCGACATGACGCGCATCGATACCGTCATGATGAGCAGGTGGGGCCATGTCTCCCGCAGCATCGACTTGCAGTCCGAAGGTCACCACTCGCGCGAGGGCCGGAGGGTGGTC
Organism: Microbacterium sp. SY138; assembly: GCF_039729145.1. Lineage (NCBI taxonomy): Bacteria > Bacillati > Actinomycetota > Actinomycetes > Micrococcales > Microbacteriaceae > Microbacterium > Microbacterium sp. SY138. The sequence goes on along the minus strand of NZ_CP155793.1, from coordinate 1,398,212 downwards.
ACCTTGAGGCGGTTCGCTAATCTCCCCAGTATTCGAGGTCATAGGTCAGGCACCACTGGTAGCTCTCATTGCTCAAAGCAGACTCGATCGCTTCATACAGGTCCGGCATCAGGTAGCCGAACACCTCGTCCATGGCATAGGCGGTGTCGTGGAACTCAACGAGTTGAACGTACGCTTTGTCCTCACTGTCCCAAGGCATCCCCGCGTTGTCTAGAGAAGTGAAAGTCATGTGGAATCGGTCGAGCATCTGCTCGATAGCGGCGTCCCAACCTCCGGTGAAGCCGCCCGCCCACTGAGGTCGACCACCATCAGGAGATACCCATGGCAGGCCGACGGAAATCTCATCCAGAATGGCTGTCGCTCCCGCTTCGCTAGACACGATCATGGAGACGTCGCCGAGCTCGAACTCCAGGTCGCCTCGCACACGCCATTCGCGTTCCCATCGCCAGTCGTTCGGACGCTTGCTCTGGCGGTTGCGGACGCCATCAATGTATGGAGTCAGTTGCCAGATCGGCGCGTCTGGCATGTCTTCTGCGTCATCCATCGCGGCGCGAAGCGCTTGCCACTGCGGCGAGGGGTCGCTGAGATACCAGACAGGTTGAGCGTCCAACTTCATGCGCAACCTCTCCTTATCGAAGACGATTCCCCACGGACGCCGCGAAGTCATACGTCCAAGCTCGTGCAGCGGCGTCTCAGTGAGACAAACCGACTGGTGAAGGTGCTGGACGCCTGAGTAGTACCTCCCGGCGCCGAAAGGTGCACGGGCCTCGATCGTGCCCGTTGTCAGTATCGAGATCAGGTCGTCCTCCGAGCGCGTGAGATGCACCAACCAGCGCGACAGATCGGAGGCTTCGCCATGTTGCGCTGTCCCCTGCCATTCGGGCTTGACGTTCATTGGCCCCTCCTCTTGAAGCCCCAGGGTACCCGCGCGCTTCCTCCGCGCTCTGGCGCCTCGCTTACATACAGCATCGTCTTCTTGCGGACGACGAGGGCCGTGAGACCTCGACCTGCAAGACGCGTGGTAGCTCGAAGGCGGTACAGGGACTAGCGAGCAGCCAGAGCGAAATCGAGCATGCCCTCATCGTTCAGAACGCGAAGAGCTTGCGCCGATACCTAACGAAGAACTGGACAATTCGACGGCGCCCACCAAAGACGAGGCCGGACCCCGGCCACAGCATGTGTGGTCGCGCTGGAACTAACAGCACACGATGCGCTTCGCTCCCACCTCGCGCTCGGTTGGGAATCAACACCGACGACATCGCGAGCCCTTGGCAGGCTGCACTGGCCTCTGGTGCCCGATTCTGAGCGGGCGGGATACTGCCATTTCTGGAGGTAATCGTCGCGCCGGGCGCCTGGAAAGTTCCCGTGGCGTTCGGCACCCCGCGTTCGGCTCTTGTGGCGAGCAGAAACGACTAGCACCGGCGCCGGGGGGAGTTCTCGGAAGCGCGGGACGCTACTCGCCTGGAGTAAGGCCGGCGACGAGATTGAACGCGCCGGTGAGGATGTTGAGAGAGACCACCCCGACTACATCGGCGATCTCACGATCGCTGTATCCAAGCTGGCGAAGCCGGTCGATCTGGACGTCCGTGATGGCGGCCGGAGCGCGATAGATGTGGAGTCCGAGTTCGATCATGCCCGCAATCGCGGGGTCGTTCGAGCGCCCCTGTTGTGCGAGCTGGATCTCTTCCTCGCGCACGCCGAGCGACCTTGCGCTGCTGATGTGGGATTCGAGGCATAGCCCGCAACCTTGCTGCGCTTGCACCGCGATCGAGATGAGCTCGCTCGTCTTCCGATCCAGTTTGGCGCGCCGCATCGCCTTACTGAGCTGCAAGTAACCGCCGAGCACCGCCGGGGAATGGGCCATGGTGGACACCATGTCCCCGACGGCGCCATGCCGACTAACGAGGTCGCCGAGCAGATCACGAGAGGCGCCGATGGCGGTCTCGGGAGTCAAGCGGGACAGACGAGGCATGGGATCCTCCTTCGTCATCACCCGGCTATCGAATCCGGCCGAGATCGTGGATGCCGTCACGATCTTGCGCATGGAAGATCGCATTCGACGCCAGCGCACCGGCATGCTCGTTCGCCAGGCGGTAGAAGTCACGGCGTCCTTCCTGCTGGCATGCGATGATGCCGACGGATTCGAGAGCGACAAGTTCCCCGCTGACCTGTTCGAGGGAGAGGTCGGCGATGTCGGCAAGCAGACCCCCGGACATCTCGCCATCTTGCAGCGCGAGCACAATCTTGACGCGAACGGGCGAGGCTAGAAGAGCGAAGACCGCAACGGCGGCGTCGAGATATGGCGTTTCATAGTTGACGTTCTCGTGCTGTCCCTGCCTCATGATAGCCATCATACCCCGTACCCGTAGGGAGTAGTAGCGTGATAGCTCGATCTACTCTCCTGTGAGCGTCTCACGCACCACCCGATGACCGTTCGATCTGGTCATCGCGAAGCCCCTGGCGACTCCAGAGAGGTTCATTCAGCAATGACTGTCGGGTCGATGCAGAGGAAGCGACCATCCACGCGTTCCACTCCGCGGCGGATTCGGCGGGGCGCTTCCTTCGAGCATGGCGGCGATGAACAAGGCTCCGACGAACACCTCACAGGCAAGCTCATCGTGGGGCGTCTGGAGGCGGTTCAGAGTTGCCGCCAAGCTCGGAGCGGGACCGCTCACGCCCGTTTGGGCCCTGATGGAACTCGCACCGCTGGCGCAAAGGACTGCGCCGACATCGCTGTGTGCAAGATCGGCGAGGGTGAGCTGCACGGCATTGATTGCCGGGTATAACAGGAGCCGAGCGAATGCTCTCGGCGATGGTGGCCAGGGTTTCGGCGCGCCGGGCGACCAGGGCGATGTTCCACCCTTCCGCCGCATACTTGGGGGCCATGGCTTGTCCGGTACCAGGACCGGCTCCGAGGATGAGGAGCGTGTGGGTCATCGTATTCCTAGTGAGTCAGGAGCCTGCTGGTGCAGCGGGCGAAGATCCTCACTCTCTACCCCTGGGGTAAGTAGTGAGGTTGGAGAATTTGTTCAGCGTGATTGCGGGCCGGTCCGGCGCACCTCTGTGAGCCCTGCGACGACCGGGCCCCGGTACAGAAGATGTCCGCGTCGGAGGCTTATCCGCGTCCATCGGCCTGCGCGCCACACCAATGCACTCTCGGTCGGCACGCCGACGAAGCCGAAGGCTACGGCAGCGAATGCGACGCCACGGGGAAGGTCTGCGAGCTCCTTCTCGGGCTGCCCCCAGATCCGGGCGCGCACCTTGCCGACGATGTCCCTTCCGGGATTGTAGGGGAGCGCTTGGGCGACTTCAGCATTGCCTGCCTGCGCGACGCGGCTCAAGGTGGCCGCGTTGACCGTCCCGGTCTGCGACCATCCCCCTCGAGGGATCTCCACGCTCGCCCATCCGCGCGCGACAGACACCTCCGGAAGGCGCAGGGCGACAGGGTCAAGGGTCTCGGTAAGCGACTCGACCGTGAGGTCGCAGACCAACTCGGGGTCTGTGCGGAGCACACGGAGCGCGAGCACCATCGGAGTCGAATCCAGCAGCCCCTGCGGGGCCAGTGCAGCCGCGGACATCACCAGCGTCCCTCGTGCCGCCTGCAGTCGGACGGCTTCGTCCCCTACATGCGCTGCGCGCTCGGCGAAAACGAGCGCATCCCGAGCCGACTGGGCATCGGCCAGGATCAGCTGTTCGGTCATCTCACTCCTGTCATCATCAGGCGGTGCGCGGGGAGACCCGGTAGCCGACCGCGAGTAGCATGTCGCGGCCTTCTGCCGTGACGAGTCCTTCATGCCAGCGAGGGGACCAGGCCCAGTCGATGCGGTACTCCACGCCAAGGTGCGCCAGATGAAAGTCGATCTCCCGTTCGATGGTGTCGGTGAGTGGGCACTCGGGGGTGGTCAGCGTGAGGGTCAGCGCGTACGCTCCGTCTTCGCGCCGCTCGACCCCGTACACCAGCCCGAGGTTCACGATGTCGACCTCGAGCTCGGGATCGAAGACGTAGGTGAGCGCGTCCCAGACCGCCTGCGTTGTCACGCGGCCGCTCAGATGATGCCGCTGAGCTTGTCCTCGAGCGCCGGCTTGGGCATGGCGCCGACGATCTGGCGAATCACCGTGCCATTCTGGAACACCTTCAGCGCCGGGATCGAGGTGATCTGGTACTTCTCCGCGAGGGCGGGGTTCTCGTCGACGTTCAGCTTCGCGATCCGTAGCCTGCCGTCCTGCTCGGCAGCGATCTGATCAAGGATCGGCGCCAGTGCACGGCACGGCCCGCACCAGGCAGCCCAGAAATCTACGAGCACGGGGATGTCGCTTTGGAGCACGATCTCGTCGAAGGTCTGCTCAGTGACGATGACGGGCTGACTCATAATGATTCCTTCCTGCGCGGCGATCCCGCTGTAGGTCATGGACCGGATGGCCCACCATCCACAACACACTACCCCCTAGGGGTATTCCCGCCGTCATCACAGCAGCCGCTACTCGGTGACATTGATCACCCTTCGTTTACCGTGCGGGGGTACGGTACTAGCGTTAGGCTAGGAGGGATGATCAGCCTGTCCGCGCTGCGTACCCGGCTACCGCGATCGACGCGGTGGCTGCTCGTGGTGTGCTTCTCCGTCGCGATCATCGTCGGGTTGCTGGGCATGCACACCCTGGCCTCCTCCCACGCGCCTGCGATGTCGTCGACGACGGCCGAGATGGCCGGCAGTGCGGTGTCGGAGGGTCATCATGGTGCCGCGTCTGCCCCGGCGGAGCACTCGGAGCATGCGTGTGCGACGTGCAGTCCAGAGGGCGGTCACGACGCGCTGATGGTGATGTGCGTGCTGGCGCTGCTGGCGACGGTGCTGTTCCTGCTGGTCCCCCGGCTGATCGGCCTATCCCCGCACGGACGGGCCGTGTGGTGGTCTGTGGTGTTCGTGGCCCGGCCGGCTCCGAGCCGCCCGCCCTCACTGCGGGAGTTGTCGATCAGTCGGACGTGAACGCGCCTGACCCCGCCGTCCGGTGGGGTTCCTGCTGTGCCCGTTCGCGGGCGTTCACGTACATCCAAGAGAAGGACTGATTGATGATGATGAAGAAGAAGCTCCGCACCGCAGCACTCGTCGCCGTTCCGCTGGCGACGGCCCTGTTCCTGGCCGGGTGCGCCGACAACGGCGGCTCGATGCCGGGCATGGATCACGGCGACGGGTCCTCGTCGGCGCCGTCGGAGTCCGCAGAGACGGACTTCAACATGGCCGATTCGATGTTCGCGATGATGATGATCCCCCACCACCAGCAGGCGGTGGAGATGAGCGACATGATCCTCGCCAAGAGCGACGTCGACCAGCAGGTGCTGGATCTGGCGCAGCAGATCAAGGATGCGCAGCAGCCCGAGATCGACACGATGCAGGGCTGGCTCGATGACTGGGGCATGTCCGCCGACGATATGGACATGGGCGACATGGACCACGGCGGCGGGATGATGTCTGAGGAGGACATGGCGCAGCTGGAGGCCGCGACCGGCACCGAGGCTGCCAGGATGTTCCTCGAGCAGATGATCGAGCACCACAAGGGCGCGATCGAGATGGCCGAGACCGAGCTGGCCGACGGGAAGAACCCGGACGCGAAGGAACTGGCCCAGGCGGTAGTGGACACGCAGTCCGCGGAGATCACCACCATGGAAGATCTGCTCGCTCAGCTCTGAGGCACCCCGGTGGGGCGTCACCGTCTGGTGGCGCCCCACCCTGATCGTGGAGGGTGCATATGCACGTCCGTTTCAAGACGGCGGCCGTGATCGCCGCCGTCATGTCCGTGCCTGTCGTGTTGGCGGGGTGCGCGAGCACGCCCGCGTCGACAGGGGAAGAACACACCGAGCTATCCACGCATGTGCACGCGGTGGTCGTGGCCCCAGAGACGGGGCAGCTGCTGCTGGGCACCCACGAGGGCATCTACGAAGTGTCCGAATCGGGTGAGCTCGGCGGCCGGGTCAGCATCGCCGACTTCGACGCGATGGGGCTGACGGCGACGTCGCAGGGCCTGATCGCGTCCGGGCACCCGGGCCCGCAGACCCCCGAAGAGTGGGGAGCACCGAACCTGGGAGTGATCCGCAGTGTCGACGGCGGCGCGAACTGGGAACCCGTCGCGTTCACCGGAGAGAAAGACTTCCATGCGCTCACCGCGGGCGCCGATGACACCGTGTACGGGTTAGCGACCGACGACACCGACCTGTTGCGCAGCGTCGATGCCGGCGCCACCTGGACACCGACGGGCGCACAGGTGCCGGCGGTCAGTTTGACCGCGGATGCCAGCGGCCGGGTAGTCGCGGCGACCGCGGACGGGGTGACCGTGAGCACCGACCGAGGCGCGTCGTTCTCGGCATGGCCGGATGCGCCGCTGCTGTACACGCTAGGAGCGTCCCCGGATCGCAAGCGGCTGGTCGGGGTCGGCACCGATGACCGGATCTGGGTGATCGGGTCCGGGGAGGACCAGTGGCAGGAAGCGGGCACGGTGCACGAGCAGGCGCAGGCGGTGGGGATCGACGCGGACGGCCGGGTCGTCGTGGTCGACGCCAGCGGCATCACCGTGCTCCCCCAGTAGCGGGGGCCGCACGGCGGCTGCGGTGACGGGTGGAGGTGCCTACGGGAGTCGAACCCGTCTGGGCGGCTTTGCAGGCCGCTGCCTCGCCGCTCGGCCAAGGCACCAGGTTCCCGCCCGACGCGGGGCGGGGGAGGCCGGACGGGTCGTCCGTCTGGTCCGGGTTAGGACCGGACCAGACGGGCGATCGCGTCGCTGGCTTCCTTGATCTTCTGCTCGGCCTGGTCGCCGTCCATCCGTGCTGCGTCGATCACACAGTGCTTGAGGTGATCGTCGAGCAGCCCGATCGCGACGGCCTGCAGGGCGCTGGTGAGAGCGCTGATCTGGGTGAGGATGTCGATGCAGTACTTCTCGTCATCGACCATTTTCGAGATCCCGCGCGCCTGACCTTCGATGCGCTTGAGTCGGTTGAGGTACTTGTCTTTGTCGGTGATGTACCCGTGTTGGGCATGGGTGGTGTCGGCAGTGGGATTGGACATCTCGGTTCCTCTAGTTCATTGTTCGAGCACCGCACGGGTGCTGGCCTCGGGTGTGAGGTCGATGCGGCGCAGCAGCTGGGCGTTCAGGGCGACCACGACAGTGGACAACGACATCAGGATCGCACCGACCGACATCGGCAGGACGAACCCGATCGGAGCCAGCACGCCGGCGGCGAGCGGCACCGAGATCAGGTTGTAGCCTGCAGCCCACCACAGATTCTGCTTCATCTTCCCGTACGCCGCGCGGGACAGCTGGATCACCGACAGCACCGACCGGGGGTCGGAGCTGGCCAGGATCACCCCGGCGGAGGCGATCGCGACGTCCGTGCCGGCACCGATCGCGATGCCGACGTCGGCCTGCGCCAGAGCGGGGGCGTCGTTGACGCCGTCACCGACCATGGCGACCTTTCGGCCTTCCTTCTGCAGCTCGGCGACCTTGCTGGACTTGTCCTCGGGACGCACGTGCGCGAACACCCGGTCGATGCCCAGCTCGCTGCCGACGGCGTTCGCAACGGCTTCGGCGTCACCGGTGATCATGACCACCTGAACGCCCAGCTTGTGCAGCGCCTCGACGGCTTCGCGGGACTCGGGACGGATCTCGTCGGCGAGCTTGAGCCCACCGATGACCTTCCCGTCACGGGTGACGTGCAGGATGATCGCGCCCTCACCACGCCAGCTGTCAGCCTGGTCGACCTCACGGGCGCCGACCTCCTCGAGCAGGCGCGGACCGCCGACCCGGATCTCCGCACCGTCGACGGTGGCCGTGACGCCCACCGCGGGCGAGGAGGTGAACCCGGTCGCCTTGGGAAGGGTGAGGTTCTTCTCCTGCGCGGCACGGACGATGGCCTTCGCGAGCGGGTGCTCACTGTCGGCCTCGGCCGCCGCGGCGATCGCGAGCACCTGGTCAGCGTCCAGGTCACCGACCGGCTCCACGGCAGAGACGGTGGGCTCACCCTTCGTGAGGGTGCCGGTCTTGTCGAACAGGACGGTGTCGACGGTGCGCATGCTCTCCAGCGCGAGCCGGTCCTTCACCAGCACCCCGCCGCGGGCGGCCCGCTCGGTTGCAATGGACACCACCAGCGGGATCGCCAGGCCCAACGCATGGGGGCAGGCGATCACCAGGACGGTGATAGTGCGGACGACGGCTTCATCGGGGCTGCCGACGAGGGTCCACACCACCGCGGTGATGGCGGCGGCGATCAGTGCGAACCAGAACAGCAGGGCCGCGGCACGGTCTGCGATCCGCTGCGCGCGGGAGGAGGAGTTCTGCGCCTCGGTGACCAGCCGCTGGATGCCGGCGAGGGTGGTCTCATCGCCGGTGGCGGTGACCTCCACGCGCAGACCGGAGTCGGTGGCGACGGTGCCGGCGGTGACCGGGTCGCCGGTGCCGCGGGCGACCGGGCGGGACTCGCCGGTGACCATGGACTCGTCCATGTCGGCGCGCCCGTCGACGATCTTCCCGTCGGCGGGGACGCTGCCGCCGGGGCGGACCACGACGACATCACCGACGGCCAGGTCGGCGGGTGAGATCTTGACGATCTGGTCTCCTTCGACCCGCTCGGCCTCATCGGGCAGCAGCGCGGCCAGGGTGTCCAGGGCGGAGCTGGTCTGGGCGAGGGAGCGCATCTCGATCCAGTGGCCGAGCAGCATGATCACGATCAGCAGTGCCAGCTCCCACCAGAACTCGAGCTCGTGGTGCAGCAGCCCCAGCGTTGCGCCCCAGGACGCGAAGAACGCGACCGTGATCGCCAGGCCGATCAGCAGCATCATGCCGGGCTTGCGGGAGCGCAGCTCGCTGACCGCTCCGGTCAGGAACGGCCACCCGCCCCACACGTACATGACGGTGCCGAGCACCGGGGCGATGAACCGGGCCCAGCCGGGGACCTCGTAGCCGAGGATCATCGCGAACATCGGGGAGAACGCCACCACGGGGACGGCGATGATCAGGTTGATCCAGAACAGCCGCCGGAACTGGCCAACGTGGTCGCCGTGCCCGGCGTGACCGCCATGGCCTCCCCCGTGGCCGGAGTGGTCCGCCTGGCCGCCGTGCCCGGCGTGCTCGCCGTGGCTGGGCTGCACGTCGTGCCCGGCGTGGGTGTCGTGCTGCGTGGGCGGCTCCGGGGTGTGGTCGCCGTGCTCGCCGGTGGCGGTGGCGGCCTTGCCGGTGGGGTGGGTGTTGTGGTGTGCGTGCGGGTCGGTCATCAGTTCACTTCCCTGTGCCTAGCGGCTATTTCGAGTCTGCCGTACCGGTCCCCGTGGAGGCGAGGGCCCCCGCGTCGGTCGCGGTCGAGGTGTACAGCTTGGGCATCCAGCCGAAAACGGCGGGCGCGGCGTCCAAGCCGAGGACACCGACAGGGACCGCGCCATGCTGGCGGATGACCACCAGCGGCTCAGAACTGTCGATGTGGGTGTCGGTCCGTGTATCGGTCAGTCCGGCCCCGGCGATCATTGCACCGTGGACGGTGGCGGTGAACGGGGCGCGAGGCTGGTAGCTGCCGGGCTGCTCCCCCGCGCCGATGTCAGCGAGGAGAGTGCGGGCGGCGTGCTCGCCCTGCGCGGCCGCGTCCGACCAGTGGTCGATGCGCCACACGCCCAGCGTGGAGTCATCGTGCACAGCGACCCCTCCAGCGGCGTAAACGCCCGGGAGTGCGGTGCGCAGGCTGTCATCTACGTCTACGCCCGCGTTCCATGGTGCAGGGGCAGTAGGTTCAGTGCCATGGGCGACGATAAGCAGGTCGGAGGGCAACACGGTCCCATCGTCGAGGGTGACCTCGATACCGTCCGCTGTGTCGCGGATCGTTGTGATCGCACGGCCGAAGGCGGTGTCGAGGACAGCCTGGTGTGCTTCGGCGAGGCGCTGCGCGAGCTCTTCGCCGAAAACGGTCGTGCCTGGGAGCTCAGCCCGCGCGATCAAAGTGACCTGGTGGTCGCGCTCACGAAGCAGGCTCGCGGTCTCGGCGGCGACCAGACCCGCGCCAGAGATCACGACTCGCGCCGGGCGGCCCAGATCTGCGAGGAAGTCGCGGACCGCGATCGCATCGTCGAGCGAATGCAGCGTGGTGATGCGTCCCGGCTGGACGTGCCCGGTAGCTCCCCCGAGTCCGTCGCCAAGCAGGCGAGGTGCGCTGCCGGTCGCGATGACCAACGCGTCATATTCCTCGATTCGTCCCGAGGCGAGCCGGACGATGCGGGCATCCGTATCGACCTCGACCGCTGTGTCGGCAACAACCTCCGCCCCTGGCATGGCCGCCTGCTCCGGCGTGAGCAATCCGATCGCGACGCCCTTGTTCACGAGGGTGCGGTTGTACGGGGTCTCGGCCGTCCGCCCGATTAGAGTCACAGTCACCGCATCCGAACCGGCGAGAATCCGTACGGCGGATGTGCCTGCGGCGCCAGCGCCGAGGACGACGACTTTCTGGGGGGTCATTAGGCTCCTTGAGGATTGTGTGCGGGACCCGGGGACACGCTGTTCTCGGGTCAGAATCAGGCGGCCCGGATGTACTTCTCCGGATCGGCGTCGAACAGGGGCGGGCAAGCAGAACAGCAGAACCAGTACCGTTCGCCGTCATAGTCTCGGTAAAGTCCCTGCGCCTCGGCGACGCTCTTGCTGACAGTGCTGCCCGTCATCACCGGACAGATGACGATATCGTCGGAGGGCGTACCTGCAGGCGCCTCATGGTGGTGTTCGTGATTCATGGCGATGATCCCTTGTCCGTTGTTGTCTCACCGAGAGGAGCAGCCCCTCGGCCAGTGGCGACGCTCAGCCCCTGACACCACCATCGTATACCCCGTATGGGTATGACAACAGTGAGTTCTGATCTTCTATTCCTGGTTGCCAGTCTCGACGCGGATCTTCATCGGGATCTCGACGTTGAGGCCGTCCTGCGAACGGTTGTCGACGACGGGGGTGGTACGCCGCGGCGCGATCCCATCAGCAGAGCCGAACCAGATTGTGGCGTCGGGGGTCGGGGCAGGTTCACGTTGATCGAGAGCACTGTCAGATGCTGCCTCGTGTGACGTTGCCGGTTCAGTCGCGGTAAGCGAGGACGGTCATCATCCCGGCTTCACCATGGTAGATGTTGTGGCAGTGGGTCATCCATCGACCGGGGTTGTCGGCGTCGAACTCTAGGTTGAGGGTCTGCCCGGGCAGCACAATGGACGTGTCCTTGCGGGGCCCGCCGCCGGTGTGCTGGTAGGCATGCCCGTGCAGGTGGAATGGGTGCCACATGTCGGTGTCGTTGGTGACGGTGAGTCGGACGCGCTCCCCCGCGACGATCGCGTGGGCGTCGCGAAGGGGGTCGTTCATATCGAACCGCTTGCCGTTGAAACCCCAGTCATACTTCGCCATGCTGCCGGTGAGGATCAGCTCGATGGTGCGGTCGGTGGCACGGCGGTCGAGCTGGGCATCTGAGGCGGCGGCGAAGAGCTCTGCGGTGGCCACCTGGCGCCCCTCCCCCAGTTCGGGGATCTCGACATCGACGGCCGGCGCCTGCCCGCCCCCGGTGCGGACGATGGCGAAGGCGCGTTCGCGTTTACCTTCCGCCTCAGCGATGAACGGGAACACTCCGTCGCTGAGGGTAACGATCACGTCGTAGCGTTCGCCCATGCCGATGAGCACGCTGTCAACTTCGAGCGGGTCGACGGGGTATCCGTCGGTGTGGGTGACGGTGAGCCGGTGCTCGCCGAGCGCGACGCGGAACGCGGTGTCTCCGCCCGCGTTGATCAGGCGGATGCGGACCCGGGTTCCGGGGGCGCCGGTGAACTGGGCGGGGTCGCCGGTGGGTTTGCCGTTGATCAGGTAGTGCGGGTAGTAGACGTCGCCGGCGTCACCGCCGAGCAGGTCGGAGTCGGCACCCATCAGCATGTTCCCCATCCGCATGAACATGTCCTCCATCCCGCCCATGTCCCCCATCCCCTTACGCAGCTCCTCGAGCACCTCGTCAGGGGTGGCGGTGACCCCGTCGAGCCAATCGTCGAGGATGATGACCCACTCGTCGTCGTAGCGGAGCGGTTCGTTCGGGTCCTCGACGATGAGCGCACCATACAGCCCACTGTCCAGCTGCGCGCCGACGTGCGGGTGGAACCAGTGCGTGCCCGGATCGGGGGCGATGAACTCGTACCGGAAGGAGTCGCCCGCGGCGATGGGCTGTTGGGTGAGCGGCGGGACGCCGTCCATGTCGTTGCGCAGCGCGAGCCCGTGCCAGTGCACGGACGTGTCGAAGGGGAGGTCGTTGCGGACGGTGGCTTGCAGGGTGTCGCCGGCACGGACGCGGAGTACGGGGCCGGGGATACTGCCGTAGGAGAACGTGGAGGCCGACGTCCCTGCCAGGTCCAGGGTCGCGGCCGCAGCGGTCAGGCTCGCGGTGACGACGCGGCCGGTGCTACGCCGGTCTTTCTCCGTGCGGTCGACGGCGGGCCCAGTGGGCGGCACCCACGTGGGGGTCGGGGTGCAGGAAGCGAGAGCGGCGACGGCAACGGCACCCACCCCGAGGGAGAGGAAGCCTCGCCTGGTCACCAGTAGCGGTGGGCGGGAGGTGGGAGTTGTCATGTTCTCACGGTTCCTTTCTGTTGAGGAGACACAGATGTCGAAGCGGCACCGGCACGGTCGGTCAGCCGTAGCCGGGCGACGGTGGCGGTGATGCTCAGCAGCACGACCACCGCGCCGAGCGCGATCGCGGCACCGGGGAGGGTGAGCAGGGGCACGAGGAGTCCGGCCAGCACGGTGGGGACGGACATGGCGAGGTAGGAGATCGTGTAGATGACCGCCATGACTCTCGCTCGCTGCTCGGGATCCACGTGCGGCAGCAGAGTACGCATCGCGCCCATGAAGGCGGTGCCGAAGCCCGCCCCGACGATCGCGACGCTGGCCAGGTAGCCGGGGAAGCTGTGCACAGACAGGGCGAGCACGCTGAACAGTGCGCCCAGACCTAGGGAGACCGTGCCGAACAGGCTGATGCGTCGCGGGCGGGAGCGGTGCAGCAGGAGCGCCGCGGCGACGCCGGCCGCGGCCAGCACGAGGATCGATAGGGCTTCCTCGACGTGGGTATGAGCCGCGAACTGAGTGGAGATGATCACCGGGCCCAGCGCGAGAAACATCCCGTTGGTGACCCATCCAGCGATCACGGCCGGGACGACGGAGACGAGGACGCGTCTCGTCGAGGCGGGCAGTCGCTTTCGCCGGGCCAAGGTAGGGCGCTCATCACGCAGCGGCGCGTGGTGCGGTTCCGGGATGGTCCCGGCGGTTCCGGCGATCAAGACGAACAGGGCGGCCAAGACCAGGAAGACGGTGCCGGCATCGATGCCCTGCAGATCAAGTAGTCCGGCCGCGGAGATCGCTCCGATGCCGAGCCCCGCCATCGGAGCGGCGGTGTTGGCCAGTGCGGCGGCCCCCGGTCGTCCGGCGGGTTCGAAGTCCACCATCATCGCGTTCAGGGCGGGGATGAGCAGTCCTGCCGCGAGCCCCTGTAGCGCGCGGGCGGTGAGCAGTTTGGTGAAGGAGTCGGCTGCCCAGAACAGCAGCAGGCTGGCGGCGAGCAGGAGGGCTCCGACGATCAGGACGCGGCGGCGGCCGAATCGGTCGGACGCGGATCCGAGCACGAGGAGTGCGATCAGGAGGGGGATGGCGTAGATCGCGAAGATGACGGTGGCGGCGACCGGCGGCAGTTGCAGGTCCTGGATGAGCTGAGGGTAGAAGGGAGAGGGTGCGGATGCCGCGGCCATCAGCAACACGGTGCCGGTGACGCTGAGACAGAAGCCGCCGCGTGCGCGGCTGGTCCGGGTGGGTGCGTTCATGCCGCCACCACGTGCAGCCGTGCCGAATTCTGATGCACCGCGGTGACCTGATCGATCCCGGTGACGCCGACGATCGTGTCGCCCGCCATGTGCATGACAAGGGTGTCCTCGAAGCGGGTGTGCTCGTTCGTGGTGGTGGTGTAGCCGATGCCGGAGATCACCGTGCCGTGGATCAGCGCGCCGTATGAGCTGCGCGGTCGGTACGGGCCGGGGTCGTCGCTGTCGAGGTGGTCGTGCAGCAGGGCGGCCGCCGCGTGGGCGCCCTGCGCGGCTGCGTCGGCCCAGTGGTCGATTCGCCAGGTGCCGAGGTGGTCGTCATGATGCGTCACGGCAGCGCCCGCGGCGTAGATGCCTGGTGTACCCGAGCGCAGGTGGTCGTCGACGTCGACTCCGCGGGTGAACGGGTGGGGTGCGGTCGGGAGGGCCCCCAGCGCGATGATGAGCAGGTCCGCTGAGAGGGTGGTGGTGTCGTCCAGGGTGATTCCCAGCAAGGGCCCGCGGTCGTGGAGCGCGGTGATGGTGCGTCCGAGGAAGGTCGTGACGCGCCCGCGGTGCGTGTCCGCGATGCGGGCGGCGAGGAGGGTGCCGAATGCGGCCTGTCCGGGAATGCGGGCACGGCTGATCAGGGCGGCGTGGTGTCCCGCCTCGCGGAGAGCGGAGACGGTCTCCGCGCCGGTGAATCCGCCCCCGTAGACCGCGACACGTTTCGGGCCAGGCCGGTGCGTAAGGATGTTCCGGATTCTGTCGGCGTCGTCCAGGGTGTGCAGGGTGAGAGTTCTCGGGGTGACGGCGGGATCATCGACGCCGGGGAGGGCGGGATCCAGCGGGCGGGGGTGGCTGCCGGTGGCCACAATGAGTGAGTCGAACGACAACTGAGCTCCCGTGCTCAGCTGTACCGTACGGGTGCACCGGTCGACACTGGTGACTGTGTCGCGGACGACAGTGATCTCGGGCAGGTGCGCCTGGATGCTCTCCGCGAGGGTAGGGCCGAAGGCGATGCCTGTGATGTGCATGCGGATGTAGGGAGTCTCATCGGTGCGAGCAACGAGGGTGACGGCAACACCGCCGCGTCGCGAGAGGACCTGTGCGGCGGCGACACCTGCGGCCCCGGCGCCGAGGATGACGACCTGGTGGACGGTCATGGGTACAGCTCGCTTCCGCTGAGAGGGGTCGGGGTCGCAGGGCTGCGAACGAGACGTGGTCAGGGCTGGATCAGCCGGGCGATAGCCACGGACATCGCCGTGATTGTCAGCTCGTCATCGAGGGTGCCGGTGGCTTTTGCGTGGCGGAGGTGGTCGTCGAGGAGGCTGAGCGCCACACCTTGCAGTGCGCGTTTGCTGGCGGAGATCTGGGTGAGGGTGTCGATGCAGGGGCGTTCCTGGTCGATCATGCGGGTGATGCCGCGGATCTGTCCCTCGAGGCGGCGGAGTCGGTTGCGGTAGGTGCGCGGGTCGGTGATGTAGCCGTCCGCGGCGGGTGTGGGGATGGTCATTGGTGGGGTGTCCGTGTCCCGGGCCCACACGACGGTGGTGTGGGCCCGGGAGTGAGGATCAGGCCATGGCGGCGGCGTACTTGGCCGGGTCCGCGTCGAACGCGGGACCGCAACCGGCGCAGCAGAAGTAGTACCGCTCGCCCTCGTAGTCGCGGAACAGGCCGGCGGCCTCGGCGGTGGCCTTGTTGACGGGGGTGCCGGTCATGACCGGGCAGGTCGTCATGTCAGCGCCGGTGGTGCCGTCGAGGAGGTTCTCGCGTCCGCCGGGGGCGGGGGCGCTGGTGCTGCAACAGCTGGTCATGGGTGGGTGTTCCTTTCGTGTGGTGATGGAGTGCGCTGGCGGGAATTGCCCGGTCAGCGCGCGATGCTCTTGAATCCGCGCAGACGCAGGCTGTTGCCAACGACGAACACGCTGGACAGGGCCATGGCGGCCCCGGCGAGCATCGGGTTGAGGAGGCCGAGAGCGGCGACCGGGATCGCAGCCGTGTTGTAGGCGAACGCCCAGAACAGGTTGGTCTTGATCGTGCCCAGGGTCTTGCGGGACAGGCGAATCGCGTCGGCGGCGCTGCGCAGGTCGCCGCGGACCAGGGTGATGTCGGATGCTTCGATCGCGACATCGGTGCCGGTACCCATCGCCAATCCCAGGTCGGCCTGCGCCAGGGCCGGGGCGTCGTTGACGCCGTCTCCGACCATCGCGACGACCTTGCCCTCGCCCTGCAGGCGGGTGACGACATCGACCTTGTCCTTGGGCATGACCTCGGCGATGACCTGGTCGATCCCGACCTCCGCGGCGATCTGGCGGGCGACCGCCTCGTTGTCGCCGGTGAGCAGCACCGGGGTCAGGCCCAGCGCCTTGAGCTGGGCGATGGCCTCCTTGCTGGTCGGCTTGACGGTGTCAGCGACGACGAGGATGCCGCGCGCGGCCCCGTCCCATCCGACGGCGACGACAGTCTTGCCCTCGCTCTCGGCCTGCGCCTTCGCGAACGCGACCTCGGAACTCAACTGCTGCGACCACTCGGCCAGCAGCGACTCCCGGCCCACGAGCAGCGCGTGCCCGTCGACGACACCCTGGACGCCCTTGCCTTCCAGGTTGGTGAACCCCTCCACGGCCGGCAGGGTGCCGGTCTCCTGGGTGGCGCCCTTGGCGATCGCCTGCGCGATGGGGTGCTCGGAGGCATCCTCGAGCGCGCCCGCGAGGCGCAGCAGCTCGTCGCGGTTCACACCGGGTTCGGTGACCACGTCGACCAGGGTCATCTTGCCGGTGGTGACGGTGCCGGTCTTGTCCAGCACCACGGTGTCAACCTTGCGGGTGGACTCCAGCACCTCCGGGCCCTTGATCAGGATGCCCATCTGCGCGCCACGGCCGGTGCCGACCAGCAGCGCGGTCGGGGTCGCAAGACCCAGAGCGCAAGGGCACGCGATCACGAGGACGGCGACGGCGGCGGTGAACGCGGCGGAGATCGGGAAGCCCGCACCCCACCAGGCGCCCAGCGCGATCACCGCGATGAGGATCGCGATCGGCACGAACACACCGGAGATCCTGTCAGCCAGGCGCTGCACCTCGGCCTTGCCGGTCTGGGCGTCCTCGACGAGCTTGGCCATCTGAGCCAGCTGCGTGTCGGAACCCACCCGGGTAGCGCGGATGACCAGGCGTCCGCCCGCGTTCACGGTGGCGCCGGTAACCGGGTCACCCTCGCCGACCTCGACCGGCACGGATTCGCCGGTGAGCATGGACGCGTCCACCGCGGAGGTGCCGGAGACGACGACACCGTCGGTGGCGATCTTCTCGCCCGGGCGGACGACGAACTCGTCCCCGACCTGCAGCTCGTCGACGGAGATCTTCGTCTCCACCCCATCGCGCAGGACCGCGACCTCCTTCGCGCCGAGCTCGAGCAGCGCGCGCAGCGCCGCCCCAGCCTGCCGCTTGGACCGCTTCTCGAAGTAGCGGCCGGCGAGGATGAACATCGTCACCCCGGCGGCGACCTCGAGGTAGATGTTCGCCGCCCCGTCAGAGGGCGCGAGAGTCAGCTCGAACGGGTGCGTCATCCCGGGGACGCCGGCGGTGCCGAAGAACAGGGCGTACAGCGACCACAGGAACGCCGCGGTGGTGCCCATCGAGATGAGCGTGTCCATCGTCGCCGCACCGTGGCGGAGGTTCGCCCAGGCGGCCTTGTGGAACGGGAACGCCGCCCACACGATCACCGGCGCGGCCAGCGCCAATGACGCCCACTGCCAGTAGGTGAACTGCAGCGCGGGGACCATCGCCATCGCGATGACCGGGACGCTGAGGATGATCGAGACGATCAGCCGGTTGCGCAGGCTGGTCAGCTCCGGGTCCGCGTCGTCCGCGTCCCCACCCTGGGTGGTGTCGTTCTTGGTCTTCTTCGGGGCCGGGAGCGCGGCGCTGTAGCCGGTCTTCTCGACCTCGGCGATCAGCAGCGCCGGGTCGTACCCGGCGGGCACGGTGACCTTCGCCTTCTCGGTGGCGTAGTTCACCGTCGCGGCGACGCCGTCGAGCTTGTTCAGCTTCTTCTCGATCCGCATCGCGCAGGAGGCGCAGGTCATCCCGCCGATCTGGAGTTCGACTGCGGAGTCCGCGGTCGAGCCTGCGGGGGCTGTGGTGCTCATGGTGTTCCTTCTTCTCTCAGATCACCGCGGGGCGGTCAGTGACCGTCGCCCGTGTCGCTGTGGGTGTCGTCCGTGTCCGTGCCGGTGCCGTGACCGGCGTCGACGACGAACTCGGCGGTGTGGACCTGCCCGTCGACCTGGAAGTCGAGGTAGAGCAGGTACCGGCCGGCGGTGGGCGCCTCGGCTGCGAACCGGATGTCTGGTCCGGCGGTGTCGCCGTCCTGCGGTTCGTCGCCTTCGGCGTGCACGTGCAGGTACGCCAGGTCGCCGTCGCGCAGCGCGACCAGGTGCCCGAAGGCGCCCAGGTACGGCTGCAGGGTAGTGACCGGCTGCCCGTCGCGGGCGACCGACAGGGTCAGCTCGGAGCTCTCCCCCGCGATCAGGTCCCCGTCGAGAGTGACCGTGTACCCATCGACCTCGCTGGTCGTGGACGTGGCGGTCGCCGGGTCCGGGGTGAACTCCCCCGCGACGTCGACCGTGCGGGTCAGGGTGACCTTGTCGGGGCCGTCGGTCACGTCCGGCACGAAGTCCGCGTAGATCCGGTAGGTGCCGGCCTCGGCCCACTCCCATGACGTCGACCAGGTGCCGGTGGCCTCATCGAACGTGGGGTGCACGTGCCGGAACTGGGTTCCGTCGGTGCGCACCGCGATCAGATGCAGATCCTTCTCGTGCGTGGTCTCGTACGCGGTCAGCGGCCTCCCGTCGGCGTCGAGGATCTGGAAGCTGAACACGCCGGTCTCGCCCGTGCCGGTTGGCGCGGTGATCGGGCTGAGTTCGTATCCATAGCCGGAGAGGGAGACGCCGGGGATGGTGGCGGTCGCGGTGGGGTCCGTGTCGGTCATGCCGGCGTGGTCGCCCATCGAGCTGTCGCTGGCGGCGGCCGTCCAGTTGGCGACGGCGCTGTCCGGGACGACAGCTGCCGCGATGCCGAACGCTGCGCCGAAGGCCACGACGACGCCGGCGCCGTAAAGGCTGAGTCGTCCCGCAGCGTTCATCAGGCGCGCACCGCCGAGTAGCCGGCCTCGTCGACAGCCGCCAGCACGGCGGCGTCATCGAGGTCGCTGGCGGACGAGACGACGAGCTTGCCGGTCTGCGCGCTCACCTCGATCTCGTCGACCCCGGGGATCTGCGAGACCTCTTCGCGAATGGACATCTCGCAGTGTCCGCACGTCATGCCGGTGACCTGGTACTCGCTGGTAGCCATGATGGGATTTCCTTTCGGGTCTCGGTGCGAGCCCATTTGTGGGCTCCGATCTACTCTAACACCCCTACCCCCGTAGGGTATTCCCGAACTGGGGATCCGATTCTGATCGCGCCACCGTCGCCACCAGGTCCCCGCAGCGGTCAGGGGATCGGCTCAGCCTCCATCACGAGCAATGCGAGGGCCCGGAGTGTGGACGTTTCCATCCTGGCCCCGTCCCACAACGCCGTCACACGAGTGACAAGCCCGTCCGTGTCGAGTTCCAGCCCTGTAATGCCTTGCGGCACAGGCGACGAGCCAGCGCGCCGCTCATAGCCACCGCCGCGGGAGAAGCCGAGCACGTGACGCACCGCCGAGCCGACGCCGTACGGAAGGAAGGTGACCGCTCGGTGCAGATAGCGCTCGATCGCCCGCCGTCCCTCGACGCGCGTGCGAAGCGTATGGTCCTCCCAGACGGCGGTGGGCGAGAGGAATCCCGCAACCGTTGCCGCGTCGCCATCCGCGAGCGCCTCTCAGGCCCCGGGCGACGCGCGTGATCGTGGGGTCGCTCGCATCCACCACCGCATCCTCGGCCAGTTGGGTGTCGAAGTGGGACTCCGGTGCGCGCATCGCACTGACCGGGTGCAGTCGGCCATCCCAGTAGTCCACATTTCGGTGTACGCGGCCCTGGCTGACGTCGATGGCGGAGGCAGCCCAGATCTCCGCCCCGAACATGTCATGAGTGTCGTAGGAGAACACCACGGCGCTGTGTTCGTCCCCGAGGACGCGCAGCAGATCAGCGCGTGAGTTCGGCCCGAAACCCGAGGCGAAGTTGCGCTCCGTGTCGGACATGCCTGGGTTGTCCATCCCGAAGCCCAACACGGCGTCGCGGAAGCGGGCCCGTTCGGCGTCGAACAGTGCCATCCATCTCGCGTGCCCCCGCTGCCCACCTGCGACTTGGCTTCGAAGAACTCCTGAAAGAAGGTCGCCGCAGCCGCAGTGGCGTGTGACGTGTCGGGCTCCGGGACCGGGCCGTGGATTGATGTGCTCATGATGCCTCCTGGTTAATTTGCCTCAAGCGTCAAGTTGGACGATAAGCAAAACTTGCCGCATCCGTCAAGTACGATGGTGGTCATGGTGAGAGCGGATGCGATGCGTAACCGGGAGCGGATCCGGGAGGCCGCGACCGTGGTGTTCCGCCGCAGCGGGATGAGCACGCCTCTCGACGAGGTCGCTGCAGAGGCGGGGGTGAGCAAGGGGACCATTTATCACCGCTTCACGAGCCGGGCAGGCCTTGTCGATGCCGTGGTGGAGACCGAGATCGAGCACCGCTTCCAGCGCGTGTTCGACGACGTCATGATCATCCAGGATCCCGGCCAGCGGTTGACGGCTTACCTCACCAGGATGTGGCAACTCGAATACGACGAGCCGATGGTGTGCGACGTGCTGGCTCAAGTCTGTCCCGATTCAACGAAGATGCAGCACGTGTGTCGGCTCGCATCCGAGCTCGCGTGTCGACTCTTGACTGACGCCCAGGCGCAGGGGGCAGTACGGGCAGACCTCACACCCGCCGACCTATACCACTTGCTGTGGAGCGTCGCGGTGGCGTTGCGGCAGGGACCTCTGCCGGAGCAACATGACTTCCTGCGACGCTGTCAGTACCAGCTGGACGGCATCCGTTGGGTGATATCCGCAGTAACGGCAGCCCCTCACGACACGCGTGCTGGGGCACCCAGCCCAGTGCGAACATCGGCCAAACGCGCAGAGTCATCTAGGGAGTGTCTGACAAAGGTCGCGAGCATCGGCTGAGAGCTTTGATTCCGTGTCGCGATTCCAGGTGCTTTCGGATGCTCAGTGGTCGTTGATCGAGTCGATGTTGCTCCGGACGACGGGTCGGCCGGGGCGGAAGTTCTCTGACGCGAGGCTGATGGTAGAGGCGATCATCTACCGGTATCGGTGCGGGATCGCGTGGCGTGACCTGCCCGAGGTGTTCGGGCCGTGGCAGACGGTGTGGACCTGGCATCATCGGACGGCCGCCGACGGGACCGGGGATCGGGTGCTCGCGAACGTCACCACCGTTGCAGATGCCGGCGGGATGATCGATTGGTCGCTGTCGGTGGACTCCACGATCGCTCGTGCCCATCAGCACGCGACCAATACGACCCGGCTCACAAGGGGCTGGGTCGAATTACACGAATCTGATGCTCGAGCCGCCTGATCATGGCATCGGTCGCTCCCGCGGTGGCCTTTCCACGAAGATCCACCAACTCGTCGACGGCAACGGGCTGCCACTGGTCACGCTGATCACGCCTGGCCAGGCCGGCGACTCACCGATGTTCCTGCCGCTTATGGCGCAACTGCGCGTCGCGCGCGAGAAGGGTCGGACGCGAACCCGACCAGATGCGGTCCTCGGCGATAAGGCGTACTCGTCCCGTGCGATCCGTGGACATCTCCGCGCCCGCGGGATCAAGGCGGTGATTCCGGAGCCGGACGATCAGAAGGGCCACCGCAAACGGCGAGGATCACGCGGCGGCAGGCCAGTCGCACTCGACGTCGCAGACTACAAAAGCCGAAACGTGATCGAGCGTCGCTACTGCCACATCAAGCAATGGCGCGGCCTCGCGACCCGCTACGACAAGCACGCCGTCATCTACCGCGCGGCGGTGGTCCTCAACGCGGTCATCGCGTGGACTCGAGAGCTTTCGAAGGCCTGATGCAGGTTTTCAGTCGCGATTCGGCTCCTCACCCGCCACGCTTCGTTCAGTAGATCATTCCCATCGCTGTTCGCACTTCCGTCAGCGTATCGATGGCGATTTCTTGCGCCCGCTCGTTGCCTTCGCGAACGACGGCCTCCGCGTCCCTCACCGTGAGCGCGCTCAGACGTGCGCGATGGTCAGCGAGATATTCGTTCACGGCTTCGGTGGTGAGTCGCTTGAGAGCGCCCGCACCAGCTGCGCCCACTTCGTCCGCAATGCTCTGCGGACTCCGCCCAAGCACGACCGCCGCTGTCGCCAGCAGACCAGAAACCCCGGCTCGGTTCTCCGGGTCATACGTGATCGTGCATTCAGAATCGGTGGGGGCGCGCTTGATGATCGCGGCGGTCTCATCGGCGGTCATGCCCAGCGCGATCGAGTTGCCATAGCTTTTCGACATCTTCCGCCCGTCGAGACCCAACAACTCGGGCGCGTCGGTGAGGAGAGCCGCTGGCTCAGGGAACACGTGCCCGTAACGTTCGTTGAACCGGCGCGCGATGGTGCGGCTGACTTCGACATGCGGCAGGTTGTCCTTCCCGACCGGAACGAGGTCGCCCTTGCAGAACAAGATGTCGGCGGCTTGATGCACCGGGTAGGTGAGAAGGAGGCCACTCAGCGCCCCGCCAGATGCGGCAAGCTCCGCTTTCACCGTGGGATTTCTACGCAGCTCGGCTTCTGTCACCAAACTGAGGAAGGGGCGCAGAAGCTGATTCAACGCCGGCACGGCTGAGTGAGTGAAGATCGTCGTCGACCGCGGGTCCAACCCAGCGGCGAGATAGTCGAGGACAGCACCGTAGACGTTCTCTCGGACGTTGCCGACTGTCAGCACACCGACGGCGGGCCCCGGCAGGACACCTCTATCGTCCTTCCGGGCCAGACCCTCACTGTCGATTTCGATGCCGACAACCCCGGTCAGTGGTTGGCGCATTGCCACAACATCTATCACGGGGAGAGCGGCATGATGGGCGTGATCGGCTATGAGGAGTGATCGATGGGAATCCTGACGATGAAGAGGCAGCAGGTGGCGCGCGCCTGGCGGCGCGCGGAGACAATCCGTTCCAGAATTGCGCGTGCTGCCGCTCTCCTGGCGGGGATCACGATGGCGGCGACCGCGTTTACAGGATGTGCCGCGGAAGACCTGTCGGTCGACGCCTCGAACGACTTCGACCAGATCGCCGAGACCTACGGCCTGGATGGGCCTGATGCGCGGACTGTGATCGAGACGCTTGAGGCCATGCCGCTGGACGCACGTCCCACCGGCCTCATCGCCTCGTGCAACCCGACGCGCTTGTCCTGTCGGACCAGTCGACGGGGCCGAGGCCGCGCTGCCCCTCCCTGAGGGCGAGTTCTATCTGTCCATTGCTCCGTACCTCGGGCAGACACACGAGTGCTTTTCCCACAGTCTGACAACGTGCGTGGGGGAACTTCGTGGCGAGGATGTCTCTGCGCTCATCACCGATCGGGTGGACGGAACGGTGCTGTTCGACGGTCGTGTGACCACGAACGACAATGGGTTCGTCGGCGTCTGGCTTCCCCGCGAGAAGGACGCGACGATCACGGTCGACTATGCGGACCAGACGGCGACTGCACTGGTGTCCACCGACGGCGATTCGCCCACGTGCCTGACGACGTTGCGCCTCTCCTGACGTTCCGAGACAGCTGTACCCGGCGGGCTGTGAGACGGGCGGGTTCCGTTCGACGCTTTCATCGTCGCGAATCGACAACACCGCGTGAATGCGATACCATCGCTATATGGCGATGAATGAACGGGCTGCAGAGCGTCTGGACGAGAGCGCGGGCGAAGTGTACGCGCACCTGTTCCAAGCGCTGGCAGAACCGACACGGCTTGCGATCCTGCAGCACCTCGCTTCAGGCGAGCATCGGGTGCGGGATCTCGTTCGGCACATGGGCTTCGCGCAATCGACGGTCAGCAAGCACCTCGGCTTCCTGGCCGAGTGTCAGCTCGTCCGTGCTCGATCCGCCGGCCGAGCGTCCTGGTACTCGTTGGCTCAACCCGAGCGTCTGAGCACGATCATCACCGCCACGGAAGAGCTTCTGGGAGCGACAGGCGCACGCGTGGTGTTGTGCGCCCACCTCAGAAACCCGCAGGTCACAACCACCGAGCAGAAGGAGAAATAGGCAGACATGGGAATCGGACACAATCACGACCACGGGGGCGGAGACGGCGGAGTACAGACCGCTACTGCAGGACACCGACGTCGGCTGATGATGGTGCTTGGCATCTACTTGACCATCATCGCCGCGGAGCTCATCGGGTCATGGATCACGGGCAGCCTTGCCCTCATGGCCGAGGCCATGCACATGGCGATCGATGGCAGCGGCATCTTGATCGCATTGATCGCGACCTACCTCGCGACGCGCAAGCCGTCGAGCAAGCGTACGTACGGCATGATGCGAGCGGAGATCGTCGCGGTTCTCATCAACTGTCTGCTCCTGTTCACCCTGGGAGGATTCATCCTCTTCGAGGCGGTCGATCGCTGGTTCAACCCCGAAGATGTCGAGGGTGGCGGCGTGATCGCCTTCGCGATCGTCGGTCTGATCGGTGCGTCCATCTCCCTAATCATCCTCAGTCGAGGCGCCAAGGAGAGTCTGAACGTCAAGGCGGCCTTCCTCGAGGTCATGAGCGACGGAATCGGCGCAGCAGCGATCATCGTCTCGGGCATCCTCAACGTCACCATCGGTTGGCAGCAGGGCGACGCGATCGCCGCCGCCGCGATCGGCGTGATCATCCTCCCCCGCGCATTCATGCTGCTGAAGCAAGCCATCAACATCATCCTCCAGGGCGTCCCCGATGGAATCGACATCGAGGAAGTACGTGGCGAAATCGAGGGCACCGCCGGCGTGAAGGCCGCCCACAGCCTCCATGTGTGGGCGCTCACCAGCGGCGTGTTCGTCTTGAGCGCGCACATCGTCCTTGACGACGAGGCCGCCGCGAACGGATCGGGCACGCAGGTGCTGGACGAACTCACGGAGAGCATGCGAGAGCACTTCCGCATCGAGCACTCGACCTTCCAGATCGAGGAAGACGGACACCTCGAGCATGAAGGTGCGATGCACCGGGACCTCGCAGGTCTCACCACGACGCCATCTGTCAGCGGTGGGCAGCACGCGGGCCACAGTCACTGACCAGCCCGTGTTGAAGGGGGCGGGTTCCGCGAAAGCGGACCCGCCCCCTTCAACGCGTTGTCATCCCGCTGCGGGAATTGCGCGTCACGATCCGAATGCATATCATCGTCGCAAGGCGATGATTAGCGTGCGAAACGGATGCGGACGACGCGGGCCAGATACGACGGCAGGAGACAACGTGGGGGCAGGGCACGAGCACGCAATCGTCACCGAAGAGACGGTGGGACAAGCCGGAGACTACCGCCGCAAGCTCCTCATCGCCTTCAGCATCACGGCCACGATCGTCGTCGCGCAGGCTGTGGGGTCGATTGTCACCGGCAGCTTGGCGCTGCTGACGGATACCGCCCACGCTGTGACCGATGCGTCAGGTCTCCTGATCGCTCTCATCGCCGCGACCCTGATGCTTCGCCCATCGAACGCGCGCCGGACCTGGGGATTCCGCCGCATCGAGGTCATAGCGGCGCTCGGACAGTCAACCCTGCTGCTCGTCGTCGGGACATACGCCGCTGTGGAAGGGGTCAAACGTCTCTTCGAGCCGCCGGACGTCCCTGCGGCGGAACTGCTGGTGTTCGGGATCGTCGGATTGATCGCCAACGTCGTCTCCATCATGATTCTCTCCTCCAGCCGAGGCGCGAACTTCAACATGCGCGCGGCGTTCCTGGAAGTCCTCAACGACGCGCTCGGATCACTGGGCGTGATCGTGGCCTCCATCGTGATCGCCACAACCGGGTTCATGCAGGCCGACGCGATCGCGGGCCTGTTCATCGCGGCGCTCATCGTGCCCCGAGCGTTCATGCTGATGCGGGAGACCACCGGTGTGCTGATGGAGTTCACGCCGAAGGGATTGGACTTGGATCAGGTGCGGGTGCACATCCTCGCTCTGGATCACGTCAAGAGCGTCCATGATCTTCACGCGTCGACGGTCGCCACGGGACTCACCACCATCACGGCGCACGTCGTCGTCGAGGACGAGTGCTTCACTGATGGGCACGCGGTCGACATGCTCCGCGAAGTGAAGAGGTGTGTTGCCGAGCACTTCGAGATCTCCGTGCGGCATTCGACGTTCCAGATTGAGACCGAGCACATCGGCGACGACGAACCCGACGCCGTGATGCACCCTTGATCGCGTTCGCCCGGTGCGCTCAGCCCCCGATGTGCTGGCCGACGCGATCGCTCCAGTTCTCGATCGCATCGTCGTCGATGGCGGAGACTCCCACCAATGTTCCGTCCGCGTCCACGTGGAGCGTGGCGCCCCCGCTGTCCGGAACATCCTTGATGAGGGCCGGTGCCGTCCTTCCGACCCCACGGATCGCCTTCTCGTACACGAGTGCGTCCCACGAGCTTCGCGCCACGTAGGGCTCCTGCGCGGGACCCAAGCCGACGTCCGACAACAGCACTCGCGCCGCGTGCTCTCCTTGCGCAGCGCTGTCGTCCCAGTGGTCGATCCGCCAGCTCTCGTTCCCCGCTCCGCGCCAGGTCGCCACTCCGCCCGCCGCGTAGACGCCGCCGACAGGGCCTCTCCCCCATTCATCGACCGGGACGCCGCTCGGCCACGGGAGCGGCGCCTGCGGTTCCGATCCGACTGCGACGATCATGAGGTCCGCGTCGAGCGTCTCCTCGTTCTCGAGCCGGACGCTCACCTGCTCGGCCGCCACGCTCACCGACGCGATCGCGCTCCCGAAACGGACGGACACGCGATCGCGATGCGCATCCGCGATCTCCCTCGCAAGCGCCATGCCGAACGCCGACGCCCCCGGCTGTGCGCTGCGCGCCACCAGGGTGACGTCGTGACCGTCCGCGTGCAGCGCCGATACTGTCTCGGCCGCAGTGAAGCCGGAACCGTAGACGATGACTCGGCGGGGCGCTCCACTCGCTGTGAGCAGCGCGTTCACCCGCACTCCGTCCTCGACTGAGTACAGAGGGGTCACACGGTCCGCTCCTAAAGGATGGCCGATCACGCGGACCTCGACGTCCAGCGGGAGCGCGACGCCGCCTGTCGCGACGATAAGGGAGTCGTACTCTAGCTGTGCACCGGCGGTGAGTCGGGCCTCTTTCGCGACGGGATCGATCGAGATGACGGTGTCTTTCACCACCGCGACGTCTGGGAGTGGGAGGGCGATCTGTTCGGGGCCGATGCGACCGTGCGCCACGCCCTTCACGTACACGCGATTCGACGGCGTTTCACCGGTACGAGCAACGAGAGTGAGGTCGATCTGGGGCACCGATGCGAGCGTTCGCGCGGCAGACGTTCCTGCGGATCCGGCTCCCACGATGAGTACGCGGTGCTTCGTCATATTCTTCCCGCTTTCGTTCAGGTAGGTAAGGTGACGCTTACCTCAAAGCTATTCGAGACCCGCGGCTCAGAATGGAGCATAAGACGCACCTTCAGGGCCCGGAGGCGCATCTTTCACGGGCTGACGGGCGGCGACCTCAACTACTACTTCAGTTACGCCCACGCATGTCACCACCATTCGCTCGGGTTGGATCCTTCAAGAGGGCTTGCGCCGGAGTCGATGGTCACCAGAGACCTCATTCACCGCGTGTGCGAAGTCTCTGCGAGCACCGTGAGCGATCCGCTGACGTCGCGACCGGTCATCATCCCCTATGGCGCGCCGTCATAGGACATCGCACGCCCCGACGCATGGTCCAGGGCGTGCGATGAGCGAACGCCGTCACGGCGAGGTCAGGCCCCGACGCGCTCCCGTTCGCGCGTCGGCACGGCGGTCGGCGGGTCGAGCTTCCGTGCTACGGACGGCCGGCGAGCGGCGCGGACGCCGTTCAGGATGACGAGCACCTCGGCGATCTCGTGCACGAGGACGACACCGGCCAGACCGAGAACTCCGAACAGTGCGAGCGGGAAGAGGACGACGATGATCGCCAGGGCGAGGCCGATGTTCCACGTCATGATCCGTCTTCCGCGCCGCGCATGGGAGAGCGCCCCGGGGATGAGCCTGAGATCGTGGCCGGTGAAGGCGACGTCGGCGGATTCGATCGCTGCCGCAGAGCCTTGGACGCCCATAGCGATCCCCACGGTGGCGGACGCCAGGGCAGGCGCGTCGTTGATGCCATCGCCGACCATAGCCACAGGGGACCTCACTGCCAGAGACATGACGGCATCGGCCTTGTCCGTCGGCAGCAGTTCGGCCCGAACGTCCGCGATGCGCGCCTCAGCGGCGATCGCGCGGGCCGTGCGACTGTTGTCACCGGTGAGCATCGCCGTCTCGATCCCCATCTCCGCCATCAGCCGGACGGTCTCCGCCGACTCAGGCCGCAGTTCATCACGCACGCCGATGAGTCCGGCGAATCGCCCGTCCGCTTCCACGACGACAACCGTCATACCCTGTTCCGCCATGTTCTCGGCGACTTCGCGATGCGTGCCGGGATCGATCCAGCGGGTGCTTCCGACTCTCACCCGGGTGCCGTCGACGTATCCTGTCAGTCCGCTCCCGGCATCCTCCTCGACGTCGCGCCCCGGCTGGACGCCCGGAGCGGCGGCGAGGATCGCGGACGCGAGAGGATGGGTGCTGGAGGACTCCAGCGCGGCAGCGAGGGAGAGAACCTGCTCCTGCGTGCGTCCGCTGGCGACGACTTCCACGATCTGAGGCGTGTTGCGGGTGAGGGTTCCGGTCTTGTCGAACGCGACGATGCGGATGGTCCCCAGCTGTTCGAACGCCTGCCCGGACTTGATGACCACCCCGTACTTCGACGCGGAGCCGATAGCGCTGATCACCGTGACCGGCACGGCAATCGCCAGTGCGCACGGGGACGCGGCCACCAGGACGACCAGAGCCCGCTCGATCCAGGTGGTCGGGTCGCCGACGATGAATCCGAAGACTCCGACCAACGCGGCGACGACGAGCACTGTCGGCACCAGTGGGCGGGCGATCCGGTCCGCGAGCCGCGCACGCTCCCCCTTGCGTGCGTGCGCCTGCTGCACCAGCGCCACGATCTGAGTGAGCGAATTGTCCCTGCCGTCGGCGGTCGCTTCGATCCGCAGCGTGCCGGAGCCGTTGACCGCACCTGCGGGGATCGGGTCGCCGGGGCGGGCGGGCACAGGGATGGACTCACCCGTCACGGCAGACGTGTCGAGGCTCGAGGAGCCGCTGACGACGACACCGTCAGTGGCGACCCGTTCGCCGGCGCCAACGACGAGGACATCCCGCTCCCGCACGTCGGTGACGAGAACCATCTCCTCTCTGCCGAACCGCGATACGCGCGTGGTCTCCGGTATCAGCGACAACAACGCCCGCAGGCCCTCCTTCGCTCGATCCATGGCACGATCTTCCAGCGCCTCGGCGAGGGAGAACAGGAAGGCGAGGGCGGCCGCCTCCCCGACGTGACCGAGGAGCACGGCACCGGCAGCGGCGATCGTCATGAGCAGTCCCACGCCCATTCGTCCGCGAATCAGCCGTCGCATCGTCCCCGGGACGAAGGTGTATCCGCCTGCAAGGAGCGCGATCCACTGCAGTGCCGTCGCCCCCACGGCGACGCCGCCCCACTCCAGCCCGTATCCGACGGCGAGGGTGAGGCCGGACAGGGCCGACGGCAGCAGGGCGATGTCTCGCCACCATCGTGGCCGCGACGTAGGCTCGTCGGCGGCCTGGCCGCTGCCGAACAGCGGAGGGAGCGCGGGCCCGCAGCACGCATCCCCTTCCCCGTCCGGTTGACGACCATCCGTGTCCGAGGGCTTCGGTGATTCCTTCCTCGGCGCAGGCTCATCAAGGTCGCAGCATTCGGCGCTCATCGCGTCTCCATTCGTCGGGTTCTCTGTTTCTGGGCACGATCGACTTCGCGATGCGTCTGGCAGCGACGTGCTCTAGAAGGCCGTAATCGCGGCGGCACCGCACCCGGGTGTCGTGCACTCGGGGTCGATGCACTCCTCGCTCTCGTCGATGGCGAGGGTGACGTCGACCAGTGCGCCGAGGGCGACGCCGAGATGCGGATCGGCGATCTCGTACCGTGTCTGCCGCCCTTCGGGCTCGGCGACGACGATGCCGCACCCGCGTAGGCAGGCAAGATGGTTGGACACGTTCGTGCGTGTGAGGCCGAGGTCGCGTGCCAGCACAGCAGGGTAACCCGGGGACTCGAGCAGAGACAGCAGGATCCGAGATCGGGTCTGATCGGCCATGGCACGGCCGAGTCGATTCATCGCGTCCACACGTGAGGCAATAGTCAGCATAGGGTGACCATACACTAGATGCTGATCTATCGACAATGGGGGGTATCATCGAATTGCGGTGATGAGAACGAGCGATTTGACCGCAGCTGTCCGGGTGCAGGAAGCGATCGGCGGTGGCACGCAACAGGCGTTGTCGACGGATTGCCTTCGTGCTGCGCCCTGGCCGGTAGGGGCGACGGCGACATGTGCGTTCTCCCTCCTGCCGCGTCGTGGAGGTAACTGGACAGAATGGCAGAAGACATTCGATACAACGAACATGCCCAGAAGAGCGGCGCAGTCTCGGAGGCGGGCAGCGAGGCGAGGGTAGTGCCGCGAAGCGTCACGGTGGTGATGATCAGCGCGACGATAGCGGCCGTGTTGATCATCGGGTTGCCCGTTCTGGTCACCGTGTTTCAAGGGGCTGCGCCGTACGACCGTCTCTTTCGGAGTTTTCCCGGTCTGTTGACCGGGGTCAGCACATCCGTGTTGCGCAGCGCGGCGGAGACGTCGGCACTCGTGACAATCGGAGCGCTGGCATATGCCCTGTTCCTCCGGGTGGGAACGTCGAGGGCGACACGCACGGTGGAGGAGTCGCTGGAGATCACGGTGTTGCGTGTAGCGGCGGGCCTGTGGTCTGGCTGTGCGGGACTGCTCGTCGTCTTCACGGCCTTCGACGCCAACGGCGTCTCTGTAGAGCGCCTCGCCGAGCCGAATGCGCTGCCATTCCTCTGGAGCGCTTCAGATGCGCCGAAAGCGTGGACCGTCGCGTTCCTCGCCTCGACCGTCGTCTTCTTTGCTTCTTTCGTTGCGGCGCGGTGGACAGGACTGCTGGTGCCGATGGGGGCAGCAATGATCGGAGCGCTTGCTCCCGTGGTGTCGGGTCAGGTGTTGGTGGGCCCGAATCATGATTTCGGCGGCGACGCCGCTGTTTTCCAGACCATCGGCGTCGTCCTGTTCTTCGGTGTTCTCGCCGTGCTGCTCGTGCGATCGATGTCTGGGCGGCTGATCGCGATCCCGACGCTGCGCCGGACCGCCGCAATCGCGATGATCGCTGTCCCGGTGATCGTCGTCACCGAGGGCGTGCTGACGGTGTTCAAGCTTGCAGGCACAGGCCTCTTCGACTCCGTGACGGGCGGGCTCATGCTGGCACGATGGCTGTGCCTGGCGGCGATCATCGTCGCAGCGGCACTGTACATGGTGTGGGTACGGCGCGGAGTGCTGCGCGAAAGCCGGATCTATGGTTTGCTTCTCGTCTCCGGATTCGCGGTGGCGGGCTGGATCGGCGTTTCCGTGGCGATGACGCGCGAGCCGCCGCCACAGTACTTCGTCCCGACCAGCATCTCGCAGGTGTTTCTGGGATTCGACCTGCCCGAGGCGCCGGGGATGACGGCGCTACTGACACAGTGGCGCCCGAACCTTCTCTTCGTCGGTGTCTCCGCGGCGGCGGTGAGCGTCTATCTGGTGGCGGTGCGGATGCTGTCGCGCCGCGGCGACCGGTGGCCGGCCGGACGCACGGCCGCATGGATTGTCGGCTGGACGCTGGTAGTGATCGCCACGAGCTCGGGCTTCGGCAAGTATTCCGGGGCGGACTTCGGAGTGCACATGATCGTGCACATGAGCTTGAACATGCTCGCACCGGCAATCCTCACCCTCGGTGGTGTCGTCACCCTGCTGCTGCGTGCCACCAGCGCAGGCGGACCGCTCGCTGGAGCACACGAGTGGCTCACGCGGGTATTGAAATGGCGGGTACTGCACTTTTTGTACAACCCGCTCCTCGTGTTCGTGCTGTTCGTGGGCTCCTACTACGGCCTGTATCTGACCGGGCTCTTCGGCGAGCTGATGCGCTTCCACTGGGGTCATCAGTTGATGAACGTGCACTTCCTCGTCGTGGGATACCTGTACTACAGCCTGATCATCGGCATCGACAAGCCTCCTCGATCTCTTCCTCACGTCGGCAAACTCGGGTTCGTTCTCGCAGCCATGCCGTTCCACGCGTTCTTCGGCGTCATCCTGATGACCGGCAGCGGCGGCGATACGCTCATCGCCGAGAACTTCTACCGGTATCTCTCCATGCCCTGGGCCGATCTCCCGGCCTCTCAGGCGATGGGCGGCGGCGTCGCCTGGGCCGGGGGCGAGATCCCGCTGATGATCGTGGTGATCATCCTCGGCATCCAGTGGGCGCGTCAGGACAGCCGAGAGGCCCGCCGCAAGGACCGCCACATGGATGCCGGCCTGGATCCCGATTTCGATCAATACAACGCCATGCTGGCCCGGCTCTCGAACACCCGGAGCACTGCCGATGAGAGGGGCGGGGAAGAACGATGACCGCTGTAGAAATGACCCCGCCCATCGAGCTGGATATCTCCGGCATGACCTGCGCCGCCTGCGCTGCGCGGGTCGAACGCACTTTGAACAAGCTCGACGGTGTCCACGCGTCGGTGAACTACGCCACAGAGCGAGCCGTAATCGTCGGGTTGCCGTCGCACGATCTAGGCGCTGCAGTGTCCCGAATCGAGGACGCGGGCTACGGTGCGCACGTACGTCAGGGCTCTGACGATGCCTGGTCCCGACGCACCACCGAGTCGCGGATCACCGCGCTGCGGCGACGCCTCATCCTCGCCGCGTTCCTGACGGTACCGCTGATGGACATCACCATCGTGCTCGCGCTCGTTCCCCAGTGGCGCTTTCCGGGTTGGGAATGGCTCTGTGTGCTCCTCACCGTACCGATCGTCACTTGGGCGGCATGGCCGTTCCATCGTGCGACGCTGCGGAACCTGCGGCATCGTCAGGTCAGCATGGACACTCTCGTCTCTCTTGGGATCGTTGCCTCCTTCGGCTGGGCCATCGCCACCCTGATCTTCGACATCGGGCACAACTCCGGCAGCGGATTCTGGCTCGGGTTCGGCGCGACGCCGACAGGCGCGGATGCCGTCTACCTCGACGTCGCGGCCGGGATGACGACACTCCAGCTGTCGGGGCGGTACTTCGAAACGCGCTCACGACGTCGAGCGGGAGACGTTCTGGGGGCGCTCAACGCTCTCGCGGCCACTCACGTGCGCATCGTGCGCGAGGGCATCGAGTCCCGCGTGCCGGTCGAGCAGCTCCGGGTGGATGACACCTTCGTCGTGAGGCCCGGCGAGACGATCGCCGCGGACGGCATCGTCCTCGACGGCACCGCGGCGGTGGACACGAGCATGATGACGGGAGAGCCCCTGCCCACCACGGTGTTCCCCGGGTCGGCAGTGGTCGGTGGCACGATCAGCACGGACAATCGCATTGCCGTGACCGCCACTGCGGTCGGCACGCACACGCGTCTCGCTCAGATGGCCTATCTGGCAGAACAGGCGCAGGCGCGCAAGGCGCGCGTGCAGACCGTGGTCGACCGCATCACGGTCTGGTTCGTCCCCGGCGTCATCGTGCTGTCGATCATCGTCGGCGCCGGATGGGCGTGGGCCGGATCCCCGCTCGCCCAGACCATCGGAACGGCGATCAGTGTGCTGATCATCGCGTGCCCGTGTGCACTGGGCTTGGCGACGCCGACGGCGCTGATGGTCGGCGTCGGACGCGGCGCGAGCCGCGGCATCCTCATCAAGGGCCACGATGCCCTAGAATCCAGCGGAACGATCACCACCGTCGTGCTCGACAAGACCGGGACGTTGACCACAGGTGCCATGTCCGTCGCGGCCGTCATCGCGATCGATGCCGACGAGCGCGATGCGATCAGGCTCGCAGCCGCCGTCGAGCGCGGTTCCGAACACGCGATCGCACGCGCCATCGAGAAGGCTGCTCAGGATCACGGGCTCGAACCGCCCACAGCCTCTGGTTTCCATGCGTTCCCGGGACTTGGTGCGGCGGCCATCGTCGACGGCAGTGAGGTCATCGTCGGAAGTCCAGCGCTCCTGTACTCGCGGGGTATCCCCGTGAGTGCAGACGCACGCGAGTCTATCGCCAGGGCAGAAGAGCACGGCCACACCGTCGTCGCGGTCGTCCGGGAGGGCGCGCTCCTCGGCGTCGTCGCGCTCAGTGACACCATCAAGCCCAGCGCCGCGGTCGCTGTCGATGCTCTGCACGCCGAGGGGCTGCGCACGATCCTGCTCACCGGAGATTCCCAGCCCGCCGCCGAACGGATTGCGCGCGCTCTCGGTATCGACGCGGTGCGCGGAGGGGTGCTCCCGGATCAGAAAGCCGACGCCATCCGTGCCCTGCAAAAGGACGGCGCGCGCGTCGCGATGGCCGGCGACGGCATCAACGACGCTGTCGCTCTCGCCACGGCCGACCTGGGTATCGCGGTGGCCTCAGGATCGGACATCGCGCTCAAGGCCGCCGACATCATTCTCATCCGCGAAGATCTCCGCGCGATCCCTGAAGCGATCGTCCTCTCCCGCAAGACTCTTCGCACGGTACGGACGAATCTTGTCTGGGCCTTCGGCTACAACATCGCCGCCATTCCGATCGCGGCAGCGGGCCTGCTCAATCCCCTCATCGCTGCGGCCGCGATGTCCCTCTCATCCGTCCTCGTCGTCTACAACAGCCTGCGCCTGCAGAATACGCGGCTGGACTCCGCTCCTCACATGGTCAGTGCCCCTGAGACCGAACTCAGAGGCGGGCAGCCCGGATGAGTTCGCGGGCGTATTCGCCGAGGTCTCGTTCGCTTCCCCGCCAGATGGCGGTGATGGGTCGGCGAACGGGCGGGTCCAGCGGGATCTGGAGGATGCGTCCGAGCCGAACGTCGTCCGCGATCACGTGCGCGCTCGTGACTGTGGGGGCGATCCCTGCCTGGACGGCCGACCGGATTGCTGAAGAGTTATCCATGACGATTGCGGGCGGTGCCGGGGTGTATCCGGCATCGTGAGCGGCGTGCTCCCAGGCCAGTCGTGTGCCGCTGCCGGGTTCGCGCGTGATGAGTGGCACAGAGGCAAGGTCGGAAACACGAATCTGCGTGTTCTGGGCAGCTGGGTCCGACGTCCCGACTGCAACGACAAGCTCGTCTTCCACGAGGACTGCGTGTGAAAGGTCGCGAGGCAGATCCGGGGTCTCAATGAGCCCGACGGAGGCCTGTCCCTCGCGTACCAGCCTTGCCACGTCTTGACTATTGGTCGCCCGTATTCGGATCGTCGTGGGTTCACGGCCGGCGGCGAGTTGGGTCTGGCGTACTCTGAGCAGCCAGGTGGGGAGCAGGTGCGCAGCGACGGTTTGGCTTGCGGCGATCGTGACCTCGCGCATCTGCGTGCCCCTGAGACCATCGACGGCGTCTGCGAGCGTGTCGGCGGAATGGAGCAGATCCTGCATCCATGCGGCGAAGACTTCTCCGTCGGCGGTGGCGCGGACGCCTGCGGGCGTCCGTACAAGCAGCTCGAGACCGAGGGATCGCTCCATCGCGCGTATCCGGGTAGACGCGGCCTGCTGCGAGATACCGAGTCCCCGGGCGGCAGCGGAGATTGATCCGTCCTGTAGGACGCGCTGCAGGAGCCTGAGGGCCGAGATGTCCGGGAGCGTGACCACGGGTACAGCCTAACCTTGTGGGGGTATCCAGTCGGGGCAGATTCCCGCGGGGTCTAGCCGCCGAGGAGACTGGCTGGTGTGAATCTGTCTGCCGTGATCGACCGCGTCCGCACTCTCAGCCCGGGAGTCGGGTTGTGTCTTCTCATCGCTGCTGTTTCGCTCGTTTTAGGGCATTTTCTTCCCGTGGTAGGCAGCGCTCTTCCTGCAGTGTTCATCGGATTCGTGATCGCCGCGATCCGTCGGCCGGGGACGGCGGTATTGCCCGGGGTGGGGTTTTCGAGCAAGATGCTGTTGCAGGTGGCCGTGACGCTGTTGGGTACCCAGCTATCTCTCCGGGATGTCGCCGAGGTCGGTGTGGAGTCGTTGCCGGTGATGCTCAGTTCCCTTACCGTTTGCTTGCTTGGCGCAATATGGATCGGCCGGGCGTTGGGAATAGCGGCGCGTCTGCGGACCCTCATCGGTGTGGGGACGGGTATCTGCGGGGGGTCCGCGATCGCCGCGGTCGCACCGGTGATCGGGGCAGCGAGCGGTGAGATCGCGTATGCGATCAGTACGATCTTCGTGTTCAACATCATCGCTGCAGTGGTGTTTCCGATCCTCGGGCATCTCATGGGCTTGGATGCGCACACTTTCGGGCTCTTGGCGGGCACTGCCGTGAACGACACGAGCTCGGTGGTTGCCGCTGCGAGCGCGTTCGCAGCCTCGGCTCTCGGATTCGCTGTCATCGTCAAGCTGGTCCGAACGCTGATGATCGTTCCGGTGTCCATCGGGCTGTCACTGCTCGAGGCCCGCCGCTCAGGGGCATCTGCCAGGGATCTGCTGCGCAAACCCAACCGGCTCGTTCCCTGGTTCCTGCTGGGGTTCCTTCTGACGACCGTCGCGAACTCGGTGGGATGGGTCTCGCCCGTAGTGCAGGCCGCAGGGTTGACGGTGAGCACCACACTCATCGCCGCGGCTCTGGCCGGCATCGGATTGTCGACGAACATCTCGGCGGTTCGGACTGCGGGGTGGCGTCCCTTGATCCTCGGCGGGATCCTCTCGATACTCGTCACGGGCACTGCGGTTGCGGCGCTCTTTGTCACCGGATATCTGGGCTGAGGTGGCGGGGGTCGCGGACCCTCGCCGGAGAGCGATGCGGGCCGTCCTCGTCGTGAGGACGGCCCGCACGGATGACATCAGTGGACGGGCTCACCCGCTGGGTCGAGTACCCACCAAACGTCCATCAGGCCCTGCCCGGCCGTCATACCTGCTTCGGTGTCCCCTGCGAAGTAGTACAGCGGCCACCCGTTCAGCGTCAGCTGGTCTTCGCCGTCGACGCCCGTGATCGTTCCGGTCTCGCCCGAGACCCCGTCGAGCTCGACGTCCGCATCGGCGGGGACGGCGGGCCACTTGGTAGCGCATTCTCCTGCACACGCCGACGCATCAGCCCCCTGCGTGTCCTTGTCGAAATGGTAGACGACATTCCCGTCGGCGTCGACGATGACTTCGCCCAGTTCGGTGTCTGCTGTCGTGAGGGTGAAGCCGGCAGGAGTTTCCTCCATCGGGGGTGTCGATGGTGGGTCGGTGGCCTCTGCACCGCCTCCGGTCCCGTCGGAGGCGCACCCGGCGAGCGCCAGGCCGGAGATCGCCAGCACTGCAAGGGTGGTCGCGAGTTTCATCTTCATCGGGCAGGTCCTTTCGTCGGTGATCGTCGCGGTCGCGACTACTGGGAACACGACGTCAGGGTGCCCTGGGTTCACCCGTGCAGCGGGTTGCTGAGGACCGTCTCCCCTTTCGCTGTGCGGATCTCGAGCGTCTGCATGTCATCGAGTTCCATAGCGGTGGCCGCGTCCAGGGTGATCTCGCGTCCGGGTACGGCGCTCCAGCTGGCGACTTCACGGAGCCCACCGTTCGCGTCTGTGATCACGAGAGTGTAGGACCAGGGGCCGTTCTCGTCACCCCACTCACCGCCTTCGGGGTAGTCGCATGTGATCCGGACGCTCGTCCCCCATGCGACGCTTCGCAATTCGACATCAGCAACCATCTCGGTGGCAGTGACAGCATCCATGGCGATTACCGCATCCGGCCGGTCCGGGGCAACGATGCCGGGCATAAGGATGATGCCGATGACAACGGCGGCAGCAGCGAGACCGGCCACGACGCCTCGCACACGGCGCACCTGTCTGCGCCGAATCCGTTGAATGGTGCGCTCGACGAGGTCCGCGGGAGGCCGGGCCTGGTCACCGCTGTCCGTTCGGTCGGCCCCGTCTGCGGTGCTGAGATCGGCCCGCGCGAGCAGTCCGGGCATGCCAGCGAGAGATCCGACGGCATCGCGGCATTCCGAGCATCCCTCGAGGTGAGCTTCGAATCGGCGGCGGTCGACTGGGGTGAGGGCGCCGAGAACGTATGCCGCGTCCCATTCCGCCATCGCACGATGCTCTTCACTCATCTGCTCACTCCTCTCTCTTGGAACGCTAACCGCAAGGCGCGAAGCCCATAGTGCAGGCGGGATTTCACGGTTCCTTCTGCGATCTGCAATTCGTCGGCGAGTTCCGCGGTCGTGAGAGAACCGAAGTAGGCGCGTACGATCACCTCACGGTGGTTCTCGCTGAGCGACGCCAGCGCGTCATCGATCAGCATTGCGTCGAGCATCTGGTCGACACGATCGGTGACGGCACGGTCCGGTACCCGGTTCGTGGTGCTCTCATGGCGTCGCTGGGCGCTTCGGACACGATCGATGACGACACGTTTCGCGACGGTGAAGAGCCACCCGCCGACGTCTTCGGGCGGCTCATCGAGAATTCGTGGCGCCTTCCATGCCCGGATGAGGGTCTCTTGAACGACATCGTCCGCTTCGGACGCATCTCCTGTCAAAGAGACGACGTATCGCCACAGCGGTGCAGCATGCCGCTCATGCAACTGCCTCAGGGCCTGCGCGCGAGCCTGCCTCATCCGACGATCTCCACCCTTTCAGCTCGTCCAACACCTCACCTCATCCACGTTAGAGACGGACGCGGAGTTCAATCTCTCGTCAGTCGATGTGGGGCCTCGAAGCTGGGGCGAGTCCGAGGAGAACAGCACACCCGCCCTGGCCTCGCGTCCGATGCCGGTATCGCCCTGTATTGCGTCTACTCCGCAAGACCTGCCACCACCCTCGCCCGTCCTACCCCTCAGGGGTAGGGTATAAGAGGTTCATCTGGAAGGAATATCGATGAAAGTGCTCCTCACTGGTTCGACGGGTTACATCGGCTCAGCCATTCTCACCTCACTGACATCGGCCGGTCACGAGGTCACCGCGCTCGTGCGCACCGAGGACGCCGCCACCGCAGCCGGTCGCGCCGGCGTCGCTCCGGCCGTCGGCGACATGCGCGACGCCGGCCTCGTCACCGAGCTCGCCAACACAGTGAATGCCGTCATTCACGCTGCGACCCCCGGCGACGAAACCAGCAGCGATGCGGACAACGAGTTCGCCGACGCCGTGCTCGCAGGTCTCGGGGACCGCGGCGCGGCATTCATCCGTACCGGCGGAATCTGGATCCATGGATCCGGAAGCGATCTCACCGAAGAAACACCTCACGATCCGCCCGCGCTCGTGGCTTGGCGATCCGAGATCGATCGACGCATCCTCACGGCCTCAGGGATCCGCGCCGTTCTCGTGGAACCAGCCATCGTCTATGGTCACGGCGGCGGCATCCCCAACATCGTCACCCGCGCGGACGCCATCGGTTCCCCGCCGGGCCTGCAGCTCCTCGGAGACGGTACGCAGCACTGGGGCACAGTACATGTCGACGACCTCGCCGACCTGTACGTTCTCGCGCTCGAAAAGGCCCCGCACGGAGCGGTGTACCTGGGCGCCAGCGGTCACAACCCCACTGTCCTGCAGATCGGAGAGGCCGCCAGCCGCGTCCGTGGCTTCAATGGAAAGGTCACTCCGGAATCGACTGCGCGGACGGTCGAGCGTCTGGGCGCCTTCGGCGAAGCCCTGCTCCTCGACCAGCAAGCGAGCGGCCGGCACGCCCGGGAGTCACTCGGGTGGGCTCCGAAGCACCCCACGCTCATCACGGAGATCAACGAGGGGCATTACACCGACTGAGACGTCAGCCGCAGTTCAATCGCTTCTGGAGGTCTGTCATGGCGGCAATTTCCGCCGACTGATTCTGCGAGATCTGCTTTGCCGTGTCGAGGAGCCGGGGGTCCGCACCGAGCTCGACGACGGCATCGCTCATCTCGATCGCGCCGCGATGGTGGCGGATCATGAGATCTAGGAACAGGCAGTCTTGAGCGTCCCCACGAGCCTGTTGCAGCTGCGCGATTTCCTCGCTGGTCGCCATTCCCATCGCAGCTTCACGGTCTGCGGTGGTTTCGCTTCCGCTGGATCCATGATGCTGCCCGGTATCAGCGTCGCCCATCCACGTCATGAGCGGCTCTCCGGCCTGCGGCCTGCCCCATGAGACGAGCCATCCGAACATCTCGCCGCGCTGTCCGGCTTGGGCGGTGGCGATGTCGTAGGCGAGCACACGCAATTCGTCATCCGTGGTGTCCCGGTAACTGATCATCGCCATCTCGACCGCCTGGGCGTGATGTACCTGCATGTCTCGCGCGAACCCTACATCAGCGCGATTTGGCTCTGCGACAATGGTGGGCGGCCCGCCTGACGCAGAGAATCGTCCAACCGCGAACGCGAGCACGAGCGCGGACCCGACAGCCACCACAGCCATCAGCCAACGCGTTCGCCGGATTCGGATGAGGCCACGTCCTCCAGTGCGGCGACGGGGTGCTGGTATGGGACCTGTCATCGTTGGTC
Source organism: Microbacterium sp. SY138 (assembly GCF_039729145.1). Lineage (NCBI taxonomy): Bacteria > Bacillati > Actinomycetota > Actinomycetes > Micrococcales > Microbacteriaceae > Microbacterium > Microbacterium sp. SY138. The sequence goes on along the minus strand of NZ_CP155793.1, from coordinate 1,357,725 downwards.
AGCTCGTCTGGCCCGGGCCGTCAAGGGCCCCGGTGCAGGCGGCGTTGGGTTCGGGCACGTTCTGGCTGCGCCAGTATTCCTCGAAGAATTCACTGATTCGCTCATCTTGCACGGAGTCGACGCGTAGCTGCGCATTCCAGGCGCTCACCGCCACCGGGGATCCGAGATCGGGGTACGGAGAGAGAAGCGCATAGGTGGAGGGAATCAGTTGCTTCAGTGAAGCGAGGTCGTCCCCATCGATGAGGTCCGGGTCGTAGGTCACCCACACGGCACCGTGCTCGAGAGAGTGCACCGCATTCTCATTCGTCTGCGGTTCGGTGTATGTGCCGCAGTTGAGCCAGTACGGGTTGTGGGGGCCGCCAGCGGGCGGCGTCTGCTCGTATTCGACGGTTTGCTGCGTGTGTTCCGTGGTGTGCGAGAACGTTTCGACGCCGTCCATGTCGTCTCCCGCACTTCCGGCGGAGTACTGCGCGGGTGGCGTCGCTGAGAAGGACGCGGCAAGAGCGCCGACCGCGACGACGGCCAAAGCGGCCGTGGCGACTCCCCCGCCGACCCAGAGCACGACCTTGCGCCGACGCTCAGATTGGAGTCGGCGCTGATACGCCGCTACCTTCGCTTGGCGCCGCTCCTGTCTCTGCTGCTTCACAGTCGATCGGGACTGATCTCGCCCGTTAGGTGTGTTCATTCGTTGGCCATCCCGTCCTCTGTTGCCCGGGCCCGTCTGTACCTGGGCTTGTCGCGGTAGGAGCCCCGCAGTCGGCTTCGTGCCGTTCCTGCAACTACCGGAGCGCCCGCCCGAGCCTGCCTCTTTCAGCCTCGCCGCACATTCGCCCCGTCTGTCTCCTCATCTCACCCACGATGATGTCGGACACGAAGTTCAATCACCATGGAGGTCAGTCGTTGTTCGACGGCTGCGACACGGACCTCCGAGGCAGAGCGCGCACCAGTGGTGCATCAGTCCAGACCGGGCCGAGCTTCGCCGCGCCTCCCGGGGAACCGAGCTCTGTGAAGAAGTCGACGTTCGCCTGCGCGTAGTCGGCCCACTGATTGGGCAGATCATCTTCGTAGTAGATGGCCTCAACCGGACAGACCGGCTCGCACGCACCGCAGTCCACGCACTCGTCGGGATGAATGTAGAGCATCCGGTCCCCTTCGTAGATGCAGTCCACGGGGCATTCATCCACGCAGGCCTTGTCCTTCACATCGACACAAGGCAACGCGATCACATAGGTCATTAAGCACCCCGTTTCTGCCCTCAGCCCTTCCGTTTTCATCCTCTTGTTCGGGCTGCGGGCACGGAAAGCATGATCCGTGCACGACATGGACCGTCCGGCTCATGCCGCGCGAAGCAACATCTAGATGTCGGATTTAGGTAAGCCTTGCTTCATTGATGGACGTTATGCTGGGAAGCGAGCACGTGTCCTGGATCAGGCCCGGGTCGTGAGATCGGAACAGTCACGCGAGGCACATCCCCCACCGCGCCGACGTCGCGTAGCGAATACTCAACGCGAGAAAGGAGCGTGAGGATGCATACCATGACCGAGGCGGAGGTCCTCCCTCCCACAGCTCAGCTTCTGGGAATGGAGGACGTCGAACATGCCCGTCCGATATGTGCTCACTCCCACGACTTCGGCGTGATATCGCTCGCCCGTGCCGGGCACGCCAGCCATCAGACCGAGAAAGGCCTCGCGCGTGTGGGAGCGGGCACTCTCACTCTGCTCGGCCCGAGCAGCTGGCATGCGTATGAACCCGATCCCGTCATCGAGCTCACCAACCTCTACATGACCCGCGCCCTGCTCGCCGTGGGCACGAGCAGGCACCTGACGACAGAGGTTCCTGCCCCGCTGCGCGACGCGCTGGACCCCGAGAACTCTCAAGGCTCTGTCATCAGCTTCGCGCTGACGGAGCCAGATGTGACGGCGCTCAAGCGGGTCTTCGCGCAGGTACGCGGGGATGACGGGCCGCGGAGCATCTTCTCGCAGCTGGCTCTGTACTACCAGCTCCTGGACGCTCTCGTTCCTGCGGTGACCGCGGCGCCGATGCTCATGGCCTCGTCATCCGCTGACCATCAGCACAGCCCGCTGGCCCCGGGGCTACGCAAGTACGGAGAGCATGTCACTCATGCGATCGCTCTCCTTCATGACCGCATCGATCACCCATGGACTCTCGGAGAACTGGCGGCAGGCGTGAGCATCTCCAGTTCTCAGCTCGTGCGCACCTTCCGTGCCGACACCGGCTCGGCACCGATCGCATATCTTCAGTCGATCCGTGCCGAGCGAATGGCGTACCTGCTGCGCACCACCGATCTCAGCATTGCCGCTGTCGGGCGGGCAGTGGGCTGGCCGGACCCGAGCTACGCGAGCCGCCGCTTCAACGCGCACTGGCGGCTCAGCCCCTCCGCCTACCGGCGAGGTCTGAGCTAGGGAATCCACCCGCTCGGATGAAGATGGCCAGTCATCCGCATTCAACGTCGAACGGCGAAACCGAGCGCGCTGAGCATCTCGATGCCGTCAAGCGTGATCCGCTCCGGCCCCCATGGCGGCATCCATACCCAGTTGATCCGGAAGGCCTCGACGACGCCCTCGAGCGCCTCGGCGATGTCGCCCTCGATGACGTCGGTCAACGGGCAACCGGCGCTGGTGAGCGTCATGGTGATGATCAGCACATCATCCTCGTCGAAGGCGACGTCATAGACGAGTCCGAGGTTGACGATGTCGATGCTCAGTTCGGGATCGAAGACGTAGGTCAACGCGTCGACGACCTTCTCATACCTGGTGACGCCCAGAACCTCAGGCGCGATCGGAGCCTGAACCTCGCTCATGCTGCACTGAGGAAGCGGTCGTATCCCTCGGACTCCAGGCGCGCAGCGAGCTCGGGGCCGCCGTCCTCGACGACACGGCCGGCGACGATCACGTGCACGAAATCCGGAAGGATGTATTTCAGGATGCGTGTGTAGTGGGTGATCATGAGCACGCCGAGCCCGGTACGGTCCTTCACACGATTGACGCCTTCGGAAACGATGCGGAGCGCATCGACATCCAAGCCGGAGTCGGTCTCATCGAGGACTGCGAACTTCGGCTCGAGAAGGTCGAGCTGAAGAATCTCGTGCCTCTTCTTCTCACCCCCGGAGAATCCCTCATTCACGTTGCGCGAGAGGAAAGCGGAGTCCATCCGGAGCTTCTCGAGACTGCTCTTGACCGTGTTCGTCCAGGTTCTCAGCGCGGGTGCATGCCCGCTGATCGCCGTCTTCGCCGTGCGCAGGAAGTTGGACACGGTGACGCCGGGAATCTCGACCGGATACTGCATCGCAAGGAACAGGCCGGCACGTGCCCGCTCGTCCACACTCATCGCGAGGACGTCCTCGCCGTCGAGCGTGATGCTGCCCTCGGTGATCGAGTACGCCGGGTGCCCGGCGATCGCGTAGGAGAGGGTCGACTTGCCGCCACCGTTCGGGCCCATGATGGCATGGACCTCTCCGCTGGCGAGACGCAGGTCGATCCCGCGCAGGATCTCCTTGTCGCCCTGGTCTGTTCTGACGCTGGCATGGAGGTTGTGCACCTCGAGAGTTGACATCGTGATGGCCCCTTAGGGATCGTATGGGCCTGTCCATTCGGACAGGAGTCGGGAGTTGATGATGGTGTCAGGCGGTACTGGTTCGGACGCGGATCAGACAGCGACGGGGGCTTTGACCTCGCTGCTCACTGTGTATTCGCCGATCTTTCGCTCGACCAGGCCGATGAGGCGCTCCTCCAGCTCGGGAACGCCGATCTTCTGGATCAGCTCGGAGAAGAACCCTCGCACGACCAGCCGTCGCGCCTCAGCCTCGGGGATACCCCGAGACTCCAGGTAGAACAGCTGCTCGTCATCGAAACGGCCTGTCGCGCTCGCATGGCCAGCACCGACGATGTCGCCGGTCTCGATCTCAAGGTTCGGCACCGAGTCCGCGCGGGCTCCATCGCTCAAGACGAGGTTGCGGTTCTGTTCATAGCTGTCGGTACCGGTCGCGGCCGGTCCGATGAGCACGTCGCCGATCCATACAGCCCGGGCGCTGTGCCCCTGAAGCGCTCCCTTGTAGGTGACGTTGCTGACCGTGTCGGGGGCATCATGATGAACGTAGACCTGCTGCTCGAAGAACTGCCCAGCTCCCGAGAAGTACAGACCGAGTGCGTCCGTGGCCGAGCGTCGTCCAGCGAGGTGGATGGACGGGGCGAGTCGCACCAGACCACCACCGAGCGTGACGACGATGTGCTTGAGCGTCGCCCCCTCGCCGAGACGTGCGAAGTGAGCGCTGAGATGCACCGCGTCGTCTGCCCAGTCCTGAACGCTGACCACGGTCAGCGCGGAATGGTCCGCAACGACGATCTCGACGTTCTCAAGCAGTTGCGCGGTGCCGGTGCTGTCGAGCACGACCGTCGCCGTGGCATCGGGTGCCGTGGCGATGAGCGTGTGCGCAGCCCGGGGTCTCTCACCCAGGCCTTCCCGCACGATGATCGCCTGTTCGGGCTGATCGCCCGTGGCTTCCACGAGCAGCACCTGCTCGGTCGCTGCCCAGGCCGAGGCATGGACTCGGTCCTCCGGTAATCCTGCGGTCCCGACGGACGCCTCCGCGAACGGAACCCATGAGACGCGGACCCCGGCGCTCGCGGTGACTCCGATCGGGAACGAAGTGCCGTCAAGTGTGTGGTCGGCGAGAGCGGCGACGGGGATGAGCGGTGTGTACTTCCACCCCGGGTCCTGCGATCGCAACGGCCCGAAGTCCTCTGGATCGGCCGAGTGGAGCCGACCTGCGCGGCTCTGCACAGGGACGTAAGGGGCCTCGACGTAGACGTCTGAGCCAGCGGGAGCAGAGGCGCTCATCCGACCGATCCTTCCATGCCCATCTCAATGAGCTTGTTCAGTTCCATCGCGTACTCCATCGGCAGCTCGCGCGCGATCGGCTCGATGAAGCCCCGCACGATCATGGCCATCGCCTCGTCCTCGGGCATGCCGCGGGACTGCAGGTAGAACAGCTGCTCCTCGCTGACCTTCGAGACCGTGGCCTCGTGACCGAGCTGGACGTCATCCACGCGGATGTCGATCGCCGGGTAGGTGTCGGAGCGCGACTTCGTGTCGACGAGCAGCGCGTCGCACCGCACGGTGTTCGCGGAGTGGTGGGCGTTCGCGTCGACGCGCACCTCACCGCGGTAGCCCGCGCGTCCGCCGCCGCGGGCGATCGACTTCGAGACGATCGACGACTGCGTGTAGGGCGCCATGTGGATCATCTTCGCGCCGGCGTCCTGGTGCTGGCCGGGACCGGCGAAGGCGACCGAGAGCGTCTCGCCCTTGGCGTGCTCGCCCATCAGGTAGATCGACGGGTACTTCATCGTCACCTTGGAGCCGATGTTGCCGTCGACCCACTCCATCGTCGCGCCCTCGTGCGCGACCGCGCGCTTGGTGACCAGGTTGTAGACGTTGTTCGACCAGTTCTGGATCGTCGTGTAGCGCACGCGGGCGTTCTTCTTCACGATGATCTCGACCACGGCCGAGTGCAGCGAGTCCGACTTGTAGATCGGGGCCGTGCAGCCCTCGATGTAGTGCACGTAACTGTCCTCGTCGGCGATGATCAGGGTGCGCTCGAACTGCCCCATGTTCTCGGTGTTGATACGGAAGTACGCCTGCAGCGGGATCTCGACGTGCACGCCCTTGGGCACGTACACGAACGAGCCACCCGACCAGACGGCCGTGTTCAGCGCCGCGAACTTGTTGTCACCGGCGGGGATGACGGAGCCGAAGTACTCCTCGAAGAACTCGGGGTGCTCGCGCAGCGCCGTGTCGGTGTCCATGAAGATGACGCCCTGCTCCTCCAGGTCCTCGCGGATCTGGTGGTAGACGACCTCGGACTCGTACTGCGCGGCGACACCGGCGACGAGACGCTGACGCTCGGCCTCGGGGATGCCCAGGCGCTCGTACGTCTCGCGGATCTCCTCGGGGAGGTCCTCCCAGGACTGCGCCTGCTTCTCGGTCGAGCGCACGAAGTACTTGATGTTGTCGAAGTCGATCTCGCTGAGGTCTGCGCCCCAGGTCGGCATCGGCTTGCGTCCGAAGAGCTGATATCCCTTGAGACGGGTCTTCAGCATCCACTCCCGCTCGCTCTTCAGCGCCGAGATGTCTCGGACCACGGCCTCCGAGAGACCGCGTCGCGCGCTCGCTCCGGCGGCATCGGCGTCGTGCCATCCGAATTCGTACACCCCCAGTCCGTCGAGCTCCGGGCGGTCGATCAACACATCCGACAAGCCTTCACCTTCCTTTCATATCCGAGTCGGCCGGGACTCTCCTGACACACAGGCCGCATCCCTCCGCACGCGCTTTCCTTCTATGCCACGTGCTGACTGGTTCAATCTTCGAACACCCTCGCGCGCCCAAAAAGGTCGATCTGCGCGTTCAGTTGATCGTGCGGCCCATACGTGTGTCCAACGCCATTCGCAGGATGCCGACGGTGCCTCGGCGGTCTCCGTCCGGAATGCGTCGCCGTGGCAGAAGGGTGTCATCGGCGGCTGTTCGGCATCGCACGCGAGAGTCGCCTCGCGAAAAGCACTCCGACGAGATCCTCCGAACAGTCGCATCACGACAAGGGACAACGTGGCACGAGATCTGATCCTGGCCGATCCGCAATCCGCCCGGGACGCGCTCGTGTTCGCCGAGCGCGCGGCTCAAGTGGGGGACGCGGCCGTACGGCTCCAGGCAGAGCGGGGCACGCTGGCGATGTACGCAGCCGCGCTGGCCCCGCAGGGCCTCCTGGATTCGACTCCCCTGGTGCTCGCTCTACGCGTGCTCCGCGCTGACTACGACCTCTCCTGCGATCTCACCGTGGAGTCATTGGCGGCGACTCCCGATCGGGCGGCTCTCCGCCTGCCGCAGCTCGCAGTCTCCCGCGGATGGGCGAGCGCGGCTGTACCTCGCGACGGATGGGCGCAGACCGGAACGGTGGGAGCGTCCGAGTTGCAACGCGTGGCACGAGCGGGAAACGCCGAGGTGGTCCGGGCGCTCCCCCGCACACCCGGAATGGACGTCGTGCGCAGAGTGCGCGCTCAAGTATGGGGGCAACCAGCCGAAGAGCTCGCAAACCTGCCCCGCGGTGTCGCGTTCGCTGCAGCGGCGTTCGGCTTCATCGGCGAAAGCACCGAGAGCGCATCAGTGTGGCGCGTCGGCCGGTGGGCACGAGTGAGCCTCCTGCGCGGGCATCTCCTCTATCGGGGCCCCGTGACCTCTGGTCTCACGGCAGTACGCAGGACTGGCGCCGCCTCATCGCGGTAGGGCGTTCTGTCCACGACAGCTCAAGCATGCCCGAGCTGATCCGACCTTCTGTCCCAGTAGAGGCCCTTCGACGATCACACGTGACTCAACGCGTGCTCATTCACCGTACTGCGGTGGCCCAGAGCTCTTCTCCATCGCTAACGGGCGTCAAAAGCGTCGCTTCCGGTTATCATCGAAATGTGTCGATGAGTTGGAGACGATGGCGAGGCCAGACCGGCCCCTGGCGCGCTGCCAGCATGCCCGCACGCGCCCGGACCCTAGGCCCTGCTCGTCCCTGCCCGAACGAATCGAACGTTCTCCGCCCCCTGTCGTTATCACAGAGAGATGGGATGAAGTGAAGATCACACCGGTGCGTCATGCGACATTGCTCATCGAAGTGTCCGGCTTGACCGCCCTCGTAGACCCAATGCTCGGCGCGAGCGGAGTGCATTCGTCTTCGGAATGGGTTGCCGACCGCCAGCCGGAGGACCTTTTGGTCGGGCTCGGCGTGCCCCTGAGTGCGCTCCTCTCCCCCGACGTCGTGGTCGTGACGCATACGCATCCAGACCACTGGGATGCTGCCGCCGCGTCATTGCTTTCACGGGAGGTCCTGATTCTTGCACAGAGCGATGAGGACGCTGAACTACTCCGAGGCCAGGGATTCGTCCGAGTGACGGTCCTGGACGACGAGATCAAGATCGGAGGTGTCTCCTTTGTGCGCACCGACGGCCAGCATCCAACAGAGGATGGCATGCGCGCCGAACTTGACGACGATGACGCGATGGGAGTTGTGATTCGGCATCCTGACGAACCGGTACTGTACATCGCTGGCGACACGATCATGCACCACGAGGTGCGTACTGCGCTGATCCATCATCGCCCAGACCTGATCATTCTGAATACCGGAGGACGTCGCGCCGATCAGACATCTCGCGCCCTCATGAACGCGGGGGACATTATCGACGTGCTGCGGTTCGCACCTCAGGCCCGGGTCATAGCCGTACACATGGGTGCGTTGCCCGAATACTCGACCAGTCGCGATGACGTCCGACGGCTCGCAGAAGACCGCGGGCTGACCGACAGCATCTTGGCACCGGAGAATGGCGAGTCCCTTGTGTTCTCTCTCATGTGACTCATCCTGAGCGGCACTTCCAGCCGGAAGCGTATTATCGACACATGGCGATGGAAGAAGACGGCGGGGTCGCCGCTTGGGCTGAAGAAGTGTCTGCGATGTCGGCGATGGCCGGGTTGTTCCAGAGCTTCAGCGATCCGTCTCGCCTGGTGATCCTCCGTCACCTACAGTTCGGAGAGCACCGAGTAGTCGATCTGACGGCGCATCTGGGGCTCTCTCAGAGCACCGTCTCCAAGCATCTCGTGAGCCTCAAAGAGGCAGGCCTGGTGGTATCGCGCCCCGAAGGTCGGGCGTCGATGTACTCGCTCCAGCACCCGGAAGGTCTCGTCGAGCTTTTCGCGGCGGTTGAGGCATTCCTGAAGTCACGGGCGGACGCGCGGTGAGGCCCTAGGCCGACGCGCGTGGATCAGTCGATCTGCCCGATCGATTCGCGCTTCTCGGCCTGGAACTGGTCCTCGGCACGTCCTCGCGCCCAGTAGGCGGAGATGGAGAGCATCTCGCGGGGAACATCGTGACCACGCAGGATCGTTCGCACACGTTTGATGCACTCCCGCTCGCCATGGGCGAAGACCTGAGGTGCTCCGTCCTCCCACCTCATCTCTTCCAGTGCGGCGAGCAAGTCTTCGTCCGACAGTACCCAGGTGATAGCGATCCCCGATGGCGCTGGCGGTAGCACGCGGCCTGCGGAGTCGCCCACAGAAATCAGGACATGGCCGCGGACATCTTCGGGCATCGACTCGATGGCGCTGGACAGCGCGGGCAGGGCGGTGTGGTCGCCGATCAGCAGGTGCCAGGGGGCGGTGGTGTCGGGGCGGTACTTCCCGCCGGCTCCGGTGAGCACGAGGGTGTCTCCCGGGCGGGCGTTGCGGGCCCACGGCCCGGCGACTCCGTGTGTGCCGTGGATGACGAAGTCGATGGACAGCCACCGTTCGTCGACGTTGGAGGCGCGCACGGTGTAGGTCCGGCGGCTCGGTACCTTGTCCGGGGAGGTGGCGCGCAAGGCTTCGAGATCGTAGGGCGGGGTCAGTCCATGCTCGGGATCGGCAAGCAGCAGCTTCACGTAGCGGTCGGTGAAGATGTTGTCCTCGTAGGCGTCGAAGCCATCGCCTCCGACGGTGATCCTGATGAGGTTCGGGCTGATCTCGTCCACGTGCTGGACGGTGAGGATCGCCTGGGGGCGTGCGGGACGCGTGTGCGGTCTGATCATTGTGCTGGTCCTTCTTTCAGGTGAGCATGAGGTGAGCGTGCGGCGGCGGCCGGTGGGTCAGCGCGCGGGTCGTCGATCGGGACGATCAGCGGACATCCGCGGGTGGGGTGTTCGGTGACGAGTACGGGCTGCCGGTAGACCCGCTGGATGGTGTCAACGGTGAGCACGTCCCTCGGCGAGCCGTCGGCCACGATGCGCCCCTGCTCCATGAGCACGACGCGGTCAGCGTACGCTGCCGCGAGGTTGAGGTCGTGCAGGACGACGATGACGCAGGCCCCTTCATCGCGCAGTTGACGCGCTTGCCGGAGGACTGCTTCCTGGTGGCGCAGGTCGAGAGCGGCCGTCGGTTCATCCAGGAGCACGATGGCGTGGTTTGGGCGAGTACGCGCGCGAATGCCGTTCGTCCCATCTCACCTCCGGACAGCGTCTGCACGTCCCGGTTGGTCATGTGCGACATCTCCACCGTCTCGATCGCGGAGGAGACGATCTGCTCGTCTCGCTCGTGGTCGGGTGGATACGAGAGACGGGCGAGGCGAACGATCTCGGTCACGGAGTAGGAGAACCGGACGGCGTGGTCCTGCGGGAGCACTGAGCGTCGGCGGGCGAGCTCTTTCGGGGAGAAGGAGGACACCGGTCGCTCGTCGAGCATGACCCGTCCGCGTTCGGGTTGCACGTCGCCGGCGAGAACGCTGAACAGGGTCGACTTGCCGGCGCCGTTCGGTCCGATGAGCGCGGTGAGGACGCCGCCGTGCAGGTCGAGGTCGACGTTGTCGAGGACGACGGTGCCGCTGTAGCTGAGGCGGATGCCGTGTGCGGACACGGTGGTCATGCGCGCATCTCCGTTCTGCGGCGGGCGAGCAGCCAGAGGAAGAAGGGTCCGCCCACGATGCCGGTGAACAGGCCGATGGGGATCTCCGATGGAGGGTTCAGGGTGCGTGCGCCGATGTCGGCGAGGACGATCATAAGTGCTCCGCCGAGCGCGCTGATCGGCAGCAGCCAGCGGTGGACCGGGCCGACGGCGAGTCGGACGATGTGCGGGACGACCAGTCCAACGAACCCGATCGAGCCCGCCAGCGCGACCGCTGCTCCCACAACGAGAGAGGTGGCGATGACCAGCAGCAGCCGGGTGCGTTTCACGTGCAGCCCGACATGCTGCGCCTGTCGTTCGCCGAGCGCGAGGACGTCCAGCGGCTTCGCGAGCAGCACCAGTAGGATCGCACCGAACACGAAGAACGGCAGCCCTGCCGCGAGGGAGTCCCAGCTGGCACGGTTGAGCGAGCCCATCGACCAGAACGTGATCGCCTCGAGTTCGGTGGACGAGGCGATGTAGGTGAAGAACCCGTTGACCGAACCCGCAACCGCCGTCACCGCGATCCCGACGAGCAGGATTTGCACGGTGCCGCCCCTGCGGCCAGGGCGGGCGAGCACATAGATGAGCGACGTGGTGAGCATCCCTGCGACGAAAGCCGCCGCCGGCACCGTCCACGTGCCCAGGAACTGCAAGCCCAGTACGATGGCGCCGATCGCGCCGAGCGAGGCTCCGCTGGTCACGCCGATCACGCCAGCATCGGCGAGCGAGTTGCCGAACAACCCCTGCAGGGACGCGCCCGCGATCGCGAGGCATGCGCCGACCATTGCCGCCAGCAGCACGCGAGGCATCCGCACGTCCCACACGACCGCCGCCTGACTGGCCGGGATGTCTCCGGCGTCGGCCCACCCCATCCCCACGGCAAGGGACCGCAACACCTCAGCCGGGTTGAGGCTGAGCGGTCCCACGCCCACCGCGACGATCATCGCTGCCAGAAGCAGGATCGCTACGAGGCTGATCACGAGTATGCCGCGGGGGCGGCGGACCATTCCTTCCTGGTCCGCTGCCTTTCCCGAGACGCTCACAGTTCAGGAAACAGCGCTGCCTGCAGTGTCAGCACTGCACGGCCCGTGGACACGCCCGAGAACGCGATCTCCGTATCGCCCAGGACGATCAGCGCCTTTGTGTCGGCCGCCGGCACGGCGGAGAGTCCCGGAACCGTCGTCCAGATGCCATCTTCGCCGCCGAGGTCTGCCAGCTCGCTGTCACGGACAATGATGATGTCCGGCTTCGCGGCGATCAGTCCCTCGGCCGTGATCGACTGGTAGCGGTCCAAGCCGGATTCCGCACCTGCGTTGCGGGCACCCGCCGCGACGATGATCTCGTGCGCAGGCGTCGATTGGCCCGCCGCGGTCGTGGCCCCGCTGTCGCCCGCACCGGACGACGAGATCACCATGACGCTGGGGCGATCCTCATCCGGAATTCCGGTTGCGTTGTCTCTCGCCGCGTCGATCTGCGCTTCCACCGCTGACGCAAGCTCGTCACCAGTACTCGCAACCCCGAACACCTCCGCCGTCTTGCGGATCTTGTCGGGTGCAGGCTGGCTCGTGTCGATCAACACGGCGGGAACGCCCACCGCACGCAGCCCGGCGACAAGATCGCCATGTCGACGCAGGTTGTCGGCGACTACGAGAGTCGGCTCCAACGCAACAATGCCCTCAACGGTAAGGGGCCCCTGCCCTGCGGTGGTGACCCGTGTGTCGGCCTGCGAAGCGAGGTCCTGGAGCAGGGACTCCTCCGGCGTGATTGCTATTGTGTCGCCCACCCCCAACGCATGCGCGATCTCCAGGGTGGCATCGTCGAGCACCATGACCCGCTCCAGACTCGACACTTCCACCTCAGCCCCATCATCTCCGGTGAACACCACGGGCAGCTCCGGCGTGCCGGGGTCCACAGTGGGAACCGTGATCTCTGCAGGCGCCTGCGCAGTTTCCTGTGCCCCCTCCGTCGTCGGCTGCGCTGATGTGCACCCGACGACAGTCAGTCCGAGTCCTGCTGCGATCAAGATCGCGATCGCCCGCTTGATTCCCACGTTTACGCTCCTTCGAAGTAGGAAACCTCGGTGTGCGAGGTATTAGGCAACCCTAACCTATATTCGATGTCAGGAGGACAGCCTGCGGTGATCTGGGATGATCGTTGAGTGCGCTCAACCCTGCGCACAACGTCGAGGGCGGTCGAGGAGGATGCAATGGAAGACGTTGACGCTGCTCGACTGTCGCGCGTGATCGTCGAGCTTCGTCGCGCTCAGCGCATTCACAATGCAGCACCATCCCCTGTCCCGCGGTTGACCATGATGCAGAAAGAAGTCCTGGGGTGCGTCGCCGCCGCTCCCGGCGTGGGAACCTCGGCCATCGCGCAGTCGCTACACCTGAAACCCAACACGGTCAGCGGGGTGGTCAGCGTCTTGGTTCGACTCGGCTACCTGGAGCGCTCCACAGATGTTCGCGATCGCAGGGCCACACGCTTGCTCTTGACCGAGAAGGCCCGACACGCAAGCAGTCTGCGATGGGAGGGACGCGCTGATCGCATTTCTGCTGGGCTGGCGCATCTCGACGATACCCAGAGGGCCGCTATTCAGCTCGCACTCCCCGCACTCGAGTCACTGCGAGACGCGCTGGGGCCGGGGACCCCGTAGGCGCTCCTCGTTCTTGCGATCGGGCCGGGCGCATACGTCGCAGAAGCCCCAAGCCGGCCCACGGCCCGCGCTTCGACGCGCCGAGCGGGCGTTCAAGCATGAGTAGTGCGTTAACAGCACGCATCGCTGGTGCGACAGGCGAGACGTCGCTGACCCGCACGCGCAGTAGAGCACACCCCACTGCCGAAACCGCGCGATCATCGTGGAGGACGACGGAATATGTGACACACTCATTGCGTTACACGCATTACTTGTCACTTATTGAGAGGGGTCCTCGTATGAGCACCGCACCGAGCCGTGAGAGGGCGTCACTGGGCGCATCCTCGCGCGGCACCACGAAAAGATCCGCCGGGCTTGTCATCGCCCTCGCCTTCGTCGCGCTCGTCTTCGACGGTTATGACCTGGTCGTCTACGGCACGATCGTCCAGTCCATCCTCGATTATGAGGCGTGGGGACTCACGACCGCGGAGACCGGCGCCATCAATAGCCTCGCGCTGGTAGGCATGGCGCTCGGGTCCCTGACCGTGGGGTACCTCACCGACCTGATCGGGCGCCGCAAGGTACTGATCGGGGCCGTCGCCTTCTTCTCCGTGCTCATGATCGCCACGGCGCTGGCGCCCACGCCGGAACTCTTCGGCCTGTTCCGCTTCCTCGCGGGTATCGGGCTCGGTGGAGTGATCCCGACTGCGGTCACCGCAACGGTCGAATTCTCGAGGCCGGGGCGCAAGAACTTCAACAACGCGCTGATGTTCTCCGGGTACTCGGTCGGTGGCATCATTGCGGCGCTGCTAGCAATCTGGCTGGTCGACTCGATCGGCTTCCGTGGGATGCTCTCCATCGGCGCTCTGCCGCTGGTGACGATCCTTCCGCTGCTGATCTTCTTCTTCCCGGAGTCTCCGGCTTACCTTCGGGCCAAGGGGCGCATCGCCGAGGCGGACCGGATCATCCAGCAGTACGGCCTGGCGCCCGTGGCATCCGCACCGGCGACGACGGCGATCTCGGTGACGGACGGGTCCCCCCGTCAGCGGAACCCGCTGCTGGCGATTTTCACCGGCCGCTGGGCGCTGATCACCGTAGTGTTTCTCATCGCCGCAATCGCCGGTCAGATCCTCATTTACGGGCTGAACACCTGGCTGCCGAAGCTGCTGACAATCGCCGGCTACTCGCTGACCTCGTCGCTGACGTTCCTCCTTGTCACCAACGCCGGAGCTGTGGTCGGTTCGCTGATCGCCTCACCGCTGGCGGATCGTTTCGGCGCGAAGCGCGTCGTGTCCGTCTCCTTCGCCCTCGCCGGCACAGCACTGTTCCTCATGGCGCTGGGCTTCCTTCTCGGAGACGGCAGCGGGTTCCCGCTCGCTGTGACGTACCTGCTGGTGGGCGTCGTCGGCTTCGGCTCCATCGGTGCACAGATCCTGCTCAACGGGTTCATCGCCACCTCGTACACCGATGCGACACGCGGAACAGCGCTGGGCACAGTTCTGGCCGTCGGACGCGCCGGCGCCGCAGTAGCCATCGTCCTCGGCGGAGCACTCATCGCCGCAGAGCTGTCGAACTTCGTCAACTTCGCCGTGTGGGCCATTCCGGCACTTGTCGGCTCCGTGATGGTACTCAGCGTCCCACGCCGCAGGGAGTAGGCCAGCACACCGGTCTTCTTGACGGAGGGCGACGCGCAGTGCGTGTGCCCTCCGTCAAGACGACGCTACGGCGATGGCGCCCCAAATGTGGCGTCGACGAACGCCTGCGCGCCTCGGCGCAGACAACTCTCCGCCCGGTGATAGATCTCAAGAGCTTGCTGAGCCGGCCAGCCGGCCGGCTGCAGTGCCCGCGGCAAGCGGGGGTCGTGGCTCGGAAAGTGCCTCCAGTCGCTGATGATCTCCACCCGAGCGCGGAAGGCAGCGTCCGGTGCGGATGGCTCACAGTCCGCGGCGAGTCCGCCCCACCGTTCGAGGAACGCCCGATAGCCGCCTGCGATCTCGTCGAGCTCCCAACATTTGTCGACAAGTTCCAGGTCTTCGGTCAGGCCACCGGTCGAGGCGTTGAGCACGACGATCGTTGGGTCATCATGGCAGCCGAGCATGCGGTGCATGCGTTCGCGATCGTCATGCGGACTTACCCATGTGGTCGCGTTGAGCTGACCGAAGCCGTCGTCGAGGAGAATCCTCTTGAGCTTCTCTCTTCGACCACGCTCAGCTTCGGGAATCTGGTAGAGCACGATCGTCCACGTGCCAGCCCATTTATCGGACGCGAGGCGGTAGCTTCGCGCCCGGTCCTCGTCCAAAGCTGAACGGTACTCATCCGACGCCCGATAGATGGTCTCTCGGCCGATGCGCCGTGAGAAGAGCAGGCCTTCGCGACGCATGCGTGCGACTGTTGCGCGCACGGTCGCAGGTTCTATTTCGAGCGCCGCAAACAGTGTCGATAGCCGGGATAAGTGAACACCTTCATCGGGAATGTACTCGTCGAAGACGACACCGACGACGTCTCGAGCGTGCACGCAACTCCCCTCCCTGCGGTCCTATCGCACCGGGTGTCGACCCAGGATGCACAGAACGTTGCGCCGACACAGCGCCCATCCTAACGGGACGCACCGCATCGAACACCTCACCGAGACACAGCCATGGGCGGGCACCGCCGGACACCATGCGGCTTCAGTCCCGGGCGCCGCTGATCTCATCGACGCCATTCTCTGCGATCACCCTGACGGTGGGAATGAGTCGTTCGATCGCCACTCTTCCTGTCGTGCCCGCTGTGACTTTCGCACCTTCATACAAGGCCAACAGAACTTCGGAAGCTCTGCGACGGTCAAGCACGGAAGCACCGCACACATGATTCTGGAAGAACTCGAGCACGATGTTCCGATACTCGTCCGCGATCTCGACGGCGTGGCTTTCTTCGCTCAGGTGCTCACTGGTCGCGCCCGCGAACCGACAGCCGAGATAGTTGCCCGTGCTCGCCATATCGGCGGCTTCCTCAAACAAGGCGGTGATAGCTCGCGGCGATCCGACATGGGCGCGCGTGAGGTCCGCGAGATGGTCACGTACACGGTCCAGATGGTGCCGCAGATAAGCCTCGATGAGCGCGTCTTTCGACGGGAAGTGTGCGTACAGGGTCGCCTTGGCGACGTGTGACTCTTCAAGGATCCGATCAATACCAACAGCCCGTATCCCGTGATCGTAGAACAGGTCACTGGCGGTCGCCAGAAGCCTCTCCCGCGCAGGGGTGCGCCGCGATGCCGTCGTCATGAACTTGACAATACCAGACAGAACTGTCTAGTGTCGTGGCTATCGTACAGAACTGTCTGTTCATATTGTGGCAAGGAGCACAGATGTCAGTGAATCGAGAAGGGTCCACATACGATCTCGTCGTTATCGGTGGAGGGTCAGCGGCGTCCGCGGCGGCGGCCGAGGCGCTTCGCCTCGGCAAGTCGGTCGCGAAGGTGCAGGATGGCCCGATCGCGGGCACATGCCTGAACGTCGGATGCATACCGTCCAAGACGCTTCTGATCGCGGCGGCGGATCATGCCCGCGCCAGGCGGGCGAGATTCCAGGGCGTGAACACATTCGCAGGGACCGTTGATCTGCGGGCACTCGTGGCGGATAAAGAAGACTTCCTCGACACGTTGCGGCGAAATCAAGTCGAGGCGGCGAAGACGGCAGGTTTCGCGGACTACCGCGGCCGGGCCTCCTTCGTTGCCGACCACACCACTGAGCTGGTCCGAATTCGGATCGACACGCCGGATGGTGTCGAGGAACTGCAGGGCTCGGAAGTGATCATCGCGACCGGTGCTGACTCATTCATCCCCCCGATCCCGGGGCTCGATTCGATCGACTATCTCACTTCGGCGTCAGCGATGGCCTTGGAGACCCTCCCGGCGTCGCTGCTCGTCATTGGTGGGAACGCGATCGGCCTCGAGCAGGCGCAGCTCTTCTCCGACCTCGGCACCCGGGTGACGGTCATTGAGATTGCGGCACGAATCGCGCCGCTCGAAGACCCAGAGATGTCAACAGCGCTACAGGGCGCGCTCGCATCGCAGGGCATGCAGTTCGTCACGAACGCACATGTCTCTGAGGTGAGCCGTACCCAGGAGGGCGTTGTGATGCGCCTTCGCGTGGACGGGCAGCAGCGGGAATTGACGGCCGACGCGGTGTTGGTCGCAACGGGACGGCGCCCTCTGACCGACTCCCTCAATCTCGGTGCCATCGGGATCGAGACCGGTTCACGCGGCGAGGTGCCCGTCGACGAAAACCTGCGCACCGTCCATCCGCACGTCTGGGCGGCAGGCGACGTGACGGGTCAGGCACAGTTCGTCTATGTCGCTACCGCCCAGGGTCGAGCTGCCGCCGCGAACGCCCTGGGCAATAGTGCGCTGGCACTCGACTACGCGAACCTGCCGCGCGTCACGTTCACGTCTCCTCCGATCGCATCTGTGGGCCTGACTGCGGCCCAGGCTATGGAACAGGGCATCGAGGTGGACGTGCGCCGACTGGACATGGCATGGGTGAGCCGAGCGCTCGTAAACCGTGAAACCGACGGGTTGCTGAAGCTGGTCACAGACCGCGCGAGTGGTCGTATCATCGGTGCGCAGATGGTCGGTCACGAGGCCGGCGAGATCATCGCAGCGGCGGGATTCCTGGCATCCGCGGGTGTGACCGTGCAGCAGCTCGGCGACGCCTGGGCGCCGTATCTCACGATGATGGAATCGCTCCAGCTCATCGCCCGCACGCCGGCAGAATGAGCGCGAGGCGCCGTGCGGCGAGGAGTGCGAGGAGCGCGGTACCCCTCCTCGCCGCACGGCGTAACTCTCGGTGACACGGTGGGCGATCGTCTCGACACGCGCCGACGCTGCATGGTTTAGAATCTACGCATGCATGCAGAAACATCTGAAGAGCACACTGATCCCCACAGCGAATTCGTCGAGATCGTGGCCGAGGTGTTCCGCCTGCTCGCGGATGCGACACGGATCCGGGTGATCCTGGCGCTGAAGTCGGGGGAACTGTCCGTGAATGAGCTTGCGGAGATCGTCGATCGGCCGGCGCCCGCCGTGTCGCAGCATCTCGCGAAACTGCGCTGGAGCAAGCTCGTACGAGTGCGTCAAGAGGCGACGCGAATGTACTACTCACTCACCGATGATCATGCGCTGCGACTGATCACCGAGGCGATCCTGCAAGCGGAACACACGGTTGAGGATGCGCCGAGGCACCACGCATGATCGGTGTGCTGCGCAACGGCACCTATCGTGCGCTGTTCTTCGCACAGGTGATCGCACTCGTCGGTACGGGACTTCTGACTGTTGCGCTCGGGCTGCTCGCTTTTGAGATCGCGGGCGAGGCCGCGGGGTCCGTGCTTGGGACCGCGCTGACGATCAAGATGGTCGCCTATGTGGGCGTTGCTCCGTTGGCGGCGGCGCTGGTCGATCGTCTGCCGAAGAAGGCTGTCCTGGTCGGTGCGGATGTCATCCGGTTCGGCATCGCGCTGATGCTTCCGTTCGTTCAAGACACCTGGCAGATCTATCTGCTGGTGTTCGTGTTGCAGTCGGCGTCGGCGACGTTCACTCCTGCGTTCCAGTCGTTGATCCCGAGCGTGCTTCCCGACCCTCAGCAGTACACTCGAGCGCTGGCTTTGTCGCGGCTCGCGTATGACCTCGACTCCATCCTCAGCCCGCTTATCGCGGCGGCACTGCTGACGTTGATCGCCTACAACGATCTATTCGTGGGAACGGCAGTGGGCTTCGCCGTCTCGGCCGCCCTCGTGCTCATCGCCCGGCTCCCGGTCCTCCCCCGGGAGGGCTCGGGGTCGACATTCTGGGAACGGCTGCCCACGGGGCTCAAAGTCTTCGCTCGCACTCCCAGTCTCCGTTTTCTGATGGCGGCCAACGTCGTGGTCGCGGCGGGAACCGCGATCGTGTTGGTCAACTCGGTCGTGTATGTGAAGGGAGTGTTTGGGCTCGGTGATGCCTCTCTGGCCCTCGCACTCGGAGCCTACGGCGCGGGCTCCCTCGTGATCGCGCTGAACGTGCCATGGATCGTGGACCGGATCGGCGTGCTCCGCACGATGAGCGCCGGAGGATGGGCTCTCACTGCAGGCATGGTCTGTGCCGTGGCGATGACGATCGTCGCGACGACGACCGGGACGGGGTGGTGGATGCTCCTTGCGACCTGGGCGCTCCTAGGTGCAAGCACGTCACTGATCAACACGCCCTCGTCGCGCCTGCTCGCAGACGCATCGATTCCGGAGAATCGCAACCTCGTCTACACGGCACAGTTCGCCCTGTCCCACGGCTGCTTCCTGATCAGTTACCCGGTTGCGGGGTGGCTGGGAGCGATCGGTCTTCCGGTCGCGGCGTTCGCCCTGCTTGGCCTCGCGGTCGTCGGTCTCGTCGCGGTGACGCTGCTGCGCAGGCCAGCCGAACGGGTGAACGCGACCAGCGGGCTGAGCAGTGCCACCGGCAGTTGACTCTCTTGCGCCTATCGCTCAACTCAGGCGTGTTGTGACGGCGTCGCCGTGCGCCCACAGCCCCTCTGCGGCTGCCAGAGCAACAACCGTGGGCGCGGCGGCCCGAAGCCCTGCCAGCTCGTAGGCGATGATCTGCGTCGGGCGGAGGAAGGTCATCACCGACAAGGCCGCGGAGTGCCGAGAGCTCCCGCCGGTCGGGAGCACGTGATTCGAACCCGCGGCATAGTCTCCCAGTGACACCGGGGACCAGGGCCCGATGAAGATCGCACCCGCGTTGCGGACTCGGGCGGCGATCGACTCAGCGTCACGAGTCATGATCTCCAAGTGCTCCGGGCCATAGCGTGCACAGAACCCGACGGCGTCGTCCAGGCCGTCGACGATGGCGATGAACGACTGCGGGCCCGCCAGAGCACGACGCGCACGGTCACGATTGCGTGCGTTCCGTGTCTGCGCCTCGACCTCCTCGGCGACTGCGGTGGCGAGAGAAGCCGAGTCGGTCACGAGCACCGAGGCGGCATCTTCCGAGTGTTCGGCCTGGCTCAGCAGGTCAGCCGCGACGAAGACGGGATCCGCCGTGTCATCCGCGATGATCATGACCTCGGTGGGCCCCGCGACCGAGTCGATACCCACTGTCTGCTGCACCAGTGACTTCGCGGCGGCAACGTATGCGTTGCCGGGGCCTGTGATGATGTCCACGGCACGAACACCATCGCCGTTCGGCCCCGTCAACCCGAACGCCATTGCCGCGATCGCCTGGGCACCACCCACAGCGATCACCTCGGTGATGCCGAGCCGATAGCAGGCCGCCATCACCGGCGCGGGGGGCAGGCCGGTCCGCCGATCGGGCGGACACGCGACCACGATCGACTCGACGCCCGCCACCTGCGCGGGAACAGCATTCATAATCACGCTCGACGCGTACGCCGCCTTGCCTCCGGGCACATACAGCCCCGCTCGCTCCACAGGCCGGTACTCCTGCCGCACACTGGCGCCGCGACCGTACTCCGTCGCACTGGCGACCGGGAGCTGTGCGCGATGCGCTCGCTCCACCCGGTCCACGGCGTCGTCGACGGCCCTCCGAAAGCCCTCGGACTGCAGAGACCATGCGTCTTTCAACGCGACAGCGGGTGTTCTCAACCATTCCGGACGCAGCCCATCGAACTGCTCGGAATAGTCCAGTACGGCATCGCGACCCCGCGTGCGCACCGCGTCCACGATCTCCGCCGCACGCTGCAGAACGTCTTCCACCCCGCTCCCGCCTCGCTCGACGGGCAAGCGCCCGCTCTGACCTCCGCGGGCATCTCGGATCTGGATCACTTCTGCTCCTCCCCTCAATCCGCCGTCCGGTGGACGACTCGCACCAAATACGCTAATCTGCGTTTCTACGTGTATACGCATATTATAGGTAATCAGGAACCACGTGGAAAGCGAGATCGCATGGACAGCACGCCCCAACCACCCCGCACGCACTCGGAGGCCCCCTCCGCAGAGCACTCCCACGCGGACAACGCCCACGATCACGCGCACAACGACGCCGGGCGCGGCGATCACTCCCACGGAAGCGGAGCATGGGCGCAGTTCAAGCACGCGATCACACCGCACTCGCATGACGCGATGGAGAAGATCCAGACAGCGGAAGAAGCCCGCAACGACGGCATCCGAACCGCCTGGATCGGGCTGGCCGGAATGCTCACGGTGGCCATCGCCCAGATCTTCATCGTCGCGATCTCAGGCTCGATCGGCTTGCTGGCCGACACGGTGCACAGCTTCGGGCACGCCGTCACCACCATCCCACTGGTGATCGCCTTCCGGATCGGAGCCCGGCGTGCCACCGAGCGATATCCCTACGGCTACCGTCGCGCCGAAGACGTCGTGGGAATCTTCATCGTCTTCATCATCTTCCTCACCGCCGTGTACATCGGCTACGAAGCCATCAACGCACTAGTCAACCCGCGACCGCTGACCAACCTCGGATGGGTGTTCGCCGCGGGCATCGTCGGTTTCCTCGGCAACGAGATCGTCGCGGTCTACCGGATCCGCGGAGGCAAGCGGATCGGGTCCGCCGCGCTGATCGCCGAAGGGCAGCACGCGCGAGCCGACGGATTCACCTCACTCGCGGTCGTCGTCGGCATCAGCCTGGCCTGGCTCGGATTCCCGCAGGCGGATGCGATCGTGGGGTTGTTCATCGCCGTCGTGATCTTCGGAATCATGCTCAGCTCCCTGAAGTCGATCCTGAACCGCCTCATGGACGGCGTCGACAAAGGACTCATCGCCCAGGCGACCAATCTGGTTCGCGAGGTCCCCGGCGTTCGAAGTGCCACGGTCCGAGCCCGCTGGAGCGGACACCGCCTGCTCGTGGAAGCGTTCATCGAGGTCGACCCCGACCTGTCGCTCACCGAGAGCACAATGATCGCAGACGACGTGCGCACGACGCTCAAGACGAGCCTGCGCAGCGTGGAATCCACCACCGTTGAGTTCACCCCGACGACAGCAGCACACCCACACGAACACTAAGACCGCGCTCGCCGTCCGACGATCCAACGGACGGCGAACGCGGCGCGCAGCATGGAACGGAGCATCCTTGTGGACAGTACTGCCACGCCCGCCATCACCCCCGAAGACGCCGACGTCGCACGTGCGGTGCGCGTGCTGGCCCTTCTCGCTGAACCGACGCGCTTCCGAATCATCCTCGCTACCCAATACGGACCGATGTCCGTCAACCACCTCGCCGACATCGTGGAACGCTCCCCCGCCGCCGTATCGCAGCATCTCGCCAAGCTGCGGGCCGCAGGACTGGTCCGACGCGAGTCCCACGGAAACCAGGCCTTCTACTCAGCCGTCGACGAGCACGCCATCGCCATCGCCCACGCTGTCGCTATGCAAGCCGAGCATCATGCCGACGGCACTTCTTCTCAGCACCACGCGGGTGAAAACCCTACCTAGCGAGGAGGGCCGGGCTTGTCTGTGCTTCTTGAGGTTCGTGATCAGCCCAACAGCGTGAACGTGCAACGAGGATCGGGCAGAGCGAGGCGGGTACATTCTCCGGTCCGGAGAAGCGACAGTTCCCGGCTTTCGACCACGATTGAACTAAGACCGACAACAGCACCTGATCGGCCGTTGCCCTCCCGATGCGAACTATCCAAATGCGACGGGCGGAGTCAGCTCAGACAAGGACGGTTTGGGGATGACTAGAGCAGTTCCCAATGGGGCATCTGAAGGACATTGTGCAGTGGCACCCGTGGTGCGACTGATCGCTGTCGAATCGACGCGCACCCTCCCGACGAACCGTGTTGTGTTTGATGACGCCCGGATCATTCATGTCATGGAGGGAGCAACCGAGGTCGAGACCGCGGATACCAGATTCTTGCTTGAAGCTGGCGCCTCGCTCGCGATTGGTGGAGGACGCTGGTGCTCGATGCGTCCGCGCCTCCGCGCGAGGATGTGGGACATCTATATCGACGAGAGCTTCCTGCGTGCACAGTTGGCGCTGCTCTTGCCAGACAGAACCCGTGTCCAGCGAGGGTTCCACCCACATGAATGGAACGGCGGGCCTCTGTCACTCTCGCCGGGCGTCGCACGACTACAACGTCTTGAACCCCTCTGGCAACAGATGAGACTCCTCCCCGGCCGCGCCCATCTCCCTGAGGTCGCGGCCGCTCGCAATGTAGAACTGTTCGCACGCTGGATGAGCATCGTCGCACCTACCTTCCTCGCCGGGGAAGTGACCGATGATCCTTCTCCATCGACGGCGCAGGTCCAGAGCGCGGTTCGCGGACGCATCACCGACACAGCCACCCTCGGCTCCGTTGGACGCGCCGTGTGGCTGTTGCGAGAACGGATGCGTGAGCCGTGGACACTGACCACTCTGTCGGACTCTGTAGCGTTGTCACGCGCCCATCTGACACGTCTGTTCACCCTTCGCACGGGTATCTCTCCCATCCGATTCCTCACAGAGGTCAGACTCACTGAGTTCACGCGACTGATCGAGGAAACTGAGCTTTCGATCTCTTACGCCGCGCAGACGGTCGGCTGGCGTGATCCACGGATCGCTTCGGCGTGGTTCGTCCGCCGCTTCGGCGTCACTCCTTCGAAGTATCGGCTCACCCCGCACCCGCATCACACCACTCGTGAGGCACGAGTGCGCAACACGCCGTGAGAATCGAGAACCATGTGACAAACACGTGAACTCGATACTTGACTCGTGATTCTCGTTCGTTAACGCGGACCAATCCTTTTCAACTCGACAGCGAAAAGCGTGGCAGGTACATCGGATGGGATACGTCGGGTTCATCAGCGAGCCTGCCGGTCACGATCATTGTTTACTCCCCGTCTCATCCTCCTGACCCTCCCGGCGCACCTCATGGTCGCACGGGTCGGAGGCTTACGCCGTCGGCCTCATCTGAAGGAGGCCGATGATGGCAACGATCGGGACGTCACGGGATGCTTGGGATGCAAAGCTCGAACATCTCCATATGCAACTCTCGGCTGCGGTCGATCAGCTCGTCTCGGGTGCCGACTGGACGCGGGCGCTCGAGTTCGCGGCTCGGTTCCGGTCGCGGTCGTTCGGGAACACGCTGCTGATCTGGGCTCAGCATCTCGATGCCTTTGAGGCCGGGCGGGTGTCTTCGCCGGAGCTGTGCTATGTCGCCGGATACCGGCAGTGGCAGTCGTTGGGTCGTCAGGTTGAGAAGGGGCAACCGGGCTACATGATCTTCGCCCCGGTGACGGGCCGGTTCGCGTCCTCGACTCCGCAGGACTCGTTGTCGTGGCGCCGGTTGGGGCGGTTCGAGAAGCCGAAGCCGGGCGAGGCGGTGCGTTCGCGGATGGTGGGCGCGAAGCCGGCCTATGTCTGGGACGTGTCGCAGACCTCGGGCGATCCGATCCCCGAGCGCGCTGCGTCTGTCCTGCTGGAAGGCGATGCGCCCGAGGGTCTGTGGGAGGGCTTGGCCGGGCTGGTGGAGGCCGAAGGATTCGCGGTGCTGCGGGTCGAGCACGCCGGACTGATCCACGGCGCGAACGGCCTGACCGATTACATGAATCGCACGGTCTCAGTGCGGATGGACATGGACGATGCCGCGCAGGTGAAGACCCTTGCTCATGAGCTCGCGCATGTGCGCCTGCACGGCCCCGACAACCCGGATGCGACAGGGCATCGCGGGATCGGGGAGGTGGAGGCGGAGTCGGTGGCGTTGATGATCGGCGCCGCGCACGGCATGGATACCAGCTCGTACACGATCCCGTATGTGTCGGGGTGGGCGGGGACGGTGAAGGACAAAGACCCCGCGGAGGTGGTGCAGGCCACCGGCGAGCGGGTCCGCAAGACCGCCGGGGCGATCCTCGACGCCCTCCCGACCGTGCAGCTCGGCGGAGGTGACCCGCCCGGCCTGAACCGCGACGCCCTGCGCACCGAACGTCCCGCCCGGGCGGAGCGCACGGCGGCGCCGCGGGTGGAGCCGCCTCGGGCGTCTCGGGTAGCGGATGCCGCGGTGAGGGGCTTGTGATGCGGGCCGTGTCGCTGTTCACCGAGGCCGCGGGCCTGCCGTTGCCGGCGGCTGCGGCACGGTTCGCCGCCTTCGGGGTGCCGGTGTTCCCGTGCGTGCCGGGCGGCAAGCGCCCCCTGACCGGGCACGGCTTCCACGACGCGAGCACCGATCCCGCCCAGGTGTCGGCGTGGTGGCGACGGTGGCCGGGCGCGAACATCGCCGTCCCGACGGGTGCGGCGTCTGGGCTGGTGGTGGTGGATGTGGACGTGCACGGGCCGGTCGACGGGCGGGCGAGCTTCCGCCGTGCCCGCGACGCCGGGCTGGTCGAGGGTTGGGAGCTGCTGGTGCGCACCCCCACCGGCGGCATGCACGCCTACTACCCGGCGACACCGGGCACCGCACAACGATCCTGGCAAGCCGGGCGCGCAGGAGTCGATTTCCGTGGCGACGGCGGCTACATCGTCGTCCCGCCTTCGACCCGACCCATCGGCGCCGCCACGGTCGGATACCGCATCCTCCAGGTCGTACACGATCCGGGACGCGAGCTGGACGCGGGCAGGTTGCGGGACTTCCTCGACCCCCGGCCGCCGATCCGCCCTCGCCCGGGCGGCAGGCAGTCGGCGGGGCGGGAGGATGCGGAGCGGTTGGCGCGGTGGCTGGACCGGCAGGACACTGACCGCAATCTCAAACTGTTCTGGGCCTCGTGCCGACTGGCCGAGGGCGGCGTCCCGTTCGCTGATGCTCTCGATGCGGTGCTGACGGCCGTGAAGTCGGACTTCGGGCCGCGGGAGATCACCGCGACCGTCCGGTCCGCCTACCGCGCCGTCCACCCCGGTTCTGTCAGGCGCACGACGACCTCCCCGACGCAGGGCGCGTCACCGGTAGGAGCCGGCTGGTTCGACCGCCGCCCCTCCCCGGGCCGGCCGGCCGTGCCGAGGAGGGGGCTGTGATGGCGACGCAGGCGGGGAGGCGGTGGGCGGTGGTGACCGCGGCAGGCGGGACGGTGTTCATCGCCGCCGGAGCGTTCTGGCTGTCCTTCACCGCCTTGGCGGACCTGGCCCGCCGTTCCGGGATCGAGGCGGGGCAGGCGTGGGCGTGGCCGCTGATCGTGGACGGCATCATCGTCGTCGCAACCGTCGCCGTGGTCGCCCTGGCTGGGCACCGCCAGGCGTGGTACTCGTGGGTGCTGCTGGTCGCCGGCGCGGTGGTGTCGGTGACGGCCAACGCGATCCATGCCGTCGTCGCCGCGGACGCCGACGTGCCGGCGGTGCTCGCCGCGTCCGTTGCGGCGGTGCCCCCGCTGGTGCTGCTGGCGATCACCCACCTCACCGTCATCCTCACCCGCCCCGCCCCTACACACGCATCCGATCTGTCTGCCGACCCACCGACAGCGCCTGTCGCCGACTCGGGCCATGCGGTGATGCCGTCCGTCCCGTTGGCGGCGGCGGTGTCGCGGGGTGAGGGGCGTGAGGCGGCGGTGTTGCTGCGGCAGCAGGAGGGGTGGTCGAACAAGCAGATCGCCCGCCGCCTGGGCGTGCACCCGTCCACGGTGGGCCGCTGGTTCGCCCGGCCGGCGCTGACCGGCCCCGACTCGGAGGAGACGACATGAACGACGACAACCAGACCCCGGCCACGCACGGGCAGCACCGCGCGCCCGTCCGTCACGGCCACCGCGATGAGTCGGCGACGACGCCCGAGGAGCCGCGGCGGGGCGGGGACGGGGAGGTGTCGGTACTGGCCCGGCACGGCGACCCGTCTGTGACGCACGCGAAGGCCGACGCGGGGGCGGGGCGGCGGCGGTCGGGGGTGGAGTGGGTGCGGCCCACCGATCTGCTGGCTGCGCGGACGGGCAGGGTCGCCGGGCAGGGCATCGACTTCCATGCCGAGCTCGCCCGCCGCACCCGCCGCGCACCAGGACAGGCGTACCGGGGTGCGCGCACCGTCGCCCGCTCAGGGTCACGAGTGGTCAGCGAGCGGGTACGCCGCCTGCCTCCGGTGACCGCGTTCGGTCGCGGCGGGAGCCCCCGGCACTCGTGGGTGTCGCGGTCCGGGATCGGGTTGGGGTAGCCGTGTCCACCCCCGATGAGTCAACGCGCGCGAGGACGGGTGGGAGTCAGGGTGCACCTGCTGTGCAGGAGGTTGTGTGATGACACCGGAAAGTCCCCGCGAACAGCGGGCGAGATTCGAGGACTCGGAGGCGCTGCGCGCTCTCCTGAACCGTCTGCACGAGGCAGGCAAGGGCGCGTGGCGACACGACCCGGAGGCCGCCTTGCTGATGCGGCATGCCGCCGACAAGTACGCCGCCCTCGCCAAGAAGCACGGCCTGGACCCGTGGGAGGCCGCCTCGGCCGCGTTCGAGGCCATGCGGGGAGCGGCGACCCGCCGCGCGGATGACCCGTGGGCGGTGGTCACCCGCGCGGTTCAGGTGACATGCATCGGCGAGGAACGCGGCAACGGGCTCCTGTGCTCGGTGCACCAGGCCCGACGCCCCCGCTACTCGGTGTTCCACGACGCGGAGCGGTTCAGCGACCGGGAGAACCCACTGCCCGACTACCACCCCGCTTTCCACATCGACCCCTTCGCCGACCCCGACACCGATGAGGAGGACGGCGATGAGGTGGTGCCGGAGCGGGCAGTGAACGTCACCGCCGCGGTGGAGGACACCATCGCGCTGCTGAGCTGGGTCGGCTGGGAGCCGGTGACGGCACGGACCGCGGTGGAGTACATCACCGGCCGGCTCGCGGAGTCCGTCTCGCGGGCGTCGGCGTTCGAGACGCTGCGCCGCGACCGGCAGGCCCGCGCCCTGCTGGACTTGCCGGGCTCGTCGTGGACGACGCTGCTGCGGATCGTGCTCGGCCACCCCGGCCCCGCCTTGTCCGGCACCAACACCGGGCGCGGCCTGTTGCTGCGGCTGCTGAACCGCGAACCTCTCCGCGCGCTGCTGCGCGACGATGACCTCGTGCTCACCGCCGGTCTTGCCGCCCCCGACACCGGGGGCGATCTGCAATGAGCACTCCGCCGGGCGGCCACATCGAGCTGGAGCGGGCCGTGGATGCCATCGGCGTCGGACGCCGGCACCGGCAGGACTACGGCGACCTGGCACCGCTGGTCGATTCGATCCGCCGCAACGGGCTGCTGCAACCGATCACGATCACCCTCGACGGGCACCTGATCTGCGGTGCCCGGCGCCTGGCGGCGATCCGGCAGCTCGGGTGGAAGACCGTCAACCTGTGGGTCCGCTCCGGGGTGTCCGACCGGCTCGGGCAGCTCCTGGCCGAGCAGGACGACAACCTGCTGCACAAACCGCTCACCCAGCTCGAAGCCGCCGCCCTTTACCGGGAGCTCAAAGCCCTCCTGACCGAGGGTGCCACGCTGCGACAGGAGGCCACCCGGTTCCAGCCCGCTGGCACAGGCGAGGAGGACGGTGCCGTTAACTTAACGGCACCGTGGGCGGGCTCTGGGGAGGCGGCGGTGCAGGCCGCGCAGATGGTCACCGGCCGTGACTCGCACACCACGATGGAACGCATCGTCCGCCTCGAAGACCTCGCCGCCGACACCGCCCAGCCCGACGCGGTCCGGCAGCGGGCGACGGAGGAGGTGGAGCGGATCAGAGTCGGCGGGAAGGTCTACCCCGCCCACCTGCGGATGAACGCCGAACTGTCCCTCGCCGAGCTCTACCAGCTCGCCACCGACCCCGCCCAGCCGGCCGAGCTGCGCGAGCAGGCCAGGGCCGAGGCCGCCGGCGTGCGGGCCGCGGAACGGGACGCGCGCGCCGTGGAGCTGGAGCACCTCGCCAAAGACGCGCTCGCCCGCGTGCGAGCCGCGAAGAAGACCGGCCGCAAACCTCGTCCCCGGCTGCCGGCGGTCGAACCGGGTGAGGCGGTGCCGTACCCGCTGACCGTCTTCCTCGCGATCTGGGACGACCTCGCCGGCTGGTGGGCACATCACGATCCCGCCGGGGTCGGCCCGGCGCTCACCGACGAGCAATGGGCACGGTTCGAGGGCACCATCGCCGGCACCGTAGCGTTTGCCGACGCCGCCCGCGCATTCCGGCAGGCCGAGCGCCTGGGCGAACACATCGCCTGACCGGCGCCGACCTGACCGGCCCTCGGGGTGGCGAGGTGCACCTTCCTGGCGACCACTTCTGTCGCCTTCTGGGAGGACCCTCGTATGGACCCCACCGCCCCCGTCGATGATCGTCGCCGCCGCCGTGTGCTGATCGCCCTGATCGCCGGCGGCCTCGCCCTGCTCCTGCTGGTCGGGGTCGGCATCTACGGGCTGCTGCGCGGCCCCGCACCCCGCACCGAACCCGCCCCCGGCACGGCGGCTCCGACCATCACGGCCCCGCCAACCGGAACCTCCCCGGCCGACCCGGTGCCGGTGTCACAGCTCGGCGGGCCGGAGACGTTCGCCCGTCAGGTCGCCCTGGCGCTGTTCGCCTGGGACACCACCAGCGGGTACGGCCCGGCCGACTACGCGCAGGTCATCGTGGATGTCGCCGCCGGCGAGGAGGCGGACGCGCTGGCCGGCGATGTCCGCGCCTACCTGCCCGGCGCGGAGGCGTGGGCGCAGCTCCGACAGCACCAGACCCGGCAATGGCTGAGCATCCAGGAGATGTTCGTCCCGGAGGCGTGGGAGACCGCGACCGGGCAGGCAGCCCCCAGCCAGATACCCGAAGGCGCCGTTGCCTACACCATCGAGGGGACCCGGCACCGGGACGGCACCTGGGGCACCGAACCCGTCGAAGCCTCCCGCCCGGTCGTCTTCACGGTGTTCATCGTCTGCACCCCGGTTGTCACCAACCGAGGGATCACCGGCACGCACTGTGAGCTGCTGCGGCTGTCCCAGCTCGACAACCCCCTGCGATAGACGGGCGGTGTCCTGATGTGGAAGAAACTCGCCGCCCTCGCGGTGGCCCTGCTGTTCCTGGCCCCCTCGATCGTGCTCGTCGGGGTGGCCGCGGTGGTGAACCCGGCGATGACCGCCTGCTCGCCGGGATCGTTCATCGTCGGCCCGATCCCAGACTCCCTGGCCGCCACTACCCGCAACGGCGAGACGATCACCCTGAACAAGACGCAGCTCACTCACGCGGCGACAATCATCACCACGGGCTCGCAGACCGCTGGGGTGGGTCGGCCCGGCGTGGTGATCGCGCTGATGGCCGCGCTCACCGAATCGCACCTGCGGATGCTCGCCAACACCGGCACCTACCCCGAATCGGGGAACTACCCCAACGACGGCAACGGCTCCGACCACGACAGTCTGGGCCTGTTCCAGATGCGCCCGCAATCCGGGTGGGGCACCGTCGCCGACCTCATGGACCCGCAGTATCAGGCGCGCGCGTTCTTCGGCGGCCCCACCGGACCCAACTATCCGTCGCCGCGTGGCCTGCTCGACATCCCCGGCTGGCAGAGCATGGACCCCGGCGAAGCCGCACAAGCCGTCGAAGTCTCCGCGTACCCGGACAGGTATCAGAACTACCAGCCGGTCGTCGAAGCGATCCTCACCACCCTCACCCGACCCACACCCACCGGGGCCGGCGGTGATCCGGTGGTGCCCGAGACCACCAGGATCGTGTTCCCGCTGCCGGAGGGGACGTGGGTGCGCACGAGCCCGTTCGGGTGGCGCATTCACCCGATCACCGGGGAACGCTCCTTCCACACCGGGTCGGATTTCGCCGCCGCGGACGGCACCCCGATCCTCGCCGCCGCAGACGGCGTCGTGGTGCTGGCAGAGTTCTCCGGCGGCTACGGCGGCCTGATCGTCATCGAGCACACCGTCCGAGGTGAGCGAGTCGTGTCGTACTACGCGCACATGTGGGAGCACGGCATCCACGTCACCGCAGGGCAGACGGTCACCGCCGGGCAGCACATCGGCGACGTCGGCTCCTCCGGGCAATCCACCGGGCCACACCTGCATTTCGAGATCCGCCCCGGCGGGCAAGGACAAGAAGCCGTGGACGCGGACGCCTGGCTGACCGAGCACGGCGCCGAAGGCGTCACCGGCGGAGACACCGCCCTCGCCGCCTGCACCGGGGGTGCGTGATGGATGTGTTCCCCGACTTCGGCGGCGTCGGCGGCGCCGCAGACCTGCGGGCGATCGTCGGCGCCCTGCTGATGTTCGTGCTCGTCATCGCGGTGCTCATGCTGATCGTCTGCGCCATCGTGTGGGCGATCGCCTCCAGCAGCGGCAACTACCAGGCCGCCACCAAAGCCCGTACCGGCCTGTTCGTCTCCCTCGGCGCCGCAGCCCTCGCCGGCGCCGGGGTCGCGTGGGTCAACTTTCTCCTCGATGTGGGCGCGGAACTATAGCTGCCGATGGTGTCGAGCCAGTCGGTCGTGGCGTCCGGCGCGGCTACCGCATCGAACCGATAGACACCTCTCGTGCGTCAGCAAAGCCCCCAGCCGAGTGTTCTCAAGAATGAGCAGCTGACCGCGACGAGGTCCGGCGGTGACTCCTGGGTCGCCCACAGTGTGACCAGCGCTACGACCACCGATACGACGGAAACCCAAATCGCAACGCGCTGAACTCGGCGTGAATCGAGCGACGCACCAAGGGACGCAACGGTACTCAGCACCTCCCGGTATTCCGCATCGAACTCGACCAGCTCGCGAGCAAGACGCCTTTGAACCTTCCGTTCTTGCACATTAAGGTTGACGGGCTTGAAAGGCTTGCGGCCCTCCTCCTTATCCCGCTCCTTGAACCATGCTGTGTAGTCGAGATAGAAGACCGGCTCGCGATCTCTCCACCGTCGACGGTTGTATAGCTTGATGTCCTCCTCAAGCGTCGCGAGATCGAGGCTCGTGGTGAGAGTGCGTATACGAAGCCGTTTCAGGTCTCGACTGCTTGTACCACCGTGAAGCTCACGAGCGTTGTCGTGAGCGATAGACGCCTTGCCGCGTAGAAGGCGAAGAAACGCCGTGAGGCCAGACCTGGCCATGAAGTCGGTCGATCGAGAACCTACGAAGTAGCCGGCAGATTCGACTCCCGAGTGCCCGGTCCCTGACGTGATGCGGGCTGCCGCGTCGCGATTGCCCCATAGCGACCAGACATTCTCCGAAATATCTGGTGCCCAGTCTCGAGCGACAGGCTCCTGCAGGAGTAGCCCTGGCAACTCTTCACTAGTCACTCGATACGGGACGTGATCTTGCAGTCCCATTGCGCGCAATGCATCGTTCTCACGGTGAGAGGGTCGCGCATCGTCGTCCATGTGGTCAGCGACGTTGAAGAAGATGACGTCGAAGAGGGGTTGAGGATGGCGAGCGCTTGCGAAAGCTCCGGGTAGCGTACGACTCATCCAACGGCGGAGCTCGCGATGCACCTCGCTGCGAGCACGTTGTGTGCGGTAGTGCAGAACGGCTTTCGGCGGTTGCGAAACCGTCATTTGACCCTTCCTCCTGATCACGTCGTGCTGATGAGGTGCCCGCAGTTGTTCGTTGAGTCGGGCGGACACGGACTCGTCAAGCGAGAACCCGGCCACGACGGCGGTTACCCCTTTGCCGATCGACACGCCTATCAAGCTGATGCTCTTGACGCCAGCAGGCAGCTTTGCCCGCTGCGCATCGATGGACGTGTATTCGGCCGACCTCGATGTCAGCTCCGCCATCCGCCACCATGTCCGACCGTCGCCGCGGCGTGACGAGGTGACCGTCTCTGTTCCGCCAGGGTCCATGCCAAGGAACCGAGCACCGTCCCAACCAGACCGTCGAATCGCCTTGTGTAGCTCCCGAACACCGCTTGCCGTGAAGTACTCAACGAGCGATGCGTATGGCATCGTCACGCCCTCCCCGGAAGGCAGCTCTATCTTGTCGAAACGATAGAGATCGTTATCACCGCGCCGTTCGCGCGTGTGGTGCGTTTGATACAGCAAGTTTGATATCTCGCGAATCTTCACGCGCCAACGAGCTGGAATCCACGGGTCCACGTTTGAACGCTGAAGACTGCGTAGCACGAGATACGGCAGGTCATACCAGCGGAATCCTTTGCCGATATCGCGAATCGCTGTCTCACTGTTGGGCTCGTCAGTGACGTCTTCGATCTCGGTGGACGCGGACGCCAGCGGTCGTGCTTCTGGCGGGCCTTGTGGCCGTTGCGCTCTCCGTGCCGTCATGCTCTATCCGAATCTCTCAGTCACCGACCTTCCCATATTGCAACGCGCGCTCCATCGGGTGTCACCTCAACACAGCGTGAGAGTGCATGAAGCGCGTTCCGCAGTCGCGTCGATGTACTCGCGCCGCGCGACGCTCGTACGCTGCCTCACCGCAGCCATCGTCATACCCCACGGTACGAAACCACCCACAGAGTGCCCCGGACTGACGGGCGGGGCCGGGTTGCGCACCTGACCGTCGAGCACACGTCCCGTGAACAGTCAGGAGCACCCATCGTGATCGACATCGACCCCAACAGCTCGGGTCTTCCCGGTATCGAGCAACTGCGCATCATCGTCGGCGCGGTGATGACCGTGGGCCTGATCCTCTCCGTCCTCGCCCTGATCGTCTCGGCGATCGTGTGGGGCTTCGGCGCCAACTCCTCCAACCCGCACCTCGCCTCCCGCGGGAAGGTCGGCGTCCTCGTGTCGTGTGGGGCGGCGATCATCTGCGGCGCCGCGGTGACGCTCATCAACTTCTTCTGGGGCGTCGGGCAGGCCGTCTGATGACCACCCGAGCAAGGCGCCATCCGTGGAGGTGGGTGCGGTGAGCATCTGCGATGTCCCGGTCATCTCCTCCGTCTGCGACGCGGTCGGGGAGAGCACCGCGTCGTTGATCGCGGCCCCGTTCGACTGGCTCGGCCAGGCGATGGCCGGCGCTGCCGCGTGGCTGTTCGAGGCGGTGTGGTGGGTCTTCGACACCACCACCCTCGTCGATGTCACCAGCCCGGAGTACATCGGTGTCTACAACGTCCTGTTTGGCGTGGCGATCTTCGTGATGCTCGTGTTCTTCTGCTTGCAACTCATCACCGGCCTCATCCACCGCGACCCCACCGCGCTCAGTCGTGCCGCCCTCGGCCTCGCCAAGAGCGTGCTCGGCAGCTTCCTGGTCATCACGCTCACCGCGCTGCTGCTGGAAGTGACCGACCAGCTCGCGGTCGGCATCGTGCAGGCCACCGGGAACACGATGGAAGGGATGGGGACCCAGATCGGGCTCCTCGCCACGGGACTTGCCGGGATCAACATCGCCGCACCCGGTGTCGGCGCGATCCTGACCATCTTCCTCGCCGGCCTCGCCATCAGTGCGGCTGCGATCGTGTGGTTCTCCCTGCTGATCCGCAAGGCGCTCCTGCTGGTCGCGATCGTGTTCGGACCCATCGCCCTCGCTGGAGCGACGTGGGATGCCACCAAGGGCTGGTTCGCCAAGTGGGCGGCATTCGTGATCGCCCTGATCTTCTCCAAGCTCGTCCTGGTGGTGATCTTCCTCGTCGCCATAGGCCAGGTGTCCGCCCCCATCGAGGCCGACCTCGCCTCGATCAGCGACCCGATCGCGGGGGTGGTGCTGATGTTCATCGCCGCGTTCGCCCCCTACATCACCTACAAGTTCCTGTCCTTCGTCGGCTTCGATATGTACCACGCCATGTCCAGCGAGCAGGAGGCGAAGTCGGCGCTGAACCGGCCCGTCCCCGTCCCGTCCGCCCCGCAGGGCGACACCGCCAAGAAAGTCCTCGACGGCGGCAGCAACTCCGGCACCAGCGGCAGCAGTGCCGGTGGCGGTGGGGCGGCTCCAAAGGGTGCCGCTGGCTCGACGGCCAGCGCGGGAACGACAGGGACCGCCGCAGGCACAACCGCCACATCCGGCGGGGCAAGCGCCGGAGCCGGCGCGGGTGCGGGGGCCGGTGCTGCGGGGGCTGGTGCGGCGGTCGGTCCGGTCGGTGCGGCCGTGGTCGTCGGGGGCGAAGTCGTCAAGGGCGCCGCGACGGCCGGGCCGAAGGCCGGGAGCGCAGTCGGCGGGGCCGCCGAGGGCCACGCCGGGGCAGCAGCGGAGCAGGCCGCCACGCCGCCGGTCCCGCCCGCCACCGCGAACCCCGCCCCGACCGCTCCGCCGTCCGTCCCGTCGTCGGGGTCGGCCCCGCGCCGCGCACAGCCGACCCCGCCGCCGTCGACCAAGCCTGCGAAACCCGGGAAGGAGTGACCCCTAATGGCCACCACGACACATGCCGATTACCCGCTCGCTCCGGTGCAGTTCTCCCGGCTCACCCGCCGCGGCATCTTGCTGGGCCTGTCGCTGCCGCAACTGATCGTCCTCGGCATCGCGATCCTCGCCGTCGTCGCCTCCCTCTACACGGCAGGCGGCATGGGTCTGGCCTGGACCTCCCCGGTCTGGGCGGGCGCTGCCCTGCTCGCGGTCATCCCCGCCGGCGGTCGGAAGCTGATCGAGTGGGTGCCGATCCTTGCCCGCTGGACGCTACGGACCTATCTCGGGCAACTCATCCACCGCCGCCGGATCATCAAGCCGCGCCCAGCCGGAACCCTCGCCCTGCCAGGGGATGCCGCGGCCCTGCGGGAGTGGGAGGACCCGGAGACCGGGGCGGGCATGATCCACGACCCCCACGCCCAGACGTTGACGGTCATCCTCGGCGTCTCCCATCCCGCGTTCGTGCTCCTGGACCCCGGCGAGCAGCAGCGCCGCGTGTCCGGGTGGGGGCGCGTGCTGGCCGCCGCGTGCCGGTCCGGACGGATCGCCCGGATTCAGGTGTCCGAGCGCACCCTGCCCGACTCCGGCACGGGGCTGGCGGAGTGGTGGCGCACGCACGGCACCGACGACGGCTCCTGGGCCTCCACCACCTACGCCGAGCTCATCGACCGGGCCGGTCCCGCCGGGGAACGTCACGCCACCACCATCAGCCTCGCCCTGGACATGAAAGCGGCCGCCCGGCAGATCAGGACCGCAGGCGGCGGGATACGCGGCGCCGCAGCGGTGCTGCGGCAGGAGATGACCACGCTCACGACGGTGCTGCGGGCCGCCGAGCTCACCTCGACCGGGTGGCTCACGCCGGGCGAGGTCGCCGTCATCCTCCGCTCCGCCTACGACCCGGCCGCCGCTCCCGCCCTGGAACGCCACGGGACCCTGGGCCGCGACCTCGCCACCGCCGGCCCGGTCGCGGTCACCGAGACCTGGGAACGGCTGCGGTCGGATTCCGCGCACCATGCGGTGCTGTGGATCACCGAATGGCCCCGCTCCCAGGTGTATCCGGGCTTCCTCGCCCCGCTCGTGCTCACCGGCGGCATCCTGCGCACCCTCGCCCTGCACTACACACCCGTCCGCGCCGACCAGGCCGCCCGCGACCTGCGGAAGAAGAAGACCGAACTCATCAGCGACCAAGCGCAGCGCCGCAAGATCGGGCAGATCGAAGACGCAGGCGCATCCGCCGAGCTGGACGACGTGCTCCAGCAGGAAGCCGACCTGACCGCCGGGCACGGCGTCCTGCGCGTCACCGGCCTCATCAGCATCTCCGCACCCACCGTCGATGAGCTCGACGCCGCAGTCGCCGCGGTCGAGCAGTCCGCGATCCAAGCGTCCTGCGAAACCCGCCGCCTCGTCGGCCAGCAAGCCCAAGCCTTCGCCGCCGCCGCGCTGCCGCTGTGCCGAAACGTCTGACCACCCCCACCATCCGACCGCACTTGCGAGGAGTTCTCCGATCATGCCGACCTTCACCCATCCCGTAGACGACGCCGCCGAAGCATCCCAGGCACTGCGGGGACTCGCCCACGCGACCCGCACGTTCACCGACCCGGCCGACACCTACCCGGTGCTCGGTGATCTGCTGGCGGGCGTGCGGTCGCTGCGGCAGGTGCTCGACCAGCTCGCCGCCGCCCATATCGGCGGGCGGTCCCGCGCGCACGACGACGCCGGCAACCAGACCGCTGGGGCGACCGCGGCGCTGGCGGCGGCCGACGAGCTGCACCAGGCCGGCACCCTGCTGGATGCGGTGCATGACCGCGTGGACGCCGCGATGGGCCAGTCCGGGCGGATCGCCTGGCACCCCGCACCGGAACCGCTCGACACGTCCGGTGGTCTGCTGGCGACGGTGCAGGCCGGGGAGCTGACGTTGACGGTGTGGCCGGATGCCCCCTTGGGTGAGCACCAGCGGTACGCGTACCGCATCGAGCACACCGCCACCGGGCAGAGCTTCGAAGGGCGGGACCTGTTCACCGGGACCGGAGCGCCGGTGTCCCCGGCGCGGGCGCTGCGGGAGCTCGCGGTGTTCCTGTCCGCCGCCGGCGAGTCCCGCCAGTACGCCCTCGATCACCCCGGCGACCACACCGACCACGACGGGGCGTTCCCCGAATGGGTGGCCGACGCCGCCCGCCGGAACCCGGACAGCCTGGTCGAGTTGATCGACCACGACCCCGACCTGCCCGACACAGCGGGCCGCCGGTGGGTGAGTGTCGTGTTCCTCCAAGGGGAGGACGCGGATCGGGTGCTCGACATCATCGACCGTGACGGCACGGACGCCGCGATCGACCACCTCACCGGGCATGACTTCGGGGAGGAGACGACCCAGGCCGCGCTCGAGAACGGGTACGTCTACGACACGCCCCCTGTGGGAACCCTGGACCGCACCGCGACCCGCGGCGCCTACACCCTCACCTACAGTCCCTTCCTCAGCCACGTCTCCCTGCTGCGTGCTCACGACGCTGCCCCAGACCCGCAGTTACACACCGCCCCCACGCTGGCCACCGAGCTCACGTCGGCGTCGGTGTCGGCCGTGGGCACGGTGGAGCGTGCATCGGCGCGGGCGCGGCGATCCGAGGGGAAGGACTGGTTCGCCCGCCGGCCGGGCGCGTCCGTGTCACAGGGGCGGGGGCTGGCGCTGTGAGCGGGCAGGAGGAGGGCCGGCTGCATACGGCGGTGCTGGTCGGCCCGGAAGGCGAACGCCGCCGGCACCGCAAGGCCCGCAGGCAGGCCGCGACACGGATCGAGACCACCGCCCGCGAGACCCAGAAGGCGCAGGCGAAAGCCCGCTGGCAGGCCGAGCAGGCTGAGAAACGCGCCACCACCTACCTGCCCGCCGCCGGCGAGGCGGGACCGGCGGCGCTACGGACGCCGGGCCGGTTCCGGCTCCCCAAGCACCAAGACACGTCCGCGACCCTCGCCGGCCAGTACCCGTTCCTCGCCGAAGGCGGCCTCGGCAGCCAGGGGGTGTTCGTCGGCCAGGACCTCTACTCCGGCGGGTCGTTCGTGTACGACCCGTGGGTGCTCTACCAGCGCGGGCTGATCACCGCGCCCAACCTCGTCCTGGCCGGGATCGTCGGCTCGGGTAAGTCGTCGCTGGCGAAGTCCCTGTACACCCGCTCCCTCCCGTTCGGGCGCCGCGTGTATGTCCCCGGCGACCCGAAAGGCGAGCACACCGCCGTTGCCGAAGCGGTCGGCGGACGCGCGATCGTCCTCGGCCACGGCCTGTCGAACCGGCTCAACCCGCTCGATGAGGGCCACCGGCCTTCTGCTGTGTCGGACGCGGAGTGGGCGATGCAGGTCGCCTCCCGCCGCCGCGACCTGATCGGCGCTCTCGCGGAGACCGTGCTGGACCGGCCGCTGTCACCGTTGGAGCACACCGCGATCGACCTCGCCCTGAGGGACGCCGTGAGGTCGGCGGAGGTGCCGATCCTGCCGATGGTCGTCGACCGCATCCTGGCCCCCAACCCCGCAGACGACGAGGACGGGCGCCTCGCCGAAGACGGCCGCCTCGTCGGTCACGCGCTGCGCCGACTCGTCGCCGGGGACCTCCAAGGCCTCTTCGACGGGCCTTCGACGGTCCGGTTCGACCCGTCCCTGCCGATGGTGTCCCTGGACCTGTCGAGGGTGGCGGAGAACGCCACGCTCATTTCCGTGCTGATGACGTGTTCCTCGGCGTGGATGGAGTCGGCGCTGTCGGACCCGGACGGCGGCCAGCGGTGGGTGATCTACGACGAAGCCTGGCGACTCATGCAATACTCCGCCCTGCTGCGGCGCATGGATGCGCAGTGGCGGCTCGCGAGGCATTTCGGGATCGCGAACATGCTGATCTTCCACAAGCTCACCGACCTCGACAACGTCGGCGACCAAGGTTCCGCCATGCGCGCCCTCGCCTCGTCGCTGTTGGCGAACGCGGAGACCAGGATCATCTACCGGCAAGAGCCCGACCAGCTCGGCGCGACCGCCCATGCGCTCGGGCTGACCGGCACGGAGCAGAAGCTGCTCCCCGGGCTCGGCACGGGGCAGGGCCTGTGGCGGATTAAGGACAGGTCGTTCGTCGTGCAGCACCAGCTCCACCCCGCCGAGCTCGCCGCCTTCGACACCACTGGACGCATGACCCAAAAAGGCCGCGAGCTCAGGAATCTCGACGGTTCTTCGGGAATCTCGAACGATCGGCAGGAATCCTGATGGCCCGCCCACGCTACAAGCGCACCACCCCTGACATCGCCCGTGAGAGCGAGACACCGCCGGTCCCGGTCGTGCTCCCGCAGGCGGTCATCACCGTCGCGCCCGCCGGGACCATCACGGTCACCGGGGACGGGGACCCGGTGGGGCCGGAGCCGTTCGCTCCGGCGTGGCGGCGGGAAGACTTCGCCCGCGTGCTCGACCAGCTCACCGACACGCACCGTTCGGCGGTGCGTGTCGAGGTCCGTGAGGCGGACGGAACCGTGTTCACCGACATCATCACCCCCGGCACCCGCCGCCGCCGTCCCGTACCAGAACCCGCACCGGAACGCCCCGCACCGCAGGTGATCCCGGAGCTGGTCGTGCTGCACGGGGAGGGGTTCGTGCCTGGTGAGGATGTCGCCGTGGCGGTGGTGATCGCGCACGGGGATGCCGCGCCGGACGGCACCATGCGCGCCCTGCTCACCGCCGAGCAGGCCGGCGCAAGTCCGACCCGCGAAGTGATCCTGCTCGGCCGCGTCTCCGGCACCCTCACGATCGGGCACCCCGGATGAGCACCCCCAAACCTGCCGGGTCCCTCGGGGACGAGCTCAGCAACCTCGGCATCGGCATCCTCATCTCAGCTGCGATCCTCGCCGGTATCCTCCGCGCCGCCGGGTCCGTCGCCGCATGGATCACCGGCACCACCCAACCCGCCGGCGGTGTCGAGACCGGCCTGGGCGTGCTGCTGAACCCCGCCGACCCGGCCACCGCACTCGACGCCCCAGGGCTGAGCGCGGTCGCATACTGGATCACCGCGACCGTCCTCATCCTCGCCGCCAGCGCGGCCGGGTGGTGGGTGTGGCGGGTCGTGCGGGATCACGGCCGGCAGGTGAAGACCGACCCGTACCGGATCGCCGGGATCGCCACCCGCACCGAGGTCGCACGCGCCGCATCCGAGAAGGCACTGCTACGCCGCGCCGGGCACCTGCGCCCCTCCCTGGACACGCCGCAACCCGCAGACGTCGGCTACCGGATCGGCACCTCCCGCGGGCACGGGGTATGGGCCTCGGTAGAGGACTCGATCCTCCTGCTCGGCCCGCCCCGATCCGGCAAAGGCGCCCATATCGTCATCAACGCCATCCTCGACGCGCCCGGCGCGGTGGTGACTACCAGCACTCGCCCGGACAACCTCACCGCGACCCTCCGCGCCCGCCAACGCACGGGCGGGCCGGTGGCGGTGTTCGACCCGCAGCACCTCGCCGAAGGCGTCCCCGCCGGGCTGCGCTGGTCACCGATCCGCGGATGCGAGGACCCGCTGACGGCGATGATCCGCGCCACCGGGCTCGCCGCCGGCACCGGCCTATCTGCTGGTGGTGTCGAAGGCGGCGGATTCTGGGAAGGCAAGACCCGCACCGCCCTCCAAGCCCTCCTGCACGCCGCCGCCCTCGATCACCGTCCGCCGGGCGAGCTGTTCCGATGGACCCTCGACCCGTCCGCCGCCGCCGATGCGGTGGCGATCCTGACCGCGAACCCGCAGGCCGCTGTCGGGTGGGCGGAGTCGTTGCAGGCGATGATCGACTCCGACCCCCGCACCCGCGACTCCATCTGGCAAGGCGTCTCCCTCGCCCTGGCCGCCCTCGCCGACCCGCGCGTCCTCGACGCCGTATCCCCTCGCGAGGGCGAGGACTTCGACCCCGAAGCGTTCCTCCGCGCCAAAGGCACCCTCTACCTGCTCGCCACCGGCGCCGGAGCCAACAACAGCGCGGCGCTGGTCGCGGCGTTCGTGGAAGACCTCGTGGAAGCCGCCCGCCGCATCGCCGCCACCAGCCCCGGCGCCCGCCTCGACCCGCCCTTGCTGCTCGCGCTGGACGAGG
Organism: Microbacterium sp. SY138; assembly: GCF_039729145.1. Classification (NCBI taxonomy): domain Bacteria; kingdom Bacillati; phylum Actinomycetota; class Actinomycetes; order Micrococcales; family Microbacteriaceae; genus Microbacterium; species Microbacterium sp. SY138. The sequence continues at coordinate 1,316,468 of NZ_CP155793.1, read as the reverse complement.
TCGGCAACCTCGCCCCCTTGCCGTCGTTGCCGACGCTGATGGCCGAAGGCGGCGGCACCGGGATCACCACGATGCCAGTGCTCCAGTCGCTGGCCCAAGCGCGGGAGAAGTGGTCCGAGAACGCGGCCGGAGCGATCTGGGACGCTTCCATCGTCAAGATCATCCTCGGTGGCGCGTCGAACTCCAAAGACCTCCACGACCTGACCACGCTCATCGGGGAGCGTGACGAGGTGACCGACTCCACCACGATCGGCGACCACGGCTCCCGCACCGCGCAACGCTCCATCCGGCGGGTGCCGATCATGCCACCCGACGCGATCCGAACCCTCCCGTTCGGCACCGCCCTCGTCCTGCTCCGATCCGCCCCGCCCATCGTCACCAGGCTCCGCACCTGGAGCCAGCGGTCCGACGCGGCCAGGCTGCGCTCGGACCGGACAGAGGTCGAGACGCTGCTGCAACAGCGACCGTAGGGACGGGTGCGCGCACCTTCCTGGCAAGGAGACCCCGCCGTGGGGTCGTCGAGTCAAGGAGGGCAGTCGTCATGGCGATCCGCACGCAGGAATCGTTCTCAGGGTTCATCGCCTCAGACCCACAGCTCAGCCGCACGAACAAGGGTGAGGCGAGGTTCTACGCCCGGGTCGGGCAGGAGCACTACCGGCGGGAGCCGGATGGGTCGTTCACCGAGCTGGAGACCACGTTTCACGACCTCGTGGCCTACCGGGCCACCGCCGAGCGTGCGCACGACCGGTTCGCGAAGGGCGACAGCTTCGTCGCCGAGGGCTACACGCACCCGTTCGAGTACGAGCGCGACGCGCAGACCGTTCAGGGTGAGGAGTTCGTCGCCAAGAAGATCGGTCACGACACCGCCCGCACCAGCTACGACGTCGACCGCAGTCCCCGCGCCAGCCGTGCCGCCGCGGGGCAGGAGGCTCCGGCTCCGGCCGCGTCTCGGGCAACCGCGAGCTATGAGGAGCCGCGCCGGCCGTCCCCGTCCACAGCGCCGGCACTCGGACTGTGACCGAGGAGACCATGATGGCCGAAGTCGATGACGTCCCGGAGGCGGACGAGCCCGAGCCCGCCCCGCTGCACGATGACGCCGATGAGGAGGTCACGGATGCGGAGGAAAAACTGCTCGCAGAGCCGCCGCATCCAGTGAATTGGAACCTCCTCACCGCCGAGGAAGCCGCCGGCGAGTGGGTCGAGCTCGACAAGTGGGTGACCTGGCTGCGCCACACCTATGGGCTCCCCGCGAGCGTGATCCCGCCGTTCTGGCACCGCCATCCCGAGCTGCTGTGGGAGCTCAGCGCCCTGCATCTGCACTGGCTGTGCGCATACGACCCCGAGGAGAACGGGTCGGCACCCAACGGATGGCACAGGGACTTCGCCGATGCCCGCCAACGCCTGCGCGACTGGGTCGCCGCCTGCGGCACCCGCCTGGACCGCGACCGACCCACCCGGCAGACCGCGTGGCCGGGCGAGACGCCCACCGAGACGATCGAAGACACCGTGATCCCGGACCGGGCTGGGGACTTCCGCGCGTTCGTGAAGGCGGATGTCGCCCGTCGGCAGGCCGCCGAGGACGCCTTCTACGCCAGCCTCGGCGCCGACCCTACGACCGGCGAGGTGCATGGCGATGACGAGCCCGCCCAGTGATCGCGGCATCGGCACGTTCGAGCCACTGTGGTGCCCCAAGGAGGCATCCGAGTTTCTGACCGTCTCCCAAGCCACACTGTCTCGGTGGCGGCGGGAGAAGGTCGGTCCGCCGTTCGTGCAGGTCGGCGGCGTCTACAGGTACAACCCCGTCACCGTCCGTGCCTGGGTGCGCGAGCAGGAGACCGCTCATGGCTGACCCCCGCAACCGCCGAATGCCGCCGGTCGGCGTAGGTCTCACCACCGATGTCGAACGCCGCAGCGAGGGATTCCGCGCCCGAGTACGGTGGACCGACCCATCCACGAAGAAGCGCGTCGGCCGGGTCAGCCATGTTCGCACAATGGAGGAGGTCGAGGAGTTCTTCGACCAGATGCGCAAGGCCACCGAGACCGGCACCGACTCCACCGTCACCCTCACCGCCTACGCTGCATCAATCGGCGACCGCTGGCAGCGCGGTCTGGATCCCACATCCACCGCCGAGCTCTACGACACCGGGCTCCGGCTGCGGGTGCTGCCCGCGCTTGGACACGTGCGGGTCGCGAAGATCACCGCGGGGATGATCGACCGCACCATCGACGGCTGGGAGGCCGAGCACTCCGCGTCCACGATCAAGAACTCCATCGCCCCGCTGGTGCGCGTCCTGGACGAAGCCGTCCGCGACGACATCATCTCGATCAACCCCGCCAAGCACCGCGCCCGCCGCAACCTCGGCAAGCACGTCACCCACACCACCGGGGCACTGCGCCAATACGCACTCCCGGACCTCGCCACGCTGCGCAAACTCGCCGACGCCTGCGGGCAGGTGCACCAGTCATACTCCGATCACGTCATGCTCGCCGCGCTCCTCGCTGCCCGCGGCTCCGAGGTCGCCGGCCTCCGGGCGGGAGACGTGGACTGGGACAACCAGATCGTGTGGATCAGACGACAGCACTACCCCGGCCGAGGCGGCCTCGTCATCAAGCAGACCAAAGGCCGCCGAGACCGCCCAGTGCCTATGCTCGACGCCCTCGAATCCGTCCTGGAACGTCTCACCGCCGACAAACAGCCCGACGACCCGCTCCTGCGTGGACCCCGCGGCGGTGTTCTGACCACCGCGACCGTGCGTGACGCAACCCAGTGGGACGACCTCGTGAAGCGCCTCGGGTTCGGCACTCTCACCCGTCACGGGCTGCGGCACACCGGGGCGACCTGGATGGCCGACGCCGGCATCGCCCTGCACGTGCTCCAGGAGATCCTCGGGCACCAGTCGATCGAGACCACCAAGGGCTACCTCCACCCCGACCACCGGCACCTCGCCGAAGCCGCCAGGCAGGCCAACCAGTTCCTCTCCGTAGCCCCCGCGAGGAAGGACGCCAGCCGCCGCGACGGACCCCGTCTATGAGCACCCAGAATCTACGCTCCGACCCTCCAGACAGGGGCCGGAGCAGCCGCCTGCCCGCAGATTGGTGCACCTCGCGGGCACTTTTTGGTCCACTCCGGCAACGTCGGCGTCAAACACGAGTGGTCCACTTCACCGGCGGGCAGATCAGCCGTATCGGCCGAGTGGACCAGGCAGTGACCACGCCCAGAAACGACGAAGCCCTGGTGAAAGTTGCCTCTCACCAGGGCTTTTTGTCGGGATGACAGGATTTGAACCTGCGACCCCTTGACCCCCAGTCAAGTGCGCTACCAAGCTGCGCCACATCCCGTTGTTTAGTTTTCGGACAGTCCCGCCGCTCTAACTCACCTGACCCCCAGTCAAGTGCGCTACCAAGCTGCGCCACAGCCCGTTGTTCTGCGCTCTCGCGCAGGCAACTCCCCTATCTTAGCCGTATCTCCATCCCCTCCGCGAACCGAGGCGTTGCGAGTGTCGGATGCCCGGCGTAGCGTCACGGCATGGTGACGATCACGACCGAGGCGGCAACGACCGCTCGTTGGGATGACGTGCAGCACGCGCTCACCGGAGGCGGGGATGGAGCAAGCTGTCAGTGCATCTGGCCGGTGCTCAGCAACAAGGACTGGAACACGACAACGACTCCGCAACGCATCGAGATGTTCCGCGCCGAGATCGACGACGGCCCGCCGCCGGGAATCATCGCCTACGTCGACGGCGAGGCCGCAGGTTGGATCCGCATCGGTCCCCGCACCCGCCAGGCGCGTGTTCCCCGCACCCGCATCATCGCGGCGGCCAGCACCGAGCCGTTCGACGACGAATCAGTGTGGGCCGTGACGTGCTTCGTGGTGCGCCGAGAACACCGCGGTGCCGGGCTCAACCTCGAACTCCTGCGCGCGGCGGTGGATTATGCCCGCGGCTCCGGGGCCCGCCTGATCGAAGGGTATCCCGTGGACACCGGGGGCGAGAGGAAGCGCACCAACGACCTGTTCCACGGCACCCTGGGCACGTTCCTCTCCGCCGGGTTCACGGAGAAGACCGAGCTCAAACCTGGTCGCGCGCTGGTCACCCTCGATCTGACCCCATGATGACGATCACCCAGAAGCCACTAGCGTGAAAGGCATGACCGACGAGAACGCGACCATCGACGATCCCGAGCTCGGCAGGTTCGCCCGTGCCCGTTCGGAACTCACCGACGGCACGGTACTGACGCACGATTGGTTCGTCGGCACCACCTCCGTCGAGGGCACCGAGGTCGAGCTCATGCTGGAGGGCACGAGCTCCGACGAGGTCGCACCGCTCCTTCCCCGCATGCGCGACGCGGTGAAGCGACTGGACATCGTGCACCGGATCGCCACCGACGCGGTCGTCGCGAATTTCAGCACGGGTGCCCCTGAACCCCGCGAGCTCGACGAAGCCGCCTCCGACCTCACGATCGAGGCGATCGAGGCGGCCTCCGACGGCACCGTCATACTGCACCTCACCGACAACTGCGGAGAGCACTTCCCCGAAGGCTACTGGCCGGCCGTGCACCTCAGTGTCGACGACAGCGTCACGCAGGTCGCCGTCGAATCGTGAACAGCGGGATGACTCCGGGGCCGACGCCGGGGACGGCGATGCCCGTCACCCCCAGTCAGGGCGAACCCTACGATGGCGGGATGCAACGTCGCTCCCCGCGCCACGCTCTCATGTGGGCCTTTCTCCCGTTCGCGGTGATGTCCCTCCTGCACGTCATCCTCCTGACCATCGACAATCCGCTCGCTGCGCCCACGAAGCTGCTGCTGATGCCGTTGCTGGCCGTTCCGGTGCTGGTCTCTGCGCGACGCCTCTCTCCGCGGATCACGCTCCTCCTCCTCGTCGCGGCATTGTCGTTCTCCTGGCTCGGCGACGGTGCCGGCACCTTCTTCCCCCAGGGCCCGGAGCTGCCTCTGATGGTGACCTTCTTCGGCATCGCCCACGTGGCATACATCGTGCTGTTCGCGCGCCACCTGTCCGTCCGGCGCATGCCCTGGTGGGCGCTGGTGTACGCCGCCTGGTGGGTGGGCATGATCACGACCCTGGGTTCGCACACGGGCGATCTGCTCATCGCCGTCGCCGCCTACGGGCTCGTGCTCGGCGGAACCGCGGCATTCTCAGCGCGCTGTCACCCCCTCATCGCGGTCGGCGGGGCCTTCTTCCTCGCCAGCGACACCATCCTCGCCTTCCGCCTGTTCCTCCCCGATTCGCTGCCGTCCTGGAGCAGCCCTGCAGTCATGCTCACCTATACGATCGGCCAAGGCCTGATCGTTGCCGGCGCCCTCGTGACGCTGCGGAAGAGGAGCACTTGATGGATGCCGCCCGTGTCGACAGCTGGCTCTGGGCCATCCGCGTCTACAAGACGCGGTCGGCCGCGACGACCGCATGCCGAGCGGGGCATGTACGGGTGAACGGAGACAAGGTGAAGGCCGCGCAGCAGGTTCGCATCGGAGATGAGCTGCGCATACGCATTGCGGGATTCGATCGGATCCTCATCGTCCGTCAGCTGCTGGTCAAGCGCGTGGGGGCTCCGGTGGCCGCGCTCGCCTACGAGGATCGCACTCCCGAGCGCGAGCCCCAGGCAGCGCTGGGACTCCGCGACCGCGGGGCCGGACGCCCCACCAAGCGAGAACGTCGCGACATCGACAAACTGCGCGGGCGGAACGACGAGAGCTTTCACTGATATCCCGGCATGCACCGCCATCACACCTTACGATATTCGAAGCTTTGTTCTAATCTGGAGGTATGCCACTCTCGACTGATCTCGACCTCGATCTCGAGCAACGACGGCGCGTCTTGGACGCGTGGGTCGACACGAGACGTCGGATCGCCGCACTCGAAGCCGAGGCCGCAGACCTGCTGACGGAGCAGATCGCCATCCTCGACGCCGATGTCTCCGCGAGCCCTTTTCATCGCGAGGCGATCCATCGCTCGATGATCGCGGAGTTCTCCGCTGCCGGACACGTGTCGAAAGGCTCGATGGAGTTCGCCTTCGCCGATGCCCACGCCCTTCACACCCATCTCCCGGCCGTCCGTGCCGCATTCGCCGACGGCATGATCAGCGTCGGACATGTGCGAGAGATCTCCAGGGCCTGCGCGGTCGTCGCCGAAGCGATCCGCAACAGGAAGGCCGATCCCGCGGTCATGGAACTCTTCGAAGCCGCGGCGCTCGTCGTCGCCGAACGCGACACGGCCGCACGCACACGCGCCCATGTACGCCAGGTCGCGGCTGCCCTCGTCGGCGAGACGCTCGTGGAGAGGCACCGCCGCGCTGCAGAAGAACGATGTGTGACGGTGAGAGCACTCGACGACGGCCTGGCACTTCTCACCGCGGTGCTCCCCGAGTGGATCGCCACCGCGATCTCCGACCGACTCAACCGGATGACGCGCGAAGTCGTGCGGGCCCGAGACACCCGCGAGATCCTGCCCCAGCCCTGGTGGTTCGACGAGGAGGTAGACCACCCCGATGAGCCTCCCCTCGACGACCCATCGGTCGACTTCGTCGATGGTGGCGTGATCCACGGTGCTGATGGTGACACGTTCTCGACAGATCCCGAACTGACGCACTTCCCGGCCGACACCCGAACGTGGAAGCAGACCGAGACGGACCTGTTCTCGGATCTGCTCCTGACCGCAGATCCGAGCACCGCACACGGCGACGCCCTCGACGGCATCCAGGCCCGCATTCAGGTGACCGTCGCGGCGACCACACTCGCCGGCGTCGACGACCGCGCTGCCGAGCTCGACGGACTCGGCCCCCTGAGCCCCGACATCGTCCGGGAGCTGGCGGGGCGCAACACCGGCTGGACCCGTCTGTTCCTCGACCCAACAGGCATGGTGGTCGAGACAGACACCTATACGCCGACCGAGGGGATGCGACGGTTCCTGCGCGCGCGTGACCGACACTGCCGCTTCCCGGGGTGCCGCATGCCGGCGCACCGCAGCGAGATCGACCACAACCACGATCATGCGAAGGGAGGGAAGACCAGGCTCGACAACCTCGGCCACTTCTGCCGGGGCCACCACACGCTCAAGCATCCGGACATTCCCGATTCGCATCGCTGGACCGCTCAGCAGGAGAAGGACCGCAGCATCACGTGGCACAGTCCGCTGGGCCGCGACTATGCCGACCCGCCGCCCCGACGCGTGATGTTCGTCTGAATCACGACGTCAGGACCACAGCGCGCAGGACCCGCGCTAGGACCACGGCGCGCTAGGACCACGGCGCGCTAGGAACAGCGCGCGGGGCTTGGGGCGAAAGTCAGCCGTTGGCCGCGAAGAGATCGAGCAACCACCCGGCCGAACGGATGTGCGCGGCTCCGGCGCTCTCGGCGCGATCACGGAGGCCCCTATCGCTCGTGACGGTCACGACCAGCTGCTGCATCGCGACACGGCGCTCGACCTCGGCGACGATCGCGTCATCACCCGCGGCTTCCGCGCGGATCACCGAGACCGTGCCGGCTTGGTCTTCGATACCTCGCGCCTGCCCCTCGACCACCATCGACACGTCGGGGAACCACTCATCGCCTGCGAGTTCCAGCGCGTGCGCGGGGACCGCCAGTCCCTCCAGACGCGCACGAAGACGAGCTGCGGCGCCCGCACGGTCTTTCCACCACCCATCAGGGACCGAGCCGACGACATTCGCGGCATCCACCACGATCGCCGGTCGCACGTCGAGCAGTTCGAGCAACGCCGGCCACGACGAACCGAAACCGGGGTGCAACGGTCGTGACGACACCTGATCGACCGGCACCCACTCGAGCGCGACGCTCTCGGGGTCGCTGATCACCGGCTCGAAAGGCTCCCCGACATCGGCGACGACGGTCGTGTACGACCAGATGCCCAGATCGAGAACGCTCGTGAACCGGGCGCGCACGGCACCGTCCGGCACGCCCGCCTCTTCCTGGGCCTCACGGATCGCTCCCGCGATCGCGCTCTCCCCCTCGTGGAGTGCGCCGCCCGGCAAGCCCCAGGTTCCACCGAAGTGACTCCACGCGACACGATGCTGCAGCAGGATGCCACGTGCGGGGTCATAGGCGAGAAGCCCGGCAGCACCGAAGCGCCCCCAGTACTTCTCCCCCGACTCCGCGATCACCCAGGCATCGCCGGGGTTCCGCGGCCCCTCGGGGCGACGCGGTTCACCGAAAGCAGGAGGTACGACAGTCACCCCTTCAGCCTTTCACAGCATCGGGGTCACAGCACCACGGCGCGACATGCGCCGGAACAGATCAGCGCTGACGCTTCTCGCGCACGCGCATGTTGATCACGATCGGCGTGCCCTCGAACGAGTAGAGCTCGCGCAGACGCCGCTGGATGAACCGGCGGTACCCGGGGTCGAGGAAACCGGTCGTGAACAGCACGAACGTCGGCGGGCGCGTCGACGCCTGGGTGCCGAACAGGATGCGCGGCTGCTTGCCACCGCGCAGCGGGTGCGGGTGCTCCGCCACGAGTTCTGCGAGGAACGCGTTGAACTTGCCCGTCGGAATACGACGGTCCCAGTTCTCCAGGGCCGTCTCCAGCGCGGGCACGAGCTTGTCGAGGTGACGCCCGGTCTTCGCCGAGATGTTCACCCGCGGGGCCCAGGCGACGTGCGCCAGATCCTGCTCGATCTCACGCTCGAGGTAGCGACGGCGGTCGGCGTTCTCGAGATCGTCGTCGTTCAGACGGTCCCACTTGTTGAAGGCGAGCACGAGCGCGCGGCCCGACTCCAGCACGAGATCGATGATGCGTACGTCCTGCTCACTGATCGACTCCGAGACGTCGAGAACGACGACGGCGACCTCGGCCTTCTCCAGCGCGGCCGAAGTGCGCAGCGAGGCGTAGAAGTCGGCCCCCTGCGCCATGTGCACGCGACGACGGATACCGGCGGTGTCGACCAGACGCCACATCTTCCCGCCGAGTTCCACGACCTCGTCCACCGGGTCACGGGTGGTGCCGGCCAGATCGTTGACGACCACGCGCTCCTCGCCTGCCGCCTTGTTCAGCAGTGACGACTTGCCCACGTTCGGACGACCGAGGATGGCCACGCGGCGCGGTCCGCCGATCTCCTGCTTCGCGACGGCCGAGACCTCGGGAAGCTTCTTGAGCACGGCATCCAGCAGATCGGCGACGCCGCGTCCGTGGATCGCCGACACGGGCCAGGGCTCGCCGAGGCCCAGGCTCCACAGCGCTGCGGTCTCCGGCTCCTGGCGGGCGTCATCGATCTTGTTGGCGACGAGGAACACCGGCTTGCCGCTCTTGCGCAGCAGCTTCACGACGTGCTCGTCGGTCGACGTCGCCCCCACCATCGCGTCGACGACGAACAGCACCATGTCGGCGAGGTCGATCGCGACCTCGGCCTGCATCGCGACCGAACGGTCGATGCCGCGCGCGTCGGGCTCCCACCCGCCGGTGTCGACGAGCGAGAAGCGACGGTCGGCCCACTCGGCCTTGTACGTCACGCGGTCACGGGTGACACCGGGGGTGTCCTCGACGACGGCCTCGCGGCGGCCGAGGATGCGGTTGACCAACGCGGACTTGCCCACGTTCGGTCGTCCGACGATCGCCACCACGGGAAGAGCCGGACTGTAGTGGATGCCGTCTTCGCCGAGCGTGATGCCCGCGAGGAGTTCCGCGTCCTCATCGTCCAGCTCGTAGTCGGAGAGGCCGGCGCGCAGCGTCTCCGCGCGCTGCTCGGCGAGATGCTCGTCGAGCTGGTCCATCTTCTCGGCGAGCTGGTCGGGGCCGCCTTCGTATTCGTCGTCAGCCACGGTGTGCTCCTTGGATTCGTTCGATCACCGTGAGGACGGCGTCGATGGTCTGGGGGAAATCGAGTTCCGTCGAATCGACGACCTCGACGCCTTCTGCGGCGTTCAGGAAGTCGACGACGGCGCTGTCTGAGGCGTCACGCTTGTGCAGCGCCGCGGCGACAGCAGCCGCGTTCTCGCCGGCGAGTTCACCGGCACGTCGTGCAGCCCGTACCTCGGGAGCTGCGGTGAGAAGGATCCGCACCGGAGCGTCGGGGGCGACCACGGTCGTGATGTCACGGCCCTCCACCACGACGGCGGGGTACGACGACTCCGACACCAGACGGC